>NZ_JBNDIG010000001.1:0-1101328 GCF_050434285.1 Ensifer sp. KUDG1
AAGACGACCACGTTGATAGGCTGGGTGTGGAAGTGCGGCAACGCATGAAGCTTACCAGTACTAATCGTTCGATTGGCTTGATCGTTCCCATTGCTCATGCTCATCACATGATGAGCTAAAAGACGTGTTCAAAACAAAACGAGTTGGCTCGACCAACTCACCAGCTTCTCATTCCGGTTTGAGCCCGCAAGCTCAAATCTTGCGCTTTGCCGACCTGGTGGTTCTGGCGGGGTGGCTGCACCCGTTCCCATTCCGAACACGGCCGTGAAACGCCCCAGCGCCGATGGTACTTCGTCTTAAGACGCGGGAGAGTAGGTCGCTGCCAGGTCTGCAAAGCGCAAGATAAAATCCGGAAATCAAAGATCTCCTTCTCTTCATCCCTCGGCCCAGCCGAACACGGGCCGCCCTCAAGCGGCCCTTTTGTTTTGCTAGGTTTGAGACAAATAACGGGATTTTGCGCACGCAAAACCCGGACCGGAAAAGCATAAACCGCAAAGCGGTTTACGCGATCGCGCCAAATCCCAAAGGGATTTGCGCTGGACGCGGGGTGGAGCAGCCCGGTAGCTCGTCAGGCTCATAACCTGAAGGCCGCAGGTTCAAATCCTGCCCCCGCAACCAAATCATAAAGCCCGCATGGAGAAATCCCGCGGGCTTTTGTCCGTTTAAAGGCGAAGTTGACACCGCACCAAAAGGCGAAACAAACAGCGCCAAGTCGCGCCGCCAGCACGCCATCAACGGGTTCTTGGCTCCCGCCGCTGCGCCGCGATTACCTCAGCCAGTATCCGATTGAGTGCGCCGGGTCGCTCCAAGGGTACATAATGACCGCACTCGGGGATGATGCGCAGATGTCCATCGAGGGTGGCTTCTGCCTGGGAGGCGCTGATCTTTGGCCCGGGAGCAACGTCGTCCGCACCGCTTACGATCGTGACACGGCCGGGAAACGCGGAGAGGCAATCATCCCGGCTCGGTCTTGTGTGAAACACGCTGACCCCGCGGGCGATCTCACCGGGTAAGTGCGGCAGTGCCATCCTTTTCGCCTGGTCGACGACGGCGGCGCTCGTGGCGCGTGAAAACAACGGCGCCCAGTAGGTTTCCCAGGCCGCCTCCAGGCCATCCTTCTCGATCACCCGAAGAGCGCGGGCGTGGAAAGCCGGATCGGGCCGGTGTCTCGCTTTCGTACCAATGAGCACGAGAGAAGATACCCGTTCCGGCGCGATCATCGCGACCTCGAGTGCGCAGGATCCGCCGACGGAACAGCCGACCACGATGATGTTGTCGCCCTTGACCGGTTCGAGCGCGGCTCGCGCCCAAGCGTGAAGGGTGTCGCCTGCGCAATAGAGGCTTGGCGCATACGTTGCGTCAGGCAAAAGATGCATCTGCTTCGCCCACATGGAGCCGTCGAGCGGCAAGGCGTGCAACAAAAGAAGTTCGGGGGCTGATTTTGGCTGCGGCAGGCTGGCGGGACTGGCGATCATGAACGCACTATGGGCCCGCCGCCGGCGAAAGGCCAATCCGGCCGCGAGAAAGTCGGTTCATCACATGGGTGATGACGGATCGCATACCATCGGGAAAGCGTGGTCGTTCTTGATGTCGCGCACCGCGCTGGACAATCGCGCAAAAATAGAAACTATCGCGGTGAACCGGAGTCCAAACGCGGCTCGGACAGGGCGGGGGAGTGGCGTCGCATGAGTTATCAGGGAACCCTGGACGTTCGGCAAAATCGACCCGCCTACGCGCTCTTTTTTGTCTGTGCCGGCCTGGCAATCCTCGGCAGCCTGCTTTCCGCCTCGGACGATTCTTTCTGGCGCTGGCTGCATTATCTGACCAAGCCCACGGCGACCCTGCTGCTTCTCGTCGTGGTGTTGCGAACGATCTCCCAAACATCCAGTGCCTATACCTGGGCCGTCGCGATGGGCCTTGTCTTTGCGGCAGCCGGCGATGTCTTCCTGATGCTGCCGGGTGATTATTTCCTCGCCGGCCTCGTTTGCTTCCTGCTGACCCATTGCGCCTACATCTATGCGCTCACCCGCGACGCCAGATTTGCCGATAGCAAAGGTATCTTCGCCGCCTTTGCCCTCGTTGCGCTCGCGGTTGTCGGTGGGCTCTGGACGTCGCTTCCCGAGGACATGCGCATTCCCGTCATCATCTATGCACTGGCGCTCGGTGTCATGGCGGCCCAGGCCATCTCCCGGGCCCGGCAGCTTGCGGGAACGCCTCAGGCGACGGCAGCACGGTTCGCCGCCTATGGCGGCCTGTTGTTCCTGATCAGCGACAGCATTCTCGCCTATGGTCGCTTCCGCTTCGCGATCCCCTTCAACGCGCTCTGGGTGCTCGGCACCTATTACGCGGCCCAATGGTTTTTTGCCCGTTCGACCGATGACCACAGCCACTGACAATACTTCACACCTCCGTGCCACCTTTGACGGACTGCGCGCAGCCTGGCGCGACGAAAGGCCGTCCGTTGAGCAACGCCGTGCGGACCTGAGCCGGCTCAGGGATCGCCTGCGCGCCCGCATGGAGGAGATGTGCGAGGCGATCGACCAGGACTTTGGCCATCGCGCCCGGCATGAGACCTTGCTTGGCGAAGGTGGCGTCGTGCTTGCGGAAATCGACCACACGCTGGCAAAGCTCAAACATTGGGTTCGGCCGGAGCGTCGCAAGGCCGGCTGGAAACTGTGGCCGGCGAAGGCCGAGGTGCGGTACGTGCCGCTCGGCGTCGTCGGCATCATTTCGCCGTGGAACTATCCGGTCAACCTGGCGCTTGCGCCGCTGGTGGCGGCGATCGCCGCCGGCAACCACGTGTACCTGAAGCCGTCCGAACACACGCCGCGCACCGCGGAATTCCTTCGTTCGCTGCTTGCCGAAGTCTTTCCGGACACGCGGGTGGCGGTCGCGCTTGGGACGGCCGAGCTTTCGGCCGCCTTTTCGGCGCTGCCCTTTGATCACCTGTTCTTCACCGGCTCGACCGCCGTCGGGCGCAAGGTGATGGCGGCCGCCGCGCAGAACCTGACGCCTGTTACGCTGGAGCTCGGCGGCAAGTCGCCGGCGATCGTCGGAGAGCACGCGGACCTCGCCAAGGCCGCCGCCCGTATTGCAACCGGCAAGTTCTTCAACGCCGGCCAGACCTGCATCGCGCCCGACTATGTGCTGATCCATGAGAGCAAGCGGGATGCTTTCACGGAATTGCTGAAGCGGGAAATTGCCGCGCGCTACCGGTCGAAACGCAGTCTCGACGATTACACCTCGATCATCAACGACGCCCAGTACGAGCGCTTGAAGCGGCTGATTGCGGACGCCGAGGGGCGCGGCCATCCGGTGGTTTCGCTTCTCGACGGGGCAGTGGACGTGGTCGCGCGGCGACGCGTCCTCATGCCGACACTCGTGCTGGAGCCGGACCGCGATAGCGCCGTCATGGGCGAGGAAATATTTGGGCCGATCCTTCCCGTCGTCAGTTACGCCTCCATCGAGGAGGCCATCGCCTATGTGCGCGATCGCGACCGCCCGCTGGCGCTTTATTGCTTCAGTCGCGACAATGCCGAAATCGAGGCGGTTCTGTCGCGCATCGTCGCCGGCGGCGTCTGCGTCAACGACACGCTCTACCAGTTCGGCTGTAACGACCTGCCCTTCGGCGGCGTCGGCGCCAGCGGCATGGGGCACTATCACGGGCGCGACGGCTTCCTGACCTTCTCCAAGGCGATGCCGGTGCTGAGGAAACTCGATCCGGCGCCGAGCGACCTGGTGAAACCACCCTATCGGGGTATCGCCGACTGGGTTATCCGCTTCCTGTCACGATAATTCGCCAAAAATCTGCATTCAGGCGGCAATTTGGCCTTGTAGCTCTAGTTGCTAGAGGTCGTAGCCTTGCTTCAGAATTTGCAAGGAGCAGGTTATGGCGAGCACTATTCGGGAAGCCCGTTATCGCGTCGAAGGCATGGATTGCGCGTCCTGCGCGTCCAAGATCGATACGGCGGTGCGTCGGCTTTCGGGCGTCGAGGACGTATCGGTCTCTGTGTCGGCGGGCACCATGTCGGTCAAGTTTGCCGACGAGAACGATCTTTCGACATCGATCGTGAGCAGGGTTGGAAAGCTCGGCTATCGTTTGCATCCGATCCAGGCCGGCCAGGCGCCGGAACGCAAGACGGCCCATGTCTGCTCCGGGCACGATCACAATCATGAGCATGATCATGACCATGACCACGATCACAGCGGTCACGATCACGACCACGGTCATGATCACGATCACCGACACGATGATCACGGCCGTCATCACGAAGGCAACGCCGGCCATAAGAGTGAGGCGGCCGCAGCCGCGATGGGACTTCATGGTCATGACCACGGCCCGACGAGCGGTCCCTGGTGGAAGTCGGGCAAGGGCAAGCTGACGATCGCCAGCGGCCTGGCCCTGATTGCTGCCTATGCGCTCGGCAAGACGATTCCGGCGACCGAACCCTGGATCTTTACGCTGGCCATGCTCGTGGGTCTGTTGCCGATCGCGCGGCGCGCCTTTGTCGCCGCAACCATGGGCACGCCGTTTTCGATCGAGATGCTGATGACGATTGCCGCGATCGGCGCGGTCTTCATCGGTGCGACCGAGGAGGCGGCGATGGTCGTCCTGCTCTTCCTGGTCGGTGAACTGCTGGAAGGCGTGGCCGCCGGCAAGGCGCGCGCCAGCATCCAGTCGCTGACGGCCCTCGTTCCGAAATCCGCCTTCGTCGAGCGCGACGGGCGGTTGGATGAGGTTCCCGCTGAGACGCTGAGCGTCGGCGCCGTCATTCTCGTTCGCCCCGGCGATCGCATTCCGGCCGATGGCGTCATTCTCTCTGGCGAAAGCGCCGTCGACGAAGCGCCGGTGACCGGCGAAAGCACGCCGGTGCGCAAGGAGGTCGACGACACCGTCGTTGCCGGCACCGTCAATGGTTCCGGCGCGCTGCGCGTGCGGGTCACGGCCGCCGCTGCCGACAACACCATTGCGCGCATCGTCCGCATGGTGGAGGAAGCCCAAGAAAGCAAGGCGCCGACCGAGCGCTTCATCGACCGCTTCTCGCGCTACTACACGCCGGGTGTCGTCGTCGTTGCGGCGCTTGTTGCCGTTCTGCCGCCGCTTCTCTGGGGCGGCTCCTGGGATGAATGGATCTACAAGGGGCTTGCGATCCTCTTGATCGGCTGCCCCTGCGCGCTGGTCATCTCGACGCCGGCAGCGATCGCCGCCAGTCTTTCGGCCGGCGCCCGTCGCGGCTTGCTGATGAAGGGTGGCGCCGTGCTTGAGAATGTCGGCAAGGTCACGGCCGCCGCCTTCGACAAGACCGGAACGCTGACCGAAGGCAAGCCGAAGGTGACGGATATCGTCGGCTTCGGCCGCTCGGAGGCCGACGTTCTGCGCCTCGCGGCCGCGCTGGAGCAGGGATCGAGCCACCCGCTTGCCCGGGCCATCCTTGAACGCAGCGCAACCGATGGCGTTGCGATCCCCACTATCGCCACCGTGAATGCGGTCGGCGGCAAGGGGCTGGAAGGCACGGTCGAAGGCGCAGCACTCTTCTTCGGTTCGCCCAAAGCTGCCGCCGAGCGGACGCCGATGACGCCCGACGAAAAAGCGCGCGTCGCGGCACTCAACGATGAAGGCAAGACCGTTTCGGTGCTGGTGGCCGGCGGCATGATTGCCGGCGCCATCGCCATGCGCGACGAGCCCCGGCCGGATGCGGCCGCGGGCGTGAAGGCGCTCACCGATGCCGGCCTGCGCGTCGTCATGCTGACCGGCGACAACCGCCGCACGGCCGAAGCGATCGGCCGCCAGTTCGGCATGGAGGTCCGCGCTGAACTGCTGCCCGAGGACAAGCAACGCATCGTGCGCGAATTGAAGGCGGAAGGCTTCAATGTCGCCAAGATCGGCGACGGCATCAACGACGCGCCGGCGCTGGCCGCGGCCGATATCGGTATCGCCATGGGCGGTGGCACCGATGTGGCGCTGGAAACGGCGGACGCAGCGGTCTTGCACGGCCGCGTGGGCGACGTTGCGGCGATGATCCGGCTCTCGCGCTCGACGATGCGCAACATCGTACAGAACATCACGATTGCGCTTGGCCTGAAGGCCGTCTTCCTGGTGACGACGATCATCGGCGTCACCGGCCTTTGGCCGGCGATCCTCGCCGACACCGGTGCCACCGTTCTCGTCACGATGAATGCCCTCAGGCTACTTCGGCCCGTGCGAGCCGCCTGAGAACCACCATAACTCCCAGGACGAAGGACCGGCGGCACCCATTGTCGCCGGTTTTTCGCGTCCAAGTGCCTGTGTATATTCACGCTGGACTCTCACCAGCGATCTGATGAGAGTATAAGGAGATCACGGTTGAGGGCTTTCGCCCCGAAAAATCGATGATAAACTTAGACCAAATGGTAAAAAAATCGCCGGCACGGTTTCTGGGAAGAATGCCGAAGCGGGCCAGTTTGGGGATCGCAAGGCCAATATGGACAATATTGCCATCGAACTGCGTGGGATCGACAAGAGTTTCGGTCCGGTCCACGCCAACAAGAACATCAATCTAAAAGTCCGCAAAGGGACGATCCACGGCATCATTGGCGAAAACGGTGCGGGAAAATCGACCCTGATGTCGATCCTCTACGGCTTCTATCAGGCCGATAGCGGTGAAATCCTCGTCGATGGAAAACCAGTCGCCATCCGTGATCCGAATGCGGCGATCGCCGCCGGCATCGGCATGGTCCACCAGCATTTTATGCTGGTCGAGAATTTCACGGTGCTCGAAAACATCATGCTCGGCGCGGAGGACAGCCAGATCCTCAACAAGGGTATCGCCAAGGCGCGCGTCGAGCTGAAGCGGCTGGAGCGCGAATACGCGCTGGAAGTCGATCCGGATGCCGTCATCGAGGAACTGCCCGTTGGTCTGCAGCAGCGCGTCGAGATCCTGAAGGCGCTCTATCGCCGCGCCGATATCCTGATCCTCGACGAGCCGACCGGCGTCTTGACGCCAGCCGAGGCCGACCACCTCTTCCGGGTGCTCGAACAGCTGAAGAACCAGGGCAAGACCGTCATCCTCATCACCCACAAGCTGCGCGAGATCATGGCGATCACCGACGAAGTATCGGTCATGCGCCGCGGCGAGATGGTCGCGACGCGCACGACGGCCGAGACTTCGGTGGAAGAACTCGCTGAACTCATGGTCGGCCGTCGCGTCTTGCTGCGTGTCGAAAAGGGCGAAGCCAAGCCCGGCGAGGTGAAGCTCGCCGTCGATGGGCTGACGGTCAAGGACGGCCGCGGCGTCACCATGGTCGACAACGTCTCCTTCAACCTGAGGGCGGGCGAGATCGTCGGCATCGCCGGTGTTGCCGGCAACGGTCAGTCCGAACTGCTCGAAGCGATTTCCGGCATCCGTCGCGCCGTGTCGGGCTCCGTGCTTCTGAACGGCAAGCCGATCGACGTTACCGGCCGCGCCGACCCTTCCGAACTGCGCAATCGTGGGCTCGCCCACGTGCCGGAAGACCGGCACCATGTCGGCCTCGTGCTGAAGTTCGAGGAATGCGAAAACGCGATCCTCGGCTACCATCACGACAAGCGTTACCTCAACGGAGTCTTCCTGAACGTCGATGCGATCCGCAAGGACGCCGAGCAGCGCATCGCCGAATACGACATCCGCCCACCGAATCCGCGGCTGAAGACCGCCAATTTCTCCGGCGGCAACCAGCAGAAGATCGTGCTGGCGCGCGAAATGGAGCGCGGGCCCGATGTGCTGATCATCGGCCAGCCGACGCGCGGGGTCGATGTCGGCGCCATCGAATTCATCCATAGACGGATCATCGAGATGCGTGACCAGGGCATGGCTGTCCTTTTGGTCTCCGTGGAACTCGATGAAATCCGCGCCCTGTCGGACCGTATCCTCGTCATGTTTGCCGGCCGTGTCGTCGGTGAGCGCGATCCGGATGCGACCGAGGGCGAACTCGGCCTGCTGATGGCCGGCGTTGAAGGCCGCAAGGAGGCCGCAGAATGAGCACCCCCTATGCTAAGCTTCCGGGCTGGGTCGAATACGGCCTCGTCCCGCTGGTCAACCTCGCCGTTGCCTTCCTCGTCGCCGGTCTCGTCGTGCTGCTCGTCGGTGAAAACCCGCTGGAGGCGGCCTATCACCTGATCAACGGCGCCTTCGGCCGCGGCGAATATCTCGGCTTTACGCTGTACTACGCCACCACCTTCATCTTCACCGGTCTTGCCGTCGCGGTCGCTTTCCATGCCGGCCTCTTCAACATCGGCGGCGAAGGCCAGGCCTATGTCGGGGGCATCGGCGTGGCACTCGCCTGCCTTTGGCTCGACCAGACGATGCCGTGGTTCGTCGTCTTCCCGCTGGCGATCCTCGGTTCCGCCTTCTTCGGCGCCGCCTGGGCCTTCCTGCCCGGCTGGCTGCAGGCCAAGCGCGGCAGCCACATCGTCATCACGACGATCATGTTCAACTTCATCGCCTCGAGCCTGATGGTCTACCTGCTCACACGCGTGCTGAAGCCGCTTGGCTCCATGTCGCCGCAGACGCGCACCTTCGCCGAAGGGGGGCAACTGCCCAAGCTCGATTGGCTGCTCGCGATCTTTGGCCTCGATATCGGCACGGCGCCGTTCAACGTCTCGTTCCTGCTGGCGCTGGTCGCGGCCTTCTGCGTCTGGCTTTTGATCTGGCGCACCAAGCTTGGCTATGAGATGCGCACCATGGGCCACAGCCCTTCGGCTGCCCGTTACGCCGGCATGAGCGAGAGCCGTATTACCGTCATCACCATGATGATCTCAGGCGCGCTTGCCGGCATGATGGCGCTCAATCCGATCATGGGCGAACAGGGGCGCATGCAGCTCGACTTCGTGCAGGGCGCAGGCTTCGTCGGCATCGCCGTGGCGCTGATGGGCCGCTCGCATCCGGCCGGCATCATCCCGGCGGCCATTCTCTTCGGCATGCTCTACCAGGGCGGAGCAGAAATCTCCTTCGAAATGCCGTCGATCTCGCGCGACATGATCGTCATCATCCAGGGTCTCGTCATTCTCTTTGCCGGTGCACTCGAAAACATGTTCAGGCCGGCGATTGCCCGGCTGTTTGCGATGCAGAGCCGCCGTGCGGCCGTCGTGGCACAGACCAAGGGAGCTTGAAGCCATGGATTTCTTCCACGTCATCGTGGTGCTCCTTGAGTCCACCATCCGCGTATCCGTTCCGCTGATCTTCGCAGCGCTGGCAGGGCTCTTTACCGAGCGCGCCGGCATCTTCGACATCGGCCTTGAAGGCAAGATGCTTGGGGCCGCCTTTGCCGCCGGCGCTGTCGCTGCCGTCACCCAATCCGTCTGGATGGGGCTGCTCGCCGCCATCCTGATCTCGATCGCGCTGTCGCTGGTGCACGGCTATGCCTCGATCACCCAGCGCGGCAACCAGATCGTCTCTGGCGTCGCCATCAACTTCATCGTCGCCGGCTCGACCGTCATTCTCGGTGAAGCCTGGTTCCGCCAGGGTGGTCGCACGCCGGCGCTCGGCGAAGGCGCGCGCTTCCAGACGATCACCTTCCCCTATGCCGACAGTATCCGGGAAATCCCGATCCTCGGCCCGATCTATTCGGACCTGCTCTCTGGGCATTTCATCCTGACCTATGTCGCCTTTGCCATGGTGCCGATCAGCTGGTGGATCCTCTACCGCACCCGTTTCGGCCTGCGTTTGCGCGCGGTCGGCGAGAACCCGGGCGCGGTCGACACCGCCGGTATCTCGGTGATCTGGATGCGTTATCGCGCCGTCATCTGCTGCGGCATTCTCTGCGGCTTTGCCGGCGCCTATCTGTCGCTGGCCATGACCGCTGGCTTCGTCAAGGGCATGACCGCTGGCAAGGGCTACATCGCGCTTGCAGCGCTGATCTTCGCCAAGTGGCGGCCGTTCAATATCATGCTTGCCTGCCTGCTCTTCGGCTTCCTTGACGCGCTCGCCATCCGCCTGCAGGGCAATCCGCTGCCGCTGATCGGCCAGGTGCCGGTGCAGCTGATGCAGGCGCTGCCCTACATCCTCACCGTAATCCTGCTTGCCGGCTTCATCGGCAAGGCCATTCCGCCGAAGGCCGGCGGCGTCCCCTATGTGAAGGAGCGCTAGAACCATGGAAAAGGAACTGTTCGAAGCCGCGCGCGACGCAATGGCCAAGGCGCATGCGCCCTACTCGAAATTTCCGGTAGGCGCGGCGATCCGCGCCGAAGACGGCAAGATCTACACCGGCGCCAACATCGAGAACCTGTCATTCCCCGAGGGATGGTGTGCCGAGACCACCGCGATCAGCCATATGGTCATGGCCGGCCAGCGCAAGATCCTGGAAGTGGCCGTGATCGCCGAGAAGCTGGCGCTCTGCCCGCCTTGCGGCGGCTGCCGTCAGCGGCTGGCGGAATTTTCCGGCGCCAGCACGCGTATCTTCCTCTGTGACGAGACCGGGGTGAAGAAGACCCTGGCGCTATCCGATCTCCTTCCGCACAGCTTCGAGACCGAGATCCTGGGATGACCGCGGCTGCTGAACTGTTGAAGGCCCGGCTCGGCGACCTGTCTCCGCGTTATGGCATCGTGCTCGGCTCGGGCCTCGGTTCGCTGGTCGAGGCTTTGGACGAGACGTTGCGCCTCTCCTACGCCGAAATCCCCGGCTTCCCGGTCAGCAGCGTCTCCGGTCATGCCGGCGAGCTCGTGGCCGGAACGCTATCGGGCGTGCCCGTTGTCATGCTCTCCGGCCGGGTCCACTACTACGAACAGGGCGACGCCAATGCGATGCGCGGCCCGCTGGAGACCCTGAAGGCGCTCGGCATCGAATGCCTGGTGCTGACCAATTCCGCCGGATCGCTGCGGGAGGATTTGCCGCCGGGATCGGTGATGCGGATCTCCGATCACATCAACTATTCGGGCTTCAACCCGTTGATCGGCGTCGAAAGTGACGATCGCTTCGTCGGCATGACCAATGCCTATGATGCAGAGCTTGCGGGGCGAATGCAGGAGAGCGCCGAACGCCTCGGCATTCCGCTTCTCGCCGGCGTCTATATGTGGTTTTCCGGCCCGAGCTTCGAAACGCCGGCGGAGATCCGCATGGCGCGCATCCTCGGCGCCGATGCCGTCGGCATGTCTACGGTTCCGGAAGTCATCCTCGCACGCTTCTTCGGCCTCCGCGTCGTTGCCGCCTCTGTCATCACCAATTTCGGCGCCGGCATGACCGGTGGCGAGATCAGCCATCACGAGACCAAGGACATGGCGCCGGTCGGCGGCAAGCGGCTGGCCGCAATCCTCGCAGACATGATCGCGGCCGACGCGGTGCGCGGGTGACGATGCTTCCGCAGGAAACCATCAGGCGAAAGCGCAACGGCGAGCACCTCGCCCCGGCCGAGATCGCGGATTTCATTCGCGGCCTGTCGGATGGCTCTATCTCCGAAGGACAGGTCGCCGCCTTCGCCATGGCGATCTGGTTCTCCGGCATGAGTCGCGAGGAGACCGTCGCGCTGACGTTGGCGATGCGCGACAGCGGCGAGACACTCGACTGGAGTGGCATTTCACGCCCGATTGCCGACAAGCACTCGACCGGCGGTGTCGGCGACAACGTCTCGCTGATGCTGGCGCCGATCGTTGCTGCCTGCGGGCTCGCCGTGCCGATGATATCAGGGCGTGGCCTCGGGCACACCGGCGGCACGCTCGACAAGCTCGAATCCATACCCGGCTATGATATCCAGCCGTCGGCGGCTGTCTTCCGCCGCACGGTCGACGAGATCGGCTGCGCGATCATCGGCCAGACCGCCAATCTCGCGCCTGCCGACAAACGCCTCTATGCGATCCGCGACGTCACCGCGACCGTCGATTCGGTACCTCTGATCACGGCCTCGATCCTGTCGAAGAAGCTCGCGGCCGGCCTTCAGTCGCTGGTGCTCGACGTCAAGCTCGGCAACGGTTCCTTCATGAGCGACACGCGCGAGGCCGAGATCCTGGCGCGCTCGCTGGTCGACGTTGCCAACGGCGCCGGCGTGCGCACCTGCGCACTTCTAACCGACATGAACGAACCGCTGGCAGACGCGGCCGGCAATGCGCTGGAGATCGACAACTGCCTGGCTTTCCTGCGGGGCGAGAAGAAGGGAACACGGCTTGAAACGGTCGTGCTCGCCTTTGCCGCCGAAATGCTGGTGGCGGGCGGGGCTGCCGGCGATGCCGAACAGGGCGAAGCCCTGGCGCGTAAGGTGCTTGGCAGCGGAGAAGCGCTGGAACGCTTCGGGAAGATGGTCCATGCGCTGGGTGGACCGGCGGATTTCATCGAGCGCTCGGTCGCCTATCTCGGCCGTGCGCCGGTCATCCTGCCGGTCGAGACCGAGCAATCCGGCTATCTGGCTGCCTGCGAGACGCGGGAACTGGGCATGGCCGTGATCGCCCTCGGCGGCGGGCGTTCGCATCCGGACGACAGGATCGATCATCGCGTCGGTTTCGACGCCCTGAAGCCGCTTGGAACGCGGGTCGAGAAGGGCGATTTGATCGCCTTCGTTCACGCGGCCGACCAGGGGGCTGCGGAAGCGGCCCGGCGACGCCTGTTGGAACTCTACACGATCGACGACGTCGAGCCGGAGACGAGGTCTCCTATCCTGGCCAAGATCACCTGACGAGGTGCAGGGCGCCGTCCTCCACGCGGAAGGACGACAATCGGTTGAGGAAAGTCATGCCGATCAGCGTGCCGGAAAGCGCCTTGTCCGGCAGCACAAGCGCCTGCACGTCGCGCACCACGATACCGCCAATCTCGATCCGGCTCAGCATGGTCGGAGCCGCTTCGATGACCCCGTTGGCGGTGCTGACGCGGGAGACAAACGAGAGCGAGCTGGGCGAGATGCCGAGCCGGCGCGCGGTTGAAATGTTGATGGCAATGGCGCTGGCGCCCGTGTCGACCAGCCCGCGTTCGGTGCGGCCGTTGATGCGAAACGTGCCGAAGAAATGTCCCCTTCCGTCCGCGTCGAGCACGACGCTGCGTCCAGAGGCGTATTTCGCTGTCATTGCCGGCGCGGCAGGCGTCGTTTCGACGGCCGAGTTGCTGTCGGCCTGTGTCAGGACGCTCGTCGCGAAGTGAGGCACCAGCATCGCCGCAAGCGCAGCCACACCGGCCAATGTAAGCAGACGGGCGAGCATGGACATCACCTCTCGATCGAACAGATATGCTCGCCCAAATCGAACGGATGACGCCTAAGAGGGCATGAAAAAACCGCCGGGATCCGGCGGTTTTTTCATCGACTTCAGATCCTGGTTAAGGATCAGCAAATCACTTGGTGCCGTACATGCGGTCGCCCGCATCGCCAAGGCCGGGCATGATGTAGCCGAGTTCGTTCAGGTGGCTGTCGATCGAGGCCGTGAAGATCGGCACGTCCGGGTGCGCGCTCTGGAAGTTGCGGATGCCTTCGGGCGCGGCGAGCAGGCAGAGGAAGCGCATGTTCTTGGCGCCGCGTTCCTTCAGCTTGTCGATCGCGGCGATCGACGAGTTGCCGGTGGCAAGCATCGGATCGACGACGATGATCAGGCGCTCTGACAGGCTCTCGGGTGCCTTGAAGTAGTATTCCACCGCTTCGAGCGTTTCATGGTCGCGATAGACGCCGATATGGGAGACGCGGGCGGAAGGCACCAGCTCGAGCATGCCTTCGAGCAGCCCGTTGCCGGCGCGCAGGATCGAGGCGAAGACAAGCTTCTTGCCTTCGAGGACCGGCGAGTCGATTTCCTGCAGCGGCGTTTCGATGCGCTCCATCGTCAGTTCGAGATCGCGCGTCACCTCGTAGCAGAGCAGCGTCGAAATTTCCCGAAGAAGCCGGCGGAAACCCGCAGTCGAGGTCTCCTTCTTGCGCATGATGGTCAGCTTGTGCTGCACAAGCGGATGATCGATCACTGTAACGCCGTTCATGGCTCACCTTTCCGGATTTTTTGTATCCGTCCTTTTTCCATGGAATGCGTCGTCGCCGCAAGGGTATTGGCCGGCGGGAGACCGTCATCCCCAGCCGGCAAATCGCGACCTTTGCCCTAGATCCGCGCCAGCAGCAGCTTACGCGTCGGCTCGTCGACGAAGGCGGCTTCGATCGCGGTCCTGGTCATGCCGTTGATCTCAGCGTCGCTGAAGCCCATCACCGCGGAGGCGATGTCGTATTCCTGGGCGAGCGACGTGTGGAAGAACGGCGGATCATCGGAGTTGAGCGTCACGCGCACGCCGGCCTCGTGCAGTGCGCGCAGCGGATGCGACGCGAAATCCGGGAAGACCTGAAGCGAGATGTTGGAGCCGGGGCAAACCTCGAGCACCACGCCGGCGTCCGCCAGGCGCCGCACCAGATCCGCGTCTTCGATCGCCCGCACGCCGTGGCTGATGCGCGATGGGCGCACATGGTCGAGTGCGTCGCGCACGCTGAAGGCGCCGGAGAGTTCGCCCGCATGGATCGTCAGCCCGAGGCCGGCATCACGCACGATGTCGAAAGCGCGCGCGAAGTCGGCGACCTTGTGCATGCGTTCCTCGCCGGCGAGGTTGAAGCCGGTGACGAGCTTGTGCTCGCGCTTGGCGGCGAACTCGGCCGTTTTGATTACCGATTCCGGGCCGAGATGTCGGATGCCGGTGATCAGCATGCGCGATTCGATGCCGGTCTTCTGCCGGGCCGCTTCCATGCCGGCCGCAAGGCCTTCGAGATAGGCGTGGGCGCCCAGGCCGATCGTGTTGCCGTGGTCGGGCGAAACGATGATCTCGCTATAGATCGTGCCCGCTTCGGCGAGTTCCGTCAGGTAGGCTTCCGCGAGCAGCGCGTAGTCTTCCTCGGTCTTGAACAGCGAGGCGATGGCGTCGTAGCACTTCACGAAGCTGGTGAAGTCTTCCCAGACATAGGCCTTGTCGCGGATGATCGCGCTGGTGTCGACGCCGTATTTATCGGCCTGGGCGAGAGCCAGCTCGGGCGGTGTCGCGCCCTCGATGTGGCAATGCAGTTCCGCCTTCTTCAGATGTGCGGTCAAATGAGGCTTCTCCCATGGTGGCCCGGCGCGATGCCGAGATGCTTGGCGACGGTTTCGCCGATATGCGTGAAGGTGTTGGCAATGCCGAGCGAGCGGCTGCGCAGCGACGGCCCGAACATCAGCACCGGCACGCGCTCGCGCGTATGGTCGGTGCCGCGCCAGGTCGGATCGCAGCCATGGTCGGCCGTCAGGATGACGATGTCGCCCGGCTGCAGGCGCCGGTCGAGATCGGGCAGGCGTGCGTCGAAGGCCTCGAGCGCCGCCGCATAGCCGGCAACGTCGCGGCGATGGCCGTAGAGCATGTCGAAATCGACGAAATTGGTGAAGACCAGGCTGCCGTCCTCGGCCTCGTCGATGGCTGCGAGGCTGGCATCGAAGAGCGCCATGTTGCCGTCGGCCTTGGTCAGCTTCGTCACCCCCTGGTGGGCGAAGATGTCGCCGATCTTGCCGATGGCGTGGACCGTGCGCTCGGCCTCCACCAGTCGATCGAGGATCGTCGGCTCGGGCGGCAGCACCGAGAAGTCGCGGCGGTTGCCGGTGCGCACAAAAGTCTGCGGGCTCGTGCCGACGAAGGGGCGGGCGATGACGCGGCCGATATTGTAGTCGTCGAGCAGGCGGCGAACGATCAGGCAAAGCTCGAGCAGCCGGTCGAGGCCGAAGCTTTGCTCGTGCGCTGCGATCTGGAAGACCGAGTCCGACGAGGTGTAGCAGATCGGCTTGCCGCTGCGCATATGTTCCTCGCCGTGGCGGGCGATGATGTCGGTGCCGGAGGCGTGGCAGTTGCCGAGAATGCCGGGAATGTTGGCCTCGCGGCAGATGTCTTCGACGAGCTCCGGCGGAAAGGCGTCGCCTTCGGCGGAGAAGTAGCCCCAGTCGAACATGACCGGTGTTCCGGCGATTTCCCAATGACCGGAGGGCGTGTCCTTGCCGCGCGATACCTCGCTTGCCGCGCCATAGGCGCCATAGACGCGATTGGGCACAGGCATGCCCTGGGGAACGGTGCCGGTCGCAAGCTTCGCCGCGTGGATCAGACCAAGCGCAGACATGTTTGGCAGGCTGAGCGGCCCCTCGCGCAAACCGGGCCGGTCGGCAGCGCCGATAGCGCAGAACTCGGCGATATGGCCAAGCGTATTGGCACCGAGATCGCCGAAGGCTTCGGCGTCAGGCGCCCCGCCTATGCCAAAGGAATCGAGAACGAATAGAAAGGCACGCGCCATGATGCACCTGACAGCGGGCGCGCAGCGATTGCGGCCCGAAACCTCCGGAAAAGCGCAGGCGCGCCCTCTAGGGCACCCGCGCAATCTCGAAGGGATAGCGCCGCTTGTTGTTCAATGCAATTGCGTCGGATACCCGTCCGATCAGCAATCCGAGCATTTTATCGGCTGGGAGAGGCGTGCGTGGAAGTAGGCCGTCTTGGAGAGATCGATGGTTTTTGCCGTCGCCTGAAGGCTTGGCGCATAGAGCAGGAGTTCATGCGGCACGGTCAGTTCCGTGCGAATGACGAAGGAGTTGGTCGCCGTGAATTGGGCGGGCAGCGAAACCTTCGTATTGACGGCATAGGGCGTGGCGCCTGCCTGATCGCGCGACCACAGGATCGTGCCCTCATTGGTGTTCGTGACCGCGATGCCGCTGATCTTCAGCGTGTAGTTGGTGTTCCCGTAGGGCGCCAGGATGCTCTTTGCGATGTTCGACACATTGGTGAGGAAGGCCTTGTTGACCTCCGTCTGCTGCGCGACGACGTCGGCCGTAGCGCTTGCGGCGCGCGCGGTCTTGCCGGCAACGGTAAAGCCGACCGAAAGTTCGAAGGCGCCGAGATAAGCCACCACCAAAAGCGGGGCGACCATCGCGAATTCGACCGCACCGACGCCGCTCTTGTCGCGCCGCAGCGCGCCAAGGGTTTTGGTGATCGGCTTGAGGCACAGGATCTCTAATGCGGAATACGACATCGCAGGGCGCCTCACTCGCTCTCGTTTCGGAAGGTGGCGGTCGCCACCATGAGATAGTCCTTCGGCATGCTTGAGCCGGCGGGTCGCAGGTTGGTGATGAACGGCCTGACGAGATCTGTGAAGACGCTCCAGCGATAATAGGCGCGAAGCACGTTGAACGAGCCGGGACCGCCAGGGGCAAACTTGAAGCCGGTCGTGTCGATGTCGGTGGAATCGGTCTTGCGTGGGATCAGCACGGGAAACTTGCTGAGATCGGCGACCGCTCTGACGTCCAGATAGAATTGCGAGGGTTGGCCGGCTTCGGTCGCCGAGCACTTCATCAGGACCGAGATCTCTTCACAGAACGCCTGGCGGAACTGCGCCTCGCTCATGTCGGTCTGTTTTCCCTGCTGGAAGGTGATCTGACCGGTGCGGACCTTGCGCGCCATCGTCTCCGTCGCATTCGCAAGCAGCTGGTCGCCGTAGAAGGCGGCGAAGGTTTCGAGCGACGCGAAGATCACCACGAAGAAGGGGAGCGCGAGAATGGCGAACTCGATGCTCGTCGTGCCTTTGCGGTTGCGAAGGAAGCGGCTGAAGATGCCTTTTCGCCTTTTTTCGGCCCCGCTCGGCCGCCCTGTGCCCTGCTCGATGTTCATTGCGCCGTCCCATCATGTTACGCCAGACGGGCGGCAGATTATGGAGCAACCATTGATATTTCGTTCTCAGGGGTGATGTGTATTTTAACGAATCACCGGCCTGGAACCCATAAAAATCAATTGGTGCTACCTGCGGTTTTACGTTCGGCGTGACGCTCGCAATTTGGTGTGCAGGAGAGCACGGTGCGGGACGTCTGTTTGTAGACGCGCACGGTGTTGCCTTCGTCGATCGACACCAGGATGCGCTCGTCGACGATGGCGTTTCCGTCCTGATCCAGGATGACCAGGTTGGTGGTTCCGAAGTTGCGGCCGGTGATCACGATCGTACGGGCGTCGGCAACCGTTGCATCCGCAACCTCGGCATTGCCGATAATGACCTTGCTGACCGGGCGATCGAGCTTCAGTACGCGCGCGTGATCCATATACACGCGCATCATGTCGCTCTCGGCCGCGGCGGCAACCGATGGAGCAAGGGCAGCGATCGCGAATGCGAATATGGCGGCTCGGCCGGTCGCGAATGGCGTGGTCATGGCGGGTCCCTAGGTGGTGTTCACGCCATACTCCCTTGTCTTGGTGAATGAACCGTTAAGTCGAGCCCGTCGAGGCTTTGCGGAGGCCTCGTCGTTTTCTGTTCGTTTACCCAAAAATCAGGGACGCTTCGTTAACCTTCAGGTAACCGCCTTCTTTAAGTCGATGGCAATGCGCCAGGACTAGTTTGGGGTTCATCCGATCAACGGCAACAGTTGGCGGAAGTGCTGAACAACAAACGTGAAGTAGGAGAATCATCATGAAGAAGATTTTTGCCCGTCTGATGAAGGACGAGTCCGGCGCGACCGCCATCGAATACGGCCTGATCGCAGCCCTCATCTCGGTTGCCCTGATCGCTGGTGCCAGCACCCTCGGCAACTCGCTGAACAGCACGTTCAACGGCCTCGGTGGCAAGCTGACCAGCACCACGTCGGGCAAGCTCTAACCGGCTAAACGCAAGCGAGGGGAAATTCGCATGACGAAGATTTTCCGCCGCCTGCTACGGGATGAAGCCGGCGCGACTGCCATTGAGTATGGCCTGATCGCGGCTCTCATTTCCGTCGCCCTGATTGCTGGTGCGACCACGCTCGGGAACTCCCTCGATTCCACGTTCAATGGGATCGGTGGCAAGATCACGACGACCACGGCCGGCAAGCTCTGACGAAACAGGTTTCGCAAGAACCTGCAATAGAGCCGCCCCCAAAAGGCGGCTCTATTGTTATCTGGAAGCCAGCAGGCATCGCAGATTGCTCTCATTTCGGAGGCAGGAAACATGATTGAAGCCGCCATTTTCGTGGTTTTTCCCTTTTGTCTGGGATTCGCGGCGTTTTCTGACCTGCTGACGATGACGATCCCGAACCGTGTTTCGGTGATCCTGCTTGGCGCCTTCTTCCTGGTGGCGCCGATGTCCGGCTTGGGGCTTACGGAAATCGGCCTGCATCTTCTCGCAGCCGCCGCAGTCTTTGCCGCATGTTTTGCCCTGTTTGCGACGAACGTGATGGGTGGCGGAGACGCGAAGCTGCTCACGGCCAGTGCCATCTGGTTCGGCCTGACGCCGTCGTTGACGGCCTTCCTGCTCTATGTCTCGATCTTCGGTGGGCTGCTGACGCTCGCGGTGCTTTTGTTGCGCCGGCAGGAGCATACGATCCTTGCGAGCGGCATTCCTTTCCCGCAGCTGCTGCTCACCGCCAAGAAAGTTCCCTACGGGATCGCGATCGCGCTTGGGGGCTTTGCCGCCTATCCCTCGTCGCCGCTGATGGAGGCGGCCTTCGCGCGGCTGTCCTGAAAGGTCACGCGCCCGGCTGGTCAACTTTCGTTAACTGCGCTCATAAGTAATCCGTTAACCATAATTACACCAATTCCTGATCAATCTGACCCTGGCATTTTTTCGGGGCTCGGAAACAATCATGAAACCGGTTCGCATCATCATACTGGCAGTGGCCGTTCTCTCGGCTGCGATGGCCGGTCTTTTGGCGATGAGGCTGACGGGCGCGCCTGCGCCGCAGATGGCTGAACCCGTCGTCGAGCGTGCCCCTACCGTCAACGTGCTTGTCGCCAGCAAGAGCCTGCCCGTCGGATCGCGACTGGGTGGCGACAGCATCCAATGGATGGCCTGGCCGAAGGACGGCGTGGTCGATGGCATCATCACCGAAGAAAACCAGCCGACTGCGATCGACGATCTGACCGGCGCGGTCGTGCGCCTGCCGATCTTCAACGGCGAACCCGTTCGTCACGAAAAGGTGGCCGATTCGTCCAGCCGCATCATGTCGTCGCTGCTCCCAGCCGGCAAGCGCGCCGTCGCGACCGAAATCACTGTCGCCACCGGTGCCGGCGGCTTCATCCTGCCAAACGACCGCGTCGACGTGATCATGGTGCGCAAAGGTGACGGCGAGCTCTATCTGACCGAAACCGTGCTCAGCAATGTGCGTGTGCTCGCGATCGACCAGCAGGTCGAGGAAAAGGATGACGGCACCAAGGCGGTGGTCGGAACCACGGCCACGCTGGAACTTACGCCTGACCAGTCGAAGGTGATGACGGTCGCACAGCAGATGGCGGAACGCATTTCGCTGGCGCTTCGGAGCGTCGCCGACGCACAGGAGCCTGACACGGATGCCGCAGACTATCTGCTGAGCGGCGACGGCCAACCGAACATTCAGGTCATCAAGTCCGGCTCCATCGTCAAGGGCGATGGCACGGTCGGCCAGACGCAGCAATGACAGACACGGGCAGGAACCAGGTGAGCACGGGGCATAAGGTGAAGCGGAGCGGAAACAAATTTCGGGCGTCTGTCGCAGCCGGCCTATCATTCTGCCTGGCGGTGACCGGCATGTATCTGCCGGCGCCGACGGAAGCCTTTGCCGGCGCGTCCTCGGTCGTCCGCATCGTCGAAAGCGGCCCGGGCGTGAAGAAGAAGGTCAGCCTCGGTTTGAACAAGGCCGTGGTCGTCGACTTGCCAGCGGACGCGCATGATATCCTCGTCGCCGACCCGTCGCTCGCCGACGCCGTGACCCGCACCTCGCGGCGCATCTACCTGTTCGGCAAGTCCGTCGGCCAGACCAACATCTTCGTCTTCGGTCCCAACGGTGAGGAGATCGTCTCCCTCGACATCGAGGTCGAGCGCGATGTCTCCAACCTTCAGTCCAACCTGCGCCGCTTCATTCCGGATGCCGATATCAATGTCGAGATCGTCTCGGACAACATCGTGCTGACCGGTACCGTGCGCACGCCGCTCGATTCCACCCGTGCTGTCGACCTTGCCAAGGCCTTCCTCCAGGGCGGTGAAGCGACCACGCGCAACATCACGGCCCAGGGCAACAACGGCGACGCTGATATCTTCGCCGAAGACCGGCAGGTGTCGCAGATCGTCAACCTTCTAACGATCGACGGCGACGACCAGGTCAATCTCAAGGTCACCGTGGCCGAGGTCAGCCGCCAGGTGCTGAAACAGCTTGGCTTCAACGGCCGTGTTGGCGACGGCGAAAGCGGTATCGCCTTCCGCAACCCGACAAACCTCGGCGATGCGGTCGGCATCGGCGTGAACGCGATCATCAACAAGACAGTCGGCGGTACGACGATTTCCAGCTACATCAACGCGATGGAGCAGGCCGGTGTCATGCGGACGCTGGCTGAACCAAGCCTGACGGCGATTTCAGGACAGGAAGCGAAGTTCTACGTCGGCGGCGAATTCCGTCTGCCGGGAACGCAGGAAGTTACTGAAGATAAGGTCATCCGCGAAGTCAACGATGTCGAATATGGCATCCGCCTGAACTTCAAGCCGGTCGTGCTCGGGCCTGGCCGCATCAGCCTGAAGATCGAGACGAACGTTTCCGAGCCCACCTACGAGGGATCTGTCGTTACCGGCAACGGCAAGAACACGATCCCGGGCAACACCTTCCTTGGTATTCGCAAGCGCGAAGCTTCGACCAGCGTCGAGCTCCCGTCCGGGGGCTCGATCGTGATCGCCGGCCTGGTTCAGGACAACATTCGCCAGGCGATGTCCGGCCTGCCGGGCGCAGCGAAGATCCCGGTTCTCGGCACGCTGTTCCGCAGCAAGGACTTTGTGCGCAACGAGACCGAACTGGTCATCATCGCCACGCCCTATCTGGTCCGCCCGGTTGCCAAAAGCGCGATCTCCCGGCCTGACGACAACTTCAATCCGGTCAACGACCTCGACAGCTACTTCCTCGGTCGCGTGAACCGCATTTACGGCCGTCCGGAGGCAGTCGCTCCGGCAGGCCGTTACCACGGCAACGTTGGCTTCATCTACAAATAGGCTGGGTCATGACGCTTCGAACCGATTCTCACGCGAATTCCGAAAGGCCGAACGCCATGTCCTCAGGTCCGTCAGGAACATTCATCCGTCGCACGAGCCGCGCGGCCGTCCTGGTGCTGGCCGGTGCCCTGCTTGCCGGTTGCGGCACGCGGGACAATCTGGCGACCGGCTCCATACCCGACGACTACCGCACTCGGCATCCGATCGTGCTTGCCGAAGGGGAGCGGGTCATCGACATCCCGATTGCCTCGGGCGATCGCCGTCTTACCCAGGGCACGCGCGATGTCATCGCCGGCTTTGCAGCCGACTATCGCAATTCCGCAAGCGGGGTCGTGCAGATCATGATGCCGCGGGGGGCTGCCAACAGCCACGCAGCCCAGGCGATGCGCCGGGAGATCCGCGGCGTGCTGGCGAGCGCCGGTGTGCCGCCCAAAAGGTTGCTGGAGACGAGCTATGACGCCGGACCCTACGGCGATGCCGCGCCCATCCGTCTGAGCTATGTGGCGATCACGGCGCAGACGGGACCTTGCGGCACCTGGCCGGAGGACCTGAACCTCAACACCATGGAAAACAAGAACTACTACAACTTCGGTTGCGCCACGCAATCAAACCTGGCGGCTCAGATCGCCAACCCGACGGACCTCCTCGGGCCGCGTCAAACGTCGCCGATCGACGCGGTGCAGCGCGGCCAGGTGATCTCGGACTGGCGTGGAACCGAGAAGAAGGACGGCACGGTCATCACCTTCAACTGATATCGGCTGGATGAAAAGATGAGTACCATCGATTACAGGATCGAAACTGGCGCCGAGGGGGACGACCCGTCCTTCGATGCGCGCACGAGCGATCTGGAGCAGGTTCGGCCGTTGCCGCGGATTTCGATCCACGCGTTTTGCGAAAGCAACGCGATGTTGCGGCTGATGGAGCGCTGCGGGCAGGATCGGCGCATGGCGAAGGTGAGCCTGCGCATCAACAGCGGCAGCATCGACGCCGCTGCGAACATGTTTGCGACCGTACCGACGCCCAACCTGATCATTCTTGAGACGGCGACGGAGCCGCGGTCGCTGCTGACGGAACTGGCGCCGCTGGCTGAGGTCTGCGACCCCAGCACCAAGGTGATCCTCGTTGGCAAGCACAACGATATCGGGCTCTACCGCGAACTCATCCGCAACGGCATTTCTGAATACATGGTCGCGCCGGTATCGATGCCGGATATTCTCACGGCGGTGTCGGCGATCTTCGTCGACCCGGATGCCGAACCCTTGGGGCGAAGCATCGCCTTTATCGGTGCGAAGGGCGGCTGCGGATCGTCCGTGATCGCGCACAATTGCGCCTGGGGCATCTCCAGCCTGTTCTCGACCGAGACGATTCTCGCCGATCTCGACTTGCCCTACGGCACGGCCAATATCGATTTCGACCAGGATCCGCCGCAGGGCATTGCCGAAGCGGTTTTTGCGCCGGAGCGCCTGGACGAGGTGTTCCTCGATCGCCTGCTGACCAAGTGCTCCGAGCACCTGTCGCTGCTTGCCGCGCCGTCGATGCTCGACCGCGCCTATGATTTCGAGACCGGAGCTTTCCACCCGATCCTCGAGATCCTGCAGCGCAGCGCTCCGGTTTCCGTTCTCGACATCCCGCATCTGTGGACGGACTGGACGCGCTCCGTGCTCGGCGAAGCCGACGAGGTGGTGATCACGGCGATCCCCGACCTTGCCAGCCTGCGCAACACCAAGAACCTGCTCGATGCCATGAAGAGGCTACGCCCGAACGACAAGCCGCCCCATCTGGTGCTGAACCAGGTCGGCATGCCGAAGCGGCCGGAGATTGCCGCCAACGAGTTCTGCGATTCGCTGGAAATCGAAGCGGCAGCCATCATTCCCTTCGACGCGGCCCTGTTCGGCAACGCTTCGAACAGCGGGCGGATGATTGCCGAAATCGACAAGAAAGCGCCGGCCGCTGAAACCTTCTCGCAGCTCGCACATCTTCTGACCGGCCGCGTGACGATGAAGAAGGCCCGGCGTGGCGGCCTTGGCAAGATGCTCGCAGCGCTCGGCAGGAAATAGGACGTAGGATTACCCAGATGTTTGGCAAGCGCGGAAACGAAGGCTTCGGTAAAGGCGGCGGCACCCCGGTTTCCGCCCCGCCGCCGATCGTGGCTGCGGTGCAAGCGCCGGTGGTCGAGCGCGCCGTTCCGGTTCTCGCCGATACGCCCTCCGCTGGCGCCAGATCGCCGACACCAGCCCCGCCGGCAAGGCGGCGGCAGGCGCGAACGGAAGACTATTACGACACCAAATCGCAGGTCTTTTCCGCGCTAATCGACACGATCGACCTGTCGCAGCTCGCCAAGCTCGATACGGAGAGCGCGCGCGAGGAAATCCGCGATATCGTCAACGACATCATCACGATCAAGAATTTCGCGATGTCGATCTCCGAGCAGGAGGAACTGCTCGACGATATCTGCAACGACGTTCTGGGCTACGGTCCGCTCGAGCCGCTGCTTGCCCGCGACGACATCGCCGACATCATGGTCAACGGTGCCGGCCAGACCTTCATCGAAGTTTCCGGCAAGGTGCAGGAATCGGAAATCCGGTTTCGCGACAACGCGCAGCTTCTCTCGATCTGCCAGCGCATCGTCGGCCAGGTCGGCCGTCGCGTCGATGAATCGAGCCCGATCTGCGACGCGCGCCTGCCGGATGGGTCCCGCGTCAACGTCATCGCCCCGCCGCTCGCCATCGACGGCACGGCGCTGACCATCCGCAAGTTCAAGAAGGACAAGCTGACGCTCGAACAGTTGGTCCGCTTCGGTTCGATCACGCAAGAGGGCTCTGTTCTCCTGCAGATCATCGGCCGCGTCCGCTGCAACATCGTCATTTCGGGCGGCACGGGTTCGGGCAAGACGACGCTGCTCAATTGCCTGACGCGCTACATCGACACGGATGAGCGGGTGATCACCTGCGAAGACACGGCCGAACTGCAATTGCAGCAGCCGCATGTCGTGCGCCTCGAAACTCGCCCGCCGAATATCGAAGGCGAAGGCGAGATCACCATGCGCGATCTCATCAAGAACTGCCTGCGCATGCGGCCGGAACGCATCATCGTCGGCGAAGTGCGTGGCCCGGAGGTCTTCGACCTGCTGCAGGCGATGAACACCGGCCATGACGGTTCGATGGGGACGATCCACGCCAACACGCCGCGCGAATGCCTGAGCCGCATGGAATCGATGATCGCCTTGGGCGGCTATACGCTGCCGGCAAAGACCGTGCGTGAAATCATCGCCGGATCGGTGGACGTCATCATCCAGGCGTCCCGCCTTCGCGACGGGTCCCGCCGCATTACCCACATCACCGAGGTGGTGGGCATGGAAGGCGACGTGATCATCACGCAGGACCTGATGCGCTACGAGATCGACGGTGAAGATGCCGGCGGACGGATTATCGGCCGCCACATGTCGACCGGCATCGGCCGACCGCATTTCTGGGATCGTGCCCGTTACTTCAACGAGGACAAGCGCCTGGCTGCGACCCTCGACGCGATGGACAAGGGCTAGGAGCTGCGATGTTCGGGATAGACATCACCGTTCTGGCACTCGCGGCCCTCGTCGCCATATCGGCGGCGGCGCTTGCCTACGGCCTGCTGTTCTCGCGCATCGAAAGCGAAAAGAAGGCGGAAGGCCGCGTGCGCAAGATCAGCGCAGCGGAAACCGACCGCGCCAAGATGAAGGCCGCGCGCGACCGCGTGAGTGAACTGTCCAAACGGCGAAAATCCGTCCAGGATTCGCTGAAGGAGCTGGAAAAGAAGCAGCAGGAGCGCTCGGCCAAGACTGCCCCCTCGATGAAGGTGCGTCTGACACAGGCGGACCTGTCGATCTCTATCGGGCGCTTCTATCTGTTCAGCGCACTGTTCGGCTTCTTTGCTTTTCTTGTCGTGTTGATGGCGGGGGCCGGGCTTGCCATTGCCGCCGGCTTTGGCCTGGTCGCCGGTCTCGGCCTGCCGCGCTGGTTCATCGGCTACCTGATCAAGCGGCGCTGCAAGAAGTTTCTCGAGGAGTTCCCGAACGCGCTCGAGGTCATGGTCCGCTCGATCAAGTCGGGCCTTCCCTTGAACGACGCGTTGCGTCTCATCGCCGCCGACGGTCAGGAGCCGGTCAAGACCGAGTTTCGCCGCGTGGTCGAATCCCAGCAGGTGGGCCTGAGCGTGACCGAGGCCTGCGCCCGCATGGTCAACAGCATTCCTCTGCCGGAAGTGAATTTCTTCGCCATCGTGATCGCCATCCAGGCGCAGGCGGGCGGTAACCTCTCGGAAGCCCTCGGCAACCTGTCCAAGGTCCTGCGTGAGCGCAAGAAAATGCGGGCAAAGGTCAGCGCCATGTCGATGGAAGCCAAGGCCTCGGCTTGCATCATCGGCGCCCTGCCGTTCATCGTCGCGCTTTTGGTCTACCTGACATCGCCCGCCTACATGATGGTGCTTTTCACCGACCCGCGCGGTCATCTGATCATCGGTGCCGGCCTGTTCTGGATGAGCATCGGCATCTGGGTGATGCGCAACATGATCAACTTCGACATCTGAGGGGGCGTCGATGAGCACGAACCTGATCAAGACCCTGACCGATCCGAACGTCGTCATCGCCGTCCTGGTTTCGCTCGCCGTGCTCGCGACCTTCTATTCGCTGATCGTGCCGCTGTTCGATCGCGGTGACCTCGGCAAGCGGATGAAGTCCGTTGCCACCGAGCGCGAGCAGATCCGTGCGCGCGAACGTGCGCGGCTTGCCGCCGAGGTACAGAACGGCAGGGCAAGCCTGCGCGGGCAGAACAACGCCTCCATCCGGCAGATCGTCGAACGCCTCAATCTGCGTTCCGCGCTCGTCGACGACAACACCGTCAACCGACTGAAAATGGCCGGCTTCCGCTCGCAGAACGCGCTCAACACCTTCCTGTTCGCGCGTTTCTGCCTGCCCTTCCTGTTCCTGCTGGTCGCGCTCGTCTACATCTTCGTCCTCGGCAACTTTGTCGACAAACCGTTCATGGTGCGGCTGTTCTTCGCGATCGGCTTTGCCTATCTGGGCTTCTACGCGCCGAACATCGTCGTGACCAATGCGATCTCCAAGCGCCAGGCGTCGATACGCCGGGCCTGGCCGGACGCGCTGGACCTCCTGCTGATCTGCGTCGAATCGGGCGTGTCGATGGAACTGGGCATGCGCCGTGTCGCCGACGAAGTGGCGTCGCAGTCGCAGCAGCTTGCGGAAGAGCTGGTGCTGACGACGGCGGAACTGTCGTTCCTGCCCGAGCGCCGGGTTGCGCTTGAAAATCTCGGTCAGCGAACCGGCCTCGATGAGGTCAAATCCGTGGTTCAGGCGCTGATCCAGGCGGACCGCTACGGCACGCCGATCGCCCAGGCCCTGCGCGTGCTTGCACAGGAAAGCCGCGACCAGCGCATGACCGCAGCCGAGAAGAAGGCGGCCGCTCTGCCGCCGAAGCTGACCGTGCCGATGATCCTGTTCTTCCTGCCGGTGCTGGTCGCGGTCATTCTTGGACCGGCGGGCATCCAGGTCGCCGACAAGTTCTAGGCAGCGGCGCGCCGCCGGCGGCGCTCAATAATCGTCAGAGGATTGCCTGTGCGCAGCCGTAGACAGGCCTGCCGCGCAAATGTGCGCAGCCGACTTGCTGACTGTTTAGGCAGTAGATCGGAAGCCTGGAGGCGCCAAGAACGTCTCCGAAGAATGCGGTTCGCCTTTAGTTGGCGACCTTCTTGTCGTCGGCCTTGGCGAGCTCTTTCCATGCGCCCTGCTGCGACAGCATCGAGCGCAGATAGGCGACGTTCGCTTCCGCCTGCTCGCTGGAAAGCTCCTGGCGGGCGATCGTCTCGGCTTCCTGGAAGCGGCCCTGAAGGCCGACGGCGAGCGCGAGGTTCTGGCGCACGCTGCTATCGGCGCCGGGCTGGCTTGCCGCAGACTTGAGATAGGTTTCGGCGGTGCGAAGGTCCTTGGTCAGAAGGTAGGACATGCCGAGATTGGAGAGCACCGACGGCTCGTTCGGCTTGAGCTCGAGGGCCTCGCGGTAGCGCAGCCGCGCTTCCTGGGCGCGGCCCAACTGGTCGAGGATCGCGCCCTCGGCCGATTTCAGCTTCCAGTCTGGACGGTCGGGCGTCTGCGCCCGGCCGATCGTCGCAAGCGCCTGCTCGAGCTGGCCGGCGGCGGCCTGGGCCTTGCCGTAGGCGCCGAGCACTTCGCGGTCGGACGGATGGTTGATCGCGACCTGCTGCATCACCGCAAGCGCCTGTTCGTTGCGGCCGGTCATGCGCAGGAGATTGGCGTAGTTGAGGCCCGCTTCGCGGTCTTTGGGGTTCTTCTCGTAGGCCTGGCCGATGCTTTCGGCAGCGGCCGAAAGCTCGGTCGCCGTCATCGACTGCACCGGTTTCGACGTTCTGGAGATCGACCCCGTCGTCAGTTCCTTCTTCGGCTGGTTGGCGCAGCCGGCAAGGGCAAGCGCCACCAGCGCGATTGCCGCGCCCTGGAAGAAACGGGCGTGTTTCGAGGATGAGGTCGTATATTTGGCCATGTGTGTCCCCAGTATGCATTCGCGCACCTGAACTTCAGACAACACCGGCGCAACTTTCACTCCAGCAATAATCTGTTAACCCTAACAGAGCGTTAATGGCGCGATTCCATCTCTGTCAGCCGAGGACTTTCATGGCCCCCTATCAGTTCATCGAGCGGCCGTCGCCGTTCAACACCAGCGCCGGCAAGACCCTGCCGATCTTCGCCGTCACGCCGGCGCATATCGAGACGGGGACGATCGACCCGATCGCTTTGGACTGGGCGCGCAAGGCAGGCTTCACGGCCGATTCCGGCGCGGTGCTGTTGATCCCGTCCGCCGACGGCCATCTTGGTGGCGCGCTCTTCGGCCTCGGCAGCAATCCGTCGGAAGCGCCGTTCCTGGCTGGCAAGCTGGCGCGGGCGCTGCCGGCGGGCAAATGGCATATCGAAACGGCGCCGCTGACGGCCAACCGGCTCGCGCTCGGCTACGGCCTCGGCTCCTATCGCTTCGAGCGCTACAAGGCCGCCAAGGGCGAACCGCCGACGCTGCTCATTCCGGCCGATGCGGACGCAACCGATATCAAGCGCCAGCTCGCCGGCGTGTTCCTCGCCCGTGACCTTATCAACACGCCGACCAACGACATGGGACCGGAAGCGCTCGAAGCGGCGTTCCGCGCGCTGGCCGCCCACTACAAGGCCGATGTTTCGGTCATTACGGGCGAGGCGCTGCTGACGCAGAACTTCCCGCTGGTCCACACCGTCGGCCGCGCCAGCGCCGAGGCTCCGCGCCTGCTGGAGCTGCGCTGGGGCAAAAAGGGCCACAAGAAGGTAACGCTCGTCGGCAAGGGCGTGTGCTTCGACACCGGTGGTCTCGACATCAAGCCGTCGGCCTCCATGCTGTTGATGAAGAAGGATATGGGCGGTGCCGCCAACGTGCTTGGCCTGGCGCTGATGATCATGGACGCCAAGCTCAAGGTGGATCTGCGCGTCATCGTGCCGGTGGTCGAAAACTCGATCTCGGCCAACGCCTTCCGGCCGGGCGACATCTACCGTAGCCGCAAGGGCCTGACGGTTCAGATCGACAACACCGATGCCGAGGGCCGGCTGATCCTCGCCGACGCACTCGCTTATGCAGACGAAGAAAAGACCGATCTGCTCGTCGACATGGCGACGCTGACCGGTGCCGCCCGCGTCGCGCTCGGTCCGGACCTGCCGCCCTTCTTCACCGACGATGCCGATCTTGCCCATGATCTCACGGAAGCAAGCCTCGAGGTCGACGATCCGATGTGGCGGATGCCGCTCTATAACGGCTACGACAAGGATGTCTCGGCCCGTATCGCCGACCTGACCAACGCGCCGGCGGGCGGCATGGCCGGATCGATCACCGCGGCACTCTTCCTCCGGCGCTTCGTCACCAACGCCAAGAGCTGGGTGCATTTCGATATCTTCGGATGGGCTCCGTCCGAGCGTCCGCATTCGACGGTTGGCGGGGAGGCGCAGGCGATCCGCGCGCTCTATCAGCACGTCCAGAAGATGGCGAAGTAACCGCAGCCAGGCGGAACCGGCAAAGAAACGCTTGCGTAACGATCCGCCGCTATCGTGGCGGATCAGTATCTTGCGTAGGAGCCGCCATTGCCGATCGAGCTAACGCCCTCCCAGGCCCTCGGGCTTTGGCATTCGGTGTCGCTCGCCCAGGTTCGCGTCGACAGCCGCGACCTGACCTTGCGGCAGCTGGCGATCCTGCTGCAGATCTACCTCGTGCCGCCGCCGCACACCGTGCGCGGACTGGCGGCGACGCTCGGTGTCACCAAGCCGGTCATCACCCGCGCGCTCGACACCATGGGCGCGCTTGGCCTTGTCGATCGCGTCCGCGACGATCGTGATCGCCGCAACGTCGTCATCAAAAGGACAGTTGAGGGTGCTCTCTATCTTGAAAAACTCGGTGACCTGATCATTGATCAGGGCCGCAAGCAGCTGAAGTGAGTAGATATGTCGACACTGCCCGACCGCCGTCTGAATGCCTATCGACCAGACCTTGCCGAAAGCCGCCTTCGCGGCGTCGTGGAGGCTGAGCGCTATGTCGAGGGCAGCGTTGCGCGCGTCTCGGTTCCGGTTGCGCCGCTGCGTGCCAAGCCCGATCTCGCCTGCGGCACCGATACCGAACTCTTGCTCGGCGAATCGGTCCGGGTGCTCGACACCAGCAACAGCTGGTGTTGGGTAAAGGCCGACCTCGACGGCTATGTCGGCTACCTTCCGGAATATTGCCTCGCGCCGGTGCTCAAGAGCCCGACCCATGTCGTGACCGCGCCGCGCACCTTCGTCTATACCGGCCATGATCTGCGCTTCCCGACCGTTTATCCGCTGTCGATGGGCAGCCGGCTGACGGTTATCGATGAGCGCGAGACCCGGGGAACGCGCTATTTCCTGCTCGACGGCGGCCAGGCGGTCATCGCCAATCACTGCATCGAGGTCGGCAATGTCGTGCCGGGAGACTATGTCTCGGTTGCTGCCCGCTTCGTCGAAACGCCCTATCTCTGGGGCGGGCGTTCCGGCTTCGGCATCGATTGCTCCGGCCTTGTGCAATTGTCGATGATGATGGTCGGGAGGCAGGCGCCGCGCGATTCCGACATGCAGGCGACGGGCCTGGGAACACCGATTGCGCGCGAAGAACTCAAGCGCGGGGACCTCGTTTTCTGGAAAGGCCACGTCGCGCTGATGGAGGACGACGAAACCCTGATCCATGCCAACGGCCACACGATGACGGTTGCGCGCGAAGGGTTGGAAGCCTCGATCGAGCGGATCGGCTGGCTCTATGAGCAGCCGACGGGCTATCGCCGCCCTTGATCGGCTGTGAGCGGGACCGTCGAAGCGAGCCTCCTCGATCATTGCCGATGAAGGCAAGACACCCCGTTCGCATTGCGGAATCAGACGTTGCGCCTCTGGCAGCAGCTTAAGCGCAGCAAGCGCTGCGCCTTGCTCTCGCTGAATCAGTAGCCGGCTACTTTGTCGACGACATGTTCGAGCGTCTGCCCGCCTTCGAAGCGGGCGATCTGCTGCTCCACATGGCGGAAGAGCGCCTTGACGTCGGAGGATGCCGCCACGTGCGGCGTGACGTAGACGTTGGGCAGTGTCCAGAAGCGGCTGTCCTGGGCGAGCGGCTCTTGCTCGAACACGTCGAGAGAGGCACCGGCGAGCACGCCGCTATCGAGCGCCTTCAGGATGTCTGCTTCGACCTGGCTACCGCCGCGGCCGGCATTGATGAAGACAGGTGCGCCAAACGGCCCATTGCGGCTGAGTTTTGCAAACAGGCGCAGGTTGAAAATGCCGCGGGTGTCCGGCGTCAGCGGCAGCAGTCCGACGAGGAAGTCGCTGCGTGCCAGGAAGCTGTCGAGTTCGTTGCCGCCGAAGGTCTCGATGCCGGCGACATCGCGCTTGCTGCGCGACCAACCGATGACCTTGAACCCCATGGTCGATAGCTTGCGCGCGGCGTCCTGGCCAAGCACGCCCATGCCCATGACGCCGACGGTGATGTCGGCCGCCTCCGGCTGGGTCAGGTCGCGCCATTCGCGTTTCGCCGCCTGTGTCTCATAGGCGCGGTGCTGGCGCAGGTGCAGGAGGCACTGCATGACCACCCACTCGCTCATGCGCGTCGTCAGCGTCTGGTCGACGAAGCGCACCAGCGGCACCTCGGGAAGACCCGGCAGCGTCAGCACGTGATCGACGCCGGCGCCGCCGGAGAACACCACCTTGAGATCGGGCGCCCGCTCGAAAAGATCCGGCGCCGATTTCCAGACGACCGCATAGTCGATGCCCGAGAGATCGCGGTTGTGGTGAACCGCATCGGCGCGGTTGATCACCTCGCGATCCGGGAAGGCCCCGCGAAGCGCCGCCTCGACTTCCTCCGGAATGAACTTCAGATCGACGATGACGGGGCTTTTTGCGGACATTCGGACACCTATTGGCGGATCGCGGTCAAGTTGACGGCTTCGAGGTTGAAGGCGGCTGCCATCAGCGCCTTGGTATAGTCCTGGCTCGGCGCATTGAAGATGCGCTCGGCTGGGCCTTGCTCCACCACCTTGCCCATGCGCATGACGATCATCTCGTTGGCAAGGGCGCGCACGACCTTGAGGTCGTGGCTGATGAACAGATAGGCGAGGTCATGCTTTACCTGCAGGTCGCGAAGCAGGTCGACCACCTGCGCCTGAACGCTCATGTCGAGCGCCGAGGTCGGTTCGTCGAGCATCACGAATTGCGGCTTCAGCACCATGGCGCGCGCAATGGCGATGCGCTGCCGCTGGCCGCCGGAGAACTCGTGCGGATAGCGCCACCGGGTCGCAGGATCGAGGCCCACTTCTTCGAGCGCCGCGGCGACGCGGGCATCGCGCGCGTTGTCCGACAGCGATCGTTCGTGGATTTTCAGGCCTTCGGCGATGATATCGGCCACCGACATGCGTGGGCTCAGCGAACCGTAAGGGTCCTGGAAGACGATCTGCATCCGGTTTCGAAGCGGCCGCATCTCGTTGAAGCTGTAGCGGTCGATGTCCTTGCCGATGAAGGCGATGCGGCCCTTCGACGAGATCAGCCGCGCCAGCGCCAGCCCGAGCGTCGTCTTGCCTGAGCCGGATTCGCCGACGACGCCGAGCGTCTGGCCGGCACGCAGCTTCAGGTCGATGCCGTCGACCGCCTTCACATGGTCGACCACCTTGCGCAGAAAGCCGGCCTTGATTGGAAACCACACCTTCATGTCGGAGGCTTCCATGACGATCGGCTTCGACGTGTCCGATGGCGGCGGGTTGCCCTTCGGTTCGGAAGCGAGCAAATGGCGGGTATAGGCGTGCTGGGGATTGGCGAAGATCTCGGCGGTCGGTCCGGTCTCGACGATTTTGCCCTTGGTCATCACGCAGACGCGATCGGCGATCTTACGCACGATGCCGAGGTCATGGGTGATGAACAGCATCGACATGCCGTGCTCATCCTTGAGCGACTTCAAGAGTTCGAGGATCTGTGCCTGTACGGTGACGTCGAGCGCTGTCGTCGGCTCGTCGGCGATCAAGAGTTCCGGCCGGTTGGCGAGCGCCATCGCGATCATCACGCGTTGGCGCTGGCCGCCCGAGAGCTCGTGCGGGTAGGCGCTGAGCCGCTTTTCCGGCTCGCGGATGCCGACCTGGTTGAGTAGCTCGAGAATGCGCGTGCGCCGCGCCGCGCCCTGCAGCCCCTGGTGTAGCTCAAGGATCTCACCGATCTGCCGCTCGATCGAGTGCAGTGGGTTGAGCGAGGTCATCGGCTCCTGGAAGATCATGGTGATGTCGTTACCGCGCGCATGGCGCAGTTCCGCATCGCTGGCCTTCAAGAGGTCCTTGCCGTTGAACAGGATTTCGCCGCTCGGATGGCTGGCCGACGGGTAGGGCAGAAGCTTCAGGATCGAGTTGGCCGAGACCGATTTGCCCGAACCGGATTCGCCGACAAGCGCCACGGTTTCCCCGCGCTTGATGTCGAAGGAGATGTGATCGACGGCAACGGACGTGTTGCCGCCCTGGTGAAAGGCGACGGAGAGGTCGCGGACGGAGAGAAGGGGGTCTGTCATCGTCGCGCTCACCGGAACGTCTTTCTCGGATCGAAGGCATCGCGCGTGGCTTCGCCGACGAAGATCAGCAGCGACAGCATCAGCGACATGACGCAGAAGGCCGTCAGCCCCAGCCAGGGCGCCTGCAGGTTGGACTTGCCCTGGGCGATCATCTCGCCGAGCGAGGGCGATCCGGGCGGCATGCCGAAGCCGAGGAAGTCGAGCGAGGTCAGCGTCGTGATCGAGCCGGAGAGAATGAAAGGCAGGAAGGTCAGCGTCGCCACCATCGCGTTCGGCAGGAGGTGACGATACATGATCGTGCCGTTGCCGACGCCGAGCGCGCGTGCCGCGTTGACGTATTCGAAGTTGCGCGCCCGTAGGAACTCGGCGCGCACGACGCCGACGAAACCGACCCAGGAGAAGAGCAGCATGATTCCGAGCAGGATGAAGAAGCCCGGCGGCAGGATCGCGGCGATGATCAGCAGAATGTAGAGCACCGGCATCGACGACCAGATCTCGATGAAACGCTGCATCAGGAGATCGGTCCAGCCGCCGAAATAGCCCTGGATGGCGCCGGCGGTGACACCGATCACCGCCGAGGCGATGGTGAGCGTCAGGCCGAAGAGCACCGAAAGACGGAAGCCGTAGATCATGCGCGCAAAGACGTCGCGAGCCTGGTCGTCGGTGCCGAGCCAGTTGAGGTTTCCGACGATGCAGTTCCGGTCGCTGGTCTTGTCCGGATAGGCGGAGCAGCGCTCTTCCTTGTCCATCAGCCAGAAGGGCTTGGTCGGCGCCGAATGCGGGATGTTGGAATTAACCGTCTGGTAGGAATAGCGCACCGGCGGCCAGATCATCCAGCCGTTGGCCTCGATCTCGTCGCGGATGAAATCGGAGCGATAATCGGTCTCCGCCAGGAAGCCGCCGAACTTTTCCTCCGGATAATCGATGACGACGGGGAACAAGAGTTCGCCCTTGTAGGAGGCGATGATCGGCTTGTCATTGGCGATGAGTTCGCCGACCAGGCTGAGCCCGAACAGCGCCAGGAACAGCCAGAGCGACCAGTAGCCGCGCCGGTTCGCCTTGAAGTTCTGCCAGCGGCGCTGGTTGACCGGTGACAGCCAGCCACGCGGCGCCACAGCGGCCGGGGAGGTCGTGACGCTTGCCATCAGACATCCCTCCGCTCGAAGTCGATGCGTGGATCGACCCAGGTATAGATGAGGTCCGACAGCAGGCTGACGAGCAGGCCCATCAGCGAGAAGATGAAGAGGGTAGCAAAGACGATCGGATAGTCGCGCTTGACGACCGAATCATAGCCGAGCCGACCGAGGCCATCGAGCGAGAAGATGTATTCGATCAAAAGCGAACCGGTGAAGAAGGCCGAGATGAAGGCGCCGGGGAAGCCGGCGATGATGATCAGCATGGCGTTGCGGAACACGTGGCCATAGAGCACCTGACCGTCGGTGAGGCCCTTGGCCCGTGCGGTCGTCACATACTGCTTCTTGATCTCGTCGATGAAGGAATTCTTGGTGAGCAGCGTCGTCGTTGCAAAGGCCGACAGCAGCAGCGTGATCAGCGGCAGCGTCATGTGCCAGATGTAGTCGAGGATCTTCTGCCACCAGGGCAGTTGCCAGAAATTGTCGGAGACGATGCCGCGCAGCGGGAACCAGTCGAAGAACGAGCCGCCGGCAAAGACGACGATCAGCAGGATGCCGAAGAGGAAGCTCGGCACGGCGTAGCCGACGACGATGATGCCGGAGGTCCAGACGTCAAATGCGGAACCGTCGGACACCGCCTTCTTGATGCCGAGCGGGATGGAGATTGCGTAGGAGAACAGCAGGATCCATAGCCCGAGCGAGATCGAGACCGGCATCTTCTCCTTGATCAGGTCGATCACCGAGGTGTTGCGGAAGAAGCTCTCGCCGAAATCGAAGCGCATGTAGTTCCACATCATGGTGGCGAAGCGCTCGAGCGGCGGCTTGTCGAAGCCGAACTGCTTTTCGAGCTTGGCGATGAATTCCGGATCGAGGCCTTGAGCGCCGCGATAGCGCCCGCCCTCGTCGCCGCCGGCCTGCATCAGGTCGCCGCTGCTGCCCGACAGGCGATCGGAACCGCCGGCATTGGTCAGGTCCGAGATCACCTGCTCGACCGGGCCGCCCGGCGCGAACTGCACCACGATGAAGGAAATCGCCATGATCCCGAAGATCGTCGGGATCATCAGAAGCAGGCGGCGCAGGATATAGGCACCCATCAGGCGGGCCTTTCGATCGACGTGTGGGCGGTGGCCCGGACCGGCGAAGCGTCGGCATGCCGTCTATGGTGTCTCAATCCCTGTGTCTCCTTGCGGGCCCCGGATCGGGGCTTGTTTCAGTGATTCGTTTTTTTGCATTTGGAATCGAGACGCCATCCGAGCGCAAGGACTTCATTTGGGGGAGGCGTTTTTCGACCACCACGCATCCGGGAAGCCGATGCCGTAGTAGGGAAGCTCCTGCGGGCGGACGAGCTGTTTCCAGTAGGCGACACGAACGTTCTTCGAATAGAACAGCGGCACGACGTAGTGGTGGGCGAGAAGGACCCGATCGAGTGCCCGTGTCGTTGCCACCAGCTCCTCGCGGTTCGGTGCAAAGATGATTCGGCGGATGAGCTCGTCGATTGCCGGATCGGATATGCCGGCATAGTTTCTCGATCCCTGTTGATTGACCGAAGCTGAACCCCAGTAGTCGATCTGCTCGTTGCCGGGTACCAGTGTTTGCGCCCAGATGCCGTAGATCATGTCATAGTCGAAGCTTCTGACGCGGTTGGTGTACTGTGAATCATCCACCGTGCGGATGCGGGCATCGATGCCGATCTTCTTGACGCTGTTGATGAAGGGCGTGACGGTGCGCTCGAAGGACGGATTGGACAGGAGCAGTTCGAAGGTGAAGGGCTCGCCGGTCTTCGTGTTCACCAGGCGCGTGCCCTTGAGCTCGTAACCCGCCTCCTTGAACAGCGCGAGTGCCTTGCGCAGGTTGTCGCGCACCTTCTGCGGCTCGCCGTTGACAGGGTTCGTATAGGGGGTGGTGAAGACCTCCGGCGGGACCTTGTCTTTCAGCTCCTCCAGAATGGCCTTTTCGCGACCTTCGGGAAGCTTGGAGGAAGCAAGCTCCGTGTTCCAGAAATAGCTGTCGACACGCTGAAAGGCGTTGTAGGCGAGGTTTTTGTTCAGGTCCTCGAAATCGAACGCATAGTTCAGCGCCTCACGCACCCGCTGATCCTGAAATTTCTCCCGCCGCATGTTCGGCACGAAGGCTTGCATGATGCCGGCTGCGCGCAAGGGGTTTTCGATCTCCTCGCGAACAACGCGGCCGTCCTTCATCGCCGGAAAGTCGTAGGCCGTTGCCCAGTGGCTGGCGCTGGGATCTCGGTAGAAATCGACGTTGCCGGCACGAAAGGCTTCGAATTCCACGTTTCTGTCGCTAAAGAAGGCGTAGCTGATCACGCCGAAATTGTATTGGCCGACATTGACGTTGAGGTCCTTGCCCCAATAGTCGTCGCGGCGCTCGAACCGGATCGAGCCGCCGGCCTGGAACGAGGCGATCCTGTAGGGGCCGGAACCCATGACCGGTTCCAAAGTGGTGCGGCTGATGTCGCGCTTGTTGCCCTTGTCGTCGACGCCTTCCCACCAGTGCTTCGGCAGGATCGGGAACTGCCCGAGAATGTTCGGCAGCTCGTGGTTGTTCTTCTCGTCGAAGCGGAAGGTGACGTCGCGCTCCCCCGTCTTTTCCGCCGAAACAACATGGCGGTAATAGTTGGAGAGCAGCGGATTGTGCTCCTTGACCTTTTCAAACGAGAAAACGACGTCCTCGGGTGTTACCGGCTTGCCGTCGGCCCATTTGGCCTCCGGGCGAAGGCGGAAGGTCGCCGAGGAAATATCGTCAGGATAGGAAACCGCCTCGGCGAGCAGGCCGTAGGTGGTGGTGATCTCGTCCTCGGCCGATTTCATCAGCGTGTCGAAGACCAGAGAGGCCACGCCGCTTGCCGTCTCACCCTTGGAAAGGATCGGATTGAACGTATCGAAAGTCCCGTTTTCCGACAGATGCAGCTCTCCACCCTTGGGAGCGTCCGGATTGACGTAGTCGAAACGGGCAAAGCCCTGTTTGTATTTGAGTTCGCCGATTGACGATGTTCCGTGACGCCAGACGGGCTGTTCTTGGGCATTGCCTGCAGCAGGGAAGAGAAGAAACGCCGCTGTCAGTAGCGAGGCAGCGAAGCCTGATTTCATGGTCCTGCAGACGTATGGCATCCAGCCCTTACCCCTTTATATTTCAATCTTCTTTTGCGAGAGCATAGGCGAAATCAGGGCAAATGACAGGCACCGCCGCAAATCAGGCCAAATTTTTGAGTCACATCCCGGTGATTCACACGCGTGTAACGCGTAAGGCTGAGGCAAAGACGGGGCCTTAGGATGGGGGGCGCCGGACACGGCATGCGTAGATCGGCGCTGCTGTCTGCGAGACAAACGGGACGAAATTCAATGATTGCTCCATTTCGACGTTGCGGCTCGGCGTTTCTTGCGCTGCTGCTTGGAACCAGCCTCCTGATCGCCGACAACGCCGCGGCCGACGACGTGCCGGCAAAGACGCTCTTCGGCGCCAAGGCTCTGCCTGCCGAGATGGCGGCAAATTCCTACGGCTTCTATGCCAAGGGATGCCTTGCCGGCGGTGTCGCCATCCCGACCGACGGGCCGACCTGGCAGGCAATGCGGCTGTCGCGCAACCGCCGCTGGGGCCACCCGCAGATGATCGCGCTGATCGAGCAGTTTTCCCATGATGCCGCCAACAAGGTCGGCTGGCCGGGTCTGCTGCTCGGCGATATCTCGCAGCCGCGCGGCGGGCCGATGCTGTCGGGCCACGCCTCGCATCAGATCGGGCTCGATGCCGATATCTGGCTCACCCCAATGCCGCAACGTACGCTCAGCTATCGCGAACGCGAGGATATCTCCGCCACCTCGATGCTGCAGAAGAACAAGTTCCTGACGGTCGACCGTTCGATCTGGACGCCGAAGCACGCGCAGCTGATCATGCTGGCGGCGAGCTATCCGCAGGTCGAGCGCGTCTTCGTCAATCCGGCGATCAAGAAGAAGCTTTGCGATACCTGGACGGGCGACCGCACGAATCTCGGCAAGGTTCGGCCGATTTACGGCCACGACTATCACTTCCACATCCGCATCAAGTGCCCCGCGGGTGCTTCGACCTGCAAGGACCAGGCGGAGGTTCCGGCCGGCGACGGCTGCGACAAGTCGCTGGCCTGGTGGTTCACCGACGAGCCGTGGGCAAAACCGACGAAGAAGCCGGACGCGAAGCCGGTCAAGCCGAAGGTGACGACACTTGCCGACCTGCCGAAGGCCTGCGCTCTCGTGCTCAACGGCCCGGCGCCCGCCTCGGAAGCGGCCGCCACTTTTGGCACGGCCTACCGGGCTGCCGCGCCGGCCGCAGCGAGCGATAGTATCGAGCAGGTGATCGGTGCGTCCGGCGATGTCCCGCCGGCCGATATCCCCGTGCCGATGGCGCGTCCGACGCTGCAGTAGGCCAGCGACCCGAGCGGGGCGGGGAGGCATCAGCCTTCCCATTCCCGTGGCGCTCATGTATAGGGCAATCAAATCGATTTAAATATTGATAAGAGGCCCGGCATGGCGGATCGGAAATGTGTTGCGCTGATCGCGCATGATCAGAAAAAGGACGATCTTGCGGACTTTGCCAAGGCGCATGAGGCGGTACTGGCTGACTGGCGGATCGTCGCCACCGGCACGACCGGCGGCCGTGTTCTCGACGTCTGCCCAGGCCTCGATATCACCCGGCTGAAAAGCGGTCCTCTGGGCGGCGACCAACAGATCGGCGCGATGATCGCGACCGGTGAAGTGCAACTGCTGATCTTCTTCGTCGATCCCCTGACCGCCATGCCGCACGATGTCGACGTCAAGGCGCTGATGCGCCTCGCCATCGTCTACGACATTCCGATGGCGCTCAATCGTGCAACGGCCGAGCAGTTGATCGACCTCAACCCCAGATGATGCGGGCTCCGGCGGGCGGATGCGACGGAAATCCTCCCGCACTTTTCCTCATCCCGTTCTGTCTGATAGACAGTTCAGCAACCCAAGATGACGATCAGGATGGATCTCGCGATGTCCGGCACCAATGAACACAGCTTTCCTTTTCCGATCCTGATCGGCGACATCGGCGGCACCAACGCGCGCTTCGCCCTGCTCATCGACGCCTTTGCCGACCCGAAGCAACTGCCGCCGATCAAGACCGGCGATTTCGAGACGATCGAGGAGGCGCTGCAAAAGAGCATTCTCGACAAGACCTCCGTGCAGCCGCGCTCGGCGATCCTGGCAGTGGCCGGTCCTATCCGGGGCGATGAAATTCCCCTGACCAACGCCGGCTGGGTGATCCGGCCGAAGGACATGCTTTCGAGCCTCGGCCTCGAAGACGTGCTGATCATCAACGACTTCGAGGCGCAGGCGCTTGCCGTCGCCGCTCCGGCGGACGAGGACCTGGTGCAGATCGGCGGCGGCAGCATCCGACCGCTGACCTCCCGCGTCGTGCTCGGACCGGGAACGGGCCTCGGCGTCGGCGGCCTGGTCTTTGCCCAGCACACCTGGTTTCCGGTGCCGGGCGAAGGCGGCCATGTCGATATCGGCCCGCGCACCGAACGTGATTTCCACATCTGGCCCTTCCTCGAACCGATCGAAGGCCGCATGGCCGGCGAGCAGATTCTCTGTGGCCGCGGCATCATGAACCTCTACCGCGCCGTCTGCGCCGCCGATGGCGTGGATGCGGTTCTGACGGACCCCGCGGAAGTGACGACGCACGCCCTTGCCGAGAGCGACAGGGCGGCGATCGAGACCATCTCACTGTTTTCGACTTATCTCGGTCGCGTGGCCGGCGACATGGCGCTGATCTTCATGGCCCGCGGCGGCGTTTTCCTGGCGGGCGGTATCTCGCAGAAGATCCTGCCGGCGCTGATGAAGTCGCCCTTCCGGGCCGCCTTCGAGGACAAGGCCCCGCATTCGGCGCTGATGAAAACGATCCCGACCTTTGCCGTCATTCACCCGATGGCCGCGCTCTCGGGATTGGCAGCCTTTGCCCGCACGCCGAGGGATTTCGGTGTGGCAACGGAGGGACGCCGCTGGAGAAGCTGAGACCGTGGCGTGCGCAAAGACTCGCCAAAGCGATATCAAACCACTATAGAGCCCCGGGAAAGATCGGGCCGGATGCCGGCCCTCCAGATTGGTTCCAGGGAAGACGGGCTTTTTGAGCGCCAGCAAGAAAAAACAGCACGCGGTCGATTCGGATACGATCAGCGGGATCCTCAAGCGGGTCATTGCGGAAAACGGTCGTGACCACATTCGCGGCTATGCTTTTGCCATCGGCTGCCTGGCGGTGGTCGCTGCCACGACAGGCTTTACCGCCTCGATCATGGAAACCGTCATCAACGAGGCGTTCGCCAACAAACGGGCGGACATCGTTCTGCTCGTCTGCGGCGCGATCCTCGCTGCCTTCGTGCTGCGCGGCTTTGCAACTTACGGCCAGGCCGTCGCGCTTTCGAAGATCGGCAACAACATCGTCGCGCGCTATCAGCGCCGTCTTTACGCCCATCTGATGGCGCTCAGCGTCGGCTATTTCAACGAGACCCGGTCGGCGCAACTCGCCGCCCAGATCAGCCAGAACGTCAGCGGCATTCGCGACGTGCTCAATCTGACCGTTACCTCGATCGCGCGCGACCTGCTGACGCTGATCGGCCTGGTCGGGGTCATGTTTGCCAAGGACTGGCTGCTGTCGATCATCGTCTTCGTCGCCGCACCTCCGCTGCTTCTGGGCCTGCGCTATGTGTCCAAACGCCTGCGTTCGGCCACCCGCGAGGCGATCGAAGTCAACAGCCGCGTTCTCGGCGCGATGCAGGAAACCATTCAGGGCATCACCATCGTCAAGGCCTTTACGATGGAGAGCGAGCTTCGCGGCAAGGTCGAGGCGATCGTCGATCGCGCCGAAAACCGCGCCAACCGCATTGCCCGGTTGAGCGAGCGCACGGCGCCGATGACCGAAACCTTCGCCGGTCTCGCGATCTCGGCGGTGCTTGCCTATTCGGCGTTCCGCGCCATCTATGCCGACGTACCGCCCGGCGCCTTCTTCGCTTTCGTCGTCGCTTTGCTGATGGCCTATGACCCGGCCCGCCGCCTGGCGCGGCTTCAGGTCTCGCTCGAGCGCGCCGCCGTCAACGCCCGCATGGTCTACGAGATCCTCGACACCGTGCCGCACCAGCGCGACAAGCCCGATGCCAAGGAACTGGCGTTTACCAATGCGACCGTCGAGCTGCGCGACGTGCGCTTCAAGTATCCGAATGGCGACGACGTGCTGCGCGGCGTGAGCTTTATGGCTGAGGGCGGCAAGACGACGGCGCTCGTCGGTCCGTCAGGGGCCGGAAAATCGACCGTCATCAGCCTCATTCCGCGGTTCTACGATCCGGCGTCCGGCCAGATCCTGGTCGATGGCCAGGATATCGCCGACGTCACCAAACTGTCGCTGCGCAAGGGCATCGCCTATGTGTCGCAGCAGCCTTATCTTTTCGAAGGCTCGATCCGCGATAACATCCGCTACGGCCGCATCGACGCGACGGATGCCGAGGTGGAGGAGGCCGCACGGCTTGCCTACGCCCATGACTTCATCCTGGCGCAGCCGCAGGGCTACGATACGCCGGTTGGCGAAAATGGCATGACGCTCTCTGGCGGCCAGCGCCAGCGCCTGTCGATTGCGCGCGCGCTGGTGCGCAACGCGCCGATCCTGCTGCTCGACGAGGCCACCTCGGCGCTCGACACCGAATCGGAAGCCGCGGTGCAGAAGGCGCTCGACCACGCCATGGATGGCCGCACGGTGATCGTCATCGCGCATCGCCTCTCGACCGTCGTCAATGCCGACAAGATCATCGTCATGAAGGATGGTTGCGTCGTCGAGGAAGGCACCCATGCCGATCTTGCACGGCGGCCGGACGGTCTCTACGCTCGGCTCCACAATCTCCAGGGCCAGAATTCGGAGGAGCAGTCTCCGGATGGCGAAACGCCCGAAGCGCCGGCCGGCGCCCAAATCCACTAGCGGACAAGGAGGAACTCACCGATGGGCGCGAACGATATGAAGCTCGTGGTGGTGGGTGCGGCAGGCCGTATGGGCCAGACGCTGATCAGGACGGTTCACGCGATGGAAGGCGTGCGCCTGCATGCGGCCGTCGAGCGCACGGGTTCTCCCTTCATCGGCCGCGATGCGGGCGAACTCTCCGGGCTTGGTCCGATCGGCGTGCCGGTGACCGACCAGCCGCTCGAAGCCTTCGTCGAAGCCGAAGGCGTCCTTGATTTCACCGCACCGGCGGGCACCGTCGAGTTTGCCGGTCTCGCGGCCCAGGCCCGCATCGTCCATGTGATCGGCACCACCGGCTGCTCGTCCGACGACGAGGCGAAGATCCGCGCCGCCGCGCGCCACGCCCGTATCGTCAAGTCGGGCAATATGAGCCTCGGGGTCAACCTGCTCGGCGTGCTGACGGAGAAGGCGGCGCGGGCGCTCGGCCCGGCCGACTGGGACATCGAAATCCTCGAAATGCACCACAAGCACAAGGTCGATGCGCCCTCGGGCACGGCCCTGCTTCTCGGTGCTGCGGCGGCGAAGGGGCGCGATATCGCGCTTGCCGACCATTCGGTGCGCGTGCGTGACGGTCATACGGGCCCGCGTCCGGCCGGCACGATCGGTTTTGCCACCCTGCGCGGCGGCTCGGTCATCGGCGAACACTCGGTCATCCTGGCCGGTGAGGGCGAGCAGGTGACCCTGTCGCACAGCGCCACGGATCGTTCGATCTTCGCGCGCGGTGCCGTCACCGCCGCACTCTGGGCTCGCAGCCAGAAGCCCGCTTTCTATTCGATGCTCGACGTTCTCGGGCTCAACTGACCTTTCCACTCTCAAGTCTCAAGGGGAATTCGACATGAGCGGTACTCTCGTCCTCGTCAGGCACGGCCAGAGCGACTGGAACCTGAAGAACCTGTTCACCGGCTGGCGTGATCCGGATCTGACGGAACTCGGCGTCGAGGAAGCCAAGGCCGGCGGCAAGGCGCTTGCCGACTACGGCATCAAGTTCGACATCGCCTTCACCTCGGATCTCGTCCGTGCCCAGCGCACCTGCCAGTTCGTGCTCGACGCTGTCGGCCAGTCCTCGCTCGAGACGATCCGCGACCAGGCGCTGAACGAGCGCGACTACGGCGACCTCTCGGGTCTCAACAAGGATGACGCCCGCGAAAAGTGGGGTGAAGAGCAGGTGCATATCTGGCGCCGCTCCTACGACATCCCGCCTCCGGGCGGCGAGAGCCTGCGTGACACCGGCGCCCGCGTCTGGCCCTATTACCTGACCGAGATCCTGCCGCGCGTGCTCTCCGGCCAGAAGGTGCTGGTCGCCGCCCACGGCAACTCGCTGCGTTCGCTGGTCATGGTGCTCGATCGCCTGTCGAAGGAAGAGATCCTGAAGCTCAACCTCGCGACCGGCGTGCCGATGGTCTACAAGCTCAACGCCAATTCGACCGTCGCTTCCAAGGAAGTGCTCGGCGACATGTCCGGCGCTCACTGATCGCTGATGAAATGAAAAGGGGCGCTGGGCGCCCCTTTTTTGCGTCTCCGATAATGCCGGCAAGCCTGGCGATCAGATCGTGCCGTCGGCCGCCTTGCCGGCTTCCCAGCCGAGGATGGCGCGCTTGCGCGTCAGGCCCCAGTGATAGCCGGTGAGGTCCCCACTCTTGCCGAGCGCGCGATGGCAGGGGACGACGAAGGAAATCGGGTTGCGCCCGACAGCAGCCCCGACCGCGCGCGATGCCGTCGGCTGTCCGATGTTCCCGGCGATGTTCGAATAGGTGGTGGCGCAGCCGAGCGGGATCTTCAACAGCGCCTGCCAGACCCGGATCTGGAAGTCGGAGCCGATGAGGAAGATGCGCAGCGGCTCGTCCTGCCGCCAGCGCGAAGGATCGAAGATGCGCGCGGCGTATTGTGACGTCGCCGCGCTGTCCTCGATGTAGCGGGCGTTCGGCCAGCGTTGCGCCATGTCCTCGAAGCTCGCCTGCTCGCCGCCCATATCGTTGAAGGCAAGGCCGGCGAGGCCGCGCTCGGTGATCATCACCAGCGCCGTGCCGAAGGGCGAGGGGTGGTAGCCGTAGCGGATCGTAAGGCCCTCGCCGCGCGCCTTCCACTCGCCTGGCGACATCGCCTCGTGGGTGACGAACAGGTCGTGCAGCCGGCTTGGTCCTGAGAGGCCCACTTCGATGCTGGTTTCGAGCAGCGGCATGTCTTCCTGGCGCAGCAGGCGCTTGGCATGGTCGAGGGTCACGGCCTGCAGGAAGGCCTTCGGCGACAGCCCCGCCCAGCGGGTGAAGACCTTCTGGAGTTGGGTCGGCGACTGCTTCAGGCGCTGCGCCACGGATTCGAGCGACGGCTGGTCGCGATAGTCCTCGGTGAGCATTTCGATCACGCGGCTGACCGTATCGTAGTCGGTGCCCTTCGGCGTGATGTCGGTGGGTACGGATGTCGCAACGTTCATGGCTCTTCTCCTGTCTTGCCACAGGTAACCATTTGCTGGCCCCGCCAACCACCCGAAACTTGAAAACATGCGATCGCCGGGTGCCGCGATTGCAAGCGCCGGGCGTCAGCGGCGGCGCACGGTCGCAAGCGCCCCCGAGAGCGCCAGCGCAAAGGTCTCGCGATCGTCGCGGTTGAGGAACGAGCCGATATCGGTTCGCCGGCCGCCGCCGCTGATCGTCATCGAGACGATGCCGATTTCCTGATGCCGGGCGACGTTCAAGCGTGCCCAGAACGGATTGAAGCTATGTTCGCTGATCTGACCCGAGGGCGTGAACTTGCGCACAGAAACGTCCGTCCTGCTGACGCTGACCTCTTCGCGGCTGAGCCCCGAGCGGTTGTTCAGCCAGAAGGCGCCGAACAGCAGGAGGTAGTCGAGTCCGAAAAAGAACACCACCGGCCAGGCGCCGATGATGAGGAAGACGATGCCGTGAACGAGGCTCAGGAGCCCGGCGATCAGGAAGAACATCTTGAAGCCGCGGCGCCCGAGCGAACGATAGGGCGTGAGCTCGGCGGTGAAGACCGGGGCGTCCTCGGATGGGGTGGTGGCGTTGCCATTGATCATGACCTTTGACTATAGATGCATCATGAAAAACGTGAAGCCGAAATTGCCTGTTCGCGCCGCCAAACCAAAGCCTGCCGCCGGCCGCCGCGCCACGCCGCGGGTCAAGAGCCTCTACAGCCAGGACGAGCTAAAGGAGATTTTCCGGCGCTTCTCGATCCAGCGGCCGGAGCCGAAGGGCGAACTCGAGCACGTCAATCCCTTCACGCTTGTTGTCGCCGTGGCGCTCTCGGCACAGGCGACCGATGCCGGCGTCAACAAGGCGACGCGCGCGCTCTTTGCCATCGCCGATACGCCGGAAAAAATGCTGGCGCTCGGCGAGGAAAAGGTTCGGGACTACATCAAGACCATCGGTCTCTACCGCAACAAGGCAAAAAATGTCATCGCGCTGAGTGAGAAGCTCATCCGGGATTTTGGCGGCGAAGTGCCCCGCACGCGGGAGGAATTGGTGACGCTGCCCGGCGTCGGCCGCAAGACCGCCAATGTCGTGCTCTCCATGGCCTTCGGCCAGTCGACGATCGCCGTCGACACCCACATCCTGCGCATCGCCAACAGGATCTGTCTGGCGCCGGGCAAGACCCCGGACGAGGTGGAAGACAAGCTGATCAAGATCATCCCCGACGAGTATCTCTACCACGCTCATCACTGGCTGATCTTGCACGGGCGCTACTGCTGCAAGGCGCGCAAGCCCGAATGCGAGCGCTGCGTCATCGCCGACCTCTGCAAGTCGCCGGAAAAGACCTGTGACATCCCGGCGCCACTGGTCGAACTGCCGCCACAGATCATCTCGGCTGCTGGTTGAGCCGTCAGGCCGAGACCATCCGGTCGATCAGCGTGCCGATCGTTTCGACGTAAACCTCGCTCGACGCGCCATCGGCAATGTCGAGCGCCGCACGATCGAAGGCAGCCGAAAGCAGTGAGGCCATGGCCGACAGCCTGTCGGCCGAAACGGTGAACGGAGCCATTGCCTCGGCGATCCCTTCCTCGAGCGTTCTCTGCGCGTTGGCCGCGTCGATCGCCATCATTTCCCGCTTGCCGAGGACGGCCGGCCCATCGAGCAGGAGCAGGCGGATACGCCCCGGCTCGCGCATGGCGCCGAAATAGGCGCTGGCGCCGACCTTTAGTGCCTGGCGTGCCGAGAGATCCTCTGACGTTGCCTGCTCGATCGACGTTGCCACAGCAAGTGCTTCCCGCTCTGCCACCGCGCGAAACAGCGCCTTCTTGTCCTCGAAGTGGTGATAGAGCGCGCCGCGGGTGAGGCCGGCGGCTGCGACGATGTCCGGCGTCGAGGTGTCGGCATAGCCCCTGGTGACAAAGAGGCCGCGGGCAGCATCGAGGATCGCGGCACGGGTCGTGTCGGATCGCTCGCGGTTGGAGCGGCGGGAAATGTCCTGTTGCATACATGCAGCCTGTATGTTAATTAAAGAAACATACAGATTGTATGATATAGCAGGAGCGAGGAAAAGCCATGAAATCGACGAGCTATTACCCGGTCATCATGACGGCTGACGTTGCCGCCACCGCCGCCTTCTACATCGATCACTTCCGTTTCCAGGCGCTCTTCACCAGCGACTGGTATGTGCATCTGCAATCGATCGAGGACGAACATGTGACGCTTGCCGTGCTCGACTACCGCCACGAGACGATCCCCGAAGAGGCGCGCGCGCCCACCCGCGGTCTTCTCCTGAACTTCGAGGTCGAAGATCCCGATCGCATCTATGCGCAGGCGCTTGCCTCCGGCCTGCCGATCCTCAAGACCTTGCGCGACGAGGATTTCGGCCAGCGTCATTTCATCACGGCCGATCCGAATGGCGTGCTGATCGACATCATCAAGCCCATTCCCCCGAGCGCCGAATTCGCCGCCGCCTATGAGGAAAGCGCGCTTCCTACGGCGTGAAGCCGCCCGCACGCGTCTTTTGTCTTCCAAATGGCCGGAAAACCGGTATTAACGAACACCGGCCATCACGGAGACCGGACGAGGTTCATGACAAAATACGACGTGCTGACGATCGGCAACGCCATCGTTGATATCATCGCGCGCTGCGACGATGCCTTTCTCAATGAAAACGGCATCATAAAGGGCGCCATGAACCTCATCGATGCCGAAAGAGCCGAGTTGTTGTACTCGCGCATGGGCCCGGCGGTCGAAGCCTCCGGCGGCAGTGCCGGCAATACGGCGGCGGGCGTTGCCAGCCTCGGCGGTCGTGCCGCCTATTTCGGCAAGACCGCGAGCGACCAGCTCGGCGAGATCTTCGCCCACGACATTCGCGCCCAGGGCGTCTATTTCCAGACGAAGCCGCTCGAAAGCGTGCCGCCGACCGCGCGCTCGATGATCTTCGTCACCGAGGACGGCGAGCGCTCGATGAACACCTATCTCGGCGCCTGCGTCGAACTCGGCCCCGAGGACGTGGAGCCCGAGGTCGTCGCCCAATCCAAGGTCACCTATTTCGAAGGGTATCTCTGGGATCCGCCGCGCGCCAAGGACGCCATTCGCGAGACCGCGCGGATCGCCCATGCAAATGGCCGCGAGACCGCGATCACGCTGTCCGACAGCTTCTGCGTTCACCGCTATCGCGACGAGTTCCTGGAGCTCATGCGTTCCGGTACGGTCGATATCGTCTTTGCCAACAAGCAGGAAGCGCTGGCGCTCTACGAGACCGAGGATTTCGATCTGGCGCTGGAGAAGCTGTCGAAGGATTGCAAGCTCGCCGCGGTGACGCTCAGCGAAGAAGGTTCGGTGGTCGTGCGTGGAGAAGAGCGGGTTCGTGTCGGCGCAACGCCGATCGCCCAGGTGGTCGACACAACAGGTGCTGGCGACCTCTATGCCGCGGGCTTCCTACATGGCTACACGACGGGGCGTTCGCTGGAAGACTGCAGCAAGCTCGGCAATCTCGCCGCCGGCATCGTCATCGGCCAGATCGGGCCGCGGCCGATGGTGTCGCTGGAAACGGCCGCCAAGCAGGCTGGTCTCGCCTGATCCGACCCAATTGATTTTGGTTAAAGACGGGCGCGGCCTTACTTGAAGGCCTCGCCCGGATAGGCGCCCCAGATTTCGCCCTGGGCGATCCAGCCTTCGACGCCTTGCGCTTCGGCATGGCACCAGTCGCCATTGCACTCGCCCACTTTCACGATGACACCGGGCTCCATGCGGGCGACGATCGGGGAATTGCCCTGCGCGTCGCGGCGCATGTTGACGAAGACGCCTTCGCCCTTGCCGCGCATCCAGGGGGCTGCGACGGCCGTGCGGTCGCCGGAGAGCAGCGCCTGGTTCACCCAGCCTTCGGTGCCGTCGGCGTCGCGGATGCGGCGCCAGTTATCGTATTCCTGGATGATCTCGACCGGCACGCCCGGCTTCATGTAGCGGAAGGCGACCGCGTAATCGACGCTCGGGCCGATCCTGAGATTGACGCTCTTGGATTTCAGGCTGACGAAGCGCGGCAGCGGCAGCCCGCTGGCGCCCTTGGCGGCCTGAGCGTAAGCCGCCGACGTCATGATCGCGGCGCCAAGGCAGGCGGCGATCAACGAGAGCGAGAATCTGGAAATGACGTGACGCATGACGAAGCCCATATTCCGTGGCACTAGCTTTTGCAGGCGCAGTTCACTTGAGGCCCATGGGTCGGGCGGAAATCGCGGGGACGACGACGCGAGTTTTGTTTGTCTTCCCGGTGGGGTCTGGTAGAAATTGCGGCTACAGGGAGAAAGTATCGCCCAACTTGGTTAAGGACCCGTCAACAAGGCCCGTCGCAGCAATGACAAGCAAGAAGAAGCCCACGGTCTACATCACCCGCAAATTGCCAGACATCGTCGAGACGCGCATGCGCGAACTCTTCGATGCGGAGCTGAACATCGACGATACGCCGCGCAGCCAGCCGGAGCTTGTGGCCGCGGTCAAACGCGCCGACGTGCTGGTGCCGACGGTGACCGATCGCATCGACGCGGCGTTGATCGAGCAGGCCGGCCCGCAGCTGAAGCTGATCGCGAGCTTTTCCAACGGCGTCGACAACATCGATGTCGATGCCGCCGCCCGCAAGGGCATCACCGTCACCAACACGCCCAACGTGCTGACGGAAGACACCGCCGACATGGCGATGGCGCTTATCCTCGCGGTGCCGCGCCGGCTTGCCGAAGGTGCGCAGATCCTGACCGACCGCAAGGGCGAATGGGCCGGCTGGTCGCCGACATGGATGCTCGGCCGCCGCATTGCCGGCAAGCGCATCGGCATCGTCGGCATGGGCCGGATCGGCACGGCCGTGGCCCGCCGCGCCAAGGCCTTCGGCCTCTCGATCCACTACCACAACCGTCACCGGGTGAAGGCCGAAACGGAGGAGATGCTGGAGGCGACCTATTGGGACAGCCTCGACCAGATGCTTGCCCGCGTCGACATCGTCTCGGTCAACTGCCCGTCGACGCCGGCGACCTATCATCTGCTCTCCGCCCGCCGGCTCGCCCTGATGCGGCCGGACAGCTACATCGTCAACACCGCCCGCGGCGGCATCATCGACGAGACGGCGCTGATCAAGTGCCTGCGTGAAGGCAAGATCGCCGGCGCCGGTCTCGACGTCTTCGAGAACGAGCCAGCGGTCAATCCGAAGCTGATCAAGCTTGCCGGCGAAGGCAAGGTCGTGCTCCTGCCGCATATGAGTTCGGCCACGCTCGAAGGCCGCATCGACATGGGCGAGAAGGTGGTGATCAACATCCGCACCTTCTTCGACGGCCACCGTCCGCCGGACCGGGTTCTGCCGGGCCGCGACTGATCGCGAAACGCCGCACGATCCTGTCGTGCGGTCGCGGATCTGCTTGGCTGACGTTCGAAAACTAAAGCGCCTTGCGCATCTCGATCGCCGTCGGCCGGGTAAATCCGGGATGGCACATCGTGTCGCTCTGAACGAAGCCCCAGGCGGCAAAAGCGCGGTGGTTGTCGGCGAGTTCGACGCGGGTCAGCAGTCTCAGCGCCGGAAGTTTCAGCGCACGCGCCGTCGCTTCGGCTTCAGCGAGCAGCATTCGGCCGATGCCCTTTCCTTGCGTCTCAGGCGCGACGGCAAGCTTGCCGATGTATAGGCAATCGTCCTCGGGTTTGCAGAAGATGCAGCCGACCAGCCGTTCGCCATCGCTGACGCCGAAGGCGATCTCGTCGGCAATCTTGTCGCGCAGCGATTCGATGTTCAAAGCATGCGCCGACGAGGGCGGGTCGATCCGCCCGTCCATGTAGGAGAAGGCGCCAAGGATCAGCGCCAACAGTTCCTCGTGCCGGTCGAATGCTTCGTCGATACGAAAGATCTGCACCATCGCTATGCCCTCTTGCGGTAGCGGATGGTGTTGAACTGTGCCGTCAGCGCGTCATACATCAACAGCCGCCCGACCAGCGGTTCGCCGAAACCGGCAATCACCTTGATCGCCTCCATGGCCTGCAGCGTGCCGATGACGCCCGTCAACGCGCCGACGATGCCGGCCTCGGCGCAAGAAGGCACGACGCCGGCCGGCGGCGGCTCGGGAAAGAGATCGCGGTAGGAGGGGTTCGGTCGTCCATCGGGGCCGGCACTATAGGGCATAAGCACCGTCAGCGAGCCGTCGAAGCGGCCGACGGCGCCGGTCACCAGCGGAATGCCGACCGCTGCCGCCGTATCGGCGGCGAGATAGCGGGTATCGAAATTGTCCGAGCCGTCGATGACCAGATCATACTGCCGGAACAGCGCCTCGGCATTGTCGGGGGTGAGCCGCAGCCTGTGCTGGTCGACGCCGACATGCGGGTTGAGCGAGGTGATCGCCTCGGCCGCCCGTTCGACCTTGGCTCGGTCGATGTCTTCGGTACGGTGGATGATCTGCCGCTGCAGGTTGGAAAGCGCGACCGCATCGTCGTCGACGATGCCGATCCGGCCGATGCCGGCGGCGGCAAGATAGACGAGCACCGGAGCGCCGAGCCCGCCGGCCCCGATCACCAGCACGCGGGCTGCCTTCAGCCGTTGTTGCCCGGCGCCGCCGATTTCCGGCAGCACGATATGGCGGGCGTAGCGGGTGATCTCCGATTGGTCGAGCTTGTTCTCACCGGTCATGGCAAAATCCTCCTCGGTGACCTCTGCTTATCCGGTAACGCTGCCGTGTGAAACGGTCAGGAAGCGGCCGCGTTCGCCGAGCGCCTCAAACATCGACTGGTCCGTCCCGGTCATGAAGGCCTGGCCACCAAGCCCATCGACCAGATCGAACAGAGCCGCGCGGCGGTTGACGTCGAGATGGGCGGCGATCTCGTCAAGGAGCAGCACTGGCGCGTGGCCGGTCATGTCGCCGACGAGGCGCGCATGCGCCAGCACCAGGCCGACGAGCAGCGCCTTCTGCTCCCCGGTCGAGCAGCGTGCTGCCTCCATGTCCTTCTCGCGGTGACGCACGAGCAGGTCGCTGCGGTGCGGCCCGTCGAGCGTGCGCCCCGCTGCGGCGTCGCGCGGACGCCCATCACGCAGCATCGTCAGATATTGTTCTTCCAGATCATAGGCCGGACGATGGCCCTCGTCGTCGAGAAAGCCCGATAGCGCCAGGCGGGCCGACGGAAAGACGCTCTCGTCGACAGTGCGCTCGACGAGCGCCGTCAGCAGGCCCAGCATTTCCTGCCGCGCCAGCGCCATGGAGACGCCGAGGCCGGCCATTTCGCGCTCTATTGCCGTCAGCCAGACCGGGTCCGGACGGAACTCGCCGAGCAGCCGGTTGCGGCTGCGCATCGCCCGGTCGAATTCACTGGCGCGCCGGCCGTGTTCCGGATCGAGCGAAAGCACCAACCGGTCGAGAAACCGTCGCCGGTCGGCTGAAGGTCCGGTGAAGAGCCCGTCCATCGATGGCGTCAGCCAGAGAACGCGCAGGTGGTCGGTCAGCTCGTCGACGGTCGCCGCAGGCGTTCCATTCAGCCGCAGCCGCCGGGATTGCCCTTCCGTGACGCCGGCAGTCCCGGTGCCGATCTCGACGGTCCCCTCCATGCCTTCGACTTCCGCAAAGACCGAGAACCCGTCGCCGGCACCGACCCGGGTCACGTCCGCATAGGCTGCGCGCCTGAGGCCGCGGCCGGGCGAAAGGAAAGAGACGGCTTCCATGAGGTTGGTCTTGCCGGCGCCGTTCTCTCCCGTCAGCACCACGTGGCGCTGGTCGAGTTCCAGCGACAGCGCCGCATAGTTGCGGAACTCCATCAGTTTCAGGCGGCTGAGAAAGACCTTTTGTGGCATCGGCAGTCCGGATTCGACGTTGGGCGCAGCTAGGACGAAAGCGCCCGCCAAGGCAAGGCGAAATGGGACGCGTCGCCATATCGTGCAAGATAGGCCGATATCGACAGGGGAAAGGCGACAAACCCCTTTGATTCGGTGCTTTTCATAAAGGACCTGGTGAAATATGACAGCCGCATGACAATCCACAGATGGATATACGTGTGATGCTGGCCTGGTTCCGCAAACTTCTTCCCCGCGAGGATCGCTTCTTCGACCTCTTCGCAAAACATTCGCGCACCGTCGTCGGTGCTGCCGATGCGCTCGACAAGGTTCTCGCTGGCGGCGACGATCTGGAAAAACACTGCGACCGGATCGTCGCGCTCGAGGATGAGGCGGACCACATCACCGCCGAGGTGCTGCTGGCCGTGCGCCGGTCCTTTATCACGCCCTTCGACCGCGGCGACATCAAGGATCTGATCCAGTCGATGGATGATGCCATCGACATGATGCACAAGACCGTCAAGACGATCCGCCTTTACGAACAGAAGAGCTTCGATCCCGGCATGCGCGAAATGGGCACCACGGTCGTCAAGGCCGCGCACCTGATCGCCGAGGCCATTCCGCTGCTCGATCGGATCGGCGCCAATCACGACCGCCTGATCGCGATCGCCGAAGAAGTCACCCGCATCGAGGGCCGCTCCGACGAACTGCACGAACAGGGCCTCAAGGACCTGTTCCGCCGCCACGGCGCCAGCAACCCGATGGCCTATATCATCGGCAGCGAGATCTATGGCGAACTCGAAAAGGTGGTCGACCGCTTCGAGGACGTCGCCAATGAAATCAGCGGCATCGTGATCGAGAACGTCTGATGGATGCGACGCTCGCCTTTCCGTTGCTCGTCGGACTGATCGGCATCGCGCTGTTCTTCGACTTCCTGAACGGTCTGCACGACGCCGCCAACTCGATCGCGACGATCGTCTCGACACGGGTGCTCCGGCCGCAATATGCGGTCATGTGGGCGGCCTTCTTCAACTTCATCGCCTTCCTGTTCTTCGGCCTGCACGTGGCCGAAACGCTCGGCAAGGGCATCATCGATCCCGGTATCGTCACGCCGCTGGTGATCTTTTCGGCGCTGATCGGCGCGATCGTCTGGAACATCGTCACCTGGCTCTTCGGCATCCCCTCGAGCTCGTCGCATGCGCTGATCGGCGGCCTCGTCGGTGCCGGTCTTGCCAGCACCGGTTTCAGCTCCATCGTCTGGACCGGCCTTCTGAAGACCGTTGGCGCCATCTTCATGTCGCCGGCGATCGGCTTCTTCCTGGCGCTGCTCCTGGTGCTGATCGTTTCCTGGATCTTCGTGCGCCAGACGCCCTTTGCCGTCGACCGCACCTTCCGGGTGATGCAGTTCATCTCGGCCTCAATGTATTCGCTCGGCCATGGCGGCAACGACGCGCAGAAGACCATGGGCATCATCGCGGTGTTGCTCTACTCGCAGGGCTATCTCGGCTCGGAATTCTACGTGCCGTTCTGGGTGGTGATCACCTGCCAGGCGGCGATCGCGCTCGGCACGCTGTTCGGCGGCTGGCGGATCGTGCATACGATGGGGTCGAAGATCACCAAACTCAACCCGATGCAGGGCTTCTGCGCCGAAACCGGCGGGGCGATCACGCTCTTTGCCGCCACCTGGCTCGGCATCCCGGTCTCGACCACCCACACCATCACCGGCGCGATCATCGGCGTCGGCGCGGCCCGCCGGGTCTCGGCCGTCCGCTGGGGGCTTGCCGGCAACATCGTGATTGCCTGGTTCATCACCATGCCGGCCGCGGCGGCGATTTCGGCGCTCGCCTACTTCACCATCGATCTCTTGTTCTGATCGATGCGGAAATCGCCTCCCGCCTGCTTATGAGGCGGGAGGCGACTATCATTTCGAGACCCGAGGTGCGGGGCTGTTCTGCCCGCCCTGGTGCAAGGTCAGGCTTTCGGCACGGTCGCCCTTGAGCGTGAAGCTGATCTGGGCATCGATGAGCTTCGTAAAGAAGCGGTGCTCGGCCTCCGGAAGGATTTCGAGCCGATCCTGCCCGGTCGCCTGGGCAAAAAGGCTTTCGCCATCCCGAAAGATCGTAAGTTCGAAATCCGGAGCCAGCCTGTAGGTGCCGATATAGGCATCATAGCGCGCCGGATCGATCGCTATGGCCGTGCGCTTGACGATTGGCGGCGCGAGCGGCGCGCTGCGATTGAGCAGATGGCGGCCGATGTCGTCGACGCCGACGTCGGTCGACGCATTCGACAGTGCGACCACGCCGACACCCGTCGACGGACGGTAGCCGACGAAGGATCGGTAACCGCCGGTGCCGCCATTGTGCCAGATGAACTGCTCGTCGCCCTTGCCCGAGACGACCCAGCCGAGCGCCTGCTGATCGCGATCGCCGTTGCCGATCGGCTGGCGGGTCGCCAGCAGAGTGGTGAAGGCGGGAGCGAGCGGCGATGCCGTCTTTCCCATGGCCGCCTCGAGGAAAAGCAGGAGATCGTCCACGGTCGAGCGGAGGGCGCCTGCGCCCTGCAGAACGTCGAGATCCCAGTCGCTGACCGGCTCCAGGGCCGCGTCGTGGCCCGTTGCCCGGCGTTCGGCCCAGTCGGGTCGCGACGTGATCGCCGTGTCCTTCATGCCGAGGGGAAGGGCGATGCGGCTGATGATGAGGTCTTCATAGGAAAGCCCGGCCTTCAGCGCGATCGCGTGGCCGAGAAGCCCGGCGCCGAGGTTGGAGTATTCATGCTCGACGCCGGGGCGGCGCTGCGGCTTGTGGCTGGAGAGGAAGGCATAGAGCTTTTCCGCGTCATAGCCGGCATAGGGATTGCTCATGTCGGCCGGCACCAGATTGCTGGGCAGCCGCGGCAGGCCGGACATGTGCGTTGCGAGGTCGCCGAGCGTGATCGAGGTCTGCTTGTCCTCCGGCATGATCACGCGCTCGGGCAGAAGCGTGACCACAGGTGTGCCGAGGCTGAGCGTGCCTTGCTCCATCGCATCGGCCAGCAGCAGCGCGGTAAAGACCTTGGTGATCGAGCCGATCTCGAACACCGTCTGCCCGTCGACGGCGCGCGGATCGCCTTTGGCCGGATGGCCATGCGCGATGACGCGCCGGCCATTGGCATCGATGATACCGACGATGATACCGACCGACTGCTGCTGCTTGTCGATTCGGTCGGCCAGGATCTCCTGAATTTCTGCGTCGGTGGGCGGAGGAAGCGGACTTGCGTGAGCGTTGGTGCCAAGCGCCATAAGGACGATCCAGTTCAGAAAGCGGTTCCGCATGAGAGATAGGAATCCAGTTTTCGGTTGTCAGGGGATGCGCTGACGATGCCAGCCGGTTTCGGTCAAGCCTTGGTCAAGACTTGATCGGCGATCGGCACGATACCGTCGCCCGCAACGATTGTGCCGGGATTGCGGAAACCGTCACGGATCCCAATAGGGCGGATCGCCGAAGGCTGCCTTCAGGTGCTGGGCGATGGCTCTGAGTTTGGTGGAGGCGCGTCGGCCCTCCGGATGCGCCATGTAGATGAACTCCGCCTGCGGACTGAGCCCGACGTCGATCTCGCGCAGTTGCCCCTCGCGCACCGCCGGACCGGCTATGAAGGCGGGCAACAGCGCGATACCGAGCCCGGCGACGGCGGCGTCGTGCAGCATGTCGCCATTGTTCATGCCAAGCGCCAGGCGGGCACGCACGACCGTCGCCCCGCCGGGCCCTTCGAAGCGCCAGTCGGCAGCACCGCGATTGGTGTAGAAGATGCCGCGATGGCGTTCGAGTTCGGCAAGCGACGCCGGCGTGCCGTGCCGATCGAGATAGTCGGGCGCGGCGACCAGCAGGCGCCGGCTTCTGGCGAGCTTCCACACGACCAGGCGCGAATCGGCGATCACCCCATGGCGCACGATCGCATCATAGCCTTCGGAGGCGGCATCGACCCGCCGGTCGTCCAGGTCGAGCGTCAGCTCGATCTCCGGGTGTTGGGCCAGGAAGGGATAGAGCGCCGGGCCGAGATGCCGTCTGCCGAAGCTGACGGGGGCTGCGATCCGAAGCGGTCCCGTCAGCAACCCGCGGCGTTCGGCAAGATCGTCGGCGGCGGCCTGCACTTCGCCGACGATCCGGATGGCGCGCTCGCGAAAGGCGATGCCATCCTCCGTGAGCGTCAGCTTGCGTGTGGTGCGGTGGAGAAGCGTGGCGTTGAGCCCGCGTTCCAGTTCTGCCACTCTCTCGCTGACGACGGATTTGGATAGCCGCAGGCGACGTGCCGCCTCGCTGATCGAGCCGGCTTCGGCCACTGCGACAAAGGCAGCTATTCCTTCGATCTTCATCATCGTTCGGTTTTTCCGAATTCGAGTTCCATGATTGGGAGACTAATCCGAACGACCGTTTTCCGCCATATCTGTGGGCATCGAAGGACGGCCAATCGAACCGGCCTCCTCCTCAACCCAGCAAGAGGATTTCATCATGTCACGTTTGGAGAACAAGACGGCGCTCATCACCGGCGGCACCAGCGGCATCGGTCTCGAAACCGCCCGCCAGTTCATTGCTGAAGGCGCACGTGTTGCCGTCACCGGCACCAACCCGAAGAACATCGCGGAAGCCCGAACCGTCCTTGGCGAGGCCGCGCTCATCATCGAGGCCGATGCCGGCAATGTCGCCGGCCAGGCGGCCGTTGCCGAAAAGATCCGTGCCGCCTTCGGCACGCTCGACATCCTGTTTGTCAATGCCGGCATCGCCAAGCTGCAGCCGGTCGAGCAGTGGGACGAGGCAAGCTTCGACCGCTCGATCGCCATCAACGTCAAGGGCCCGTATTTCCTGATTCAGGCGCTGCTGCCCGTATTCTCGAAGCGCGCCTCGGTCGTGCTCAACACGTCGATCAACGCCCATATCGGCATGCCGACCTCCAGCGTCTATGCGCTGACCAAGGCGGGCCTGCTGTCGCTCGCCCGCACGCTTTCGGGTGAACTCATCGGTCGCGGCATCCGGGTCAATGCCGTGAGCCCCGGCCCGATCCGCACGCCGCTCCATGACGGCCACGCCCCGACGCCCGAGGAGAACAAGCAGGTGGTCGACGCGATCGCGGCGCAGATCCCGCTCGGCCGCTTTGGCGACGCGAGCGAGATTGCCAAGGCCGTGGTCTTCCTCGCCTCCGACGAAGCCACCTTCACCGTCGGCGCCGAACTGATCGTCGATGGCGGCATGGCGACGCTCTAGGACGGGCGCCGATAAAAGGCGCAAATGCCTGATCATCCCAGCACCGCGGGTCTGACCGACCCGCGGTGCCGTCGTGTTCCCGTCTCTGACCATTGCCCGCCGTTGGCATCGGCGACGGAGAAGAGTATATTTTTCAACTCTAATAAAAGGCATCCGTTTGCGCGAATACGCGAGACGAACACCGATCAGATCCCAGGAGGAGACGATGACGAGTGTCAGATGGATGATGAAGGGGCGTGAGTTCATTCATTGCAATTGCGCCTATGGCTGCCCCTGCCAGTTCAATGCCCTGCCGACCCAAGGCCATTGCAGCGCCGTTGGCGCCTTCGAGATCGAGGAAGGTTATCACGGCGACACGCGGCTCGATGGGCTTCGCGGCGGCCTGATCGCCGCCTGGCCAGGCGCGATCCATGAGGGCAGGGGGCAGGTGGTGCCGATCGTCGATATCCGCGCATCGGACGAGCAGCGCGGCGCGCTGCTGCGCATCATGAGCGGCGAGGATACGGAGCCCGGAGCGACCTTCTTCCAGGTCTTCGCGACCACCTTCGAGACCATGCATGATCCGGTCTTTGCCGAGATCGATCTCGAGGTCGATATCGGTGCTCGAACGGCGCGGCTGGAGGTGCCGGGCTGGCTTGTCGCGCGCGGTGAGCCGATCCTCAATCCGGTGACCGGCATGGCTCACCAGGCACGCATCAATCTGCCTCACGGTTTCGAATACGATCTTTGCGAGGTCGGACGCGGATGGGCCGATACGAAAGGGCCGCTGACTTTGGCGCTTGCGGATTCGCATGCCCATTTCGCCCGGATGCATTTGACCGAAAGCGGCGTGATCCACTGACGCCGATGGGAGACACGGCGCTCGAAACCCTACTCAGACGTGACCGCGTCGTCGTCGTGGCGGCGTTGGTTACCCTGACGGCGGTCAGTTGGCTCTATGTCCTGTGGCTGGCGTCGGTCATGGACATGGCTGCTCCCCCGGTTCCCTCCGGCAGCATGGATATGGGCTCCGGCATGGACATGGATATGCCCATGGACATGCCCACGGAGATGCCAATGACCATGGGCGCGCAGGAGGGCTCGATGGCATCGATGGCGGGCACGGTTGCCGCTCCCTGGACCGTCACGACCTTCGCCTATGCCTTCGTCATGTGGGCCGTGATGATGGTCGGCATGATGGTGCCGTCGGCGACGCCGATGATCCTGCTCTACGCCGGCGTCGGCCGTCAGGCGGCACAACAGGGCAAGCCCTTCGCCGCCACCGGTTTCTTTGCCGTCGGCTACCTGTCGGCGTGGCTCCTGTTCGCGCTCGTCGCCGTTCTCGGGCAGTGGCTGCTCGATCGCGCCCTGTTGCTCACGCCGGCGCTTGCAAGCGCCAGTGGGCTTCTCAGCGGCATCGTGCTGGTCGCTGTCGGCCTGTTTCAGTTCACGCCGCTCAAGGATCGCTGTCTCAGCCAGTGCCAGGCGCCGCTGCTTTTCATTCAGAACCACGGCGGCTTTCGTCGCGAAGCGGGCGGCGCCTTTGGCCTCGGTGTGCGGCACGGGCTCTATTGCGTCGGCTGCTGCTGGGCGCTGATGGCGCTGCTGTTCGTCGGCGGGGTGATGAACGTGTTGTGGATCGCTGCCATCGCCATCTTCGTTCTGGCGGAGAAGGTGGTGCCCGGCGGCAGGATCCTGTCCCGCATCGCCGGGGTAGCGCTCGTTTTGATCGGGCTTTGGCAGCTCGTGACCCTGCTCTGAAACAGAAGCGCCGCGCAACCGTTTCCGGCGCGCGGCGCTCTATAAAGCGTCGGGCTTGAATCCTTAGTCGCTCAGCGTATCGAAGAAATCCTTCATCCGGGCAAAGAAGCCGGTCGATTCCGGATTGTTGTCCTTGGACGAGATCTGCTCGAATTCCTGCAGCAGTTCGCGCTGGCGCTTGGTCAGCTTCTGCGGCGTTTCGATCTGGATCTGGATGTAGAGGTCGCCCGATTGCGCCGAACGCAGCACCGGCATGCCCTTGCCCTTCAAGCGGAACTGCTTGCCGGCCTGGGTGCCCTCGGGAACGGTGACGCGCGACTTGGTGCCATCGAGCGTGGTCACGTCGAACTTGCCGCCAAGAGCGGCCGTCGTCATCGAAATCGGCACGCTGCAATAGAGATCGGCGCCGTCGCGCTGGTAGAACTCATGCGGCCTGACCGAGAGGAAGATGTAGAGGTCGCCCGCCGGTCCGCCGCGAAGCCCGGCTTCGCCTTCGCCCGAGAGGCGAATGCGGGTGCCGTCCTCGATGCCGGCCGGAATGTTGACCGAGAGCGTACGCTCCTCGGTGACGCGGCCCTGGCCGTGGCACTTGCCGCAGGGATCCGTAATCGTCTGGCCGCGGCCGCCGCAGGTGGGGCAGGTGCGTTCGATCGAGAAGAAGCCTTGAGCGGCGCGCACGCGGCCGGAGCCGTGGCAGGTGCCGCAGGTCTTGGGGCTGGTGCCGGGCTTGGCGCCGGAGCCGGTGCAGACGTCGCAGGTGATCGAGGTCGGAACCCGGATCTGCGCCGTCTTGCCGCCGAAAGCTTCCTCGAGCGAAATCTCCATGTTGTAGCGAAGATCGGCGCCGCGCTCGCGACCGCCCGATGAGCGCCGCTGGCGCCCGCCGCCCATCATCTCGCCGAAGATGTCTTCGAAAATGTCGGAGAAGCCGCCGGCAGCACCACCGCCGCCGAAGCCGCCACCCATGCCGCCCTGCTCGAAGGCTGCGTGACCGTAACGGTCATAGGCCGCGCGCTTCTGCGGGTCCTTGAGCATCTCGTAGGCTTCGTTGATTTCCTTGAAGGTCTTCTCCGCTGCCGCGTCGCCGGGGTTCTTGTCCGGATGATACTTCATCGCGAGCTTGCGGAAGGCGCTCTTCAGCTCCTTTTCGTCGGCGTTCTTGGCAACACCAAGCGTTTCGTAGAGATCACGTTTCATTCGTAGAAGATTATCCTGTTGGCAAGCCAGCGCGATGGCTCGGCGGCTGCCCGTTTACCTTGCCACCGATTTAGTAAACCTTGAAGCGCGATACCATAGCCCGAACGGCGGTAGATACGGTTTTTTGTCGGAAAAGGTACGTTTGCGGCAAGTCATGGTGCCGATCGCCGATATTGCGCGCCGTGACGGACGACACCGACAACAAAAAAGCCCGGGCGAACCCGGGCTTCTTCGTCTGTTTGAAGGGCGACTTAGGCCGAGCGCTTGCGATCGTCTTCGTCGTTGACTTCTTCGTAGTCGGCATCGACGACATCGCCGTCACGGGCAGCGTCGGCGGCGGCATCCGCATGGGCGGCTTCCGTCTGCTGCGCTTCGTAGATCGCCTGGCCGAGCTTCATGGACACTTCCATGAGCGTATTGGTCTTGGCCTTGATGTCTTCGGCGTCCGGCTCGGAGGCTTCGACGGCGGTCTTCAGCGCGGCAATCGCGTCGGAGATCGCGTTGCGGTCGGTTTCCGAAACCTTGTCGCCGTAATCCTTTAGCGACTTCTCGCTGGAGTGGATCAGGCTTTCGGCCTGGTTCTTGGCTTCGACGCCTTCGCGACGCTTCTTGTCGACTTCAGCGTTGGCTTCGGCGTCCTTGACCATCTTTTCGATGTCGGCGTCGGAGAGGCCGCCAGATGCCTGGATGCGGATCTGGTGTTCCTTGCCGGTGCCCTTGTCCTTGGCCGAAACCTGCACGATGCCGTTGGCGTCGATGTCGAAGGTCACTTCGATCTGCGGCATGCCGCGCGGTGCCGGCGGAATGCCGACGAGGTCGAACTGGCCGAGCAGCTTGTTGTCTGCAGCCATTTCACGCTCGCCCTGGGAGACGCGGATCGTCACGGCCGACTGGTTGTCGTCGGCGGTCGAGAAGGTCTGCGACTTCTTGGTCGGGATCGTGGTGTTGCGTTCGATCAGGCGGGTGAAGACGCCACCGAGCGTTTCGATGCCGAGCGACAGCGGGGTGACGTCGAGCAGGAGAACGTCCTTGACGTCGCCCTGCAGAACGCCGGCCTGGATCGCGGCGCCCATGGCGACCACTTCATCCGGGTTCACGCCCTTGTGCGGCTCCTTGCCGAACAGCTGCTTCACGGTTTCCTGAACCTTCGGCATGCGGCTCATGCCGCCGACGAGAACGACTTCGTCGATCTCGGCAGCCGAGACGCCGGCATCCTTGAGGGCTGCCTTGCACGGCGCGACGGTGCGCTGGATCAGGTCGTCGACAAGCGCTTCGAACTTGGCGCGGGTCAGCTTCATCGTCAGGTGCTTCGGACCGGAAGCGTCAGCCGTGATGAACGGCAGGTTGATTTCGGTCTGCTGCGACGATGACAGCTCGATCTTGGCCTTTTCCGCGGCTTCCTTCAGGCGCTGAAGAGCGAGCTTGTCGTTCTTCAGGTCGATGCCCTGTTCCTTCTTGAACTCGCCGGCGAGGTACTGGACCAGACGCATGTCGAAGTCTTCGCCACCGAGGAAGGTGTCGCCGTTGGTCGACTTCACTTCGAAGACGCCGTCGCCGATTTCGAGAACCGAGATATCGAAGGTACCACCACCCAAGTCGTAAACGGCGATCGTCTTGCCGTCCTTCTTGTCGAGGCCGTAGGCGAGCGCTGCCGCGGTCGGCTCGTTGATGATGCGCAGAACTTCGAGACCAGCGATCTTGCCGGCATCCTTGGTTGCCTGGCGCTGAGCGTCGTTGAAGTAGGCCGGAACGGTGATGACGGCCTTCTCGACCTTTTCACCGAGGTAGGATTCGGCCGTTTCCTTCATCTTCTGAAGGATCATGGCGGAGATCTGCGACGGGGAATAATCCGTGCCGTGCGCTTCGACCCAGGCGTCGCCATTGTCGGCCTTGGTAATCTTGTAAGGAACCATGTCCTTGTCTTTTTGCGTGGTCGGATCCTGGAAGGTCCGGCCGATCAGGCGCTTGATCGCAAAAAGCGTGTTTTCCGGATTGGTGACAGCCTGGCGCTTGGCCGGCTGGCCAACGAGACGTTCGCCGTCTTCGCTGAAGGCCACCATCGAGGGGGTCGTGCGCGCACCCTCGGCATTTTCGATCACCTTCGCGTCTTTACCGTCCATGACGGCGACGCAGGAGTTGGTCGTTCCCAGGTCAATACCAATAACTTTAGCCATGTCGTTCTCTCCTTGCAGCGGACTGTCGGAACCCGGTCAGGCATTCGTGAGACAGCCCCTAACGGGATGGTCTTTGGATTTCTTCGCAGCTTAGACTGCGCCGATGCGGCGTATATAAGGACCGGCGTTTCGGACTGCAAGGCATTCTGCGGGGCGTTTGGGGGCAAAAGCAAGCCCGGTATTTATCAGGCCCGAAATGGCTCACGCGCCGGAGCCTGCCCGCGGGCCGGATCCCCTGTAAAATCGCGGTTCAGGCGGGCTCAGCCTCCGGTCAGAATATCGAAAAGCGTGGTGCGGCGCGTGGCCCCGGTCGTCTGGCCGACATCGGCCGGCGGCACCATGCCGCCATTGCCCTGGTCCGCCGTCTGGCCGCCCCACGGGGCGCCGCCCTGGTCGACCGGACGCTGCCCGACTGCGACACCGCCATCAACGCCGACGGGCGCGTCCGGAAAGGCTTCCGGATCGCCGGACATCAGGTCACCCGAAGGCGGCGCGGTGCCGTCGTCGAAGACCGGCTGCACGCCGGTCGTGCCGAACAGCGGCGACGGCGAGAGGCCCTCGTGGGCCGCCATCATGAAATCGTGCCAGGCCTTGGCCGGCAGGCCGCCGCCGGTGACCTTCTTCATCGACTTGCCGTCGTCGTTGCCGAACCAGACGCCGGTCGTGAGATTCGAGGTGTAGCCGACGAACAGCGCGTCGCGGAAGGATTGCGTCGTGCCGGTCTTGCCGGCCGCTTCCCAGCCTTTCAGCTGCGCCTTTTTGCCTGTGCCCTTGGTCAGCACCCGCAGCAGCATCTGGTTCATCTCGCTGACGATCGCCGGATCGAGCACGCGGGGCGGGTTGTCGTAGGTGTTTTCGTAGAGCACGGTTCCATCGGCCTTGGAGATGCGACGGATCACGTGCGGCGTCGCCTTGAAGCCGCCGTTCATGAAGGGGGCATAGGCCGAGGTCAGCTCGACGAGGCTCACCTCCGACGTACCGAGCGCGATCGAGGCGTTTGCCTGCATCTCGGAATCGATGCCGAGGCGGTGCGCGACCTTGACGACGTTCGACGGACCGACCTCCATGACGAGCTGGGCTGCGATCGTGTTCAGCGAATTGGCGAGCGCATCGGCCAGCGTCACCTCGCCGCGGTATTTCTGGTCGTAATTCTCGGGCGTCCAGTTGCCGATCCGGACCGGCCCGTCGTTGCGGATCGACATCGGGGTACGGCCGATCTCCATCGCCGCGGCATAGACGAAGGGCTTGAAGGCCGAGCCCGGCTGGCGTTTGGCCTTGGAAGCGCGGTCGAACTGGCTCTCGGCGTAGTCCTTGCCGCCGACGAGCGCCCGGATGGCGCCGGTGCCGTCGACCGAGACGAGGGCGGCCTGCGAGGCGTCGAGCTTCTTGCCGTCGGCGTCGAGCGTCGCGGCGATCACTTCCTCGGCCTTCTTTTCGAGATTGAGGTCGATGGTCGTGTCGATGACCAGGTCTTCCTTGATCTCGCCGATCATGCCCGGAAGCTGGTCCATCACCATGTCGGCGACATAGTGCTCGGCGCCCGACCAATAGCTCTTGGCCTTGGTCGGGGTCTGCGACATCGCCGTCTTGATTTCGCTGTCGGTGACGTAGCCTTCCTCGCGCATGGCGCCGAGAACGACCTGGGCGCGCTCTTCCGCCGCCTTCGGGTCGCGCGCCGGTGACAGGCGGGACGGTGCTTTCAAAAGGCCGGCGAGCAGGGCCGCCTCGCCGAGGTTCACGTCGCGCGCCGACTTGTTGAAGTAGCGCCGCGAGGCAGCCTCGACGCCATAGGCGTTGGAGCCGAAGAACACCCGGTTGAGATACATCGCCAGGATCTGGTCCTTGGAATATTTCTGCTCGAGCCAGAAGGCGAGCAGCACTTCCTGCACCTTGCGCTCCAGCGTGCGCTCCGGCGACAGGAACAGGTTCTTGGCCAGCTGCTGCGTCAGAGTCGAACCGCCCTGGACCATGCGGCCGGTGGTGAGGTTCGTCAGCATGGCTCGGGCAAGACCGAGCGGATCGATGCCGAAATGCGAATAGAAGCGGCGGTCCTCGATGGCGATGACGGCCTGCGGAATATAGGGCGACATGTTTTCCAGCGACAGCGCTTCGCCGCCGGTGGTGCCGCGATTGGCGATGATGTCGCCGCTGACGGCAAGGATCTTGACGTTCGGCGGGCGCTCTGGGATCGACCAGCTTTCGGCGCTCGGCATGCGCGCGCCGTAGTAGAGCACCAGGCCGCCGACGCCCATGGCGCCCCAGATCCCAAGCACGATGCACCAGTAGAACAGGGTGCGGACAAGGCCGATAAGACCACCGCCCCCGGAGCCGCGACGGCCGCCGCCGCGCTTGCTTGCTGGCTTCTTCTTGCCGCTGCCTCTGCTGCTGCTGCCGGAAGGTTTGCTGCGGGGCGTCTTGCGGCTGGTGGTCACGCGGTCGCTGGCCTCGACGCGAAAATCGTCGTCGTCATCGTCCTCGTTTCCGCCGAACGATGGCTCGATCCGCTGTCCTGACCTGCCGCTTGCTGCCATGCCGTTTGATCTATCCCTCACCGCCCAGCGGTGGCCCTTGGCGCTATCGTTGCGGCCAATCGATTTCGACGGCGGTAACGGCGTCCCACGCCCATCCGCCACGGCGACCGGGTGAACTTTAAATGCGGCAATTTAAGGGGTGGTTAAGAAAGTCGTTGTGAAAAAGCCTGACGGTTCAAAACCTTGACGGTGGGCTCGCATACGCCCTCAAGTCCCGCCTGCACGCGCCGGTTCCTACTGGATGGAGGTCCGCAACGGTGTCGTTTCGACCGATGCCGTGGGGCTCACCGGATAGGGATCGGTGAAATCGTAGAGCCATTGGCTGAAGGGCAGGCGCAGCAGAACCCGCTTGCCCAGATGGTTCACGGCCACCTCCTCGCAGTCCGCAGCCGGGTAGGCCTGACGTCCGCACATGCCGAGCGGGCTGTCGACCAGGCGGAAGCCATGCCCCTGATAGACGAGCGCCGTCATTGACCTCAGCTTCAGGGAGCCGGGCGGCAGCACGACGAGACGCAGGCTGGCAAGCCAGGTCGCGAGTATCAGCACAACGATGAGCGCGGTCGGAATCTGGAGCAGCAATTTCATCTGAGCGCCTGCAATTACTGAGTGAAAATTTATTATCAGCTTACGTATAGTCGTATATCGAAAAAGCTGAATAAAAGGAAACATCCATCAGTGGTTGTGGTTTCCATGAAGTTACCGAGGCTCGGCTGGCCATCGGAGCGCCGCCTTGAGGCTGGGCATCAGGAAAGACGCCTCTCGACCTGCCTTCCCTTCACGATTTTGTGCAGTGCAAAAATGATGTCTTGAAATTGCTGCAACGCATAACTATCATATGACTTATCGAAGCGCTGCACCTCCTCCCGCGGCGCCCGATGCGGATCGGTGGCACTCCTCCTCCCAGCCATCGATCAAGTTCGAGAGCCCCGTGTACCTCCTCCCACACGGGGCTCTTTTCATTTGCGCGTACGGCCGTGGCTTTTTGCTCATCGGCACCCGTCGCCTCCCATATCTCCTGAGGTCATACGGATCGCCGGCGCCGCGCCGGACGATGGCCTATGCCGTTATCGATCTCCTCGCGAATCCTGCTATGGCTTCGCCTCATTGTTGTGTTCGGCTGCCGCCACGACAAAGGAGGACTGCCATGAAGCTTCGATCCACCGTCTTCGCCCTCGGCGCCTTTGCGGCCTTGAACGGCGAGGCTCTGGCGCAAGACAGCGTCGCCTATGTCGATGACCGGTCCGATGGGGCAGCGCTCGTGCGCTCGCTCTACAATGCCGTCAACCGCAAGGAATATGCCCGCGCCTATGGCTATTTCGGCGAATCGAAGCCTGTCGGCGGCTTCAAGGCCTTCACCCGCGGCTATGAGCGCACGGTGTCTGTCGAGATCAAGGTCGGCAAGGTGAAGACGGAGGCCGGGGCGGGCAGCATCTATTCCGCCGTTCCCGTCGCGGTGAAATCGATCGAGAAGCGGGGGCGGGTGCGGTTTTTCGCCGGCTGCTACGTCACCCGCATCATCAATCCGTCGCTGCAGGTGCCGCCGTTCACGCCCTACCAAATCGAAGCGGCGCGCCTGCACGAGGTGAAGGGGCCGCTCGAACAGGCGCTGCCGACGGTCTGCAACGCGCCCTGATAATGGACGCGCGCCTCGCCTAGGGGAGGTCGCTTCCTTTCGGCTGGTGGCGCTCCGCCACGAACCGCGCCCGCTCGAACACCAGGATCACAACCAGTGCCAGGATGAAGGGGATGATCAGGTAGAGCAGCCGGAAGATCGCAAGCGCCGCAAGCACGGCCGCCGGATCCATTTCCGGCAAGGCGGCGATGAAGATCAGTTCCAGCACGCCGAGCCCGCCCGGCGCATGCGAAAGCAGGGCCGCGGAGAACGACGCGAGAAAGATGCCGAGAATGACGATGTAACCCGGATTGCCGGCTTCCGGCAGGGCGAAATAGATGATCCCGGCGGCGCCGATCAGCTCCACCGGCGCGACCACCAGCTGCCGGAATACGATCTTCGGCTTGGGGTAGTGCAGCTGGAACCAGCGGGTGCGGAACGACGGCAGCCCGACGAGGCTGCCGATGACATAGAGCCCGATGACGATGAGGATCAGCACGCCCGTGGTCAGCGACATTTCCACCGGCAGGAATTCGGCAAAACGTTCGATGATGTCGGGACGCATCAGCAGCACGACGGCCGATAGAACCAAGGTGCCGAGCGTGAAGGTGAAGGAGCAGAAGGCGACCAGCACGCCGACCTCGCCCGGGGAAAGCCCCTTGGAGCGATAGGCGCGGTAACGCACGACCGCGCCGGAGAACACCGAGGCGCCGAGATTGTGCGACAGCGCGTAGGTCGTGAACGAGCAGAGCGTGATGAACCAGAGTGAGATGCGGTGGCCGAGGTGGTCGAGTGCTAGCCGGTCGTAGGCCGCCAGCGCCGCATAGGCGAGCAGCGTCGAGCCGATCGCCAGAAGCCAGCTCTTCAGCGAAATCGCATTGAAGCTTGCGAGAAACTCGTCGAACGACAGGCCGCGCAGCTCATGGTAGAGCGCGTTGACCGAAAACAGGATCGCGAGAAGGCCGACGACGGGCCAGAAATAGGTCTGCAGCCGCTTCATGCCGGTGCCGCGATCGGTGCGAGGGCGTGGCAGGGGTGTTTCAAGGACACTTCCATTGCAGCGGCCGGAGGGATTCTCCGAGCGGAGACGATCTGTTTTCTGAGCCGCTTTGTCATAGCATCACGCCCGCAGCGCGACGCTTCGGTCCTTACCCTTGCCAACGATCCGATTTCCCTTTGTGATTTGTTTCACAAAAAAGGAAGCACCTGAGACCCCGGAGGTCAAGGATTGACGGCCCGCCGACAGCGGAGAAACCGCCGGGAAACGGTGAAGGGGAAACGGTAAAGCGCGGGCATGGCGCCGATCGGGCAGCGATGCATGCGCATCGAAGCAGGGTTTGCGCGCAAGGGCTGCATTATCGGCGCCCGCGCAATCAAATCGAAAAAGCCGTGGCGGAGGGCTTCGCCACGGCTTTCGGGGTCAAATATGCGGGGCGGGATGCGCGGAAAATCGCGACCCGTCCCGCACGGATCATCAGGCGGCGAGCGCGTCGAGGATGCGGATCCAGGAGCGGATGCCCTTGTGATAGGACTGCAGCTCGTACTTCTCGTTCGGCGAATGGATGCGGTCGTCGGAGAGCCCGAAGCCGACCAGCAGCGATTCCATGCCGAGCATCTTCTGGAAGTCGCCAACGATCGGGATCGAGCCACCCATGCCGATGATGACGGCCGGCTTCGGCCACTCGTCGGAAAGGGCCACCTTCGCGGTGTTGAGCAGCGGCGATTCGTACGGAAGGTGGATCGCCGGCGAGCCGCCATGGGCGTGGAACTCGACCGAGCAATCGGCCGGAACTTTCGAGCGCACATAGGCGCGGAACGCTTCGCGGATCTTCTCCGGGTTCTGGTTGCCGACGAGGCGGAAGGAAACCTTTGCCGAAGCCTCGGCCGCGATCACCGTCTTGAAGCCTTCGCCGGTATAGCCACCGGTGATGCCGTTGACTTCTGCGGTCGGCCGCGCCCAGGTCAGTTCCAGAACCGAGCGGTTCTTTTCACCCGACGGGATCGACAGGCCGATTTCGCCGAGGAACTTTTCTGCCGTCTGTCCCAGCGTTTCCCATGCAGCCTTGATCTGGGCCGGGGTCTCTTCGACACCGTCGTAGAAGCCCGGCAGCGTCACGCGGCTGTTTTCGTCATGAAGGCCGGCGAGAATGGTGGTGAGGATGCGGATCGGGTTGGCGGCAGCACCACCGAAGTAGCCGGAATGCAGGTCGCGGTCGGCAGCCCGGACGATGACCTCTTCGCCAACGAGGCCGCGCAGGCCAGCGGAGATCGCCGGCGTATCGCGGTCCCACATGCTGGTGTCGCACACCAGCGCATAATCGGCCTTGAGTTCGGCGGCATTGGCTTCGAGGAAGGGCTTCAGCGACGGCGAGCCGGACTCCTCTTCACCTTCGAACAGGATGGTGACGCGGCAGGGCAGGGCGCCATGCACGTCCTTGTAGGCGCGCACCGCTTCGACGAAAGTCAGGAGCTGGCCCTTGTCGTCGGCCGTGCCGCGGCCGGTGATCACCTTGCGGCCGGGCTCGATTTCCTTGATGCCGGGCTCGAACGGGTCGGTGTCCCAAAGGTTCAGCGGATCGACCGGCTGCACGTCGTAATGGCCATAGAACAATACATGCGGCGCATCGGGCTTGGCGCCGTCGTGATGGGCGACGACCATCGGATGGCCGGGGGTGTCGCGGACCGATGCGGTGAAGCCGAGAGCGTTGAGCTCGGCCACCAGCCATTCCGCCGCCTTGCGGCATTCCGCCTTGAAGGCCGGGTCGGTCGAGATCGACTTGATACGAACCAGGTCGAACAGCCGGTCGAGGCTCTTTGGCAGGTTGGCGTCTGCGCGTTCGAGAACGGGGGTGATGTCAGCCATCATGCATATCCTTGCTTCAAGTTTCGCCGGAACCTACTGCATGTGCCGCCAAAGCGAAATCGATTTGAGCGATTTTGGGCAGAGGTCTCAGTTGACGGTGAACGGAGAGCCTGGCGCCTTGGCAAGGGGAGTGCCGGGGCGCCCGGATCGGCGCGTCTGCCCCTGCTTTAGAACGGGCGCACGCCCGCTTTAAGCCAAATTTATTGATGGAACGATCAGGCCGGGCGATGGCGCGTCAGGCGCGACTGTCGCCGCGTGCCACGCTGGCGAGCGCCATGCGCATATATTCGAGCATCAGTTCGCGCTCGAAATTCCTGAGGCCGGCAAGCAGCGACTGGTCGGCGGCAAGCGCTGCCTCCTTGGCGGCCGCCTCCATCTCCTTTGCTTTTTCGGTCAGGTAGATCTGCTGCGAGCGCTTGTCCTGAGGATGCTTGCGGCGCAGGATGAGCCCGTCACGCTCCATGCGAGCGAGCGTGTTGGCCATCGTCGCCTGTTCGATGTCGAGCCGATCGAGCAACTGTTTCTGCGTCAGGCCCTCTTCGGCCCAAAGCTCGAGCAGGATGGGAAACTGACCTGGCGCGAAACCAAGCTTCTGGCCGCGCTCGTGAAGCGCGCGCGAAAAGCTCTTCGCCAGCAGGCTGGCCAGGTAGGTCGCAGATTCCATACGATTGAAGGCCATGCCTATCGGTACGCCCGAACCGCCATGAAGACAAGTTACAATGCAGGCGATGGACCTTGAGACTGTCGGGGTTCACCGGGATTTGAGCGGAGGTGATCGGACGGCAGAAACAAAAAACCGTCACGGTGCGGAGGCGGCGCCGTGACGGTCTTTTGAAAACGGGACAAAGGCCCGGAGAGGGGGATAAGGCCTTTGTCCTCATCTGGTGCGGGCGGGGGACAGGCCAATCACCAGAAGACGGCATCACTCGGTGCCGTTGAGTAAGATTTGAGGATTCAAATGTGGCTTTTCAAGGATACCAGGGCTGAATCGGACATTACAAATACGTAACGTTTGCGTGAAGCTAAATGGCCGCTTGCGAAGCCTTCGGGCGCTCGATCCCAGGGCGAAATCGGCCCCCGTTTCCGCAATCCGCGGTGGCGATCCCGGCTACCGCGACCGGTGGAGAATGTAGTGTCTGGCGGGAAAACCGCAATGGACCTTTGGCTTGCCCCGCGCTATCCATTTGCCCATGAAAAACGGTGATCATCTCTTCCTCGTCGACGGCTCCGGATTCATCTTCCGGGCGTTCCACGCCATCCCGCCGCTCAACCGCAAATCCGATGGCCTTCCGGTCAACGCGGTATCGGGTTTCTGCAACATGTTGTGGAAGCTGCTCACCGATGCGCGCGACACGTCGGTCGGCGTTACACCGACCCATTTCGCGGTTATCTTCGACTATTCGTCGAAGACCTTCCGCAACGCGCTCTACGATCAGTACAAGGCAAACCGCACGGCGCCGCCGGAAGATCTGATCCCGCAGTTCGGCCTGATCCGTCACGCGACCCGCGCCTTCAACCTGCCTTGCATCGAGAAGGAAGGTTATGAGGCCGACGACCTGATCGCCACCTACGCCCGGCTTGCAGAAGCCGCCGGCGCCGACGTCACCATCGTCTCGTCCGACAAGGATCTGATGCAGCTCGTGACCTCGAACGTGTCGATGTACGACAGCATGAAGGACAAGCAGATCTCGATCCCGGAAGTGATCGAGAAATGGGGCGTGCCGCCGGAAAAGATGATCGACCTGCAGGCGATGACCGGTGATTCCACCGACAACGTCCCCGGCATTCCCGGCATCGGCCCGAAGACGGCCGCACAGCTGCTCGAGGAGTATGGCGATCTCGAAACGCTGCTGGCCCGCGCCGGCGAGATCAAGCAGGTCAAGCGTCGCGAAAACATCATCGCCAATGCCGATCTTGCCCGCCTGTCGCGACAGCTCGTCGAACTCAAGACCGACACGCCGCTCGACGTTCCGCTGGAAGAGCTGAGCCTGGAGCCGCAGAACGGTCCGAAGCTGATCGCCTTCCTGAAGGCGATGGAATTCACCACGCTGACGCGTCGTGTCGCCGCTGCGACCGGCACGGACGCCGATGCCGTCGAAGCAGCCGCAGTGCCGGTGGAATGGGGCGCCGATGCGCGCGGCCCTGATCTCGACAAGGGCGATGGAGCGGCGAAGGTGAGCGAAGGCTCTTCCACCGCGGCTGTCGCCCGTGGCGAGGCCGCGGAAGCGGCCGCCGTCCTGTCGCGTGGCGCCGAAGCGAATGGCGCAGACGCGACGCCAGAGGCGCTCGCTGCCGCGCGCGCTGAGATATTCGCCAAGGCGCCGATGGATCGGAGCGCCTATGTGACGATCCGCGACATCGCCACCCTCGACCGGTGGATATCGGATGCGCGCGAAGCCGGTGTCGTCGGCTTCGACACGGAAACGACCTCGCTCGATGCCATGCAGGCCGACCTCGTCGGCTTCTCGCTGGCGATCGCCGACCACAAGGCCGATCCGACCGGCGCTTCGATCCGGGCGGCCTATGTGCCGCTGATCCACAAGACGGGCGTCGGCGACCTGCTCGGCGGCGGGCTCGCCGAAAACCAGATCCCGGTCGCCGAAGCCTTGAGCCGGCTGAAGCGCCTGCTGGAGGACCCCTCCGTCCTCAAGGTCGCGCAGAACCTGAAATACGACTATCTCGTGATGAAGCGGCACGGCGTCACCGTCGAAAGCTTCGACGACACGATGCTGATGTCCTACGTCGTCGATGCCGGCAACGGCACCCATGGCATGGACTCGCTGTCCGAGCGCTGGCTGAACCACAAGCCGATCGCCTACAAGGACATCACCGGAACCGGCAAGTCGACGGTGACCTTCGACTTCGTCGACATCGACCGGGCGACCGCCTACGCGGCTGAGGATGCGGACGTCACGCTGCGGCTCTGGCATATCCTGAAGGCCCGATTGGCCGCCAAGGGGCTGACGCGCGTCTATGAGCGTCTGGAGCGGCCCCTGGTTGACGTTCTGGCACGCATGGAAGACCGCGGCATCACCGTCGACCGACAGATCCTGTCGCGGCTTTCAGGCGAGCTCGCCCAGGGTGCGGCCGGTCTCGAGGACGAGATCTACAAGCTTGCCGGCGAAACCTTCACCATCGGCTCGCCGAAGCAGCTCGGCGATATCCTCTTCGGCAAGATGGGCTTTGCCGGCGGCTCTAAGACCAAGACCGGGCAATGGTCGACCTCGGCGCAGGTTCTGGAAGACCTCGCAGCCGAAGGGCACGAACTGCCGCGCAAGATCGTCGACTGGCGACAGCTGACCAAGCTCAAGTCCACCTACACCGATGCGCTTCCGGGCTTCGTCCATCCGCAGACGAAGCGCGTGCACACGTCCTACGCGCTCGCTGCCACGACCACCGGCCGCCTGTCGTCGTCCGACCCGAACCTGCAGAACATTCCGGTGCGCACCGCCGAAGGCCGCAAGATCCGCACCGCCTTCATCGCGACGCCGGGCCACAAGCTGCTCTCGGCCGACTACAGCCAGATCGAACTGCGCGTGCTTGCCCATGTTGCCGACATTCCGCAGCTGCGTCAGGCCTTCGCCGACGGCGTCGACATTCATGCGATGACCGCATCGGAAATGTTCGGCGTGCCGGTCGAGGGCATGCCGAGCGAAATCCGCCGGCGCGCCAAGGCGATCAACTTCGGCATCATCTACGGCATCTCTGCCTTCGGTCTTGCCAACCAGCTGTCGATCGAACGCTCGGAAGCCAGTGACTACATCAAGCGCTATTTCGAGCGCTTCCCGGGCATTCGCGACTACATGGAAGGCACCAAGGTGTTTGCCCGCGAGCACGGCTACGTCGAGACGATCTTCGGCCGTCGCGCGCATTATCCCGACATCCGCTCGTCGATCCCCTCGCATCGCGCCTTCAACGAGCGCGCAGCGATCAACGCGCCGATCCAGGGTTCGGCCGCCGACATCATCCGCCGTGCCATGGTCAAGATGGAACCGGCGCTTGCGGAGGCGAAGCTGTCGGCCCGCATGCTGCTGCAGGTGCACGACGAACTGATCTTCGAAGTCGAGGACGCCGAGGTCGAAAAGACCATTCCGGTCGTCGTCTCGGTGATGGAGAACGCCGCCATGCCGGCGCTCGACATGAAGGTGCCGCTGAAGGTCGACGCGCGCGCGGCGACCAACTGGGACGAGGCACACTGATCCAGCCGTGCACACCGGGTTTTCTGATGGAATCCTCTCAGAAAACCCCAAAAGCCGGATGCGACGAATCTTGCAGCGCCCGGGGGCATTTCATGCTCCCGGGCGCCTTTCCATCAGGATGATAGAAAGCGTAAGCCGCCGCAGCCGGAACGATTGCCGGCGCGTTCAACTCCTCATAGGCAGCCCTAAGGAAGGGGCTGGAAGCCTCGTCCGAAACGGCTGCAATCGGAGGAGATCATGGCGCCGAAGACTTTCATTCTTGTCCTGTCCTGCGACGACAAACCCGGCATCGTCGCCGCCGTCACCACGGAGCTTGCCGCCCTTGGCGCAAACATCGCCGAGAGCAACCAGTTCTGGGATACCAGGACCAACAGCTTCTTCATGCGCATCGCCTTTCAGGTTGCAGCGAGCGTTCAGGCCGGTGATGTCGAGCGGGCGCTTCGCCCGGCCGTCGAGCGTTTCCAGATGCGGACCACGCTCACAGATGCTGCGGTCAAGCCGAAGATCCTCGTTCTCGTCTCCAGGTTCGACCACGCGCTGCTGCACCTGCTCTACCAGATCCGTGTGGGCTGGCTGAACGCGGAGGTCGTCGCCATCGTCTCCAACCACGAAGACAGCCGGCGCACGGCCGAGGCCGAAGGGCTCGCCTATCACTGTTGGCCGGTATCGAAGGACAACAAGGCCGAGCAGGAGGAAAGGCTTCTGCGCCTGGTTCAGGAGACCGGCGCCGATCTCGTCATCCTCGCCCGCTACATGCAGGTGTTCTCGGACAATCTGTCGAGGCGCCTCTACGGCAAGGCGATCAACATCCACCACTCGTTCCTGCCGAGCTTCAAGGGGGCAAAGCCCTATCATCAGGCGCATGAGCGCGGGGTGAAGCTGATCGGGGCGACCGCGCATTACGTGACGCCGGACCTCGACGAGGGGCCTATCATCGAGCAGGAGACGGAGCGCGTCAGCCATGCGCTGACAGCGGAAGATTTCGTCGCCACCGGTCGCGATATCGAAAGCCGGGTGCTGGCGCGCGCCGTCAAGCTGCACTTGGAGCGGCGCGTCATGCTCAACGGCCACAAGACCGTGGTGTTCAGCTAAGGGGTCCGGAAGGCCCTCGTGTAGCCGGTACTCTCTGGGGTGCCGGCTACGGTGGTTACAGGCGTGCGGCGACGGCCGTTGCCGTAACGGCCGGCGCGCGGAAGCTGGCAAAGAGCCGGCTCAACCCTTCGCGCCCCTCGGCCGTAAGGTCGAAGCGGCGGCCGAACAGCAGCCATTCCGTACAGAGCCCCAGCATCATCCAGTGCAGCGTCCGCGTCGCCGAGGCCGGGGTCCAGGTCTCGTGCATCTGCCCCTTGGCGAGCGCGCGGGAAAAAGCGAGTTCGAGCACGACATTGTGGTGCTCGTCGAGTTCCTTCTGGCGGGCGAGCACTTCGCCGAGGTCACCGTCGTAATTGGTGCGCAGCATGATCGTAAGGATGCGCTGGCGCTGCTCGTCGGCGGCGAGAACATCCAGCCAGTCGCCCATGGCGCCTTCGAGGATGGAGAGGGTGTCGGCGGCTTCCGCTTCGATCTCGCGGGCGACCATGTCTTCCTGCGGCAGGGGCACGGCATCGTGCAACGCGAGGAACAGGTCGGTCTTGTTGGCGAAGTGCCAGTAGATGGCGCCACGGGTCACGCCGGCGGCCTTGGCGATTTCTTCCAGCGTCGTGTTCGAGACGCCCTTTTCGTAGAAGACGCGCTCGGCGGCGCTCAGGATCTTCTGCCTCGTTGCTTCTGCATCGGCCTTTGTTCGGCGCATTCATTCCTCCTCATGCGACGGCCCGCCAGAGGCGGGCCGTCCAATCTTGTTTTACTCGGCGGGTGTGGGGTTTTCTGCGGCTGTCGGTGTGTTTTCCACCTTCTTTCGGCTGAACAGCTTCGTGACGAACACGAAGAAGACAGGAACGAAGAAGATGGCGAGCACCGTTGCCGAGATCATCCCGCCCATGACGCCCGTGCCGATGGCGCGCTGGCTGCCGGAGCTGGCGCCCGTGGCGATTGCCAGCGGCAGAACGCCGAGCGTGAAGGCCAGCGACGTCATCAGGATCGGCCGGAAGCGCAAGTGTGCCGCCTCCAGCGTCGCGTCGATCAGCGACTTGCCCTGCTCGCGCAGTTCCTTGGCAAACTCGATGATCAGGATCGCGTTCTTGGCCGAGAGGCCGATGATCGCGATCAGGCCGACCTTGAAGTACACGTCGTTCGGCATGTCGCGCATCATCACGGCGAGAACCGAGCCGATGACGCCGAGCGGAACGACCATGATCACCGCGACCGGAATCGACCAGCTCTCATAGAGGGCGGCAAGGCACAGGAAGACCAGAAGGCACGACAGCGCGATCAGGAGAGGCGCCTGGGTACCGGACTGGATTTCCTGCAGGGACTGGCCGGTCCACTCGTAGCCGAAGCCTGCCGGGAGCTCGCCCGCAAGCCTCTGCATCTCGGCGATCGCGTCACCCGACGAGTAGCCGTGGGCTGCTTCGCCGCTGATACGCACCGACGGGTAGCCGTTGTAGCCGATCGTCTGGGTCGATGCCTTGACCCACTCGACGGTCGCAAAGGCCGAGAGCGGCACCATGCCGCCATTGGCGTTGCGAACGTTGAGATTCAGCAGATCAGTCGTCTGCATGCGCTGACCCTCGTCCGCCTGCACCGTCACGCGCTGCATGCGGCCGGCATTCGGGAAGTCGTTGACATAGGACGAGCCAAGGTTGGTCGAGATCGTCGAGTTGATATCGGCGAAGGTCACGCCGAAGGTGTTGGCCTTCTCGCGGTCGATGGTCACGCTGACCTGAGCCGCATCGGGCATGCCTTCGAAACGAACGCCGGTGACGATCTTGCTCTCAGCCGCAAGGCCGAGAAGCTGGTCGCGGGCCTGCGACAGAGCCGCCTCGCCGAGACCGCCGCGATCCTGCAGACGGAAGGAGAAGCCGCCTGTGGTGCCGAGTCCCTGGATCGCCGGCGGCGACAGCGCGAAGCTGATCGCATCCTTGATCTGGCTCATCGCCATCGTTGCCCGCATGGCAATCGACTGGGCAGCATTGTCGGCGTCGCGTTCGCTCCAGTCCTTCAGCGTCACGAAGGCGAGCGCTGCGTTCTGTCCGGTGCCGAAGAAGGAGAAGCCGTTGATCGCGATGATGCGTTCGACAGCCGGCTCCGTGCCGAAGATGTTCTCGGCCTGCTCAACCACCTCGGTCGTACGGTTGCCCGTCGCCTCGGAGGGGAGCTGCATCATGACGATCACGAAGCCCTGGTCTTCGTCCGGAAGGAACGACGACGGCAGCTTCATGAACAGCCAGCCGAGGCCGGCAAGCACGGCGACATAGACGATCATGTAACGGCCGGTCCGGTGGACCAGACGCTTCACGATGCCGCTATAGCCATGTGAGGTCTTGTCGAACGAGCGGTTGAACCAGCCGAAGAAGCCGCGCTTGGCGTGGTGGTGGCCTTTGGGAACCTGCTTGAGGAAGCTGGCGCACAAGGCTGGCGTCAGCGACAGGGCAAGCAGCGCCGAGAACAGGATCGACACGACCATCGTCAGCGAGAACTGGCGATAGATCACGCCGACGGCGCCCGGGAAGAAGGCCATCGGAATGAACACCGAAGCCAGAACCAGCGTGATGCCGATGACGGCGCCGGTGATCTGCTTCATCGCCTTGCGGGTTGCATCCTTCGGCGTCAGTCCCTCTTCGGACATGATGCGTTCGACGTTTTCGACGACGATGATCGCATCGTCGACGAGAATACCGATCGCCAGCACCATGCCGAACATGGTGAGCACGTTGATCGAGAAGCCCATCGCCAGCATCACCGCGCAGGTGCCGAGCAGGGCGACCGGTACGACGAGCGTCGGGATGATGGTGTAGCGGATGTTCTGCAGGAACAGGAACATCACGACGAAGACGAGCGCGACGGCTTCGAGCAGCGTCTTAAGCACCTTCTCGATCGAAACGGCAACGAACGGCGAAGTGTCGTAGGGAACCGAATACTCGAGACCCTGCGGGAAGAACTTCGACAGTTCGTCCATGCGCTCCTTGATCGCGGCCGATGTCGACATGGCGTTGCCGCTCGGCGACAGCTGCACGGCGATAGCCGCGGACGGCTTGCCGTTCAGGCGGGTCGAGAACGCATAGCTTTCGCCGCCGATTTCGACGCGGGCGACATCGCGCAGCCGAACGGAGGAACCGTCCGGATTGGCGCGAAGCACGATCGCTCCGAATTCCTCGGCGCTCGACAGCTGGCCCTTGACGACGACGGGGGCACTGATCTGCTGTGTGATCGGGTTCGGCTGGGCGCCGATCGAGCCGGATGCGATCTGGGCGTTCTGGGCCTGGATCGCATTGGTGACGTCGGCAGCCGTCAGGTTGAGGCCGAGCATCTTGTCCGGATCGAGCCAGATGCGCATCGAGCGTTCGGTGGCAAACAGCTGCGCACGGCCGACGCCGGGCACGCGCTGGACTTCGTTCAGAACGTTGCGGCTGAGATAGTCGCCGAGAGCGATGGCATCCATCTGGCCGTCGGTCGAGGTGAGCGCGACGATCATCAGGAAGCCGGAGCCGGCTTCATCGACCTGCACGCCCTGGCGCTTGACCGAATCGGGCAGGCGCGGTTCGACGCGGCGAACGCGGTTCTGAATGTCGACGGCCGCCTGTCCCGGGTCGGTGCCCGGTGCAAAGGTGGCGCTGATTTCGACCGAGCCGGAGGCGCTGGAGGTCGACTCGAAATAGAGCAGGCCTTCGACGCCGTTCAGCTCATTTTCGATCAGCCGAGTGACGCTCTGGTAGGTGTCCTGGGACGACGCCCCGGGATAGCTCGTGTTGATGGAGATCTGCGGCGGTGCGACATCAGGATATTGCGATACCGGCAGAAGCGGTATCGCGATGATGCCGGCGAGCATGATGAAGATCGCCACCACCCAGGCAAAAATAGGCCTGTCGATGAAAAAACTGGGCATTAATCAGCACTCACTTTGTGGCTTCAGCGGGCTTTTCGTCGGCAGAGGCCGTCGTCTGCGCTGCTTCGGCAGTCGGCTTGGCGTCCGGGTTCCAGTCCGTCGGTTCGACGGGGGCACCGGGGCCGATCTTCTGGAAGCCCTCGACGATGACCTTCTCGCCGGCCTTGAGACCGGAGGTCACCTGCCAGCGGGTGCCGATCGTGCGACCGAGGGTCACGTTGCGGAACTCGACCTTGTTGTCGGCGCCGACGATATAGACCTGCGACTGGCCGGCGTTGTTGCGCTGGACGGCCTGCTGCGGAACGGTGATCGCGTCTTTCTCGACGCCCTGCTGCACGAGCACGCGAACATACATGCCGGGAAGCAGGTCGTTGTCGGGGTTCGGGAACTCACCGCGCAGGGTTACCTGGCCGGTCGTCGCATCGACGGCGGCTTCCGAGAACAGGAGCTTGCCCTTGTGCTCGTAGGCCGTGCCGTCGTCGAGCACGAGCTGGACTTCGGCTTCCTCGCCGTCGCCGTTCATCATCTTGCCGTCCTCGAGCGCCTTGCGCAGGCGGATGAGGTCGGTCGCCGACTGGGTGAAGTCGGCGTAGAGCGGGTCGAGCTGCTGGATCGTCGCGAGGTTTTCCGAGCTGTTGGTGCTGACAAGCGCGCCTTCGGTGATCAGCGCACGGCCGATGCGGCCGCTGATCGGTGCGGTCACGTCGGCATATTGCAGGTCGAGCTTGGCCGCCGCGAGGCCGGCTTCGGCGATCGCGACATCGGCGTCGGCGGTCGCAAGCAGCGCAGCCGCGTCCTCCAATTGCTGCGCGGCGACGACGTTCGCCTTCCTGAGCTGTTCCTGGCGATCGGCCTTCTGCTGGGCCTGCTGGCGAATGGATTGGGCGCGCCGAAGCGTTGCCTCCGCCTTTTCGACCTGAACGCGGAAGGGCGCAGGATCGATGCGGTAAAGCACATCGCCCTCATTGACCTTGGAGCCCTGCTGGAAGACGCGTTCGACGACAATGCCGGAAACGCGCGGACGGACCTCGGCGACGCGGGTCGCGGCGATGCGGCCCGGCAGCTCGTTGGTGATCGGCAGGGTTTCGGCCTTGGTCGTGAAGACCGCGACGGCGGACGGTGGGAATGCGGCGGCGCCCTGTTGTGCTTCCTCTTTCTGGCAGCCGGAAAGAAGAATCACAGTTGCCAAGGCGGCGGCCAGTGTCGGTCGGTTCATGCGCATAGCGATGTCCATATTCGGTGACCGCAGGCGACAGGTGCATCTCGCAAGGTGCCCGTACGGTCCGGAAGTGAAGGGGAGCAGAACCGGTATCGCTTGGGGAAAATACCGGAAAGCTAATATACAAACACAAATGTATGTTAAATTGCTTTGCGGCGCAACAGAGTCGTTCAGCACGGACAATCAAAAAATAAATCAACCGCCACAGGGGTTTAAGCCCATGGCGGTTGCTTTTCACGTAGCTGTGATGAGGCCTCGGCCTCAAAGCGGATCAGGCGAGAACGCGGTCGTCGTCGCCGAAACGGTGCATGGCGCCGACCGTCGGCGTCGCATAGACGATGTCGTCAGGCGCGTAGCGATGTTCGCCGAAGAGGCGGACAGTGATGGTGCCGACCTGCTCGCTGTCGATGTAGACGATGGTGTCGGCGCCGAGGTGCTCGACATGCACCACCTTGCCCTTCCAGTCGCCGCTCTCGCGCGAAAGCGCCATGTGCTCCGGGCGGATGCCGATCGTCTTGGCTTTGACATCGCCGAGCCGGGCGCCCTCGATGAAGTTCATCTGCGGCGAGCCGATGAAGCCGGCGACGAAGACATTGGCCGGACGATTGTAGAGATCCATCGGCGAGCCGATCTGCTCGATCTGGCCGGCGTTCAAGACGACGATCTTGTCGGCGAGCGTCATCGCCTCCACCTGGTCGTGGGTCACGTAGATCATCGTTGCCTTCAGGCTGCGATGCAGCCGGGCAATCTCGAGCCGGGTGTTGACGCGCAGCGCCGCATCGAGGTTCGAAAGCGGCTCGTCGAACAGGAAGAGCTTCGGTTCGCGCACGATCGCGCGGCCGATCGCCACGCGCTGGCGCTGGCCGCCGGAAAGCTCGGCCGGGCGACGAGCGAGGTAGGGATCGAGCGACAGCATGCTCGCTGCCTTGCCGACCTTGTCCTCGATCTCCGCCTTCGGTGCGCCTGCCTGCTTCAGGCCAAGGCCCATATTGTCCTTCACCGACAGGTGCGGATAGAGCGCGTAGGACTGGAACACCATGGCGATGCCGCGCTTGGCGGGCGCCACATGGCCGACTTCCGTGCCGTCGATCTGCACGCTGCCTGAGGTCGCGTCCTCGAGACCGGCGATGGTGCGCAGCAAGGTCGACTTGCCGCAGCCGGACGGGCCGACGAAGATGACGAATTCGCCGTCCTTCACCTCGAGGTCGATGCCCTTCAGCACCTCATGGCTACCGTAGGCCTTGCGGATGGATTTGAGTTGAAGCGATCCCACCTGGTTGCCCCCTTTAAAGTTTGACTGGTCTGCCGGTGCGCACGCTTTCGTCTGCGGCAAGGCAGATGCGGAGCGACTGCACGGCGTCGTTCATGTGACGGTCGAGGTCGATGTTTTCGCGAATGGCCTTCAGCACATAGGCCTGTTCGCGGTCGCAGAGTTCCTGGTGGCCGGGCTCGCCGTCCATCTTCAGGTCCTCGTCGGCTTTCAGGAATCGGCCGTCGGGACCGGTTTCGGCATTGTGCAGCCGGATCACCGCGGTCTTGGTGTGCATGTCGATGTCGTCGGACTTGGCGTTCTGGTCCATGACGATCGACACCGATCCCTTCGGCGACATCACGTCCTTCACGAAGAAGGCGGTTTCCGAGATCATCGGCCCCCAGCCGGCTTCGTACCAGCCGGCCGAGCCATCCTCGAAGATCACCTGCAGGTGGCCGTAATTGTACATATCGGGCGCGATCTCGTCGGAGAGGCGAAGCCCCATGCCGCGCACTTCCACCGGCTTGGCGTCGGTGATCTGGCACATGACGTCGACATAGTGCACGCCGCAGTCGACGATCGGCGACGTCGTCTTCATCAGCGACTTGTGCGTCTCCCAGGTGGGTCCGCTCGACTGCTGGTTGAGGTTCATGCGGAAGACATAGGGGCCGCCGAGCTTGCGCGCTTCGGCGATCAGCCGGATCCACGAGGGGTGATGGCGCAGGATGTAGCCGATCACCAGCTTGCGGCCGTGTTTCTTCGCCGCCGCGACGACGCGCTCGGCGTCGGCGACGGTGGTCGCGAGCGGCTTTTCAACGAAGACGTCGGCGCCGGCCTCGAACGCCATGACCGCGAAGTCGGCATGGCTGTCCGAATAGGTGCAGATCGAGCAGAGCTCGGGCTTCAGTTCGGCCAAAGCCGTCTTGAAGTCCGGATGGATCGTGTAGCCGCTCAGTTCCTCCGGCAACGGTACCTTCGAACGGTTGACGAGGCCGACGATCTCGAAGCCGGGATTGTTGTGATAGGCGAGCGCGTGGCTGCGCCCCATGTTGCCGAGCCCCGCGACGAGGACCCGGACCGGTTTGCTGCTTGCACTCACTTGACTGCTCCTGCCGTGATGCCGCGGATCAGTTGCCGCGAGAAGATGACGTAGAGGACGAGAACCGGAAGGATGGCGAGCGACAGCGCCGCCAGAACCGCGTTCCAGTTGGTGACGAACTGGCCGATGAAGATCTGCGAGCCGAGCGTCACCGTCTTGGTCGCTTCCGCCGGCGCGAGGATCAGCGGGAACCAGAGGTCGTTCCAGATCGGGATCATGGTGAAGACCGCGACCGTTGCCATGGCCGGCCGGACGAGCGGCAGAACCAGGCGGAAGAAAATCGAATATTCCGACAGCCCGTCGATGCGTCCGGCATTCTTCAGGTCATCGGAGACCGTGCGCATGAACTCCGAGAGAATGAAGATCGCGAGCGGCAGGCCTTGGGCGGTATAGACGAGGATCAGCGCCGTCAGCGTGTTGACGAGGTTGGCAGCGACCATGCCCTGCAGAATGGCGACGGTGCCGAGGCGGATCGGGATCATGATGCCGATCGCGAGATAAAGCCCCATCAGCGTGTTGCCGCGGAAGCGGTATTCCGACAGCGCGAAGGCGGCCATCGCCCCGAAGAGCAGCACCAGCGCGATCGAGACGATCGTGACGATGAAGCTGTTCTGGAAATAGGTGGCGAAATCGCCCTGGCCGAGGACCGTTTCATAGCCGATCAGGCTGAAGGTCTGCGGCGTCGGGATCGTCAGCGGCGCCCGGAAGATCGCGTTGCGATCCTTGAACGAGTTGATGATCGTCAGGAACACCGGGAACAGCGAGATGAGCGTGTAGGCGATGAGCGCTGCATGCACGAAGCCGGTGCGGAGAAATGAATCGCGTGCTTTCGACATCTCCGGTCTCCTCAGAACTGGTAGCGGCGCATGCGGCGCTGAATGACGAAGAGGTAGAGCGAGACGCCGGCGAGGATGATGAGGAACATCACCGTGGCGATCGTCGCGCCCATCGAGCGGTCGCCGAGCTGCAGCTGGAAACCGAAGAAGGTGCGGTAGAGCAGCGTGCCGAGAATGTCGGTCGAGCCGTCCGGGCCGGCAAGCGCGCCCTGCACCGTGTAGACCAGGTCGAAGGCGTTGAAGTTGCCGACGAAGGTCAGGATCGAGATGATGCCGATGGCCGGCAGGATCAGCGGCAGCTTGATCTTCCAGAACTGGCTCCAGCCGGTGACGCCGTCGCATTCGGCAGCCTCGATCACCTCATCCGGAATGTTGAGCAGGGCGGCGTAGATCAGCATCATCGGGATGCCGACATATTGCCAGACCGAGATTAGCGACACGGTGACGAGCGCCGAACCGGGCTTGCCGAGCCAGGGGGCAAACAGCGACTTCAGGCCGACGAGATCGAGCATGCCGGGTGCAACGCCCCAGATCGGCGACAGGATCAGCTTCCAGATGAAGCCGACGATCACGAAGGAGAGCAGCGTCGGCAGGAAGATCGCCGTGCGGTAGAAGGTGACGAAGCGCAGCTTCGGGATCGACAGCATGGCGGCGAGCGCGACGCCGATCGGGTTCTGCACGCACATATGGATGATGAAGAAGATGACGTTGTTCTTCAGCGCGTTCCAGAAATCGTGCGCCCAGCGTTCGTCGCCGAACAGCGTCTGGAAATTCGCAAGGCCGACAAAGGCCGGCTGGCCGTCGACCGTGTTGAACAGCGAAAGCCTGAGCGTTTCGATCAACGGCAGGATCATCACCGCCGAATAGACCAGGAAGGCCGGCAGCAGGAAGACGAGGATGTGCCAGCGTTTCGGCCGCCTTGCGGTCGGCTGTCCGTCTTGCACTGAAAGAGCGTCACTCATGGATCCATCCGTTTCTAGAAGACCGGTCCCCAGGCAATCATGATGCGCACCGGCGCCACGCGGCCGGTCGCGCCGCATGCCGTCTGCCCCTTTATCGAGGGCTCATGACGAAGGTTAAGTCTATCGCGTTCTTTTGCAAACGACTGCGTCGGCGGCCTCCCACTGGGGGAGGCCGGTGACGCTTCGGCTGGGGGAGTGCCGTCATTCGGCATGTCGCCCCGCCCGGTCCCCACGGCATCCTTAAATCCATCCGGCTTAAGGTGCTCTATGCACGTCCAGGACGTGCGGCGCTGTAGGGCCGACCCTCCCCCGTCAAGGGGAGGGAACCTATTGCGCTTACGTCTTACTTCGCCGGCTTGTACCAGCCGTCGAGGCCCTTCTGCAGCTTCTCGGCGGCAACCTCAGGCGTATCCGTGCCGTTGATCACGTTGGCCGATTCGACCCAGGTCTCGTTTTCCAGGTTCGGCGTGCCGCGCGACAGGATCTGGTAGGTCGAGCGGATCGTCGGCTTGCACTTTTCGCGCCAGGAAACGAATTCCTGCGCCAGCGGATCGGCCATCTTCACGGGCTGCGAGTTCAGGCTGAAGAAGCCCGGCAGCGCGTTGGCGTAGATTTCGGCGAATTCCGGCGAGGAAATCCAGGTCAGCAGCTTCTTGGCTTCTTCGGCATGCGCGCTCTTGGCGTTCAGGCCGACGCCGATGTCGTTATGGTCGGAGATGTAGCAGGCGTCACCGGCGTTCTTCACCGGCGGCGGGAAGGCGCCCATCTTGAATTGGGCCTGTGTGTTGAACAGGCCGATTTCCCACGAGCCGGCCGGGTAGATTGCAGCGCGGCCGAGCGTGAAGAGGTTCTGGCTGTCCGGATAGGTCTGGGCTTCGAAGCCGTCGCCGAGATAATCCTTCCACTTGGCAAGAACGCGATAGGGCTCGACCCATGCTTCGTCGGTCAGCTTCTCTTCGCCCTTGATCAGCTTGGCGCGGCCTTCTTCACCCTTCCAGTAGGTCGGGCCGATGTTCTGGTAGCCCATGGTCGCGGCTTCCCAGAGGTCCTTGGTGCCCATCGCCATCGGGATGTAGTTGCCGTCGGCCTTGATCTTGTCGAGGGCGGCGAAGAATTCCGCTTCCGTCGTCGGGATCTGGATGCCGAGCTGGTCGAACGCGTCCTTGTTGTAGATGAAGCCGTGGATGACCGAAGCCATCGGCACGCAGAAGGTGGCCTTGCCGTCGTCGGTGGTCCAGGCGGACTTGGCGACCGGCGAGAAGTTCTCCATGCCGGCCAGACCCGTCAGGTCGGCGAGGTGCTTCTTGTTGTAAAGTTCGAGCGAGGCGTCGAACGGACGGCAGGTGATGAGATCGCCTGCGGAGCCGGCGTCGAGCTTGGCGTTGAGTGCGGCGTTGTACTCGGTCGGCGCGGTCGGCGCGAACTTGACCTTGATGCCCGGGTGCTTGGCTTCGAATGCCGGGATCAGCTTTTCCTGCCAGATCGCCAGGTCGTCGTTGCGCCAGCTTTCGATGGTCAGCGTCACGTCCTCGGCGTGCGCCAGCCCGGCCGTGCCGAGAATGCTCGAAGCGAGCAGCAGGCCTTTGATTGTCGTACGGATCATGCAGTTTCTCCCTCTTTATAAGCGCCCTCCGGCGCGGTTTGGATCCCGGAATTACTCAGGCCGAGACGATGTCGATCGCCTGGCGCAGATTCTGCCTGGTCTCTTTCAGTGCCGCCTCCGCGACCGCAACGTCCTTCGCGCCAGAGGCGAGCAGGATCGCGACCTTGACCGAGCCGGAGGCCATGTTGATCAGCCGGCCGGCCTCGGCAGCGCTGATGCCGGTAATGTCGGTAACGATGCGGATTGCGCGGCCGTGCAGCTTGATATTGTCGGCGCGCAGGTTGACCATGTGGCCGTCGAGCACGTGGCCGAGCTGAATGCCGACCAGCGTCGAGAACATGTTGAAGGCGATCTTCTGCGCGGTGCCGGCGCCCATGCGGGTCGAGCCGGAAACCACTTCCGGCGGCGTCTGCAGAAGGATCGAAACGTCGGCGTCCTTGAACAGCGCCGCACCCGGATTGTTCGCGACCCCGATCACCTTGGCGCCGAGCTTGCGGGCCTCGTCGGCCGCAGCAAGCGCGTAAGGGGTGGAGCCGCTGGCGGAAACAGAAACGAGGCAGTCGCCCGCGCCGATGCCGGCCTTGCGCACGTCTTCACGGGCAAGGTCCATGTCGTCTTCATAGCCACCTGCAAGGTCGCTGAGGCTGGCGGTGCCGCCGGCAAGCAGAACGACGATCTGGTCCTGGGCAATGCCGTAGGTGCCGGGCAGTTCGAGCGCATCGGCCATGGCCATCAGGCCGGAACTGCCGGCGCCGGCATAGGCGAGACGCCGGCCGGATGCGAGGGATTCGGCCGCGATCGATGCGGCAGCCGAGATCGACTCGATCGCCGCGTCGACGGCCTTGGCGGCCGCCTGCTGGCCGGACGCGAGCAGCCGGAGCGCCAGCGCCGGATGCATAAGATCCAGGCCTTTGGCGTTGTCGTGGCGCTCTTCGGTCTTGGCTGACGGCATGGGTTGTGTCTCCTCTTGGTCAAATTAATGCCAAAAAAATACCAATTGTCCAGCAGAATTTAAGTTTTGGCGTCTGAAAAAACTAAACAGCTAAATTAGCCCTTAGATTTCAACGTATTGCAACGAAATCGAAACGGTGGGCGGATTCAGGCTTGGATATTGGTATTTTTTTGGTATCCTCAATGGGCGGAGGTGCTCATGACAAATTACCTGATCGGAATCGATGGCGGCGGAACGAGCTGCCGGGCTGCCGTGGCAACGGCGGACGGGCGCATTCTCGGGCGCGGCAAGTCCGGCGCCGCCAATATCCTGACGGATCCGGAAACCGCGCTTGCCAATATCGGTGAGGCCGCACGCGCCGCCTTCGTAGAGGCGGGCCTTGATCCCCAGGGTATTAGCGCCGCCAAGGCGATCGTCGGTGTCGCCGGGCACAATGTCGGTGACGCCGTGCATTATGTGAAGCGCCGCCTCCCGTTTGCCGCCGCCGACATCGAGTCCGATGGCTTGATCGCCCTCCAGGGCGCGCTCGGCAATCGTGACGGCGCGGTCGCCATTCTTGGTACCGGCAGCATCTATATCCTGCGCCAGGGCGAAACCGTCAGCTATGTCGGCGGTTGGGGCTTCACCATCGGTGACCATGGCAGCGGCGCCCGCATCGGCCATGCGCTTCTGCAGGAAAGCCTGCTTGCCTTCGACAATATTCATGAAGCCTCGGCGGTGACGGCATCGGTCCTTGCCGAATTCAACAACGACGCGCGGGACGTCGTCGATTTCGCCCGCCTCGCCAAGCCCGGAGAATTCGGTCGCTATGCGCCGCGCGTGTTCGAGGGGGCCACATCCGGTGATCCGGTTGCCGTGCGCATCCTGAAAGCCGCTGCGCTTACAGTGGACGAGGCACTCGATGTCGTCGTCGCAAGGGGCTGCGACAGATTGTGCCTTCTCGGTGGATTGGCGCCGCTCTATCGCCACTGGCTTGCCGATCGGCATCAGGCCTTGCTCGTCGAGGCGGAGGCCGACGCGCTGACCGGATCGGTCGCCGTTGCCGCCCAGCGCTTCGGCACCCAGGCGAGGGCAGGCGCATGACGCACCAGCTCGCTTCCATTCTGCCGCTCGAGGGCCTGCAGTCCGGAGGGTCGGGGCCGCTCTATCTCAAGCTCAGGCAATCGCTCGAAGACGCGATCCAGTCGGGCAAGCTCAACCACGGCGACGCTCTGCCGCCGGAACGCGACCTTGCCGACTACGCCAACATCAGCCGCGTCACCGTGCGCAAGGCCGTGGACGATCTCGTGCGTGACGGGCTGCTGGTTCGCCGCCACGGCTCCGGCACCTTCGTCGTCAAGCCGGTCTCCAAGGTGCAGCAGTCGCTCTCGCGGCTGACCTCGTTTACCGAAGACATGGCGCGCCGTGGCCTGAACACCCATGCCCGCTGGCTGGAGCGCGGCCTGTTTCATCCCTCTCCGGATGAAATGATGGCGCTCGGCCTTCCGGCCGACGCGCTGGTCGCCCGCCTCGGGCGCCTGCGCATCGCCGATGACATGCCGCTTGCGATCGAGCGTGCCAGCATTTCGGCGGAGTTCCTGCCCGACCCGCAGACCGTCACCTCGTCGCTCTATACTGCGCTCGACAAGACGCGCTCGCGACCGGTGCGCGCCGTGCAGCGCATCTCCGCCTGCAACATCAAGGATCCGGATGCCTCGATGCTCGGCGTCGCCGTCGGTTCGGCCGGCCTTTCCATCGAACGTGTTTCCTACCTCGCATCGGGACGCGTCGTCGAATTCACCCGCTCGCTCTACCGGGGCGATGCCTATGACTTTGTCGCGGAACTGACGCTGTCGGAATCCTAAAGCGACGGCTCCGCCAAGAAAGGGAATTGACCATGCAGACCAATATGCGCCGAGAAATCGACGAGATCCCCGAAGCCGCCCAGCGTCTGCTGGAACGCTCCGCCGACCAGCTCAAGGCTGCCGGTGCGGCACTCCGCGCCAAGGATCCGGCCTTCCTCGTCACCATCGCCCGCGGCTCCTCCGACCATGCGGCGCTGTTCCTCAAATATGCGATCGAGCTGCAGGCTGGCGTGCCCGTCGCCTCGCTCGGCCCGTCGCTGGCCTCGATCTACGGTGCCAAGCTGAAGCTCGGCGGCGCGGCAGCGATCGCGATTTCGCAGTCGGGCAAGAGCCCGGACATCGTTGCCATGGCGAAGGCTGCAACCGATGCCGGCGCGGTCTCGATCGCGCTTACCAACACTTTGCCCTCGCCGATTTCCGAGGCTTGCACCAACCCGCTCGACATCCTGGCCGGTCCGGAAATCGCGGTTGCCGCCACGAAGTCCTACGTCAATTCGATCGTCGCCGGCCTCGCCGTGCTTGGCGAGTGGACCGGTGATGCGGCGCTTCAGCGCGCGGTCGCCGACCTGCCGAACCAGTTTGCCAAGGCCGTCAAGCTCGACTGGCAGGCCTTTGCCGACGATCTTGGCGAAGCCGAATCGCTCTATGTGCTCGGCCGCGGCCCGGCGCTCGCCATCGCCAGCGAAGCGGCGCTGAAGTTCAAGGAAACCTCCGGCATGCATGCGGAAGCCTATTCCGCGGCGGAAGTGCTGCACGGGCCGGTGGCGCTCGTCGGCGCCAAGTTCCCGGTGCTGACACTTGCCGCCCGTGATGCGGCCGAGACGTCGGTTGCCGGCATTGCCGACGGTATGGCGGAAAAGGGTGCAGTGGTTCATGCTACCTCGAACCTCGCCGCCAAGGCCAAGCGTCTGCCCTTCGTCGAGACCGGTCACCCGATCACCGACGCGCTGACGCTGATCCTGCCGTTCTACGGCTTCGTCGAGGCCTGGTCGCGTTCGCGCGGTCTCAATCCCGATGCGCCGGCAAGCCTCAAGAAGGTAACGGAGACGAGATGAGCGAGAGGAAGGCAATCACCGGCGCCCGCCTGTTCGACGGCGTCGAATGGCACGACGGCTGCGCCCTCGTGATCGAGGCCGGCAGGGTCAAGGCGATCGTGGCGTCAGCCGACGTTCCCGCCGACGCCGAGCGGATCGATGCCCACGGCATGCTTTTGGCGCCGGGGTTCATCGACCTGCAGGTTAACGGCGGCGGTGGTGCGCTTCTGAACGAGGAGCCGACGGTTGAAGGCATCCGGCAGATCTGCTCGGCCCATGCCAAGTTCGGCACGACGGCACTTCTGCCGACGCTGATCACCGACACGCGTGAAATTAGAAGCGCCACCATCAAGGCCGGCCTTGAGGCCAAGGCTGCCGGCGTGCCCGGTTTCCTCGGGCTGCATCTCGAGGGCCCGCATCTTTCGGTCGCGCGCAAGGGGGCGCACGATCCGAAACTGATCCGCCCGATGGACGACGCCGATCTCGCCGAAATGCTCGATTGCGCCAGGGCGCTCGGCGTCCTGATGGTGACCGTGGCGCCGGAAAACGCCACCAAGGAGCAGGTGCGGGCGCTTACTGACGCCGGCGCCGTCGTCAGCCTCGGCCATACGGATGTCGGCTATGAAACCGCGGTCGCCTATGCCAAGGCGGGCGCGCGCACGGTAACCCATCTCTTCAACGCCATGAGCGGCCTCGGCCATCGTGAGCCGGGCGTGGTCGGTGCAGCGCTTGCCACCGGCACGCTGCATGCGGGCATGATCGCCGACGGCTATCACGTCGAGCCGGCGTCGATGGGCGTGGCGCTGCGCGCCAAGGTGGGGCCGGGCCAGATCTTCCTGGTCACCGACGCGATGTCGCCGATCGGCACCGACATGAAGAGCTTCCAGCTCAACGGCCGCGAAATCCTGCGCGAGGGCGGCCGCCTGACGCTTGCCGACGGCACGCTCGCCGGCGCCGACATCGACATGCTGTCCTCGGTTCGTTTCGTGCACGAAAAGCTCGGCCTGCCGGTCGAGGAAGCGCTGCGCATGGCCTCCGCCTATCCGGCCGACGCCATGGGCCTCGCCACCCACAAGGGGCGGCTGAAGCCCGGAGCGGATGCCGATTTCGTGCTGCTCACGCCGGAACTCGGCATGGGTTCCACCTGGATCGGCGGCATGCAGGTTTACGCAGCCTGATTGCGACGTCACGGACAACAAAGACCTGACAAAAAGACCCGGAATGCGTTTCGCTCTCCGGGTCTTTTTCTTTGGGGCTTCTTTGTTAGCGCGGGCTATGGGCCGCAAGCTTCGCCTTCATCGCCCGCACCGTATCCGCATCGGTGCGACGCCGGTCGGCGGAGACGAAGCCCATCTCCACTAGTCGCGGATCCTGAGCCGGCTCACGAACGGAGCAGGAGGAGTGAACCTCGCCGACAGCAAGATTGCCGAGGAGGGCGTCGACCGTGTCCAGCGTCACGCCCGACCCGGGCATGATCGACAATCGCCCGGCTGCGCGCTCGGTGATTTCCGTCAGGCGGTCGATCGCCTGTGGCGCGCTCTTCGCGCCACCCGAGGTCAGGATGCGTTCGAAGCCGAGTTCCACCGCCGTCTCCATCGCCTCGGCAAAATCCGGCACGAGATCGAACGCCCGGTGCAGCGTCATACCGAGCCCGGCCGCGTGGCCGGTGAGCTTGATGAGCATCGATGCGTCGAGCCGGCCATCGGCCAACGACGCGCCGAGCACGACACCGGCCAGACCGGCGTCTCGCGCCGCATCGATATCGCGGCGCATCACGTCGAGGTCGGCGGTCGAGAAGATGAAATCGCCCGGCCGGGGCCGGATCATCGCGTAGACGGGCACGGGCGGCGGGCCAGCCAGTGCCATCAGACCGGGATTGGGCGTGAGGCCGCCGACGGAAAGGGCGGCGCAAAGCTCGATTCGATCGGCACCGCCTTCGATGGCCGCGTAAAGTCCGTCCGCGTCGTCGACGCAGACTTCGAGTTTGATGTCGCTCATACCTTGTCTCCTGAAAGCCCGAGCAGCGCCGCGCCGATCAGGCCGGGCTCGATCCGGCATTCGCCGCGCACGACCAGCGGCCGGTCGAACTGTCTCAGAATCCGGCTACGCACCGCCCTGTCGATCTCGGCAAGCAGCTCCTCTGCATTGGAAAGGCCGCCGCCGACGGGCACGATCGTCGCACCGGTGATGTTGATGACCAACGCCAGCGGCGAGCTGACGAGGTCGACGAGAAGGTCCACCGTGCGCTTGGCTTCGGCGTCGCCAGTCTTCCAGGCTTCGATGATCTCGTGGCTCGAAAGCGTCTTGCCATGGGCGGTCTGGTGCAACCGTTCCAGCCCGCGGGCGCCGCCCACGGTATCGACGCAGCGCTTCTGGCCGCAGCCGCAGGCATAGGCGGGAATGGCGATGGGCGGATCTCCGGCTTCCGACGCGATCGCCGGACCATGGCCCCATTCGCCGGCAAAGCCGCCGTCGGCATTGATCAGCCGGCCGTCGATGACCAGGCCGCCGCCGACGCCGGTGCCGAGGATGGCGCCGAAAACGATGCGGTGGCCGCGCCCGGCACCCGCGCCGGCCTCGGCCAGCGCAAAACAGTCGGCATCATTGGCGATCTTCACCGGAAGATGCAGCGCCGCTTCCAGCTCGGCGACCAGTTCGCGACCGTCGATGCAGGGGATGTTGGCGCATTTGATGCGCTGCGTCTCGGGATCGATGACGCCCGTGATCGAGATCGCGACGCAAGCCGGATGTCCGCCCGCTTCGTCGAGGACCTCTTCGAGCGCCTGAACGAACTGGCGGAAGTTGGTAAGCGGCGTGGTTCGGCGCGGCAACGGAAAGATCCGGTCGCGCGAATGCACGATCGCGCCCTTGATTGCCGAGCCGCCGATATCGAAACAGACGATCATGCCTCACCCCGGATGATCGCCTCGGCCGAAAGCGCCACCGAAAGCAGCCGGTCGTCCTGGTGATGTGGGGCCGCAAGCTGGAAGCCGACCGGCATTTCCGCCGCTCCGAGCCCGCAGGGAATGGAGATGCCGCAGAAATCCAGGAAGTTGCCGATCGACGTGTTGCGCAGCGTCTTGCCGTTGATCTTGAAGAACAATTCGTCGTCTTCGAGAAGCGGCGCGATCGGCGGGGCGACATGCGGCAGCGTTGGGTGGGCGATGAGTTCGTTCGGCCTCAGGCTTTCGACCGTCTCGTGGATCAGCTGGTCGCGCGCGTCGAGGAGAGCGATGTAGTCGGGCATGGTGATCTTCTCGCCGAGCCGGGTGCGGGCTACGACGCGCGGATCAATCGCGTTTGCTTCAGGGCCGGCGAGACGCTCGCGGTGCAGCGCATAGGCCTCGGCCGTTACCAGGGCGCCGTGGCGGGCCATCAACCCGAACACCGCCGAGAAGGACGGGAAGGCGCGGCGGCTGACGGCAACGCCCGCCTTTTCGAGCCGCTTGATCGCGTCCTCGAAGGCTTCGACGATCTCCGGTTCCGCATCGTCGAAGACCACCGTTTCCGGGATCACCAGCGCGACGCCCGTAAGATCTGCGCGGCGCACGGTCGGCGCCGTCAGCCCGTGCATGGCGGCGTCCACCCAGACCGCGTCCTGCACCGTGTGGCAAAGGGGCCCGAGCGAATCCAGGCTTTCCGCCAACGGAAAGATGCCCTTCATCGCATAGCGGCCGCGTGTCGCCTTGTAGCCGACGATGCCGGTGAAGGCTGCGGGAATGCGGACGGAGCCGCCGGTGTCGGTGCCGATGGCCGCCGGCACCAGCCCGGCCGCAACCGCGACCGCCGAGCCCGACGACGAGCCGCCGGGAATGCGCTCGACGTCGGTGGCGGCGGGGTTGCGCGGCGTGCCGTAGTGCGGGTTGATGCCAAGGCCGGAGAAGGCGAATTCGCTGAGATTGGTGCGGCCGACACTGACCATGCCAGCGGCGGAAACGGCGGCGACCACGGGCGCGTCGCTTGTTGCCGGCGCGTTCGTGCGCAGCACCGCCGAGCCGGCGGTCGTGACGTCGCCGGCGGTGTCGAACAGGTCCTTCCAGGCGACCGGCAGGCCGTCGAGCAGGCCGAGCGACCGCCCGGCCCTCAGGCGCTTGGAGGCAGCCTCCGCATCCCGCGTCGCGCGCTCCGGTGTCAGCTCGACAAAGATGGCGTAATCGCCGTGGGCGTCGATCGCCGCATAGGTTTCCTTGGCGAGTTCCACCGGATCCAGCTTGCCGCTCTGCACCAGCACGGAAAGGCTGGCGAGTGTCTTTTGTTCTGTCATGTCATCCTCCGCGGAGCGCTGCTGCCGGCATCCCATATGTCTACAATATCGCCGCTCCCGGCGTTTTCCATGCTTCCCTTAGATGAGGTGCATGAATCTTGCATAAAGACGGGTGCCTGCCGGAACGATCTTGTCGCCGGTAGCGCCTCTGCCTACATGCACCATCGAACCTTGGCCCATGCTGGAGAGCGATGATGATCCTGGACGCGGCGCGGCTGTCGCTTGCCAACCTGTTTGCACCTGAGACCCGATCGGTCTTCTGGAAGGTGCTGGGCTTGACGATCCTTGCGCTTGTCGCCCTGTGGTTTGCGGTGCGCGAAGTGTTCATTTGGCTCGCCTTGCCGTGGGTCGACACGCTGATGCCGGGCACGCCCGTCTGGGCCGGCTGGCTGACCTTCGTGCTCGGCATCTTCGCAAGCCTTGGCCTGGCCCTTGTGCTCGCCTTGCTTCTTGCCCCCGTCACCGCGCTCATCGCCGGCTTCTTCCTCGACGACGTCGCCGATGTCATCGAGAAGCGTGACTATCCGAACGAGCCCCCGGGCCGGCCGCTGCCGCTCGGCGAGGCGATTGCCGGCTCGCTCAAGTTCCTGGGCGTCGTCATGCTCGGCAACCTCCTGGCGCTCGTGCTGCTGCTCGTTCCGGGCGTCAATCTCGTCGCCTTCTTCCTGGTCAACGGCTATCTGCTCGGCCGCGAATTCTTCGAGTTTGCGGCGATGCGCTATCGCGCGCCGGCGGAGGCGCGGCTCTTCCGGGAAAAGCATCGCTCGACCGTCTTTCTCGCCGGGCTGCTGCTCGCCGGCTTCCTGGCGGTACCCTTCGTCAACCTTTTGACGCCGCTCTTTGCCGCCGGCCTGATGGTGCACCTGCACAAGCGGCTCTCGGCGAAAGATCCCGGGTTCTCGCTGCGCGTCGCGGCGAAGGCGTAAGGCTCTTGCTTGACATAAGGCCGGCGGTGGCCAATCTGCCGGCAAACGGCGCCGCGCGCCCATGGAGTTTCTAAGAATGAGCAACACGGACGAACGGATCACCCGCCTCGAGGAGACCGTGGCCCACCAGGCCAAGACCATCGAGGAGCTTTCCGATCAGCTTGCCGAGCAGTGGAAGGTGGTCGAGCAGACCCGCGCCAAGCTCGACCGGCTGACCGAAAGGTTCCTAACGCTCGAAGAGCAGTCGCTCGACGCGCCGGCCATTACGAAGCCGCCGCATTACTGATCGCCGCGATCAAGTCAGGACAAACAAAAAGGCCGCCAGTCCAACGAACCGGCGGCCTTTTTCATGACGTAAGCGCTGCTCTTAGTAGGGGCAGGACTCGTCGCTCATATAGTCGTGGACCTGGACCTTGCCGGCAATGATTTCGGCTTTCACCTTTTCCACCGCGTCGAGCATCTCAGGCGTGATCAGCGCCTTGTTGTTGTCGTCGAGCGCGTAGCCGACGCCGTCTTCCTTGAGGCCGAGGTTGGAAATGCCGAACTCGAACTTGTCGTTCTTGGCCGCCGTGAAGGCTTCGTAGACGGCGACGTCGACGCGCTTCAGCATCGAGGTCAGGACCTTGCCCGGCTGCAGGGCATTCTGGTTCGAATCGACGCCGATGCCGAGCTTGCCCGCATCCGCAGCTGCCTGCAGAACGCCGACACCGGTGCCGCCGGCTGCGTGGTAGACGACATCCGAGCCCTGGTCGATCTGGGACTTGGCAATTTCGCCGCCCTTGACCGGGTCGTTCCAGGCGTCCGGCGTCGTGCCGGTGTAGGCTTCCAGAACCTTGACGTCAGCGCCGGTCGACTTGGCGCCGCCAACGTAGCCACAGGCGAACTTGTGGATCAGCGGAACGTCCATGCCGCCGACGAAGCTGACGGTCTTCGACTTGGAAGCGAGACCGGCGAGAACGCCGACGAGGTACGAGCCTTCCTGTTCCTTGAAGACGACCGACTTGACGTTCGGCTTCTCGACGACCATGTCGATGATCGCGAACTTGATGTCCGGATATTCCGGGGCGATCTTTTCGAGCGAAGCCGCCCAGTTGAAGCCGGCCATGACGATCGGGCTGTTGCCGTCGCTGGCGAAGCGGCGCAGCGCCTGTTCGCGCTGGGCGTCGTTGGCGATTTCGAACTCGCGGTATTCGACACCCGATTCCGTCTTGAACTTCTCGGCGCCGTTAAAGGCAGCCTCGTTGAAGGATTTGTCGAACTTGCCGCCGAGATCGTAGATGATCGCCGGCTTGATGTCGGCGGCCAGTGCCGTCGCGGACATCATCGAAAAGGCAAAGAGACCGAGAATTGTTTTTTTCATCGTGCAGCCCTGTTGTCGCTATTGATCTTATTGGGTCCTCCCGCCGGCTCCCTGACGGAAGCCTGTCTGCGGAACCCACCCCCTTCTCCTTGGGGCTAGGGTGGCGCATCCTTGCACGGTCACGGCAAAAAAACACTCAAAATTTTTCAGATGGTAAAAATTGAAGCCACGGATACCGGCACCCGTAAGGCACCGGTTCTGTTGCGTTTTTGAGATCCGGGCGAGGTGTCCCGACCGGTCCGGCGCGGCCTCAGGGTTGTGGGTATCGCGACCGCACGCGGGATACCACCCAGGGGGTATGCGTCTAGTGGCCGATCGGGCAGCTGACGCCGGTGCCGCGCAGGCCGCAATAGCCGCTGGGGTTCTTGGCCAGATATTGCTGGTGGTAGTCCTCGGCGAAATAGAACGGGCCCGCCATGTCGATCTCGGTCGTCACCCTGCCGCCGTGGTTGGCATGCTTCAGCGCGGTCTGGAACGTGGCGCGCGCGGCCTTGGCTTCGGCCAGCTGCTCGTCGTCATAGGCATAGATCGCCGAGCGGTAGGTGGTGCCGATGTCGTTGCCCTGGCGCATGCCTTGCGTCGGGTCGTGTTCCTCGAAGAAGGTTCTAAGCAGGCTCGCGAGCGTCACCTTTTCCGGATCATAGACGACCAGGACCACTTCGGCATGGCCGGTAAGCCCCGTCGTCGTTTCCTGGTAGGTTGGGTTCGGCGTCAGCCCGCCGGCATAGCCGGCCGCCGTCACGTGGACGCCGGGGATGTTCCACAGCAATCGTTCGGCGCCCCAGAAGCAGCCCATGCCCAGAAGGATGCGCTTGGTGCCATCGGGGTAGGGGCCTTTCAACGGCCGCCCGGAAACGAAATGCGTCTCGGCCGTCGGGATCGCGGCGTCACGGCCCGGCAGCGCCGTCTGCGCGTCCGGCATGATCGTCTTCTTGTTGAACATGTCGATCAGGAACATCAGCATACTCCTTTCGGTGCGAAGGTGGCCCGCGCCGCGTCAGGCGGCGAACCGTCCAGCCGCCGGCCGCTTCTTGTATCCGGCCATCCACAGGATCAGCGCGATCAGCGCCAGCACCGCGAAGGCCGGCTGCTGCAGCAGCCAATGCAGCATCCCGTGCCAGATCGTCGGTGCAGTATCGGAACGTTGGGCAAACTGGACCCAGCTTGCCGTGTCGGCGCCAAGCGCCTCCAGGTCGTCGCCGAGCGACGTCATCACCAGTTCCGATGCGGCGACCGACTGGATCGCGTCGACGGCACCGGCAAGCACGGCGGCAAACAACACGATGGCGCTCGCCAGCCTCAATAGAAATCGCATCGCACGGCATTCCCTTCAATTCGCTGGCTGGCGCCCAGTCATCGGCTCGGCGCGTCGCCCCGCCGCATCTTCTCCGATCGCCCGTGCCTCGGACAAGGCCCGGCAATGAAAATATGCGGCAACCTGGCAGGCCGGAGGATGTGGCCGAGACCGGCCGGACGCATCGGGCGCGCCCTGACGCAAGAGATAAGCCCCTTGCCTGGTGCGCACAATGGGAACCGGGAACCCGCTCGCGTCACAAGATGTCAATAATCTGTCAAAAAGCAGTTGATCCCGGGCAAATCATCGGTATATAGACGCGCGTCCGCCGGTTCTCAGCTGGTTGACGCCGAAGGGCCCCGCCCTTCCCATCCAGCCGGATTGACCGTCGGCTGCTGACGGATGGACAGGTGGCCGAGTGGTTGAAGGCGCACGCCTGGAACGCGTGTATACGTGAAAGCGTATCGAGGGTTCGAATCCCTCTCTGTCCGCCATTTCCCCTTGTTCTGCTTCCATCGTCGATGCCTACATAGCGCTACCCATTCCTGTCTGCTGGCAGGTATCGATCTGCGGCGCCTTGACCGCATCTTGCGGCGCGCAAAAGCCCGATCCTTTCTTTTCTCCTCCTGCTGAACAGTGCGCTTGTCATTGAGATAAGTCCGTGCTTATGTGTCGGTCATGATCGAGAACGAGATATTCCGAGCCCTGGCTGACCCGACGCGCCGTGCCATCTTCGAGAAGCTTGCCGACGGAAGCATGAATGCCAGCGCTTTGCGGGAAGGTATGGACATCAGCCAGCCGGCGATGTCCCAGCACATTTCGGTGTTGCGGAGTGCCGGGTTGGTGAAGGAGCAGCGACAAGGCCGGTTCGTAAACTACGAAGTCGACCCGGACGGACTGGCCCAAATTGCGCAGTGGCTTGCGAAATACCGTGCCTACTGGCCGGCTCGCATCGAAGCTTTGAAGATCTTGCTGAAGGATATGGACCAATGAACCGTGAAAGCAGCGCCCCGAACGGAGACAGCCTCGAGCTGGAATACGAACTCGACGAGGCGCCGCAGAAGGTCTGGCGCGCAATCAGTATCCCGGCGTTTCGCGAAAACTGGCTACCGAAGGAGGCCTTGGCTGATCCCGAAGGTGCTGTTGTCGTGCCTGGAGAGGAGGTCCGCTACAGGCTGCGCGAAACCGAGGCTCCGTATCTCGAAAGTACCGTCACCTTCCGGGTCGCGCCGATCGGTGCCGACAGAACCAGACTGCGGATCGTCCACGAACTGCCGAACGTTCGCAGCGGTCGCGTAACCAGGACGGCCGCGAACAACAACGATACCCTCCTGCTCGCCGCTTAAGCCGACGGGCCTCCCAACAAACTCTGGATAAATGGAGTTCGCCGATGCGCGAAGCGATGCAACTCGTCCCTATGGTCGTTGAGCAGTCGAATGGTGGAGAGCGGTCGTTCGACATCTATTCCCGCCTGCTGCGCGAGCGAATCATCTTTCTCAATGGTGAGGTGAACGACACGGTCTCCGCGCTGGTCTGCGCCCAGATGCTTCTTCTCGAAGCGGAAAACCCGAAGAAACCCATCCATCTCTACATCAATTCGCCGGGCGGCGTCGTGACCAGCGGTTTCGCCATGTACGACACCATGCGCTACATCCGGGCTCCGGTGCATACCTTGTGCATGGGGACCGCACGGTCGATGGGTTCGTTTCTGCTGATGGCCGGCACGCCGGGACAGCGGGCAGCCTTGCCCAATGCCAGCATCCTCGTGCACCAGCCGTCAGGCGGTTTCCAGGGCCAGGCATCCGACATGCAGATCCATGCCGAAGAGATCCTTCGCACCAAGCAGCGCATGACGCGCCTCTATGCGGAACATTGCGGGCGGACCTACGAAGAGTTCGAACGCGCCATGGACCGGGACCGTTTCATGACCGCCGAGGAGGCTCTGGAGTGGGGGCTGATCGACACCATCCTCAAGGTTCGCGACGACGGCGAGCCGGTGGCCGCAGGCGGCTTTGCTCTCTGACGGTCGGTCTCTGTCGGGCGGGCATCTGCCAAGGACAGATGGTCCAAGTCACGAACCGGCTGAAGGCGCTCCCCTGCCAAGGGAGTGTCCCCGACGTCCGAATCGCCTTGTGCTAAAAGAATCTTCGCGCGCGCGATCCGTTTCGCCTCTTCGCTTCGTCTTTGCTGCATCTGCAACGAAGGAGAAGCACCATGACCACTGCACCCGTCACTCTCGTCAACGTTCTGAAGGTCGAACCCGGCAAGCAGGCGCAGCTGATCGCGCTTCTGAAGCGCAACATCGACACCGTGATCCGCACGCTCGATGGCTGGCGGACGAGCCGGCTGATTGCCGCCAGGGACGGCACAAGTGTCATCATCTATTCGGAATGGGAGACCCCCGCGGCCGTCGAGGCGATGCGCGCCGATGCCAGGATGAAGGCCTATTTCCCGCAGATCCTCGAACTGGCGAGCCTCGAATCGGTCGTCGGCGAGGTGGTCCTCAGCGATAACAGGTGACGCTGCACGGTCGTCCGCTGCCAGGACCGGTTGCGATCGGTCAGGCAGCGGACTTTCTCTTCCGTCCACGCTATCGTCCGAACCGGACGCCTGGAGATATCCCGATGGAACTCGATACCATGAATGCGGAAGACTTCGAGGATCGGCTGAGGGAAGTCCGGCCGCGGCTGCACCGCTATTGCGCGCGCATGACCGGCTCGGCCGTGGATGGCGAGGACGTGCTGCAGGACACCTTGATCAAGGCCGTGCAGGCACGGGCGGATGGCGTGAAAGTGGACAATCTCGAAGGCTGGCTGCTGCGCATCGCCCACAACACCAGCCTCGATTTTCTGCGCCGACGGTCCCGGCACAAGATCGTCCCGCTTTTCGATGACATGGAAGACGCGCCGCTGCCCGAGGCGGACATCGTCGCGGTCGGCTTTCAAACCTTCCTGCAGCTGCCGGAACTTCAGCGCTGCGCCGTGATTTTGAAAGATGTGCTGGGCCATTCGATCGAGGAAATCGTCGATATCGCCGACTGCACGCCGGCGGCGGCCAAGTCGGCGCTGCAGCGCGCCAGGGTGGCGCTCCGGCAGCTGGCCCAACGCCCGGAAGATATGCGGCTGCCGCTGATGTCCGATGCGAACCGGCAAAAAATGGCAAGCTTCGTGCGCTTCTTTCAGGGCGGAGACTTCGATGCCATCCGCGCCATGCTGGCTGATGATGTGAAGCTTGAGCTGGTCAACAGGCTGAAGCTGGAGGGCCGCGAGGGAATCGGCCGCTATTTCACCCGCTACGCGCAGGAGACGCGGTGGCGTTTTGCGCTGGGGGCGATCGAAGGCCGGCCGGCCATGCTGGTTTTCGACAGTGTCGGCCCGATGGAAAAGCCGGTGCACTTTGTCATTCTCGATTGGCGCGGCGACGAGATCGGCGCGATCCGCGATTTTCTCTTCGCCCCCTATGTGCTTGAAACCGTCGATTGGGTTCGGCTGGCTTGAGCTGAGGGAGAGCGGCTCTCTGCCGATTGAGGGGCGGTTCTTCGCCAAGTGTTGACGGTTCCGCGCTACTGCTGAACCTTCGCTGGTGTCGCTAGCCGTTGGGACTCGGCAAGTTTCTCTGGCCGGTGTGGCACCGGCTCCGAGCATCGCGAGGGGAACTGGTTGCGATCTGGGGAGAGGCAGCATGAGTTTGGCGAGCGACGCGCGTTTCTGGGACCGGACGTCGCGGCGATACGCCAAGGGAACGATCGCGGACCCGGCCGCCTATGAACACACGCTCGACCGCACCCGCGCCTTGCTTCTGCCTGACGACCGGGTGCTTGAACTCGGTTGCGGCACGGGAACGACGGCGTTTCGGCTGGCGGGCGATGTGCGCGATTATCTTGCGACCGATTTTTCGACCGAGATGATCGCCATTGCCCGGGAGAGATATGCCGTCGATCTGGTTCCGAACCTCGCCTTTCGCACCGCGACGGCCGAAACGCTTGCGGCCGAACGCGGACAGTTCGATGCGGTGCTGGGCTTCAACTACCTGCATCTCGTGCGCGACCTGCCCGCCACGCTCGACAAAATTCACACCCTGCTTGCCTCCAGGGGGGTGTTCATCTCCAAGACGCCCTGCGTCGGCGACATGAACCCGCTCGTCCGGCTCTTGCTGCTGCCGGCGATGCGGGCGGTCGGCTTGGCGCCCTATGCGGGAGCCTTCAGTGCGGCCGAGCTCAGCCGGCACACTGTCGCCGCCGGCTTCGAACTTCTGTCGGCGGAAAATCACGCATCGGCGAGCAACGACAACCGTCCCTACATCGTCGCCCGCAAGCGCTGAAGACCGGAGCGGCGGTGCGGCCCCGGTCTTGATGCGTCCTAGACGCGCGCAGCCGGTTCGGCGGCATGTGCCCGATGCAGCAGGCTGATAAACGCCTCCGCGTCCGGGATCGCCGTCGAGCCGATGGCGTTGACGGCGATGCCAGGCGTCCAGGAATTGAGCACCGCGGCGCCGGAGAGCGTCTGCAGCCGATCGAGGGTGATTTCCTCCTGCCGCTGAGGAACACCGAGGCGCTCGAGTTGGCGCTGGACCGTGCCCATCATCGTACCGGTCAGCATCTCGGCTTTGGGCCAGATGACGGTTTCGCCATCCCAGAAGACCAGGTTCCAGATCGTCGCCTCACTGAGGTGCCCTCGACGGTCGATGAAGGCGGCGTCGTCGAAGCCCTGCCTGATCGCCTGATGCAGGTAATAGGTCTTGCCGGATTCTCCGACGTGCTTGATGGTCGCGAGCGGGCGTTCGTGCTCGACGACGGCGAGCCTGAGCGGTCCCTTCGGCCCGTTGGAGGGCGGGCCGCTGCGCACAAGAACCGAGAGGTCTCCCTGCATGCTGTCGGCGGTGAACTCGCCATCCGGCGAATACACCGTGACGGTCAGGGACTGGTCGGCCGGGCCGGCGTCGACCGCGGCCCGGATGCGGGCGCGCAGGGTTTCTTCGGGCACGGCACGGCCGAAAAATTCGATCGAGGCGCCGTGCAGGCGCTTGAGATGCAGGTCCAGGCCCTTGATCCTGTGGTCCCGGACCTGGATCGCCGTGAAGTGCGCGAAGCCGGCGAAGGCGAGCGCTGTCAGCTCCGCCGCGTCGGCCGGGCGGCCGTCGATTGTTGCCGGATAATGGTGGGTTTCGGTCGCCATGATTTTGCTCCTGGGTGCGGTTTGCATAAGGGAGCCATAGCTTTAAGGTCTGACAGCGCTGTCAGAGTCAAGGGTGTGTTGAAGGGTGATTGCATGAAGATCGGCGAGCTGTCGAAACGCACCGGCGTCAGCATCCGGATGCTGCGCTACTACGAGGCGGAAGGTCTGTTGAAGCCGGAGCGCACCGAAAGCGGCTATCGTGATTATGACATGGCGGAGGTGCGCACCGTCGAGCGCATCAAGCTGCTCGGGGCCGGCGGCATGACCCTTCCGACGATCCTGCAGTTCCTGGCCTGCGTGCGCGGCGAGGGGCCGATTTTCGAGCCCTGCGACGAGTTGCGCGTGACGTTGCGCCAGCAGATCCGCCTCGTCGAGGAAAGGACGGAAAAGCTGGCGCAGAACCACAATGTGCTGACGAGCTTCCTGGCCGAGATAGGCGAAGGTTGAGCCGCCCGACGAGCCGTCTTCGTTGACGTTCAACGTTTGCGCGACAGGATCGATACCAGCGCCAGACCGCCGATCACCGAGACGTGCTCCAGCGCCACGGTCATGTCGCGGAAGGCCTCTTCGCCTTGCTTCAGCCAGAAGGGATGGGCGATCGGGACCGTCAGCACCGTGAAGACGGCGAGCGCACCGGCGGCAAGCCAGACCCAGCGGTTGAGGATGATCAGGAGAGAGGCGCCGATCTGCAGGATCAGCGTCGCCGCATTGAACAGCCATCCCGGCGCCAGGCCGAAGCCTTCCATGACCGCGGCGTTGGCGTTGAAGTCGAAGAGCTTGGCAAGGCCACTCGACCAGAACACGAGCGTCAGCAGCACGCGGGCGAGGATGCCGAAGGCGCGCGAATCGAGAATGCTTGCGATAGGGCCGGACATCGGATCATTCCTTCCTTGCCGTGAGGAGGGAGGCGTTGCGCGCTTGCACTTGGCAATGCCGGCCCGGTGGCGAGGCCTGCGAGCCAGTCGGCGGCGTTCGATGCGCCGCCGGGCTCGGCGATGCCCGCGGATGCGGTGCCGGTCCCGGTATTTTCAGTCCTCATCTGGTTTTTGAATGCCACGTCGGCCCCCTTGTCCTATTGAACCGACGGGGTTTGTAGAAGCTCAACCACGCTTGAGGTCAAGAAAACGGCGATGTGACAAATTGGCTGCCGCCGGTGGCTTCGCGTCGATCAATAGTTAGCTCTTGCGCTAAGTATTTGCGCATGATACTTAGCCTTATGGAACAGTATTCAGACCGATTGGACGTGATCTTTCAGGCGCTCGCCGATCCGACCCGGCGTGCCGTGCTTTCGCGGCTCGGCGGCGGTCCGGCGAGCATCAGCGATCTCGCCAGGCCCTTCGACATGGCCCTGCCTTCTTTCATGAAGCACATCCACTTCCTCGAAGGCAGCGGGCTCATCCGCACGCACAAGCAGGGCCGGGTGCGCACCTGCGCGATCGAGAAGGCGCAATTCGCTGCAGTCGAAACCTGGCTCTCGGCGCAGCGCGCGCTCTGGGAAGGCCGTGCCGACCGGCTGGAAAAATTCGTCACTGAACACGAGGAGGAATGACATGACCCGCTCTCCCGATCCTGAACTCGACCTGACGATGGCCCGCGTCATCAAGGCGCCGCGCGCGACCGTCTGGCGCGCCTGGAGCGATCCCACGCGGCTCGAACAGTGGTGGGTTCCCGAGCCGGCAAGATGCAAGGTGATCGACATGGATCTCAGGCCCGGCGGCAGTTTCGTGACGCGGATCAGCGAAGGCGGCGGCGCATTCGTGCCGCATATCGATGCCTGCTTTCTCGCGGTCGACGAACTCTCGCGCATCGTCTTCACCGACACGCTGCTTGCCGGCTGGCGCCCGGCGGAAAACGCTTTCATGACGGCGATCATCACCCTCAGCGATCATCCTGGCGGTACGGAGTACGCCGCCCATGTGATGCACCGCAGTGGCGCGGACCGGAAGATGCACGAGGAGATGGGCTTTCACGACGGCTGGGGAACGGTCGCCGAGCAACTGGCCCGGTTCGTCGAGCAAACCCACTGAGGAGACGATCCCATGCGCAATATCGTGCTGCAGATGATGACGACGCTGAATGGCCGCCTGGACGATCCGCTTGCCTGGATGGGCACGGTGGTCGAGGAACAATACCGGGCGATCGACCGCCTTTACGCCGGCTACGATACGGTTCTGGTCGGCCGCACGACCTATGAGGAGATGGTCGGCTACTGGCCGGGCGCACTGAACGACGAGGCGGGCGGCGAGACCAACCGGGTGATGGCAGGGCGCATGCACGACTATCGCAAGATCGTGTTCTCCCGCACCGGTGAGCAGGCAATCAGCCCCTGGCACAACGCCGAGCGGACGGTGGTTCCTGATGATGCGGCGCTCTCGCGCTTCCTGACCGACCTGAAGGCTGAGCCCGGCCGGGATATCCATCTGTCCGGCGGCGCGAGCCTGGCACAGACGGTGATCGGCCTCGGCCTCGTCGATCGCTACCACTTCTTCGTCTACCCGGTCGTATCGCCGGGTGAACCATGGTTCGCCCGGCTGCGCGACAAGAACGAGCTTCGGCTGATCGGCAGCGAGCACTACGACAACGGCGTCGTCGGGCTCCACTACGAGACGGTGCGCGACACGAAGCCGGCGCGACCGAAAAGCTTCTCGGAGCTCATTGCCTAAAAGCAATTCCAGGAAAAGTGCGCAGCGGTTTTCCGTCCGGAACTGCGCCCAGCAAGACAAGCCAATTCCAGGAAAAGTGGGCAGCGGTTTTCCGTCCGGAACTGCGCCCAGCAAGACAAGCCAATTCCAGGAAAAGTGCGCAGCGGTTTTCCGTCCGGAATTGCGCCCAGCCAAACGAGCAATTCCAGGAAAAGTGCGTAGCGGTTTTCCGTCCGGGATTGCGCGGCTTGTAAGTTCACTCCCCGGCTTGCAGGGCGGCGAGCAGCCGGTCGTAGGTCGGCGCCAGCAAGCGCAGGCTTTCGGCCGCCTCGGTATCCCTGCGCAGGACCAGCGGATACTGCAGCGCGCCGATCAGCCGTGCCTGCTCGCCGGCGATGGCGGCGGATTTGGCAAGGCCCGCCCGCGCCAGGCAGGATGCCGCGTCGCCGGCGCGGCGGGCGCCGACGCGAACGGCGAAGTGCATGAGGTGAGCGCGCAGGTTCTTGTCGCAGTTAGCTTCGATCCGAGCGGCGAGCGCTTCGGCAGCGTCGGCATTGCCAAGGCTGCCCACCGGTACCAGCCGGTCCGTGGTCATCGAGAGCCAGTGGATGGCGGCCGGCACCGAGGCGCGAATTGCCTCGATCTCGCTCACGTCGGCGACGCGGGAGAACTCCCATCGCATGGTGTAGGGGTCGCCGTAGCTCAGCGTTTCGGCGCCCCAGGCCGTCATGAAATCGTGAAGCGGCAGGGAGGCGTAGGGATATCCCTGCGGGTCATGCATCAGCACGCGCGTCTCGTCCAATGCGAGGACTACGACGTAGTGATCGGCCTCGATCGGTCCCGTCATGCCGGGCTGGTGCCGCAGATGCCCCATCTCCACCGGCCCGACCCAGACGGGACCATCCTTTAGTGCCGAGCGCAGGCGGGAGAGCGCGTCCTCGGGCTCGCCGCCGCTGCTGACCTGCGATGTCCAGCCGAGCGCTTTCAGCGCGCCGTCGAACCCGGCCTCCGGATCCCAGCCATAGGGATCGAAGAACGGCAGCGTGCCGCCGACGATCTGCATGCCGAAGGGACTGCCGGTGGCAAGCTCGATGGTCGAGGTCGAGGGTGCGGCCTCGCCGAACATCATCGCGAACGAGTTGGCGTAGCAATAGGGGCCGGAACCCACATAGGAAAAGTGCTGCATCGGTTGGTCCTTGAGTAATCGAGGGGAGGAGAAATCGGGGGAGGAAGTGATTGGGACGTGCGGGGATTGGCTTAGCGCACGATGGGGTAGGCGACATCGAAGCGGGCGCTGCCGCTGCCGGGATAGATTTCGTAGGGGCTGCCGAAACAGCTGAGGTCGTCGCTTTGTTCGAACCAGGCTTCGATCGCGTCATAGACGCGAAGCACGGCCGGAAAGGTTTCGAACGCTTCGGCGACGGCGAGGAACGCTTCGCGCCCCGCCGGCTGGAGGCGTATGCGCAGATCGCCAGTGGGTTCGAGACTGCCGTCATAGCCGATCGCGACTTCGACGAGACCCTTGCCGTCGTGATTGACCGGCTCGTGGAAATGCAGCGTCATCGGCCCGTCGTCGCTCTTGCCCGATTGCGCAAGATAGCCGCGGATCTCCGCTTCGGCGCTTCCGGTGAAGGCCTCGAGCGCATCCACCGTCACATGGTGCTGGCGATAAACGATTTTCGAAGGCGCGACGTCGCGCACGGCAACGGCCCTGACAAGCGGATCGTCGCTGCCGCTCGATTGCCGGATGATGGCCTCCACCAACTCGCGCTGATCCTCGAGCCGCTTGCTCTGCACCTCCAGCCAGGCGCGCAGCTCCGTCAGGCGAACGTCGGGCTGAAGATCGATCAGCCGCGCGATCCGGGCGATCGGCAGGCCCAGCTGCCGCAGCCGGGCAATCAGCCTGGCGCGGCTTGCCTGCGTGGCGGCGTAGTAGCGGTAACCGGTTATGGGATCGACATGGGCAGGCACCAGCAGGCCCTGCTCGGCATAGAGCCGGAGCGCCTTCGGCGACAATCGTGTGGCGGCGCCGAAGCGGCCTGCGAGGAAGTAGGAATCGGTCATGAGAGCAGTCTGGGGCCAGCCCCAGGGGCGAGGTCAAGGGGCATGTTGCCGTCTTTCCGGTTGAAGACCTCCCGGAGCGGACGACCGCTCCGGGAGGGGCAGGGCTATCGATCTTCGCGCCGGTCGAGAAACGCCAGCGCCAGCAGCGTGATTGCCGCCATGCCGAGGCAATAGCCGACGAGCGGCCAGGCCGTATCGCCACCTAGCAGCAGCACGGCGCCAGTGCCGACAAGGCTGACGATCAGGCTCTGGATCGAGAAGTAGAGCGCCACCGCCGTCCCGGCGATGGCATCGAAGGCCTTGAGCGCCCCATTGGCGGTGACGGAGGCGGTCATGACGATGCCGAAGGCGATCACCCACATCGGCAACACGAAGCTCTCGAACGACGGAGCGGCCAAGACTTCGCCCGCGCCAAGCAACAGCCCGCCGAGGATGATCAGGGCCATGCCGCGGGTCAGGCAACCGGATGTCCCGTAGCGGGCGACGAAGCCCCTGGCGAAGCGCGTGGCGATGATCATAACGACGGCAGCGGTGGCGAAGGCCAGGCTGAAACCCAGCTGCGAATAGCCGGCGCGATCGATGAGCAGGCGTGGGGCGGTGGAGAAGAACACGAAAAACGCGCCCATCGCAGTGCTGAAGCCAAGCGTGTAGGTCCAGAACGCGCCACTTGTGAGCATGGGCATGAAGCTCGGCTTCGCGGGTGCGGCGGCGTCCGGCCGGGTTTCGGGCCAGCGCGGCAAGGCCTGGCCGAGTGCCGCAAGGCCAAGCACGCCGAGCGTCACGAAGATCGCTTGCCATCCGAAAGCGCCTGATATCAGCGCGCCGGCGATCGGCCCGAGCGCCGGCACGAAGGAGAGCATGGCGCTGAAGAGGCCATAGATGGTCACGCCTTCCGGACGCGCGCCATAGACGTCGCGCACGGTCGCGAAGGTCGCGACCAGCGCGGCCGAGGCGCCGGCCGCCTGGACGAGCCGCAAGGCGACGAAGACCGGCGCCGAGGTGGTTGCCGCCAGTCCCAGCGACGACAGGGCAAACAGCGTCGCGCCGCCGAGAAGAACGGGACGGCGGCCGAAGCGGTCGGACAGCGGGCCGAACAGCAGCTGGCCCAGGCCCAAAAGCAGCATGTAGAGGCTGAGCGTGAGCTGGACGACTGCCGGCGACGTGCCGAGAATGGCCGGCATGTCGGGCACGACGGGCAGGTAGATGTCCATGGCGAGCGACGCCAGGATGTCGAAGGGCGCCATCAGCAGAAGGGCTGCCGGCAGCGAGTAGGACCAGGTGGGGGAATTACGATTGGGCATGATGAAACATCCGCGCAAATGAAAAACATTCGGCGGCGATCTGCCACTTCATCAACTGTTCTGAGAGTGAGCCGACAGACGCCGCAACAACTTATTCAACCGTTGTTGCGGCTTACCTGGTTGCTGACGGGTCGGTCCTCATCTGCGGCTCCTATGGCGGCTCTATGGCGGTAACGCCAAGCCTGCCGAAATCTCATGCCGGCATGTCCTATCATTCGGATTTCCGCACGGCAACCGCTCAGCTATCAGCCTCGCCCGCGCCCGGCGTCACTGCCAGCCGGTTCTCGACGCTGGTGACGCCGATCACCGATGCTGCGGCGTCGCCGGCACAGGCGATGTCGGATGCCTGTGCCACATGGCCGGAAAGCACAACGACCCCGCCGAGCGCCATCACCGAGATGTCGCGCGTATCGATCATCGCCGCATACTGGATGTAGCGCAGCACCTTGTCGGCGAGCGCATCGTCGATGAGATGCGGATCGTCGTCGTTGCGCGCGTAAATGGGCTTCTCTGTCGGCATGGCTCGTTCCTCATGCTGTTTCGGAACGCCTGCGGCCGGGGAATGTTCCCCCTCCCTGTGCACGCTGCTCGCGCGCTTGCGGCGCGGGTGCGAACAACGTTATTGCTGGCAGGACCATTCCAGGAGCGGAAAGAGGAAAGCATCTGCGGTCTTCCGCCCGTCTCCCGCTCTACCTCATGAGAACAGACCTCGAAGATCTCGGATCGATTCGCTCCAAGGTCATCGTGATCCAGGGCCCGCGCATGTCCGATATCTTCCAGAACGTCCTGCCCATCTTCATCCTGATCCTTGCCGGCTGGTTGCTGGTGCGCCTGAAGTACCTGAAACCGGCCGTCGGCGAAGCCTTGGGCGATTTCGTCTTTCGTGTCGCGGTGCCCATCCTGCTGTTTCGCACGATCGCCGAGGCGGATTTCAAGGACGGTTCGCCCTGGCCGCTCTGGGTCGCCTATTTCTCGGGCGTTGCGGTCACCTGGACGTTGGGACACGTGGCGACGACGCTCGTCTTCAAGCGGGATGCGCGCATGGGGGTTCTCGCCGGCGTCTCCTCTGCCTTCGCCAACACGGTCTTCATCGGTCTGCCGCTGGTGTCGCGCATCGTCGGCGAGGAGGGCATCGTTGCGATATCGATCCTGCTTTCGGTGCATCTGCCGGTCATGATGATCGCGGGCACGTTGCTGATGGAGCGTGCCGAGCGGCGCGCCGGTGGCAAGCCGGGGCAGAGCCCGCTGCAGCTCCTGGCCGGGGTCGCCCGCAATCTGGTGCGCAACCCGCTGGTGATCGGCCTTGCCTGCGGTGCCGCCTTCCATCTTGTCGGCCAGCCGCTTGGCGGTCCGGTCAAGACCGTCGTCGATCAGCTGGCGTCGATGGCAGCACCGGCGGCGCTGATCTCGATCGGCATGGCGCTGGATAAATACGGCCTTGCCGGCAATCTCGGGCTCGCCTCGGTGACGAGCGCCTTGAAGCTCGTCGTCATGCCGGCGGTTGTCTATGCGAGCTGCCACCTGCTCGGCCTTAACGACAACTGGACGACGGCGCTGGTGCTGACGTCGGCCGTTCCGACGGGTGTGAACGCCTGGCTGATCGCCAATCATTTCAATGTCGGCCATGGGCTGGCGTCCTCGACGATCACGCTGACGACCGCGCTCGGCGTCGTCAGCGTTTCGGTCTGGGCCTATCTGCTGATGTGATTGTCGCACTTTCCGGCAAACTGTTTCGCCGGAGAGGGGGGATCCGTCCCAACGGTCCGTGCGCACCATCCGTCGCGTCCCCGGATACGAAAAAGGCCCGGCGCGAGCCGGGCCTTTTAGCAAAAGGGTCGTTTCCGACCGCTGAACTTATTGCGCCGGTGCCGGCTGGCCTTCGGCCGGCTTGGTCTCGGTTGCCGGGGCTTCGGCCGGCTTTGCACCTTCGGCGCCAGCAGCCGGAGCTGCTTCGCCGGCAGCCGGAGCTGCTTCGGCAGAACCGGCGGATGCGTCCGGCAGTGCGGCCGGAGCGTCGGCCTGCTCGCGCAGCCAGGCAATCAGGTTGGCGCGCTCGTCGGGCTTCTTGACGCCGGCAAAGCCCATGGCGGTGCCCGGAACGTGCTTCTTCGGTGCTTCGATGAAGTAGCTGAGGTGGTCGTAGTCCCAGACGACCTTGCCGCCTTCGGCAAACGTCTTCATGCCGGCCGAGTAGCTGAAGCCCTCATGCGAAGCGATCGGGCGGTTGACGAGGCCCCAGAGGTTCGGACCGACTTTGTTTGCGCCGCCCTTGTCGGCGGTGTGACAGCTTGCGCATTTCTTGAACACGGCTTCACCAGCGGAAGCATCGGCCTTGAGCAGCAGCGGCTTGATGTCGACTTCGACTTCTGCGGCACCGCCGGCACCGGCTTCAGACGTGCCTTCTTCGGCGACGATCGTAAAGCCTTCCTTTTCGGGAGCTTCGGAATGGAAAATGCCTTCCGATGCAATGGACACGGACATCAGAACGAAGACCGTTCCCAGAAAGGCGCCCACGCCCATGTTCACATATGAATTCATCTGCAAACGCTCCCTTTGCCACCGGCGCAAACAAAAACCCGGCCTATCTTGAAATCGCGCGGAACCTATGTCTTTTGGCTCTGCGTTGCAACAGTGATTATCGGCCCCTAACTGAGACTTATTGACACTTTCGGCGGGGTTTTTGAAGGCCAGATCATGAATCGCGAAAATTCAGGTAAAGTCATCGTGCTCATTCCGGCGCGCATGGCTTCGACACGCCTACCCGGAAAGCCGCTCGCCGACATTTGCGGCCTGCCGATGATCGTCCAGGTAGCGACCCGAGCGCAGGAAGCGGACGTCGGCCGCGTCGTCGTTGCCGTCGACGACCAGCAGGTTTTCGACGTGGTGCGCGAGGCCGGCTTCGAAGCGATCATGACCCGCATCGACCACCAGTCCGGTTCCGATCGGATCTACGAAGCGCTGCAGAAGGCCGATCCGAACGGCGGGGCCGAGATCGTCATCAACGTCCAGGGCGACCTGCCGACGGTCGAGCCAGCATCGATCCGCGCGGCGCTGAACCCGCTCGAAAATGCCGCCACCGATATAGCGACACTGACGGTGGCGATCACCGAAGAGAGCGAGAAGACCAACCCGAACATCGTCAAGGTCGTCGGCTCGCCGCTTTCGGACACGCGCCTGCGCGCGCTCTATTTTACCCGCGCGACCGCGCCCTATGGCGAAGGCCCGCTCTATCACCACATCGGGCTCTATGCCTATCGCCGCCAGGCGCTGGAGCGTTTCGTCTCGCTTCGGCCCTCCGTGCTCGAGCGCCGCGAATCGCTGGAGCAGCTGCGTGCGCTCGAAGCCGGCATGCGCATCGATGTCGAGATCGTCGATTCGGTCCCGCTTGGTGTGGACACCCCGGTGGAGCTGGAAAAGGCCCGCCGCATCCTGTCCGCCCGTAACCGCTGATATCAGAACCTGAGAAGGACGCTACCGTGACCGCCAAGACCAACAGGATTTCCTTCCAGGGCGACTATGGCGCCAATTCCGACATGGCCTGCCGCGACATGTTCCCGTCGATGGAGCCGTTGCCCTGTCAGACCTTCGAGGATGCCTTCGTCGCGGTCGAGAACGGCGACGCAGATCTGGCGATGATCCCGATCGAGAACACGATCGCCGGCCGCGTCGCCGACATCCATCACCTCCTGCCGGAATCGCGGCTGCACATCGTCGGCGAATACTTCATGCCGATCCGCTTCCAGCTGATGGTGCTTCCGGGTGTCACCCGTGATGAGATCCGCACCGTGCACAGCCATATCCATGCGCTTGGTCAATGCCGCAAGATCGTGCGTTCCAACGGCTGGAAGCCAGTCGTCGCCGGCGATACCGCCGGCGCGGCAAAGCTCGTTTCAGAAAAGGGCGACCGCTCGATGGCAGCGCTCGCGCCGCGGCTGGCCGCCGATCTCTATGGCCTCGAAATCATCGCTGAAAATGTCGAGGATACCGAGAGCAACGTCACCCGCTTCGTCGTCTTGTCCCGCGAAGAGCAGCGCATATCCCGGACCAGCGACGAAGAGCTGATCATCACCACCTTCGTTTTCAATGTCCGCAACATCCCGGCAGCGCTCTACAAGGCCATGGGCGGTTTCGCCACCAACGGCATCAACATGACCAAGCTCGAAAGCTACCAGCTCGGCGGCCGGTTCGTGGCGACGCAGTTCTATGCGGATATTGAAGGGCACCCGGACGATGTCGGCGTGCGCCACGCCATGGACGAGCTGCGTTTCTTCTCCGAAAAGGTCCGCATCCTCGGAACCTATAACGCGCACCCAATGCGCGGCGTTCTCTGAACAGATCCGCTCCGGCGCCAGACTTCTGAGAGAAAAGCCTGCGGAGGCAGGCTCCGACCGCCTCCGGCTAAGCCGTGGGGCGGTCGCTTTCGCTTGCCCGCAGCTTTGCCCTCAGCTGGAGGCTGCAGGTCCCGAGTGCGCCTGATTTCTAATCAAAATAAAGCCTATGGTTGCGGTCTTCTTGCGCCGTATATTCGCGGATCTGCCATCTGGCTAAGACTTTTACAGCATCACGCTTAATTCCTGCGCGTTCCGTCCGCGATGATTCTCCGAGAGAATCGTTGGTTTCGCCACGCCCTACGGGGGCGAAAGTGGCAAAAGTTCGTTAACCGGCTACGCGTCTGGCGCATGCCTAGTTTGCAATCGTGGCGCTACACAAATTTTAGGCAAATGCCTATTTGACGCTCGTCAAGTAAGGAGTTTTAAAGATGAAGATCCGTCAGAAGATCATGGAATATGCGAAGACCCGCCGTGCGATCCGCGAGCTGAACGCTCTCGACGATCACGCACTGAGCGACATCGGTCTGTCCCGTTCGCAGATCCAGGCCGCCGTTTACGGCCGCTAATCCGCACCATTCGCGCATCCCGCCGCTTCAGGCGGGCGGGATGCGCGCTGCATACCCTCTCGCTTAAGAATCGTAGAGGCAGACGCGCAGCCGGTGACCATCCGGATCGAGCGCGACGAAAGTCGGACCGAAATCCATCTCGGTCAATTCCTGCGCAACCGGCAGGCCTTTCCCCTTCCAATCCTCGTAATGTGCGCGCACCGCGCTCTCGTCCTCCACCATGAACGCCAGTTCCGATCGGCTGCCCGATGCCGCCGGCTCCGGCGCGACCGTATGTTCGGCCCAGAGCCCGAGGGTGAAACCGCCGGGCAGCTCGAAGGACGAGAAGGTCTGGTAGGCGACCTGCGGTTCCTGCGCGAGAACCGCCCGGTAGAACGTCACGCTTGCGAGCGGATCCTTGACGTAGAGAACGATGAGATTTGCCTTGGCCATGGTTTTCCTCCTTGTTGCGGGAGTGCCAAGGCTAGGACTGGCCGCTGCCAGTTTCTGTCAGCATCAGCGCATGAGCGCCCGTCAGGAGCCGACCGTCTGGCGTTTTGATGCCGCCATGTTCTGGCTTGCGCGCCAATCCTTCATCAGCACCTGCCGGCGGCGAGGATAGCGCGCCTCGGTCACCGCCATCCGCTGCATGCGGTCGGCGCGAAAGTGCCGGAAGTCCAGGCGCAGCTCGCACCAGGCCATGACCATGCGCACGTTCTCGAAGAAGCCAAGTGCAAAGGGCCAGATGGTACGCTGCGTCGCGCTGCCGTCATTGTCGACGTAGTCGAGTTCCACCTTGCGTTCGTTGCGGATCGCGCGCCGGAGCGCCGCGATGTCGATGCCGTTGGTGGCCGGCGGGCTCGGGCCAACGAGCAGGGTCGAACTGTCAAGTTCCTCGCGAAGCTCGGCAGGCAGCACGGCGGCGATCTTGGCGAGCGCATTGGCGGCAGCACCGGCGAGATCGTCGTCGGTGCGCTTGGAGACCCAGCGCGAGCCGAGCACCAGCGCCTCGATCTCCTCGGCGGAAAACATCATCGGCGGCAGCATGAAACCTGGCTTGAGCACATAGCCGAGCCCAGGTTCGCCCTCGATATCGGCTCCTTGCGCCTGGAGGCTGGCGATGTCGCGGTAGAGCGTTCGGAGGCTGACGCCGGTTTCTTCCGCCAGCCGCTGACCGCTCACGGGCTGGCGGTAGCGCCGGAGCACTTGGAGGAGGTCGAGCAGCCGTTCGGAGCGGGACAAGGCCGGTCTCCTCTAGAGCGCGCCTACGCCCGCTCGCCCCAGGCGAGCCAGTCGCGCATCAGCTGGTGTGCGATTGCGCCCTTGGGTGGCGGAATATGCGCGTCACCGGTGTCTGCGACCCCGGTCGAGCGTTCGAGCATCGCGGTCGTTTCCTCGCGCGTGAACCAGCGCACGTCCTCCAGCTCCTGTTCGTCGCGCTTGATGACGGTCGATTTCGCCTCGGCATAGCAGCCGATCATCAGCGTGTGCGGCATCGGCCAGGGCTGCGAAGCATGGTAGCGCACCCGGCCGATATGGATGCCGGACTCCTCGAGCGTTTCGCGGCGCACGGCGTTTTCGATCGTCTCGCCCGGCTCGACGAAGCCGGCAAGGCAGGAATACATCCCCGGCGCGAAGTGCGGGCTGCGGCCGAGCAGGCAGAGTTCGCGCTCAAGGTCGATCGTCATCATGATGACGACAGGGTCGGTCCGCGGGAAGACCATGTGGCCGCAGGCGGTGCAGATTCGGCGGTAGCCGCCGGCCTTGCCTTCCATCGGGCCGGCGCAGCGGCCGCAGAAGCGGTTGTTGGCATTCCAGGTAATCAGGCTCGAGCCTTGCGCGAACTGGCCAAGCAGTTCCTCCGGCAGCATCTGCTGGCGATAGAGGGTGCGGCCATCGGCGATCTTGAAGGGCTCGGTGATCGTCTCTTCGGTGAGACCCGTCGGCACCGCCAGCCGGGGCTCGCCGTTTGCGAGGTAGCCGAGCAGGATCGTCTCGTCGAGAACGGGTTCGAGGCCTTCGAGCTCATAAGGCGCAAACAGGGGGTCGATGATCTTCTCGTCATGCTTGACGATGAGCTTCGGTCCGGAGAAGGCGAGGAAGTGCGCGCCCGGGTGCTTCAGCGCCACCTCGACGCAATCGTCGGCCCGGTGCTCCGACTGTCGATCCAGATGATTCTCCGAGAAGGCGACGAGGGTGCTTGGCTCTGGATGCGGGCTGCGAAGGTCAAAGATCGATTTCGTCATGTTCAGAGGTTTTCCAGAATGCGGGCTGCGAAGGCCTGATGTTCTTTCTCGTCCCACGGCTCCGCCTTGCCGAAGCCCCAGACCGGCCCCGGCCAGTTCGGGTCGCCGTCGCTGCGGGCGATGATATGCACATGAAGCTGCCGGACGATGTTGCCCAACGCGCCGATATTGATCTTCTCGGCGCCTGTGACTTTCTTCAGCGCCGTCGCCGCCATGGTCGTTTCGAAGGTCAGCATCGTCTGGTCGAGCGGGGTGAGGTCGAAGATCTCCGAAATGCCTTCACGCTGGGGAATGAGCACGAGCCAGGGCCAACGGCGGTCGTTCATCAGCCGCATCTGGCAAAGCCCGATCGAGGCGATCGGAATGCCGTCGCGTTCGAGCCGCTCGTCGAGGGTGAAGGTCGTCAACGGGTTCTCCTCGGCTATTGAGAATGGCGGATTCGCCTTGTTTTGCATATCGATATCAGTTTTTTGATGGCTTGGCTTGCATTTGCTTTCGATATTGCCGATATGGAAGCCGGGAGGTTGGTGGTGGACGAGCCACTCGCCAACCGGGTCAGGTCCGGAAGGAAGCAGCCCCAACGAGCTCCGGCACGGGTCATCGTGCCAGCCTCCCACCTTTTCCGTCCTGTCGGGACAAGAGTTCGAACAGCGGCAGGGTCGATGAGCGACGATACGTCCATTTCATCCGTTGAGAAACCAGCCGCCTACCGTGTTCTGGCGCGCAAATATCGCCCCAAGGATTTCTCCGACCTGATGGTCGGACAGGAACCGATGGTGCGCACGCTCACCAACGCGTTCGAAACCGGTCGCATCGCCCAGGCCTATATGCTGACCGGCGTGCGCGGGGTCGGCAAGACCACCACCGCCCGCATCCTCGCTCGCGCGCTCAATTACAAGACGCCGGATATCGACCGGCCGACCATCGATCTCAGGGTCCCGGGCGAACATTGCCAGGCGATCATGGATGGACGTCATGTCGACGTCATCGAAATGGACGCCGCTTCGCACACCGGCATCGACGATATCCGCGAGATCATCGAGCAGGTCCGCTACCGCCCGGTTTCGGCCCGCTATAAAGTCTACATCATCGACGAAGTGCACATGCTCTCGACCCAGGCTTTCAACGGCCTGCTGAAGACGCTCGAAGAGCCGCCGGAGCACGTGAAGTTCATCTTCGCCACCACCGAAATCCGCAAAGTGCCGATCACGGTTCTGTCGCGCTGCCAGCGCTTCGACCTGCGCCGCATCAGCGCATCGGATCTCGTCGGCCTGTTTTCGACGATCCTCGGCAAGGAAGGCGTCTCCTTCGATCCGGAGGCGCTCGCCATGGTCGCCCGCGCCGCCGAAGGTTCTGCCCGTGACGGCCTGTCGCTGCTCGACCAGGCGATCGCCCACGGCGGCGGCGCCGTCGAGGTGGAGACCGTGCGCTCGATGCTCGGCCTTGCCGACCGCGCCCGCATCGTCGATCTCTTCGAACACGTCGTCAAAGGCGATGTCGCCGCGGCCCTCGAGGAATTCACCGCTCAGTATGAGGCCGGCGCCAACCCGACGGTCGTCTTGACCGATCTTGCCGATTTCACCCATCTCGTCACCCGCATGAAATACGTGCCCGAGGCGGTCAACGACCAGTCCTTGAGCGAGATCGAGCGCACCCGCGGTGCTGCTTTCGCCGAAAGCGTCGCGGTCACCGCACTGTCGCGCATCTGGCAGATGCTGCTCAAGGGTATTCCGGAAGCCGAAAGCTCGTCGCGCCCGGCGGGGGCTGCCGAAATGGTGCTGATCCGCCTGGCGCATGCGGCACATCTGCCGGCGCCGGAAGAGGCTGCGCGGCGCTTGCTGGAGCTTTCCGGCAATGAAGGCGGCGGCGCGCGTCCTGGCCCTTCGGGTGGAAACGGCGGCGGCGCTCAGGCCCAGGCTTCCGTGTCCGTGTCGGCCCAGGCATCGCAGCCGATGCCGGTGCAACGCCCGACGAGCAATGGTGCGACCATGCTGCGCGCCGTTCCGGACGTAGCACCCCAGGCGGTTGCGGTCGGCCGCATCGAAGAACGCCCGATGCCGGCGCCTGCGGCCAAGCCGCAGCCGTCGGTGCCGGTCAATTCGATCGCCGACATCGCCGATCTCTGCGCCAAGAACCGCGACATCAAGCTGAAGACGCTCGTGCGCGGTTTCCTGCGGCTCGTGCGGATCGAGCCCGGTCGCCTCGACGTCAACGTCTCGGACGACGCGCCGAAGACGCTGCTTGGCGAAGTTGCGGTCAAGCTCAAGGAATGGACCGGTATCCACTGGATCGTCAGCTACAGCCGCGAGGCCGGCGAGCCGACACTGATCGAGGCGGAACAGCGGGCGCAGGAGCAGCGTGTTAACGACGCACGCCAGGATCCCGATGTCGCCGCCATTCTCGCCCGGTTCCCGGGTGCCAAGATCACCGACGTGCGCATTCGCGCCGTTGAAGAAGAGGTCGAGAGCCAGGCTCCGGCCACAGCCGAATCCGCCGACGGCGATATCGTCCCTGGCGACGACATCGAATAGTTCCCGTCTGCGAGCAGAAACAGAAGAACAGGAGACGACGATGCGCGACATCATGGGGATGATGGGCAAGGTCAAGGAAATGCAGGCCAAGATGGAGAAGATGCAGGCGGAAATCGCCGCGCTCGAAGTCGACGGCACCTCCGGCGGTGGCCTCGTCACGGTTCGCCTCGACGGCAAGGGCACCCTCAAGAGCCTGAAGATCGATCCCTCGCTGTTCAAGGAGGACGACGTCGAGATCCTCGAAGACTTGATCGTCGCCGCCCACAAGGACGCCAAGGACAAGGCCGAGGCCGTGCAGGCGGAAAAGACCCGCGAGCTGACCGCCGGCCTGCCGATCCCGCCCGGCATGAAGCTGCCGTTCTGATCGCTTCCAGGCGTTAGGTTCGGGAAGCGGGCGGTCTCGTCGGCCGCTTCCTTCGCATGCTGGCAGTGAAGGCCGCCGGATGCCGCGTTGACGGCGTTTCGAAGGCGATTCCGTTTCGGGCCGATATGGGCTAAAAGCGCCGCATGGCAAAACGAGTCACCGGCCCCGAAATCGAAAAACTTATCCAGCTCCTGGCGAAAGTCCCGGGGCTTGGGCCACGCTCCGCACGGCGTGCCGCCCTCCATCTCGTCAAGAAGAAGGACCAGTTGCTCGGTCCGCTCGCCGACGCCATGGGCGAAGCGCACCGCAAGGTCCGCATCTGCTCCTGCTGCGGCAATGTCGATACGATCGATCCCTGCACCGTCTGTTCCGACGAGCGTCGCGACCACTCCGTGCTCATCGTTGTCGAGGACGTCTCCGACCTCTGGGCGCTGGAGCGCGCCGGCGCGATGAACGCCGCCTATCACGTGCTTGGCGGCACGCTCTCGCCGCTCGACGGCGTCGGTCCCGACGACCTCAACATCAAGGGCCTGGTGCAACGCGTCGCCAATGGCGGTGTCCGCGAACTGATCATCGCCGTCAACGCCACCGTCGAGGGCCAGACCACGGCGCACTACATCACCGACCAGCTCGAAGGCATGGAGGTGAAGATCACCCGGCTTGCCCATGGCGTGCCCGTCGGTGGCGAGCTCGACTATCTCGACGAGGGCACGCTGGCAGCGGCCCTTCGCGCCCGCACGTCGATCTGAAGGGATGCCGATGCGTTTGAAGTCTCTGGTTCGTTCGCTGTTTTCCGGTCGTGCAGAGGGAGGCAAGCCCCGTGCACACCTCCTCGCCGCCGTCGCAGCGTTCCTCGCTCTCAGCCTCCCCGCCCACGCCGCCACCAAGGCAGATGTGGAGGCGCAATTCCGCACCTGGCTGCAGAATGACCTCTGGCCGGAAGCGAAGAAGGCGGGCATTTCCGCCGGATCCTTCAAGGCGGCGTTTTCCGACGTGAAGCTCAACTGGGATCTGCCGGATCTGGCGCCCCCCGGCTTCCCGAAGCCGAAGGAGCAGAAGCAGAGCCAGGCGGAGTTTTCCTCGCCCGGAAACTACTTCTCGGAAAAGCGCCTGCAGGGGCTCGCCGGCACCGGCCGCAGCCTGGCGTCCACCCATGCCTCGACGCTCAAGAAGATCGAGCGCACCTATGGTGTACCGGCCTCGGTGATCGTGGCGATCTGGGGCAGGGAATCCGGCTTCGGTCGTGCCAAGATCCCTTATCCGGTGGTCGATGTGCTGGCGACCAAAGCCTTCATGTCGACGCGGCCGGACCTCTTTCGCCGCGAGCTGATCGCGGCCCTGCACATTCTCGACAGCGGCGATGTTGATGAGGCCGCGATGCGCGGGTCCTGGGCCGGCGCGATGGGCCAGCCGCAGTTCATGCCGTCGAGCTTTCTGCAATACGCCGTCGATTTCGATGGCGACGGCCGCCGCGACATCTGGAATTCGGTGCCCGACAGCCTGGCATCGATCGCCAACTATCTCGTCAAGAAGGGCTGGCAGCGCGACCGCGACTGGGGCTTTGAGGTGTCGATCCCGGAAGCGGTCTCCTGTGCGCAGGAAGGCCCGGATCTCGCCCAACCCCTGTCAAGTTGGGCGAACAAGGGCATAACCCGGATTTCCGGCAAGGCCTTCCCGTCGCACGAACTGTCGGCATCTTCGATGATGCTGGTTCCGGCAGGCCGGCACGGGCCGGAGTTCATCGTCACGCCGAACTTCTACGTGCTCAAGGAATACAACAACTCCGACCTCTACGCGCTTTTCATCGGCAACCTTGCCGACCGCATCGCCACCGGCGGCGGCGCGTTCCGCGGCACGTGGGGCGATGTCGGCAACATGCTGCGCTCGGACGTTCTCAAGATGCAGAAGGCGCTGGTTGCCAAGGGTTACGACGTCGGCAAGGTCGATGGTCTTCCCGGCTACAAGACGCGCCGTTCGCTTGGCGACTGGCAGGCAAAGAGCGGCCTTGCCGCCACCTGCTTCCCCGATGCTTCGCTGAAGGCGAAGCTGCGGTAGTGCCATTTGCAGCCGGACGCGCTGGTGTGCCGACTGCCGCAACGAAAAAGGCCCCGTGACGGGGCCTTTTTCGTTGCATGGTCGAGATCGGCGTGAGGGCCGGAACAAGCTAGTGCATGTCCACATTCACCTGTCGCTTGTAGCGCTCGTAATGCGTCGGGACGATCGTCTGGCGCTCGATCATCCGGTGCACCCGCGGTGGCGTCTTGCCGCTATGCAAAGCCGTCAGCCGGTCGCCGACGGCGGCGTCGGCCTGGGTGCGGCGCTGGTTGTGGCGCACATATTCGACCCAGGTCGGCACGTGATAGGTCTCGGTCCAGGTGGTCGGGTTTTCGAGATCGCGCATCAGCGCCCAGTGTCCGGCGCCGTCGCGGATGCGGATGCGCCGGCGTTCCGCCATCGTCGTCAGGAACTCCGGGATATCGTCGTCGGCGATCTCGTAGTCGATCATGATGACGATCGGGCCGCTGCGCGGCTTCAGGTCCAGTTCGAGCGGCGGCTCGTTGAAGCGGTTGAGCGGATCGAGGTTGAGCGAGGTGAACTCCGGCAAGGGCAGGCGGAAGCCGACCACGACCCCGGCGAACATCAGAAGACAGGAGCCCATCAACGCGTTGGCCGCGCCATATTGTTCGGCGGCCGTACCCCAGAGCCAGCTGCCGCCGGCAATGCCCCCGAAGGTCATGGTCTGGTAGAGCGACAGCGCCCGGCCGACCACCCAGCGCGGCGTCGAAAGCTGCACGGTGGTGTTGAACAGCGACAGCGCCAGCACCCAACAGGCGCCGGAGATAAGCAGCACGAGACAGCTCAGCCAGGCATAGGTGCTCCAGGCCGTGATCGCGGCGCTGGCGGCAAAGCCGGTAAAGGCGATGCGCACGATCGCCTCGCTCGAAAGCTTCTCGCGTAGCCGGGCAGAGAGCAGCGCCCCGCCGATCGCGCCGAGGCCGAAGGCGCCGAGCATCAGGCCGTAGGTGAGCGGCCCGCCCTGGACGAGGTCGCGGGCGACGAGCGGCAGAAGCGCGAGGATGGCGCTCGCCGAAAGGCCGAAGAGGAAGCCGCGCAAGAGCACCTTGCCGATGTTGGGCGACATCGCGACATAGCGCAGGCCAGCCGAAATGGCGCGACCCAGCGTCTCGCGCGGCAGCGTGTTCGTCGGCACCTCGCGACGCCAGCGCACCAGCGCAAAGAGGATGGCGAAATAGCTGAGCGTGTTGGCGAAGAAGGCTGCCGCCGCGCCGAGTGCCGCAACGATGGCACCGCCGATCGCCGGGCCGACGCTGCGGGTGATGTTGAAGCCCATGCTGTTGAGCGCGACTGCCGCTGGCAGGTCTTCGCGCGGGACCATGTCGCCGACCGAGGCCTGCCAGGACGGGTTGTTGAGCGCCGTGCCGCAGCCGATGAGGAAGGTGAAGAGCAGGAGCAGCCAGGGTGTGATCAGCCCCACATAGGCAAAGATCGTCAAGAGCGCCGAGACGAAGAGCATGAAACACTGCGCCACCAGCATGATCCGCCGCCGGTCGAAATTGTCGGCAAGCGCGCCGGAGACGAGCGAAAAGAGCATGATCGGCAGTGAGGTGGAAGCCTGCACCAGCGCCACCATGTTCGCCGATGAGGAAATGGAGGTCATCAGCCAGGCGGCGCCGACCGATTGAATGAGGCCGCCGAAATTGGAGGCGAGGCTCGCGATCCAGATCGTGCGGAAGATGTCGTGCTTGAAGGGGGCAAGCGGCGAAATACGGGTGGGCACCTCGTCTTCTCTCTTCGTTTCTTGATTGTCGTCTCGAAGCGGTTCGTTACCTGTTATAGGCCGGACAACGCGAAGTGCCACCCGCTGAAACTGACCTTGTTGGCGAAGATGCTCGCCGGCGGACAGTCCGGCCATTTGCGGCGGGCGGCCCAATGCCTTGCAATTTGCGGCGATGGGGCGTATATGAGCCTCAAATTCTTGATCGGTAGATGAAGAGTGGGCCCGTCAGGACCCGCTCTTTTTTATTAGCCGGTCCGATGAGGAGATGATCGTTTGTCCGATACGACAACGGCTGAAAATGCACATGAACCCCGCCTGATCACCGAAACCGGTCTCGACCAGCGCGTCGCCGACATCATCGAGCCGGTCATCGTGCCGATGGGTTACCAGCTCGTGCGCGTGCGCATGTCCGGCCAGAACGGCCTGACGCTGCAGATCATGGCCGAGCGCACCGACGGCACCATGACCGTCGAGGACTGCGAAGAGATCTCCAAGGCCATTTCGCCGGTGCTCGATGTGGAAGATCCGATCGACAAGGCGTATCATCTCGAAGTGTCGTCGCCGGGCATCGACCGCCCGATGGTGCGCAAGTCCGACTTCTTCCGCTGGCAGGGTCACCTGCTGAAATGCGAGACGTCGGTTCTGGTCGACGGCCGCAAGCGGTTCCGCGGCAAGATCGTTTCCGTCGATGACGACGGTTTCCGGCTCGAGCGCGACCAGGTTGCCTATGGCGAGGAGCCCGTCGTCGTGATCCCGTTCACCACGCTTTCCGAGGCGCGGCTGATCCTGACCGACGATTTGATCCGTGATGCGCTGACCGCCGACAAGAAGGCGAAGGCGGCACGCGCTGCGAATGAAAATTTCGAAGACGAAGATTCACCTATTGAGGAATAAGTCGGGCGGAGCGTGAAGCCCCCCTGCAACCCAACGGAGACAAGACATGGCAGTCAGTGCTAACCGGCTCGAGCTTCTGCAGATCGCGGATGCTGTCGCGCGTGAAAAGGTGATCGACCGTGAGATCGTTCTGGCCGCGATGGCCGACGCGATCCAGAAGGCCGCCCGCTCGCGCTATGGGTCGGAATCGAACATCCGCGCCGACATCAACTCCAAGACCGGCGAAATCCGCCTGCAGCGTCTTCTGGAAGTGGTCGAGAAGGCTGACGATTACTCCACGCAGATCCCGCTCGAGCTTGCTCGCGATCGCAACCCGGATGCCAAGCTCGGCGACTTCATCGCCGATCCGCTGCCGCCGATGGATTTTGGCCGCATCGCCGCCCAGTCGGCCAAGCAGGTCATCGTGCAGAAGGTTCGTGAAGCCGAACGCGATCGCCAGTTCGACGAGTTCAAGGATCGCGTCGGCGAAATCGTCAACGGCACGGTCAAGCGCGTCGAATACGGCAACGTCATCGTCGACCTCGGTCGTGGCGAAGGCATCATCCGCCGCGACGAGATGATCCCGCGTGAAAACATGCGCTACGGCGACCGCGTCCGCGCCTTCGTCTACGACGTTCGCCGCGAACAGCGCGGCCCGCAGATCTTCCTGTCGCGTACCCATCCGCAGTTCATGGTGAAGCTCTTCACCATGGAAGTGCCTGAGATCTACGACGGCATCATCCAGATCAAGTCGGTTGCCCGTGATCCGGGTTCGCGCGCCAAGATCGCCGTTGTCTCCAACGATAGCTCGATCGATCCGGTCGGCGCCTGCGTCGGTATGCGCGGTTCGCGCGTTCAGGCCGTCGTCGGCGAACTGCAGGGCGAAAAGATCGACATCATTCCGTGGTCGCAGGACCCGGCATCGTTCATCGTCAACGCGCTGCAGCCGGCGGAAGTCGCCAAGGTCGTTCTCGACGAGGATGCAGAGCGCATCGAAGTGGTCGTTCCGGACGAGCAGCTGTCGCTCGCCATCGGCCGTCGCGGCCAGAACGTTCGCCTCGCCTCGCAACTGACCGGCTGGGATATCGACATCCTCACCGAGCAGGAAGAGAGCGAGCGCCGCCAGAAGGAATTCACCGAGCGCACCAACCTGTTCATGGACGCGCTCGACGTCGATGAAATGGTCGGCCAGGTTCTGGCTTCCGAAGGCTTTGCCGCCGTCGAGGAGCTTGCCTATGTCGATCTCGACGAAATCGCCTCGATCGACGGCTTCGACGACGAGACCGCGACCGAAATCCAGACCCGCGCCCGCGAGTTCCTGGAAAAGCTGGAAGCCGAACTGGATGCCAAGCGCAAGGAACTCGGCGTCGCCGACGAACTGCGCTCGATCGACGGCCTGACGAGCCAGATGCTCGTTGCGCTCGGCGAAGAAGGCATCAAAACGGTCGAAGACTTTGCTGGTTGCGCCGCGGACGATCTCGTCGGCTGGAGCGAACGCAAGGACGGCGAGACCAAGCGTTTCGAGGGCACCTTCTCGAAGTTCGAAGTCTCGCGCGCCGAAGCCGAAGCCATGATCGTTCAGGCCCGCCTTGCAGCTGGCTGGATCACGGAAGAGGACCTGGCAAGCGACGAGGTCGAAGGTGAAGAGCCGATCGACGTTGCCGAAGGCGCCGAGCAGGACGCTTAAGGGCGATGACCGTCTCTGATGAGGCCGACAGCCTGCCTTCGGACACCCTGCCTGTAGATGGGGGTCCGAAGGATCGCAGCGGCAGCACGCGGACCTGCATCGTCACCCGCGAAAGCGGATCGCCCGATGAGCTGATCCGCTTCGTGGCCGGGCCCGACGGTCGCGTCGTTCCGGATCTGAAGCGTCAGCTTCCGGGCCGCGGCTGCTGGGTGAAGGCCGAGCGGGCGCTGATCGAGAAGGCGGTGGCGAAGAAGTTCTTCGCCCGCGCACTCAAGGCGGACGTCAAGGCTGACGCGACGCTCGCCGACGATGTCGACCGGCTGCTCGGTGAGCAGCTGGCCGGAATGATGAACTTGGCGCGCAAGGCGGCCCAGTTCATCTCCGGCGCGACGAAGACGGAGCAGGCCGTGCGCGGTCTGGCAGCGCTTGCCGTGTTCCACGCGGCCGATGCTGCCGCCGACGGCGTGCGCAAGATAGACCAGGCCCGCAAGGCGATGAGCTTCGTGGCCGACGACGAAACGGAAATACCTTCGTTCCGTCCCTTCACCGGGGCGGAAATGGAGGGCCTTTTAGGAAGTAATGCTTTTATCCATGCCGCAGCGCTTGCAGGGCAGGCGGGTGAGGGTGTAGTGAAGCGCGCAATCATGCTCGAAAAGTACCGAGGATCCGTCCCGGTCCGGGCCGAAGGCGGCGCTGGCAAGCCACAGCAATGACCCGAGTCACCGGCACAGTCTGGCATCGCGTACATTGTTTGAGACAATTTGGAAGACAGGGTCAGGTGATACGCATCCGGCCCTGATCGCTAGGAACGGAACGGAATGACCGACAACAACGACGACAAGACAGGCAGCGCAGCAGGCAAGAAGACGCTGACCCTGAAGCCCCACGGGGTTTCGCAGGGGACCGTGCGTCAGGACATGGGCCGTGGCCGCACCAAGGCGGTCGTGGTCGAAACCAAGAAACGCCCCTTCCATCGCCCTAAGGACGAGCGCCCGATCACGCCGGTTGCCGCGGCTCCCGCCGCACGCCCGGTCGAGCAGCGTCCGGCTCAGCCGCAGCCTTCCGGCCGCCCGGCCCCGCAGCCGCAGCAGCACTCGACGCGCCAGGAAGCCAACCAGGCCAACCGGCCGCGTGTGGGTGTCGTTCTGAACCAGCTTTCAGCCGGTGAGATCGATGCACGCCGCCGTGCTCTGGCCGAAGCGCAGATCCGCGACGCCGAAGAAGCGGTCATCCGCGCCGAGAACGAAGCACGTCGCAAGCGCGAGGAAGAAGCCCGTCTCCTTCAGGAGAAGGAAGAAGCTGCACGCCGCGCCGCTGAAGAAGCCGCCCGTCCGGCAGTCGAGCCCGAAGCAAAGGTCGAAGAGGTTGTCGAAGAGCGCCCCGCGGCAGCTCGCGCACCCGCTTCCACCGAGCGTCGCGCCGACGGCCGCCCGCAGGCTGCACGGCCTGCCGAAGCTGCAACTGGACTTCCGACCCCGGCTCCGGCCGGCGCGCTGCGCGGCCGCAAGGTCGACAACGAAAAGGATGAGGATCGTGGTCCGCGTCCTGGCGCAGGTCCGGTTCGCGGCAAGGTCGTGCGTCCGGAGCCGGCAAAGGTTCCGGCCCGCCCGAAGGGTGACGATGGTCGCCGCCAGGGCAAGCTGACGCTGAGCACCGCGGGCGATGAGGATGCCGGCCAGCGCGCTCGCTCGCTGTCGGCCATGCGTCGTCGCCAGGAGAAGTTCAAGCGCAGCCAGATGCAGGAAACCCGCGAGAAGATTTCTCGCGAAGTCATCCTGCCCGAAACCATCACCATTCAGGAACTGTCGCAGCGCATGTCTGAACGCGCCGTCGATGTCATCAAGTACCTGATGAAGGAAGGTCAGATGATGAAGCCCGGCGATCTGATCGACGCCGATCTGGCCGAACTCATCGCTGGCGAATTCGGCCACACGGTCAAGCGCGTTTCGGAATCCGACGTCGAGGAAGGCATCTTCAACGTTTCGGACTCGGACGAAGAAATGGAGCCGCGTCCGCCCATCGTTACGATCATGGGTCACGTCGACCACGGCAAGACCTCGCTGCTCGACGCCATCCGTCATGCCAACGTGGTTGCCGGCGAAGCCGGTGGCATCACCCAGCATATCGGCGCCTACCAGGTCGAGCAGAACGGCAACAAGATCACCTTCATCGACACCCCCGGCCACGCGGCGTTCACCGCCATGCGTGCCCGTGGTGCCCAGGCGACCGACATCGCAATCCTGGTGGTTGCGGCTGACGACAGCGTGATGCCGCAGACGATCGAATCGATCAACCACGCCAAGGCGGCGGGTGTTCCGATCATCGTGGCGATCAACAAGGTCGACAAGCCGACGGCAAACCCGCAGAAGGTTCGCACCGAACTGCTGCAGCACGAAGTCTTCGTCGAATCCATGGGCGGTGAAGTTCTCGACGTGGAAGTCTCCGCGAAGAACGGCACCAACCTCGACAAGCTGCTGGAAGCGATCCTACTCCAGGCGGAAATCCTCGACCTGCGCGCCAATCCGAACCGGACGGCCGAAGGTACGGTGGTCGAAGCCGAGCTTGACCGTGGCCGTGGTGCGGTTGCGACCGTACTCGTTCAGAAGGGCACGCTGCGTCCGGGCCAGATCATCGTCGCCGGTGATCAGTGGGGCCGTGTGCGCGCGCTCGTCAACGACAAGGGCGAACACGTCAAGGAAGCTGGCCCGTCGATGCCGGTCGAGGTTCTCGGCCTGTCGGGTACGCCGGCTGCTGGTGACAAGTTCGCCGTCGTCGAAAACGAAAGCCGCGCTCGCGAGATCTCCGAATACCGCCAGCGTCTCGCCCGCGAGAAGCAGGTTGCCCGTCAGTCCGGCTCGCGCGGTTCGCTCGAGCAGATGATGACCCAACTCCAGACCTCCGGTCTCAAGGAGTTCCCGCTGGTCATCAAGGGCGACGTGCAGGGCTCGATCGAAGCGATCGCCGGTGCTCTCGACAAGCTCGGAACCGACGAAGTGCGTGCACGCATCGTGCATTCGGGTGCCGGTGGTATCACCGAGTCCGATATCTCGCTCGCCGAGGCATCGAACGCCGCGATTATCGGCTTCAACGTCCGCGCCAACTCGCAGGCCCGTTCGGCCGCCGAGCGTGCCGGCATCGAGATCCGCTACTACAACATCATCTACGATCTGGTGGATGACGTGAAGGCGGCGATGTCGGGTCTGCTCTCGCCGGAGCGTCGCGAAACCTTCCTCGGCAACGCCGAGATCCTGGAGGTGTTCAACATCACCAAGGTCGGCAAGGTCGCGGGTTGCCGCGTCACCGAAGGCAAGGTCGAGCGTGGCGTCGGCGTCCGTCTGGTTCGCGACAACGTCGTTATCCACGAAGGCAAGCTCAAGACCCTCAAGCGCTTCAAGGACGAAGTCTCTGAAGTCAACGTCGGTCAGGAATGCGGCATGGCCTTCGAGAACTACGAAGACATCCGCGCCGGCGATACGATCGAGTGCTTCCGCGTCGAGCATATCACCCGGACGCTCTAATGGGGCTGAAAGCCCGGCAAATCTGCACAACGGCGGCCTTGGCCGCTGTTGTGTCGTTTTGGCGGACGCCGGCTTTCGCGGAAGTCTGCGACAAGATCTATCCCGGATGGGATGGGCAGAATTTCTCGGTTTTCAACGAGGTGGCCGCTTTCCTGACCAATTGGGTCGGCCTGGCGGCGCTTTTCTGTCTGTTTATCGGTTCAGTGGTTTTGCGCCTTCGGGCGCTGCTTTGGGTCGGGAGTCTTCTCGGCGGCCTCCTCCTGATGATCGCCATCACATCCTGGGGAGATGCCGAGCACCAGGTATGGCAGTCGGCTATCAATGAGGGTTGCGCTCATCCGCAGTTCGAACTGATCCATCTGCTGTCCGCGCTCGTGTTGACCGCTACGGGCGTCTTTCTGGGGCTGCGTCAAAGAAAGCGGGCGCAGGCAATCAGGGCTACCCGTGCCTGAGGCAGGGACGCTATATTACGCTTAAGAATAAAACGGATTGCCGCCCCGGGCGGGCGCAATACCTTGGAAAGCCAACGACCATGACCAAAGCCACATCCTCTGCCCCTTCCCAGCGCATGCTGCGTGTCGGTGAACAGGTGCGTGCTGCGATCACGCAGGTTCTGCAGCGCGGCGAAGTTCGCGATCCCGTGATCGAAAAGACCGTCATCGCGATCTCGGAAGTGCGCATGTCGCCGGATCTGAAGATCGCCACCGCCTACGTGACCCCGCTCGGCGTACCCAACCATGACGAAGTCATCGACGCGCTGAACCGCAACGCCAAGTACATTCGCGGCCGTCTCGGCCCGCAGCTTCGGCAGATGAAATACATGCCCGACGTTCGTTTCCGCGACGATACGAGCTTCGACAACTACAAGAAGATCGATGAACTCCTGCGTTCGCCGGAAGTCAGCCGCGATCTCGACCAGACCGAAGACGAAGAATAGTAGATTTCATGTCCAAACCGCGTAAGCCCAAGGGCCGCCCGATCTCGGGCTGGCTGATCCTCGACAAGCCGCTCGACTTCGGCTCCACTGAAGCCGTCTCGAAGATCAAGTGGCTGTTCAAGGCCCAGAAGGCCGGCCACGCCGGCACCCTCGATCCGCTCGCCTCCGGCATGCTGCCGATTGCGCTCGGCGATGCGACGAAGACCGTCCCTTACGTGATGGATGGGCGCAAGATCTACGAGTTCACCGTCGCCTGGGGCGAGGAGCGCTCCACGGACGACCTCGAAGGCGAGGTCACCCATTCCTCGGCCGAGCGGCCGAACGAAGAGGCGATCCGCGCGCTGCTGCCGAAATATACCGGCGTCATCAGCCAGGTCCCGCCGCAGTTCTCGGCGATCAAGATCGATGGCGAGCGCGCCTATGATCTCGCCCGCGACGGCGAGACGGTCGAGATCCCGGCCCGCGAGGTCGAGGTCCACCGGCTGACGCTGCTGGGGGCTGCACCCAATCTCGCCCATTTCGAAATCGAATGCGGCAAGGGCACCTATGTGCGCTCGCTCGCCCGCGACATGGGCCGCGATCTCGGGTGTTTCGGCCACATCGCGTCGCTGCGCCGTACCTTCGTCGCCCCGTTCGGGGAAGAGGACATGGTGCCGCTTGCCGACCTGGTGGCTTTGGAAAAGATCGAGGACGAGCAGGAACGTCTGGCGGCACTCGACGCCTATCTGATCGAGACCGGCGAAGCGCTTTCCAGCCTGCCGCACGTGCCTGTCAACGACGACCAGGCGCACCGTCTCAGAATGGGCAATCCCATCATCCTGCGCGGCCGCGACGCACCGCTGGCGACGCCCGAGGCCTATGCCACGGCGCGCGGCAAGCTGGTCGCGATCGGTGAGATCGCCGAGGGCGAATTCCGCCCCAAGCGTGTCTTCGCCGGAAGCTAAGCGCCCGGAACCATTTGCCTTTGCTTGATCCTTGACGCATGATCCCGGCATGGGTTCCCAGTCCATCCGAGGTGGTTCCGTTTCCGTATCGCGTTTCGTTGCCGTTTGGCGGTTGCGCCATTTGCGGCGACGTGCGCCCAAGGCGTTGATGCCGCCGGCAGGGAACGGAAAGGGACGTTGCAGGTGACCGGTGTGACGGAGGAAGGAAAACGCAGGGCAAGCAATGGCCTGGCGGCGATGGTCGATCGCGCCCGCCATGGGCTGACCCGCCCGTTCAGTTTCTATCTGACGTCGCTGCTGCTGGTCGCCATCGTTCCGGCCTTCATCTTTTCGCTGGTCGTGCTGAAGCGCAGCGTCGACGCGCAGGAGCAGGTTATCACCTCGCTGCTGCAGGCCTCGACCGGATCGGTGACGCGCATCGTGGAGCGCGACATCGAGGGCATGCTGACGACGCTGAAGGTGCTGTCGACCTCGCGGGCTATCGAGGACGCCAATTTGCAGGCCTTTTACGAGAGAGCCTCGACAGCGCTGGCCCAGACCGATTCCTACCTGATCGTCATCGATCGCAAGCACGAGCAGCGGCTCAACACCCGCGTTCCCTTCGGCACGCAGCTCGGCAAGGGGTCCGACCCGGACTCCATCGAGCGCGCCTTCACCAACAACGGCGCGCCGCTCGTCTCCAATGTCTTCTTCGGCAAGACCGCCGGAAAATGGGTGTTCAACGTCTATCTGCCGGCCAAACTCTCGACCGGTGAGGACTACCTGCTGGCCTTGACGCAAAACGCCGAGAACATGGCCAAGGCCGTCAACCGCGATACGCTGTCGCCCGGCTGGAACGCGGCCCTCGTCGACGGCTCGGGAAAGGTCATCATCTCCTCGGATGCGGCGGTCAAGGCCGGCAAGCCGTTCTTTCTCGACAAGGTTCCGGCGATCAGCATCGGCGTTCGCAACATCAAGGAGAACGGCACGGAATATCGGGTGGCGACCGAATTCTCTGTCATCACCGGCTGGCGGATCATCGCCTGGGCGCCGCGCTCGATCGTCGATGCGCCCGCCGTCTGGTCGTTCCTGTGGCTTTCGCTCGGCGGCATCATCTTTGCTGGCATCGCTATCGCCGGTTCGCTGGCCATCGCGCGGCTCCTGTCGCAGGGTGTGAAGCTCGTGGCGCAGGATGCGCGCCGCCTTGGCGCCGGCGAGCGGATCGAGCCGCGCCCGCACATGATCGCCGAGGTCGAGCAGGTCTCAGCGGCACTGGCGCGGGCGGCAGCCGCACGCACCAAGGCGGAGAGCGAAATCCGGTTCCTGATGCGCGAGGTGGCGCACCGCTCGAAGAACCAGCTGACGGTGATCCAGTCGATGTTGAACCAGTCGGTCTATTCGGCCGAGAGCGCCGCCGATTTCGCCGACAGTTTCCGCAAGCGCATCGCCGGGCTCGCCCGCTCCACCGACCTGATGATCGCCAATGCCGCCCAAGGGGTGGATTTCCGGGAACTGGCCCAGAACCAGCTGCAACCGTTCACGCCTGACGATCCGAGGCGGGTGATCCTGTCCGGTCCGCCTTTGCGGCTCGAAACCCAGATCGCCCAGACGCTCGGCATGGCGCTGCACGAGCTCGCGACCAATGCCACCAAATACGGCGCGCTCGCCAATACCACTGGCGTCGTCAAGCTGAGCTGGTCGCTGGAGGATGCGGGCATCGCCATTCGCTGGCGGGAGGAGGGGGCCGATCTCGCGGGCAAGCCCTCAGACCCGATCCGCAAGGGTTTTGGAACGCTCGTGCTCGAACGCATGCTCGGCATGGCCCTGAATGCGGTACTGGAGCGGACGATGCATGCCGACGGTATCGAGTGGCGGATCACCGTGCCGCGACAGGCCGGCGAAGACGACGCGCCATGACCGGCCGCCGGCGGGTTTTCTCCGCCGATCCGAGCCGCACAGCTGCCGATCGCGGCCGGATAAAATCGCCTCCGATGGAGCGGTGCCCGACCGGTTATTGAGGCCATCCGCCGGCCTTCGCGAGCGCCGGTCCATGACCCTTTCCTTTTTCATCCAATTCGTTTATAGGCACGCCAGCAAAAGGCTAAATGCCCGTTGCATTCACGGCCGCAGCTGGACGACATCCCGGCTGACGGCGTCCCTAAATCCTCGAAATCGAAAGGATCATCCGATGTCGATTGCTGCAGAGCGTAAGGCTCAGCTCATCAAGGAATTTGCAACCGTTGAAGGCGACACCGGTTCTCCGGAAGTCCAGGTTGCTATCCTGACGGAACGGATCAACAACCTGACCGAACACTTCAAGGGCCACAAGAAGGATAACCATTCCCGCCGTGGTCTGCTCGCGATGGTTTCCAGCCGTCGTTCGCTCCTCGACTATCTGAAGAAGAAAGACGAAGCGCGCTACACCAAGCTGATCGGTGCCCTGGGCATCCGTCGCTAAGCGACTTATCCGGCGGGTCTTTGCGGCCCGCCGGCTTTTTTATGGAGCGTTGAACGCTCGACGATTAAACTCTCCAGCCGCATAGGAAACGTGGCTAAACGAGAGCGTCCAGCGAGCCGGATGGGCCGGTATCGCGGATCAACCGATGGCCCGTCATGGGGCAGGATTGCAGGATGCTTCGGCCCCTGCTTGCCGGAAACGCCGCTTCAAAGCGGGTGGACGGGCAAAGCGGAAACCAGCCGATTAAAGCGTGAAGCCTCCCGTTGTCTTGCCCGTGATGCGCCATTTCATGCGGCCCTTCGACCGCCCGCGCTGCAACAGCCGCGGAGAGGTCCGCCGCACACGAAGGACAGAACATGTTCGATACCCACAAGGTTGAAATCGAATGGGCTGGGCGTCCGCTCAAGCTCGAAACCGGCAAGGTCGCCCGTCAGGCTGACGGCGCCGTTCTCGCCACCTACGGCGAAACCGTCGTTCTCGCCACCGTCGTTTCGGCCAAGGCGCCGAAGCCGGGCCAGGACTTCTTCCCGCTGACCGTCAACTACCAGGAAAAGACCTACGCCGCCGGCAAGATCCCGGGTGGCTACTTCAAGCGCGAAGGCCGTCCGAGCGAAAACGAAACGCTTGTTTCGCGCCTGATCGACCGCCCGATCCGCCCGCTGTTCCCCGAGGGCTACAAGAACGACACCCAGGTCGTCGTCACGGTCATGCAGCATGACCTCGAAAACAACCCCGACGTCCTGTCGATGGTTGCCGCTTCTGCTGCGCTGACGCTGTCGGGTGTCCCGTTCATGGGTCCGATCGGCGGCGCGCGCGTCGGCTACATCAACGGCCAGTACGTGCTGAACCCGCATCTCGACGAGATGGACGAATCGACCCTCGACCTCGTCGTCGCCGGTACGCAGGAAGCCGTGCTGATGGTTGAATCGGAAGCCAAGGAACTGGCGGAAGACGTCATGCTCGGCGCCGTCGTATTCGGCCAGAAGGGTTTCCAGCCGGTCATCGACGCGATCATCAAGCTCGCTGAAGTTGCCGCCAAGGAGCCGCGCGACTTCCAGCCGGAAGATCATTCCGCGCTCGAAGCCGAAATGCTCGGCATGGCCGAAGCCGAACTGCGCGACGCCTACAAGATCACCGAGAAGGCTGCCCGCTACGCTGCCGTCGACGCCGTCAAGGCAAAGGTGAAGGCACACTTCTTCCCGGAAGGCGCCGAGCCGAAGCACACTGCCGAAGTCATCGGCGCCGTCTTCAAGCACCTGCAGGCCAAGATCGTTCGCTGGAACATCCTCGACACCAAGAGCCGCATCGACGGCCGCGATCTCGAAACCGTTCGGGCGATCGTTTCGGAAGTCGGCCTTCTGCCGCGTACCCACGGTTCGGCCCTGTTCACCCGCGGTGAGACGCAGGCGATCGTCGTTGCCACGCTCGGCACCGGCGAAGACGAACAGTACGTCGACAGCCTGACCGGCATGTACAAAGAACGCTTCATGCTGCACTACAACTTCCCGCCCTACTCGGTCGGCGAAACCGGTCGCATGGGCTCCCCGGGCCGTCGCGAAATCGGTCACGGCAAGCTCGCCTGGCGCGCTATCCGCCCGATGCTGCCGGAAGCCGAGCAATTCCCCTACACGCTGCGCGTCGTTTCCGAGATCACCGAGTCGAACGGCTCGTCCTCGATGGCTACCGTCTGCGGCACCTCGCTCGCCCTCATGGACGCTGGCGTTCCGCTTGCAAAGCCGGTTGCCGGTATCGCCATGGGCCTGATCAAGGAAGATGAGCGCTTCGCCGTTCTCTCCGACATCCTCGGCGACGAAGACCACCTCGGCGACATGGACTTCAAGGTCGCTGGTACCGACGCCGGTATCACCTCGCTCCAGATGGACATCAAGATCGAGGGCATCACCGAAGAGATCATGGGCATCGCGCTCAACCAGGCCAAGGGCGGCCGTCTCCACATCCTCGGCGAAATGGCCAAGGCCATCTCCGAAAGCCGTGGCCAGCTCGGCGAATTCGCCCCGCGCATCGAAGTCATGAACATCCCGGTCGACAAGATCCGCGAAGTCATCGGTTCGGGCGGCAAGGTCATCCGCGAAATCGTCGAAAAGACCGGCGCCAAGATCAACATCGAAGACGACGGCACCGTGAAGATCGCCTCCTCGTCCGGCAAGGAAATCGAAGCGGCCCGCAAGTGGATCCACTCGATCGTCGCCGAGCCGGAAGTCGGCCAGATCTACGAAGGCACCGTTGTGAAGACCGCCGACTTCGGCGCTTTCGTCAACTTCTTCGGCGCCCGTGACGGCCTCGTCCACATCTCGCAGCTCGCTTCCGAGCGCGTCGCCAAGACGACCGATGTCGTCAAGGAAGGCGACAAGGTCTGGGTCAAGCTCATGGGCTTCGACGAGCGCGGCAAGGTTCGCCTGTCGATGAAGGTCGTCGACCAGGCCACCGGCAAGGAAATTGCTGCCGAGAAGTCCGAGAAGAAGGGCGACGGCGAAGCCGCTGAATAAGCGCGCTTCACCCGAATGCATTCGGGGCGCGGGGCGGTTCGCTCCGCGCCCCTTTCTTGTAAGAAGATGACGGATAGACCGATGAGCCGAGATTCGTTGAAGACCCTGTTTTACCCGTTCGACAGCGGCGTGATCGACCCGCCGGGCGCGGGCGAGCGCGTGCTGTTCCTTGGCGCGGAAGCGGGCTACAGGCTGCCCCAAGGCTTCGAGGCGTCGATCTCTGCCGTGCAGCCGCTGCGGCCGCTCTATCGCGCCCTGGAGGCCGCCCGTGCCGACGTGGCGCCTGAAATCACCGGCGAGGACTACGACGTCACGCTGATCCTGTGCGGCAAGCACAAGGGCGAGAACGAAGACCGGATCGCCGAGGCGCTGAAGCGCACGCGCGAAGGCGGCCTGATCGTCGTTGCCGGCGGTAAGGAAGATGGCATCCAGTCGCTGAAGAAGCGCATCGCCAAGTTCGAATGGGACGGCGACCATCTGCCGAAATACCACGGCGTCGCCTTCTGGTTCACCCGTCCAGAAGATGTCACCGACGCCGTACAAAAGCTCGCCAAGGTGCCGGTGCGCGTCGATGGCCTGTTCGAGGCATCGCCCGGCATGTTCTCGCATGACCGTATCGATGCCGGCTCCGAACTGCTGGCCTCGCGTCTGCCGATCGATTTCCACGGTCATGCCGCCGATTTCGGCGCCGGCTGGGGCTATCTCGCAGCCAAGCTCGCAGAAGCGTCGCCGGGCACCAAGGGGGTCGACCTCTTCGAGGCCGATCACGAGGCGCTCGAGGCGGCCCGCGTCAACATGATGGCGAACGCGCCGCGTATGCCGGCCCGTTTCTACTGGTTCGACCTGACGAGCGAAGAGCCGCGCGACAAGTACGACCTCATCGTCATGAACCCGCCCTTCCATGAGGGCCACGCGGCTGAGCCGGCGCTCGGCGTCGCGATCATCAAGACGGCGCTGAAGGCGCTGAAGCAGGGTGGCAAGCTGATGATGGTCGCCAATCGCGGCCTGCCCTACGAGCAGGTTCTGGCCGAAAATTCCAAGGAATATGGCGAGACCTGCCGCAACGCCCGTTTCAAGGTGCTCTGGGCCAAGCGCTAGGCCCAGCAGGGTCCATTTTGCACGAACTGAGAATGGAAAAGCCGGGCGAATGACCCGGCTTTTTTACATCTGGCCGCACGCCAGACTTTGCCCGTTGCCTTCGCCGCAGATCCGGCTCACCATGTGCCCGGTTTTGCTGCCGGAGGATGAGATCCATGACGTCGGGAGTGAACAGGCCGCCCTTGAGTGAGGATGCGGCCGAAGCTATTGCCAAGGACATCAAGCAGGGCGAGGGACATGGCGCGACCTCCGAGGTGCCCATGTCGTTCCTGCAGAGCCTCTACCGTTCGCCGCTTGACCCCGCACGCCGAACCCATACGGGTTTCGTCGTAGCGGCGGTCATCGTGGCCTTGCTCGTGCTCTTCATCCTGGTTTGAGGCAGCCGGCAGAAGGCAGGCGGACCGGGTCCGTCAGCGGCGGCGTTCCTTGACGATCAACAGCCCAGCGAGGACGGCGCACAGCAGGCCGAGAGACAGCGGCAGGCCGTGGTGTCCGGTCACTTGCATGGCAAGTCCCGTTGCCGGCGAGCCGACCATCCCGCCAAGGCCCCAGGCGAAGGCAAAGGCGGCATTGCCGGCGATCAAGGCCTGGCCGCTGAAGCGCTCGCCGAGCTGGATCAGCGACAGGGTATAGATCCCGAACGTCACCCCGCCCCAGACAAAAACGAGCGGCCAGATGAGCCAGCTGTCGAACAGCCATGGCAGCAGCGGGCACCCGGCCAGGGATGAAAGCACGCAGAACAGCATGGTCCGCCTCGATCCCCTGCGTTCGGAGAGCCGTCCGAGCAGGACCTGCAGCGACGCATTGCCGGCAATGAAGCAGGTGATGAGCGGTGCGACGCGCGCCTCGTCGCTGCCAAGCGCTGCGCCATAGACCGCAAGCAGCGAAAGCAGGGTCTGCTCGAAGGCCGCAGCCGTCGCGACCGCAAACAGCAGCAACGGCGCCAGCGCGAAAAAGCCGGCGACCGAAGTCGCCTCCCCATGCTGCGGCATCTCCGGCAGGCGCGACACCAGGGCAAGCAGGATCAGGCCGCAGGCGAGGAAAGCCACGATGCCGATCAGGAATGGCGACCAGCCGGCCGTTCCGACCATCCCCAATGACAGCGGCCCGATGGCGAAGCCGGCCGAGACGACGGAGGAATAGAGACCCATGATGCGGCCCCGGCGGGACGCGGGCGTAATCGCCACCAGCCAGGTCTCGCTGATCACGGATAGCGGATTGGCGAAGACGCCCAGCAGAAAGCGCAGTGGCATCCAGGCCCAGACGTCGGCGGTCCAGGCAATGGCGGCAAGCGTGGTGGCGGCCAGCACCGAACACAGGACCGCGAGCCGGGCACCGCCCAGCCGCCGTGAAAGCATCGGGATCAGAGGCGCCGACAGGATGAACCCAAGCGGCGTCATGGCCGCCGACAGGCCGATGAGGGCAGGTTCCGTCCGCTGCCGCTCCAGGATGAAGCTGAGCAGCGGATAGGTGAGCCCCTGCGCCACCGCAAAGACGGTGACCGTCGCGATGATGCCCGCCATCGCCGCCCATGGGGTCCGATCTTCCCGGAGCGTTGTGATCGCCTCGCCAAGGAGCGGCGCCGGTGGTGGCTGCTGGTCCGATGTCATTGCGCGGGTCACCTCAAAGCACTTGCCAGAAGGGTCTGGCGAGCTCCTCCTCGACCTGGCGTCGCGTCAGGCCGATATCGTCGATCAGATGCGGATCGCCCTTGAGCTTTCGCTCGAGCTCGACGTGAAACTGGTTCCGTTCACGCCAGGCGGCGACCACCCGTCTCAGCGTCTCGACGGGGTAAAGCGAACGCGTCGGGCTCCCCCGCGTCTTTGGCGCCGCTGCCTGAGGCGAAACAATGGGAGAAAAGGGGGCGTTGTTCATGACAACCTCGCTATCGGCTTTGAGGGATCCGGAGATCCTCGATCTGAAGGAGGTTGGATTCTGCGAAATCGGATCGACGCCGTACTTAAGCCCTTCCAAAAAGTTCTCAAAATCTTCCAAACGGGCTATAGATCGCCGCATGCAGGATACGCGTTTTGCCTTTGGTCCATTCGTGCTTGATCCGGGGGCGGGAACGCTCCTGCGGAACGATGATCCGGTTGCGGTCGGGTATCGTGGCGTGAAGCTGCTTGCGGCGTTCGTGGAACGGCCAGGCGAAATTCTTGCCAAGACCGAGCTGATGGACGCCGCCTGGCCGGGCACGGCCGTCGAGGAGGGCAATCTTACCGTACAGATCGCACAGCTCAGGAAGCTGCTCGGCCGGGCTGCCGACGGCGGCGAGTGGATTTCAACGGTTCCGCGCGTCGGATACCGTTTCATGGGCAATATCGAGCGGCTGGCAGGCGGGCGAAAGCCGTTGCCGCTACCGGGCCGACCGTCGATCGCTGTGTTGCCCTTCGTCAATCTCAGCAACGATCCCGATCAGGATTCCTTTGCGGACGGGCTGACGGAAGACCTGATCACCGATCTCTCCCGGAGCGGTGGCCTGTTCGTCATCGCCCGCAACTCCACCTTTGCCTACAAGGGAAGGGCGATGGACGTGCGCGCGATCGCGGAGGATCTTGGCGTGCGTTACCTCTTGGAAGGAAGCGCACGGCGGGCCTCCGGACGCGTGCGCATCAATGCCCAGCTGGTCGATGCGCTGAGTGGAGAGCACCTGTGGGCCGAGCGCTTCGATCGCAATCTGGAAGACATCTTTGCCGTTCAGGACGAGGTGACGGCGAAGATCGTCGAGGCTCTGCTTGGCCGGCTGCGCACGCCGCCGTCACGCAATCGCCCCAGGAGCCTCGAGGCCTACGATCTCTGCGTTAGGGCGCGCAAGTTGATCGACGATTCGCCGCAGACCGCCCGGGAAGCGCATCTGATGCTCACCCGCGCCGTTTCGCTCGACCCCGATTATGCCGAGGCCTATCGCTGGCTCGCCATGAACCACTGGATGGGGTGGGTGCACTGGGGCGCGCCGATCGAACCGACCCGCGGCATCGCTCTGGAATTGGCGCGCAAAGCCGTTGCGATCGATCCCAGCGACGCCGGCTGCCGCTGGGTGCTGGCCAACCTGCTTGCCTACGAGCGCAACTTCGCCGAGGCCGACGCCGAGTTTGCCAGGGCCATCGAGCTTGATCCGAACGAAGCCGACACCTGGGCGACATTGTCCGACATCACGGTGCTGGCGGGCCGGGTCGAGGAAGGGCTGGAGCACATTCGCAAGGCGTTCCGGCTGAACCCCTATCCGGCAAGCTGGTACTATCTGACGCTCGGCCAGGCGCAGTATGCGGCCGGAGACTACGAAGCCGCGGTCGAGACTTTGCGCAAGGATGAGACCTACCGCACCAGCTCCCGTCGCTTCCTGGCGGCGAGCCTCGCGCAATTGGGGCGGTTCGACGAGGCGCGCGCCGAGGTCGACCTGTTCCTCGTAGCCAACCCGCATTTTACGACCGGTTTCTGGGCGACGACCGAGCCGTTTCGCGACGCAGCGACGCTTGCGCACTTCGTCGACGGCTTCCACAAGGCCGGCCTTCCGGATTGATGTCTTCTCGAGCCATCCGGCCTTCTGGGCCTCAAACAAGAAACCCCGGCGAGATGTCTCGCCGGGGTTTTCTGTAGAAGCTGCGTCGTTCGTCAGCGTCGTTCGCCGCTGCCGTTACTCGGCGTCGGCGGTCCTGAGCGCATCGAGTGCCGGCATCGACGTAATGTTGTAGCCGGAATCGACATAGTGGATTTCGCCGGTCACGCCGCGCGAAAGGTCCGAAAGAAGATAGAGGGCCGAGCTGCCGACATCGTCGATCGTGACGGTACGGCGCAGCGGCGAATTCTTCTGCTGCCAGGAAAGCATCGCCCGGGCGTCGGAAATGCCGGCGCCGGCAAGCGTGCGGATCGGGCCTGCCGAGATCGCGTTGACGCGGATGCCGCGAACGCCGTAGTCGGCGGCGAGGTAGCGCACGGACGCTTCGAGCGCCGCCTTGGCGACACCCATGACGTTGTAGTTCGGCATGACACGCATGGAGCCGCCATAGGTGAGTGTCAGCATCGAGCCGCCCTCATCCATCAGCTCGGCCGCCCGCTTGGCGATCTCGGTGAAGGAGAAGCAGGAAATCACCATCGTGCGGCTGAAATTGTCACGCGAGGTGTCGGCGTAGAGGCCCTTCAGCTCGTTCTTGTCCGAGAAGCCGATGGCATGGACAATGAAGTCAAGCTTGCCCCAGCGTTCCTTGATCGCATCGATGACCGCATCGACCGACGCAATGTCTTCGACATCGCAGGGAAGCAGGAAGTCGGAACCGAGTTCGGCCGCCAGCGGCTTGACGCGCTTGCCGAGCGCCTCGCCCTGATAGGTGAAGGCCAGTTCCGCGCCTTGCGCTGCAAGCGACTTGGCGATGCCCCAGGCAATAGAATGGTTGTTGGCCACACCCATGATGAGGCCACGCTTTCCAGTCATCAGTCCCGTCATGGTGTTATCCGTTGTAGCGCTGGAAGACGAGCGTTGCGTTGGTGCCGCCGAAGCCGAAGGAGTTCGAAAGAACCGTATCGATCTTGGCATTGTCGATGCGCTTGCGAACGATCGGAACGCCATCGAATTCCGGGTCGAGTTCGCTGATATGCGCGCTTTCGCCGATGAAGCCGGCCTGCATCATCAGCAGGCCGTAGATCGATTCCTGTACGCCGGCCGCACCGAGCGAGTGACCCGTGAGCGACTTGGTCGACTGGATGTGCGGAATCTTGCTGCCGAACACTTCGCGGATCGCGCCGATTTCCTTGCTGTCGCCAACCGGTGTCGAGGTGCCGTGGGTGTTGATGTAATCGACATCGCCCTTCACGGTCGAGAGCGCCTGACGCATGCAGCGGATCGCGCCTTCGCCCGACGGAGCCACCATGTCGTAGCCGTCGGAGGTCGCGCCGTAGCCGACGATTTCGGCGTAGATCTTCGCGCCGCGGGCCTTGGCGTGCTCCAGCTCTTCGAGAACGAGAACGCCTGCGCCGCCGGCAATGACGAAGCCGTCGCGGTTGGCGTCATAGGCGCGCGACGCCGTCGACGGCGTTTCGTTGTACTTCGACGACATGGCGCCCATGGCGTCGAACAGGTTCGACATGGTCCAGTCGAGGTCTTCGTGACCCCCGGCAAACATCACGTCCTGCTTGCCCCACTGGATCATCTCGGCAGCATTGCCGATGCAATGGGCCGAGGTCGAGCAGGCCGACGAGATCGAATAATTGACGCCGTGGATCTGGAACCAGGTGGCAAGCGTCGCCGATGCGGTGGACGACATCGCCTTCGGAACGGCGAACGGGCCGATACGCTTCGGGCTGACGTTCTTGCGGGTGATGTCGGCCGCTTCGACGATCGTGCGGGTGGACGGTCCGCCCGAGCCCATGATGATGCCGGTGCGCTCGTTGCGGGCGATGACGGCTTCTTCCAGACCGGAGTCGGCGATTGCCTGCTTCATCGCCACGTGGTTCCAGGCGCCGCCCTGCGACAGGAAGCGCATGGCACGGCGATCGACGAGTTCGGTCGGATCGAGCGACGGCGCGCCCCAGACCTGGCACTTGAAGCCGTTCTCGGCGAAATCGGGAGAAAACGTGATGCCCGACTTGGCATCGCGCAACGACGCCGTGACTTCGTCTGCATTGTTCCCGATCGAGGAAACGATGCCGAGGCCCGTGACAACAACCCGTCTCATGGTACTGACCTTTTCTTTATTTCGTTGGCTGCGGAAAGGCCTGGATCTTACTCGGCCTTATCCTTCGACAGGCCGACGCGGAGGTCGGTCGCCTGATAGATAGTCTCGCCATCGGCTTTCAGCCAGCCGTCGGCCGTGCCGAGCACGAGCCGTCCGCGCATGACGCGCTTGAAGTCGATGCCGTACTCGAGAAGCTTGGTGTGGGGACGCACCATGCCCTTGAACTTCACTTCGCCGGTGGAAAGCGCCATGCCGCGGCCGGGCTCGCCGAGCCAACCGAGGTAGAAGCCGGTCAGCTGCCACATACCGTCGAGGCCGAGGCAGCCAGGCATGATCGGGTTGCCCTGGAAGTGGCAGGGAAAATACCAGTCGTCCGGCCGCACGTCGTATTCGGCGCGCAGGTAGCCCTTGTCGAAGGCGCCGCCGGTTTCGGAGATATCGGTGATGCGGTGGACCATCAGCATCGGCGGCAGCGGCAGCTGGGCATTGCCGGGGCCAAACAATTCTCCACGGCCGCAGGCCAGGATTTCCTCATAGTTGAAGCTGGATTGTCTGGTCGTCATGAATAGATGTTTCCCCGCGTAACAAATTGTGTTGTCCGACCTGCTTTAGAGCAAGTTTGGCTTGAAATGAAGCGTGGCGACCCGGATCTTGCGGTTTTCCGTCCGGTCTCCATCGCTCCAGATGACGATTTCACTCCGCCGTCGCTTACAGGATCAATGTGGGCGCGACCAGAGTTAATTGCCAGCATTCCCCGAGTTTGACCGGTTTTTCGGGCTTTGCAACGCCTGTCAGGGCTGGAATCTATTGAAAGGCGAGGACGTAAAAGTTATATCGCGGAGGAAGTATTGTGAATTTCGCCGGGATACATGGAACGACCCTTGATGACGAAAGCAACAGAAGTGAGTTCGGAAGAAAGGCTTCGCCACTCAGGCCTGCGTCCGACCCGTCAACGCGTTGCCCTCGCCGATCTGATCTTTGCCAAGGGTGATCGCCACCTGACCGTCGAAGAATTGCACGAAGAGGCCGTCATGGCCGGCGTGCCGGTGTCGCTGGCGACGGTCTACAACACGCTGCACCAGTTTACCGAGGCCGGCATGATCCGCGTGCTGGCGGTGGAAAGCGCCAAGACCTATTTCGACACCAACGTGTCGGACCATCACCACTTCTTCGTCGAGGGCCAGAACGAGGTTCTCGATATTCCGGTCAGCAACATCCACATCGACAATCTGCCGGAGCCGCCCGAGGGCATGGAAATCGCCCATGTCGACGTGGTCATCCGTCTGCGCCGCAAGAACGGCCGCTGATACGGCGGCCACCGTGACGGTGGCCGCGATGGCGATCGATCGCCGCTATTCCGTCACCGTCAGATTGGCGCGCATGCCAGCCTCGTAGTGCCCTTTGATATTGCAAAGGAGCACATAGCTGCCCGGCGCGAGCTTGGCTTTCAGCTGGCCGTCGGCTCCGGGCTTCAGTTCGGAAACCTCGCCGAGGCTCTTGAGCTGCTTTTCGTCGACGCGATGCTTGGCCGCGATGAGATTGATTTTCTGGTTGGCTGATTTCAGCTTCACCAGCACCATCTCGTGCTCTTCGGTCATGGCGTCGTTGTGCACCAGGAAGACCGTCTCTCCGGCCTTTATCGTCGACTGGTCGAGTGTCAGTGTCATCGGGCCGCCCGCTTCACCACCTTCGACGACCTTGACGGTCGTGGCGGCAAATGCCGGCGAGGCCATGCAAAGAAGGGCGAGTGCGGCAAACTTGTTGCTGAAGAAACGCATGCGGTATCCCTTTCGCTGGAGCCGCCCGGGTGGCGGCCGACACCGCATCAACTACGATACCGGGGCTGTCCGCCGCCTGTCATAGGCGCACGTGCGAAAGGCTCACATCACGTCGTCCGGATCGCGGCCCGGCAGCGCCTTGCCGGTCGGCAGCGTCCAGCCGAACTTGAGCGCACCGGCACGCACGGCAAAGGCCGAGGCCACGCCGAGCGTTGAGGCGGCCACAAGCGGCAGTCCCACCATCGTCGCCAGCACGTAGGCGCTGGCACCAATCAGCGCTGCCGTCACGTAGACTTCCGGCCGCAGCAGCACCGAGGGTTCTCCGGCCAGCAGATCGCGAAGCACGCCGCCGAACGTCGCCGTCAGCATGCCGGTAACGAGCGCGACGCTCGGCGACCCCGTCGCTGCATAGCCTTTCGCCGCACCCATCACGCAATAGGCCGACAGCCCGATCGCATCGAGCCAGACGAGCACCCGGTAGCGGGAATCGAAGAGATGGGCGGTGAAGAACAGGAGAACGGCGACGGTGGCGCAGACCAGCAGATAGGTCGGGTTGGTGACCCAGAAGACGGGCGTTGCGCCGAGCACGACGTCGCGCATCGTGCCGCCGCCAATGCCGGTGACCGAGGCGAGGAACAGATAGCCGATGATATCGAGTTGCTTGCGCGAGGCCGACAGCGCCCCGGTTGCGGCAAACACGGCCACACCGGCATAGTCGAGGATTTCGAGGATCGGCATGGGCGCTCCGTTTCAGCCCGATTGGCTCCCGCAGATCATTAGCGCACCGCCAGGATGAAGTCAGGGGGCGAACTGCCATTTGCAGCAGTGGGGCATGTCATGGCTTCCTATCGCGGCAGCACGGCCTGGGTGCGGCCGAGCAGGTAATAGGCAACAAGCCCGGTCCATTCCTTGGCGGCCGTCGTCGTCAGCTGCGCGTTCAGCGAAGGCTGGGTGAAATCGAAGCCAAGGCGCACCTTGCCGCTGGTGCGGTAGTCGGTCGGCCAGGGCAGCACATCGATGTCGTTGGCGCGGAAGAGCCCGACGGAGCGCGGCATATGATAGGCCGAGGTCACGAGCGCGCACTGTGAAAGTCCGTTTGCCGCCAGCAGGTCCTTGGTGTAGCGCGCGTTCTCGAAGGTGGTGCGCGAATCTTCCTCGCGGATCACCCGATCCGCGGCGATCCCGAAGATGTCGAAGAACGCCTTGGAGGCCAGCGCATCGCCCTCGTAGGCGCCGCTGATCGAACCGTCGCCGCCGGAGACGAGGATCCGCGCTTCGGGATAGCGCTTGGCAAGGCTCGCGGTCTCGATGAAGCGGTCTGCCGCCTGGTTGAGTTCCGTGCCGCCACGGCTCGCCATGACTTCGTTTTCGAAGGCGCCGCCGAGCACGATGATGCAGGAGAGCGCCGTCGGCGGTGTCGGGCGCGCAAATCGATCCTCGAGCGCTTGCAGCGCATAGGGGCCTATGGTGGTGAACAGGCTGAGGAAAAGCACCAGCGCGCCGAGGCTGCCGAGAACGGCGCCGATGCGGCGCCAGCCGATGGCCGTCGCAAGCAGCCCGGCGATGACGGCAAGCAGCGAGAACGACAGCGGCTGCGCGATGAGCCAGAAGATTTTCGAGATCAGAAACATGGCACCAGCTTCTGCGTTCCGCTGCTTAACAAATCATGAATGCATGGCGGCGCGGGCAGATGGCGCGCGCGAAACGGCTGTTCGCGTTCGCGCAAGCTAGCGCATGCATCCTGTTCATCCGAACGTTGCGCGGGCGGCTCCGGCCACCACTTTCATTTGAAGCCGAAAGGAGTATCATCCCCGAGATGACCACGATAGCCGGCTTCCGATCGCAGCTGTTTCGTGCCGCCAACGAGGTTCATGACCTCACCCCGCTGCAGGCACAGCGCTTGCTTGAAGGCGCAGTGGCGCTGATCCGCTGCATGCGCGAGCAGACAGGCATGGAGCCGAACACCGAAGCGCCGGACGTAACCAACATCCTTCTGGATATCGCCGGTTCCATCCCCAGCCGGTCCGAACGCGAAATCCGCAACGCCCTGCTTGAGTCGGCCGACATCATCCGCCTCTTGACGATGATCCTGGATTCGCTGGACGAAATGGCAGCGGACGAAGGTCCGTGAGGACCGGTACTGATCAATCGGAGGAAGGATTTGGTGGAGCTAAGCGGGATCGAACCGCTGACCTCTTGCATGCCATGCAAGCGCTCTCCCAGCTGAGCTATAGCCCCATATCGGGTTCCGGCTAGGCCGGTCCGGGAAGCTCGTCGGGCTGTTGTGCTCGGCGAGTGGCGGCTTATTACTTCCCCTTTTTGAGGATGGCAAGCCGAAAAATGCGTGGCCTGTGGATTTATTTTTTGTCCGGGCCATTTTTCTCCCGTCCGGGCCACTTTGGCCGAGGACGGGAGCATTTCTTTGTCATTTGAAGCGCTTAGACGTCTTCTTCGTCGTCCGACACGCCGATGAGGTCGCTCATGTCGTCGTCGTCGTCTTCGTCGTCGGTCTGCAGGAAGGTGTCGTCATCGTCGTCGCCGTCGATTTCGACGTCGTCGTCGCCGAGATCCGGCAGGTCGTCGCCGCCGGCTGCCTCATCATCGGCATCCTCGAGCGAAACGAGTTCGACTTCGGTGTTCTCTGCATCGACTTCCGTTACGTCTTCTTCTTCTTCCTTCTCGAGCACCTTGGCGACCGAGGTTTCTTCGAAGAAGGACAGCGGATAGGACTTGCCGGTGTAGGGCGAAACGATCGGATCACTGTTCAGATCGTAGAATTTGCGCCCCGTTTCCGGGTCGATGCGCTTTGTTCCAAGTTCCGGTTTTGCCACAGTCAAAGCCTCTTGAATGGCCGGCCGAGCCGGCGCTTGCCGGAAAGCCGGCGGGTGGAAAGGGTATCAAGCTTATGATGATTAGCCGGTCCCCATAATCGTCTTGACCGCATCTGTCAAAGACAAATCGCCAAAGCCCCGGCGTTGCCGGCTTTCCGGCCCTTGCCGCCTCCTGTGGCGATCTCCCTGCGGCCGCGATTTATGGAACACGCAGCAGGGGTTGTGATAGGAGTGCTGCGGAACGGGCGCGGTTGCGCCTTTCGCCAAGAGCGCCCTTTTTCGGGCCAGAGGATGCCGCATGTCTCATGGATCGGGCCCGAGACCCGCCACCGCCCGAAAGTCCGCCGACCTGCGCGGGTCGATCCGCATTCCCGGCGACAAGTCGATCTCGCACCGGGCGCTGATGCTGGGTGGGCTTGCTGGCGGCGAAACGCGCATTACGGGCCTTTTAGAAGGCGCGGACGTGCTGGCCACCGGCCGCGCGATGCAGGCCATGGGGGCCCGCATCCGCAAGGAGGGCAACACCTTTGTCGTCGATGGCGTCGGCAACGGCGCGCTGCTCGCGCCGGAGGCGCCGCTCGATTTCGGCAATGCCGGCACGGGCTGCCGTCTGGTGATGGGGCTGGCGGGCGTCTATGACTTCGATACGACATTCGTTGGCGATGCCTCGCTCAGCCGCCGGCCGATGGCGCGGGTTCTCGACCCCTTGCGCGAAATGGGCGTGCAGGTGAGGGCGGCCGCAGGCGATCGCCTGCCGGTGACCCTTCGCGGACCGAAGACGCCGACGCCGATCGCCTACCGGGTGCCGGTCGCCTCCGCCCAGGCGAAGTCGGCGGTGCTGCTCGCCGGTCTCAACGCGCCCGGCATCACCACCGTCGTCGAACCGGTCATGACGCGCGATCACACGGAACGGATGCTGCAGGCTTTTGGCGCTGCACTCTCTGTCGAGACCGAGATCAGCGGCGTCCGTACGATCCGCCTCGAAGGTCGAGGCAAGCTTATCGGCCAGGAGATCGACGTGCCCGGCGATCCTTCGTCGGCGGCTTTCCCACTGGTCGCAGCCCTGATCGTTCCGGGCTCCGACATCACGATCACCAGCGTGCTGATGAACCCGACGCGCACGGGCCTGATCCTGACGCTTCAGGAGATGGGCGGGGATATCGAGGTGATCGACAGCAGCCAGGTTGGCGGGGAAGACGTGGCGGATCTGCGCGTACGGCATTCCGAACTGAGCGGCGTCACGGTTCCTGAAGAGCGCGCCGCCTCGATGATCGACGAGTACCCGGCTCTCGCCATCGCCGCCGCCTTTGCCGAGGGTAAGACCGTCATGACCGGCCTCGACGAACTGCGGGTAAAGGAGTCCGATCGTCTCGCCGCCATCACTGCAGGCCTGACGCTCAATGGCGTCGAATGCGAGGAGGGGGCTTCTTCGCTGATGGTGCGCGGCCGTCGCGACGGCAAGGGGCTCGGAAACGCAGCTGGTGCATCGGTCAAGACCCATCTCGATCACCGCATCGCCATGAGCTTCCTGGTTCTTGGACTTGCATCCGAACATCCGGTCACCGTCGATGACGTGTCGATGATCGCGACAAGCTTTCCTGGCTTCATGGACCTGATGGCCGGTCTCGGCGCGAGCATCGCGTGAGGTCCACGACGCTGGCAGTGACAATAAGGTGGCTGCTGACGCTTGCGGCCGTTGTGCTTCTGACCCTGCTGACGCAGATCGGCGGCGCCGTCTGGCTCGTCACGCGTGTGCTCTTGTGCCGAAGGAGGGCGGGCGTTGCCGTGTTCCTCGCGCTCTTTCTCGGCCTCTATGCGGCAGGGACCGCGCTTAGCTATGCCGTTGCGCCGATCTTCGGCCGCGTTCCTCTGCCCTGTTTCGACGACGGCACGTTGCGGCTGAAGATGCAGTCGCCGCTCTTCTGCGTCCTGAACCGCCAATATGTCGTTCCGGAACTGAAGGAAGCGGCCGCTGCTCTGTCGCGCCACATGGATCAGGCGTTCCCCGGAACGACCACCTTGGCGCTCGACGCCAACTTTCCGTTCTTTGACGGTTTTCCGCTTTTCCCGCATCTCTCCCATTCGGACGGACGGAAGCTCGATGTCGCATTCTTCTATCAGGACGCCAAGGGCAGCTATAAGGATAGGGCGACCCGCTCGCCGATCGGCTATTTCGCCTTCGAGCAGCCGAGAGCGGAGAGCATTCTCCCGTGCCGGGATCGCGAAGACCTCTTGACCTTGCGCTGGGACTTGGACTTCTTGCAGTCGCTGTGGCAGCCCTTGCCGCTGGAGGAAGGCCGAACCGCAGAGGCGCTCCGCTGGCTCTCGGGCGAGGGGAGCGGTTTCGGCATCGAGAAGATTTTCGTGGAGCCGCATCTGGCGCAGCGAGTTGGCGTCGAAGCGGAGTCCATTCGGTTTCAGGGTTGCCGGGCCGCCAGGCACGACGACCATATACATATGCAGGTTGGAAAATGACGTTCACCATCGCCATCGACGGACCGGCCGCAGCCGGCAAGGGCACGCTCTCGCGCCGCATCGCCGAGGAATACGGCTTCCATCATCTCGATACGGGGCTGACCTATCGCGCCACCGCCAAAGCACTGCTCGATGCCGGCCTGCCGCTCGACGACGAGGCGGTCGCCGAGAAGGTGGCGCGCGAGGTCGAACTGGCAGGCCTCGATCGCTCGGTGCTTTCCGCCCACGCGATCGGCGAGGCGGCCTCGAAGATCGCGGTCATGCCGGCCGTGCGCCGGGCGCTGGTCGAGGCGCAGCAGGCTTTTTCGCTGCGCGAGCCCGGCACGGTACTCGACGGCCGCGACATCGGCACGGTCGTCTGCCCGGATGCGCCGGTAAAACTCTATGTCACCGCCTCGCCGGAAGTGCGGGCCAGGCGTCGCTACGACGAGATCATCGGCAATGGCCAACCGGCCGACTACCAGGCGATTTTCGAGGATGTGAAGAAGCGCGACGAGCGCGACATGGGGCGTGCCGACAGTCCTTTGCGTCCGGCCGAGGATGCGCACTTGCTTGATACGTCCGAAATGAGTATAGAGGCGGCGTTTCAGGCCGCGAAGACTTTGATCGAGGCGGCCCTGATCAAGAAGATCTGAAGAAGAGCCCATCCCAGACACTGTCAGGATCGCCCTTCTTGCATAAGCCTGAAATTCCGTCCACGCGCCGGATTGCTCCTTCAAATGGAGCGGACTGGGTTCAGGCCTGTTCAACACCAGCCCCCGGCGCATGTGCGTCTCGAATGAGATGCATGCAGGAGATTCCATGTCTGCTACCAACCCTACCCGTGACGATTTCGCAGCGCTTCTCGAAGAATCCTTCGCGAAGACCGATCTCGCCGAAGGCTATGTCGCCAAGGGCATCGTTACGGCCATCGAAAAGGACGTCGCCGTTGTCGACGTCGGTCTGAAGGTCGAAGGCCGCATCGCTCTGAAGGAATTCGGCGCGAAGGCGAAGGACGGCTCGCTCAAGGTCGGCGACGAAGTCGAAGTCTACGTTGAGCGCATCGAAAACGCGCTCGGCGAAGCTGTTCTGTCGCGCGAAAAGGCTCGCCGCGAAGAAAGCTGGATGCGCCTGGAAGTGAAGTTCGAAGCCGGCGAACGCGTCGAAGGCATCATCTTCAACCAGGTCAAGGGTGGCTTCACCGTCGATCTCGACGGCGCCGTTGCCTTCCTTCCGCGCTCGCAGGTCGACATCCGTCCGATCCGCGACGTGACCCCGCTGATGCACAACCCGCAGCCCTTCGAAATCCTCAAGATGGACAAGCGCCGCGGCAACATCGTCGTATCGCGTCGTACCGTTCTCGAAGAATCCCGTGCCGAACAGCGTTCTGAAATCGTTCAGAACCTTGAAGAAGGCCAGGTTGTCGAAGGCGTCGTCAAGAACATCACCGATTACGGTGCGTTCGTCGACCTCGGCGGCATCGACGGTCTGCTCCATGTCACCGACATGGCATGGCGTCGCGTGAACCATCCGTCGGAGATCCTGAACATCGGCCAGCAGGTCAAGGTTCAGATCATCCGCATCAACCAGGAAACCCACCGCATCTCGCTCGGCATGAAGCAGCTCGAGTCGGATCCGTGGGATGGCATCGGTGCGAAGTACCCGGTCGGCAAGAAGATCTCCGGTACCGTCACGAACATCACCGACTACGGTGCGTTCGTCGAGCTGGAGCCGGGCATCGAAGGCCTGATCCACATCTCCGAAATGTCCTGGACCAAGAAGAACGTACACCCCGGCAAGATCCTGTCCACGAGCCAGGAAGTCGACGTTGTCGTTCTCGAAGTCGATCCGACCAAGCGTCGTATCTCGCTCGGCCTCAAGCAGACGCTCGAGAACCCGTGGCAGGCATTCGCGCATAGCCATCCGGCTGGCACCGAAGTCGAAGGCGAAGTCAAGAACAAGACCGAATTCGGCCTGTTCATCGGCCTCGACGGCGACGTTGACGGCATGGTTCACCTTTCCGACCTCGACTGGAACCGTCCGGGCGAGCAGGTCATCGAAGAGTTCAACAAGGGCGACGTCGTTCGCGCTGTTGTTCTCGACGTCGACGTCGAGAAGGAACGCATCTCGCTCGGCATCAAGCAGCTCGGCAAGGATGCAGTCGGCGACGCCGCTGCTTCGGGCGAACTGCGCAAGAACGCCGTTGTTTCGGCCGAAATCATCGCGATCAACGATGGCGGCATCGAAGTGAAGCTCGTCAACCACGAAGACATCACCTCGTTCATCCGCCGCGCTGACCTGTCGCGTGATCGTGACGAACAGCGTCCGGAGCGTTTCTCGGTTGGTCAGGTTGTCGACGCTCGCGTCACCAACTTCTCCAAGAAGGACCGCAAGATCCAGCTGTCGATCAAGGCTCTGGAAATCGCTGAAGAGAAGGAAGCCGTTGCTCAGTTCGGTTCGTCCGACTCGGGCGCTTCGCTCGGCGACATCCTCGGCGCGGCTCTGAAGAACCGCCAGAACAACGAGTAATCGTTGCCTGACGTTTGAATTGAAAAACCCGCGGAGAGCGATCTCCGCGGGTTTTTCTTTGTAGGCCCGAAGTGTGAAATCGGCGCGCAGCTTTGGGCGCGTCCAGGCCCGAGCCCGAGCCCAAGTCCAAGTCCAAGTCCAAGTCCAAGTCTGAGCCGGTGTCCTAACCGAGACCCCCGAGCCTGCGGTAAAGATCATAGGCGTCGGGCGTTTCCGGTGCCTCGTCCTCCGGCATGGCTTCGCCGGTCGGCTCTCCGTCTTCCGGATTTCCGTCGCTGCCCTCTTGTGCCGTTTCTTCCTCGCCCGTTGCCTCTTCGCCGGAGCCTCCAGGCATGCCGCGCGAATGGTCTTCGCCTTCCACCTCGCCCGCGTCCGTCGGATAGGGGATCATGGCGAAGGGGATGGCCTCACGCGGCAGGCCGTTTTCCACTAGCCTGGCGATCATCTGCTGCACCGTCTGTTCGTCCGTAGCGCGCTGTGGGCGAATGTCTGTGGTTGCGCGCGGCTGGGCCGTCTCCTCGGGGCGATCATCCAAGAGCGACGGCAAGCTCGTGTCTGCAGCCGTTGCGGTGTGCTGGCGGGCGGCGGCATCGGCGATGCGCGTGCCGGCGTCCCTGGCGGGCGTCTGGGATTGGGTGGCCGGTTCCTCAATCGGTTGCTGCGCCGCCGATCCGGGATCGCCATCGGCCGCGCCGGCAGCCAAGGCCACGCTGTCACGGATGAGCGTCTTGATCGCCTCGGAAAGCACGCGTGCCGGGCGCACCTCCGGATCGTTGCGACCGGCCGCAGTGGTCCTGTGGCCGTCTTCCTCGTCGGCATCGGGCAGCGGTCCGTAGGTGCCGTCGGGATCCTCGCCTTCGATCGTTTCGGCGGTCTCCGTCCCGTCGGCGCCGTGCGCGTCGAGCGGCGCTGCGGCACTGTCTTCGGCCGGGGCTTCTATCTCTCCATGCCCGGTCTCCCCGGATTGCAGGGCTTCCTCGGCCTCGGCCGTGGGGCCGGCCAGCGATGCGGCTTCCGCAATCTCGCCTTCGCCGGCAAGCAGGGCGGCAGCGCTCCCGATCGGCGTATCGCCCGACGAAGCGCTCTTCGCGCCGTTTGCGCGCGCGTCGCCTCGCTCCGCGGGCTTTTCGCTCCGGCCCTTCGACGACGCTTCGGTTCCGACCGTTTCCAGTTCCTCGCCCCGCGGCTCGGTCACATCGTTGCCAACGCCAAAGGTCTTGCGCAGCACCGCCTGTAGAAGGGCGACTTCACCGCCGAGCGGTGTGCGTGCGGCAGGCTGGCTCAAAGGCAGCGCTGGCTGGAGCGAGGGGTTGCGCAGAATGACGTCACGCGCCTGCGCCGGCATGGGTGTCGCAGTGCCGCCCGGCGTGTTCGTGCCGTTGCGGATGGCCGGCAGCTCCGCCAGCAGGCCGACGCGGATTGAAAGATTGCGCCCGCCGAGCTGCCGCTCCAAAAGCACCCGGTCGGACGTCGGCATGGATTCGAGGAAGGCGACCAGCCGCCGGACAAAATCGCGCCCACCTTCCTGCGGCAGTGGCGGGAATTTGAGGATGCGCGCCAGATCCTCCATCAGTCGCACCAGCGCGTCCTTCGAAAGGATCTCGCGACCGGACAGATGCCGTGTCAACGCATCGAGGATTTTCTGTATGGCTTCGCCACGCTGGCTGGCGGTCAACGGTGCTGCAGGCTGCAGCGTCCTTGCGGTCGTCTCATCTGTGCTGGTCGCGGTTCGGGCCGCCTGGATGGGTATCAGCATTCTGGTCTCCATCTCGCATGACCTCGGTTTGACCAATCGTCGTCGAGCGACGAAACGCGCTTGGGCGCGGTCCGACTTTTCGGCTTGCGCGCGACTTTCTGTTCATCACTTGCGGGTTGGCGCCTCATGCGCGTCGTGGCGAATGGCCAGACAGCCGCGGCTCGGCCGCGGGTAGGAGAATCGGCATGATGGTTTGAGATTAGGAGAAAGAGGTTTATGAATTCTTAACCATGTTTCGACGCCCCCGCCTGTCGCGGTCCGGCTTGCGGACGGGTCGGCAAAGCCTATCTTTTAAGGGGGCCTGCTCTGCAGGCTCGCACGCTGTCTGTGCCAGGAGTTTCGGATGACAGTCCGTCCCCCAAAAGCCCTAAGCCCGAGCTTCTCGACGGCTGGCGCCTTCAACGTGCTCGAATACGAATTGATGTCCGAGCGCGCCGATGCGCTCGGCCGGCATGGCCTCAAGGTCGAAAAGGCGCTCGCTGCACTTGCGGCATTAAAGGGAGATGCGGCGGCGGAGCTGCGCGAGCGGGTGCTCGACGAGGCGGCCGACGCCGTCTGGGCCTTTCTCATTCAGCGGGAGATCTGCGGCCTGCGCGACAGCCGCGATGTGGTGCGCCGCTACGGCGTACCCAAGGAGGTTATGGCGCGGCTCGGCATCGTGCGCCGAAAGTCGTCAGAGGCCTAGCGCAGCGAGCCTGTAGAGGCCGTTGTCATCGAAGCGCAGCAAGGATGGTCCGCCTGCTGTGCGCTGGTCGGCGACGTCTTCCATCTCGTCCTTGAGCTGGAGCGCCCGCAACTGTTGTTCCTCTTCGTCGAGCGATAGCTTGTCGGTTCTGCGGGTAGGGTCGCTGCGCAGGCTGTTGAGCTGGGCTTCCTCGGGCGACGCAGGCTCCGTCGCGCTCTTCAGGCGGTCGACGGCATTTGCGGCTTGTGCAGCGCTGTGAGGCCCCTTGTCGCTCGTTTCGCCGAGCGCAACCTTCAGTGCGTCGTTTTCCGGGCCGCGGGGGTTCTTGAGCGCCTCGACCAGCTCCGTAAGCGATAGTCCGAGCTTGTCGAGCCCCAGTTCTTCCTCGATTTTCGCAATGGCGGGCGATTCCAGCTGCTTCAGCTGGTTCTCGATTTCCCTTGCAAAGGCGGAATCGGACTTGAACGTTTCGCGCTCGATGCCGAAAAATTTTCCGACCTCACGGATGAGCACGGCGCGGTTGTTGTTGGCGTCGTTGCGAGCATGATCGAAGAAGTAGCCGTTAATCTTCTCGTTGGCGGCCTTTTGAGCGCCATCGGGCTCGACCTGCGCCCTTAAGAGCCGGTCGTCCTTTGTGCCCTTGGCCTTTTCCTCTTCCTCCGCCTGCCGCTTCTCGATGTCCCTGAGGATCGAGCCGACCAGATTGGTCGTCGCGGTGGCGGCAGATTGCTGGGTCGGAAGCAGCATGTTTCATCCTGGCAGCACGATGGATCGTTTCGAAACGGTAGGCCTTCGCGGTTAATGCCGGTTTAACTCGCGCTGCCGAGATGTTGGAGCACGCAAGAGCCGGCAATGGCGCGCAAAGCTTCCACCTCCCGCTGACGCGGGGCCAAAGGGGCGCAGGCGGCACGGCCAGGCCGGGCCTCGATCAGGGCGCTAGAGCGTCTCTTGCGCGTTCACTGGACGCACCGCCTCTAGCGGTAAGGCGAATAGCAGACCTTGTAGGCGCCACCGTAGCTTAAGAACCGGTTGGTTGCCGGATTGTAGGAACGGTAGCGCGACAGGCACCAGCTGACATGGGCATTGCCGCCACCGACATAGCGATCGCGATAGTAGGAGTTGCCGCCGTAGTAACGGCGGGGATAGTCGCGATAGTAGCCGTAACGGGGATAGTAGCCGTAGCGGGGATAGTAACCTCCGCCATAGTAACCGCTACCGTAGTAGCCGCCGGAGCCGAAATACAAGGTCAGGCCGGAGCCGCCATAATAAGGGCTACCCCATCCGCGTCTGTAGTAGGGGCCTCCCCAACCGCCGCGCCAGCCGTATCCGCCATATCCGCCGTAACGGCGGTGGTAATACTGCACATTCTGGACGTCGCCTTGTGCCTTGATCTGAAGGTCGGGCGCCTGAAGCGGCATCGCCTGCACAGGTCCGACGGGGGTGATCAGGGAGGCGGCGGCCAAGCTGCAGCCGATAACGAAATTGCGAAATCCCGTCATTTTGTCCTCGCTTTCGGAAAGCACTGCCTTCCGGTTGTGTCCCTGTCTGTATTACGTTTTCTTTTCTTGGTTTATTCATGGCAACGGGCAAGGAGCGCGTAGCGGAGAGCCACCGGATTTCCGTCCGTGCATCGTCTGGTCCAGAATGCGCCGGTCCGTGCCGCGCGTCACTGTAATATTTGCCCTGTCTTCTCCGGAGCTGGGCAACGGAGAATGCGATGCAGTTGAAGTTTGGTACCAGCGGCCTGCGTGGCCTTTCAGAGGAGCTGAAGGGTGAGCCTTCGGCTCGCTACGCGACCGCGTTTGCGCGCTATCTTCTGACGTCCGGACGCAGCCAGCCGGGTGATCCCATCGTGATCGCCCGCGATTTTCGCGATTCGAGCCCGGAGATCGCCGCGGTCTGCGCCTCGGCGCTTGCGCGCGAAGGGCTGCGCGTCTTTGATTGCGGCACGGTGCCGACGCCGGCGCTTGCGCTCTACGGCCGCGAATGCGGAGCGGCCGGCCTGATGATCACCGGCTCCCATATCCCGGCCGATCGCAACGGCATCAAGTTTTATCGGCCGGACGGCGAGATCGACAAGGAAGATGAAGTCGCCATCAGCCGGATTGCCGATGAAATCGCCGGGCAGGTCGCACCCGTCGCGGATCAGGGGATCGGTGAGGATCATGAGTCCCGCGCAGCCACGCTTTTCATGGAGCGGAACCGGCAGTTGTTGCCCGCCGGAGCGCTTGTCGGCCTCAAGGTCGGCGTCTACCAGCACAGCACCGTCGCCCGGGACCTTCTCGCCGAGCTGATCGCCTTCTTTGGCGCCGAGGTCGTCGCCCTTGGACGCTCGGAACACTTTATCCCGGTCGACACCGAAGCTGTGTCTGCTGAAACGATCGAACGGCTTCAGGAGTGGGCCCGCGAACACCGGCTCGACGCGATCGTATCGGCGGACGGTGACGGCGACCGACCGCTGGTCGCGGACGAGAACGGCGCGCCGTTGCGCGGCGATCTCCTCGGGTTGATTGCCTGCGGCTTCCTCGGTGCGACGCGGGCCGTTACGCCGGTCACGTCGAATTCCGGCCTGGAGCGCAGGGAAGGGCTCTCTGTGCTGCGCACCCGTGTCGGGTCGCCCTTCGTGATCGCTGGAATGCAGCAGGCGCTGGACGAAGGTTCGACCAAGGTCGCCGGCTTTGAGGCCAATGGCGGCACGCTGACGGCCAGCCCGTTCGTCGTCAACGGCGCAACCCTCCAGCCGCTACCCACCCGCGACTGTGTCCTGCCGATCGTCGCTGCACTGGCCGCGGCGGCAGAGGCCAAGCTCTCGCTGTCGGCGATGGCCGCATCCTATCGCCTTCCCGTGGCGGTCAGCGACCGGCTCGAAAACTTTCCGGTCGAAACCAGCGCCCGACTGATGGCCTATTTGCGCGGCGGTGACGAAAACCTCTCCGCATTTCTGGCGCCGATCGGCAAGCCGGCGAGCGTCAGCGATATTGACGGGCTGCGGGTGACGCTCGACGACGGTCGGATCATTCACTTCCGCCCCTCCGGAAATGCGCCAGAGATGCGCTGCTATGTCGAGGCGGATACGGTGGAGGCGGCCGAGCGGCTGCTTTCGAGCGGTCTATCCACAATCCGACATTGGGCAAAAACCGCCTCGAACTGAGTTTTTTGTCCTTCGACACGAAAACTTCAAAAAGCCTGTTGACACTTCGACTCGAGCCTTTTACACACCCGCTCGTCGCCCAGATGGCGGAATTGGTAGACGCGCCAGCTTCAGGTGCTGGTACTCGAAAGGGTGTGGAGGTTCGAGTCCTCTTCTGGGCACCAAATTCCCAAACCAAATCTTTGATTTGGTTTTGAAAAACCCCGGTTCGCCGGGGTTTTTTCGTTTCTGGCCTGTGGCCGGATTCCGCGACGATTTCCTGCCTTCCAGTCCGCACTTTTCGACCAGTATGGTTGCATGCTCGGGATATTTTCGCGCGGTGCGCCTTGAAGCTTGGGTCGGCAGCATTGATATTCTATCGGCAATGAAAGGGCAGGCTTTCCGAGCGGGGGGCGGCGCCCATGTTATCGTCCGCCGGGGCGGCGGCTTTGAGGAGGACGAAGCGATGACTGAGACACGTCGCAAGCTGACGACCATATTCTCCGCGGACGTCCAGGACTACACGCGGCTGATGCGCGCCGACGAGGAAGGCACGCTCGCCACGTTGAAGCGCCACCGCGATGCCATGGGACGGCTCATCGAGGCGCACGAGGGCCGTGTCGTCAACACCTGGGGCGATGGGCTGATCGCCGAGTTTCCGAGCGTCGTGGAGGCGCTGCGCACCGCGATCGACGTGCAGAACGAACTTGCGGGCTGCAACGAGAAATGCGCGGCCGACGAGCAGATGCTGTTTCGCATCGGCATCAATCTCGGCGACGTGATCGCCGAGGGCGACGATCTCTATGGCGATGGCGTCAACGTGGCAGCCAGGCTGCAGGCGTCCGCGCCGGCTGGCGGCATCGTCATCTCCAACACCGTGTACGACCAGGTACGCAACAAGGTCGCTGTCGGTTTCGATTTTCTGGGACCTCTTGAGGTAAAGAACATCGATGGCGGCGTGCCGAGCTATGCCGTGCGGATCGGCACGGACGATCCCCGTCCGGCCCTTGCCGCCGAAACCTTCGGCCGTCGCGTTGAAGCCGCCGCTCCGGAAGCGGCCCAACCGCGCCCTGAGCCGGAACCCGTGGGCGTGATTGCGGCGATCAGGAGCGGATCGCTCCCGGTCCTCTGCATCGTTGCTGCGGGATTGGTCGCTCTCAACCTTTTGACCTGGAACGGAACCTTTTGGTCCGTCTGGCCGCTGCTTGGCCTCGCCATCCTGGCCGGCCTTGCCTGGATCAAGGCCAACTCGTGGGTGGATCGCAGCATCGGCATGCTGGTGCTCTCGGGATTGGTGCTTCTCACCATCAATCTCTTGACCTGGCGCGGCGTCTTCTGGGCCGTCTGGCCACTGCTCGCCTTTGCCGTGGTCGGAGGCATCCGCTGGGTCACGCGGCAGGGCCGCAGCCTCGGTTCCTGACGCCTATCCGCGGCTCTCGGAGCCGGCCGGCGAACTGTCGCGTGTCGTCGACTCGTCATCGAGAGCTTCCGGCTCTTTCGGTTCGGCGCCCAGTACTTCGTAGATCTCCAGGGCCGAAGCGCGGCCCTTGGCTTGTGCTGTGCCAAGCGGCCGGAAGTGGATCGCGCCACCCGTATGGGCGACGACCGCGCCGCTCGCCATGATCGTCGTGCCGTAGTTCTTGTTCATGCCCTCGAGGCGCGAGGCGACGTTCACCGTGTCGCCCATGGCGGTATATTGCAGCCGCTCCTTGGCGCCGACATTGCCGACGACGGCGGTGCCGGTGTGGATGCCGAAGCGCGTGCGGAACTCCGGCAGTCCCTTCTTGCGCTGTGCTTCGTTGAAGACGCTGAGGCGCTGCTGGACCGCGAGCGCGCACCGACAGGCATTCTCCGCGTGTTTATCGTCCGGTGCAGGCGCGTTCCACATGGCAAAGACCGAATCGCCGAGGAACTGGATGATCGTGCCGTCGTGCTCGCCGACCGTCTCGCTGAAGATGTCGAAATATTCCGACAGCATCGCCACCACCTCCTCGGGCGAATGCCGTTCGCTGAGCGTCGTGAAATCGTAGATGTCGGTGAAGAGCGCGGTGACTTCCTGGCGCCAGGCGGCGCGGCCGCTGAAGTGTCCGGATTCGATGCCCTTGCGCACCAGCTCTTTCGGCACATAGAGCGCAAAGGTGAAGATCGCGTCGCGGGCCCGATTCATGGCGCCGCCGAGGGTCGAGATTTCGCTGACATGCGAGGAAACATCGATCGGGGTGGTGAAGTCGAGGTCCTGCAGCCGGTTGGCGCTGGCGGTCAGCTGGTTGAGCCCCTTGGTAATCAGATGCGCCAGCACCAGCGAGGCGAGTACCGCCAAGGCTACCACGGCCCCGGAAATCGCCAGCCCCTGAACGAGCGTCTTGTTGGCGTCCGCCATCAATTCGTCGAGCGGTGCGGCCACCACGGCGCGGTTGCCGGAGAGAAGCAGCGCGGATTCGAGCGGTGTCACCATGACGAGATAGGTGCGGTCCCCGACCTGGACGAAGTCGGCCTTCCCGGGCGCTGGTGGATGTTGGCGGATGCTCTGGATCAGCGGGTCGCTGTCGGCCTGCACGATCGGAGCGTCCTTGTCCTTGGCCGCCATGATACGCCGCATCATCACCCTGTCGGAGTGGATGATCGGCCGGCCGACGGCATCGAGGATGAACGACACCGAACCGGTCGTCAGCCGTTCGCGGGCAAGGAAATCGGTAATCGTATCGAGGACGACGTCGGCGCCGATGACGATCTGAGGATTGCCGCGATGCGCCTGGGAGATCGTCATGCCCAGCGTTTCGGTCGTGGCACTTTCGTAAGGGCCTGTTGATACCGCGGCCTTCCCGTTGACGGCCGCGCGATACCAGGGCCGGGTGCGCGGGTCGAAGCCCGAAGGAGGCACGATCCGGTCGGAGAATTGCATGCCGTCCTTGTCGAGGAAGAGGACGCGCTGCAGCGGCTTGCCGCTTTCATCAACTTCGATCGAGCGCACCGCGATGGCGGCACCCCGCGGCGCCTCGAGTGCCATGCGCCATGCAACCTGCTTGAGGTCCACCATGTGGAAGAAGGCGCCGTTGGGATAGCCGACATAGACCCCATCGATATGCGGCGACCGGCTGATGCCTTCGCGCAGCACCGCCACCTTGTCGGCCATGCGTTCTGGCGGCGGCACAAGGAAGGAGTTGGCGACCGAGGAGACGAGGCTGACGAGGGCTGAGGTATCGCCCGACAGCACACCCAGCCGATCGACCAGCCGGCCCATGAAGCCGCGCATGTTGGCCTCGGCGTCGGCGATCGCGGCGTTGCGCGAGCGATGGTAGTCGAGCCCGACAAGCGTCGCGGAAACGACGATCAGCATGGCGACCATGACGAGGCTGAACAGCGATCGCAGCGAACTGTTCCAGCCATCGCGTGTCTTGCCTTGTCGAGCGCCGGGCGCCGTATCTACCATCGCGTTTCTCTGATTCCGTAACGATGCCTCGGCGACGACCTTAACGTGCAAGGTCGGTCGCATGTGCAAGAAAAGTTAAATGCGAATCCCATAAAACACGTTAACCGGCGGGATGCACGATCCCGCCGAGATCCGCAGCGAAAAATCGATGTCTCAGTTCACCGTTACGGGCTTCGAGCGCATGCGCGCGACGGTTTCGCGTTCGGCGCGCTTGCAGCGCATCGGCGGCAGGCCGCGATCCATCAGGTCCATGTCTTCGAGCACCATGTCGCCCATCTTCTTGAAGGCGCTGTCGAGTGCGCCGGCGCGATGGGCCGAACGCAGGAAGCCCGGCAGGCGGCGAACGGGATGGTCGAGCGGCAGGGGCTCCTGCGGAAAGACGTCGCTCGCCGCCACGATATGGCCGCGCGCGACGGCGGCGATCAGCGCATCGAAATCGACGACGCCGGCACGACTGAGCAGAATGAAGGCAGCACCCGGACGCATGCGAGCAAACGCCTTCTCGCCAAGGAAGCCTTCATTCTCGCTGGTGACGGAGGCAACGACGAAGACGAAGTCGCTCTTGGCAAGCACGGTGTCGAGCGATGCCGGTTCGACGCCGTTCTCCCGCAGGATCGAAGCCGGCATCCAGGGGTCGAAGACGCGGATCTTCGCCCGGAAACCGGAGAGTACGCGGTTCAAGGCCTTGCCGAGATCGCCGAAGCCGATGATGCCGATCTCGGCGCCGGAGAGAAGGCGTGCCGAGCTGTTGCCGTCACCGCCCCAAAGTTCGCGCCCCTCGCGGAAAGCAAGGTCGGCGTCGACGACGCCACGCGCGATGTTGAGCGCCATGGCGAGGCCCAGCTCTGCCACCGGCTCGGCAAAGACCTGGCCGGTGGTCACCACATGGATGCCGCGTTCGAACAGCACCTCATAGGGCATGTTGTTGATCAGGTTGCTTTCGACGTTGAGGATGGCTTTCAGCTGGCCCATGCGCTGCAGGGTGGCGTGGTCGAGCGGCGGCTGGCCGATGATGTAGCGGGCGTTGCCGAGTGCCTCGTCGTCAAGGCTTGCGATATCCTCCGGGTCCGCTTCGACGATGCGGTAGCGGCGATGCAGGTCCTTGAGGGCTTCCGGTGTGAAGATGAGATCGAGCGTGCGTGGTGCGGGTGCACTGATCGCAAGCGGCCGGTTGTCAGGCATGGTTCTTCCCACTGCATGTTTCCCTTGATCGTGTTGGTCGAAGGATAAAAACACGCGGCACTTCAAAGCGCTACAGCGACCTATGCGCGGACGCGCGGGGCTGCGGTCAGAGGGTGGCCCGCGCCTTCGCCGTCAGGCCAGGAACAGATCCGGCACTCGCCACGCGGCGTGGCTCTCCTGATGCTTTGTCTGCGGTCGAGCGGCTGCTCGCGGGGCTCTTGCTCAGTAACCGAGGCCACGCTTCTGCCGATAGAGCGACGGCGGCAGGTCGCTGCCCTGGAACACCGGCCCGTCGCCACGGCGGCAATTGTAGATCGTGTCGTAGACGGGGCCGCCGCGGGCTGACGATTCGAACGGATAGTTGCGGTCGACAAAGGTCTGCTCGCAGACGGTTTGGTCGCCACCGCCGTTCAACGGGTCCATCTGTCGCACGCCCGGCAGGTCCCGATAGGTCTGCGCCGGCGCCGGCACGGCCGTCAGCCCGATCGCCAGCGCGAGCGTGGAAAGAGCGAGGGCGGGTTGAAAAGACGTCATCGTCAGGACTTTCGAAGGGCAGCCGGCGGGCGGAACGTGACAACGGTATCGCCGACGCCAAACTTGCGCTATAGGCCACGTCACTGCGTTTGATCTGGGGATTTTCGATGGCGAATGCAATACGGTTCCATGAAGGCGATATCTCCGCAGCCGACGCCGACCGCTATCGAGGCGCGATCGCGATCGACACGGAAACGCTCGGCCTCATCCCCCGTCGTGATCGTCTTTGCGTGGTGCAGCTGTCATCGGGCGACGGAACGGCCGACGTTATCCGCATCGCCTCCGGCCAGAAGGAGGCGCCGAACCTCGTCGCCATGCTTGCCGATCCGGCCCGCCAGAAGATCTTCCATTTCGGCCGCTTCGACATTGCCGTCCTCTTCCATACCTTCGGGGTGACGACGACGCCGGTCTTCTGCACCAAGATCGCCTCGCGGCTGGCCCGCACCTACACAGATCGCCACGGCCTCAAGGACAACCTCAAGGAAATGCTCGACGTCGACATTTCCAAGCAGCAGCAGTCGTCCGACTGGGCAGCAGAGACCCTGTCGCAGGCGCAGCTCGAATATGCCGCCTCCGACGTGCTGCACCTGCATGCGCTGCGCGACAAGCTGACGGCGCGCCTCATCCGCGATGGTCGCATGGAGCATGCCGATGCCTGCTTCGCGTTCCTGCCGACGCGCTCCAAGCTCGACCTGCTCGGCTGGGACGAGACGGATATCTTCGCTCACAGCTGAGCTGCGTTGGGCGGCTACGGCGTCAGGTAGAGCACGACCGCATAGCGCGCCGCCTTGCCGATGGTGACGAACAGCAGGAACAGCGGCAGCTTCATGCGCAGCAATCCGGCGACCAGCGTCAGTGGGTCGCCGATGACCGGCAGCCAGGAAAGAAGCAGCACCGGCTGGCCGTAGCGGGCAAAGAGCGCCTCTGCCTTTTGCCGATTGGCCGGCGAAACCGGAAACCACCGGCGCCCCTCGAAGCGGATCAGGAAACGCCCGAGCGCAAAATTGACGACGGCGCCGAGCACGTTGCCTGATGTCGCGGCGATGAAGAGGGCAGGGCGGCTCGTTTCGCCATGCAGGGCGGCGGCCACGATCGCAGCTTCCGACATCCCGAAGAGCAACGTCGCCGACAGGAAGGCCGCGGAAAAAACCCCGGCAAGAATTCCGGAATCCAGGATCAGCTCCTGTCCGTATGGCCGAGATCGCGCTCCGGCTCGATGATGTCGCGGATGCGCTGCTTCAGTTCCTTGGGCCCCGGGAAACCGCCGTCCCGCTTGCGCTCCCAGATGAGCGCGTCATCGACGCGGATCTCGAAGTTGCCGCCGGTGCCGGGAATGAGCGCCACTTCGCCGAGCGACTGCCCGAAGGTCTGCAGCAGTTCCTGCGCCATCCAGCCGGCGCGCAGCAGCCAGTTGCACTGGGTGCAGTAGAGGATGGTGATGCGCGGCTTCTGGTCCATCGGGTGTCTCGGATGTGCTTCGGGCGGCGACCATAGCGGTCGCCTCAGTTGGAAACAACTGCGTTCCGGGAGCTCGTGCTCACGCTGCGCTCACATGATTGTCAACCAATTTAGTCATGTTTTTATCGGCGGATAGCTTGCTTTGCGCGGGCGTCGCGGCGAGACAATGCGGCATTGCACAAATTGTCGCACCCAACCGCCGGAGAGGCCTCTTAATGACCGACGTCACCGTTTCCAGTTCCCGCCCGCGCGCCATCCTGCCGGCGCTGGAAAAGATCTATCTGCCGCTCAACACATCCGCCGAGACGCTGTTGCGTGTGCTCGCCGGCGCTCTGCTCGCGGTTCACGGTTTTGGCAAGATCACCAATCCCTTCGGCGCGATCGGCATGGTCGAGGGCCTCGGGTTCTATCCGGGCGTCTTCTGGTCGCCGCTTCTCGCCGCGACCGAATTCTTCGGCGGCATTCTGATCGCGATCGGTCTGTTGACGCGCCCGGCCGCCTTTGCCGGCATGATCGTTCTGCTCGTCACCGTCTACTTCCACGGCATCGTCCAGGGTGAGGGGCTCTTCGGCGCGGAGAAGTCGATCCTCTGGGCAGCGATCCTGTTCTTCTTCGCCATCCGCGGCGCCAACAGCCAGTCTGTCGACGCCAAGCTCGGCAAGCAGTTCTGATCGAACGAACGATGGTCGGACAAACGGGGAGGCGGTGAAAACCGGCCTCCCCGTTTTCGTCGGGCTGCCAGCGAGGCTTCTGCCGTCGCTGATCGCTCAGGCGCTTTCCTTGGCCGTGACGCTGCGAATGGTCATCCGGTGTACCTTGCCGGACCGGTCCTGCCAGTCGATCGACTGGCCGACGGAGAGCCCGATCAGCGCCGCGCCGACAGGCGTCAGCACGGAGATGCGGCCGGCCTCGATATCGGCCTCGCCGGGATAGACGAGCGTCACCTGCTTGGCAAAGCCGTTGTCAGCCTCGAAGGCGACGGTGGAGCCCATCTGCACGCTATCGGCGGGCAGCGCGCCGGGCGCGCCGACGCGGGCGCGGTCGAGTTCGGAGAGCAGCGCTTCGGCCACATCAGGCACGCGTTCGAGCGCGGAGGAGGCGAGCGCCGTCAGCCGCTTGTGGTCTTCGGCATTGATGATGATCGGGGGAAGTTTCTTGCGGGTTGCCGCCATGATGGGACCTGACACGTTCAATCGAAGCGCACGACAGGGCGCAATCGAATAGGTTTTCTGGAGATTGGCGCTCGTTCAGCCGCGCTCGGAAATTTCTTCTGCCGACGCGAAAGGCTCCCCTGACCCGGAGAGCGCAAGCGTCCGGGCTGGGGTCAGGTTCCTGCGATCGGGCACACCCGGAAGCAGCAATGAGAAGAAATCATCGGCATAATCATGGCCCAAGGGTCGGAAAGTTCGCTCCCGAAGTCAAGGCCCGCATGGACCCGTCGGCATCATCGCATCGCCATGTGGCCTCTTGAACAGTGGCCGCGGTCGTGGTCAATCTCCACGGTCGATGCAAAGGGAATGCGATGATGCGTGTGCTGGTGGTTGAAAACATGGCGAAGACCGAGCTTGGCCAGGTCGGCACGGCGCTTCGCGAGGCAAAGGCCGAGATCGAGATCCGCCGCGCCTATCTTGGCGAGGCCGTTCCCGAAACACCGGAAGGCTACGACGCGCTTGTGGTGCTCGGCGGCGAGCAGAGCGCGCTCGACGATGCCGCCTATCCCTATCTGCCTGAGCTTGCCGCGCTGATGCGCCGCTTCGGTGACAGCGGCCGTTCCGTGCTCGGGATCTGCCTCGGCAGCCAGCTTCTCGCCCGCGCCTATGGGGGGCGGAACCTGCTGGGCGAGGCCAAGGAGTTCGGCTGGTGCGAGGTGCAGGTGCGCGGTGAAGGTGGCGAGGACCCGGTCCTTTCCAGCGTCGGGGAGCGCTTCCCGATCTTCCAGTGGCATGGCGACACTTTCACGCTGCCCGAAGGGGCGGTCCATCTCGCCGAAAACGCCGTTACCCGACATCAGGCCTTCCGCATCGGCCGTGCCGCCTACGGCACCCAGTTCCATTTCGAGGCGGACACGCACCTCGTCGAAGACTGGAATCGCGCCTTCCCGGACACGATCAAGCGGCTCGATCCCACCTGGCTTGCGCGCTACCATGAACACGCCGCGCGCCACGGCCGGCAGGCGGATACCGCGGGCCTGGCTCTTGCCCGCGCCTGGGTCGCGACGATCATCCGCCAGCAGGGCAGCGCGGCAAATGAGGAACCGGCGTTGGAGGAGATTAGCGGATGAGCGATGCACCAAACGGCGGCTGCTTCTGCGGCAGGATCCGCTATCGGTTGAAGGCAGCGCCGATGTTCGTCAATTGCTGCCATTGCAGCGATTGCCAGCGTCAGGTCGGCAGCGCCTTCGTCGTCAACGGCGTGATCGAGCGTGACAATATCGAACTTACCGGAGGCGAGCCGGTCGTCGTCACGCTTCCGACGGACAGCGGTCGCCCGCATGACGTCTACCGTTGCGCCGAATGCCAGACGGCGCTCTGGAGCGACTACGGCCGGCGCGGCTGGCTTTCGTTCGTCCGGATCGCAAGCCTCGACCACCCGTCGGACTTCCCGCCGGATGCGCATATCTTCACCCGCTCCAAGGTTCAGTGGCTGTCGCTCGAGGGCGGCGCGCCGGCCTTCGAGGTCTACTACGACATGAAGACGATGTGGCCGCCGGAAAGCCTGGCGCGGCGCGCGGTCGCGGAAGCGAAAGCATAAGCGTGACAACCAGCGAACGCGACAAGATGGCAGCCGGAGAATGGTACTCCTGCCTCGTCGACGAACTCGAGGCGCTTCGGAGAACGGCCCGCATTGCGGTCCATCAGCACAACACCATGCCGCCGGTGGAGCGTGGAAACATGGCGTCGGCGCTGCGGGCGCTGTTCGGTGCCGTTGCCGATGACGTCGTCATCGAGGCGCCGTTCCATTGCTCCTACGGCATCAACATCCACCTTGGCGCCCGCGTCTATCTCAATGCCGGCTGTACCATCCTCGACAGCGGTCGCGTGACGATCGGCGCAGGGACGATGCTGGGGCCGAACGTGCAGATCTATTGCGCCGAGCACCACAGGGATGCCGTGCTTCGTGGCCAGGGTCTCGAAGTCGCCAAGCCGGTGACGATAGGCGCAGATGTCTGGGTCGGCGGTGGGGCGATCATTCTTGGCGGCGTGACGATCGGCGAGGGCGCCATCGTTGGCGCGGGCTCGGTGGTGACGAAGGACGTGGCGGCTGGCGCCGTGGTCGCCGGCAACCCGGCGCGCCCGCTCCGCCGACGGACCACTTAAGACGTTTTTAGAAGGACGATTTTTGATGGCGAATGACGTGAAGACGATCCGTGTGCGCCCGGCGCGGCCGGACGATGCACCGGCATTGTGCGCTTTCCTCAACGAGATCATCGCGATCGGCGGCACCACCGCCCATCAGACGCCGTTCACGCCGGAGAGCTTCGTGGCGCATTATCTCGCCGGTCCCGGCTTCGTCAGCTGCTTCGTCGCCGAGGACGAGGTGGGTGAGCCCTGCGCCTTCCAGGCGCTCGACCAGTGGGACGGGATACCAGAGGACTGGGCCGACATCGGCACTTTCTCGCGCCCCGGCAACAAGGTGCCCGGCGCCGGTACGGCGCTCTTCAAGGCGACCTGCGACCATGCCCGTTCGATCGGCCTCAGCGCCCTCAACGCCACCATCCGCGCCGACAATACCGGCGGGCTTACGTATTACGGCAAGATGGGCTTCGTCGACTACAAGGTCGACAAGGCCGTGCCGCTTGCGGACGGGAGGCCGGTGGACCGTATCTCGAAACGATTCCTGCTTTCAGAGGGGTGAGGCGGACGCTGCCGCCAGACCTTTCGGTACTCTCCCAATTCGATCCTTGGACTTGATCCGAGGATCCAGGCCCGAACAATCACGAACCGACGTCACGCCGGCCCGACGCTTCGCTCCACCATGGCCAGGATCGTCTCACAAAGTTCGTCCCGCGCCTCGTCGGCCGTGATGTCTCCCGTCGCTGCGGCGTTGGAGAGGCCATCGGCGGCGCCGAGCATCGCCCAGAACGCGGCCGCCGCGATGCGCTTCTCTCCCGTGAACGGGCTCAGCACCTTCCGGCACTTCTCGATGTAAATCAGCTGATAGGTGCGTTTGACGCTCGCAAGCTCGGGCGAGCCGGCGAGCGCTGCCAGCACGCCGGGGATCTCGCGGCCCTGTGCCAGCACGCACTCGACGTAAGACGCGGCAATGTTCCTGGCGGTTCCCTGAAGTGTCGGTTCGCTCGCGGCAATCGCAGCATCCATCACCACGGTCTGACGCGCATCAAAATCCTGGTAGAGCGCCGCGAGCAGCCCGTTGCGGGTACCGAAGTGATCGTAGACCACCGGCTTGGCGACCGCTGCTGCCTCGGCCAGACGCGGCAGCGTCAGCGCGTCGGTGCCTTCGTCACGAACGAGGCTCCACGCCACGTCTATGAGTTGGTTTAGCCGCTGCTCGCGGCTCAGGCGAACACGCTTCGCGGCGGCCGGGTTCTTTTCCATTGCGCTTGACATCGCTATATACCAAAAGTAACTTACCTGAAGTATATAGAATAAACTCTCCCATCGCAACCATCCGCCTGCCTGACGGCTGGCGGCCGAAACGGCATGCGCACGCGTGCCGTTGGCAAAGGATTCGTGCCCAATGACTGACGTCTCACTCCCTCACTCCCAAGGCCGAAGCGCATGGCTCGGCCTCATCGCCGTGCTGCCGCTGGTCCTCATCGTGGCCATGGACGGCTCCATCCTCTATCTCGCCATGCCGCGCGTGACTTCGGCCCTCTTGCCCACCGCCGACCAGGCGCTTTGGATCCTCGATATCTACGGTTTCGTCGTCGGTTCGCTGCTGATTGCCTTCGGCAATATCGGCGATCGCTACGGGCGGTTGAAGCTGATCATGATCGGTGCGGTGATCTTTGGTGCAGGATCGCTCGGTGCGGCCTATGCGCAGTCGCCCATGGCGTTGATTGCTTCCCGGGCGCTGATGGGGCTCGGCGGCGCGACATTGCTGCCCTCGGGGCTGGCAATCGTCAGTGCGCTGTTTCCGGATCCGCGACTGCGGGCGCAGGCGATCGGCATCTTCGCCGCCACCTTTGCGGCCGGCTTCGCCATCGGTCCGGTGATCGGCGGCATTTTGTTGCAGCGGCTCGACTGGGGCGTGGTGTTCCTGATCAATGTTCCTGTCGTGCTCGGCTTCCTCATCGCCGCACCGATCCTTCTTCGCGAAGTGCGCTCCACGACCTATGGCCGCATCGACCTGCCAAGCCTCGTCCTGTCCTTTGCCGGTATCCTGCTCACCACCTATTCGCTCAAGACCGCAGCCGCCTACGGCTTCACGCCGCTCCAGACGCTTTCGGGGATCGTTGGCGTCCTCGCCATCGTACTGTTCCTTCGCCGGCAAACGCGGATCGCCTATCCGCTGCTCGACCTCGGCCTGTTTCGCGACCGCATCTTTTCCATCGCCATTCTCACCGGCCTCGTGCCGCTGATCGTCTGGTCCGCCGTCGGATACCTCTCGGGCATCTATCTGCAATCGGTCCTGGGCTTTGATGTTTTTACCGCGGCACTTTTGACCTTGCCCGGCGCCGTCGTACTGATGGCGACCTGCGTCGGGACGGCGCGCATCGTCGATGTGGTCGGGCGTAAGAAGGCGCTTGTCGCGACGCATTTCCTGATCGCGGCCGGTCTCTTTCTGCTGCTCTTCACGGGCACGGAGGCGGGCGTGGCAGCCCTCATCACCTCGACAGTGGTTGCGGGCATAGGCTACGGCCTCTCCTTCAGCCTCGTCGCCGAGATCGCCGTGTCGGCCGTGCCCGCCGAACGCGCCGGTGCCGCGGGTTCGATCGCCGAGACCAGCAACGAGCTCGGCAATGCGCTCGGTATCACGCTTTTAGGCTCGCTGGCGGCACTCAGCTTCCGGCTGCTCGGCCCAGGCGTGGCCGGCACGCTCAACGAAACCCTCGATAACCCGGGTCTGTCGCCAGAAACGGTGCTGCAGGCCAAGGAAGCCTTCCTCACCGGCCTTCACATCGCGGCCGGCGTTGGTGCACTGTCACTGCTCGCATTGGGCATCATCGCCTGGCTCTGGCTGCCGAAGAAGCTGCCGGAATAGATGGGGTGGCACGTCACTGTGAGTAAAAGAACGGAGTAGCTAGTCCGGGAAACCAGACCTGCGTGCGACCAATGGTGCTGCTCCAGCATCGCCTCACCTTCACAAACCAAAAAGGGCGACCCGAGGGCCGCCCTTTCAATCGTTGAAACATGCGGCGCTGCCGCTTACTCGTCGCCCATCTTGAGGGCGGCGATGAAGGCCTCCTGCGGGATCTCCACCTTGCCGAACTGGCGCATGCGCTTCTTGCCGGCCTTCTGCTTTTCCAAGAGCTTGCGCTTGCGGGTGGCGTCGCCGCCGTAGCACTTGGCCGTCACGTCCTTGCGCAGCGCCGAGATGGTTTCGCGGGCAATGACGTTGCCGCCGATCGCCGCCTGGATCGGGATCTTGAACATGTGCTTCGGGATCAGCTCCTTGAGCTTCTCGCACATTTCGCGGCCGCGCTTTTCGGCAGCCATCCGGTGCACCATCATCGACAATGCGTCGACCGGCTCGCCGTTGACGAGGATCGACATCTTCACAAGGTTGCCTTCCTTGTGGTCGGTGATCTGGTAGTCGAACGAGGCGTAGCCCTTGGAGATCGACTTCAGGCGGTCGTAGAAATCGAAGACGACTTCGTTGAGCGGCAGGTCGTAGGTCAGCATCGCGCGGGTGCCGACATAGGTCAGCTCGATCTGGATGCCGCGGCGGTCCTGGCAGAGCTTCAGGATGCCGCCGAGATAATCGTCGGGCGTCAGGATCGTCGCGCGGATCCACGGCTCATGGATCTCGGCGATCTTGACGACGTCGGGCATGTCGGCCGGGTTGTGCAGTTCGCGTTCCGAGCCGTCGGTCATGAACAGCTTGTAGACGACCGAAGGCGCGGTCGCGATCAGGTCGAGGTCGAACTCGCGCTCGAGGCGCTCCTGGATGATTTCGAGGTGCAGCAGCCCGAGGAAGCCGCAACGGAAGCCGAAGCCGAGTGCTGCCGAGGATTCCATCTCGAACGAGAACGAGGCGTCGTTGAGGCGCAGCTTGCCCATTGCCGAGCGCAGATCCTCGAAGTCCGCGGCATCGACCGGGAAGAGGCCGCAGAAGACCACCGGCTGCGCCGGCTTGAAGCCCGGCAGTGCGGTTGCGGTCGGACGCTTGTCCTCGGTGATGGTATCGCCGACGCGGGTATCGGCCACTTCCTTGATCGAAGCGGTGATGAAGCCGATCTCGCCTGGGCCGAGCGCATCCATCGCCACCATTTTCGGCGTCAGCACGCCGACGCGTTCGATCGTGTACTTGGCGTCGGTACCCATCATGCGGATGGTCATGCCCTTCTTGAGCGTGCCGTCGATGATGCGCACGAGAACCATGACGCCGAGATAGGTGTCGTACCAGCTGTCGACGAGCAGGGCCTTCAAGGGTGCCGCATCGCCGCCGTCGCTCTTCGGCGCCGGCAGCTTGGTGACGATCGCTTCGAGCACATTAGGGATGCCGAGGCCGGTCTTGGCCGAAATCAGCACGGCGTCGGACGCGTCGATGCCGATCACTTCCTCGATCTGCTCCTTGATGCGGTCCGGTTCGGCCGCCGGCAGGTCGATCTTGTTGAGCACGGTGACGAGTTCGTGGTTGTTGTCGATCGCCTGGTAAACGTTGGCGAGCGTCTGGGCTTCCACCCCTTGAGACGCGTCGACGACGAGCAGCGAGCCTTCGCAGGCCGACAGCGAGCGCGAGACTTCGTAGGCGAAGTCGACGTGGCCGGGGGTGTCGATCAGGTTCAGCACATAGGTTTCGCCATCATTGGCCTTGTAGTGCAGGCGCACCGTCTGGGCCTTGATGGTGATGCCGCGCTCGCGCTCGATATCCATGCTGTCGAGCACCTGCTCGGACATCTCGCGCTCGGCGAGGCCGCCGGTGGACTGGATCAGCCGGTCGGCAAGCGTCGACTTGCCGTGGTCGATGTGGGCCACGATCGAGAAGTTGCGGATATGCGAAAGGGGCGTCTTCGAAGATGTTGTGCTCATGGGCCGCATATAGCAGTGCCTTCAACCGCCGCAAAGCGGGAAATGAAGGCTTCGTTCACTATAAATCAGGCTATTCGGCACTCGCCTCCGCATCGACGAGCGCGCCGGCATTGGGCACCTGCGCACTCCTGATCTCGAAGCTCTCGCGCTCGGCCGCCGGCACCTCATCGCGCTTGCGCAACCTGAGCAGCACGAAGAAGGCATAAAGGGCGGCAACGACCATCGCCGCATATATGAACGTGCGCTGCCCGAACACCGGTGTCAGCAGCGTTACCAGCATCGGCACGGCGGTCGCGGCGATCGACCAGGCGACCAGCATGGTGCTGGCAAGCGGGACGAAATCGGCGGGATCCGTGCGGTCGTTGGCATGCGCATTGGCGATCGAATAGACGGTCTCGACCGCACCGGCGAACAACGCAAAGACCAGCATGAGCAGGAGCAGATTGCTGAAGGAGGCCGACAGCGCGAAAAAGCCGGCAGCAAGGATCAGCAGGCACGTGCCGATCAGCACCAGGCGCCGGTCGATACGGTCCGACAGCGTTCCCATCGGGTACTGGATGGCGATGAGGCCGAACTGCATGACGAACATCAGGTTGGCGACATCGCCCTGGCTGACATTGTTGGCGGCCGCATAGATCGGCGTGAAGCCCTGCACCACCATCGAAAGGCCGCCGGCGGCGAGCACGCCGATGAAGGCGACGGGCGAATTGCGCCAGACCATCGGGATGTCGATGCTGACCTTGGCCGGCGGTGGTGGCGTCGGCAGGCGGGTGAGCCCGATCGGCAGAAGGGCAAGGGCGGTGAAGAAGATGGTGACGAGCGGCGGCAGGTTGCCGTCCGCCGGGATCTGCCCGAACAGCCAGGCGCCCGTGCCGAGCCCGATGACATAGGCCATGTAGAACAGCGCCATCGCCTTGCCGCGCCAGTGGTTTTCGCTCGCATGGTTGAGCCAGCTCTGGGCGATGATGAAATTGGTGTTGCCGGACGCGCCGTAGAGGCCGCGCGCAAGCACCCACAGAAGCGGGTGCATGCCAAGCGCAATCGTCAGCGCCGAGAGAATGACGAGCGCCATCGAGCACGAGAAGGCGCGCGCATGGCCGACCCGGCGGATCATCGGCCCGGCGATGACGCAGCCGATCAGTCCGCCAAAGGCAATCATCGTGACAGCAGCCCCCGGCACCCAGTCCGGCGCGTCCGAGCGCGTCAGCGCGAAGGGCACATAGGCGAGCATCATGCCGTTGCCGATCGCGACCGCCGTCATCGAGGCGACGATACTGGCGATCGAGGTCAGCGAGGAGGGCTGCTTGGTCATGTCCAACCTGTCGATGGAGGCCGCCCGTGCGGGTGCGCTGGCGTGATGGATGAGGGCCGTCTAAAGTATTGAAGTGAAAGCTTTTCTCGTTTCTGCGTCCGAAGCCGCCACCATAACCGAAACACCCGTGTCGCGCTGTCGCCAATGCGGCATCGCATGCCCGTATTTTCAGTCTTTCGTAGTCTTGACTCCACTATATGAGAAATGCAATCTCAAATAATGGAAAACGTCACCGACCCTCTCGAACATGCCATTGGCGAGCGCATCCGCACGCTGCGGACGCAACAGAACCTGACGCTCGACGAGCTCGCCTCAAGCTCCGGCGTCAGCCGGGCGATGATCTCGCGCATCGAGCGCGGCGAGGCGAGCCCGACCGCCCAGCTTCTTGCCAAGCTTTGCAGCGCGCTCTCGACGACCCTTTCCGCGCTCTTTGCCTTCGAAGCCGAGGAGGCATCACCGCTTGCCAGGCGCGCCGATCAGCGACTCTGGCGCGATCCGGAATCCGGCTATCTGCGCCGCTCCGTCTCCCCGGACGGTCTTGGCTCGCCGATCGATATCGTCGAGGTCGAGTTTCCGCCCGGTGCCCGCGTCGTCTTCGAGCGGCAACCCTCCGATCGCGGCATCACCCAGCATCTCTGGCTGTTTTCCGGGCGGCTCGAAATGACGACTGCATCCGGCTTCCATTCGCTCGAGCCAGGCGACTGCCTGTTCATGGGGCTGGAGGCGGGCCACATCTTCCACAACCCCCACGATGAGCCGGCTCACTATGCCGTCATCCTCTGCCGCACCAAGGTTTGACCATGTCCGACATTCAGATCCGCCTGCTCGATGAAGCCCAGACCCGCGACGCCATCCCGGCGCTTGCCGAGGTGCTATCCGATTGCGTCGAGGGCGGCGCCTCGGTCGGTTTCATGCAGCCCTATCCGCCGGAAGCGGCACTCGCCTACTGGCGCGGCGTCGCGGAGGCGGTTGCCGGCGGTGAGACGCTGCTGATGGTTGCCGAGGTTGCCGGCCGCATCTTTGGCACCGTGCAGGTCGGCGTCGCGCAGATGCCGAACCAGCCGCATCGCGGCGACCTGAAGAAGCTGCTGGTGCATCGCGACGCCCGCGGCAAGGGCCTGGCGCGCCGGCTGATGGACGCGGTCGAGCGCGAAGCCGCCACCCGCGGCAAGACACTGCTGGTGCTCGACACAGCGACCGGCAGCGATGCCGAGGCGATCTATCCGCGCCTCGGCTGGGAGCGCGTCGGCGTCATCCCGGATTACGCCATGTGGCCGGAGGGCGGCCTGTGCGCCACGACGTTCTTTTACAAGCGGATTGCGGCTTAGTGGCATTTGTCGCGGCTCGCGATTGCCCCTCTCCTCGGGTTAAACCCGAGGACTAACCCTCTCCCCGCTCGCGGGGAGAGGGGACATGCGCGAGGTGCGGGCTGACCGTTTCACGCCTGATCGGAGAACCCGCGAGCGTACACTGTGGCCGAGCGGGTGCCGCGCGTCTCCTTCGCCCCGCTTGCGGGGAGAAGGTGGCCGGCAGGCCGGATGAGGGGCATCCACCAAGGTTGCCAAGTCTGAAACCACGGGTAGGGTACCGGCACCATCTGTAGCCTCTTCAGGACATCCCCATGCGCATTTGTTACACCGAAGACCACAAGCTCCGTGACGCCAAGACCGAGCTTTTCGGCGGCGAACTTGTGCCGCCTTTCGAGGCGCCGTTTCGCGCCGAGTGGATTCTGGCGGCGGTCAAAGAAGCCGGCTTCCACGATGTCGTGGCACCGGAACGTCACGGTCTCGATGTCGCGCTCAAGCTGCATGCGCCCGATTATCTCGACTTTCTCGAAATCGCCTGGTCCCGCTGGGTTGCCGATGGCTACCGCGGCGAGGCGATCCCGGCCTGCTTTCCGGCGCGGCGCATGCGCCAGCATCCGCCGAGGGACATCGACGGCGCGCTCGGCTACTATTCCTTCGCGGCGGAAACGGCGATCACCGAGGGCACCTATGCGGCCGCCCGCGCCGCGATGGATTGTGCCATCTCGGCCGCCGACCACATCCATGCCGGCAACCGTGCCGCCTTCGCGCTCTGCCGCCCGCCCGGCCATCATGCGGCGATCGATCTCTATGGCGGCTATTCCTTCATCAACAATGCCGCCTGCGCCGCCCAGCGCCTAAGGGATCATGGTGCCCGGAAGGTCGCCGTGCTCGACGTCGATTTCCACCATGGCAACGGCACCCAGGATATTTTCTACGAGCGCGGCGACGTCTACTTCGCCTCGCTGCATGGCGACCCCGTCGAGGCCTTTCCGCATTTCCTCGGCTTTGCCGACGAGGAGGGCGCCGGCGCCGGGCTCGGCACGACGAAGAACTACCCGCTGCCGCGCGGTACGCTGTTTGACGCCTGGTCGGCGGCCATGGCCGATGCGCTCTCGCGCATCGAGGCCTTCGGTGCCGAGGCCCTGGTCGTCTCGCTCGGCGTCGATACCTTCGAGCGCGATCCGATCTCGTTCTTCCGACTGAAATCCGAAGATTATCTGCGCATGGGCGAGGCGCTGCAGCGCACCGGCCTGCCGGTCGTCGTCTGCATGGAGGGCGGCTACGGCGTACCGGAAATCGGCCTCAACGTCGCCAATGTGCTGAAGGGTATTTCTGGCTAAAGGTCAGCATTCGGAAAAATGCGCTTGCCGCTATTGACCTCAACTTTACTTGAGGTCGTACGACTACTCTCGTTCAAAAGAGATCAGAGGAAAAGAGCTATGAGCAGTCGGTCAAATAGCGTGGCGCCGCTTTACCGCATCAACAAATACACCGTGCCGGCGGAAGCCCGGCCGCAATTCGTCGAACTGGTCGACAAGACGCTGGCCGTCATTCGCAAGCAGGATGGTTATGTGAAAGACCTGTTCCTGGAGCAGCATGCTGGTCCCGGCCAGTTCGATTTCATCACCATGATCGAATTCGCGAGTGCCGACGTCGCGCCCAAGGTCGCAGCCGCGCTGATCGAGTTCGACCGCCAGCTCGGCCTCGATCGCGAGGCGCTGATGAAGACGCTCGGCATCCGTACCGATTTCGCCAGCTACCGCGCCTTCGGCGGGCTGGCTGCCTAGGGCCGTTCCAGCAAACGTTGCAGCGGTTTTCCGTCCGGAATTAGGTGTAACAGAGGGCTGGAACGAAAAAGGCCCGGCGGTCAGCCGGGCCGATCCATGCTTCCGATGCGAACGCGCGTCAGGAAACGAAGAACGTCGACAGGCCCTGGCCGGCGGCAAAGGCCATATAGGCAAGCACGGTGAAATAGACCGTCGTCGCGACGAGGAAGAGATAGCCGCCGGCCACCATCAGCCCGTCGCGCTGGATGATACCGAGCGAGAGAAGCAGGATCGCGATCCCCGGCAGCGTGTTCGACAGCGGGATGAGCCCAAGCGGGAACATCAGCAGGATGCCGCCGGCCATGATCATCAGGCCGTTGAAGCGGTTCATCAGCGCGCCCTGCGTCAGGAAGCCGAGACGCGGCCGGACATAGCGGTCGAGCTTGGAAACGATATCCGCGCCTTTTTGCAGGGTCGGCACCAGCTTCTCGGTTTCGATCCGGCGATCGAGAATGCGCTGCGGCATCCATGGCAGTCGGTTGAGCGTGACCGATACGGAAATCAGGATGATCGCCGCGCCGAAGACGGTGCTGACGCCCGGGATCGACACCGGCAGCAGAAACGGCAGCGTCAGCAGGGCGCACAGCAGCAGGAAGCCCTGTTCGCCGATTTCGGTCATCAGTTCGCGCAGCGTGATCGTCTCGCCGCGGATCGAGGCAATCATGCCGTTGAGCGTGTCGCTGAGACTGCGTTGCGTGTCGCCGAACTCGATTGCCATTGGAGCTTGCCTCTCTTTTCTTGGATGCCCGTCCTATCAAGAGCGTGTGAAGGATCGGTTATTGTGTGCCCTGATGGCCACGCCGGCCGCTGGAGAAGCGGGATTTGCCGGCAAACCGTGGCGTGAATGGGACGCCTCTTCATCTTCCTGCCGCAATCGCTAGTATGAAGCAACTTCGAGCACCAATGGGGACAACTGATTCCATGATCAAGAAATGCGCCATTCTGGCTGTCGCGGCCATCTATCTTTCGGGATGCACCACCACCGATCCCTATACGGGCGAGCAGAAGATGTCGAACACCGCCGGTGGCGCGCTGATCGGCGCAGGCCTCGGCGCGGCAACCGGTCTGCTGGTTGGCGGCAGTGCTGCAGGACGGCGTGACTCGGCCCTCGTCGGCGCCGCGATCGGCGGTCTCGGTGGCGGCCTGATCGGCAACTACATGGACAACCAGGAAGCCGAACTGCGCGCCCAGCTGCAGGGCACCGGCGTATCGGTCACCCGCGCCGGCGACCGCATCATCCTCAACATGCCGTCCAACATCACGTTCGCGACCGACCGCGACCAGGTGATCCCGGCCTTCTACGACACGCTGAACTCGGTGGCGATCGTGCTGCGCAAGTTCAACAAGACGATGATCGATGTCGACGGCCACACGGACGCGACCGGCAGCGCCTCGTACAACCAGGGCCTTTCCGAGCGCCGTGCCGCTTCGGTCGCCAACTATCTCGCTGGTCAGGGCGTCGACCAGCGCCGCATGTCGGCCATGGGCTACGGCAAGGAGCGTCCGATCGCGTCCAACGGCAGCGAAGCCGGCCGCGCGCAGAACCGCCGCGTCGAAATCTCGATCGCGCCGATCAAGGCCTGATCGGTCGAAATCGACGGCTTGTAATGAAAGGGCTGCGCCGAAAGGCGCGGCCCTTTTTCATTTTCGTCGGGCTAGAAGCGGTAGCGCAACAGGCGGCCCATCCGGCGCAGCATCGGCAGGGCACTGACGACATGCGCCGCTATGCGCGCCAATGGCGACAGGCGCGCGACCTGGCCCGAATCATACTCGCTGATCTCGTCGAGCAACGTCAGCCCGGGCACGTCGCGTTCCAGCGCTTGCGCGTTTTCCAGTCCCCAGCGAAGCTCAGCCCCCGTTGCCCGCAGCGATGGGCTGAGCCGCAAAAGCTCGATACCGAGATGGCTGTAGGCGTCGAAGACGATTTCCCCGCCGGCAAGACAGGAGGTCAAGCGCCGCAGAAGGTCGCGGACATCCTGTTCGGAAAGATAGGGAAATACGCCCTCGGCGACGACAATCGCCGGGCGATCCGCCGGAACGAGGTCGATCCAGCCTCTTTCTGTGATGGAGGACGCGATCATGGTTGCGCCCCGGCGCTCCGGGAAGAACTGTCGCCGCAAGGCGATCACATCGGGAAAGTCGACGTCGAACCAGCCGATGGACGCGGGCGGATCGAGCCGCAGCACGCGGGTGTCGAGACCGCAGCCGAGGTTGAGCACGATTGCGTCCGGGTGGCGCCCGATAAAGAGGCGCGTCCAGCGGTCGAGCATATGGGCGCGCACGGCAATGCCGATGGTCATGTCGTGGCCGGCATCGGGTGGTTTCGGCCTGCCGGCGAGCCGCCGCATCAGATCGGCGGCAAAGTGATCGTTGAGCAGGGAATCCGGGAACACGCTCTCTGCGGCTTTGGCCTGGAGCGTGACCAGCAAGGTCTCCCGTACGCCATGAAGGCCGATCTCCTCGGCTTCCATCCTCTCCTCCCAAGGGCGTTGCGCACCCCGCCGCACAACTTGCATTTTGCAGGCCCTCCACCCCGGAGAAGGCCCGCAAAGGCGCCTATATCGCCGTTCGGCGCGCCCGCCAGACACGCCCGGCTGTCAGCACGGCCAGCGCCGGCATCAGCGCAAACAGCCAGAAGAGCCAGCGCGTCGCCGTTGCCACGCCTTCCGTCGACGGCGTTTCGATGCCGGCGAGATTGGCAGTCAGCCCGGCAAGCGCCGCGCCGAGCGCTGCGGCGAAGAGTTGGACCGTGGTAATCGAGCTCGACGCCTTCTCCGCTTCGCCCTCCGGCGCAAATTCATAGACGGCCGTCACAATGTGCGGCCAGGCAAAGCCCATGCCGAAACCGACCGCCATTATGCCGATGCTGAGCGGCGCGGCGATCACCATGAATTCCGAGCCTGCCATCGGCATGAACAGCGCAATCAGTGCCAGGCCGGCAAAGCCGAAGGCCGGGCCGGCAAAGATCGTCTGCTTCGCCCTTTCGCCGTGCCAGTGCGCGCTTGTCATCGACCCGGCGGTCCAGCCGATCGACATCAGCGCCGCAATGTAGACGGCGACCAGCGGCGACAAGCCGTGCAACTCCTGCAAGAGGTACGGCACATAGATTTCCGGCTGCAGGCCGACCATCAGCAGGGTGATCGTAGCATAAAGGGCTGCCAGCGGGGAGGCCGGGGTGAAACTGCCGGAGGGGAGCAATTTGCCGGTCGCCCGCTTCTCGACGACGAGCAGCGCCAGGAACATGAGGATCGCGGCGCCGACGCAGCCTACCTGCTCCGCCGCCGTGGTCAGCGTGCTGGCGACGGAAAGCGCTAGCACGATGGCGACGAGCAGCGCCAGTTGCACCAAGGGAAGCGGTGTGCGCCCGCTCTCGCCGGCAGCCTTGCGCGGCAAGGTCGAGAAGGCGAGCGTCGCCAGCAACGCCGTCAGCGGCAAGAGCGACCAGAAGGCGACGCGCCAGGTGGAAAACTCGGCGAACATGCCGCCGATCGCCGGGCCGACAAGTGTCGCCGTGCCCCAGGTGGCCGAAATCAGGCCGATGGCGCGGGTCCACAGTTCCGGCCGGAAGACCTCGCGGATCACGCCATAGGCAAGCGCATAGAGCAGCCCGCCGCCAAAGCCCTGGATCGCGCGGCCGGCAAGCAGCATCGCCATCGAGGGGGCTGCGGCGCAGAGGAGCGTGCCCAGGCCGAAGACGAGCGCACCGATCGCATAGGCGCCGCCGGCGCCGACGACACCAAGCAGCCGGGCCGACAGGGCCGCGCCGAGGATCGAGGCGGCGACGAAGACGGTCGTGCTCCAGGCGTAATATTCGAGCCCGCCGATCTCGCGCACGATCGACGGCATGATCGTCGTCACGACATAGATGTTGAGCGCGTGCAGCGCGACGCCACCGCTGAGCACCAGCGAATGCACGGCGTTGCCGCCGGTCAAAAGCGCGCGCCAGCCGGTTTCCTGATGGGGAGGAGCGGATGTTTTTTCGAGCATGTCAGTACCTCATGCAGGGGTATCGCCGTAAACGTGCGACCGGCCTCGCCGGTGGGGAGGATCACGTTTGCAAAGGCGAAGCCGCCAGTATCAGTGGAGCGCAGCCTCGCCGAAACGCGTGAGCTTTTCCGGGTTGCGCATGATGAAGATGTCGTTGACGTTTCCGTCGCCGTCATAGCCGAAGGCGACGGTTGCCGCGATCTCGTTTTTCGCTTCGTCCCGAAGCACGATGCCGCGGCCGCCATTGATGTCGCCGATTTCCCAAACGTAGTGCGACCAGTATTCGGTAAGCCGGTCTACGATGAAGGCGAGCACCGTTTCCTTGCCGGCGAGCACGCCGAGCACGGTCGCCACCTTGCCGCCGCCGTCGGCCGTCAGCTTCACATCGGCCGAAAGCAGGGCCGAGAGCCCGGTAACATTGCCGCCGTGGATCGCCGTGTGAAAGGCCGAAAGCAGTTCGTCCTGTCGTTCGCGCGGCGTCTGGTGCCGGGCCTTCTCCAGCCCGATGTTGGTCTTGGCGCGCGACACCAGCTTGCGCGCGGCGGTTTCCTGCATGTCGAGCGTTTCGGCCACTTCCTCATAGGGCTGGCCGAAGATCTCGTGCAGCAGATATGCGGCGCGCTCCTTCGGCGTCAGCCGTTCGAGCATCAAAAGGAACGCGGTGGTGAGCGAGGAGGTCAGCGCCAGCTTCTCCTCGGCATTGTCGTCGCTCGCCGTATGGATCGGCTCGGGCAGCATGCGCCGACATAGTCGACGCGCTTGCGGTGCGCCGCTTTCAGGAGGTCGAGGCAGCGGCGGGTGCAGGCCGTCGTCAGCCATGCCGCCGGCGTGTCGATCGATGCCCGGTCGACCTCCTGCCATTTCAGGAACGTGTCCTGCACCGCATCTTCCGCATCGGCACGCGAGCCGAGAATGCGGTAGGCAAGACCGAGGAGGCGCGGGCGCCCCTCCTCGAAGATCTGCATGTGCTGCCGGTCTTTCATGTCAGTGCCTCGAAATCTGGATGCGGTTCCAAAGGTTGATCATCGCCACCGTCGCGGTGATGACGCTGATCTCCTTTTCGCTGAAATGCTGGCGCAGCTCGGCGCGAAGCGGCGCAAAATCGGTGCGCGGTTCCAGTTCGGTCAGTGCCTCGGTCCAGGCAAGGGCTGCCTTCTCACGCGGGGTGAAATCACTGACCTGGTCCCAGACGATGATGCGGTCGAGCCGCTCGTTGCTCTCGCCCTCGGCGCGGGATTCCTTGGTGTGCATCTTCACGCAGAAGCCGCAGCGGTTGATCTGCGAGGCGCGCAGTTGCACGAGATTGTGGATCGTGCGGTCGAGCCCGTGCAGGTCCATGGTCTTGTGCACGTCGGCGAGCGCGCCGAGCACATCGGCGATTTCCTGTTCGTAGCGGACGGCTTTGGTATCGGTCATGGTCTCAACTCCATCGTTGTTGTGTTGCTTATGACCAATTGACGATCGACGCCGGACAGCTGTGACGCGGGCTCGATAATTTTTCTCGCAGGACGCGAAGAAAAATGCATGAGCTGATTATTTTGAAGAAGTTTCAATAATTTGAGAGTCGCGATTTCTCGCGGTCATCAGGCTTTCGGTGGATAGCTGTGCTCGCCGCCGCGAAAATCCGTGACCGTGTAACAGCCGCCGCCCTCGGCCGCGATCGAGGCAGCGCTGATCACCGCCTTGCCGTGCCCGCCGGGAATGTCGAGGATGTAGGTGGGCTGGCAGAGGCCGGAGACCCGGCCGCGCAGGGCGGCGACCAGCGCCTGGCCTTCCTCGATCGTCAGGCGGAAATGGCTGGTACCGGGCGCGAGGTCCGGGTGGTGCAGGTAATAGGGCTTGATCCGCGTCTCGACGAAGGCGCGCATCAGGCTGGCAAGCACCTCCGCATCGTCGTTGACGCCCCTCAAGAGCACCGACTGGCTGACCATGACGATGCCGGCATCGATCAGTCGGGCAGAGGCAGCACGCGCCTCGTCCGTCAGCTCGCGCGGGTGGTTGGCATGCAGCGCCACATAGGTCGCCTTGCCGCTGGCCTTCAGCGCCGCGATCAGGTCGGCGTCGATGCGTGCCGGCTCGACCACCGGAACGCGCGTGTGGAAACGGACGATCTTCACATGCGGGATCGGCTTCAGCCGTTCCATGAGTTCGGTGAGCCGTCGCGGCGACAACACCAGCGGATCACCACCGGTGAGGATCACCTCCCAGATTTCCTCGTGCGCGGCGATATAGGCGATCGCAGCATCGAGTTCGGCCGGCGTCAGCGTGCCGAGACCCTGCGGCCCGACCATCTCGCGGCGGAAGCAGAAGCGGCAATAGACCGGGCAGACATGCACGGCCTTCAGAAGAACCCGGTCCGGATAGCGGTGAATGATGCCGGTGACGGGGCTGTGCGGCTTGTCCCCGATCGGGTCGTCGCGCTCTTCAGGCAGCAGCGTCAGTTCGGCCGCGTCGGGCACGAACTGGCGGGCAATCGGGTCATTGGGGTCGTTGGGATCGATGAGACCGGCGATCGCAGGGCTGATCGCGACGGCATAACGCTCGGCAACAGTGGCAACCGCCGCCTCCTTGGCGCTGTCGATGAGGCCTGTTTCGACCAACTCGCGTGCGGTCTTGATCGGGCGGTGAACGTTCACGCTCGTGTCTCCGCCACGGGCGCCCAAAGCACCTGGTCGATGCGCGACGCCCCGGTTGCGAGCATCACCAGCCGGTCGAAGCCGAGCGCAATGCCGCTTGCTTCGGGCATGATCGCGAGTGCCGCCAGAAAATCCTCGTCGAGCGGATAGGTCTCGCCATAGACGCGGGCCTTTTCGACCATTTCCATCTCGAAGCGCCGGCGCTGCTCGGCCGCGTCGGTCAGTTCGCCGAAGGCATTCGCAAGTTCGACGCCACAGGCATAGAGCTCGAAGCGTTCGGCAACGCGACGGTCGCGCGCGGCGGGGCGGGCGAGCGCGGCTTCCGCCGTCGGATATTCGTCGAGAATCGTCGCACGGCCGAAGCCGAGATGCGGTTCGACCTTTTCGACGAGCACGCGGCTGAAAAGATCGGCCCAGGTGTCGTCATGGGCGACCCGAAGACCGGCAGCGGCCATCGCTGCGGCAAGGGTTTCGCGATCGGTTTCGCCGCTCGGGACGATCGAGGCCAGGAGATCGATGCCGGCAAAACGCTCGAAGGCGTCCGCCACGCTGAGGCGCTCCGGAGCGGCGAAGGGATCGCAGGCCTGCCCCTGGAAAACGAATTGCTTCGTGCCGGTCGTTTCCGCCGCAAGCGCCAGGATCTCGGCGCAGTCGCGCATCAAGGCCTCGTAGCTTTCACCAGTGCGGTACCATTCGAGCATGGTGAACTCGGGGTGGTGCAGCGGTCCGCGCTCGCGGTTGCGGTAGACATGGGCGAAACAGGCGATGCGCTGTTCGCCGGCCGCCAGCAGCTTCTTGCAGGCAAATTCCGGCGAGGTGTGCAGATAGAGCGGATGCGCGGTTCCGTCGTGATTGAGCGCCTCTGTGGCGAAGGCATGCAGATGTGCCTCGTTGCCGGGCGAGACCTGCAGGGTCGCGGTGTCGACCTCGATGAAATCGCGTGTCTCGAAGAACCGGCGCAATGCCGATTGGATCCGGTTGCGGCCGAGAAGAAACGGGCGCCGGTCGGCATGGACATCGGGTGTCCACCAGGGTGAGGCATGCGACATGGTCGGTTCAGTCCAGGCTTTCTTCGCGCAGATGCCGGCTCAGGCTGGCTATTTGCACGAAATTAGGGTAGTGGCGGCGCGAAATCCTTATTTTCGCGTCCTTCAGGGCCAGTGTTTCCGGCCCACGGTGTCGCGCATACCTCTGTTACAAGGAAGACTAATGGTCAAGGTCATCGCTTCATCTGTCCGTAAGGGCAACGTACTCGACGTCGACGGCAAGCTCTATGTCGTGCTTACCGCCCAGAACTTCCACCCGGGCAAGGGCACGCCGGTCACCCAGGTCGACATGCGCCGCATTTCCGACGGCGTGAAGGTCTCCGAACGCTACCGCACGACCGAACAGGTCGAGCGCGCCTTCGTCGAAGACCGCGAGCACACCTTCCTTTATGAAGACGCCGAAGGCTTCCACTTCATGAACCCGGAAAGCTATGACCAGCTGGTCATGAGCACGGACGATATCGGCGACCTCAAGGCCTACCTGCAGGAAGGCATGGCCGTCATTCTTTCGATCCACGAAGGCCTGGCGATCGCCATCGACCTGCCGCGCCACGTGACGCTCGAAATCACCGAGACCGAGCCGGTCGTCAAGGGCCAGACGGCTTCGTCGTCCTACAAGCCGGCGGTTCTGTCGAACGGCGTTCGCACGCTCGTTCCGCCGCACATCCAGGCCGGCACCCGCGTCGTCATCGCGACGGAAGACGGTTCCTACGTCGAGCGCGCCAAGGACTGAGGCATCGACCAGGTCAATTTGGACGGGGACGGCAGCGAAGGTTGCCGTCCCCGTTTTCGTTTCCGGCAGGCTGCGTGAGCAACCAGAAATTTAAGGGGCGCATTTCGAAAAACGGGTGCTAGGATGCGGCGCCGATACGACGTGTCACGAGAGGGCCTGCATGTTCCCATTGTCGCATATGATGAAGTCGTTCATTCGCAAGGGTCGCCTGACGGTGATCGATGCCGATGGCAAGAGGCACGTTTATTCCGGGACGCCCGGGCCGGAAGTGACGATGCGTCTCACCGACAAGAAGCTCTATCGCAGCCTCGTCTTCAATGCGGAACTGGCCGCCGGCGAAGCCTATATGGATGGCACCATGCGCTTCGAGGAGGGCTCCACCCTCCGGGATTTCCTGACGCTGTTTTCGATCAACCGCCTGTCGCTCGGCTCCTACCCGATCCAGAAGTTGCTGCGCGCGGTAAAGATGCGCTTCCGCAAGCGCCAGCAGGCCAACCCCAAGGGCAAGGCACAGCAGAACGTCGCGCATCACTACGATCTCGGCAACGAGTTCTACAAGCTGTTCCTCGACGAGAACATGCTCTACTCCTGCGCCTATTTCCGCGAGCCGAACGAGACGCTCGAGACGGCGCAGCGCAACAAGCTGAGGTTGCTTGCCTCCAAGCTTTGCCTGGAGCCCGGCATGAAGGTGCTCGATATCGGCTGCGGCTGGGGCGACCTTGCGATGTATCTCGCGCAGCTCGCCGATGTTCAGGTGCTCGGCGTCACGCTTTCCAAGGAGCAGCAGGCGCTTGCCACCGAAAGGGCGCGTAAGGCTGGCCTTTCGGATCGGGTGCGCTTCGAGCTCAAAGACTATCGCGATGTTGAGGGGCCGTTCGACCGCATCGTCTCGGTCGGCATGTTCGAACATGTCGGCGTCCATCACTATGACGAGTTCTTCAAGAAGCTGAACGCGCTGATGCCGGACGACGGCCTGGCGGTGCTGCATTCGATCGGCCACATGAGCCCGCCCGGCATGGCAAGCTCCTGGCTTCGCAAGTACATCTTCCCGGGCGCCTATTCGCCGGCACTGTCGGAGGTCTTCGAGGTCGTCGAGCGCAACAGCCTCTGGGTCAGCGATCTCGAATTCCTGCGGGTGCACTATGCAACGACGCTAGCCCATTGGGGCGCGCGCTTCGACGCGAACCGCGACAAGGTGATCGCCCTCTACGACGAGCGCTTTGCCCGTATGTGGGAGTTCTATCTGATCAGTGCCGAGATGATGTTCCGCACCGGCAGCCAGCTCGTCTTCCACATGCAGCTGTCGCGCTCGCGTGATGCCGCGCCGATCGTTCGCGACTACATCACCGACCGCCAGCGCGATTTCATGGCCCGCGAACAGGCGCTCGCTCTCAACCTTTGAACGGGTGTTCTCCGTCACCGTGCCAGCGCAATCGCTTGTAGTCGAAGCCGAACTCCAGCGTCGGCTTGACGATCGCAAAGTACGGCGAGAGGTCGAAATCCCTGGGCGTGTAGAGCGAATGGTGGCGGATGTGCAGGATCTCTTCGCGTGAATAGGTCGAGGTTGCGGCCGCCCGTCCGGGCGCGCGGGTAACCTCGGGCAGGATCGGATAGCGGATCTGCTCGAAGGCGGCCGCAATCAGCGTCGAGCAGATCGCCCGCGTCGGATCGCCGGAACCGAAGGCCAGCAACCGTCGCCGCCAGCGCACCGGAACCGGCGGTGTCGGCAGGAAGTAGCGCAGCATGTCCAGAATGTTCTTCAGGTCGTATTTCAACCCGAGCCTCGAGATCATGAAGCCGACGAGTGCCGTGCGATCATCCGGCGTCAGCGCGATCGGCCGGCAGATGCGGGTGTTGAACGAGGCGTATTTCTTCAACGGCACGGCGACGCAGCCCTCGCCGATGTTGACCTCGATCAGCTGCGGCCGCTCGATGACCGGCAATGTCGCCTGATCGAGCGTCAGCGGCATCTGGTCGCCGGCAAAGAAGGCGGCATGCGACCAGGTCGATTGCGTCAGGTACTTGATCGCCGCCGAAACCTTCTGGTTGCCCTCGATCAAGAGAATGTCGCCCGGGCGCAGCGTGCGCGCCAGCGTTTCCTGATCGGATGGCGTGTAGGGTTCGTAGCCGGATGTCTGCGCCTGCAGGCGCGCGGCGAGCCTGGCGCCGAGACGATCCAACACTGTGTCTTTGCTTTCGGAAAGCGGATAGATGGTCCTCATCGAGGCGATCGCTCCGGAGAAGGGAATGAGATTCGCGGCTGGCCGGCATCGTGGCCGAGCCGCGACACTCTGTCGAGAGATTGTCGCATGATTGCATGGCTTTGGCCTTGACGGTGGCATCTCAGATTTCTATTTTAGAATTATTCTAAAGAAGGTTTCCTCCCGATGTTTTCCCGTCTCTTCTCCCGTTCCAAGCGCCCGTTTTTGTCCCTGAGCGAACAGGAAATCCTGGCGCTCGCGATCTCCTCCGAAGAGGACGACGGGCGCATTTATCTCGCCTATGCCGATGCGCTTCGGGCGCAATACCCCCACTCGGCAAAAGTGTTCGAGGAGATGGCGGAGGAGGAAAGCCACCACAGGCAATGGTTGATCGATCTGCACGTCCAGCGTTTCGGCAACCGTATCCCGCTCATCCGGCGCGAGCATGTGCGCGACTTCCCCGAGCGCAAGCCCGACTGGCTGATTGCCGAAATGCCGATCGAAAAGGCGCGCGAGGAAGCCGAAGCGATGGAGGAGGCGGCGCACCGCTTCTATGTCGAGGCCGCGACCAGAACCCAGGATGCCGCCACCCGCAAACTGCTCGGCGATCTCGCGATCGCCGAAAAATCGCATGAATCGCTCGCCCGTCGGCTCGGCGAGCAGCATACGCCCGAGGACGTGCGCGCCGAGGAGGACCAGACCGCGCGCCGCCAGTTCATCCTCACTTACGTTCAGCCCGGTCTCGCCGGCCTGATGGACGGTTCGGTGTCGACGCTGGCCCCGATCTTCGCCGCGGCCTTCGCGACCCAGGACACCTGGCAGACCTTCCTCGTCGGTCTCTCGGCCTCCGTCGGTGCCGGTATTTCCATGGGCTTCACCGAAGCCGCCCATGATGACGGCAAGCTTTCCGGTCGCGGCTCGCCGATCAAGCGCGGCCTGGCGTCGGGCATCATGACCGCGCTTGGCGGTCTCGGCCATGCGCTGCCCTACCTGATCCCGCATTTCTGGACGGCGACCGCGACGGCGGCCGTGATCGTCTTCGTCGAGCTTTGGGCGATCGCCTTCATCCAGAACCGCTACATGGAAACGCCGTTCCTCAGAGCCGCCTTCCAGGTGGTGCTCGGCGGCGGTCTGGTGCTGGCGGCCGGCATCCTGATCGGCAACGCCTGACGGCGCGGGGCAGATACGAAAAAGGGCCGGTTCGACCGGCCCTTTTTTAAAAACTCTTCGTGTTGCCTTGAAGTCAGTTGCCGACCGAGCCGACGAGGACTTCCGCGCCGTTCTGGATCGTGACCCAGCGGCCGCTGTGGTTCGACGCCTGGCGCTTCAGGTAGCGGTAGGGCGTATGGGTCCAGAGCTTGACGCCGTTTTCGAGGTTGTCGAGGATGAAGTCGCCCTGCGCGGTGCGCACGGTCAGTACCGCATGGCCTTCGCCGTCGGGCTTGCGCACCACGGTGATCAACAGGTCGCTTGCCGAGAAGCCCTTGCTCATCAGGCGCTTGCGCTTTTCGAGTACGAAGTCTTCGCAGTCGCCAGCGCCGTCCGGATAGGACCAGACTTCGTCCCGGCCGTGCAGTTCCAGGTCGGTCATCGGCGTGATCTCGCGGTTGACGGTCGCGTTCACCTGCCGGATCGTTGCCCAGCCCCGTTCGGTCACGCGTGCAGCGACGGTTCCCTTGGAGCGTACGTTGCACTCGCTCTTGTACTTCTGACAGAATTCGTAGTGGCCGATCGGCTGCGAGGTCGCCGAGCCAGTCTGCATCCAGGGAGACGATCCCGCCTGTGCGGGGATTGCCGTGTTTGCTGAAATGAAAAGTGCGCAGAACGCCGCGATACTTCCCTTAACTCCAGTCCAAGACGCCATACAAGTCCCCTGCGGCGCGGTATGCCGGACGCTCTTTGTCCGGACGCATTCGCGCAATCCTGAGTTGAAGGCAGCTTGTTTAGGTTCGTCCCCGGCGCTGCTCTAATCGTTAATAAAGAGTTAATAGCGTCGGGACTGCAGAGTCAATCTCCGGAATCGGGGCATCGGAGTTTATGGTTAAAACCGGAACTGGACGCACGCGAACCGTTGCGCCGCAGGGGATCTGCGGCGCAGGAGCGGTTTTGTCCCTGGGTTCTGGTCGAAAGGAAGGGATATTCCGGCGACGGCTCAGGCGAGCATCGTGCCGATCGCCTGTTTCATTTTAGCAATGTCTTCTTCGCGCGAGAGGCGATGATCGCCATCGCGAATGAGCGTCATCACGACGTCGTCGGCGGGCAGGTGCTCCATCAGCCGCAAGGCGTGGGTATAGGGCACGTCGGGGTCGCGCATGCCCTGCAGGATGTGCACCGGGCAGCCGGTCGAGATCGTGCCGTCGAGCACCCGGTTTTTTCGCCCGTCCTCGATCAGCGCGCGGGTAAAGATGTTCGGTTCGGGGCTATATTCGGAAGGCTCTTCGAAATAGCCGCGTTCGGAGAGCGAGGCCCGCTCCGCATCCGTCAGGTTGGGCTCGATCAGTTCGGCGGTAAAGTCGGGTGCCGGCGCGATCAGCACGAGGCCGGCGACCCGGTTTCCGTCGCCCCGACGCCGGAGTTCCTGGATGACCCGCAAGGCAATCCAGCAGCCCATCGACGAGCCGATCAGCACCACGCGTCCGGGTGCGGCCTGGTCGATGACGGCGAGGCTTTCTTCGAGCCACCGCGAGATCGTGCCGTCGGCGAAGGCACCGCCGGAGGCGCCATGGCCGGAATAATCGAAGCGCACGCAGTCAGCGCCTCGCTCCATCGCATAGCGCTCGACCTCGACCGCCTTGGTGCCGGTCATGTCCGAACGGTAGCCGCCGAGCCAGACCAGCGTCGGCTGCCCGTCCGTCGGCTTGTCGGCATGCCGCACGCGCATTGCGATCCTGCGTCCGGCCTCCGCTGCGCCGACCTCGATGAAGCTGTTTTCCGTCTCGGCTGGCGTGTTCTGCATGCAAATTCTCTCCAAAGGCCGGTTTCGTTGGCGATTTTCCTTCTAAAACAGATTCGTCTTGCTATCGACAGGTGGTGATTTTCCTTGCAAGCCGTGCTATTGACTCTCCCGTCGCAATTCACACATAGCCGTCGGTGACAGATTCAGGCGCTTCGTTTGGGATCGCGCCGGCGAACGAATTAAACAACATTTTTCGAAATAGCTCGAGGAGAGTACGACCATTCGCAGACCGTTCAAAGCGGACGCCCCCGTCAAGGAGGGGCCGCGCTCAAACAAGGAAATCCGGGTGCCCCGGGTTCAGCTTATCGACGCCGAAGGCCAGAACATCGGCGCCGTTCCGATCGATCAGGCGCTCCGCATGGCGGAGGAAGCCGGTCTTGATCTGGTAGAAATCGCACCGAACTCCGAACCGCCGGTGTGCAAGATCCTGGATCTGGGCAAGCTGAAATACGCCAACCAGAAGAAGGCGGCTGAAGCGCGCAAGAAGCAGAAGATCGTCGAAATCAAAGAAATCAAGATGCGCCCGAACATCGACACGCATGACTATGACGTGAAGATGAAGGCAATGAACCGGTTCTTCGAGGACGGCGACAAGGTCAAGGTCACGCTGAAGTTCCGCGGCCGCGAAATGGCGCACCAGGAACTGGGCATGAAGCTTCTGCTGCAGGTCAAGGACGACACCCAGGCGATCGCCAAGGTGGAAGCCGAGCCGAAGCTCGAAGGCCGTCAGATGATGATGGTTCTCGCGCCGCGCTAAGCGCTGCCGCCCATCCGTCGAAATGACGAAAGCCGCCTCCGGGCGGCTTTTTTCGTTGCGCGATCCTTCCGGCTTTGCTGACAGAATGCTGACAGTCGCCCTCAGCGTGCTGTCAGGCATCCCGTGCCATTCTCTCCGCATCAAATCGGGAGAAGGAGCCGAGATCATGAATTCAGTGCTGCGAAAGGCCTTGCTCGTTTCTACGGTCGGTATCTGCGGCCTCGTATCGGCGCCGATCGGCGCCTCGCTCGTTGCCACCGGTCCGTCGCATCCTTTCTCGACCATGGCGTTCGCCGACGATGACGACAACGACAACGACGACCACGGTGGTGGCGATGACGACCGCGACGACGATCGGGGCCATGATCGCGACGACGACGATGACGATGATCGCGGTCCCGGTCATCGTGACGATGACGATGATGACGACCGCTTTGACGACATTGACGACGACTTCGACGATGCCCGGGATGATCATGAGATTGAGCTACGGGTGACCGATGAAAATCTCCGCGGCCTGCGCAATGGCTCGCTGGTTGCCGTCGACAATCTCGGCCGGGTGCTCGAGGTCGAGGTGGAATACGAACGCGGCGTTCGCGTCGTGACGGTCGAGCCGCACGACAGCGATATCCGCCGCAATCCGGGACCGATCGGCAGCGTCTCCATCCGTCCGGCATTCTGATCCGGTCACGATTTGCCCGGCGCATTAGCCCCACACCATGCGCCGGAGCAATGGTCGGCCGTCACCAGCCCGCCCGGCGGTCCGACCCGGCAAGCGTATGCCCCCTGTGCCCGAGACGGCATTGGGGGCATGCGCGTCGCTGGCGTTCTCGCCAAGGCTGGCATAGGCTCGCCCCGAACGATGTCCGCGGCGTCGCGGTAGAGAAACCACCTGGCGGGCGCATCCGCAACGCATGTGGAAGGACCTGAAGCTGAGGAGCAGTTGCGACAGGATGAAGCCATGGCGATGACACGACGAGACCTGATCGCGCTCTTCTGCTGCTCGCTCCTGCTTTCGCTCGCGCCGCAGCCTGGCGGCATCGCGGCCCTGGCCAAGGATGACGACGACGACGATGACGGCGGCTCGCATGGCGGCGGCGGTCACGGCAACGACGATGATGGCGATGATGATGACGACGACGAAGACGATGATGACGACGAAGACCTCGGGGCGGATGGCGCCGGCGGTGCGCGGCGGAGCGATCAGGAGCGGGCGCGCGACGGCGTCGAAAAGGGCGACATCCTGCCGCTGAAGGAGGTTCTTCGGCTGGTCGACGAAGACAGATACGGCCGGGTCATCGCGGTCGATCTCAAGCGATCCGGCGGCAGCGAGATCTACCGGCTCCGCACCCGCGACCGGCAGGGCACGATCCGCAACCTGCGCATCAATGCTCGAACCGGCAAGTTCGTGAACATTTTCGGGTTCTAGAGGAGCGTCATGCGGATTCTTCTGGCGGAGGACGATCCCAATATTGCAGCTCATGTGGCAAGCCGGCTGGAGGCCGAAGGTTATGGCGTCGATACGCTTTCCCATGGCCCGGATGTCTGGGAGCAAGGAGAGAGCGGCAACTACGCCCTGGTCATCCTCGATCTCGGCCTGCCGGGTATGGACGGGCTGTCGATCCTGAAGCGCTGGCGGCAGGCGGGGCTGGAGACGCCGGTTCTGGTGCTGACGGCGCGCGGCTCCTGGATGGAGCGCGTCGACGGTTTCGATGCCGGGGCGGACGATTACCTGCCGAAACCCTTCCGCGCCGAGGAACTCCTGGCGCGGCTGCGCGCGCTCCTGCGGCGCGCCGGTCCGCGTGTGACATCGGTGCGTGCTGCCGGGCGCTTCACCCTCGACGAAGCTGGGCGCCGAGTGACCTTCGACGGGCAGCCGCTCGACCTCAGCCCGCTCGAATACCGCATGCTCGCCCTGTTCGTGGAGCGCAAGGGCCAGGTTGTCACGCCGCTCGAGCTGGCAAGCCACGTGCAGGGCCGCGACGACGATGCCGCCAAGAATGCGGTGGAAGCGATGATTGCCCGCCTGCGCAAGAAGACAGAGAGCGGCGCGATCGAAACGCGGCGCGGGTTTGGCTATGTGCTGCCGGACGTTGGTGCATGATCCGCTCGTTGCGGCTGAGGCTGGCAATCGGCGCATCGGTCGCCATCTGCCTGGTTCTGCTGGTGGTCTGGCTGTCTTTAAGCCGGCTTTTCACCGATTATGTTGCCGGACGCTACCGCGCCGAAATGGCAACGCTCGTCGATACCGTTGCCGCCCAGGTGCGGGTGCGCAACGGTGAATTGGTGCTGCCGCGCGAGCCGGCCGATCCACGCCTGAGCCTGCCGGCCGGCGGCCGCTACTGGCAGCTCGACCGAGACGGCGGCACGCCGCTGCGTTCACGCTCTCTCTGGGACACGGTGATCGATGCCGATCGCCCGTCGGCGCCGCACCACTTGGGTTTTCTTGAGGCGGAGGGGCCCGACGGTGCGCCGATCCTCGTCTACCGCCAGGCCCTGACGCTCGGCGAGGGCGCGGATGCCAAGCGGTTCGCCGTCGCCGCCGGTTTTGCGCGCGGCGAACTCGATGACGCCTTGTCCGCCTTTCACGGCCGCATCCGGCTGATGCTGCTGGCGACGGCGGCCGTGCTTGCCGGCGCCGCATTTCTACAGGGTGCGCTCGGCCTTCTGCCGCTGGCGCGGCTGCGGGAGCGGGCCGCTCGCGTCCGCTCCGGCGAGGAGAAGGACTTTGGTCTGGCCGGCCCGAGCGAAGTGCAGCCGCTCGTCAGCGAAATCAATCTTCTGCTTGCGGAGCGCGCGACGGCGTTGGCGCAGGCCCGGGCGCGCGCCAGCGATCTTGCCCACGGGCTGAAGACGCCGCTGACGGTGTTGGCACAACTTGCCGAAGGCCTGCCGAAACAACAGCGCGACATCGCCCTCGAGCAGGTCGACCTCGTGCGCCAGCGCGCCGACCGCCAGCTTCAGGCGGCCCGCATGGGCGTCGAGCGCATGGCAACGACCTCGATCGCCGACCTCGGCAACAAGCTGGTCAGCGTCCTGCGTCCCGTGACCGCCGAGCGCGACGTTGCCTGGGAGGTCGACATCGATCCGTCGATTTCGATCGACGTCGATCCGGCCGACCTTGCCGAATGTCTCGGCAACCTGCTCGACAATGCTGCCAAATGGGCGCGGGCGCGTATCCGGCTTTCGGCGGGGATGATCGACGGGCGCGTTCGGATCGCCGTCGGTGACGATGGGCCGGGCATTGCGGAGGGCGATCGCGCGCAGGCAATGCACCGCGGGAGCCACAGTGCCAATTCCGCGCCGGGCCACGCTTCCGGCAATGGCCTCGGACTGGCGATCAGCGCCGATATAGCGGAGGCCTATGGCGCGGCCATGTCGCTCGGGCAATCGGCGTTGGGTGGTCTTGAGGTCGCGCTGATCTTCGACGTCGGCGGCGGCAGCCGGCGCCCGCGCGATCCGACCTGAGGTGCAATGCGTCGCCGCAAAAAAAGGCGGCATGCGCAGGCGGCGAAGGCACTGGATCGCCGCTTGCAGCCCGCTCTTTCGATTCCCCAGTTGCGCTTTTCGGGATGTGCGGTTATAAGCCCCCGTCCGAACGGTCCGGCAGGGCATGCCGTGGCCGTTCTTAACGCTGGAAATGGACCTCGTCTGTCCGTTTCGATTCTTAAGAACAATGGAGTAGCAAAATGCCCAAGATGAAGACGAAATCGTCTGCCAAGAAGCGGTTCAAGATCACCGCCACCGGCAAGGTTCGTGCTGCAGCTGCTGGCAAGCGCCACGGCATGATCAAGCGTACCAATAAGTTCATCCGCGACGCGCGTGGAACGATGATCCTCGCTGAGCCCGATGGCAAGAAGGTCGTCAAGAACTACCTGCCGAACGGTCTCTAAGACTTTCAGGCATATTGGACACGTTAAGGAGATCATGACATGGCACGTGTAAAACGCGGCGTAACCGCCCACGCCAAGCACAAGAAGACGCTGAAGGCAGCCAAGGGCTTCTACGGCCGTCGCAAGAACACCATCCGCGCCGCCAAGGCAGCGGTTGACCGTTCGAAGCAGTACGCTTACCGCGACCGCAAGGTTAACAAGCGCAACTTCCGCGCTCTCTGGATCCAGCGTATCAACGCTGCCGTCCGCGAATTCGGCCTGACCTACGGCCGCTTCATCGACGGCCTGAACAAGGCTGGCATCGAAGTCGACCGCAAGGTTCTGTCCGACATGGCTATCCATGAGCCGGCAGCATTCGGCGCCCTCGTCGAAGCTTCCAAGAAGGCGCTCGCCTACCTCAAGGAAGCAGGTACGGAAAACGAGTTTGAAAGCGCTGTTCGTTAAGCCAGCGTTTTCCCAAAATCGTTTTTGAAATTAGTTGGGAAACCCGCGCTGGCAGGGCTGGCGCGGGTTTTTCTTGTTTTACGGGACGAAAGTGTACCACGATCGAAGGGGACCATGCGCGGTCCCGGAGCTTGATGACGACGATATGACGTCTCTGCTGGCAGCGCTTGCAGCCGGCCGGGAGCGCGTTGAGCGCTGCGAGCTCAAGGATCGTATGGTCTGGATCAAGCGCTACTGCCGCCAGGGCCCCCGTCTTTGGCTGCGCACGCAAGCCTTCATCGCCCGGATCTGTGGCCTTCCCGTGCTGCTGCCTTCCCCGCTTCTCGACATCGAGGGCATGATCGAGCGCGAAGTTCGCCAGATCGCGACCTTCTCCGAGGCCGGTTTCATGACGCCTGAGGTCATCTATCGCGGACCGAAGGTGCTGGTTCTCTCCCATCTCGGCCTGCCGGTCAGCAAGCATATGGGGCCGCTGCGCGACAGTGACGCCGACGCCCACGATCAGCTGCTGGTGCGCTGTGCTGCGGAACTCGGGCGCCTGCACCGCGCCGGCCTTTGCCACGGACGCCCGCATCCGCGCGATTTCATCATCGACAACGGCGAATTCGGCTTCCTCGATTTCGAGGAGGTGCCTGCGAGCGTCATGCCGCTGGCGACCGCCCAGGCGCGCGACCTCTGGCTCCTGTTTTTGCAGGTAGCGAGCCGGGCCCTTCTGCCGGAGACCCCGGCAGTGGCCTTTGCCGCCTGGAAGTCCGCCGCTCCGGCGGAAGCCAGCAGGGCGCTCACCGAAATCATGCCGCTCTTCATCCGCTTGCTGCCGCTGGCGCGCTTCCTCCTGCGCTTCCGCAAGGGCAACGATATCATCCGTTTCATCGCTGCGACGGACTATCTGGCGGGTGCGACGCAATCACATTCTTGAAGACAAGAACCGATATAGAACCGAACCCATTCCCGCATCGAGGCAGGACAGAATGAGCGAACTGGAAACACTGGAACGGACACTCCTGGCGGACATCGACGCCGCCGGCGACGAAGGATCGATCGAGGCGGTGCGCGTCAACGCACTCGGCAAGAAGGGCTCGATCTCCGAGCTGCTGAAGACGCTCGGCACCATGACGCCCGAGGAGCGCCAGACCCGCGGCGCGCAGATCAACGCGCTGAAGAACACGGTCGCCGAAGCGATCGCCGCTCGCAAGTCGGCGCTCAAGGACCAGGCGATCGCCGAGCGCCTGGCGCGCGAGACCGTCGACATCAGCCTGCCGGTGCGCTCGTCGCCGGCCGAGCGTGGCCGCATTCACCCGATCAGCCAGATCGTCGACGAGATCACCGCGATCTTCGGCGACATGGGCTTCTCGATCGCCGAAGGGCCGGACATCGAAACCGACTACTACAACTTCACGGCGCTGAATTTCCCCGAGGGCCATCCGGCTCGCGAGATGCACGACACCTTCTTCTTCAATCCGGATGAAAACGGTGAGCGCAAGGTGCTGCGCACGCACACCTCGCCGGTGCAGATCCGCACCATGGAAGCGCAGAAGCCGCCGATCCGCATCATCATTCCCGGCAAGACCTACCGGCAGGATTCCGACGCGACCCATTCGCCGATGTTCCATCAGGTCGAAGGCCTGGTGATCGACAAGGCGGCGAATGTCGCCAACATGCGCTGGGTGCTGGAAGAATTCTGCAAGGCCTTCTTCGAGGTCGACCAGGTGACGATGCGCTTCCGCCCGTCGTTCTTCCCCTTCACCGAGCCGTCTTTCGAGGTCGATATCCAGTGCGACCGCTCCGGCCCGATCGTCAAGTTCGGCGAAGGCACCGACTGGATGGAGATCCTCGGCTGCGGCATGGTGCACCCGAACGTGCTGCGCTCCGGCGGGCTCGACCCGGACGAGTACCAGGGTTTCGCCTGGGGCATGGGCCTCGATCGCATCGCGATGCTGAAATACGGCATGCCGGACCTGCGTGACTTCTTCAACGCCGACGTCCGCTGGATGACCCACTATGGCTTCCGCCCGCTGGACATGCCGACGCTGTTCGGCGGTCTCTCGGCCTGATCGCGCGCAGATATTTAGGACACAGGTGAAATCATGAAATTCACGCTTTCCTGGCTCAAGGACCACCTTGAAACCGACGCTTCGCTGGAAGAGATCTGCGCGCGCCTGACGATGATCGGGCTCGAAGTGGAAGACGTCGACGACAAGGCCGCCTTCAAGCCCTTCGTCATCGCCAAGGTCGTTTCGGCCGAGCAGCATCCGAACGCCGACAAGCTGCGCGTGCTGATGGTCGACACCGGCGCCGGCGCTCCGATCCAGGTCGTCTGCGGCGCACCGAATGCGCGTGCCGGCCTCGTCGGCGCTTTTGCAGCCCCCGGCACCTACGTGCCCGGCATCGACGTGACGCTCGCCGTCGGCACCATCCGTGGCGTCGAAAGCCGCGGCATGATGTGCTCGGAAAAGGAACTGCAGATCTCCGAGGATCACAACGGCATCATCGACCTTCCCGCCGATGCGCCCGTCGGCACGAGCTATGCGACCTACGCCGGCCTCGACGATCCGATGATCGAGATCAACCTGACGCCGAACCGGCCGGACTGCACCAGCGTCTACGGCATTGCCCGTGACCTCGCCGCTTCCGGCCTTGGCACCTTGAAGGCGCGCAACGCGCCGACCTTCAAGGTGGAAGGCGACACGCCCACCAAGCTGACGCTCGACCTCGGCGAAGACAAGCATCTCTGCCCGGGCTTCTCGCTGCGCCTGGTGCGCGGCGTCAAGAACGGCCCGTCGCCGAAGTGGATGCAGCAGCGTCTGCTCGCCATCGGCCTGCGCCCGATCAACGCTCTGGTCGACATCACCAACTACATGACCTTCGACCAGGGTCGCCCGATGCACGTCTTCGACGCCGCCAAGGTCAAGGGCAACCTGACGGTCCGCCGCGCCAAGGACGGCGAGACGGTGCTTGCGCTCGACCAGCGCGAATACAAACTCGGCCCCAACAACGTGGTTATCGCCGACGAAAAGGCGATCGAGTCGATCGGCGGCGTCATGGGCGGCGAACATTCCGGCTGCGACGAGAACACCACCGACGTGCTCATCGAATCGGCGCTCTGGGACCCGATGAACATCGCCAAGACCGGCCGCACGCTCGGCATCATCACCGATGCGCGCTACCGCTTCGAACGTGGCGTCGATCCGGAATACATGGTGCCCGGTCTCGAGCGCACCACCGAGCTGGTGCTCGAACTCTGCGGCGGCACGGCGGCCAAGGCGGAAGTGGTCGGTTATGCCGGCTACAGCCCGAAGATCGTCGACTTCCCGGTTTCCGAAGTGAAGCGCCTGACGGGCCTGGAAGTCTCCTCCGAGGAGAGCGTCTCGATCCTGAAGAAGCTCGGCTTCGGCGTCGAAGGTTCCGGCGATCGCTTCAAGGTCTCGGTTCCGTCCTGGCGCCCCGATGTCGACGGCAAGGCCGATCTCGTCGAAGAGGTCATGCGCATTCACGGCGTCGACAACATTGTCGCCGCCCCGCTGCCGAGCCATGGCACCGTCAACGGCAAGATCCTCACGACGCTGCAGATCCGCACGCGCCTTGCCAAGCGTGCGCTCGCAAGCCGCGGCATGCTCGAAGCCGTCACCTGGTCGTTCATCTCCGAGGAACAGGCCAAGCTCTTTGGCGGCGGCGCACCGGCGCTGAAGCTCGCCAACCCGATTGCCGCCGACATGTCCGACATGCGCCCGTCGCTGTTGCCGGGTCTCTTGACCGCTGCTCAGCGCAACGCCGACAAGGGTTTCGGCGACGTCGCGCTGTTTGAGGTGTCCGGTACCTATGAAGGCGATACGGCGGACGCGCAGCGCCGCGTTGCCGGCGGCATTCGTCGCGGCACCGCTTCGTTGAACGGAGCAGGTCGTCTCTGGTCGAACGCCGCCAAGGGCGGCGGCAAACCGGTCGACGTCTTCGATGCCAAGGCCGATGCCATCGCAGTGCTCGAAGCCTGCGGCGTGCCGATGGGCAACGTCCAGTTTGAGCCGGGCGGTCCCGCCTGGTACCACCCGGGCCGCTCCGGCACGATCAAGCTTGGTCCGAAGATCGTTCTCGGCACTTTCGGCGAGTTCCACCCGAAGACGCTCGAAGCGCTCGACGTCTCGGGCGCGCTCGCAGGCTTCGAGATCTATGTCGATGCCATGCCCGAGCCGAAGAAGAAGGCGACCCGCACCAAGCCGGCGCTCGACCTCTCGCCGTTCCAGGCGGTCAAGCGCGACTTCGCCTTCGTCGTCGACAAGACGGTGGAAGCCGGCGCCATCCTGCGCGCCGCTTCCGGTGCCGACCGCAAGCTGGTCACCGGCGTCAGCGTCTTCGACGTCTTCGAGGGCGCCTCGCTCGGCGAAGGCAAGAAGTCGATCGCCATCGAGGTGACCATCCAGCCGGTCGAGCGCACGCTCACCGACGAGGATTTCGAGGCGCTCACCGCCAAGATCGTCGCCAATGTGACGAAGACGACCGGCGGCGTTCTGCGCGCCTGACCCGATCGATACGACTGAACGAAAAAGGCCGCTGCACCGCAGCGGCCTTTTTGTTGAACCCTATTGCGCGCGCTGCATCAGCTCGATGCGGTTGCCGAAGGGGTCGTTGACATAACATCTGCGGTAGCCGGCAAGCGGTTCGGCCTCAGCGATCGTCACGCCGCCGGCTTCGAGCCTGAGGATCAGGCGTTCGAGACCGTCGACCAGGAAGGCCGGATGGGCCTTGCGCGCCGGTACGAAATCCCGGTCGATGCCGAGATGCAGGCGGATGCTGCCCTGCTCGAACCAGCAACCACCACGGCCAAGCAGGTTGGCCGGCTTGGCGATCTCCGTCAGCCCGAGCAGCCCACCGTAAAAGCCGCGCGCCAAGTCTTCGCCGCCCTCCGGTATCGCAAGCTGTACATGCTCGATGGCAAGCAGCCGGCCGGTCGACGTGGCCTCGGGTCCGCCGTCCGTCATTGCGCGTGCAGGTGATAGATCTTGTTGACGATCAGCCAGCGGCCGTCGATCTTCACCAGCGACAGGTAATCGGAGAAGCGCTCTCCGGCGAAGCTGTCGATGACCTTCACCGTGGCGGCGTCGCCGGTAATGTCGATCATCTGCACGTCCATTTCCGGCTGTGTTCCGGGCGGTGCCGCACCGGTGTCGAGGATCGCCTTGATGAAGCCGTCACGCGTCATCCATTCGAGTGCGCCCTGGTAGTTGCCGATGATCGCAGCATCCGGATGGAACGCCTTGCGCAGCGCCCCCTCGTTCGCAAATGCCATGCCGTCGACATAGAGGTGCACCACTGCACTGATCGCCTGTTCGTCGGACATCCCCGCTCCTCCTGACCTTTTGACCGTCGATCGAGAGGTAGGGCACCCGGCGGGAATTTCGATGGGTGATCTCCTCGCGCCGGTGGGCGCGAGGAGAAGGTGTCAGCGGTTGGTGAGCGCCAGCGACGCATCTGTGTAGCGCTTGCCGGCGACCAGGGCCGGGGAGAGGGCTTCGGCGAGCCGGCTCGATTCTTCGGCCGTGAGCGTGATGTCCGCAGCGGCGGCGTTCTGTTCCAGATGGTCGAGCTTGCGGGCGCCGGGGATCGGCACGATGAAGTCGCCCTGGTTGATCACCCAGGCAAGAGCCAGTTGGGCGGCGGTCACACCCTTTTCTTTGGCCAGCGCCTGCAGCGTTTCGACCTGCCGGACGTTGGCGTCGAGGTTCTCCGCCTGGAACCGCGGCAGCGAGCGGCGGAAGTCGTCGGCTTCCAGATCCTCGGTCTTGCGGATCGCGCCGGTCAGCATGCCGCGTCCAAGCGGGCTGTAGGGCACGAAGCCGATGCCGAGTTCGCGGCAGGTGGCAAGCACGTCTTCCTCCGGGTCGCGTGACCAGAGCGAATACTCGCTCTGCACCGCGGCGATCGGGTGAACCCTATGGGCGCGGCGGATGGTGGCCGCACTCGCTTCCGAGAGCCCGAGCGCCCGTACCTTGCCCTCGCGCACCAGTTCGGCCATGGCGCCGACGGTGTCCTCGATCGGCACCTCAGGATCGACGCGGTGCTGGTAGTAGAGATCGATGACATCGGTGCCGAGCCGCTGGAGCGAGGCTTCCGCCACCGCCTTTGCCTGTTCCGGCCGGCCGTCGACGCCCCTGATCGCCTGGACGCTCGGCACGCCGGTTTCGATGCGGAAGCCGAACTTGGTGGCGATGACCACCTTGTCGCGCATCGGGCCGAGCGCCTTGCCGACGAGCTTTTCGTTCTCGAACGGGCCGTAGACTTCGGCCGTGTCGAAGAAGGTGATACCGAGATCGACGGCGCGCTGTAGCGTGCGGATCGATTCCGCTTCGTCCGCGGCGCCATAGGCAAAACTCATGCCCATGCATCCAAGGCCGATTGTGGAGACGGTAAGGTCACTTCCGAGTTTGCGGGTTTTCATGTCTGATCCTGTCTGGCTGCCATGCGTCGGAGGTAGCGCGCTGGGAGCGCACGTCTATCGTCCGAGGCATGAATGGGTGGGTGAAAACCGCCGTTACGCCCTCCTATGGCGCCACGACGGGTTCCTCTGTGTCATGGCCAAACGCACTCCTCGCGTCGTTCGAGCCTGGCAACACCTGAAGAATAGGCCTCGGCGCGGCGACTGAAAATCGCTGTCAATTCTCACGGGCTGTTCTATCATTTCGATCAATGAACAGAACTCAGCTTTCCCAACTTGCGGTACTGGCCGCCGTCGCCGCCCATGGCAGTTTTCGCGGCGCCGCGCGCGAGCTGGGCGTCGCACCTTCGGCCGTCAGCCACGCCGTCGGCAGCCTCGAGGCGAGCCTCGGCATTCGCCTGCTCGCCCGCACCACCCGAAGCGTCGCGCCGACGGAGGAGGGGCGCCGGCTGCTCGAACGGCTGGCGCCGGCGCTCGACGAGATCGCCCATGCGCTCGAAGCGGCGTCGGATGCCCGCGAGCGTCCCGCCGGCAACCTGCGCATCACTGCACCGCGTTTCGCTGCCGATCTGATCCTGGCGCCGCGCCTGGGCGCCTTCCTGGACCGCTATCCCGAGATTGTGCTCGAAATCGCCAACGAGGACGGCTTCACCGATATCGTCCAGGAAGGTTTCGATGCCGGCATCAGGCTCGGCGAGAGCCTGGAGGCCGACATGATCGCGGTGAAGGTCGGGCCGGAGCTCGAAAGCGCCGTCGTCGCGTCGCCCGAATACTTCCGACGCTACGGCCGGCCGCAGCATCCGCGCGACCTCGCGCAGCATCGCTGCATCCGTCGGCGCTTCTCCAACGGCACGCTCTATCGCTGGGAATTCGAGAAGGATGGCGAGGAACTGACGGTGTCGGTCGAGGGACCGCTGATCCTTGGCGAAGACCGGCCGATCATCAAGGCGACAATGGGCGGCGCCGGCCTTGCCTATCTCTTCCTCTCACGGGTCGAGACCGCGATTGCCGAAGGCAAGCTGGAGCGCGTCATGGCGGATTGGTGCGCACCCTATGCCGGTCCCTATCTCTACTATCCGAGCCGCCGGCAGATGCGGCCGGCACTGCGCGCCTTCATCGATTTCTTCCGGCACAGCGGATAGCCACGTCGCGAAATCGGGTGGCGCGACAGGCCCGGATCTGGAATGCCATTGGTTTCATGTCTTGATGAGAGGAAGGCCCATGAAGAAGCCCGGCTCGATGAAGGGCCTTGAAGATCTCGGCCGGGTGCGGCTTTCCCGGAACTTCTTCTTCCGCGATTTCCTGCATTCGGAGATCGCCGACTTTTACCGTATCCCGAACATTCCCGATGATCCGGATCTGGCGATCGAGGCCGGGCGGCGTCTCTGCGAGGAACTGCTGGAACCGCTGGAAGCGACCTTCGGCCGCCTCGTCATCCGCTCCGGCTACCGCAACCGCGCCGTCAACGGCTTCGGCAATGCCAACGGGCTGAACTGCTCGACCAATGCGGCCTCGGCCGCAGATCACATCTGGGACATGCGCGATGCAGACGGATGCATCGGCGCCACCGCCTGTATCGTCATCCCCTGGGTCTGGGACCGGCGCGGCGAGATCGGCGGCTGGCAGTCGATCGCCTGGTGGATCCACGACCATCTGCCCTATGCCTCGCTCTGTTTCTTCCCGAAGCTCTGGGCTTTCAACATCCAATGGCACGAGCGGCCGGCGCGCCGGATCATGAGCTTCGTCGAGCCGCGGGGTGTCTTGACCAAGGCCGGTATGGCGAACCAGGGAGGCCGCCATGCCGAGGCCTATGCCGGGTTTCCGGACGTGAGGACCGCGCCGATATTGACCTTATAGCGCACATGCTCGTCGGTGCCGGAGTAGCGGTCATAGAGCCGCCGCGCCGTTGCATTGTCGGCCTCGGTGTACCAGTAGAGCCGGTCCCAGCCCTTATCCTGGCAATGCGCGATCAGATCGTCGATCATCGCCCGCGCCACGCCCTGGCCGCGTGCGGCAGGCTCGACATAGAGATCCTCGATATAGCAGATCGGATGGCGGAAGAAGGTGGCGAGTTGCTCCTGGCAGATCGCAAAGCCGACCACCTGCCCGTCGAGGATCGCCAGCCGCGCAAAGAGCGGCGCGACGGGATCGGTCAACCGCTTCCAGGTGCCGTCGATGATGTCTTCGGCGAGTTCGCTGCCGGAAAAGGCGACATAGCCGGCCCAGAGGCGACGCCAGTCCGCCTCGTCGCCGCCTGTCGCGGCGCGTATCGTCAATGCCATTGTGTTGTTTTTGCTCCCGTCATTCACCGACGTCGTTGAGTTTTCGCACCGCCTCGTCCGACAACTTGAGTTCCGCGGACCGAATGAGGCTCTGCAATTGCGCAAGGCTGGTGGCGCTGGCGATGGGGGCCGTGACGCCTTTGCGCGTGCGGATCCAGGCAAGGGCGATTTCCGCCTGGGTTGCCCCGGTATCGGCGGCGATGTCGTCGAGCACGCCAAGGATGCGCATGCCGCGTCCGTCGAGATATTTCTCGACACCGCTGCCGCGTGCCGAGCCTTCGAGGTCCTTGTGCGTCCGGTACTTTCCCGAAAGGAAGCCGCGCGCCAGCCCGAAATAGCTGATGACGCCGATCTCCTCGGCAATGCAGAGGTCGCGCAGCGGCCCTTCGAAGGCATCGCGGTCGTAGAGATTATATTCCGGCTGCAGCACCTGATAGCGGGGCAGGCCCTGGTTGGCGGACACGTCGAGCGCCTCGCGCAGTTGCAGCGAGTTCAGGTTGGAGGCGCCGATCGCCCGCACCTTGCCTTCGGACAGAAGCTGGTCGTAGGCCGCAAGCGTCTCCTCGTAGGGCGTTTCCGGATCCGGCCAATGCGAGAGATAGAGGTCGATATGGTCGGTCTGCAGGCGTTTCAGCGAATCCTCGACCGCTTGCAGGATCCAGCGGCGCGAAAGCCCCTTGCGGTCGGGTCCGAGTTCGGAGCCGACCTTGGTGACGATGACGGCCCTGTCGCGAGACCGGCCCGACTGTTTCAGCCACTTGCCGATGATCGTTTCGGACTCGCCGCCCTGATTGCCGGGCGCCCAGGAAGAATAGACATCGGCAGTGTCGATGGCGTTGAACCCGACATCGAAAAAGGCGTCGAGCAGCGCGAAAGAGGTCTTCTCGTCGGCGGTCCAGCCGAAGACATTGCCGCCGAAGACGAGGGGCGCGATTGTCAGGTCGGTGCGGCCAAGTCTCAGTTTTTCCATGGTTTCGCTCCATTGGACTGGATGAAGGCATGTTGCGATCGGGAGGATTGCGAGGGAAAGATAGGGCAGAAAAGCTGACATTGTCACCCGCCTTTCGGCAATTTTCTGCACGGTGCCCTTCTTCGCCAAACCGCGCTCTGCCGCTTGCTAGGTACGTACCTCGGCGCTAGTCTCTGCCGCCAAATCAGGGAGCCTTGTCATGTTACGTTTCGGAATTCTGTCCACGGCCAGGATCGGCCGCGACCTCGTCGTGCCGGCCATTCAGGACGCGGAGAACGCCGTCGTTTCGGCTGTTGCCAGCCGCGACTTCGCCAAGGCCCGGGCCATGGCCGATCGCTTCTCCGCGCCGCATGCCTTCGGTTCCTACGAAGAGATGCTTGCCTCCGACGTCATCGATGCGGTCTATATTCCGCTGCCGACGGCGCAGCATGTGGAGTGGTCGGTCAAGGCCGCCAATGCCGGCAAGCATGTGCTTTGCGAAAAGCCGATTGCGCTGCGTGCATCCGAGATCGACCAGCTCATCGCCGCGCGTGACCGCAACGGCGTCGTGATCGCCGAAGCCTTCATGGTCACCTACAGCCCGGTCTGGCGAAAGGTCCGCTCGCTGATCGCCGAGGGCGCAATCGGCCGGCTGCGCCACGTCCAGGGTGCCTTCACCTATTTCAACCGCGACCCCAACAACATGCGCAACATCCCGGCGCTCGGCGGCGGCGGCCTGCCGGATATCGGCGTCTACCCGACGATCACCACCCGCTTCGTCACAGGCAAGGAGCCGGTGCGCGTTCAGGCAAGCACCGATCGCGATCCGGAATTCGGCACGGATATCTATTCGAGCGTGCGCGCCGATTTCGGTGATTTCGAGCTGAGCTTCTATATCTCCACCCAGTTGGCGGCCCGCCAGGTCATGGTCTTCCATGGTGACAAGGGCTTCATCGAGGTGAAGTCGCCTTTCAATGCTGACCGCTACGGCCGCGAGGAAGTGGAATTGACGAACCAGAACCACGCCCAGTCCCAGCTCTTCCGCTTCCAGGACGCGCGCCAGTACAAGCTCCAGGCCGAGGCTTTCGCCCGCGCCGCCAGGGGCGAGGACGAGGAAGTGGTGACGCTGGAAAACTCCCGCCTCAATCAGAAATTCATCGACGCGATCTACCGCGCCAGCGCCAAGGACGGTTGGGAGACCATCTGATCGACGGCAAGGGCCCGCCGGTCTTGCCGGCAGGCCCTTGCTTCATGATCTCCTGCGATCGTCCCGTCAGGCAAGCGCTGCCTGTTCTCGTGCGAGGCCCCGCAGCTTGAAGATCAGAAAGTCGGCGACCGTGATCAGGCCGATGACGATGAAACCGATACCCGCGACATTGAGAAGCGGGTAGGCCGCGACCAGCAGCGCCACGCTTGCCACCTGCCACAGCACGTCGCCGGCGATGCTGACGCGTGCAGCGGCCGCCACCGGGCCGCCGTTGCGTGCCGCGGAGAGGTGAAACAGCCCCCAAAGCAACAGTCCGACGCCGAGCACCTTCAACACGGCGGGGGTCGCGGCGGGGCTGAACAATGCGGCAAGCGGTGCCGCGCCGAGGATCAGCACGGCGCCGACGGCCAGCGAGTATACGCCGTCGGCAAGGAAGGTCTTGTTGAGCAGGCTGCGGTTCGAGAAGGTCATCGTCGGCTCCATCCGTTTGTCGATGGCCGGATATTTGCGCCGATGACGTCATCGAGCCAATTACCTCTGAGGTAATGGATTTTACGTCCGCCGCGCGCCACTCTCCGGCAGAACGGAGAATCACGACCCATGCAGTTTGGCGAACATCTGAAGGAATGGCGCGGGCACCGGCGCATGAGCCAGCTTGATCTTGCGGTTGCCGCCGGCATCTCGGCGCGCCACCTGTCATTTCTTGAGACCGGCCGTTCGAAGCCGTCGGAGGGTATGATTTTGCGGCTGGCCTCCGTGCTGGAAGTGCCGGCGCGCGACCAGGGCACGCTGTTTTCGGCAGCTGGCTATCGACCGCGCATGGCGACGCGGCCTGCCGCCGGGCTGGACGCCATGCCGCCGGTCGTTGCCAATGCCATCAGGCTGATTCTCGCGAGACATGATCCCTATCCGGGGCTGGTGCTCGACCACGAATATACGCTGCTGGTCGTCAACCCGGCGCTGGCGAGCCTTGCTGTTGCCGCCGACATTCCGTTTCAGCCCGGAGAAAACTTCCTCGACACCTTCCTTGGCAACGACAATGTGCGCAAGCTGGTCGTCAACTGGGAGGCCGCTGCCGCCGATCTGGTGCAGCGGGTCAGGACCGAAGCCTGGTTGCAAGGTCCGCGCAGCCGTCTCGGCAAGCGGCTGGAAAAAGCCGCGTCCAATCCGGCCGTGGCGCGTGCGATCGAGAACCATCCGGACACCGACCGGCTGCCAGTGCTGCCGATCGAGCTCGACATCGGCGGCTTGCGCTTGAGCTTCATCACCACGCTTCAGACCTTCGGCTCGACCCAGGATGCGCTGGTCGAGGGCGTGCTGATCGAATCCTTCTTTCCGGCGGACGAGGAGACCAGGGCGTTCTTCGAACGCAAGGGATGACGGGCTACCGGTCGCGCTCGATGCCGATGGCGATTGCGCCGCAAATCATCAGCGCGACGCCCATGTTGTAGGCGCCGATCGCTGCCGCCGCCTGGATCCAGTCGCCGTTTGCTCCGGCCAGCGCCAGCAGCCCGGTGCCTGCAAACAGGCAGGCGCGGGCGGATTTGAGGCCGCATATGGCAATGCCGAGGACGAAGGATGCGGTGACGATCATGAGGCCCGCCTATCCCCTTAGGAGTTGATGATGATCATGCCGCTGATGATCAGCGCGGCGCCGAAGGCGTAGCGCAGCGTCACCGCCTCGCCGAGAAAGACGGCGGCGAGCAGCGGCACGATGCAGAAGGTGAGCGCCATGAAGGAATAGGCGATCGTCAAGGGCACCGACTTGATCGTGAAGATCCAGATGATCGTGCCGATACCATAGACGGCGAGCGCGATCAGCAGGGTCGGGCTGAGGGCCAGGGCCAGAAGCCCCTGGGCACTGGCGTTCCCGGTCTTCGCGCTTGTCAACTTGAAGAGGATCTGCCCGGCCGAGATCAGCACCGGGGTGAAAAACAGCCCGAACCAGACGGTGGGTGCGAGATTGAGGTTCATCGCCATGCCTCACTCCGCCGCGGCAGTTCTGTCTTCGCAATAGAAGATGTCGCGGCCGATATCGACACATGTATGCGCTGCTGGAACCGGATGCATCGCCCGCAGGAAGGAGTGGGTATAGGGGAAGAAGTTGAAGTGCGGATTGAAGGTGTAGCGATATTCGCGTTCACGCGGCACGACGATGATCAGCCGCCGGCGGGTGACCCGGCGAAGCTCGGCGATCGCCTTGCGATAGTCGAGAATGTGCTCGATCACATGCGTGCAGACGACCGTGTCGAATTCGCCGTCGGCAAAGGGCAGGTCTTCGATCATCGCGGCGTGATATTCGATGCCTTCGATCCGGGCCGCATCGTCGATGGCGAAGTCGACGCCGGCGAGGCGCGTGAGGCCAGGCTTGGTCTCCCGGATCCGCTTCAAGAGAACACCGGTGCCGCAACCGACGTCGCAGACGCTGTCGCCGACGACGCTTGCCGCGATCTTGCGCACGCAGGCTTCGGAATTGTCCGTTCCCTCGTGCACCCGGGGATGCTGCCGGTAGAGGTCCTCGTACTCGTTCGCTGACAGGAACGGCGCCCGTGCGCGAAAGTCGGCGAGATGCGCGATGTGCTTGCCCCAGGCAAGGCTCGCCATGCCCTTGAACAAGCGCGAATCCCTGAGGATCGGTGGAATGACGTCTTCGATCAGGAAGCGGATGCGGTTGGTCGTTTCCCGGTTCATCCGCGGCTCTCCCGCACAATGCGTGGTGCCGACTGCAATCCGGCCTCCTGGATGTCGACGCTCTCGACCGGCATGGCCCGCGAAGGGGTTGCGATGTAGTGCAGCCGGAGCTGCTCGGTGCGGGCGCGCGAGACCGAATCGAGGATCAGTCCTGCCGTGAACGTGATGATCGACATCATCAGCATGGCTAGCGCAAAGACCCAGGTGGGCATGCGCGGCACGAGCCCGGTCGCGAAATATTCGAGCAGGACGGGCATCATGAAGCCGATGCTCGTCGCAAAGAAGGCCATGGCGATCACGCCGAAGAACGTGAAGGGCCGCGTTTCCTTCATGAGCATCGCGAAGGTCCAGAGGATCTTGGCGCCGTCCTTGTAGGTCGACAGCTTGGAATGGGAACCTTCCGGGCGCCGGCCATAGTCCAGTTCCAGTTCCGCGACCGGCAACTTGAGACGCGAGGCATGGACCGACATCTCGGTCTCGATTTCGAAACCGTTGGAAATGGCCGGGAAGCTCTTGGCAAAGCGCCGCGAGAGCACGCGGTAACCGGAGAAGATGTCGTTGAAATCCGTGCCGAAAATTTCCCGATAGAGAATGTTGAAGAGCCTGTTGCCGAAGGCGTGGCCCTGCCGGCCGGCGTCGTCGTGAACCCCGCGCCGCGTTCCGACCACCATGTCGGCGCGCTCGGTGATCAGGGTGCGGATTAGGTCTTCCGCATCGGTCGGGCAATAGGTGCTGTCGCCGTCCGCCATGACATAGATGTCGGCGTCGATATCGGCGAGCATGCGGCGCACCACGTGCCCCTTGCCCTGCCGGCGTTCACGCACAACGGTCGCGCCGGCGAGCATCGCCTTCAGCGCGGTGCCGTCGGTCGAGTTGTTGTCATAGACGTAGATGCGTGCCGTCGGCAGTGCCGTCTGGAAACCCTGGACCACCTGTCCGATGGTCGATGCTTCGTTGTAGCAAGGCAGGAGAACGGCGATGTTGAAGCGGTCGAACATCAAGGTGGCTCGGTTGCTGTTGGATCGCGCCATCATAGGATCAGGGTGTTAACAAGGTGCCAAGGTGCGCCGCGCGGGGCGGTCCAAGCGGCATGCGCCGCTGCCGTGCGCTTTACGCTTTCTTGATCGCAGGGGCGTAAGCTCCGCGCGATCAAGAGGGACGGAGACCTATGTCGGGCGGCACGGCAGCACTACCGGAAATGGCGGCGATGCCCAGGCAGCGACGGTTCTCGTCGAACCTCCTATGGATGGTGCTCGCCTATGGCGTGCCCACGGTTCTTTTCCTCGTCACCCAGTTCATGCGGGCACCGGATTATCTCGGCCGCGACAATGACGATGCCATGCGCCTGGTCGAGGTGCGCGATCTCCTTGCCGGCCAGAGCTGGTTCGACCTGATGCAGCTCCGCCTGGGGCTCGAGGGCGGAACGCTGATGCACTGGTCGCGCCTGATCGACCTGCCGATCGCCGAGATCATGTCCTTGTTCCGGCCCTTTGTCGGCGTGGCGCAGGCGGAAGTCCTGGCGCTGGCGATCTGGCCGATGGCGCTCGCGGTCACGCTGCTGGCGGCGATGGGGCTCGCCGGACGCCGGGCCGGCGGCACGGCCGCCATGCATTTCTGCCTGGGGCTGACTGCGATCTTCATCGCCACCTCGAACCGCTTCCTCGGAGGAGCGATCGACCACCACAATGTGCAACTGGTGCTGGCTGCGGTCATGGTGGCCATGCTCGTCGATCGCCGGTATCGTGCCCTGAACTATGCGCTTGCCGGAGTGGCGGCGGCCATCGCGATCGCCGTCGGTGCCGAAACCACGCCGTTCGTGGCCGTCGTCTGCGCCATCGTTGCCTGCCAATGGCTCTGGGCCGGCCAACCGGCCGCCCGCGCGACGGTCGCCTTCGGCCTGTCGCTGGCAACGGGCCTCAGCGTCATCTTCTTTTCGACCGTGCCGCCGCGCCTCTATTTCGTCGCGACCTGCGACAATCTCTCGATCGCCTTCTATTCGCTGGCGTTGACCGGCGGCGTCCTTCTGGCGCTCGCGGCCGTCACGGTCAGCCACCGCGCGCCGGCGCTGCGCTTCGGCGCGCTCGCTCTCTGCGGTCTCGGCGTTGTCGCGGTCGCCCTGGCGGTGGCGCCGCAATGCCTCGGCAATCCGCTGGCCGGTCTCGATCCGTTGCTCGTCGAACTCTGGCTCGACCAGGTCTCCGAAGCCCGTTCCGTCGCGCTCATTGCTGCGCAGGAGCCGACCAATATCGGCGCTTACTATTTCACCGGCGCCTTTGCCTCGGCGATCTGCCTCTGGCGCATCTGGCGTCGCGACCGGGTCGATCTCCATCTCGTGCTCCTTGCCCTGGTGTTTTCGAGCCTGGCGATCGCGCTTGTCCAGGTCCGCGGCATGGCATTCTCCAACCTGCTCGCCATCGTGCCGATGGCGCTGCTGCTGGCCGATCTGCGCGCGCGGTCGGGCGGCGGAACGGCTGGGGCCCGCGCCTCCCTTCTCTATGTCGGCGCCCTGCTCGTTTCCGTTCCGGCGACGTGGGCCATCGCCGGAACGCTTGCAGAAAAGGGGATCAACGGGTTTGCTGCGGCAGAAAGGGTGGTCACCAACGGCGAGGCGTGCCTGAGCGACGTCGCGCTTGCCGATATTGAGCGGCTTGCGCCGTCGCTGGTCGTCGGACCGTCGGATATCGGCGCGACACTGCTTCGCCGCACCGAACACCGCGTGCTCAGCGCTCCCTATCATCGCAATGCCGCCGGCATGCTTCGCGAGCTGAAGATCGGCCTGGCCGAGCCTGAAGCCGCAGCCGTCCTGTTGCACCAGCTCGGCCAGCCGGTGCTCGCCTTCTGCGCCGTCGACGTGCAAACGCAGATCATAGCTGCCCGTGCTCCCGATGGTCTCTATGCCGACCTCGCCGCCGGGCGTGTGCCGGCGTTTCTGACGCCCCTGCCGGTGTCGGAAGGCTCGCCCATCCGGCTCTACACGCTGTCGCCTTGAGCGCCACGCCCCTGGCGCGTGGAAAGCGTGAGGGATGTGCTGGCCTTCGGCGAAGGGTGCGGTAAAAGAGGCAATGGCCTCTTTCTTCGACAACGATTCTCCGAGCAACCTCACTGAATATTCGGTGTCCGAGCTTTCGGGCTCGATCAAGCGAACGGTCGAACAGGCCTTCGACCAGGTGCGCGTGCGCGGCGAGATCTCCGGCTATCGCGGCCCGCATTCCTCGGGCCACGCCTATTTCGCTCTCAAGGACGACCGCGCGCGCATCGACGCGGTGATCTGGAAGGGCACCTTCTCGCGGCTGCGCTTCCGTCCGGAAGAGGGCATGGAGGTGATCGCGACCGGCAAGGTCACGACCTTCCCCGGCTCGTCGAAGTATCAGATCGTCATCGAGACGATGGAGCCGGCCGGAGCCGGCGCGCTGATGGCGCTGCTCGAAGAGCGCAAGCGCAAGCTCGCCGCCGAAGGGCTGTTCGACGCCAATCGCAAGAGGCCGTTGCCCTATATGCCCAAGGTGATCGGTGTCGTGACGTCGCCGACCGGTGCCGTCATCCGCGACATCCTGCACCGCATTGCCGATCGCTTCCCCGTCCATGTCGTCGTCTGGCCGGTTCGGGTGCAGGGCGATGGCTCGGGTGACGAGGTGGCAGCGGCGATCCGCGGCTTCAACGCGGTCGAGCCCGGCGGGCCGATTGCGCGGCCGGATGTGCTGATCGTTGCGCGTGGCGGCGGCAGCCTCGAAGACCTCTGGGGCTTCAACGACGAGGCCGTCGTGCGCGCGGCTGCCGCCTCCGAGATCCCATTGATTTCCGCCGTCGGCCACGAGACCGACTGGACGCTGATCGACTATGCCGCCGACCAGCGTGCGCCGACGCCGACGGGTGCTGCCGAAATGGCAGTGCCAGTCAGGGCCGATCTCGAAGCCGGTCTCTCCGGCCTGTCGGCCCGCCTCAAGTCTGCCGTCGGCCGCCAGATGGACAATCGACGCCAGTCGGTGCGCGCGCTCGCACGGGCGCTGCCGTCGCTCGACCAGTTGCTGGCGTTGCCGCGCCGCCGTTTCGACGAGGCCGCCCTCGGGCTCGGGCGTGGCCTCACGATGAACACGGCCAACAAGCGGCGCCAGTTCGAGCGCGTTTCTGCCGAGCTGCGTGCCGATCTTCTCAAGGGCAAGCTTTCCGAGCGCCGCCAGCGCCTGGCCGACGCCATGAACAAGGCCGACCGCATCGTCGAGCGGCAGGTGCATCGGGGCGAGGCGCGGGTTTCGGCGGCGGACGCTGCATTGCGCGCCTTGCCTTCGCGCCTCATCGGCCAGATCCATCGGGCATCCGATCGCGTCGCCGGCCTTGCGGCCCGGTCCGATGCGGCCGTGCGCGCCGACGTGCGCCGCCTGCGCAGCGTCATCGTCGCCCAGGACCGCATCCTGCAGTCGCTTTCCTATCGCAACGTCCTGCAGCGCGGTTTTGCACTGGTGCGTGACGCCGAAGGCGGGCCGGTGCGCCAGGCTGCGTCCGTCTCGGTTGGCATGACGCTCAGCCTGGAATTTGCCGACGGTCGCGTTTCGGCCATTGCCGGCGAAGGCGAGGGCGAGCCGGCTTCTCCGCCGACGGCGCCGCGCAAGAAGCAGACGAAGCCCGCAGAGCCGGCGGGGGACCCGCCGAAACAGGGCAACCTGTTCTAGCGCGTCATCCCGCTGTCATGGCGACGGCGTAACGCCAGCGTTCCCAAGAGAGCGACGGAGCCCGGCATGGTCGAGCGAGCCAAGATTATCTTCATCCACGGGGCCTCCAGCAGCGGAAAATCGACGCTGGCGCGGGCGGTCCAGGCGCAGATCGGCGAACCGTTCTGGCACGTCTCGATCGACCATCTTCGCGATTCGGGAACGGTGCCGATGGAACGGTTCCGCCTCGGCGATTTTCGCTGGAAGGAACACCGGGCGCGCTTCTTCGACGGGTTCCACCGCTCGCTGGTTGCCTATGCGTCAGCCGGCAACAATCTCCTGCTGGAGCACATTCTCGAGGAGCCCGGCTGGGCGTCTGAGCTCGCGGTGATGTTTCAGCCGTTCGACGTGTTCTTTGTCGCGCTTCACTGTGAACTCGACGAACTGGTCCGGCGCGAGCGGCTTCGCGCCGACCGGCCGATTGGCAGCGCCGCGGATGATTTTCACCGCATTCACTTCGGACAACGTTACGATCTGGAGCTCGGTCCGGGGCAGGCCGCCGAGGACGCCGCCGCTCAGTTGATTTCCGCCTGGTCTGTGCGCTGCTCGCCCTCCGCCTTCGACGCACTGGCGCTGGAGGCGCGGGCAGGATCGGGGAAATCCCAGGTCTAAGAACAGTGAGCCGGCTATGCTTCTTCGGTGGCGCTCGTCGCTCGCGAAAAACAGCATTGTATTCGGTTGATTTTTCAGCTCATTTTCCCAGCTACGGATCTTGAATCCAGATCGATATGTTAGGGAACGCCGGATGCGCATCCTGCTCGTGCTTGCTCACCCGCTCGAAGACAGTTTTGCCGCAAGCGTGGCGCGTCAGGCGCGCGCCGCCTTGGAGGCGAACGGCCATTCGGTCGACTTGCTCGACCTCTATCGCGAGGATTTCGATCCGCGCCTCACCGTTGCCGAGCGCGGCAGCTACTTCACCGACGCCTATGATCGCTCAGGCGCTGCAGATTGGATCGCGCGGCTGCAGGCGGCCGACGGGCTGGTGCTCGTCTTTCCGCAATGGTGGTTCAATTTTCCGGCGATCCTGAAGGGCTTCTTCGATCGCGTCTTTGTCCCGGGCGTCGCCTTCGACAACGACCCGGCCGGCGGCCGCATCATCCCGCGGCTCCACAACATCAAGCTCTTCTGGGCGCTGACGACGACCGGCTCGCCCTGGTGGGTGGTGCATCTCTACATGGGCAATCCGGTGAAGCGGCTTTTGAAGCGCGGCATCGCCGCCTTCTGCGCCAAGGGGCTGAACTTCCGCATGTTGGCGCTGCACGACATGGATCGGGCGACCGACGGCGAGCGCAAGGCGCATCTGGAGCGTGTCCGCCGGCTTGCCTCCAGTCTGTGATCGCGGCTACTCGAACGTCGCGAGATATTTGCGCAGCAGTGCGTTGAGCACCAAGCGTTCCTCGGGCGACAGCGCGGAAACGACGCGATGCTGGTTGGCCACATGCGCGGTCGCGGCCTCGTCGACACGGCGCAAGCCCTCGTCCGTCAAAGCGATGATCACCCCCCGCCTGTCCTCGGGATTGGCGATCCGTTCCACGAGCCCGGCCTTTTCAAGTTGATCGATGCGGTTGGTCATGGTGCCGGAGCTGACCATGGTCGTATCCAGAAGTTCTCCGGGCGAAAGCCGATAGGGCGGCCCGGACCGACGAAGCGTCGCAAGCACGTCGAAGCTCGACGCATTCAACCCGCGTTCGGAAAACGATTTCTCGATTTCGCGGGCGACATGTGTCGAGACCCGTGAGAGCCTCCCCAGCAGACCCATGGCCGAAACGTCAAGGTCCGGCCGTTCCCGGTGCCATTGGGCCAAAATCCTGTCGACGCGATCCATCAATACCTCCATGCATTTATCTCAGCATAGAGTATCTTGACTTAGAGATAAACCGCGCTTATTCTCAATTTATCTTGATATAGAGATTCTTGAGGTAAAGATATGAGCTCGAGCCGCACCGTCGACCTTGCCTTGACCGCTCTGGCACCGGCCATTTGGGGCAGCACCTACCTCGTCACCACCGAGTTCCTGCCGTCCGGCTATCCGCTGACGGTCGCCATGCTGCGGGCGCTTCCGGCGGGGCTGCTCCTGCTGCTCATCGTCCGGCGATTGCCGGAAGGCATCTGGTGGCCGCGCACCTTCGTGCTCGGCGCACTCAACTTTTCCTTCTTCTGGGCGATGCTCTTCGTTTCGGCTTACAGGCTGCCGGGCGGCGTCGCCGCCACGGTCGGTGCCGTACAGCCGCTGATCGTAATCCTCCTGTCGCGCGTCTTCCTGGGCTCGCCGATCCGTCTGCTCAGCGTCGTCGCCGGCCTTGCGGGCATCGCCGGCGTCGCTCTGCTGGTGCTCACGCCCGGCGCCGCGCTCGATCCGCTCGGGGTGCTCGCCGGTCTCGCCGGCGCCGTTTCCATGGCCTTCGGCACGGTGCTCAGCCGCCACTGGGCGCCGCCGGTGCCGCCGCTCACCTTCACCGCCTGGCAATTGGCGGCAGGTGGCCTCATGCTCGTGCCGGTGGCGCTGTTCTTCGAGCCGTCGCTGCCGCCGCTGACGACGGCCAACGTCCTCGGTCTTGCCTATCTCGGCCTGATCGGCGCCGCCTTCACCTATCTGCTCTGGTTCCGCGGCCTCTCGCGCCTCGAGCCCTCTGCCGTGTCGCCGCTCGGTTTCTTAAGCCCCGTCGTCGCCATCCTGCTCGGCTGGGGCGTGCTCGGAGAGCAGCTGACGCCGGTCCAGGCGCTCGGTATCCTCGTCGTCTTCGTCAGCGTCTGGCTGAGCCAGCGAGCGCAGCTCGCCCCGAAGGTGCGCGCGGCCCGCGCTTGAGTGTGGGCTTGCAACCACAGGGCATGCGCTTCACATTGCCGGGACCTCAATTCCCAGGAAGCGCATGCCGCAATGACCGAGCACCTGACGCCGGCGCACTATTTTGATCTCCTCCGTTTCGCCAGGCGCCAGACCCGCCGCGCGGCCGAAGCGGAGGATTTGCTGCATGAGGCGCTGATCGTGGCGCTCAAGGCAGGGCGTTTTCCGACCGGCAGCGATCGTGCCTGGTTCTGCGGCGTTCTCCGCAAGCTCGCGGCGATGCAGGCGCGCACCGCCGCCCGCCGCTTTCGCCGGGAGCAGCAAGCGGACGCACCCGAAACGGAAGAGGGGCCGTCCGCCGATCCGCTCGCCTTCGCCGCCACGCTTTCCCCCAGCCTCAGGATCGTGATGCTGCTGGCGATCGCCGGCCACAATCGCCTCGAAATCCGTCACCTCCTTGGCATTTCCGATGAAGCGCTGCGCCAGCGCATCCTGATGCTGCGCCGGGCCTGGCGTGATGCCGGCCATGTCGAGAGCAGTCTGGAGCTGTCCGGGCTTCGCTATCCGCTCGAAAGCGGCCGCATCCGCCAGGCGTTGCTGCCGATCACGCGGAGCGGGCGCGCCGCCTTTGCCAGCCACGATCCGGACGGCCATCTCTTCGCGATCAATTTTTCGCCGCGCGCGTCTCACGAAACTGCAACCGGCGGCAACAAGCCGGCGTAACAAGCAAAAAGGAAGCAACCAATGCTGTCGAAACCACGTATCGGGGCCATCTGCTACTTCGTCTCGGAACTTGCCCGGACGGAAGCCTTCTACCGTGATGTTCTGGGTCTCAACGTCCAGCGCATGGAGGACGACGAAGCGGGCGCCTGGCTGATGGCCAAGATAGAAGACGAGGTCGAGTTGATCTTCTTCGTCGCGGAAAGCAAGCCGGGCAACACGCCGATCGTCGTCTTCGATCTCGCCGAGGGCGGTATCGACGATGTCGTGGGCGGCCTTGCCGAAAAGGGAACCACCATCGTCACGCCGGTGAGCCATGCGCCCGGCGGCTGGTCGGCAGAATTCGCCGATCCCGATGGCCACGTCCTGTCGCTCTACCAATCGGCGGAGATGCCGCGCCTGAAGCGGGCTGCCAACGGCTGAGGGGGCAGTTTCCCCTATAGAAAAGGCCGCCGCATGTGTTGCGGCGGCCACAAGCCTTTCAGGTCGGACGAGACCGGGGAGGGGCCGTGATCAGGCCCATTCACCCTTTCGCATGACAGGAACGCGGCTACCATCGACGCGCACGCCGTCGATGTCGACCTGGCCCGAACCGATCATCCAGTCGATGTGAATGAGGCTGGAATTGCCGCCCTGGGCGCGGATCTGTTCCGGTGTCAGCTTGGTGTCGTCGACGAAGCAGCCGGAATAGCACTGGCCGAGCGCGATGTGGCACGAGGCGTTTTCGTCGAACAGCGTGTTGTAGAACAGGATGCCGCTCGCCGAGATCGGCGAGGAATGCGGCACCAGCGCCACTTCGCCGAGCCGGCGCGCGCCTTCGTCGGTATCGAGCACTTTGTTCAGCACTTCCTCGCCGCGCGAGGCCTTGGCCTCGACGATCCGACCGCCCTCGAAGCGCACCTGGATGTTGTCGATCAGCGTGCCCTGGTGCGACAGCGGCTTGGTGGAGGAGACATGGCCTTCGACACGCAGCGCGTGCGGGGTCGTGAACACTTCCTCGGTCGGGATGTTCGGGTTGCAGGTGACACCGTTCTTGGCTTCCGACGCGCCGCCGCACCACAGATGGCCGTCGGCCAATCCTACGGTCAGGTCGGTGCCGGGGCCGGTGAAGTGCAGCGCGGCAAAGCGTTCGCCGTTCAGCCAGGCCGAGCGCCGGGCGAGGTTGGCGTTGTGCTCCTTCCAGGCGGCCACCGGGTCGGCGACGTCGACGCGCGAGGCGGCGAAGATGGCGTTGGCGAGCTTCTCGACGGCAACCTCTTCCGGGTCGTTCGGGAAGACGAGCTTCGCCCAGGACGGGTTCGGGTAGGAAACGATGTTCCAGTTGATGTCGAAGTTGGAGATTTTTTCGAGCGCCGGCTTATAGGCAATGGAATTTGCCTTGTTGGCCCGCGCCACCTTGGCCGGATCCTGCGCCGACAGCATCATCGGGTTGTCGCCGGAGATCGCGAGCCGCGCTGCACCACCGGCGAAAGCTTCGGCCATGCCCTTGAACAGCCAGTCGCTTGCCCGGTCGAAGCTCTCGTCCGGTGCATAGGCATAACGCGAAAGCGTCGTGTCCTCGTCCGAATAGAGCGTCGTCACGAGGCCGGCACCGGCCTTGTAGGCGTGTTTGGTGATGAGGCGAACGAGCGGCATCGCCGCGACCGGCGCGGTCATGACAAGGTCCTGGCCGCGCTGAAGCTGCAGGCCGACCTGGATCGCGACTTCCGCGAGCTTGTCGAGTTTCACCGGGTCGATCGGATCGGGCATATTGGCGGGAAAGGTCATGATCTACCTGTCTTTCTGAAATCGGAAGAAGAAGACTTAGAGCGCTTTGCGGCGAAAATGAAGGCTGAGTGCCGGAGGTTTGATGCAATCAGCGCGCGCTGAGGGCCGCACGCACCCGCTCGACATTGCTCCTGTGCACGGCCTCATAGGGCGCGAAATAGAGGATCGCGCCGGAGGCGATCTCCGCGGCGGCGAATTCCTTGAGCGTGCCTGTGGCAGCACCGGTCGCGATCGCCTGCGTCAGCCGCTCGATGTAGCCGCGATTGGCATCGATCAGTTCCGGCCCGTAGCCGCCGCTGGCGATGCGTTCGCGGTCGCCATGGGCGGGCAGAATCCGAGCAATCGGCCATTGCCGCAGGCGCATGAGTTCGGCGATGTGCATCGCCGTCTGATCGGCCTCGCTGATGAAGGTCGTCGTATCCTCGAGCGTATCGCCGGCCAGCAGCAACTTTTCCTCGGGCAACCAGATCACGTTGCCGTCGGCGCTATGGATAGCGAAGTGATGCAACTCGACCCGACGTTTGCCGACGTTGAGCGCGAGCGTCTCCGTAAACAGCCGGCTCGGCATGACGAGCGGCTGGATCGGTGGCGTCGCCGTTTCGATCTTCTCACGGTTCTCCTCAAGCTTCTGTGCCGTCAGCCGGAGGGCGATGATCTCGCAATCGGCAAAGACCGCATTTCCGGCCACGTGGTCCTTGTGCCAATGGCTGAGCACGACGCGGATCGTGGTGACGCCAAGGCTTTCGAGGTGGTTGCGGATCGCCCGGGCGTGATCGAGCGAGATATGGGTGTCGTAGACCAGCGCCTCGCGGCCGTCGACGATGGCATAGGAGGCAACGCCGAGTTCGTAGGCGCCGTCATCGAGCCAGTTCGCCGCCTCTGAATGAAGCCGCACCCCGGCAACGCGCCCGTCATAATAGGCATAGACGCCGGGGTAGGGCTCAAGGATCGTCAGGGTCGAGGTCATGTCCGTCACAAGGCGCTCCTCCAGCATGGCTTACGCCCTGTCATAGAGCAGGCGCGCGCCAAACTGAAGGACGGCATGATCTTGCGCTTTTCTTTATGCCTGCCGGGCGCGCAGCAGATAGGCGTCGTGCTCCCTGAGGAACGTCATCAGCCGCTCACCGTAGTCCGGCGTCACGGCTGCCTTGACGCTTGGTCGCTCGGCGAGCGCTTTGCGCCAGGCGTTGATACGATCGAGCCCGTCGAAGATGCCGTGGTCGGCGAGCGTGTCGAAGAGATCGAAGTAGCGGAAGACCGGCGCAAAGACAGCATCGACGAGAGAAAACTGTGTGCCGGCAAAGTAGGGGCTTTCGCCGAGCGCCGCTTCCATGGTCGCAAACTTGCCGGTGATCGCCTGGCGTTTCTGCTCGTAGGTTTCCTGGTCCCGGGCGGTCTCGAAGCCCCAGAGATCAGAAAGGATCGACGAGCCGAATTCCATCCAGCCGCGATGACGGGCGCGCTCCAGCGCATCTTGCGGGTGAAGCTTCGGGCCGGCTTGGCTTTCCTCGACATATTCGGCGATGACGGAGCTTTCGAACAGCACCGCTTCGCCGCCCGGCTGCGGCACCTGCAGCAGCGGCACCTTGCCGAGCGGCGAAACCTTCAGGAACCAGTCGGGCTTGGCCCTGAGGTCGATATAGGTTCGCTCGAAGCGAACGCCTTTTTCGTCGAGCGCTATCGAGGCGCGCTGCACGTAGGGGCAGAGATGGTGGCTGACGAGGGTAAGCATGGCGATCTCCCGGCTGAAGAAAAGTAGATGCATATGCATGTATGTGGACTTGCTTCGACTTTCAAGATGGATGTAATTGCATCTATGAGAAAAGAGACAAAAATCGACGAAAGGGGCCCTGGTCCTGAAACGACCGCGGCCTGGATAGGGCTGATGCGCGCACGGGAGTGCGTGCTTGCTCGGATCGAGGCCGATTTCAAGGCGGCCAGCCTGCCGCCGCTCGGCTGGTACGACGTGTTGTGGGAACTGGTTCAGGCGGAAGACGGCAGGCTGCGGCCCTTCGAGATCGAGGCGCGCACGCTGCTCGCCCAATACAATCTCTCCCGCCTGATCGATCGCCTGGTCAAAGAGGGGTTGGTCCGTCGCGAAGCCTTCGACGCCGACGGTCGCGGCCAATGGGTTGTCGTCACCGAGGCCGGAAGGGCGATGCGCGCGCGTATGTGGCTAACCTATGGCCCGTCGATCGAGTCGCATGTCGGAGCGAGATTGAGCGAGGGGGAGGCACGGCAACTGGCGGCGTTGCTGGCGAAGTTGAGGTAGGCGTTGCAACTCAAGGAGAGCGTGACGGCGGACAGTCGGATGGTGATCGCCGCGCTTGGATGGCCCCTCACCCTAACCCTCTCCCCGCGGGCGGGGAGAGGGGACCCGCCTCGCTCGTAACGCCGCAGAACGGAGCCTCCGTCACAGAACGAGCCGCCATCTCCGGAAGTAGAGGTCGCCGTTGTTGAGGTGGGCGGGTGCCACGGGTCTCCTTCGCCCCGCCTGCGGGGAGAAGGTGGCCGGCAGGCCGGATGAGGGGCCGCGTCCGCGGACGGTCACCCGCCGATTTCCGCAGCAGCGGCCTTTAACTGCTCAGTCCGAACGACTTCTCGAGGGCTTCCCAGGTCTCGTCCATGGCGAAGGTGCCGGAGAGATAGGGAATGGCCACGTGTCCATAGAGTGGCGAAAGCTGCCACTCGGCCGTTTCCTCATCGACTCCTGCGATCTGCTGCAGGTAGATCGTCGAGACGAGCCCGGTGCGGTCGGCGCCGGCCTTGCAGTGGATCAGAAGCGGCTTCGGTGCGTCCCGGAGGATCGCCATCAGTACGTCGGTTTCCTTGCGGTCGATCTCGGCCGAAGCGGACATGGGGAAGTTTATGAGCCGGATACCGTTGCGCTCTGCGGCGGCAACCTCTTCGCGATACCAGCGCTCGCTCGGTCTTTCGCCGCGCAGGTTGAGAATGGTGCGGATGCCGTAGGCCTTGGAATAGGCAGCGATCGCCTCCGGCGTCGGCTGTGCCGAACGGTAGACCTCACCGGCCACGAGCGTATGGAAATTGCCGGTCCACTGAAGACCGACGAGATAGATAACCAGGCCCGCGACGAGTGCGACGACGGCGACGGCGAGGCGTCTCAGCAGACGCTTCGCGGTGAGAAATCTTGCAGATGCCATGAGACAGACCCGACGCCGTTCGTGCGCGGGTGTGCCTGCGATTGCTGCACAGTTTTTGCCCCGGCTATTCGGCACGTATTAGGCATCTGTGATGTTTTGATGGCGGCTGTTTCAGGCGATGAGCGGTGCAGCGATCGCCTTTAGCGCGGACTGGGCGTCGCGCGGTGCGAGCCGCACCTGCAGGCCGCGCTGCCCGCCATTGATGTAGACCTGCGCTTCGGCAAGTGCTGCCTCCTCGATCGCCGTCGGTACCAGCTTCTTCTGTCCGAACGGGCTGATGCCGCCGACATGGTAGCCGGTCAGCCGCTCGGCTTCCGTCGGCTTCATCATCGCCGCCGACTTGCCGCCGAAGGCGGCGGCGAGCTTCTTCATGCTGACCTCGCGGTCGGAGGGCACGACGCAGCAGACCGGCTTGCCGTCGACCTCGGCCATCAGCGTCTTCAGCACCCGGCACGGATCCTCGCCAAGCGCCTCGGCCGCCTGCAGGCCGACGCGCTCCGCATTGGGATCGTAGTCATAGGTATGCAGGCTGAAGGCGACGCCGGCCTTCGAAAGCATCTGCGTGGCGCGCGTGGTTTTCGACATCGTCGTCGCTCCGAATGGGATCAGGCTTTGGCGAGCACCGCCTCGTAGAGGTCCGGCTTGAAGCCGATCAGCAGGTTGCCGTCGGCTTCGAGCACCGGGCGCTTGATCATCGAGGGCTGAGCGAGCATCAGCGCGATTGCCTTCTGCGCGTCGAGGTTTTGTCGATCGGCCTCGTCGAGCTTGCGGAAGGTCGTGCCGGCGCGGTTCAGCACCGTTTCCCATCCGGCTTCCTTGCACCAGCGCTCCAGATGCGGGCGGTCGATGCCCTCGGCCTTGTAGTCGTGGAAGCGATAGGCGATGCCCCGGCCGTCGAGCCAGGTGCGCGCCTTCTTCATCGTGTCGCAGTTCTTGATGCCGTAAATCGTAACCGTCATGCCCATGCTCCAGCCGCAGCGAGCAATTCCCGAACGCCGGGAATCGCGCAATTTCAAAGCGTGGCAGGAGTGATAACCGCCCGATGCGCAGGAGGGAAGACCGAGACCTTGCGTCAGGTCACGCCGGCATAGCGCCCCGGCTTGTGATTGATCGCCAGCGTCATGTTGACGACCGCCGCGCCGATCACCGAAAGCGCCAGGTTCGATGGCGGCAGAACGAAGAAGGCGGCAGCCAGAATGGCGAGATCGACCGCCAGCTGGAAATATCCGGCACGGATGCCGAACCGTTCCTGGAGGTAGATCGCGACGATGTTGATGCCGCCAAGACCGGTGCGATGGCGAAAGAGGATCAACAGGCCCATGCCCATTAACCCGCCGCCGACAACCGCCGCATAGATCGGGTCAAGCCGGGCGATCTCCACCCAGCCGGCCGTCAGCCGCGAGAACAGCGAAACGAGGCTGACGGCGATGAAGGTGCGCAGCGCAAACATCCAGCCGAGGCGTTTGACCGCCAGGGCGTAGAAGGGCAGGTTGACAAGCGAAAAGACCATCCAGAACTCGGCGCCGGTCGCATATTGCAGCAGCAGCGCCAGGCCCGACGTGCTGCCCGTGAGCAGCATCGCCTTGCTGTAGATGATGATGCCGAGCGACATGATCAGCGTGCCCGTCAGGATCGCCAGCGCATCCTCGTAGAGGCGATGGCGTTCGGTCGGGGTTTCTGTCGCGTCGATGCTGCGCTCGGCCATCGTGGTCCTCAGAGGTTCTTGAAGTTGGCGATGACGCCGTCGACTTCCGCCGTCTTCAGGCCGGCAATGTTGATGCGGCCGGAACCGGGCATGTAGATGCCGTGCTCGTTGCGAAGCCGCATGACGTCGGCCTCGGCGAGCGGCAGCAGCGAGAACATGCCTTCCTGACTGGCGACGGCGCCGAGCGCCTGCCAGCGATCGCGCAGGCCTTCGGCGAGCGCGCGGCGGATGTTGGTGATACGCAGACGCATGGTTTCGAGTTCTTCCTGCCAGTCGCGCTTGAGCTCGGCGTCGGAAAGGATCATCCGCACGATGGCAGCACCGTGATCTGGCGGCATCGAGTAGCTGGTGCGAGCGAGGCCGGCGAGGTTGGAGCGGACCGTATCGGCCGACGAAGACGAGCTCGTCACCGCGAAGATTGCGCCGGCGCGCTCGCGATAAAGCCCGAAGGACTTGGAGCAGGAAACGGCAACCAGCGCTTCCGGCACGACGCCGATCAGGTGGCGGAGCCCGGCGACATCCTCGTCGAGGCCGCGGCCGAAGCCCTGATAGGCAAGGTCGACGAGCGGCAGCAGGCCGCGCTCGGCGATGACGGCGGCAAGCTCCATCCACTGCGCCTCAGTGATGACACCGCCGGTCGGGTTGTGGCAGCTCGCATGCAACAGCACGGCATCGCCGGCTGCAGCACCCTGGAGTGCCGTCATCATGTTGTCGAAGAGCACGGTCTGCGTCGGCACGTCGAAGAACGGGTAACCGGCGGGCTCAAGGCCTGCCGTCTTGAAGATGCTGGCATGGTTCGGCCAGCTCGGCAGCCCGATCCAGATGCGCTTGCCGCCCATCTGGTGAATGAGGTCGGCCGCGAGCCGAAGCGCGCCGGAACCGCCCGGTGTCTGCACGCCGGCGATATGGCTGCGATCGATCGTGTCGCCACCGACCAGCGTCCAGAGATGGTCGAGGAAGACGAGGTCGCCTTCGGGGCCGACATAGGACTTGCTGTCCTGCGTTTCGAGCAGGCGCTTCTCCGCCGCCTTGACGGCGCGGAAGATGGGCGTGTGGCCGGTTTCGTCGCGGTAGACGCCGACGCCGAGATCGACCTTTCCGGGGCGCTCGTCCTTGCGGTAAAGCCCGATGAGGGCCAGCAACGGATCATCGGGTTGGCGGGTCAGAGCGTCGAACATGCCGGAAATTCCCCCTTGAATGGCAGCGATGCGATATCGGTCGAGAAAGCCTGCCGGCCGCCGTTCCTCCGGCTGCCCTGCGGCTTTCTTCTTAAGTCAGCGCAAGCGCAAAATCGATGCGATATTTGCCACGGCGACAATATCGACAGCGTGCTATTTGCGCAAAACTCTGCAATTGATTTGCTGATTTGCGCGCTAGGGGCCGAGGATGGTTGAAAAGGTAGCGATGGAATTGGATCAGATCGACCGGCGGATCATCCGCCTGCTGGTGGAGGATGCATCGCTCAGCAACAATGCGCTTGCGGCGCGGGTCGGCCTTTCGCCGGCGCCGCTGTCGCGCCGCCTTGCCCGGCTCTATGCGGCCGGCGTCATCCGCCAGACGGTGGTCGTCGATCCGAAGGCAGCGGGCATCGGCTTCCAGGCCTTTGTCGAGGTGACGCTGGAGCGCACCGCAAGCAAAGTCGGCCAGCGTTTCATCGAGCTGGTGTCGCGCATGCCGGAGGTGGTGGAATGCCACACGGTCGCCGGCGATTTCGACTTTCTTCTGAAGATCGCGGTGCGCGACGTCGCCGATTACAAGCGCCTGCTCTGGAGCGAATTCGAGCAGATCGCCGAGATCAAGACCTTGCGCTCGACCATCCTGCTCGACAGCCCAAAGATGACGGCCGCCACGGGGGCGTGACGGCCGCTTGAACATTCAATGGCGGTCTAGGCTTCGAGCGACCCGGGTTTGCGCACGGCGCTCGACGGCGCGGCGCAGGCGATCTTCATCAGGTCCGAGCGTCGGCGTGCAAGGCGCGTCGAGACGCGGGTGACGATCAGCCCGTCCTGCGGCGCGCGCACTTCGAGGGCGCCATCCGCCTGGCCTGGGCGCGTAAGGATCGTTGCGAGCAGGTCGCCGGCCTTCACGCTCTCGCCGATATCCCGGTGGAACAGGATGGCGCCGGCCTCAGGGGCCCGGATCATCTCGATGTTGTCGAGCGGCGCGACGATGCCGGCGAAGGGTGCGATGGTTTCTTCGTCACCGGTCACGACGCCGCGGGCGACGAGGAAGCGGAAGACGCCTTCGGCATCCTTGCGGGCAAGCTCCGGATAGACGTCGCGCGTGCCGCGAAGCTCGACCGTCACCGAGAGGCGTCCCGGCAGGCGCGTCTTCTTCTGCCCGGTTTCATATTTCCAGGCATAGGCGACAGCCTCTTCGAAGGCGGAGCTTTCGCCGTCCGAAAGGAACACCGCTTCCATGTCGAGCGCCGAGGCGAGGTCGCCGGCTTCCGGCCAGAAGGCGTCGTCGATATAGGCGTATTGCAGCGCCTCGTCGTCGCAATGAAGATCGAGCATCAGGTCGGCGCCGAGCGCCATATGCAGCAGCTGCCGTTTCAGCCGGTCCGTTGCGGAGTAACGGTCGAGATCGTCGATCAGCCGGTCACGGTCGCCAAGCGCGATCAACGGGAAATCACGGTTGAAATTGGTGCGCGATCCCAGGTCGAAGCGGCCCTGCAACTCGCCGAAATGCGACTGTGCGGCTCCGATCGGGTTTGCCTGCGGTACGACAGTGATGTCGCCGAGGATGGCGCCGTCCTTCTCCGCCTGCTGCAGGCGTTGCAGCAGGAAATGCGCGAGGGCAGTGCCCGGCAGCTCGTTGGCGTGCAACGCAGCCTGGATGTAGGTCTTGGGTGCGGCGGCTGTCCTGCCCTTGAAACGGAAGACCGGCAGGCGCCATTCGATGCCGGGCGTATCGCCGGCGATGATGATTTCGGAAACGTCCATGGGCTCCTCCCGTATCGTATGCTGGTGGCGCTTATCGGCATTCCGGCGGCGCTCCGCAAGTCGCTAAAACAGGGGTGCGATTTCGGGTCGCGCCGATGGCGCTTTGCCTTTGACATGGAGGGCCGGCCTATTGTTCCTTGAACCGTCACCACAGGCAGGAAACCGCAAGATGATCCTCATCGGCCAATATGACTCCCCCTTCGTGCGACGCGTGGGCATCGCGCTCAGCCTCTACGACATTCCGTTCGAACACCGTCCGTGGTCGTCCTTCGGCAATGCCGACGAGCTTCGCGCCTACAATCCGTTGACGCGCGTGCCGACGCTGGTGCTGGACGATGGGACGGTGCTTGTCGACAGCCATATCATCCTCGATTATCTCGACAGTCTCGTCTCCGACGACCGGGTCCTGTTCCCGCGGACGGAACCGGCGCGCCATCGGGCGCTGAGGATCGCCACGCTTGCGACCGGTCTCGGCGACAAGGCAGTCAGCCTCTTCTACGAGAAAAGGCTGCACGGCGCGGTCTCGGCACTCTGGGTCGACCGCTGCCGCCGCCAGATCGAAGAGACGCTTCAGGTTCTCGAAACAAGCCGCGCGGAAGGCACGGGCGCCTACTGGTTCGGCGAGCGCATCGGTCATGCGGATATTGCCGTTGCGGCCGTGTTGCGCTTCCTCAAGGAGGTGCATCCCGATCTGGTCGTGGTGGCACGCTATCCGCGGCTGCAGGCGCATGCAGACATGCTTGAAGCGCTTCCGGTGTTCCAGGCCATCAGTCAGCCCTTCATCCCGCCGGCATAACGAGCAGGGTTTCTTGTCGAAGCCGGGCCGCCACATCACCAAGGCGTGATTGCCCGGCCACCTTCGGCCCGGTGCAATTTCCATCATCCGGTCACAAACGCGGCAGATTCTCGTTGCGAGGCTGGCGTTCAGGAGCCTCTTGGGCGTTTGATGCCTCTGGCAAAGGGGAATTTCCATGAAAATCACCCGCATTGCAGCCCTCACCGTTCTCTCGCTTTCTCCCTTCTTTTTTTCATCCGGTGCACACGCTCTGAGCATGAGCGAGTGCAGCGCGAAGTATAAGTCGGCGCAGGCTGCCGGTTCGCTCAATGGCATGAAGTGGAACGATTTCCGAAAAGCCCAGTGTGGCACGGAAGCTGCCGCCAAGCCGACCGCCATGACCAATGAAGAGCCCACGGCAAGCAACACGGAAAGTGCTCCGGAACCGGCCGCGACGACGGCCAAGGCGCCGAAGGGCGTGGTCTTCCCGAGCAAGGTCGATGCGAAATATTCTACGGAAACAGCCGGCAAGGCGCGCATGCACACATGCCTCGACCAGTACAACGCCGACAAGGCGAACAATTCATTGAACGGCCTCACCTGGATCAAGAAGGGTGGCGGCTACTACAGCATCTGCAACACGCAATTGAAGCATTCCTGATCTCAGGCCGTCCCGGCAGTCGGCATTTCGAGCCACGCCGCTCGATGCTGTCACGCGGTGACCTGCCTTTGGCTGCGGCAACCCGTAAGCCGCCAAAGGCAGGTCATGGCACCGCGGGCGCTTTAGCGCGCCGGCAGCAGCGGCCAGCGGGCGAGGATCTTCGCGGAGCCCGTCCCCTTGCGCGCATGGATCAGAACGAGTTCGCGCGCCACCCAGGAGACCGGTTCTGAAACGCGGATCTCCGGCGCGACCCGATCGTTCCGGTAGAGCGTCATGTGAGGGATTGCCGCGAGCGGGCGTTTGAGCGCCCCGATTTGCCGGACCAGCGCGCTGAAGCCCGGTGCGGCGTCGCGCGTCGTCAGGGCGCGCGGCCGGTCGCGGCCATTGCCGTTGCTGACCAGCCTGTCGAGCCGGATCTCGACCGGTGGCACGTCGATGCGCGCACCCTGCCGCAGCGCATCCGCGACCGCGAAGTCGGGCATGCCGCGGCCCTGCCAGCGCTTGTCGACGGAGACGTGCAGGCGATCGGGCCGGTAGATGAAGCCGTCCGCCGCCTGGTCGGCGAAATCCCTTTCGGCGATTGCCAGCGCCTGCGTGGCGGCGGGCTCGTCCGGAAGCAGCGCGAAGTAGAGGATGTCGGTTGCCGGGGCCGGCTGGGGATCACCGAGATCGAATGCGAATTGGTTCGACGACACGGCATCCTCCACCGCCCGGGGCGCGCGCCACGACATGTGGCCTCAAAGGCAGATGGGGATGCCGGCCGACAATGCCAAGGACATCCGGTGGGCAAGGGAAGACTTCGCCCGTTGGCTGAGACTCCTGCTTCGCTACTCCGTCGGCATCCGGCTAAATTTCTGCAGGTCCGGATCGAGACGGTCCCAGGCAAGGCCGCGCACGGCATAGGTCACCGCCTGCGGTCTGTAGCGGCTGGGATCGTCGAGGCTTGCCGCGCGAACGCTGAAGAATTCCGGCATGGCCGAGAAGGTCATGTAAACCGGCGAGCCGCAGGTGGGGCAGAAGCCGCGCGTCTTCACATGGCCGCTGTCGGCGACCATGTCCCAATGCGAGGCCTGGCCTTCGAGCTTCACGCCCTCGCGGCGGAACGTCATGTGCGATCCGTGCCCGGTCCCGCTTTCGTGCTGGCAGTCGCGGCACTGGCAGTCGTTGGAGAAGACCGGTTCTCCAGAGATCTCGTAGCGGATCGCGCCGCAGGCGCATCCGCCGATATAGGACTTGCTCATGCATTCCTCCTGTTGCGGGCACGGCAAAGCCGGCGCGCGGCCGCACAGGCGCGCGCCGATCGAACGCTTTGCCTATCGAGGTGGGTGCGGTGCCGGATCGCTTCGGCGATCCGCCCGGGCTTCAATGCTGTTCGTCGGTAACGGTGCCGAGGCGCGACAGGACCTTCGGCCAGCCGTTGCTCATGTTGGCGTATGCGCTGTCGTTCTTCGGCGTGACGAAGCCGGAATGAACGAGCCGGAGGCGGGTGCCGTTGTCGACCTTCGTCAGCGTCCAGGTGACGACCGTATCGAGGCGCGATCCGTAGCCGCTATTGCCCTCATCGCCGCCTTTCCAGGAATAGACGAAGCGTTCATGCGGGCGCACCTCCAGCACCTGGCAACGGATGGTGCCATCCCACGCGCCGGCCGGCGTCGTCTGGAAAGTGAAATGGGTGCCTTCCACCGGTCGGAAGCCCGCCGGCGGCATGATCCAGCGGCCCATCAATTCGCCGTTGGTCAGCGTCCTCCAGATCGTCTCAGGCGTATGCGGAAAGACCTCGTCGACGACGATATCCTGGGTCTCGAGTTTCAAGGCTGCTGCGTCGGTCATGGATCGATCTCCTTGAGAAGGGTGCGCAGATTGGCAAAGCGGTCGCGCCAGAAGCTGCCGTAATGGCTCATCCAGTCGACGAGCGGCGCCAGGCCCTCGGGCTCGGCGCGGTAGTAGACGTTGCGGCCCTCCGGGCGCTCGGCGACGAGGCCCGCCTGCTTCAGCGACTTGAGGTGCTGCGATATCGCGCCCTGCGTCACGCCGCTGCCGCGCGTCAGTTCGACGACGGTGATTTCCTCGGCATTGGCGATGCGCTCGAACACGGCGCGCCGGGTCGGATCGGCAAGGGCGCGCATGACGGCGGTGACGGGGGCGGTTTCGATCATCATGAATAAATAAATAGCGGATACTAATTGATTAGTCAATACTATTGGTTTTGACGCCAGTGCAGAAAGAAAAGGCACGCTCGAGGCGAGCCTTTCTGTCGCTTTGATCCCCGGAGCGGATTGCCTCAATGCGGGCTCGCCGTCGGGCGCACGATGATCTCACTGACGTCGACGTCATCGGGCTGGCCGATGGCGTAGGCGATCGACGATGCAACGGCGTCGGGACTGATGCAGACGGCCCGCCATTCCTTCATCGCCTCGCGCGCGCTGGGGTCGCTGATCGTATCGGCGAGCTCGGAGGTCGTTGTTCCGGGCGAGATGACGGTAACGCGGATGCGATCGGTCTCCTGCCTCAGGCCGTCCGAGATCGCCCGGACGGCGTACTTGGTGGCGCAATAGACGGCGGCCGTCGGCGACACCGAATGGCCACCGATCGAGGAGATGTTGATGATCTGCCCGGATCCTTGCGCACGCATGATCGGCAGGGCCGCGGCAATGCCGTAGAGCACGCCCTTGATGTTCACGTCGACCATGCGGTCCCACTCGTCGACCTTGAGCGCGGCCAGCGGTGACAGCGGCATCACGCCGGCATTGTTGACGATGGCGTCGAGGCGCCCGAATTCGGCCTGGGCAAAGCGGGCGAAGGCGGCAACGTCGTCGCGGTCGGTAACGTCGAGCACGCGAAAGCGGACCTCGCCGCCGGCAGCGGTGATTTCGTCGGCGATGCGCGCCAGCCGGTCGGCTCGGCGCGCACCGATCACCACCTTGGCGCCGGCTGCAGCCAGCCTCTTGGCGGCGGCTTCGCCGATGCCGCTGCTTGCGCCGGTGATGGCCACGACTTTTCCCTGAACATTCTCCATGGATATCGCCTTTCGAGAGGTCCGTTTCTGATTGGCTCGGGTGCTGATGCCCCTGAGTTGATGAGACGGAGGATAGAAAAGGCGATCCGCTCGATCGAGCGGCCAATCGAGGATGACGTGGTCAGAAGTTCTAACCAATGATGGCGACGGTGGAGCAGGGTTCCGCGCGGATTGGTCGTTAGGCTGACCCTGGAGACAAGCGAAAGGGCGAAGCTTCGCACTTCGCCCCCATTTCTGTCGCTGTCCGTTGAGGCCGCTTATTCGCTCGCCTGCGCGGCCTGCTCGATGATCGCGGCCACCGCCTCGGGCTTGGAGACGTAGATGGCGTGGCTGCCGGATGTCTCGACCACGGTGGAACCCGCCCGCTTTGCCATCTGGCGCTGGGCGGCCGGCGGGATCATGTGGTCGTCGGTCGCGACCAGGTAGAAGCTCGGCTTTTCCTTCCAGGCCGGGGCGGTGACGGCGCCGGTTGTCGCTTCAATGCCCCACGGTACCTGGGAGTCGGCCATGAAGGCGGCAAGCTCAGGATCGACATCGGCCGCGAAGGCAGCAGCGAACTTTTCCTTGTCGAGCGAGAGGAAGCCATCGACCGGCGGCAGGATCGGCGGAACGGCCGCGCCGGCCGGCGGGTTGGCGATGAGCGAGGAAACGGACTCGCCCTTATCCGGCGCAAAGGCGGCGATGTAGACGATCGACTTCACCTTCTCGTCGGTGCCGGCTTCCGAAACGACCACGCCGCCATAGGAGTGGCCGACGAGCACGACCGGTCCGTCCTGCGCGGCGATCGCACGCTTGGTGGCCGCAACGTCGCCGGCAAGCGTCACAGTCGGGTTCTGGACGATGGTGACGTTGTAGCCGTCCTTATTCAGGATGTTGTAGACGCCCTGCCAGCCGGAGCCGTCGGCAAAGGCGCCGTGAACGAGCACGACATTCTTGGTGGCGGGGGCCGCGTGGGCCGGTGTCAGCGCGCTTGCGGAGAGGGCGAAAGCGGCGGCGGTGATCAGGGACTTGAGCATTTCGGATCTCCTTCGGTGAGTTATTTTCGCGACATTTATTATCGCGATAAGTATCGTATGCGGCGACTCCGTTTTCTTGTAAAGATATTAATTATCGCGATATCTATTTTCGCGGCGAAAGGCCGCAAGCGCCGCAAGGAGGCTGGAATGCCCGACGACCCGACAACGCTGCCGCTTGACAGCCAGCTCTGTTTCTCGATCTACTCGGCGTCGATCGCCATCAACCGCGTCTACAAGCCGATGCTCGATGCGCTCGGCGTGACCTATACGCAGTATCTCGTCCTGAGCACGCTTTGGGAGAGGGATGGACTGACGATCTCGGCGATCGCCGATCGGCTGGGTCTGGAATCGAGCACCATCACGCCGGCCGTGAAGCGCCTCGAAGCCGCCGGCTTCCTGGGTCGGCATCGCAGCGTCACGGACGAGCGGCAGGTCGAGGTCCATCTCACCGCGAAAGGGCGCGGCCTGCACGTGAAGACCGGTTGCCTGACCGATGCGCTCCTGGACAATTCCGGCTTCACGGTACCGGAAATGATCGACTTGAACGAACGGGTCCGGAAACTGCGCGATGGGATGCGCGACGCGGTGAAGTAACGCTGCATCCGGGCCGCCACTCTTCCGGGAAGCAAAAAGGGCGCGCCGAAGCACGCCCTCTAACATTTTCTATCGCCGACGCAGCAGATGCGTCCGCGCGTTTACTCCCACTCGATCGTGCCCGGCGGCTTCGAGGTCACGTCGTAGACGACGCGGTTGATGCCGCGGACTTCGTTGATGATGCGCGTCGCCGCGCGTCCGAGGAACTCCATGTCGTAGTGGTAGAAGTCCGCCGTCATGCCGTCGACCGAGGTGACGGCGCGAAGGGCACAGACGAACTCGTAGGTGCGGCCATCGCCCATGACGCCGACGGTCTGCACCGGCAGAAGTACGGCAAACGCCTGCCAGATCGCGTCGTAGAGGCCGGCCTTGCGGATCTCGTCGAGATAGATCGCATCCGCTTCGCGGAGAATCTCGAGCTTCTCGCGGCTGATGCCGCCCGGGCAACGGATGGCAAGGCCCGGACCCGGGAAGGGGTGGCGGCCGATGAAGCTGTCGGGCAGGCCGAGCTCGCGGCCGAGCACGCGCACTTCGTCCTTGAAGAGTTCGCGCAGCGGCTCGACGAGCTGCATATTCATGCGTTCGGGCAGGCCGCCGACATTGTGGTGCGACTTGATCGTCACCGACGGGCCGCCGGTGAAGGAAACGCTTTCGATGACGTCGGGATAGAGGGTGCCCTGAGCGAGGAAGTCGGCGCCGCCGAGCTTCTTTGCCTCTTCTTCGAACACTTCGATGAACAGGCGGCCGATGATCTTGCGCTTGGTCTCGGGATCGCTCTGGCCTTCCAGTTCGCCGATGAAGCGGTCGGATGCGTCGACGTGCAGGAGGTGCAGGTTGTAGTGCTCCTCGAACATCGCGACGACGTTCTTCGCCTCGTCCTTGCGCATCAGGCCGTGGTCGACGAGAATGCAGGTCAGCTGGTCGCCGACAGCCTCATGGATCAGGAGCGCTGCGACCGAGCTGTCGACGCCGCCCGAGAGCGCGCAGATGACCTTCTTGTCGCCAACCTGCTTGCGGATCGCTTCGACCGCCTTGGCGCGGTAGGCCGACATCGACCAGTCGCCCTTGATGCCGGCAATCTTGTGCACGAAGTTGGAAATCAGCTTGGCGCCGTCGGGCGTGTGCACCACTTCCGGATGGAACTGCACGGCGTAGTACTTGCGCTTTTCGTCGGCGATGAAGGCGAAGGGCGCGTTGGCGGAGGTCGCGACGACCTCGAAGCCCTCCGGGATCGCGGTGACGCGGTCGCCGTGCGACATCCAGACCTGGTGGCGCGAGCCGACCGACCAGAGGCCTTCGAACAGCGGGCAGTCCTTCTCGACTTCGAGGAAGGCGCGGCCGAATTCGCGGTGATGGCCGCTCTCGACCTTGCCGCCGAGCTGTGCGCAGATGGTCTGCTGGCCATAGCAGATGCCGAACACCGGCAGGCCGCTATCGAAGATCACCGAGGGCGCACGCGGCGAGCCGATGTCGAGCGTCGAGGCCGGGCTACCGGAGAGGATGACGGCCTTCGGCTTCAGCCGCTGAAAACCTTCTTCGGCCGACTGGAACGGCACGATTTCGCAATAGACACCGGATTCGCGGACGCGTCGGGCGATGAGCTGCGTCACCTGGCTGCCGAAGTCGACGATAAGGACGGTGTCGGGATGGGCTGTCTGGGTCATTGGGTGCCTTCAAACAAGCTTGATCATGGCGAGCCTTTAATGAAAGCCCGCCATCGACGCAACGATTCAATTGCACCCGGACAATTCCGGGGTTTTAGAGTGGGATCGCGCCACTCAAGACCGCATTCTCCAACCGGTCGATCACGCTTGCAAGCTTCTCGTCGATGACGTGAAGATACTCCGTCCAGTCGTTGACATGCTTCAGTTCGGCCTTGCCATCGGAAATGCCGCGAAGCGCAATCAGGGGAATTCCGAAGGACTGGCAGGCGCGTAAGACCGCGAAGGTCTCCATCTCCACCATGTCGGCGTCGATCCCATCATAGGCAGCGCCCGAAACGATGTTGGCGCCAGTCGAAAGCCGCGCCTCGGGCACGCCGGGGATGCGCAGCGGCAGCGGCACCACGGCCGGAAGGTCGAGAAACGGCGTTCTCCCCTTCTCGAAGCCGAGCGGCGAGGCGTCCATGTCGCGGTAGCCGACGGAAACCGCCTGGTAGACTTCCGTCTGTTCGAGCTTGGCCGCACCGGCCGAACCGAGGGAAACGACGAGATCGGGCAGGGCCCGCTCGGCCGAAAGTTCACCAAGCGTGCGCGTCAACACCACGGCCGCCTCGACCGGGCCGACGCCGGTCATCAGCGGCTTGATCCGGTCTTTCAGGTGCGGGCCGTATTCGGCATCCACGGCCATGACGTAGAGCACCTTGCGTCCGGCAACGTCCTTGACCGCAAAACTCATCCTTCGATCCCTTCGCGTCCGCGTACCACCATCATTGTTCCGGTCATCGAGGCGATCAGCTTTGCCGGTCCGTCGGAGCGGATCGCATAGCCGCGACCGTCGGAAACGATGATCGTCGAGCCGGGCTTGGTCACCTCGCCGCGGAACAGGAACCGCTCGCCGCGTCCAGGCGAAAGCAGGTTGACCTTGAATTCGATCGTCAGGATCGAGGCATCCGGGTCGATCACCGAATAGGCCGCATAGGTGCCCGCCGAATCCAGCGCTGCGGAGATCACGCCGGCGTGCAGGAAGCCATGCTGCTGCGTCAGCTTGTCGTCGAAGGGCAGCTCGATTTCGACCGTGCCCTGCTCGACCAGTGTCAGTTCGGCGCCGATCGTGCGCATCGCCGCCTGCCGCGCAAAACTGTTGCGGATGCGGTTTCGGAAATCGGGGGGATCACGGTCGTCCATCAGTCCATGGGCCTTTGTGTCGCGCGGCATCATTATGCTGGGCGGACAGTGGCACGCTCATGAAGGTCCGACAAGTTCAATTCATGAGCAAAATCGCGCTGTTGAGTGCGGTCGCAAACGCAACCCAGGCGAGATAGGGGAGGAATAGCAGGGCCGAAAGACGGTCTCTTTGCCAGCTTGCGATGACGAAGCCGGCGACCGCGATCACGAGCGCAAGGATGACGATCAACGCCGACGAGATGTCCTGCATGCCGAAGAACAGCGGCGACCAGAGGAAGTTGAGGATCATCTGCGCCAGCCACAGGCGCATGGCGGCGGTACGGCGATGGTCGAGAAAGATTCTGGCGCCGGCGATGCCGATCATCACGTAGAGGATCGACCAGACCGGCGCGAAGACCCAGTTCGGCGGATTGAAGGCGGGTTTTGCCAGCGACTGGTACCATTCGCCGGGGATGTTGTTGTAGCCGATGAGAAGGCCGAGGCCGAGAACGGCGGCGATGAAGATTGCGTAAACGATCGGTCTGTTCATGGCTTCGACAGATAGAACAAACTTTGACGCTTTCCAGCGGCCTCGCCGTTTTGAAGCCGCGATGTGTCACCTATATCATCGCCATGAAGAGCTTCAGACGCATCGACATCCGCCCGGCCGGCCCGGATGACATCATGATGATCGCCTCCGTCATCGTCGAAACCTGGCGATCGACGTTCCGCGGGCTGATTTCGGATGCCTTTCTCGACGGCATGAGCATCGAGGAACAGGCGCTGCGTCACGCAAGGCGCATGCGCATCGCCGATGTGTTCCATCTGGTCGCGGTCGACATGAGCACGAACAGGGTGATCGGCTTTGCCAATTACGGCAAGGCGCGCTCGATGCCGCCGCGGTTCGACCGGGAGCTCTATGCGCTCTACATTCTCAAGGAGTTCCAGGGGGCCGGCATCGGTTCGGCACTGGTGCGCAGCGTCGCCGGCCACTGCCGGGAATTGGGCGGCAAGTCGCTCTTTGCCTGGGTGCTTTCCAGCAACCCGAGCCGGGGTTTCTACGAGCGCCTCGGCGCCGTTGCCGTCGGCCAGGGACAGGTGAGCCTCGGTGGCGAAAACCATGACCAGACCGCCTATCGCTGGAACGATCTGGCAAAGCTCTCGGGCGACGGCCGCTTTTCGGCCTGAGATCGCTTTGGCGCTAAACCAGCCGCACAATGTGCTGGTCCCAGGCCACGCGGCTCTTGTTGGCCTTGAAGTGGCCGTCATAGGAGGAAACGGCAAAGCCGTGATCGGCGCTGGCGACCCCCGCCGCATCGATGACGCGCTCTTGCTTCAGCACCGCGCCGGTTCGTGCGTCGAGCGTCACCGCCACGCCGCCCTTCGGAGACGTCAGCCCGATCAGTCCCTCGTTCCGGTTGACGGCGATGGCGCCGACATAGTTCGCCAGCGCTTCCGTCGTGCGCTCGGGCAGCGACAGGAACTTCAGGTCCTCTCCCTGGGAAAACGAGCCGACGAGCGGCGGCAGATCGTTGCGCGCGCCTTCGTATTGGCAGGCAAACCAGATTTCGCCCTTCGGACCGATGTCGACATGTCGGGTCGACAGGCGGCTGAGATCATCCGGCAATCCGTGCTTCTGCACCAGCGCACCGGTCGTGGTGTCGACCAGGGTCAGGCTCGGCTGCATGTGGTCGAGATTGAGCTTGGTGCGGCCGAAATCCGGATGGGTCTCGATGCCGCCATTGGCGATCGCCAGCAGCTTCCCGCTGGCGCTCAGCGTCATGTCGTGCGGGCCGATGCCATAGGTCGGGAATTCGCCGATGCGAGCGAAGTTATCGCTGCCGTCATAGATACCGACCATGCCGCGGTTGGCGGCAAAGTCGTTCTCGGTGGCATAGAGCAGCTTGCCGTCTCCTGAGAAGCAGCCGTGGCCGTAGAAATGCCGGCCGTCGGCTGCGGCAATCACGATCGGCTCGGCCGTGCCGTCGGTCGCAAGGATCATCGCATAGGTGCCGGGTCTGCGGGCAAAGGCGACGGCGCGGCGGCTGACAGGCGAATAGGCCATGCCGTGGGCCCGGGCCGGTAGCGCCGTGCGGTCGATGATCTCGCCCGCTTCCGTCAGCGTCGCAACGCCATAGCTGCCATCAGGCGCCATGAAGGCCGAGGCGAAGACGGCGTCCGCTCTGGTCAGCGCGAAGGCCCGCTCAGGGGCAAGGCTCGTCACCCAGGCTGCGCCCGCCATCTTCAGGAAACTGCGCCGGTCGATCAGGCCCGTGGCGGCTGTCATGCCATTGTCCCCAGTCATGGAATTTCCGCACAAACGGCGGCTGTGCCGCCGTTTGTCTTGGCACCTTAAACGCTCAGAGCCAGCCCCGGCGCTTGAAGTAGAAATAGGGCACGATCGCCGAGATCACCATCAGCATCAGTGCCGCAGGGTAGCCGAATTCCCACTGCAGTTCCGGCATCACCCCGAAGTTCATGCCGTAGATCGAGGCGACCAGCGTCGGCGGCAGGAAGACGACGGCGGCAACCGAGAAGATCTTGATGATCTGGTTCTGCTCGAGATTGATGAGGCCAAGCGTTGCGTCGAGCAGGAAATTGATCTTGTTCGACAAAAACAGCGCGTGGTCGCCGAGCGACGTCGCGTCCCGCTGGATCAGCTTGATCCGCTGCCGGCTTTCCTTGCCCGCCTTGCGCGGCCCCATGCCTTCGAGCGCCACGTGATAGGCAACCAGCCGGCCGATACTGACCAGGCTTTCGCGGATGACCGTCAAGAGATCGCCCTTCTGGCCGATCTGCTCGATCAGCGATTGCAGGTCGCGCGTCTTCTTGGTGGCGCTGGCATTGGTCTTGCGGAACACATCCCGCGAAATTCCGTCGACCTCGCTGCCGGCGCGCTCCAGCGCATCCGCCGTACGGTCGATGATCGCCTCAAGCAGCCCGAGCATCACCAGTTCGCCGCTTTCGCAGATCTGGCCGTTGGCCTTCTGGATGCGGTGGGAAAAGGTCTGGAACGGCTTCGGGTCGGCATGGCGCACCGTGACCAGCGTCGTGCCCTTGAGGATGAAGGTCACCGGCACCTTGACTGGATAGTCGCTGTCGAGCTTGGCCGCTGAGGTCATCGTCATGAATTCCGCGCCGGCTTCCTGGTAGAGCCGGTCGGAAAGCTCGATCTCCTGCATCTCGTCACGGGTTGGGATCTCGATGCCGAGCTGGCCTTCGACGAGCCGCGTTTCCTCGGTCGATGGATTGTAGAGGTCGTACCAGATTGCCGGCGTCGGCAGGGCGATGCCGTCGATCATGTCGACAAGCACGAGGTGGCTGTTCTGGCTTTTGTAGATGCGCAGCATATTGGGCTCCATAGGGCGAGTCATCCGACCGCCTGAAGCCCTGATCAATCAGGACCGGACGGCCGTGAGCGTGAAGGCTCGACTTCGACTGTCGGGGTTCATTGGGAGTTGGTCCTTGTGGTGAAACGTGCCCGCGAGAGCGGACACGGGAAGGGCTTTGCGCCCAAAAGCCGTGATTGTCAACACTCTGGGTTTGAACGGGATGCGGGCGGAAAACCGCACGCATTTTCCTCAGTCGCCGTCGGCAAAGGAGAAGCCGGCGCCAAGCCCGATCGCGCCGCCGAAATCGTTGTTCAGGCGGTTGAGCAGGTCGTTGACGTTGAGCGACAGGAAGGCGAGCTTGCCGCGTTTGCCTTCGTCGGCCAGCGCCGCGTCGATCGGCCCGTCGACATTGCCGGCCATGCTGATCACCGACTTGAAGACGAAGTCGGCCGAACCCGCGACCGAACGGCTGTCTTCCGGTAGCAGGCTCTGCATGTCGGCCACGTCGAACAGGGTCTTCAGCCCCCGAACGTTCGCGGCGATCGACGGCATGGTGTTGCCGGAGCGCCAGTAGATCGCGAGCTTCGGATGTCCCTTGTCGTCCTTGCCCTCGTAGAACGGTTTCAGCCGCTGGTCCTTCACCGTCTCGACGCCATGGACGAGAATGCCGAGCAGCTCGGTTGCCGCCTCGCGGTTGTCGCGGAACTCAGGATTGTCAGGCCCCGGATGTTTCCAGGCCGACTGAATGCCGTCGGGCTTTTGCCACGCGGCCAGGAACTCGTTGGCGATGGTGTCGAGGTTCTTGGTGATCGCCAGGCCGTAGCGGCAGCGGAAATCGCCGTCCTTGCTCAGAAGCGCCTCGGCGCCCGTGCCGTAGAGCACGTATTCGAGCGCGCCGAGGCCTTGCGCCGCAACGCTCTTGCCCTTGAGCTTGGCTTCGTCCGCAGCGCTTTCGTCCTTCTTCGAGACGATCGCCTGCACCTGCTTCAAGCCCGTGCTCTTGCGGTCGGGGTAGAACAGGAACCGCTCGAACCGGTTCTGCTCAAGCGCCGGACCAAGCCTCACCACCTCGATCCCCGACCAGGCGCCGACCACCTCGGAAAACGCAGTGCGAGCGCCATCGACCGTCGCCTGCGACGGCGCCGCGCAGAGCTTGGCCGTGGCCTTTGTAGCGGCGGCGGTCTTTTCCGTGAGGTTGCGGTAGCCGGGGATGATGAAGTCGTCGACGGCCTTGGCCATGACCGTAGGCACGGCCGCCTCGTTGACGACGCGCGGCGAGAGCGCGCTTCCTTCCTGGGCCACTGCGGGGAAAACGGCCGTCAGGGTCAGGGCAAAAGCGAGAGTAAGCGTATGCGTGCGGGGCATCAGAGTGACTCCAGGAAGGCAAGGAGATCGCGGCGATCGCCTGCGGCAAGGGCGGCAAAGGCATCACGGGCCTTCTGCCCTTCGCCGCCGTGCCACAGGATCGCTTCGGTGAAATTGCGGGCGCGTCCGTCGTGCAGCAGGAAAGTGTGCCCACTGACGGTCTTCGTCAAGCCGATGCCCCAAAGCGGCGGCGTGCGCCACTCGCTGCCGGTAGCCACACCCACCTGCTGTCCGTCGGCGAGACCCTCGCCCATGTCGTGCAGCAGGAAATCGGAATAGGGCCAGATCAGCTGGAAGGACTGCGCCTTGCCCACCGCATCGCGGCGCGTGACGAATTTTGGCGTGTGGCAACTGGTGCAGCCGAGATCGTAGAAGACCTTCTTGCCGCGGAGCGTTTCGGCAAAGCTCGCCTTGCGCCGCGCCGGCACGGCAAGGTTCTCCGAGTAGAAGGTCACGAGGTTGAGCACCGGGTCGGGCGCCTCTGTGGGGCCGAGGCGCGCCTGCTCGCCGGTCGACATGGTCAGGCATTCTTTCTGGGCTGCGGTGCAATCGCCGTGCGGCCGGTCGGCGTCGGGAGACGAGATGCCGATATCGGTGGCGAAGGCATCGGCGCTCTGCTGCCGCACGGTGGCGTTCTGCGCCTTCCAGCCGAAGCGGCCGAGCATCAGCTTGCCGGTCTTGGCATCCCGCGTCAGCGCCGGTCGGCCGCTGATGCCGTCACCATCCCTATCGTCGGGGTCGGCGTTCGCCAGGATGTCCGCCTCATGGATCGCCTCGATCAGGCCGAGGCCGATCATCGGCTGCGCCACGCGCGGCGAGAGCGTCGTTGCTGGATCGAGCGGTCCGTAGGCAAGGTCGGCGACGGAATAGCTGGGCCGGCGCAAAGACGCGGCTTCGCCGTCAGGAAAGGTGAAGGGCTCTTCGGTGTAGCTGACCTTCAGATGGCCTTCGGCGGCAAGGCCGGGCACGGCGCTATCCTGAAGCTGGGCGCCATAAACAGGGTCGCCGAAGTTCACCACCTCGTGCGCCGCGATCATCCGGCGCTCCTCGTCGTCGCGGGGCGGCCGCGCCAGGCGGAAGAACATCGAGGTCGTATCGACGGCACCCTCCGGCGGCCGGCCGCGCCCGTCCTTCAGGTGACAGCTCTGGCAGGCGCGGGCGTTGTAGAGCGGGCCGAGCCCGTCGGAGGCCTGGGTGGAGGAGGGGGAGGAAACCCAAAGCTTGCGAAAGAGCGCGTTGCCGAGCTTGAAGCCCTCTTCCTCTTGGAAGGTGAGGTTGGCCGAAAACTGCGAAAAACTGTCGGCATTGACGGGCGCGATCGAGGTCGCGGCACCCCCGGACATAGCCTCGAAGGTTTCCGCCTTGGAGAAATCGGTCGCAGGCTGGGTCACCGCCTGCACGCGCTGGCGGTCCTTGTCGTCGAGATCGGAGCGTTCGGTCAAAAGGCCACCGCCGGCGAAGGCGGGCAGGGCCGTGGAAAGCGCTTGCATGAGAAGAAGCGCGTAAAGGCGGGAAGCGCCGAGTTTCATCTCAGGAGGATCGGGCCGCATCTTTGTCGATGCGGCCCGCCTTTTCAGCTTATTGGAAGACGGCGTTAGGATTATCCAGGCTGTCGGAACCTTCAAGCTCGACGGTGCCGAGATCCAGCGACGCAATGACGCGCTGTACGGTCTTTGCCTGGGCGATCAGGCCGTCGATCGCCGCCTGAATGGTGGCGTTGCCCTCGGCATTGCCTTCGCCGATCATCTGGTCGTAGGCCTCGGTCGTTTCCGCGCGCTTGGCCATCGCCTGCATCTTCTCGACTGTGGTGGCGAGGTTGCCCGCCATCTCCTTGTCGAGCGCGGCATCCTTGGCCGCGACGAGTTCGGAGAGCGACGGGCCGGTCATCTTCGTGCCGTCGACGCGCGTGTATTCGCCCGTATAGGCCGACTGGATGCCGATCGCATCGTGCAGGTGCGAGTTGTGCGTGTTGTCGGAGAAGCAGTCATGCTCTTCTTCCGGATCGTGCAGCAAGAGGCCGAGCTTCATGCGTTCGCCGGCGAGTTCCCCATAGGAGAGCGAGCCCATGCCGGTGAGGATGGCGACGAGGCCAGCCTTCGGGTCGGCCTCGACCGCCTTGGTCGCGGCACCATCCGGAGTCCAGTTGGCGACCATCTCCTTGAGGTCGGAAACGAGCAGCTCGGTCGCGGCCTTCAGGTAGGCGGCGCGGCGGTCGCAATTGCCGCCGGTGCACGCCTTGGTGTCGTAATCCGTGTACGGGCGGTTGCCGGCGCCGGCCTTGGTGCCGTTCAGGTCCTGGCCCCAGAGGAGGAATTCGATCGCGTGGTAGCCGGTCGCGACGTTCGCCTCGATGCCGCCGGCTTCCTGCAGCGTGCCCGCCAGGAATTCCGGCGTGATGTTGGAGGCGTCGACGTCCTTGCCGTCGATCTTGATCGTCTTGTTGGCGATGACATTGGCGGTGAACAGCGCGTTCTCGTCGCTCTCGGTGCCGTAGCTCGGATCGACATAGTCGATCAGGCCTTCGTCGAGCGGCCAGGCGTTGACCTTGCCTTCCCACTCGTCAACGATCGCGTTGCCGAAACGGTAGACTTCGGTTTCCTGGTAGGGGTTGCGGGCCTTCTTCCAGGCGTCGCGCGCGGCCTTCAGCGTTTCTTCGCTCGGCGTCGCGATCAGCGCGTCGACCGCCTTGTCGAGCGCTTCTGCGGTCGTCAGCGCATCTTCGAACTTGGCGTGAGCGACGGCGGTGTAGTGCTTCACCACGGCGGCGGCATCGGTCGCGGCATGGGCCGGCTGCAGGGCCATCGCCGAGGTCGCCGTCATCAGCGCCAGCGCGGCGCCGCGGAAAAATTTCTTGGTCATGACCCTCTCCTGTTGCGTCCCCCGGCGCAGTCGAACGCGCCGCAAAACATGGCGTCGTTCAGCCGTCAGGCCATGAGAAAGGCCCCGCCGAGCCCGCTTCTCATGAACCAAAAGCAAACTTGTGTCAAAGTGTATAGTTTAGAACGCTTTCAATCTGATACGCGCCTTTTGACGATCGTCAAACGGCCTTAACCCTTGCGTTGCATCAGGCAGAAGAAGAAGCCGTCCGTGCCGGTGGAAGCGGGTGTCAGCGTCACCGTCTTCATGTCCGCAGACCAGGGCTGCGGCTTGTCGGTGCCAAACAGCGTCGCCCAGATGTCGGCGGCCGACAGGATCTCGAATTCCGGATTGTCCTCGCAGAAGCCGTAGACCTGCGCCTCGTTTTCCTCAGGCAGAACCGAGCAGGTGACGTAGATCAGGTGGCCGCCGGGGCGGACGAACTGCGCCGCGCTTGCCAGCGCTTCTTCCTGCTGGGAGATGCGCTCTTCGAGGTTCTTCTGGTTCAGCCGCCACTTGGTATCGGGGCGACGGCGCCAGGTGCCGGTTCCGGTGCAGGGCGCATCGACCAGCACGCGATCGAAACGGCCGGCCAGCGGCGCGAGGCTTTCGGTCGATTCATGCACCTGGACATTGCGGGTCCCGGCGCGCTTCAGCCGCTCGATGATCGGGGCGAGCCGCTTGCGGTCGGTGTCGTAGGCGTGGACCTGGCCCTTGTTGTTCATTGCCGCCGACATGGCGAGCGTCTTGCCACCGCCGCCGGCGCAATAGTCGAGCACCTGTTCGCCTTCCTGCGGATAGGCGAGGTCGGCGACGATCTGCGATCCCTCGTCCTGGACCTCGAACCAGCCCTTCTGGAAGGAGAGCTCGGCGGTCACGTTCGGCAGGCGCGAGGCGCCTTCGCCGGCGGGAATGCGGATGCCGTTGCGGGCGATCGTTGCTGCCTCGGCGCCGCTGCGCTCCAGTGCCTTCAGCACCTTGGCGCGCGAGGCCTTCAGCGTGTTGGCGCGCAGGTCCAGCGTCGGCCGGCCGGCGAGCGCCTTGGCTTCTTCCAGCCAGTCGTCGGAGAAGTTTTCTTCAAAGGAGGCCTGCACCCATTCGGGGATGTCGCCCTGCACATGGGCCGGGGCGTCTTCGATCCGGCGCGACCTGAAGGCCTGAAGCTGTTCGGCCGGTGCCTCCGGCGCGAACTTGTCGCCATCGAGTTCGGCGGCCAGCTTTTCTGGCGAAAAGCCCCACTGGCGGTACATCACAGCATGGCCGAGCGCCGAGGCGCTGTCGCTGTCCATGAGGTAAGCGTGGGAGAGCTTCATGCGAAGGGCGTCGTAGACGATGTTGCCGATCGCCGAGCGATCGCCGGATCCGGCGAAACGGTGGGCAAGGCCCCAATCCTTGAGCGCGTCGGCGACCGGGCGCTTCCGCTTTTCGATATCCTCAAGAACCTCAATGGCTCCAGCGAGCCTGCCGCCCAAACGCATCTTCGATCAACTCCTTTTTCGCCGTGGTAACGGCGATGGCATCGAAGAGCAAGACGGCGGAGAAGATTAACCGCCGAGAACGGCCTTTAGCGAAGTAGATCCACCCGAACGCAGGCCGGGTAGCAGTATTTCAAGATCAGGAGTTGACGACGCGGTAGCAGACGCTGGCAGTACCGGAGCGAACCATGCCGATCTGCGAAGCAGCAGCCTTGGAAAGATCCATGACGCGACCGCGGATGAAGGGGCCGCGATCGTTGATGCGAACGATCACGCTCTTGCCGTTGCGCTTGTTGGTGACCTGCACCTTGGTGCCGAATTTCAGGCTGCGATGGGCGGCCGTCAGGTGAGTGGCATTCATGCGCTCGCCGGAGGCGGTCTTGGAGCTCAGCGCATACCAGGATGCGCCGCCGCAGCCGGCACCGGCCGCATGGCTATCGGAAACGGAAACGAGACCGATAGTGGCCGTGAATAGCGCTGCAGCGGCAGCAGTCTTGATCTTCGCTGGCGTCAAACTGGCGATCCCCTCGGTCAAAACACTTGGTTAAAAACTTCTGGGAACCGCTAATTGGGGCGAAAAATGGCAAAAACGTGCTTCAACCATTTACGCTCTATTAGGATTTATTAAAAAATGACGAAATTTCAAAAACGAAGATTGTTTGAAATAGTTTAAACCTGGACCGGAAGTTCTTTGGAATCAGGGGTTGAGCGCTTGCCAACTTCCGCACGCGGGCCGAACTCGCCGGTAAACGAAAAAAATCATTAAAAATTTCGAATTGGACCAATTTTCCGGAATCCGGATGGTCGAAAATTCGTTACTAGCGCACAGGTTGTATGAAATTAGCCAAGTATCGAACGAATATCCAAAGAATGTCACAATTGCGCTCGCCCAGCCCTGACCATTACTGACGGACTGACTGTCGACGTTCTATAAGCATTACGGGTTATGCTATCTGGCGGGCGCCATATTTCGTTTCACTGTCCGCGCCAGGCGCCCGACTGCCAGAGCTGTGCAAGCGAGACGCGATAATCCGGAAACGCGAACTCAAAACCGGTTGCGCGCATGCGGGCGTTTGAAACCCGCTTGTTTTCGCCATAGAAGGTGCGGGCCATCGGTGACAGTTCGGCTTGCTCGAAGGGCGTTTCCGGCGGCGGCTCGACACCCATCAGCCGGGCGGCTTCCGCGACCACGTCCTGCGGCGGTGCCGGCTCGTTGTCGGTGATGTTGAAAACGCCGCTGGTGGCAGTGTTGGCGAGGAACAGGGCTGCCGCGCCGATATCCTCGACGCGGATGCGATTGAACACCTGGCCGGGCTTGACCAGCCGCCGCGCCGTGCCGTTTTCGAGATTGCAGAAGGCGTTGCGTCCGGGGCCGTAGATGCCGGAGAGCCTCAGCACCGCGACGGGAATATCCTTCTTCTTGCCGAAGGCGATCCAGGCGTCCTCCGCCTCCACCCGCTCGACAGAGCGGGCCGAGACCGGTTTGCGCAGCATGTCCTCGGTGACCCATTCTCCGCCGTGGTCGCCATAGACGCCGACCGTCGAGAGGTAGCCGATCCATTTGAGGTTCGGCGCGATCTGCGCGAGGTCCAGGCTCGTGGCGCGGAACATGGGATCGCCGTCGCGACCGGGCGCGATCGACTGGATCAAATGGGTTGCCTTGCCAAGGGCGGCGGCGAGTTCGTCGGAGATCGTCTCTCCGTCGAAGAGGACCGGGCGGATGCCGGCCTTTTCGAGCTTTGTCGCCTTCTCCTCGGTCCGGGTGGTGCCGATGACGCTTGTGGCCGTCGGGGCCATCGCTTTTGCGATTGCCGTACCGGAGTAACCGGCGCCAAGGATCAGGACATGCATCGGCTCACTCCCGCGATCTGCCATTCGTTGAGGACGTCTTCGTCCGTCTCTGGCTCGCATTGTTCGGCAAATTCCGCAAGCGCCGCAGGCGCGACCAATCGTGACAGCGCCCAGACCGCCATCGCCCGCACGACGGCAGAGGGGTCGTTGACGCGGGCCTTGACTGCGGGCACCAGCGCCTCGCTACCGGAGTTGCCGGCGGCGATCAGCACGTTCCGCACGAAGCGGTCTCGACCGATGCGCTTGACCGGCGAGCCTGAAAACAGGCTGCGGAAGCTCGGGTCATCGAGGTCAAGCAGGGTTTCGAGCGACGGCGCCTTCAGGTCGTCGCGTGCCCTGAGCTTCATTTCCGAGGCCGCCTGCGCGAACTTGTTCCAGGGGCAGGCGGCAAGACAGTCGTCGCAGCCATAGATGCGGTTGCCGATCAGCGGTCGGAGTTCGGGATCGATCGGCCCCTTGTGCTCGATCGTGAGGTAAGAGATGCAACGGCGCGCGTCGATCCGGTAGGGCGCCGGGAAGGCGTCGGTCGGACAGGCGTCGAGGCAGGCGCGGCAGGAGCCGCAATGGTCGCGCTCCGGCTCGTCGAACGCAAGGTCGGCCGTGGTGAACAGGCTGCCGAGAAACAGCCATGAGCCATAGTCGCGGCTGACGAGATTGGTGTGCTTGCCCTGCCAGCCGAGGCCGGCCTGCTCCGCCAGCGGCTTTTCCATCACGGGGGCCGTATCGACGAAGACCTTGACGTCCTCGCCGGCGCGGGCGGCAAAGCGGGTCGCGACTTCCTTCAGCTTGCCCTTGATGATGTCGTGATAGTCGCGGTTCTGGGCATAGACCGAGATCGCGCCGCGGTCGGTCTGCTCGAGAATGCCGCGCGGATCGTCGTCCGGTCCGTAGTTCATCGCGAACATGACGACGGAGCGCACCTCGCTCCAGAGCGTGCGCGGATCGGAACGGCGCGCGGCTGTCTCCTCGAGCCAGTCCATCGTGCCGTGGAAGCGCTCGTCGAGGAATTCCCTGAGCCGGCTTGGGGCTTGCGGAATGGCATCGGGCCGGGTGATGCGACAGAGATCGAAGCCCTTGTCTGCCGCTTCCGCCTTCAGGAACGCCGTCAGCTTCAGCCGGCGCCGTTCCTCACTGTCTGCCTTGGCATCGATGCCGGGCACGCTGTTCGCCTCAGAAGTCGAGATCCGCATAGTGCGGAACGGGGGTCACGCCGCGCACGCGCTCGGCAAGCAGCGGGCGGAAGGAGGGGCGGGACTTCAGCCGCTGGTACCATTCCTTGGCGCTTGGAGCGTCCGACCAGTCGATTTCTCCAAGATAGTCGAGCACGGACACGGTGGCGGCCGCGGCGAGATCCGCATAGGAAATGCGGTCGCCGGCAAGCCAGGTGCGTGTGCCCGCGAGCCACGAAAGGTATTTCATGTGCTGGCGGATATTGGCGCGGGACGTGCGCAGGATCTTGCTGTCGGGCGCGCCGCCGCCCTGGTCCGGCGTCATCTGCAGCTTGAAGATACGCTCGCGCACCAGCGGCCGGGTCACATCGGCTTCCATCTTCTGCAGGAACCACTCGACCAGCCGGCGGATCTCGGCGCGCTGGAACGGATCTTCCGCGAGCAGCCGGCGATCCCGCTTCATGATGCCGTTCGTCTCGTCGAGATATTCCGAGATGATCGTGGCCCCACAGAGAGCCCTCATACTATCGTCAACATAGACCGGTAGCGTGCCGGCCGGGTTCAACGCCAGGAAGTCGCGCCGATTTTCCCAGGGCTGCTCATCGGTCAGTTCCGTCTGATAGCCGTATTCCGAAAGGATCAGGCGAACGAACCGTGAGGCGGAGGACATTGGGTGATGATACAGTGTCGGCATCGATGATCTGGTTTCTCAGAGGCTTTTTGCTGGGGGCATCAGCGTGGCGGCGCAAGCGTCTGGCCACGGCTCATAAGAAAGAGCTATAGAAATTTGTGGTGGCAAACACAAGCGAATCAGCCTTTTCCCCCCACTTCAAAACTTGTCAGGAAAATCTCATATATGGCGGATCAATCGATCATCAGCGCGCTCGTCCTCGGGCTCATCGAGGGCCTGACGGAGTTTATCCCTGTCTCGTCGACGGCGCATGTTCTCCTCGCCGGCCACTTTCTCGGCTTCAAGTCGCCGGGCAACACCTTCGCCGTTCTCATCCAGCTTGGCGCCATTCTGGCGATCCTGCTCGTTTATTTCCAGAAGCTTCTGTCGATCGCGCTGGCGCTGCCGACAAGCATCAAGGCGCGCCGCTTCGTCGTGTCAGTGCTGCTCGCTTTCCTGCCGGCGGCCGTCATCGGCGCCATCGCCCATGATTTCATCAAGACGGTGCTGTTCGAGACGCCTGTCCTGATCTGCGTCGTGCTGATCGTCGGTGGCGTCATCCTCTATGCGATCGACCAGATGCCGCTGAAGCCGCGCTATACCGACGTGATGGACTATCCGCCGTCGCTGGCGCTGAAGATCGGCCTGTTCCAATGCCTGGCGATGATCCCCGGTACGTCCCGTTCCGGCGCGACCATCGCCGGCGCGCTGCTGATGGGCACCGACAAGCGCTCCGCCGCCGAGTTCTCGTTCTTCCTGGCGATGCCGACCATGCTCGGCGCCTTCACGCTGGACCTCTACAAGAACCGCGACGCGCTGTCCTTCGACGATTTCACCATGATTGCCGTCGGTTTCATCGCAGCCTTCGTCGCCGGCATTTTCGTCGTGCGCTCGCTGCTCGACTTCGTCTCGCGGCGCGGCTTCACGCCTTTCGCCATCTGGCGCATCGTCGTCGGGATCGCCGGCCTGATCGGTCTGTGGCTGCTTGGCTGAGCGGAACCGACGATCTCAGAATGACAAAAGGCGCGTTCCGGACGCGCCTTTTTCTTTGGCCTAAAGCGGCCTCCATAAACAAAGCCGCGTGCGTCTCAAGAAGAAACGCACGCGGCCACTGGCCCCCGCCAATAACTTTTTGATGCCTCGTCGAGGCGCCGCCCCTTAGTGGCCGGAAAGGTCGATCGATGCCGTGGTGCACGGATCGACGCCATAGGCCGGCGCGCAATCCTTGCCGCTGCTGGCGACCGTGTTCGGCGCCATGAACGAGCCAGCCAGAATGATCAGTGCCGCACACGCAAAAAAGATTGCGATCGACTTGCCCATGGACGCTATGCCTTTCGAGAATGATGCCGCCGCCCGCCGTCATGCCTTGGGATCGGGGGCGCGAGGCGGTGTTTAGTTGGTGGATATGACATGATCAATATCAGGACATGTTGAATTTGCGGTAAATGCCAATCGCTTTTGCCAGTGCGGCAGAACTGCAACGCTGTTACCGCAATACAACAGAAAACGGCCGCCGGAGGTTCCGACGGCCGTTCAAAAAATCACTGGGTCGCTGCCGATCAGGCGGCGCGGCCGCTGCGGGTGTACTGGCCCTGTGGACGGTAGCGCACGAGGTAGGTCGGCAGGATCGGTTCCAGCATCGTCGGGTCGATGCCGATGCCCGAAAGCGTGCGGCCTTCCGAGACGGCCTTTGCCGAGACGACATTGTCGGATTTCAGCAACACCACCTGGTCGGCGGTGAGCGGCGGCGTGACGAAGGGGATCAGCGACGAAACGCTGCCGATCAGGGACGCAACGCCGAAGGGCAGCGAGACGAGCGTGCGCTTGCGGTCAATTGTGTTGAGCATGATCTCGAGACAGTCACGGAAGCTCAAGACGTCAGGGCCACCGAGTTCGTAGATCTTGCCCTTGGCGATCTTGCCATCGACGGCGCGGGCCACAGCTTCGGCGACGTCGGTCACGTAGACGGGCTGGAATTTCGTCTCACCGCCGCCGACCAGCGGCAGGACCGGCGAGAAGCGGGCCATGTTGGCGAATTTGTTGAAGAAGCCGTCCTCGGGGCCGAAGACGACCGACGGACGCAGGATGATCGCGTCGGGCTTCGTTTCCAGGATAGCGGCCTCGGCGCGGCCCTTGCTGCGGGCATAGTTCGAAGCGGACGATGCGTCGGCGCCGATGGCGGAGATGTGGGTCAGCGTCGCGCCGACGCCGCGGGCCGCTTCAGCCACGGCACGGGCGCCGAAATCCTGGACCGCATCGAAGGTGTTGCGGCCGCTCTCGAACAGTACGCCGACGCAGTTGATGACGTGATCGGAGCCTTCGACCGCGCGGTCGACCGATTTACGGTAACGCAGGTTCGCCTGGACGAAGGAGATCTGGCCGACATTGCCGAGCGGCTGGAGATGGCCGGCAAGATCCGGACGGCGAACGGCGACGCGGATGCGATAGCCGCGCTTGGCGAGCGCGCGCACCACATGACGGCCGACGAACCCGGATCCGCCGAAAATCGTCACCAGCGGCGGAAGGTTGGACAAGGTCATGGGATGTGCACTCCTGATCGGATCGGAAAGAATTGATTGCTACATAGCCCAACAGCCGCGAGAGGTGAAGGCCAATCGACGCCTGCGTGCAGAGCCTGCTGAAGGTTGGAGGCGGTGGGGATCAGACGCCTTCGACGACCACCATCTCGGCGTCGGCGACTTCCTGGCGGATAGCGGCGGCAATCTGGTACTCGGGCGAGTTATAACAGTCGATCGCCGCCTGCAGCGATGGAAATTCGATAACCACGTTGCGGGCGCGAACGCCACCTTCCAGCCGGTGATGCACACCGCCGCGCGCCAGAAAATTGGCGCCGTACTTCTCGAAGGCCGGCTTTGCGGCCGCCACATAGTCCTTGTAGCGCTCGGGGTCGCGGACATCGACCCGTGCGATCCAGTATCCCTTGGCCATACTGAGCTCCTCGTCTTGCAGCACGAAAGGCTGACGGGAGTGTTACTTCCGGCAAATTTGGGCCGAGGTCAAGCGGATCGGCCGGCCACGCGGGTCCGAGGGGTGCCGCCCGGCATCAGCGGGCAAGCGCGCCGTTCATTTCGGCGAGGATGGCGCGGGCAGCGACAAGCGGCTCGGCGGCTGCGACGATTGGGCGCGCGACGACGAGATGGCTGGATCCGGCCTTGAGCGCCTCGGACGGCGTCATCACCCGCTTCTGGTCGCCCTTGTCCGCGCCGGCCGGGCGGATGCCGGGAGTGACGAGCGCCATGTTGGGGCCGATGATCTTGCGCACGGCCGAAGATTCTTCCGCCGAGCAGACGATGCCGCCCATGCCGGCGGCGCGCGCCTGTTCGGCCCGGCGCAGCACCAGCGTGTGCGGGTCGTATTCGTAGCCGGCATCGATCACGTCCTGCTCGTCCATCGAGGTGAGCACGGTGACGCCGAGCAGGCAGAGGTCGGAGCCCTTCGCGGCCTCGACAGCTGCCTTCATCGCCTTCGGATAGGCGTGCAGGGTCAGCATCGACATGCCCATCTTGGCGATGTTCTCGACGCCCTTGGCCACCGTGTTGTCGATGTCGAGCAGCTTCATGTCGAGGAAGACCTTCTTGCCGCTCTTGGCCAGGTCGCGTGCGAATTCCAGGCCGCCGGCAAAGACCAGCTGGTAGCCGATCTTATAGAAGGAGACGTCGTTTCCGAGCGTCGACACGATCTTCTCGGCATCCGCAATCGTCGGAAGGTCGAGGCCAACGATCAGTCTGTCGCGCGCGGTTTCGGTCATCGTCTAAATCCCCTGCCAGTGTTCCATCGGGGTCCAGTCGCATGCGACGGCTCGATCCGCAAGGCGGAAAGCAAAGACATTGCCGCCGCCGCCACCCTTCTGGTCGGCGGCGCGCGAGATCGGCGCGCCGGTGAGCCGGCATTTCAGAAGCGTGCCGACGCCGCCATGGCCCACGAAGGCGATCGGGATCTTCGGGTCGTGGTCCTCGAGGATCCGAAAGACCGCATCCGAGATGCGGGCCTGGGCGTCGATCGCCCGCTCCCAGCCCTTGAAGCTCTCGGTGGGATTGGCGAAGAACCAGTCAGCCGCCTTCTCGAATTCCGGCGGCGGCAGGAAGCCGGTAGCCGAGCGATCGTTCTCGCCCATGTCGTGGTGCACCTCGACCGTCACGCCGGCCGCATCGGCCAGCAGCTGTGCGGTCTCGATCGCCTTGGTTTCGTCGCTCGAAACGATCCGTCCGAGCGATCGCACCCAGGGCAACGCGGCGGTGATGACCGCGCGTTCGCGGCCAACCGTGGAAAGGCCCCATTGCGGGACGGGCACATCAGGATCGATCTGGACCTGCGGATGGGTGACGTAGACGCCGAACATCCTGTCAGTGCGCCCGGCGATAGACCCAGAGCTGCGCCGGCGGAATGTTGCGCACGACGAAGTCGAGATGCTGGATGCTGTAGCGGTCCGGCATGGCAACGACGGGCGACAAAGGTCCGTAGGAAATCTGCACGACCGGCCGGCCGACCGGAATGCGCGACAGCAGATCGTCGATCAGTTCGACGCGCCGGTGCATCGGGAAGTTCAGAAGCGGCACCGCCGAGACGACGCTGTCAAAGGTCTGGCCATTGAGTTCGCCAAGGGTATGCTCCAGATCGAAAGCATCGCCGTTGATGAAGTTGACGCCGTTGAAGTTGGTCTTGAGCTGATTGTAGAAATCGGTCGAATACTCGATCGACACGAGATTGGACGGCTCAAGGCCACGCTCCAGGATCGCCTTGGTGATGACGCCAGTGCCGGGGCCGAGCTCAAGAACCGGTAGGCCCGAGGCCGGGTTGATGACGCTTGCCATTCGGCGCGCGGTGACGGAGGAGGTCGGCAGGATCGCGCCGACGGCCTTGGCGTTGCTCATCCATCCCTTGAAAAAGCGAATCTCCTCGTCGAACTTCCGTCCGAGCCGTTCCTTCACCTTCACGCGCAAATTCATTGAACCCCTCAAAACCGCTGTCCTCTCCTCGCACAGGCCGTCCGCGCAAAATTCCCCACCCGGTGATTCGAGCCGGTGGCGGCGGCGTCAACATAATGTGTCCCCATCTGCGGCAAAAACAAGTCTGTCTGCGCCTGAAAGCGTTCGCTTATCAACAGCCCGCAAATGCCGCGGCCAACAAAAAACCCGCCACGCGCGGGCGTGACGGGTTGGCAATTCCTGCCACGTCAGGCCCGGCTACACGCGCATCGGCATGAGCACATAGAGCGCATCTTCAGCGGCCAGATCACGGACGAGCGTCGGCGAGCCCGGGTCTGCCAGCATGAAGATCGCATCGGTGCCGGTCAGCTGCGACGTGATGTCGAGCAGGTACTTGGCGTTGAAGCCAATTTCGAGCGGATCGTGGTCGTAGCCGACGGGCAGTTCTTCCGTAGCACTGCCGGAATCCGGATTGTTGACCGTCAGCGTCATCTGGCCTTCGTTCAGCGCCAGCTTGACGGCGCGGCCACGCTCCGACGAGATCGTCGATACGCGGTCGACGGCCTGGGCGAAGGACTGGCAATCGACGCGCAGTTCCTTGTCGTTGTTGGCCGGGATGACACGCTGGTAGTCGGGGAAGGTGCCGTCGATCAGCTTCGAGGTCATGACGATCGAGCCCATCGTCAGGCGGATCTTGGCGTCGGAGACTTCGACGGTGACGACGAGATCCGGGTTGTCGAGCAGCTTCTGCAATTCGCTGACGGTCTTGCGCGGGATGATGATGCCCGGCATGCCTTCGGAACCCGACGGCGCTTCGACGTCGGCGCGCGCCAGGCGGTGGCCGTCGGTTGCGACGGCGCGCAGCTTCAGTTCACCCTTGCTTTCAACCGTGTGGACGAAGATGCCGTTGAGATAGTAGCGGGTTTCCTCGGTCGAGATCGCGAACTGGGTGCGATCGATCAACATCTTGAGGTCGGTCGCCTTGAGGCGGAACGAGTGCGAGAAGCTGCCGGCGGTCAGGTCCGGGAAGTCGGATTGCGGCAGGCACTGCAGCGAGAACTTGGAGCGGCCCGAGGCGACGGTCATCGCCGTGCCTTCGGTGTTGGTGGCGAGCAGCACTTCCGAACCGTCGGGCAGCTTGCGCACGATGTCGTAGAGCAGGTGCGCCGGCACGGTGGTCGCGCCTGCCTGTTCCACCTGCGCCGGTGTCGCCTCGGTGATTTCGAGGTCGAGGTCGGTCGCCTTCATTTCGAGGCTGGCGCCGTCGGAACGCAGGAGCACGTTCGAGAGGATCGGGATCGTGTTTCGCCGCTCCACCACGCGGTGCACGTGGTTCAGCGATTTCAGGAGGTTGGATCGCTCGAGAGTAATGCGCATGGGATGCCGCTTTCAACCATTGCCCGGCGGGCGAAACGTCCGCCTGAGCGTCAACTGCGAGTGCCCCGGCCGACCGACCGGATAGATGTGGACCGGCAAAATGGCAGAAAGAGCGCCCGGAAAGCAAGGGGTTTGAGGGCTTCTGTCCCCAGATGCGGCACGTAGGCCCGCCGTCTTGCCCTTGCTCTGTCATGGTGGCTCACTCATAAAGGCCGGATAGACACATCGGTCAGCACGATCAGGACGTTACAGGTGGAAAAGCAGAAGACAGCGGAACCGGCAGGCGGACAAAGGGAGCGCAGCTATCGGCTGCACAATGTGAGCGTTCCGGCCCGCCCCCTCGATGCCGCGCTCTATCTGGTGGCGACCCCGATCGGCAATCTCGGCGATATCACGTTGCGGGCGCTGGAAACGCTGGCCGGCGCCGATGTGCTGGCCTGCGAGGACACGCGGGTTACACGCGTGCTGCTCGACCGCTACGGCATCGTCAATCGTCCCTACGCCTACCACGAGCACAATGCCGACGAGGTCGGGCCGCGCTTGCTGGCAGCGCTCGCGGAGGGGCGTTCGGTGGCGCTGGTGTCCGATGCCGGCACGCCGCTGGTCTCCGACCCCGGCTATCGCTTGGGGCAGCTTGCGATCGAAGCCGGACATCGCGTCGTGCCGATCCCCGGCGCCTCGGCGCCGCTGGCAGCCCTCGTCGGTTCGGGCCTGCCGAACGATGCTTTCCTTTTTGCCGGTTTCCTGCCGACCAAGGACAAGGCCAAGCGCGATCGCTTCAGGGAACTCGCCGCCGTGCCGGCAACCATCCTGTTCTTCGAATCGCCACACCGGATCGCTGCAACCGTCGCTGCGGCAGCCGAGGTCCTGGGCGAGGGCAGGCGGGCCTCCGTCTGCCGAGAACTGACCAAGACCTTCGAGGAGTTTCGCCGCGGCACGCTTGGCGAGCTTGCCGTTCATTATGAAGAGGCGGGGCCGGTCAAGGGCGAGATCGTGCTCGTCATCGGCCCTCCTGACGCCGCGCCCGAACCGGAAGCGGCCGATGTCGATGCGCTGCTGCAAAGCCTCGTTGCCGACATGCCCACCGGCAAGGCGGCAACCGAAGCCGCCCGCCAGACGGGCCTGCCGCGCAAGGAACTCTATGATCGGCTGCTGCAACTGAAAGAGCGCCATGACGACTGATGGCGGCGACAAGCGGAAGCTGAAGGCGCTGAGGCGAGGATACCTTGCCGAATACCGGGCCGCGCTTTGTCTCCTGCTCAAGGGCTACCGCATCGTCGCCATGCGCCATCGCACCAAACTTGGCGAGATCGACATCATTGCAAGGCGGGGCGACCTCATCGCCTGCGTCGAGGTCAAGGCCCGCCGCTCGGCCGAAGACGGCGTCTTCGCCGTAACGGCGACCGCACAGAGGCGCATTCGTGCCGCAAGCGATCTCTGGCTGGCGAAACAGCCGGATTTCAACAGGCTTTCCGTACGTTACGACATCGTCACGGTGACGCCCTGGGGCTGGCCGCGGCACCTGCCGGATGCGTTCTGAATCGGCGCATAATGAAGGAAAATGATTGCGTTGTTCCGCGGGTGCCCTCGTTGGAACATATTCTCGAATTTGTAATCGTTCCGACATAAAAGCGTTACGGGCCTGTCATTGAAGGTCACTAGTCCACTGCCATCCGCAACCCGGTGGAGAGGATTAGTCATGTTCAAGAAGTTTACGCTCGCAGCCCTTACCCTTGCATTTTCCGCGACCTCGTCGCTTGCCGCGACCAATATTACCTGGTGGCACGGCATGGCCGGCCGCAACGGCGAAGTCATCAATGAAGTTTCCAAGAAGTTCAACGAAGCCCAGAGCGCCTGCGCGCTGACCCCGGTTTCCAAGGGCACCTACGAGGAAGCGCTCGCTTCCGGTATCGCCGCCTTCCGCTCGGGCGAACAGCCGAACATCCTGCAGGTCTTCGACGCCGGTGCCGCCACCATCATCAACGCCAAGGGCGCGGTCATCCCGGCTGAAGACCTGATCATCAAGGCCGGCCACGACTTCGACCGCAATGCCTTCATCGACGGTGTGCGCTACTTCTACGCCGACAGCGAAGGCAAGTTCGTCGGCATGCCGTTCAACTCGTCGGCGCCGATCATGTACATCAACGACGAAGCGCTGAAGAAGGCCGGCGTCGAAGCGCCGAAGACCTGGGAAGAGTTCGAAGCTGCCGCCCCGAAGCTGAAAGAGGCCGGCTACATCCCGCTCGTCCAGTCGCAGCTGACCTGGCAGTTCACCGAGAACTTCTTCTCGCGCAACAACATCCAGTTCGCCACCAACAACAACGGCTACGACGCCGTCGTCGACACCGAGCTGAAGGTCACCGACCCGAACCTCGTGATGATGTTCGACAAGCTCAAGGCCTGGAAGGACGAAGGCTACTTCGCGTTCTACGGCGCCGGCTGGAATGACAACCAGAAGGTCTTCGAAGAAGGCAAGGCCGCGTTCTGGATCGGTTCGTCGGGCTCCTTCGGCGGCCTGCAGAAGACGGCGCAGATGCCGTTCTCGGCAACCTTCCTGCCCTATTGGGGCTCGATCAAGGGCGCCGGCACCAACTCCTTCATCGGCGGTGCTGCTCTGTTTGCCATGTCCGGCAAGTCGGATGAGGAAAACAAGTGCGTTGCCGACTTCTTCCAGTTCCTGACCTCGCCTGAGATCCAGTACTTCTACCACAAGGCCACCGGCTACGTCGCCATCACCAAGGCAGCCTACGAGCTTGCCCAGAAGGACGGCTACTACAAGGAGAAGCCGGTTGCCGAAGTCGGCATCAAGCAGCTCATGCTGCCGGCGGGCGACTGGTCGAAGGGCTACCGCCTCGGCTTCTACCCGCAGATCCGCGAAATCATGGAACGCGAATACGGCCGCATCTTCTCGGGCGAAACGACCGTCAAGGACGCGTTCGATACGATCGAGAAGGAAGGCAACGAGCTGCTCGCTCGCTTCGCCAAGACGGCCGGCTGATCTCCATGTCGACCGTGACAGATCTCCTCCCCGCAGCGCGGGGAGGGACCGGAGCAAAGACCGGGAGGCGTCGCTTCGGCGCCTTCCGGCTTTTCGGTGGCCAGTCGAATAGCGGAGGGGAAAGCGCTGCAAAGCGTGTGCAATTCTCCTCGCGGTTCCTGCCTTACCTCTTCCTCGCGCCGCAGCTCGCGATCATCTTCATCTTCTTCTACTGGCCCTCGGTTCAGGCGATCCAGTCGTCCTTCTATCTCGAAGACCCCTTCGGCTTCGGCTCGACCTTCGTCGGCATGACCAACTATACGGACGCGCTGAAGTCAGGCGAATATCTCGGCATCGCCCGCTTTACCGCGGTCTTCACGGCGCTCGTGACGTTCTTTGCGCTGTCGATCGGCCTGCTGCTCGCCGTCAAGGCCGACGGCGTCATCCGCGGCAACGCCGCCTACAAGACGCTGCTCATCTGGGTCTACGCCATCGCCCCGCCGGTTGCGGGTCTGATCGGCATGATGTTCTTCGACCAGCATATCGGCCCGATCGTCGAGCTCGCCCGCTGGTTTGGCTGGGACATCAAGGTCGGTCTGAATTACTTCGACACCGCCTTTTCCATGGTGGTCGTCTCGGTCTGGAAACAGATCCCCTACAATTTCATCTTCTTCCTCTCGGGGCTCCAGGGCATTCCGGTCTCGGTGCGCGAGGCGGCGGCGATCGACTGCCGCTCGGGCTTCCGCCGCTTCTGGACCGTCATCCTGCCGCTTCTGGCGCCGACCGCCTTCTTCCTGCTGATCATCAACGTCACCTACGCGCTGTTCGACACCTTCGGCGTCATCGACGTGATGGTGAAGGACAAGGCGGCGAACAACCCGATCACCCTTGTCTACAAGGTCTACATGGATGGTTTCCGCGGCAACGACCTCGGCGGCTCCTCCGCCCAGTCGGTCATCCTGATGCTCATCGTCTTCGTGCTCACCATTTTCCAGTTCCGCTTCATCGAGCGGCGCGTGCACTACAATTGAGGTGGGGCCGATGTATCGCACCAAGATTTTCGACCACGTCATCCTGCTCTTCGGCGTCTTCATCATGGTGGCGCCGGTTGTCGTCGCCTTCATGACCTCGACCCACGAGGCGGCCGATATTCACCGCAACGGCCTCAGCCTCACCTGGGGCGGCCATTTCGTCGAAACCTATCAGACGGTGCTGACCCGTGAGGGCGGCTTCACCGGCAAGATCACCGGCTTCAACATGATGCTGAACTCGATGATCCTGGGCTTGGGCTTTGCCGTCGGCAAGATCGTGCTGTCCATGCTGGCCGCCTATGCGCTGGTCTATTTCCGCTTTCCGCTCGCGACCTTCTTCTTCTGGGTGATCTTCACGACGCTGCTCCTGCCGCTCGAAGTGCGCATCCTGCCGTCCTATGAAGTGATGAACACGTTGAAGCTGACCAACACCTATACCGGCCTGATCGTGCCGCTTCTCGCCTCGGCGACGGGCACCTTCTACTTCCGGCAGTTTTTCAAGTCGGTGCCGGACGAGTTGCTGGAGGCCGCGCGCATCGACGGCGCCGGACCCTTCAAGTTCTTCATCGACGTGCTGGTGCCGCTCTCGCGCACGATGATGGCGGCGATCTTCATCATCATGTTCGTCTACGGCTGGAACCAGTATCTCTGGCCGACCTTGATGACGACCGACGAAGGCTTCTTCACGCTGGTGCGCGGCATCAAGCAGATCCTGCTCGTCTGGGTCGGCTCGAACATCCCCGACTACAACGAGGCCTTTGCGCTGGCGATCCTCGCCATGCTGCCGCCTGTCATGATCGTGGTGATCTTCCAGCGCTGGTTCATCAAGGGCCTGACTGAAAGCGACAAGTAAGCGGAGCTGCGGCGGGGCACAGATCCCGCCCGCTCCTGAAACGACACAAATTTACGGAGGCAGCCATGGCGGCCATTACCATCGCCGAGGTCTCGAAGATCTATCACGGCAATGTCGAGGCGGTGAAATCCGTCTCCATCGACATCGAGGACGGCGAATTCATCGTGCTGGTCGGCCCGTCCGGCTGCGGCAAGTCCACGCTCTTGCGCATGGTCGCCGGCCTTGAAACGATATCCAAGGGCACGGTGACGATCGGCTCGCGCGTCATCAACGACGTCGATCCGGCCGAGCGCGACATCGCCATGGTCTTCCAGAACTACGCGCTCTATCCGCACATGACCGTCTACGACAACCTCGCCTACGGTCTGAAGAACCGCAAGACGCCGAAGGCCGAGATCGACGCCCGCGTCGCCGAAGCCGCGCGCATGCTGGAGATCGAGCCGTATCTCTCCCGCAAGCCCCGCGCGCTCTCGGGCGGCCAGCGCCAGCGCGTCGCCATGGGCCGCGCCATCGTGCGCAAGCCGGCGGCCTTCCTGTTCGACGAGCCGCTCTCCAACCTCGATGCCAAGCTGCGCGTGTCGATGCGCGGCGAGATCAAGCGCCTGCAGAAGCGTCTCGGCACGACCTCGCTCTACGTCACCCACGACCAGCTCGAAGCGATGACGCTTGCCGACCGGCTGGTAGTCCTGAACGGCGGCCGCATCGAGCAGATCGGCCGGCCGCTCGACGTCTACCACCGTCCGGCCTCGACCTTCGTCGCGAGTTTCATCGGCTCACCGGCGATGAACCTGATCAAGGGGCACATCGAAGGCGGTAGCCTACAGATCGGCCTCTACCGGATAGACCTCGCCGCCCGCGCGCCGGTGGAGGGTGCCGTCACCGTTGGCCTTCGCGCCGAGGATCTCCGGCTTGCGGGCGTCGGCGAGGACGCCATGCTGTTTCAGGTCGACTATGTCGAGGAACTGGGCGCCCAGCGGCTCGTGCATGGCGCCATCGAGGGCCAGGCGCTGACTATCGCGCTGTCTCCGGAAACGCCGCTGTCGGGCGATCTCGCGGTGACCATCGCGGTCGACCGCCTGCACTTCTTCTCGCCCGAGACCGGAACGCGGCTGGAGCGCGGCACGTCGTTTGCCAATGAAGCCCCGGCGCAGACCCTTCGCCTGGAGACCGCATCGTGATTTTCGAAACCGTCGAGCAACTTGCCGTTCCCTCGCTTGAAACCCGCGCCAGCTTTGCCGAGATCGTTCGCACCATCGCCGCCCATGACGCCGCCATGGCTGCCCGGCCGGAGATGAACAGCGTCGAGGTCGGCGGTACGCCTTCGTCGGCCGCGCCGCTCGCTTTTCCGTTCACCGTCGCTGCGTGGAACCTGGAGCGCTGCCTGTTTGCGCCGGAAAGTGCTGCACATCTGGCTGAAACGGGCGCGCCGGTCGTCCTGCTTTCGGAAATGGACAACGGCATGGCCCGCACCGGCCAGCTTCATCCGACCGCCGAAGTCGCCGATACGCTCGGCATGCAATACGCCTATGGCATCGAGTTTATCGAGCTTGGCCTCGGCTCCGACACCGAGCGCGAATTCTGCGAGGACGATTTCAACGCCAAGGGTTTCCATGGCAATGCGTTGATGGCATCCGTGCCGCTCGGTCGACCCTTCATGTTGCGCCTCTGGGGTGAACGCCTGTGGTTCACCGATGGCGAGCAGCCGCGCCTTGGCGAACGTATGGCAATCGGCGCCGTCATTGAGACCGAGGCTGGTCCCTTCGTCGCCGTCTCCACCCATCTCGAAAGCGCAACGACCGCCGTCTATCGCGAGCGCCAGGTCAAGGAATTGATCGACGCGCTCGATGACGCCTTCCCGGGCCTGCCGCTGCTGATCGGCGGTGACCTCAACACCGGCAACCATGCCGGCGGCGACTTCGAGGCCGAAGGCCTCTTTGCCGTCAGTGCCTCACGCGGCTTTACCCGCCACGGCGGCTCGCTCGACATCATGACCACACGGCCGAGCCTCATCACCCGCTGGCCGGAACGGGCGATGAAGCTCGACTGGTTCCTGTCGCGCGGTCTGAAAATTGGCGAGACCCGCATCATCCCGTCGCTCGACGAAACCGGCCGGCCGCTTTCGGACCACGATCTCATCACCTGCGTCGTCGAAGGCTTCGAATAGGCCCGGCTCTCCTTGCCTAAGGCCCGCCCGCATTCTACATGTCGAGGGCTTTATCAGTGCGGCAGGGGGCGACGGTTTTCTCGCCCTCTTTCGCTCAGGCGGTTTGAAATCGATCACGGCTGTCCGTGATCCATGAGGGATGGGTAGATGGCGAAAATCGTCAATGTCGGGGTCCAGATGGACCATGTGTCAGGCATCAACATTGCGGGGGATTCCACCTTCGCCATGAGCCTCGAGGCACAGTCGCGCGGCTATCGCCTTTTCCACTACACGCCCGAAAAGCTGTCGCTGCGCGACGGCAAGGTCTATGCGAGCGTGCAGCCGATGACGCTGCGCGACGTCAAGGGTGACCACTTCACGCTTGGCGAAGCCGAGCGTGTCGATCTTTCGACCATGGACGTCATCCTGCTCCGTCAGGACCCGCCCTTCGACATGGCCTACATCACCTCGACGCATCTGCTCGAGCGCCTGCATCCGAAGACGCTCGTCGTCAACGATCCGGCCTGGGTGCGCAACTCGCCGGAGAAGATCTTCGTCACCGAATTTGCCGACCTGATGCCGAAGACGCTGATCACCCGCGATCCCGCCGAAATCGCAAGCTTCCGCCAGGAAATGGGCGACATCATCCTGAAGCCGCTCTACGGCAATGGCGGCGCAGGCGTCTTCCACTCGACCCGCGACGACCGCAACATGTCGTCGCTGCTGGAAATGTTCGGGCAGATGTTCCGCGAGCCCTTCATCGCCCAGGAATACCTGCCGGCGGTGCGCAAGGGCGACAAGCGCATCCTGCTCGTCGACGGCGAGCCGGTGGGCGCCATCAATCGCGTTCCGGCGGACCATGACGCCCGCTCCAACATGCATGCCGGCGGCCGCCCCGAGCCGACGGAGTTGACGGCACGCGAAAAGGAAATCTGCGCCCGCATCGCGCCGGCACTCAAGAAGCGCGGCTTCCTCTTCGTCGGCATCGACGTCATCGGCGACTACATGACCGAGATCAACGTGACCTCGCCGACCGGCATCCGCGAAGTCAAGAAGTTCGGCGGCGCCGATGTCGCGAGCCTGCTTTGGGACGCGATCGAACGCAAGCGCGCCTGATCGGCACTAGCTTGTAACCTGCCACCGGTGGAACAAGCGTGCCGCGGGTCTTTGCCCGCGGCCGTTTTCTGGAACGGCCCCTTGCCGGTGCGTCCACGCCTTTCAAGTGTTCTGTTATTGTTCTTGTTTTTGTGCGCGATCCGTGCAAGGCTTCTGCCTGCAACCCTGGGCGGTTGCGGCGCCCGATAGCCGGGCTGCCTGGGCGAGGGGGCAAGCATGGTCGCGCGCGTCAGCACGGTCGCATTTCAGGGTATCGAGGGACTGCCTGTTGATGTGCAGGTGATGGTCGCGCCGGGCAAGGTCGGCATGCAGATCGTCGGCCTGCCAGACAAGGCCGTCGCCGAAAGCCGCGAGCGGGTGCAGGCCGCGTTGCATGCCTCCGGTCTCGCCCTGCCGGCCAAGCGGGTGACCGTCAATCTCGCGCCCGCCGACCTGCCGAAGGAAGGCAGCCATTTCGACCTAGCCATCGCACTCGGGCTGATGGCAGCCCTCGGCGCCATCCCCGGCGATGCACTGGCGCCATACGTCGTCATCGGTGAACTCAATCTCGATGGCACCATTGCCGCCGTTGCCGGAGCGCTTCCCGCGGCAATCGGCGCCAATGCGCTCGGCAAGGGGCTGATCTGCCCGGCCGAAAGCGGACCCGAGGCGGCCTGGGCCGGCGCCGAGATCGATATCCTGGCGCCGCGCAGCCTGATCGCGATCGCCAACCATTTCCGCGGCACGCAGGTGCTTTCGCGGCCTGAGGCCGCCATCCGCTCGGGCGCATCGAACCTGCCCGATCTCGCCGACATCAAGGGGCAGGAGAGCGCCAAGCGGGCGCTCGAGGTGGCTGCTGCCGGCAACCACAATCTCTTGATGGTCGGCCCGCCCGGATCGGGCAAGTCGATGCTTGCCGCCCGCCTGCCGTCGATCCTGCCGCCGCTCAATCCGGCCGAATTGCTCGAAGTCTCGATGATCCACTCGATCGCCGGGCAGCTGCCGGGCGGCAAGCTTTCGGACCGGCGGCCGTTTCGCACGCCGCACCATTCCGCCACCATGGCCGCGATGGTTGGTGGCGGCCTTCGCGCCAAGCCCGGCGAGGCGTCGCTCGCCCATCACGGCGTGTTGTTCCTTGACGAGTTCCCAGAATTCACGCCGCAGGTACTCGATGCGCTGCGCCAGCCGCTCGAAACGGCCGAATGCATCATCGCCCGCGCCAATCACCGGGTGAGCTATCCCGCCGCGATCCAACTTGTCGCCGCCATGAACCCCTGCCGCTGCGGCATGGCCGGCGAGCCGGGTCGTAGCTGCGCCCGCGGCCCGCGCTGTATGTCCGACTACCAGGCGCGTATCTCCGGCCCGCTGATGGACCGCATCGATATCCGCATCGACGTGCCGGCCGTCAGTGCCGCCGACCTCTTGAAGCCGGCAGCGGCCGAAAGCAGCGAGGTCGTCGCCCGTCGCGTCGCCCGCGCCCGCGCCATGCAGATCGACCGTTTTGCCGCCCTCGGCCATGCGGAGCTGACCAGCAATGCTCGCGCATCGACCTCGCTGATCGAGAAGATTGCGGCACCCGATGCGGCCGGGCTGCAGCTTCTCAGGGACGCTGCCGAAAAGATGAAGTTCTCCGCCCGCGGCTACCACCGTGTGCTGAAGGTCGCCCGCACGCTCGCCGATCTCGATGGCGCAGTAACCGTCGGCCGCATTCATCTCGCCGAGGCGATTTCCTATCGCATTGCCGGCGAGCGGCTGCAGGCGGCTGCCTGACGAGGGCAGACAAGACTGTGCATGCCCAGCTCTCGCCGTCTCGGGCACGCATGATGCTGGAAGCGGATCGTCCAAGCTTTCTTGAAGCAGCTTGGCCGGCGAGGAGTGAACTGGATGACGGATACTCCAAAGGGCAGAAGAACCGATCGCGCCGAATGTCTGATCCAGGCGCTTCCGTCAAAGATCTACGCCGCGCTGGTCGATCACGCTGCGGTGGCGGTCTGGCTGCCGCCCGAAGGCATGAAGGGGCAGGTGCATGCTTTTGAGCCCCATGCCGGCGGCGTCTTCCGGATGACGCTGATCTACGAGACGCCGGACGGCAGGACGCAGGGCAAGAGCTCGGAGGACGCAGACATCGTTTCCGGTCGCTTCGTCGCGTTGGAGCCGGATCGGTGCGTGGTGCAGGAGACCGAGTTTCAATCCGACGATCCGGCTTTTGCCGGGACGATGCGGATCACCTGGGCGCTGGAGCCGGCGGCAGATGGCACCCGCGTCAGCGTCACCTGCGAAAACGTGCCGGAGGGCATTTCGAAGGAGGATCACGACGCCGGCCTGCGCTCGACGCTCGCCAATCTTGCAGGCTTCACGGAGCAGGCTGGCTGAAGCGGAACCACGCATCAACGACAAACAAAAAGGGCGCCCCGTGGCGCCCTTTCCAATTGTAGGTGATGCCAGCCCGATCAGCCGCCCAGGCCCTCGAAAAGCACCGTCGAGAGGTAGCGTTCGGCAAAGGACGGGATGATGACGACGATGGTCTTGCCGGCATTTTCCTCGCGCTGGCCGATCTCGATTGCGGCGGTGAGTGCGGCGCCCGCGGAAATGCCGACCGGCACGCCTTCGAGCTTGGCGACCAGGCGTGCCAATTCGATCGCCTCGGCGCTGCTGACAGTGACGATCTCGTCATAAACCGTGGTGTCGAGGATCGCCGGGGCAAAACCTGCGCCGATGCCCTGGATCTTGTGCGGGCCGGGGGCGCCACCGGAAAGAACCGGCGATTCTTCCGGCTCGACGGCGATCACCTTGATTGAGGGCTTGCGCGCCTTCAGCACCTGCCCGGCGCCGGTAATCGTGCCGCCGGTGCCGATGCCGGAGACGAAAATGTCGACCGCGCCGTCCGTGTCGTTCCAGATTTCCTCGGCCGTCGTCTTGCGGTGGATTTCCGGATTGGCCGGGTTTTCGAACTGCTGCGGGATGATGGCGTCCGGCAGCGTCTCGACCAGTTCCTGCGCCTTGGCGATCGCGCCCTTCATGCCCTTGGCGCCTTCGGTCAGTACCAGTTCGGCGCCGAGCAGCGCCAGCATCTTGCGCCGCTCCACCGACATGGTCTCCGGCATCGTCAGGATCAGCTTGTAGCCCTTGGCGGCTGCGACGAAGGCGAGCGCGATGCCGGTGTTGCCTGAGGTCGGCTCGACCAGCGTCGTGCGGCCGGGCGTAATCTTGCCTTGCGCTTCCAGGCTCTCGATCATCGCCACGCCGATACGGTCCTTGACCGATGCGATCGGGTTGAAGAATTCGAGCTTGGCCAGCAGGTTCGCCTTGACGCCCTTTTCCTTGGCAAGCTTGTCCAGCCGCACGATGGGCGTGTCACCGATCGTTTCCGTGATCGAGGAGTAGACGCGGCCGCGGCCGGGCTTGCGTGTGTCGGACATGGGTTTCTCCCTTGGGCGTGAATTGTCGAGCTATGAGAATAGGAACAATGATCGCGCAATTCCAGAACGACAAACACCGCACGGCGATCCGCCGAAGGAAAAACCACCGGCGAAGTTGTTGTTCGGGAAAAGTTTTTTCAGTTGGCGCGAACGGCGATATAGGCCGCCGTGCCGGCAAGCACGCTGGCGGCGACCCGGTTCAGCGCTTTCAGGGCCTTCGGTTGCTTGAGCAACAGGCGCGCACGCGAGGCGAGCAGCATATAGGGCACGAGCACGCTTAGGAGCACCAGGAAGGTGGCGGTCAGCAGCAGGCCGTAATCGCCGGGGCCGATCGCTCTGATGTCGATCAGCGTGGGCACGAGCGCCACGTAAAACAGCATCGTCTTCGGATTGCCGAGCGTGATCAGCAGGCCGGACAGGAAGGACATGGCCGCACTCGTCGACGGCTTTGCCTTGATGTCCTCCGGCAGTAGCCCCGCGCTCCAGAGCTTCCAGGCGATGTAAGCGAGATAGAGAACCCCGGCAAACTTCACCACCAGGAAGGCTGTGGTGAAGGTCTGGGCGATCAGCGCGAGCCCGAGGATGACGGCAGTCAGATAGATCATGTCGCCAAGCGCGATGCCGAGGCCCATGAAGAAGGTTTCGCGGAAACCGGAGCCGAGCGCGCGCGCAACCAGCGCGGTCACGCCGGGGCCGGGGATGGCAGCGGCGATGAAGAGCGCGCCGCTATAGGCGATGAGGGCCGCGAGCGTCATGGAACGTCCTTGCGAAGATGATGCCGATTTCTACCGCAAGCGGCCGAAAAAGGAAATCACCGAACTGCGATCGGCGGGCGTCCGCTGACGAAATTGACCGGGTGACAAGTCTGGCGTTGTCCGCTGCAGCGAAATGCGTAGAGCTTGCTGAAAACGAGCGAAAGGCGCCTCTCCATGCCCGAGTTGAAGGATATGATCGGCTTTGCCCTCCTGGCCCTTGGCATGGTGCTGACGCCGGGGCCGAACATGATCTATCTGATCTCGCGCTCGATCAGCCAGGGGCCTGGCGCCGGATTGATCTCGCTCGGCGGGGTGGCGCTCGGCTTCGTCGTCTACATGGTCTCGGCGGCACTCGGGATCACGGCGCTGCTCCTGGCCGTACCCTTTGCCTATGATGCGCTTCGCATCGCCGGTGCGGCCTATCTTCTCTATCTCGCCTGGCAGGCCGTCAGGCCCGGTGGCCGCTCGCCCTTTCAGGTCAAGAACCTACCGAAGGATGGGCCGAAGAAGCTGTTCGTCATGGGCTTCCTGACGAGCCTGCTCAATCCCAAGGTGGCGGTGCTCTATCTCTCGCTGCTGCCGCAATTCATCCGGCCGGAACTCGGCAACGTGCTCGGGCAATCGCTGGTCTTCGGCTCGATCCAGATCGCGACCAGCGTGACGGTCAACGCCATGATCGCGCTCGCCGCCAGCGGTATCGCCGCCTTCCTTGCCGGGCGGCCGTTGTTCATGGTGGTGCAGCGCTGGGCGATGGGTACGGCGCTGTTCGGCTTCGCGCTGAGCATGGCCTCGGAAGCGCGGCGCTAACGCGCGCTTGCCGATGCCTTCGTCAATCCCGGAGCGGGCTTACTCGAAAACCGGCCGCATGAAGCTGCGCTCGTAGCTGAGGATGCAGCGTGTCTTCTCGGCATAGGCGAAGGCGTCCTGGCATTCCGGATCCGCGGCCATTTCCTTGCGGTAGACCTCGTAGGCGGCAAGGCTCGGAAAGCTGAAGAGTGCCAGCGCAATGTTGTTCGCCCCCTCGTGCGGCAGGAAGTAGCCGTGGTGCGTGCCGCCCAGCCGATTGACGAGCGGGATCCAGAGTTTGGCGTAATGCTCGAACTCGGCCGCCTTGTAAGGGTCGATAACGTATTTCAGGTAGCAGGTGATCATGCGGTTCTCCCTTCGCGTTCCCGCTTGATAGAAGACGGAAACCGAAGTTTCCAGCCAAGGGTCATGCCGGCGGCGGCAACGAGGATCGCGACCGAGCCAGCGATCTGGATCGGCTGCAGCTGGTGCCCGAAAGCGAAGCGGTCGACGACGATCGCCGCGATCGGATAGATGAAGGAAAGCGCGCCAGTCATATGTGTCGGCAGCCGCTGGATCGCGCCGTAGAGCAGCACATACATCAGTCCGGTGTGGATGATGCCGAGGGTCAGGACGATCGACCATTGCGTTGCGCCTGACGGGGCGGGTGCGGCAAGCGCCATCGGTGCCAGCATCACGGTGCCGGTGATCACCTGGATCAGCGCGATCAGATGCGGCGGCGTGCCCTTGAGCAGCTTGGTCGCAATCGCCGCGATCGCGTAGAAGAAGGCAGCGCCGATCGAAAGCGCAACGCCGATCAGGTAGTCTTCGGGCGCGAAGCCCTGGCTGGGCTTGGCCGAAATGATCGCGAGCATGCCGGCAAACGACACCAGGAGCCAGAAGATCTTGGTGACAGTGATCTTCTCGCCGAGGAATACGGCGCCGAGCCCCAAGAGCATGAAGGGCTGGGTGTTGTAGACCATCGTCGCGATCGAGATCGATGCGTGGGAATAGGCCGCGAACAGCAGCAGCCAGTTGACCACGATCGCGATGCCGCCGATGACCGAAAGCAGCAGCATCCGCCGGCTGAAGTGGCGACGGTCGAGAAGTCCGAGCGCCCAGGCAATGGCAACGAGTGTCACGGCCCCGAAGACGCATCGCCAGAACACCACGCTCGTCACCGGCTGCCCCGACTTCAGCACGAACCAGCCGATGGTACCGGAGATCAGCATTGCTGCCGTCATCTCGATACTGCCGCGTTTGAGTTCGGTATTCATGGTCACTGCTCTCCTATTGGTGATCGCAGAATAGCCGGTACTCATGGCCTTTCCCATGGATGAACGAAGGCGATTATGCTATATTGCCTAATTATCGAAGTTCTGATTGTTGTTGTGACTTATGGTGCCGTGATGCTGGACGAGATAGACCGACGAATCCTCGACATACTGGCAGCCAATGCCCGGGTGTCGCTGAAGGAGCTGGCGCAGGAGGCGGGGCTCTCCTCTCCGAGTGCTGCGGATCGGCTGCGCAAGCTGGAAGAGCGCGGCGTCCTCGACGGTTTCACCATCGCCCTCAACCCCGCCAAGGTCGGCTACCCGCTGCAGGCGGTCATCCGCGTGCGGCCGATGCCGGGCATGTTGCACATCGTCGAGCGTCTGATCCAGGAAACGCCGGAATTCGTCGAGTGCGACAAGGTCACCGGCGACGACTGTTTCATCGCCAAGCTCTACGTGCGTGACATGGCGCAGCTCGACACGATCCTCGACCGGATCGCCGAGAAGGCGCAGACCAACACCTCGATCGTCAAATCGACGCCGGTCAAGCGCCGCCTGCCGCCGCTGGTTTAAGAACAATTCCAGGAAAAGTGTGCAGCGGTTTTCCGTCCGGGATTGCGTGAAGAAGAGCAATTCCGGGAAAAGGCGCAGCGGTTTTCCGTCCGGGATTGCGCCAGCCAAACGAGCGAACTCCAGGAAAAGTGTGAAGCGGTTTTCTGCCTGTCGATCAGACGCCGGTCGAGCCGAAGCCGCCGGCGCCGCGTGCCGTCTCGCTTGCCCCGTCGGCCTCGCGAACAGTCACCTGCGTGACCGGTGCGATCACCATCTGGGCGATGCGCATGCCGCGCTCGATGATGAACTCCTCGTCGCCGAGATTGACCAGCAGCACCTTCACTTCGCCGCGATAGTCGCTGTCGATCGTGCCGGGCGTGTTGAGGCAGGTGATGCCGTGCTTGAAGGCAAGGCCGGACCGCGGGCGGATCTGCGCCTCGTAGCCGGCGGGCACTTCGAAGATGAAGCCGGTCGGAACGAGGGCGCGCTTGCCTGGGTTCAGCATCAGCGGCCGATCGGCGGCAACGCCCGCGCGCAAATCCATGCCGGCAGCGCCTGCGGTCTCGTAGGCCGGAAGGTCCAGGCCTTCGCCGTGCGGCAGGCGAACGAGGTTGAGGGTCGGGCGGGATAGGGACGTGTGCGTGCTCATGCCCGCATAAGCCGGGCCACGGGCACCTCGGTCAATTGCATAATCGGGGCCGAGCCTGTAAAGGACGCGGCAACTCACAGGATTTTACGACATGGCTGAAACTCTCGCCGAGGCGGTCTCCCGCCGCCGCACATTTGCGATTATCGCCCACCCGGACGCCGGTAAGACCACGCTCACGGAAAAGTTGCTGCTGTTCGGCGGTGCCATCCAGCTCGCCGGTGAGGTCAAGGCCAAGAAGGACCGCATCCAGACCCGTTCGGACTGGATGAAGATCGAGCGCGAGCGCGGCATCTCGGTCGTCACCTCGGTGATGACCTTCGAGTATGGCGGCAACGTCTTCAACATTCTCGATACGCCCGGTCACGAAGACTTCGCCGACGACACCTATCGCACGCTGACGGCGGTGGATGCGGCCGTCATGGTCATCGACGCCGCCAAGGGTATCGAACCGCGCACGCTGAAGCTCTTCGAAGTCTGCCGCATGCGCGACATCCCGATCATCACCTTCGTCAACAAGATGGACCGCGAAAGCCGCGATCCCTTCGAGATCCTGGACGAGGTTGAGGAGAAGCTGGCGCTCGACTGCGCGCCGGTGACCTGGCCGATCGGGCGCTCCAAGACCTTCTGCGGGTCCTACAACCTCGCCGACAACACCGTGCGCGGTTCGGACACGCAGGAAATCCCGACCAAGGTCAACGGCCCGGAGATGGCCTCCCATCGCCTGCCGGAAAACGAGCGCGACGCCTTCACCGAAGAGCTGATGCTGGCGATCGAGGCCTGCAAGCCCTTCGACAAGAAGGCTTTCCTTGAAGGTCACCTGACGCCGGTCTTCTTCGGCTCGGCGCTGCGCAACTTCGGTGTGCGTGATCTCATCAATGCGCTCGGCGACATCGCGCCGCCGCCGCGCGACCAGGTGGCGGATGTCCGCACGGTGCATGCCACCGACGACAAGATGACGGCCTTCGTCTTCAAGATCCAGGCCAACATGGACCCGAACCATCGCGACCGCATCGCCTTTGCCCGCGTCTGCTCCGGCAAGCTCGAGCGCGGCATGAAGGCTCGCCTGTCGCGCACCGGCAAGCAACTGGGCCTGAGCGCCCCGCAGTTCTTCTTCGCCTCGCAGCGCCAGCTCGCCGACACGGCCTACGCAGGCGATGTCGTCGGTATCCCGAACCATGGCACGCTTCGTATCGGCGATACGCTGACCGAGGGCGAACCGCTGGTGTTCCAGGGCGTGCCGAACTTCTCGCCGGAAATCCTGCGCCGCGTGCGCTTGGAAGATGCGATGAAGGCAAAGAAGCTGAAGGAAGCGCTGCAGCAGATGGCGGAAGAGGGCGTCGTGCAGCTCTTCTCGCCGGAAGATGGCTCGCCGGCGATCGTCGGCGTCGTCGGTGCGCTGCAGCTCGACGTTCTGAAGGAACGCTTGCAGGGAGAATACGGCCTGCCGGTCTCCTTCGAAATGTCGCGCTTCTCGGTCTGCCGCTGGATCTCGTCCGACCAGCCGGCCGAACTCGACAAGTTCGTCACGGCCCGCCGCGGCGACATTGCCCGCGATCTCGACGGCGACCCGGTGTTTTTGGCGCAGGACAGCTTCTCGCTGCGCTACGAGGCAGAGCGCTATCCGGCGATCAAGATGGTCGCGATCAAGGAATATCACGTCGCCAAGGCGGCCTGATTGTTTGCGCCCGGCCGGTGCCAAGGCATCGGCCGGTCTCTCGGCGCTCAAGCGCCGTTTTCCGAACGAAATCCCTATACCGAAAAATCGAAACGCGGCGACGAACGATCGAGCATGGCCATGCTTGGGCGAGCGCCCCAGGTCTGTTCGATGGCCGGCGAAAGTGCCGTGAGCAGGCGTTCGATATCCTCGCGCGCCGTCTCGTGCAGCGCTTCCGCCACGATCAGCGCTCGCGTGGTCTGAGGTCGTATCGCCGAAAGGCCGCTCTGCCGGTTGGTCCAGCGTCGGGCATGCGCCCACCCCTCCGCGTCAGTGAAGACCACTTCGGCTGGTTCCGGATTTTCCGTTTCTCCTGAGAACGTCAGATAGCTCTCGTTGCCGAATGCCCGGCAGACATGCAGATGGCCGGCAACCTGCGCCAGATCGAAGACCGCGATCGGTATGGCGAAGGCGAGCGACGCGGCGTTACAGAGATCGATCAGCGGGTGGATCGAAGGTAGGTCGCCTTCCTTGCGGAAGCGCCGGAGCAAGGCTTCAGACGCCGAGCGATACTGCGTCGGCTTCAGCCCCATCTTGGCAAAGGTCCGGCGCCAGGCCTGGATCTCGGCCAGGTCGCTTTCCGAACCTGAACCGAGGCGATCGTTCGCGATCGCCTGGAACTGGCGAACATGGTCCCCGACCGAGACGCCGCCGCTGATGCCATCGATGAAAAGCGCGCCGGCGCTCAGCTCCGGGAAATCGCGCCAGATGTCGTCTGCGTGCTGGAAGTGCATGGAAGTCCTCGAATTGGGTGCGTTCACTCTGGTTCAGGCCTTTGCGGTCGGAAGGGCGCGTGCTGTCCTTCGGCCAGCGCGGATCTGGGGTAGGGTCATGCCGAGGACGGCGGCGAGCACACAGCCGATCCCAAGCAATTGTGGGGCGCCGACCGGCTCGCCGAGCAAGAGAAAGGCAAAGGCGACGGCTGAAACGGGCGCCAGCGCGGTGAAGACGGAAGCCTCCGTGCCGCTCACTTTGGCCGACCCCGCATACCAGAGCAGGAAGCCGGCAACGGTCGGGATGAGGGCGTAGTAGAGAACCGCAACGATTGCGTCCCTGTCGATCGCGGCCGTTGCATGCGTTTCGAAGAGTGCCGGGATGAGGGCGACCACGAAGCCGAGGCCGGCCATCAGCGTCGAAAGCGCGAGCGGCGAAATTTCCGTCTTCACGCGCTTGTTGAGAAGGATGAACAGGCCCTCGCAGATGACGGCACCGAAGATAAAGGCGATGCCGAGCGGCGAATGGGTGCCGCCTTCACCGGGCTTGAAGACGATGGTGAGCACGCCGGCTGCAGCAAGCGCGATCGCCGCAAGCACTTTGCGGTCCGGGCGCTCGCCGAGAAGAAGGATGGCGATGGCGGCGGAAACCACCGGCAGGGTGCCGATCACCACGCCGGCATCGGTTGCCGACGTCAGGCTCAGGCCGGCGATCAAGAGCGTCGTATAGCCGACGCTGCCGGCGCCCGCCTGGGCGATGAGGAGAAGCCAGTCGCGGCCTTTCAGTTTCGGCGATGACGTCCTGGTGAGCCACATCAACAGCAGGAAGAGCGGGAAGGCGACGGCAAAGCGCAGCGCGGTGGCCGTGAACGGTGGCAGGCCCGCTGCGATGATCTTGCTGGCGATGACCGTGCTGCCGACGAGGATCATCGCCAGTGACAAGTAGAGATAGCCTTGAAATTTTCCCGACACGTCCGTTCTCCGTTGCTGCGCCACGCTTGTCGCTGCGCGGCCGGTGCAGCAATGCGCCCGGAGGAGGACTACGGTCTTGAACGGAATTGCGGGTGTTACTTTCTGGCCTCGGCATAAATGCCGGGCGAGAGGCCATATTTGCGGACGAAGACGCGGGTCATGTGGCTCTGGTCGGCAAAGCCGGCCGTAAACGCAGCCTCCGCCAGCGGCATGCCTCCACCGATCAGGCGGCGAGCGAGATCGATCCGGCGCTGGACGATATAGGCATGTGGCGTCAGGCCGACCGCGTTTGCGAAGTTGCGCACCAGCTGGAACCGGCTGAGCCCGGCTTCAGCGGCGAGATCGGCCAGCGTGATCGCGGCCGTCGGGTCGTCGTCGATCATCGCCTTGGCCGCCGTGACTGTTGCCGGCCTCTCACCCTGGTTTCGCTTGCCGGTGGCAAGAACGCCTGCCAGCAGCATGAGGAGCTGTTCTTCATGCCGGATGGCGTCGGCCCTGGCCGTTGGGTCGGTGATGGCCGCAAACAGCGCCCGAAATTGATCTGCCACCTCCCGGTCGTGAAAGGCGGGGGCAGTGAACTCTCCGGAATCCGCACGGCCCTGGCTGATATCCTCGGCGGCAGTGGCGATGACGGATGGATCGAAATAGAGCATGCGCCAGGCGCGGCCGGCATCGCCGATCGGCGTGCCGTCATGCACTTCGCCAGGGTTGACGGTGATCATGTCGCCGGCGCCGGCTTCGACCATGCCACGGCCACTGAGCGACTTCTGCGCGCCCTCATAGATGAGACCGATGCCGAACTGATCGTGGGTGTGACGGGCGAAGGACTGGCGCGTTTCGGCCTCGACCGCGTCTATGCCCGCGGCCGCACTGCGCAGCATCCTGATCTTGCCCTTTGCCATCCCGCGCGCCTGCTCCGGTCTCCAGCTTCGTCTTGTACACCGCAGAGCCGCCTCCGGCCATCGCAATGACGCGTCCTCGGGCTCACATCCGCGGCTCACGGAAACTTTCATCTTTTCGACGTTGCAATCACCTGCTGCATCCTTACGTTGCGATCCCAAGCGGCGCGAAAGGGAGATGATCGAAATGCTGGATCTGCGTGTTCACTTCCTCGAAGCGGACGGATCTCTGGCGCCGTGGCGCGAGCGGATACTGCAGTCCGTGCGCGAGACCGCCGAGCGGATCGGCGCGGCGGTTTCTGCCTCAGACAGCGCCGCACCCATCGATGTCCTCGTCGAGCATCGTGCGGGCGAGACGATTCCCGAACTCGGTGTTGCGGGCGCCTGCTATCGCAGGGCGCTGGTCTTCTTCACGGTCGATCCCGGCAACGAGAATTTCGAGGCAAGCCTTGCTGCAGGAGAGGTGCGCAAATTGCTGACGCACGAACTGCATCATTCCTTCCGCCACGGCGCCTGCGGTTATGGTTCCAAGCTCGGCGAAGCTTTGGTCAGCGAGGGGCTGGCCGATGCCTTCGATGCGGAAATCAACGGCGGCGACGGCCACGCGTGGAATCATGCGCTCAAAGCTGCAGACTGGGAAGGCTTGTTGGAGCGCGCCGAGCGAGAGCTTTGGGCCGAGACTTATGATCATGCGGGCTGGTTTTTCGGCACCGATCGCTCCCTGCCGCGCTGGGCCGGCTACACAATCGGCTATCACCTCGTGAAGACCTATCTGGCGGCGAACCCGGATGCGCGCCCGTCGCAGATGACGGCAACGCCCGCATCGGTGGTGATCGGCGAGGGCTGGGCACCACTCAAGGAACGCCTGCTCGTTGCGGCATGATGGTTCCGTCCGAGGCGGCTAGGCGTGAGGCGGCTCGTCACGATCACGGCCCGGTAGCTTCCTGACGTCGCCGATCCAGGGCAGTGCCGAGGCGCACCAGATCTGTGAGCGTGGCCGGAGCTGCCGGCGCTGGTTGATCGTTCCCACCCGGATGCCGACCTCCAAAGCGTCCTCGTCCGTGCCGGTCGTATAGATCGGCGAACCGCAGTTCGGGCAGAAAAACTGCAGCCGCTGCCGGCCGTTTGCGCCGATCTTCACATAGAGCTTCGGTTCGCCGCCGGTCAGCCGGAAGTTCTCCCGCTCCGTGCCGGCGGTGACGCGGTAGGCGGATCCCGTCAGTTGCTGGCAATCGGTGCAGTGACAGATCGCGACATCGGCCGGATCGATCTCCGCTTCATAGGTGACGAAGCCGCAATGGCATTGCCCGTCGATGTGCATGAAGTCCTCCCTGAAAGCAGGAAAGCTAACGCGGGATGGTGAAAAGTGTAAGCGGCTTCGCGCCCTTGAACAGTCCCGCAGGATGAACGCCAAGCTTTGGCCGCTGCGGACCACGGCGGCGGGCTCTTCTTTCTGCGGCGTTGGTCCGATGCCGTACGGGATCCATCAATGCAGGAATGCGCGAGGTAAGCCGGCGCTTAAACGCCGGTGAACAGCCATGCGTGCTCGGGAGCGTTGTGAAACTTCCAGACACGCTTCGGACCGGCCATGACGTTCAGGTAATAGACGTCGTAGCCGTGCACGGCCGCAACCGGATGATAGCCCCTCGGCACCAGCGTCACGTCGCCGTCCTCGACGGCCATGGTCTCGTCGAGCGAGCGGTCGTCGGTATAGACGCGCTGCATCGCAAAACCCTGTGGCGGGTTGATGCGGTGGTAGTAGGTCTCTTCCAGATAGCTCTCGGCCGGCAGGTCGTCCTGGTCATGCTTGTGCGGCGGGTAGGAGGAGGTGTGGCCGCCGGGCGTGATCACCTCGACGACGAGCAGCGACTGCGCCGAGCCGTCGTCTTCCGGCATGATGTTGGTGACGTAGCGGGTGTTGGTGCCCTTGCCGCGGGTCATCTGCGGATGGGTGCCTGGGGCGATGACCTTCGCCTTGAAGCCGTCGCCGCCCGGGGCCGAGCAGATGGCAAGGTCGAGGTCGGAGGTGGCCGTTGCCTGCCAGCGGCTGCCTTTCGGCACGTAGACGGCATAGGGCTGGCCCTCGAACGGCGTCATGCGCTCGCCGAGCTCGCCGAGGCTTTCGCCGTCGACGGCGACCTTCGCCTTGCCGGAGACCAGCACCAGGCAAATTTCCTTGTCGCCGGTCTCGCCTTCGGTCGTCTCACCGGCTTTCAGCCGTTCCAGCGCGAAGCCGACATAGGTCCAGCCGGCGCTCTCCGGCGTCACATTTTGCATGAGGCCCGATTTGGCCTTTGGTTTGACGAGCAGCTTGGACATGTCGATCTCCCTGAATTCTTTTCTAGGGCACGCCGAACGTATGGCTTGCCCCTCACCCTAACCCTCTCCCCGCAGGCGGGGAGAGGGGATTGTCGAGTTCGCCGCTACTTTCTGCTTCGCCGGAGCGCGAGGAGGGCGACGGTGCGGCATATCCCTTCTCCCCGCCAGCGGGGAGAAGGTGGCGGCAGCCGGATGAGGGGCACACACTCACCGAAAGTGACGGCTTACTTGTCGAGCCCGGCTTCCTTGGCGAAGGCCTTCAGCGATTTCAGGCCGAGCGACTGGTATTCGAACGGGTTGCGCACGGCAGAATCCTGTTCAGCCTCGATTACCAGCCAGCCGGAATAGCCATGCTCGGCGGCAATTTTCAGCACGGGCAGGAAGTCGACGCCGCCTTCGCTGTCGCCGGGAACCGTGAAGACGCCACGGCGCACGCCCTCGAGGAAGGAGAGGCCTTCGCCCTCGACGATCTTGCGGACAGCGGGTCGCACGTTCTTGCAATGGATGTGGCGCACGCGGTGCATGTATTTCTTCGCGACCTCGGCCGGATCGGAACCGCCGAACCAGGCGTGGCCGGTGTCGAGCAGCAGCTTGGTCGCCGGGCCGGTGTTCTGCATCAGTAGATCGATTTCCTCACCGGTCTGGACGATCGTGCCCATGTGGTGATGGTAGACGAGGTCGATGCCCTGGTCGGCGCAATATTGCGCGATCGCTTCGAGATCGGCGCCAAACTTCTTCCACTGGTCGGCCGGCAGGACTGGCTTGTCGTTTGCGACCGACTTGCCGTCGTCGCCATGGATGGCGTTCGAGGTTTCGCAGACGATCGCCACCTTGCAGCCATTGTGCTTCAGCAGATCGAGATGCGGCTGGATCGCCTTCTTCTCGGCTTCGACGTCATGGGTGAGCAGGTTGGTCGAGTGCCAGCCGGAAACGAAGACGAGATCATAAGCGCCAAGCTTCTGCTTCAGTGCTTCCGGATCGGACGGCATCTTGTGGCCCTTCTCGATGCCGTCGAAGCCGATCTTCTGGCAATCGGACAGGCAGTCGTCGAGGGTCAGATGCGCGCCGATCGAATGATCGTCGTCATTGCTCCAGGCGATCGGGTTGGTTCCGTAGCGGATCATGGTCTGTCGTTTCCTATAGCATTGTCCGCTTGGGGCGGATCGTTCGTGGTGCCTCATCGGCGCGCAGCAGGAGGTAGATTGCCCCTCATCCGGCTGCCGCCACCTTCTCCCCGCAGGCGGGGAGAAGGGATATGCCGTGCCCTCTGCGTCTCCTCTCCACTCGTTGGGAAGGGAAAAGCCGTGCTCTCCGCAGTCCCCTCTCCCCGCAGGCGGGGAGAGGGTTAGGGTGAGGGGGCATAAAGACAAAATGGCGCCCGCGCAGAAAGCGCGAGCGCTATGTTTTTGATCAGCCGAAGCGCTGTGCGGCGAGCGCCTTCTCATAACCCTCGCGCGCCGCGTTGACCTGGGCGCGGCCCGAGACCTCGGGCACCGCGACATCCCACCAGTGGCCGCCGGCCTCGGTGGTGATCAGCGGGTCGGTGTCGATGACGATCACGGTCGTGCGCGTCTCGCTCGATGTCTCCTTGAGCGCCGCTTCGAGCTCGGAGATCGAGCCGACCTTGCGGGTGACGGCGCCCATGGCGCCGGCATGGGCGGCAAAATCGATCTGCGGGAGCTCGACGTGGTGCGTGTCCTTCAGCAGATTGTTGAAGTTGGCGCCGCCGGTGCCCATCTGCAACCGGTTGATGCAGCCGTAGCCGGCATTGTCGAGCAGCACGATCGTGAACTTGGCGCCAAGCATGATCGAAGAGGCGATCTCCGAATTCAGCATCATGTAGCTGCCGTCACCGACCATGACGATCACGTCGCTCTCGGGCTTGGCGAGCTTGACGCCAAGGCCGCCGGCCACTTCGTAGCCCATGGTCGAGAAGCCGTATTCCATATGGTAGCCGCCGGGCTCTTCCGCCTGCCAGAGCTTGTGCAACTCACCGGGTAGACCGCCGGCGGCGCAGACGAGCGTCGTGTTCTTGGCTCCGCGGGCGCGCTGCACGGCGCCGATCACCTGGGCGTCGGAGGGAAGGGCCGCATTGGTCGTGGCCGTTGCCTTGTCGGCAACCGCCAGCCATTCGGCCTTGCCGGCCTTCGCCTTGGCGGTCCAGCTCGCATCCGCCTTGTGACTGCCGAGACCGCCGGAAATGCGGTTCAGGCCGGCGCGCGCGTCGGCGATCAGCGGTAGTCCGTTGTGCTTGCCGGCGTCGAAAGGCTGGACGTTGAGGCCGATGATCTTCAAGCCTTCGTTCTTGAAGAGCGCCCACGAGCCGGTCGTGAAGTCCTGCAGGCGCGAGCCGACGGCAAGCACCACGTCGGCGTCCTCGGCAAGCGCGTTGGATGCCGAGGTTCCGGTCACACCGACCGAGCCCATGTTGAGCGTATGCGAATGCGGCAGCGCCGACTTGCCGGCCTGGGTCTCGACGACCGGGATGCCGTGGCGTTCGGCAAAGTCGCCGAGTTCCTTGCTCGCTTCCGAATAAAGCACGCCGCCGCCGGCGATGATGATCGGCTTCTTCGCTGCCTTCAGCGCCGCAATCGCCGTCGCCAGCTCGTCGAGATCGGGCTCGATGCGGCGCGGCACCCAGACCTTCTCCTCGAAGAAGTTCTCCGGATAGTCATAGGCTTCGGCCTGAACGTCCTGGCAGAGCGACAGCGTCACCGGGCCGCAATCGGCTGGGTCCGTCAGTACCTGCATGGCACGGCGTAGCGCCGGGATGATCTGTTCGGGCCGGGTGATGCGGTCGAAGTAGCGCGACACCGGACGGAAGCAGTCATTGGCGGAGATCGTGCCGTCGCCGAAGCTTTCGACCTGCTGCAGCACCGGATCGGGGCGGCGGTTTGCAAAGACGTCGCCGGGCAGGAACAAGACAGGCAGGCGGTTGACATGGGCAAGTGCTGCCGAGGTCACCATGTTGAGCGCACCGGGGCCGATCGAAGTGGTGCAGGCCATGAATCGACGGCGGAAGCTCGCCTTTGCAAAGGCGATCGCAGCATTGGCCATGCCCTGCTCGTTCTGGGCGCGGTAGGTGGGCAGCGTGTCCTTGATGGCGTGCAGCGCTTCGCCGACCCCGGCGACGTTGCCGTGGCCGAAGATGGCGAAGACGCCGCCGAAGATCGGCACCTTTTTTCCGTCGATGACGGTCATCTGGCGGGTCAGGAACCGCGCCACGGCCTGGGCCATTGTCAGGCGCACGGTCTTCTGGCTCATTGTCTGTTTCCTCCTCGTGGCGAAATCGTCCCGTTCCGCCCTGCTTGCTGCATTGTCCAACGCCAAGCGTCGATCCTATGCCGCCTTTGTTTCACCCAGTTGCAGCCAGAGATCGACCAACGCCTTGAACTTGCCGGCCATGTCGGCGATCGCCTGGTCGTCTGTCATCGTGCCGCCGAGCCAAGCTTTGCCGGCATCGGCGAAGATCGTGCGGCCGACGGCGAAGCCCTTGACGGTCTTCGAGGTGCGGGCTGCCGCAAAGCCGTCCTTGAGCTGCTCATAGGGCGCTTCGAGGCCGAGAAGAACGACGCCGCGGCAGAGCGGGTCGCGCGCCTCGATGACGGCATCGATCGCTGCCCAGGCGCCGCGGCTTGCCTGCGGCTCGAGCTTCCACCAGTCCGGCTTGAGACCGGCGTCGTAGAGTTCGTTGAGCGCACGCGGAATGGTCTGGTCATCGAGCGTGCCGTGCTTGCCGGCGATGATCTCGATCAGGATCTCGCGGCCGACCTTGCGCGCCGCCTCGAAGGCCGAGCGCAGCTTTGCCACCTGCTGGGCTTTCAGTTCGGCCGGATCGTCCGGATGGTAGAAGGAGAGCACCTTTATGCAATGGTCGACCGGCCAGTCGATGAGCCGGCTGCCGAGATCCTGGCTGAATTCGAACTGCAGCGGCCGCGAACCCGGAAGCTCGATCGGCTTGCCGATCCAGAAATCGCGGTGGGCGCCCGTCGCATAGAGCGCGTCGCGGCCATACTTGTCGTCGATCAGCATGCCGAAACCCGACCGTCCGGCCGCGACCTGGGCGGCGGCCTTGACCGCCAGAACCTTGAACGCGGGGATGCGGGCAAGCAATGCCGGATCGCCGGCGGCGATGTCTTCGAGCTGGCTGCGATGGTCGATCGCCAGCGCCATCAAAAGCGGGATCTCGCGCCGGCGGGTGGTTGCCCAGTGCACGTGGTTGATCGCCTCGTCCTTGCGCAGTGCCCGCTCCTTGCTGCCCTTTTCCAGGAAGAACTGCAGTTCCGTCCAGGTCGGGATTTCAGGGGCGCAGAGCAGCCGCGAGACGGCAAAGGCGCCGCAGGCATTGGCCCAGGTGGCGGACGTCGCGTGCGGCTCGTTCTTGAGCCAGCCGCGCAGGAAACCGGACATGAAGGCGTCGCCGGCGCCAAGCACGTTGTAGACCTCGATCGGAAACCCCTTGCCGACGATACCGTCTTCGAGATTGTCGGAGATCGGGCCGTCATAGACGATGCATCCCATCGGCCCGCGTTTCAGCACGATCGTCGCCTTGGACAGCGAACGGATCGTCTTCAGCGCCAGCAAGAGGTCGCTTTCGCCGGACGCAATCAGCACTTCCTCTTCGGTGCCGACGATCAGGTCGCAATCGGAGAGAACAGTTTTCAGGTGCGCCGAAACGCGATCCGACGCGATGTATCGGCTCTCGCCGGCGTCATGGCCGGCAAGGCCCCAGAGGTTCGGGCGGTAGTCGATGTCGAAGACGATCTTCGCGCCGTTTTCCTTGGCGATGCGGATCGCCTTGCGCTGGGCAGCGTCGGTGTTCGGCTTGGAGAAATGCGTGCCGGAGACAAGCACGGCGCGGGCGGAGCGGATGAATTCTTCCGAAACGTCGTCTTCGCAGAGCGCGTTGTCGGCGCAGTTGTCGCGATAGAAGAGCAGCGGGAAGGTCTTGTCGTTTTCGACCGCGAGGATCGCGAGCGCCGTCAGCCGCTCCGGGTCGGTGACAATGCCGCGGGTCTCGACGCCTTCACGGGTGAGCTGCTCGCGGATGAAACGGCCCATCTGCTCGTTGCCGACGCGGGTGAGAAGCGCTGACTTCAGACCGAGGCGCGCCGTGCCGACAGAGATGTTGCAGGGGCAGCCGCCCACCGACTTGGCAAAACTCGAAACATCTTCAAGCCGCGTGCCGATCTGCTGGCCATAGAGATCGACCGAGGCCCGGCCGATGGTGATCAGGTCGAGCGGCTTTGCTCCCTGTGCCGAAACGTTCTGGCTCACTGCTTCCTCCCCGCGGACACCTTGGCGGGCCCGACCATTTCCGTACTGTGGGTGACGGCCGTATGAAACATAAATTCCGACGTTTAGTCAATATGGAATTTTCATTCTATCTGTTCCGTTTCGCCTAACTGCCCTCGGCAAGCCGCTGGCGCTTCTCGGCAATGGCGACCGTCAATGCCATGGCAAAGGCCATGCTGGCGGAGAGCGAACGGAAGCCGGCATGATCGGCCTCGACCAGTTCGAACCAGACTTTCGAGGATTCCGCGAGCGGCGAGAAGGCCGAGTCTGTCAGCGACACGACCGGCACCTTGCGCTCGGCGAGAAGCCGTGCCTGGGCGGCACTTTCAGACGCATAGGGCGAGAAGCTGACGGCAAAGGCGGCATCGTTCTTCGTCGCCATCGCCAGCATGTCCTCGTCGATGCCGGCGGCCGTGCCGACGAGCTGGTACTTCACCTTCAGCTTGCCGAAGGCATAGGCCATGTAACTGGAGATGGGATAGGAGCGGCGCTTGGCGATCAAGTAGATCGTGTCGGCCTTGGCGAGGATATCGACGGCGCGCTCGAAGGCTTCCGGATCGACCGAGGAGGCGATGTTGTCGAGCGAGCGGTGCGCGGCGGCGACGAAGCCGTTGAAGATTGAGCCGCTTTCGAGCTTGCTGTGATCGTTGGCGCTCAGTGCCTTCAGCCGGTCCTCATAGCCCGGCGTGCGCTCGCGCAGCCGGGCGCGAAAGATCTGCTGCAGGCTGGAAAAGCCCTCGAAGCCGAAATGCTGGGCGAAGCGCACCAGCGTCGACGGCTGCACTTCCGCCGAGGTGGCGATGCTCGCGGCTGTACCGAAGGCGATTTCGTCGGGGTTGTCGAGCGCATAGGCGGCGACCTGGCGAAGCCGCTTCGGCAGGTCCGCCTTGCGTTCCAGAATGGCGGCCTTCAGCGCCTCGAAATCCTGCGGCACCTCTGTCGTCGTTTCCGGCGTGGCCATGTCTCGCTCGTCTCCCTCGATATCAGTCTGGCTTTCGGCCTCACCCTAATCGATTAGTCGGGAACGGGATAGAACAGGCGTTCTATTTTCCTCCAGCATTTCCAGCAAAAGTGCGCAGCGGTTTTGCGTCCGGGAATGCGCGTCGGGGAACCGCTTAAATCCGTACCCATTCGTTGGTCTTGGCCGATTGATAGGTCGCCGAAAGCACCTTCTGCACCTCGTAGCCTTCGCGGAAATCCGTCGATGGCGACCTGCCGCCGGCGATGGCGTCGAGGAACTCCTTGACCTCGATGGCCTTCAGGTCGTTGAAACCGATCTGGTGGCCCGGCGCCACGCAGAAGGCGCCATAGGGCGGATGTTCCGGTCCGGCCCAGATGGTGCGGAAACCGCGGGTGCGGATATCGTCGCCAGTCTTATAGAGGCGGATTTCGTTCAGCCGCTCCTGGGTGAAGACGATGCTGCCCTTCGAACCGTAGATCTCGAAATCGTGCTGCATCTTGCGTCCCGTTGCGATCCAGCTTGCCTCGAAGCTGCCGGTCGCACCGTTTTCGAAGCGCACGAAGGCGCGGGTGATGTCGTCGACCTCGACGGCGCGGGTTTCACTGGAGCCGGCGGAAACCGGGCGTTCGGGGATCTGGATGATGGTCTCGGCGAGCACCCGGCTGATCGGGCCGACGAGGTGGCGCATCGAGGCGATGATGTGGCTGCCGATGTCGGCAAGCGCGCCGCCACCGCTGGCCGGGTTCAGGCGCCAGCCCCACGGAACCTGCGCATCGGCCATGAAGTCTTCCGCATGAATGCCGCGCATCGAACGGATTTCGCCGATCTCGCCGCTTTCGATGATGTCCTTGGCAAGGAAGATCAGCGGGTTCTTCAGATAGTTGAAGCCGACCTGGGTGACGACGCCTGCCTTCTCAGCCGCTTCAACCATCTCGCGGCATTCCGCAACGGTCGGCGCCAGCGGCTTTTCGCAATAGACGTGCTTGCCATGGGCGATCGCCGCCAGCGCCATCTCCTTGTGCAAGAGGTTCGGCGTGGTGATGTCGATGATGTCGATATCCGGATCGGTCAGGAGTTCCCGCCAGTCGGCCGTCGCCTTGCGGAAGCCGAGCTGGCCGCGGGCGCGCTCGGCACTTTCGACGGTCACGTCGGCGACCGAAACGAGGTCGAGCTCGAAGGGCAGGTCGAAGACCCGCGCGGCAATGGTGAAGCCGAGCGCATGGGCCTTGCCCATGAAGCCCGTGCCGATCAGGCCGATGCCGAGTTTGCGCTTGCTGCCCATGCCGAATTCCTCCCTGGCGGCGCTGCCGTGTTGGCTCGAAATGAAATGAATTGTGCAAGATTTGTCAATATGGAATATTTGTTCGAAATCGGGCGGGATGCACGCTCTGTGCCGCTCGAAACAGCCAAATCTGTGTGTTCCGGTTAGTCCCACCTTGACGAAGGGGGAATGTGTTAACGCATTTTTACCATGTTCCGTTGGAACATCGCATTTCGTCATGGTTAACGAATCGCCCTCAAGTGAACGGGGGCGGAGCTGGAGTGAAGTCAGCATGTGCCGCTGGGCAGCCTATCGCGGAGAGCCGCTCTATCTCGAGGAACTGGTGACCTCTCCGGCGCACTCGCTGATCGAGCAGTCCCATTGCGCGACACGGGCCAAGACCGCCACCAACGGCGACGGTTTCGGCATCGCCTGGTATGGCGATCACCCGGAGCCCGGACGTTACCGCGATATCCTGCCGGCCTGGTCCGACTGCAACCTGAAGAGCATCGCACGGCAGATACGCTCGCCGCTCTTCCTCGCCCATGTGCGCGCCGCGACCGGCGGCGGCACCCGGCGCGACAACTGTCATCCCTTCGTCTTCGGTCGCTGGTCCTTCATGCACAACGGCCAGATCGGCGACTTCGAGCACCTGCGTCGGCCGATGGAGAGCATGCTCGACAACGACCTCTATTCGGCTCGCACCGGCACGACCGACTCGGAACTTCTGTTTCTTCTCGCCATGCAGTTCGGGCTCGACCGCGATCCGCTCGGCGCCATCGCCGAGGCGCTGGCCTTCATCGAGCAGCTTGCCGAACATCTGGAGCGCCAGGTGCTGGTGCGCTTCACCGCTGCTTTCTCCGACGGCCAGGATCTCTACGCCGTGCGCTACGCCTCCGATTGGAAGGCGCCGACGCTCTATGCCGCACCCATGGGTCCGAGCGGCGGCTATTGCCTGGTTTCCGAGCCGCTCAACGACGACGACAGCGCCTGGGTGGAAATCCCTGACGGCACGGCGGTTATCGTGGGCGAAAATGGCGTCGATGTCCGACTGTTTTCGACCAAGGGCGCACCGGTTCGCTCGCGGCATCTCGCCTGAGAAATCACATTTGTGATGTAGCGGACAGTGCCAGCCCCTCATCCGGCTGCCGCCACCTTCTCCCCGCAGGCGGGGAGAAGGGACACGCCGCACCCTCCCGATCCATCTGCTCGCTGCGAACGCACCGTTCACGCAGGGCACGTCCCCTCGCCCCGCTTGCGGGGAGAGGGGTAGGGTGAGGGGCGCCTGTTTCGCTGGACTAGCCTTTATCTGCCCGTGCCAACGCGTCGGCGATCATCGCCGCAAGCTTCTCCGCCACTGCGTCCTTGTCCATCTCCGGCCAATCATCATTGCCGGTGGCCGAGATCAGTTTCACCTTGTTGCGGTCGCCGCCCATGATGCCGGTTGCCGGTGACACGTCGTTGGCGAGGATGAAGTCGGCGCCCTTGCGTTCGAGCTTGGCGCGGCCGTTGTCGGCGACGTTTTCGGTTTCGGCGGCAAAGCCGATGACGAGTTTCGGCCGCTTGGTATGGTGGCCGACCGTCTTCAGGATATCGGGGTTTTCGGCAAGCTGCAGCGGCGGCGGCGCCTCGCCGGGTTTCTTCTTGATCTTGTTGCCGGCGGCCGTCGCCACCCGCCAGTCGGCAACGGCGGCGACCATGACGGCAACGTCGGCAGGGAGGGCGGCAAGCACCGCGTCGCGCATCTCTTCGGCCCGTTCCACATGCACGACCTTCACGCCGGCCGGATCCGGGATCGTCACCGGGCCGGAGACCAGCGTGACGTTTGCGCCGAGTTTTGCCAGCGCCGCGGCGATCGCATGGCCCTGCTTGCCCGAGGAGCGGTTTGCGATGTAGCGCACCGGGTCGATCGGCTCATGCGTCGGCCCTGACGTGACGACGACGCTGCGTCCGGCAAGCGGCTTTGGCGTTCCGCCGAGAAGATCCTCGACGGCCGCCACGATTGCCAGCGGCTCGCTCATGCGGCCTTCGCCGGCCTCGCCGCTTTCCGCCATCTCGCCCGCTTCCGGGCCAATGAAACGGATGCCGTCCTTGGCAAGGGTCGCCCGGTTGCGGCGGGTCGCCGGGTGCGTCCACATCTTCGTGTTCATCGCCGGCGCGACCAGCACAGGCCGGTCGGTCGCGAGCAGAATGGTCGAGGCGAGATCATCCGCGTGGCCGTTCGCCATCTTCGCCATCAGGTCGGCGGTGGCCGGTGCCACGACGATCAGGTCGCATTCGCGGGCGAGACGGATATGGCCGACATCCTGCTCGTCCTCGCGGGAGAACAGGTCGAGATAGACATGCGAGGCCGAAAGCGCACCGACGGCCAGCGGCGTCACAAACTGCTGTGCGCCCGCTGTCATCACCGGCCGCACGCTCGCGCCGCGTTCCCTGAGGCGCCGGATAAGGTCGAGGCTCTTATAGGCCGCGATGCCGCCTGAGATGATGAGGAGAATACGCTTGCCCGACAGTGTCATTTGCACCCGGCCCTTCGGCCGTCCTCTTGCCCGGCATGGGCTGCCGAGCCTACGCGATACCAGAATAGTCCAGGCGACCCGCTCTTGCCGGCGCCGCTGGCACCGAACCTACTTGAGCGATCCGCCGGGTGCAATGTGTCCGGCGGACACCCGTCCGGCCGTGACGTTGACCGAGGATCGAGGATCGGAGGCAGAACAAAAGCCGCACCGCTTGCGTCAACCGGGACAGGGGCTGTTGCCGAAGCCTGATAATGCGGTTAATCCGCTCTCAATCCGCGGGGGCTAAGCTTCTTCCATGCGAATAAATGCGATCACAAACTGGGCCTATGGCGTGACCGTCCTTCTGACGGGGCTTTCTGGTGCCGCCTTCATCCTGTCGACCGACAGCGCGATCAAGGAACGCCAGGCGGTTGAGCAACATCTGGTGCTTGATACGCTCGGCGAAGAGCTTGCGCTCGGGGCTGAAACGCGAAGTGACGAGGCACGCCTTTATGTGATGCGCGGCGACGAGCGCCATCTCGAAGCCTTCCACCGCGCCGAGGAAGAAGAACGACGGCGCGAGGAGGCGACCAAGACCGCAACCAAGCTTGGCGCGACGCCGGCGGAGATCGCCGCCTTGCAGGAAATCGTTCGCGAGGCGGAAGCGCTCGACAAGATCGAGGTTGCTGCCATCGAGGTCTATCAGAAGGGTGACCGCGCCGGCGCGCAGGAAAAGCTCTTTGGCCCCGAGCACGAGCGTCTGCAGACCGCCCTTCTTGAGACGGTGGCGCGGTTCAGGGACCTGACCAACGTTCGCACCGGCGCGGCCCTCAACGAGGCGCAGGAGCGCAGCGATTGGTATGCCGCCGCCGCCAAGACGATGCTCGGCATCACTGCCGCCCTGTTCCTGAGCGTGCTCTATTTCATTCTCAAGCGCCGCGTCGCCATGCCGCTTACCCGAATGAGCGGCATCGTCACCCGCCTTGCCGAGCAGGATTATGCCGTGGAGGTCCCGCTCGATCGGCGCCGTGACGAGATCGGTGAGATGAACCAGGCGATCCATATCTTCCGCGAGAACGGCCTGGAACGCGACCGGCTCGATGCCGAACGGCGGCTGGACCAGCAGACCAAGGATCTCATCCTGCAGATGATGCACCGGCTGCAGGCCTGCCAGAGCCAGGACGAGCTGGCCGAGGTCGTCGCTCGTTTCGCGCCGCAGGTCTTTCCCAACCTCGCCGGCCATCTCTATGTGCTGAACGACAGCCGGACGCTCCTGTCGCGCGTCGGTACCTGGCTCGATCCGCAGCATTCGGCGCCGACGTTTCCGTCCAGCGCCTGCTGGGGGCTTCGCCGCGGCCGGCCGCATGTCAGCAACCGCGGCCACAGCGACATTGCCTGCCAGCACCTCGACGATGAGGGCGTGATCGGCCTCTGCGTGCCGCTGACGGCCCAGGGCGACACGATCGGGCTCCTCTACTTCGAGGAACGGTCTGAGGAGGAGTTCGCGGTCGAGGCGTCGCGCCTCTATCTCGAACTGATCGCCGAAAATATCGGGCTCGCCGTCGCCAATCTTCAGCTGCGCGAGAAGCTCACCAATCTCGCCGTCCGCGATGCGTTGACGGGCCTGCTCAACCGGCGCTGCCTCGACGAGGCGCTGAACCGGCAGCCGCGCGGGCAGGCCGGCAAGCTGCTTAGCTGCCTGATGATCGACATCGACCACTTCAAGCGTTTCAACGATGAGTTCGGCCACGATGCCGGTGACGTCGTCATGCAGTATGTCGCCCAGATTATCGTCGACACGGTGGGCGATGCCGGCAGCGCCTATCGCTTTGGCGGCGAGGAATTCACCGTGCTCATGCCCGACGCCGGCGAAGCCGCAGGCTTCGAGCTTGCCGAGCGGCTGAGGACGCGGATCGGCACGACGCCGCTTTCGCATCGCGGCCGCATTCTGGGCACGGTTTCGGTCTCGGTCGGCGTTGCCTCGGCGCCAGACGATGGGCCTGTAGCCACGCTTCTGACCCGGGCCGATGCCGCTCTTCTCGACGCCAAGAACCAAGGCCGAAACCGGAGCGTGCGTGCCTCGGGGCTCGCCTTCGGCGACGACGAGGCGCGTCGCAGCCTCGCCTGATCCCCTGGCGTCCGGCACACCGTATCGAATGCCCCGCCTTGAAACGGGCGCATTCGATGCTATCTATGACCGCGATAGAAATTTGAACAGGATACACGCATCGATGGATTTCACCCTGACCGCCAAGCCGAACCGTCTTGCCATCAGGGAAAACCGTATCCATGCCTGCCTCCATTTCACTCTCCCAAATTTCGTGGTCCACGCCTGAGGGCCGAAGCCTCCTTTCCGATCTCGACCTGACCTTTGGTCCTGTCCGCACCGGCCTTGTCGGCCGCAATGGCGTTGGCAAATCCACGCTGCTGCGACTGGTCGAGGGGGCGCTGACACCGCAGGGCGGCAAGGTCAGTGTTGTCGGCAGTCTCGGTGTGCTCAGCCAGACCGTTCAGGTCGCAGCAGGCGAGACCGTCGCCGATCTCTTCGGCGTCACCGACGCGCTGGCGGTTCTGCAGAAAGCGGACGAGGGGCACGCCTCCGTGGACGAACTGGCTTCTGCCGATTGGACGCTGGGGGCCCGCATGGAGGAGGCGCTTGCGCGCGTCGGTCTGGACGCGGCAGCGCAAACGCGCCTTGCCGCCCTGTCTGGCGGGCAGATGACCCGCGTGAAGCTTGCCGCGCTCGTCTTCAAGGAGCCGGATTTCATTCTGCTCGACGAACCCACCAACAATCTCGATCGCGAAGGTCGGGCGGCCGTCGCCGCGCTGATGGCGGGCTGGCGCGGCGGCGCCATCGTCGTCAGCCATGACCGTGAACTCCTGGAGACGATGGACGCGATCGTCGAACTCACGACGCTTGGTGCGACGACCTATGGCGGCAACTGGAGCCATTATCGCGAACGCAAGGCGATCGAGCTGGCGTCCGCGCGCCACGATCTCGCCGATGCCGAGCGGCGTCTGGCCGAGGTGGAGCGCAAGACCCAGGAGGCGGCCGAACGCAAGGCGCGCAAGGATGCCGCCGGCCGCCGCAAGCGCGCCAAGGGCGACGAACCGCTGCTCCTGCTCGACGCCAGGAAGGAGCGCAGCGAAAAGACCGGCGGCGACAATGCCCGCCTTGCGGAACGGCGACGGGACCAGGCGGTCGGCGATCTCGTCGAAGCGCGCGAACGCATCGAGATCCTGCAGCCGTTGACCGTGCGTCTGCCGCCGACCGGCCTGCCTTCCGGCCGCAGCGTCCTGCAGGTCGATGATGTCAGCGTTGGTTATGGACCGGGAAAACCGATCGTCGATCGGCTGTCGCTTTCGGTCGTCGGGCCGGAGCGCGTGGCACTCACCGGTCGCAACGGTTCGGGCAAGACGACGCTGTTGTCGCTGCTGACGGGTGATCTCGAGCCATGGTCCGGCACGGTGCGTGTCCAGGTCGATCACGCCATGCTCGACCAGAAGGTAAGCCTGCTCGATCCTAGTCTGTCGATCCGCGACAATTTCCGGCGCCTCAATCCCGACGCAAGCGAGAACGATTGCCGGGCGGCGCTCGCCCGCTTCATGTTCCGGGCGGATGCTGCGCTGCAGGTCGTCTCAAGTCTCAGCGGCGGCCAGATGTTGCGCGCCGGTCTCGCCTGTGTGCTCAGCGGCAGCAAGCCGCCGCAGCTCCTCATCCTCGACGAGCCGACCAACCATCTGGACATCGATTCCATCGAGGCGGTCGAGGCGGGCTTGAGGGCCTATGACGGCGCGCTGCTGGTCGTCAGCCACGACCAGGCTTTTCTCGAGGCGATCGGCATCACCAGACGGATCGAGCTTTCGTGATGGGAAATGACTATTCCGCCCAGCGGGCCTCGCCGGTAAAGGCGATCGTCAGCCAGCGGTCGTGGCCGGGATCGCCGATCTCCTCGCCGATCTCGGCGCGGATCCGGTCGAGTTCGGCGAGCGTGCCGACCTTGGTTTCGGGCGTTCCGATCAGGTAGACCTCGATCGTCTTGGAGCGCCCGACCTTGGCGACATAGGTGCGGTAATCGGCAAAGCCGTGGCGCTCGACGGCGTTTGCGGCCGCCTGTCGCACGCGCTCGTCGAGTTCGGCGGGCGCGACCAGGAAAATCTCCTTCAAGGCCTGGAACACCGTGCGGATCGGCAGCGGGATCAAACAGAGCGTCAGCACGATCAGGATCGCCGGGTCGACATAGGGCGTGACGTATTCGTAAGCCGTTCCCTTCAGGGCGGCGGCGATCGCGAAGGCGACGAGCAGCGCGGAGGTGATCGCTCCGGACATCGCCCAGGCGCGCACGTCGAGCGCCAGGAATTCCGAGCCGATCGGCCGGTTCGCCCGGCGTACATAGAAGAACATGAAGGCGCAGATCACCACGACGACGGCGGCATAGGCGATCGCCCAGTCGAAGGCGAGGTGGTGGCCACCTGACAGGAGCGAGCCGACGGCGTTCACCATCGCGTAGAAGGAAAGCAGCGTCAGCAGCCCGGCATTGAAGAGCAGCACCATCGGCTCGATGTGCCAGAAGCCCATCTGGAAGCGCTTGCTCGGCTTCGGGATCAGCTGAGTCACGCCGAGCGCGAGCAGGGTCATGGAGGCGTCGACGGCCGAGAAAACACCGTCGAACACGATCGATACCGAACCCGAAAGCAGACCGAAGATAACGCCCGTCACCCCGACGACGACGGTGGCCGCGATCGATTGTTTGAGGACTGTCTGTTCGCTTGGCGCACTCATGATCTTGTTTTTACTCCGGTTTTGGCGCGGTGCTTAGGCGTTGGCAGTGTCGAAATGGTGGCAAGGAGGGTCGATGACGCTGCAAGCATAGCGTTTCGGCCCGCCGCAAGACAGTCGCGACGGGATGGCGCTCTGGCGCATGGCATTGGGGTTTTGTCGATTGGCGGGTTCAAAGAGTACCGCCGCGTCTTGGCCGACCGCCGGACAGGATCCCCTGTAGCGGAGGGCTAGGCGAACTGTCCCAGCCGCAAGAGGTCTCCCGTCGCGGCGCCATTGTCGAGCGCCGTGGCGCGCGCGACCTCGGGCCGTGGCGGCGGCATGGAATGGCCGATCGCAAACAGAATTGCACCTGCCGCCGCAAACAACCCGAACAGCAGGAACATGCCGGCGCCGCCGACGGCGCCAAGCGCAAGGCCGCCGATGAGCGGCCCGAGGAAGTTTCCGAATGTCGAGAGCGAATGGGCGCCGAAATAGGTGCCCCGGTTGCCAGCGTTGGAAATGCCGTCGACCAGCACATATTCCGAGGGCACGACCAGCACCTCGCCGAAGGTGAAAAGGATCATCGAGGCGACGAGCATTTCCATTCCGGACGAGGCGGCAAATCCGATCTCGCCGATCAGGAACAGCAGGCTGCCAAGCGACAGCGCGCGCAGGGCGCCGATCCGTTCGATGACGAAGCGGGCCGGCGTGCTGGCGACCAGCACCGTTACCGCGTTGGTCGAAACCAAAAGCGCAAAGAGCGTGATGCCGTCCTCGAAGCCGCTGTTGAGATATTGCGACAGGGTCACCGACCATTGACCGTGAACTGCGAGAAGCAGTGTGCCGCCGACGACGAAGAAGACCAGGCGCCGGTCGCGCAAGGCGGCGACAAGTCCGCGCCAGCCAACGGCACTCCCTGACGCTCGTTCGGTCTCGGTGGACTGCCTGCTGCTGGCCTCGGGTACCGTGAGCAAGATCACGAGACCGAAGGCTGCATGAATGACGCCGGCGATGACGAACAGCGTCACATAGGCCGCACCGACCCATACGCCGATCAACGGCCCGATCGCCCAGCCGGCATTGATGGCGAGATAGCGCCAGGAGAAAACCTTGAGCCGCAGATGTTCAGGCGCCGCATCGCTCATCAAGGCGCGCGCGACCGGCTCAAAAACGGCGGCGGCAACGGCAGAGACGATGTGGGCCAGCGCGAAGGCGGCGATCGATTGTGCCAGCCCGAGCCCGGCCAGCGCCAGTCCGGCCATGAAGAGTGCGACGGTCAGCACGGTTTTTCGGCCAATCCGGTCCGAGAGCGTGCCGGCGAAGGGGCTGACGATCGCGCCGAGCAGCGGACCCACGCCGATCAACGCGCCGATGCTGGCGGGGGTGAGGCCGAAGTCACGCTGGAGGCGGATCGCAAGGAAGGTCAGGCTCATGCCCTTGGCGATCGTCACCACACCGGAGCCCGCGATGAGAAGCAGCGCGACGAAGCGGCCGGCTTTTTCGGAATAGGCAGTCATCACGGGCACCTGCAGGCTGGAAGCCGCCCGGTCTCCTTGAAGGATGGGGCAGAGCTAAAGGAAGAAACGCCTATGCGATTACAGCCGGCACGTGTGTTCGGCAAGGGGCATCGTTTCCCCGATCCTCTGGACTGAACAGAAGGCCGAGGCGGCCGTCGGCCGCCTCGGCTGTTCACATCCGGATGGCCGGGCGTTGACCCGGCGGCTCAGGCCTTGGCCTGTCGCTCTTGCCAGGCCGCGTAAAGCGGTGCCGTCCCTGCATCGTCGACCGGCACATGGCGGAAGCGCATGGCCTGCTCGGCAAGCGGCTTTGCCAGTTCCGCATAGATCGCTGCGGTCGAGAGGCCAAAGGGCTCGGCGTCGGCATTCGAGTTCGCATAGGCGATCTCGGTGATCCCGGCCATGCGCATGGCCGCAAGGCACATCGGGCAGGGCTGGCCGCTGGCATAGACGGCGGCGCCTTCGAGCCGCGGGGAACGAAGATTCTGGGCGGCCTCGCGCAACGCGTTCAGTTCCGCATGCGAAGTGGGATCGCCGGATGACAGCATCTCGTTGACGCCGCGACCGACGATCTCGCCATCTTTGACGACGACGGCGCCGAAGGGGCGTCCGCCTTTCTCGACGTTGCGGCGGGCAAGCGTTACCGCTTCGGCCAGATAGGTCTGTTCCTGGGACATGGGAGTTCTTTCTAGCGGGCGCCGGCGTTGGCCAGCAGCTTCTCGATCTTGCCATAGCCGCGCTGGCGGGCATGGGTCAGCGGGCTGACACCCTCGCCATCGGCAAGGTTCACGTCGGCGCCGGCCGCAATCAGCAGCCGTACGATCTCGGTGTGTTTTTCGCCGCCGCTGCCGAGGATGATGGCTTCGAGCAGTGCGGTCCAGCCGAGGCGGTTGACGTGATCGACGTCGATGCCGGCTTCGATCAAGGTCTTGACGGTCTCGACATGGCCGCGCTCGGCGGCCGGGATCAACGCCGTTCCGCCATAGCGGTTGGTGCTCTTGAGGTCGGCGCCATTGGCAAGCGTCAGCTTCAGGATTTCGAGATGCCCGCGCGCGCCGGCATAGAGGTAGGGGCTGTCCTGGATCTTGTCCTTGGCGTTGACGTCGGCGCCGGCCTCGATCAGAGCACGGGCCGCATCGACGCGATTTTCATGGGTGGCGGCGAGCAGCGCTGTCGCACCGCTGGCGTCGCGCGCTTCGATGCTCGCGCCTTCCTTGAGCAGCGCTTTGACCTTGTCCGGATCGCCGGTCTCGGCGGCGGAGATCAGTTGGTTTTCAAGCATCGAAGCCCCCACGGTTTGAGGTGCAAGGCTGAAGGCGGCAATCGATGCGCCGATCAGCGAGCCGAAAAGTCTTGGTCGCATTTGGTCTTTCCGATCATACAGGCCGGTCGAATGGATCGACCGATCGCAATGGTTCCGGTTACGAGCGAAACGTGGAAACCCGGAAGGGGCTCCGTCCATGCCGCTCTCGCTCATCGCGATCTCGTGCTTACTTGAGCCGATCCGTGACCTTTTCAAGGGCGCAAGACACGCGTCGTCGCCGAACGTCTCCCGCGCCCGGCATGGCCCTCCCGCCCGCGACCTTAGGCACTGCCGCATTCATTTGGAAATTAAATGTATGAATGCTACCAAGTGGAATTATGAATGGTCAGCCTTTCGATCTGGATCTGCTGAGAGCTTTCGCGACGGTGGCCGATTGCGGTGGTTTCACCGCTGCGGCCGGCCGGCTCAATTCCACCCAGTCGACCGTCAGTCAGAAAGTCCTGCGGCTGGAAGAGCAGGCCGGCCATCGGCTGCTCGAACGCAGCCATCGTCAGGTCCGCCTGACCGATGCGGGCGAGCAGTTGATCGGCTATGCGCGGCGCATGCTGGCGCTCGATGCAGAGGCGCGGCAGCTTCTCTCCGGCGCATCGGTCGCCGCGACGCTGCGCCTCGGCCTGCCCGAAGACTTTGCCGCCGGTCGCACGACCCGCATGCTTTCGGCCTTTGCCCGCCGGCATGACAATGTCAGGCTCGAAGTGACGAGTGGGCTCAGCCGCGAACTGCGGTCGCTCTATGATCGCAGCGAGCTCGATATCGTCGTCGTCAAGCAGCGCCGTGGCTCAGGCGAGGCGGTGCAGCGGTGGCAGGAGACCCTGTGCTGGATCGATAGCGCCGCCCATCCTGTTCTGGCGCTCGATCCCTTACCGCTCGTCGTCTTTCCGCCGCGCGGGCTTTATCGCGACGACATGGTGGCAGCGCTGGACGCCTCAGGGCGACGCTGGCGCGTGAGCTATACCAGCTCCAGCCTTGCCAGCATTCAGTCGGCCGTTGCCGATGGGCTCGGTATCAGCCTGCTGCCGGCCCGCGTGGTCCACGACCGGCACCGGGTGGTGGAGCCGCAGGACGGGCTGCCGATGATCGAGACGATGGAGATCGGGCTCTATTACCGGCCGGAGGCCGGCGCTCTGGTCACGCGGTTGGCAGAGGATCTTTCAGCGCTCATCGGCGATGACAGCCGGGACGAGGCATGACCTCGCCTTCGCAGGCTCCCCCAATCCGTCGGCGGAAATGTCCTGAACCGTATCAGAGCATCGAACGGCTGAGGCCGCCATCGACGGGCAACGCCACGCCGGTGATGTAGCTTGCCTGACGGCCGGCAAGGAAGGCTGCGGCCGCCCCGAATTCCGCCGGGGTGCCGTAGCGGCCGATCGGGATGTCGCGTTGGCTGCGGGCTGCGACCGTCGCGATATCGAGCCCTTCGCTTTCGGCGTCCATGCGGTCGAAGCTGAGCGTGCGGTCGGTGGCAAGCCGCCCCGGCAGAAGCAGGTTGACGGTCACGCCGTCGGCCGCGACTTCGCCGGCAAGCGTCTTCAGCCAGCCGGCAACCGCACTTCTGAGGGCGTTCGACGCGGTGAGCCCGACGATCGGCTCGCGGATGCTGGTGGAGGCGACGGCAATGATGCGCCCGAACTGGCGTTTCCGCATGCCGGGCAGCAGTCGTCCGGTGATGCGCATGCCAGCCAGTACCATGGTCTCGAATTGCGCCCGCCAGAAGTCCGGTTCGATGACCGAGGCAGGCGAGGGCGGCGGCCCGCCGCCATTCAGCACCAGAATGTCGATCGCGCCGAAATCGGCTTCGAGCTGGTCCAGCAGGCCATCGAGGCTTTCGGGTTTCGAGAGGTCGAGGGCATAGCCGCGCGCCGAAGCGCTGATGTCGGCTACCACCTTGGCGGCCGATGCCGCATCGCGGCCGGTCAGCGCCACGATGACGCCTTCGCCGGCAAGAGCCTCGGCAATGCCGCGCCCCAGCCCCTTGCTGCCGCCGAGCACCAGCGCGCGTTTTCCAGCGATGCCGAGATCCATGGCCGACCCTCCTCGATTGCGGAATTCAGAATGGCTCGGCATCCGAGCTACACCAGATTTCCGCGCAGAGGAATCGTTTTGACGCCGGTGGGGGTGGGAATGCAAAAGCCCGGCCGCATGGCGGCCGGGCTCTCGAGCGCCCTCCCTCATTCTGTCGCTTAGCGGCAGATGCGGATTTTCTTGTAGTAGCGGTTGCCGTAGCTGTCGTAACGCTTCACCGTCTTCAGGAAGCAATAGGGCTCGTCCTCGTAGTAGTAAGGCCCGCCATAATAGCTGTCGACATAGCCGACACGGCCGCTCCAGCCATGGCCGTAATAGCCGTTGCTGAAGCCGATCGAGAAACCGCCGGCCTGAGACGGTGCTGCAAAGGAGATGGCGGCGGTGACGGCGACAGCGGCTGCGACGATGAACTTGCGCATGATGATCTCTCCTCCGGATGGGTGGGATGATCCTTCGTCATCCATGAGACGAAAGTCGCATGAAGCCGATATATTCGCAGTTCCGGATGGAACAGGATGGTACCGGCGGATGCGTGAAGGCGCGCTCCGCCGGCCCAAAGCTCCATCTGGTCGCCGAATGTCGTGCTCTTCAGGCGGCGCGTGGCTCTGCCGGGGCGCGAATGCGCGCCATCGCGAACACGTCGGCGAGAACGCCGTGCCGCAGCGCATAGGCCCGGTGCGTACCCTCCATCTCGAAGCCGGCCTTGCGATAGAGCGCGATCGCCGGCTCGTTGTCGGTAAAGACCGTAAGCTCGATGCGGGCGATGCCGAGCCAGTTGTCGGCGGCATCGATCAGAGCGGTCAGCAACGACTTACCGATGCCTTCGCCGCGATGATTGTCGTCGACGCTGATCCCAAGGGCTGCCGAATGATGCCGGCGCCCCTTGCTGCGGTGCAGCCCGGCCAGGCCGAGGATCCGACCGGCGCGCTCGGCGACGATGACGATGCTGTCGTCCGAAAGGGTTTCCAGCCACTTGCGTGTCTGTTCCGGATTGGAGAACGGCTGGCGCAGCGTGCCTGCGCGGATGCCCGGTTGGCTCATCAGCGCCGAGATCGCTTCGAAATCGACGGCGCGGGCCGCGCGGATATGGATTTTTGAGGGATCGTTTGCCTCGGTCATTGTTTCCTCTCTTGGCTCCGAGGAAACAGGTCCCAACCCTGCTCGCCTCGGCAGGGTTGGTGGGGGACTTTTCGCTTAACTCAGCGCAACAGGTCTCCCGCACACCCCTTGGGTATGCGTGCAAAGTACCATGGCAAGAATCGAGCGATTGTCCATGCGGGAAGGATAGCAAGCGTGGGTAGAAAGACAAGCCCGCCGCGCCCCTTCGGGCGCGGGCAGGATCAGGTCACCTGCCAGGCGATATAGACGAGCGTGGCGGCGATCAGCCAAAGCGCGATGCGGCCGGAGCGCGTGTGTTTCGCCTCCGCCTTGCCGATCGCATGCGCGGTCTCCGCATCGAAACGCAGGCCGTTTTCGCTCATCGCCATGATCTCGCTCGAAAACTTCTCCGTGCGAGCGGCGATTTCAGGCGCGGCTTCGGCCAGCCGCAGTGCGGCATGCAGGCCGTCGCGCAGATCCGTGACGATGCGCTTCGGTCCGAGATTGTCGCGGATCCATTTCCCGACGACCGGCTCGGACGCCTTCCACATGTTGAAGCGCGGATTGAGCGTACGGGCCACACCTTCGACGACCACCATCGTCTTCTGCAGCATGACGAGCTCGGGACGCGTCTGCATGTCGAAGAGTTCGGTGACCTCGAAAAGCAGCGTCAGCAGCTTCGCCATCGAGATGGTTTCGGCCGGCTGCCCGTGGATCGGCTCGCCGATCGCGCGGATCGCCTGGGCGAAACTCGCAGCATCGTGGTGCGAGGGCACGTAGCCCGCCTCGAAATGCACGTCTGCGACGCGCTGGTAGTCGCGGGTGATGAAGCCGAAGAGGATTTCGGCCAGGAACCGGCGTTCCTTCTTGCCAAGGCGGCCGACGATGCCCATGTCGACGGCGACGATATGGCCGGCGTCGTCGACGAAAAGATTGCCCTGGTGCATGTCGGCATGGAAGAAGCCGTCGCGCAGCGTGTGGCGCAGGAAGGACTGGATCAGGACTTCGGCCAGAAGGTTGAGATCGTGGCCGGCGGCCTTCAGCCCCTCGATATCCGACATCTTGACGCCGTCGATCCATTCCATGGTGACGACGTCACGCCCGGTCCGTTCCCAGTCGACCTTCGGCACGCGGAAGCCGGAATCGTCCTTGGTGTTCTCGCCAAGTTCGGAAAGCGCGGCCGCCTCCAGGCGAAGATCCATCTCGATCTTCGTCGTCTGCTCCAGCGTCTTGGTCACCTCGACCGGCTTCAGCCGGCGGGTATAGGGCAGGAACCGCTCCTGCATATGGCTGACGAGATACATCGCCTCGATGTCGGAGGCGAAACGCTGCCGCACGCCGGGGCGGATGACCTTGACCGCAACCTTCTCGGGGCCGCTGTCGCGCATCACGATCGCCGGATGCACCTGCGCGATCGAGGCCGCGGCCATCGGCTCGGAAAATTCGGCGTAGAGATCGTCGACCGTCCGGCCGAGCGAGCCTTGGATCGCGGCCTTCGCCTCGTTCTGCGGGAAGGTCGCCATGCGGTCCTGCAACAGCGACAGATCGGCGGCAAACTCCGCGCCGACGACGTCGGGGCGGGTTGCAAGGAATTGGCCGATCTTCACATAGGAAGGGCCGAGACGGGCGACGGCGCGCGACAGCCGGTCGCTGCGCTCTTCTCCCGGAACCCTGCGGCGCGCCAAAAGTCCGGCCGCCTTCTGGGCAAAACGGGCAAAAGGTGGCAGGTGCTCCGTCGGGACGGCCGAGACGACGCCTTCGCGCACGAGAACCCAGCCGATCCGCGCGAGGCGGATATATGCTCCAGGCGTGCTCATCGGGATCAGATTTTCCAGCCGGAATGCAGCGCTGCAATGCCGCCGGTGTAATTGGTGAAGGAAACGCGGGAGAAACCCGCCTCCTTGATCATCGTCGCGAAGTCCTTCTGGTTCGGGAACTTGCGGATCGATTCCACCAGATACTGGTAGGGCGCTTCGTCGCCGGTGATCAGCTTGCCGAACTTGGGGATCGCGTTGAACGACCAGGCATCATAGAAGCGGTCGAGCAGCGGCATCTCCACTTCGGAAAATTCCAGCACCAGCAGGCGGCCGCCGCGCTTCAGTACCCGGTATGCTTCCTTCAGCGCCACGTCGATGCGCGGCACATTGCGGATGCCGAACGCGATCGTATAGGCATCGAAGGTGTTGGCCTCGAAGGGCAGGTCCTCGGCATTGGCCTCGACGAAATCGAGATTGGCGGAGAGCTTCTTCTTCTCGGCCCGCTCGGCGCCGACGGCCAGCATCGAGCCGTTGATGTCGAGCACGGTCGAATGTGCCTTGCGGTCGGAGGCCTCGATGATGCGGAAGGCGATGTCGCCGGTGCCGCCGGCAACGTCGAGGGTCCTGTAACCCTCGCGGCGTGGCGGGTTGAGGGCGGCGATCATCGCGTCCTTCCAGGCGCGGTGGAGGCCGGCCGACATCACGTCGTTCATGATGTCGTAGCGCTTGGCGACCTTGTGGAACACGTCGTTGACGAGCGGCTGCTTCTCGCCCGTGCCGACGTTGCGGAAACCGAACGATGTTTCCATGCCGCCATCGGCCGATACGCGCTGATCCGTCATACGAAGAACTCCACCTGAACCAATTTTTCCGGCACCATAGCGAAAAGGCCCGCCACGCGCTATCTCGTGGGCGGGACCGCGGCTGCGGCATAGCGCACCCCTATAGGATAAGAAGGCCGCCAAGGAAATGCCAACCACCGCATCCGGTGGCTGAGATCGAAGGAGTGCATGCATGCCGGAGTTGCCCGAGGTCGAAACCGTCAAGCGCGGCCTGGCGCCGACCATGGAGGGGGCGCTGCTGGTCAATGCGGAACTGCGCCGTCCGGATCTGCGATTTCCCTTCCCGGAAAATTTCTCCTCGACCGTTGCCGGCCAGCGCATCGTCTCGCTGTCGCGTCGCGCCAAATATCTGATGATCGATCTGGAAGCCGGCGACGTGATCATCGCCCATCTCGGCATGTCCGGCTCCTTCCGCATCGAGGTGGGACCGGCGGCAGCAACGCCGGGCGAATTCCACCATCCGCGCGGCAAGGACGAAAAGCACGATCACGTCATTTTCCATCTCGACGGCGCGCAAGGCCCGGTGCGAGTGATCTACAACGACCCGCGCCGCTTCGGCTTCATGGACCTTGCTCGCCGCGACACCGTGGCAAACCACGCCTATTTCCGCGCGCTCGGCGAGGAGCCGACCGGAAACGTGCTCGATGCCGCCTATCTCGCCGCACGCTTCTCGGGCAAGGCGCAGCCGCTGAAGGCGGCCTTGCTCGACCAGAAGAACATCGCCGGTCTCGGCAACATCTATGTCTGCGAGGCACTGTGGCGCTCGCACCTGTCGCCGCTGAAACCGGCCGGCGCGCTCGTCGACAAGCGCGGCAAGCCGAAGGATGGGCTTGTGCGCCTGACGGACGCGATCCGCGAGGTCATCGCCGATGCCATTGCCGCCGGCGGATCGTCGCTGAAGGACCATATCAAGGCCGACGGCTCGCTCGGCTACTTTCAGCACTCCTTCTCCGTCTATGACCGCGAAGGAGAGGCTTGCCGCACGCCCGGCTGCGACGGTACGGTCGCCCGGATCGTGCAGGCGGGCCGCTCGACCTTCTACTGCCCGCATTGCCAGGAATGAACGCCGGTCCGTGAGCGGTCTGGTGCATGAACCGGAGGAAACAGGAATGACCTACGAAACGCTGCTGGTCGAAACACGCGGCCGCGTTGGCCTGGTGACGCTCAATCGTCCACAGGCGCTGAACGCGCTGAACTCGACGGTGATGCGCGAGCTTGCCGCAGCGCTGAAGGCCTTCGATGCCGACAAGGATATCGGCGCCGTCGTCCTTGCCGGCTCGGAGAAGGCCTTTGCCGCCGGCGCCGATATCAAGGAGATGCAGACGCTCGACTTCGTCGACAGTTATCTCGGCGATTTCATCGGCGGCTGGGACCAGGTGGCGGCAGCCCGCAAGCCTTTGATCGCTGCCGTTTCCGGCTATGCGCTGGGCGGCGGCTGCGAGCTGGCGATGATGTGCGACTTCATCATCGCGTCCGAGACTGCGAAATTCGGCCAGCCGGAAATTACCCTCGGCGTCATTCCCGGCATGGGCGGCTCCCAACGCCTGACGCGCGCCGTCGGCAAGGCCAAGGCGATGGATCTTGTGCTGACCGGCCGTATGATGGATGCGGCCGAGGCCGAACGCGCAGGACTCGTATCGCGTGTGGTGGCGCCGGAGAAACTGATGGAGGAAGCGCTGGCCGCGGCCGAGAAGATCGCGTCCTTCTCGCTGCCGGCCGTTATGATGGCCAAGGAAGCGGTCAACCGCTCGCTCGAGCTGACGCTTGCCGAAGGGCTTCGTTTCGAGCGCCGGCTCTTCCACTCGCTGTTTGCAACCGAAGACCAGAAAGAGGGCATGGCCGCCTTCGTCGCCAAGCGCAAGCCTGACTTCAAGCATCGCTAGCGCAAGGGGTGGCGCGCAGATTCTGGAAATTGCGCGTTGACGGGGCGGCCGTTTCCCGCTATACGCCGCCCTCAGTTTGGAACGCCATCCTGGGCTTTCCGGAAATACTCCCGAATTGCTTTGATGACAGGTCGCAGTGACCCGGCACGGCGAGGGCGGAGTTCATGTCAGTTTTCGAAGAGAGGCACCAATGGCCAATACAACTTCGGCGAAAAAGGCGACCCGCAAGATCGCACGCCGCACTGCAGTGAACAAGGCACGTCGTTCGCGCGTCCGTGGCTTCATCCGCAAGGTAGAAGAAGCGATCGCCACCGGCGACCAGGCTGTTGCAGCCGCAGCGCTCAAGGCAGCTCAGCCCGAGCTGATGCGCGCAGCCACCAAGGGCGTCCTGCACGCCAACACTGCATCGCGCAAGGTTTCGCGTCTTGCACAGCGCGTAAAGTCGCTTTCGGCCTAATCCGGCTAAGAAAAATCTGTTAATCGAGAGCCCGGCCCTTGCGCCGGGCTTTTCGGATTCATACTTCTGTCATTGCGATGGTTAATCTGGCGACTTGGGCTTATGTCAGTGCGATGACAAAATTTATATAATTATTTCAATGACTTGTGAGAGGTCCTTATCAAAAGGATGTCTCTGGCTGGGGGTCCGTTAGGCCCATTCTGAGTCAAGCGAATTTTTATTTTTTTTCTTTTTCGCCAGCTAAGCAAAGAGCGAAAAATCAAAACCCTTGATTCAACAGGGATTCTTCTCGGACTCGGAATGCGGCAAGCAAATGGCGGCCGGAGAGTCAACGGCCGGCGCTTAAGGTTGCGTAAAAATCGCGATTGATCTTGCCCATCGATCCTGCCTAAATGCCCTCCACAGGGGACACGGACCACATCTGTAAAAGGAAGCAAAAGAGGCCATTTCGAAGAAATGGTTTCGATGTTTCTGTCCTTTGTATCAGGGCGGCTCCGCGTCGTTCAATCAGACAAGTCGAAGGTGAAAAACCGGATGGTTCATACCACTCCGGACGAGAAACTTTCGTCCTGTGATTGTGAGGCGGCCATCTGCGGCACCGTGCGTCCGGTCGGACGCCTGAAGGTCGCTGCGGCGCTTTGACGGCTGCCTATCCTGCCCTTTGATCGGCTACGACAAAGGAAACATGCAGGCGGTCTCGATGGTGGGTGCAAGCGGCGCCCGACACGAGGCCAAGGTCCAACGCGCGGCTCATCGCTTCGTACGAGGGTGCGAGGAGCTGTTGACGAGGAGGAGGATCCGGTACGGCGCGGGAGCGCGTCGAAGGGATTGTTGACAAGAGGCGCGAGGGGACATCCTCCGGCCCGAAGGGCAGGTGGGTGCGCGTAGCGCGCAGCGAGGCGGGAGATGAGGAGCCCGGCGTCGTCTGCGACTGTGACGTTCGGCGAAAGCGGCATGGCCTTCGAAGGCGCCGCGGGCGACGGACATAAGAGATGAGGCCGGCAGCGATGACGGCATCTGAACATGAATTGGAAGGCGGCAAAATGCAGATGAATTTGGTGACGGCGGGCGCACTTCAGAAAGAAGGAGACGCATTTCAGGCCGGAAGCAATCTATCTCAGGCGGCGGGGGAAAAAATCGACATGAGGCACGACGCACTGTTCGAGCGGGTAAGTGCGCGTCTCAAAGCTCAAGTCGGTCCGGATGTCTTTGCAAGCTGGTTTGGGCGTCTGAAGCTCCATTCCGTATCCAAGAGCGTTGTGCGCCTTTCGGTGCCGACCACGTTCCTGAAGTCCTGGATCAACAACCGTTATCTCGACCTCATCACCTCGATCTTCCAGCAGGAAGACGGCGAGATCATGAAGATCGAGATCCTGGTGCGCACGGCAACCCGTGGCGCCCGTCCGACCACCCAGGAAGATGTGCTGCCGCAGGCGGCAGAAGCAGCTCCGGCCCAGCCCGCGCGCCGTCCGGCCGCAGCCCAGCCGGTGGCAAGCGTTGCCGCGGCGACCGTCGCAAGCATGCAGAAGCCGACCCAGGCGCCGCTTTTCGGCTCGCCGCTCGACCAGCGCTACAATTTCGAGAGCTTCGTCGAGGGGTCCTCGAACCGCGTGGCGCTTGCCGCCGCCCGGACGATCGCGGAAGCCGGCGCCGGTGCGGTGCGGTTCAACCCGCTCTTCATCCATTCGAGCGTCGGCCTCGGCAAGACGCACCTTCTGCAGGCGATCGCCATCCAGGCGCTGCAGAGCGCGCGTGCACCGCGTGTCGTCTACCTGACGGCCGAATATTTCATGTGGCGTTTCGCCACCGCGATCCGCGACAACGACGCGCTGTCCTTGAAGGAGTCGCTGCGCAACATCGATCTCCTGATCATCGACGACATGCAGTTCCTGCAGGGCAAGTCGATCCAGCATGAGTTCTGCCATCTCCTGAACATGCTGCTCGATTCCGCCAAGCAGGTCGTCGTCGCCGCCGACCGCGCACCGTGGGAACTGGAATCGCTCGACAGCCGCGTTCGTTCGCGTCTCCAGGGCGGCGTCGCCATCGAGATGGACGGCCCGGACTACGACATGCGCCTGGAAATGCTGAAGCGTCGCCTGGACACGGCCCGTCAGGACGACGGTTCGCTCGACATTCCCGGCGAAATCCTCAGCCATGTGGCACGCAACGTGACGGCCAGCGGCCGCGAACTGGAAGGCGCCTTCAACCAGCTCCTGTTCCGCCGCTCCTTCGAGCCGCAGCTCTCGATCGAGCGCGTCGATGAACTGCTCGGCCACCTCGTCAACGCCGGCGAACCCCGCCGCGTCCGCATCGAGGACATCCAGCGCGTCGTCGCCAAGCACTACAACGTCTCGCGCCAGGAGCTTGTCTCCAACCGCCGCACCCGTGTCATCGTCAAGCCGCGCCAGATCGCCATGTATCTGTCGAAGACGCTAACGCCGCGCTCCTTCCCGGAGATCGGCCGTCGCTTCGGCGGACGCGACCATACGACCGTGCTGCATGCCGTGCGCAAGATCGAGGAGCTGATTTCGGGTGACACCAAGCTCAGCCATGAGATCGAGCTGCTGAAGCGCCTGATCAACGAATAGTCGCGGCGGATTGCCGAAAAAAGCCCGGGTTCGCCCGGGCTTTTTTGTTTTACCGGACCGTTTTCAGTGCCGGCCGCGGCGAGTGCTTGGCCGCTGGATTTCCCACGCCCTGTTCGGCCCGTGCCTGCTCGATGATCCAGGCACGAAAGGCCGTGACCGGCGGCCGGTCGAGAGCCGCCGGCGGGTACACGAGATGATAGGCAAGCCCGGTCATGACGCCCTCGGGGAAGGGGGCTTCCAGCACGCCCTCCGCAAGCTCGCGCGTGACCAGCGACAGGCGCACCAGTGCAACGCCGTCGCCGGCCTTGGCTGCCTCGATGGCGCCGTTGCTGTTGACGAAGACTGGCCCTCGTCCGGCGTCCACCCCGTCGGCGCCTGCCGCATCCAGCCACAGCCTCCAATCCTGACGGTGCACATCGTGCAGGAGCACATGCGCGGCGAGGTCGCCCGGCATGTCGAGCGGGTTCCTTGCGCGTAATGCCGGGTGAAGGACCGGGACCGGGTCGTCATCGATCAGCCGTTCACTGACGAGCCCGTCATAGCGGCCAAGCCCGTGGCGGATGGCAATGTCGACCCCGTCGGTGTTGAAGTCCGTCAACCGGTTGGTGGTGCTGATGCGCACGTCGATGCCAGGCACCTGCAGCTCGAAGGCGCCGATGCGCGGGACCAGCCATTGGGCGGCAAAAGTGGGCGTGCAGCTCACCGTCAGCACCGGCGCGCGCTTGCGTGCCGTCAGCTCCTCGGTCGCTTCGCGCATCATCCGGAACGCGCGCCTGAGTGTCGCGAAATAGGTGCTGCCGTCCTCCGTCAGCACCAACTGTCTCGGCCGGCGCTCAAACAGCGTCACGCCAAGCGTCTGCTCCAGTTCGCGCACCTGCAGGCTGACCGCGCCAGGCGTCACGTTGAGTTCCTGTGCAGCCTTCGTCACGCTCGAATGGCGCGCCGTCGCCTCAAAGGCGCGCAGCGAGGCGAGGGAGGGAAGGGATGTCGCCATGGTTTAGCCAAACTCAATCATGTGTCGAGAAATGATCGTTTGTTTGAAGCTCAATATCCTGAGAATAATGGCACAAAGTCAAGATGGTCGATGCCATCACGGTTTAGCCTGACAAACAAACGAGGGTTAAGGCAATGACACAAGCAACGCGGGCCAAGGTCATGGGCGCCCGGGAATGGGGCATGTTGATCCTGCTCTCTATTTTGTGGGGCGGTTCGTTCTTCTTCATCGGCGTCGCTGTCAAGGCGTTGCCGCCAGTCACGATCGTGGCGCTCCGCGTCAGTCTCGCGGCGCTCGCGCTGCTCGCCTTCATTCGTCTGATGGGACTGTCGATGCCGCGCGACCCGCGCGTGTGGCTCGCTTTCTTCGGCATGGGTCTGCTCAACAATCTCGTCCCCTTCTCGTTGATCGTCTGGGGGCAGACGCATATCGCCAGCGGTCTTGCCTCGATCCTCAATGCGACCACGCCGCTCTTCGGCGTGATCGTCGCGCATCTCCTGACCGATGACGAGAAACTGACAGCCAACCGTTTTGCCGGTGTCGTCGTCGGCTTCCTCGGGGTTGCGATGATGATCGGCCCGGCGGCGCTCGGTGGGCTCGGTTCGAACCTGCTTGCCCAGGTCGCCGTGCTCGGTGCAGCGCTTTCCTATGCGCTCGCCGGTGTCTTTGCCCGCCGCTTCAAGCGCATGGGCGTGGCGCCGATCGTGACGGCGACCGGCCAGGTCTCGGCCGCAAGCACCATGCTGATCCCGCTGTCACTGCTGATCGATCATCCCTGGACGCTTCCCATGCCCGGCTTCGACGTCTGGGCGGCGATCGTCGGCATCGCGCTCATTTCCACGGCGCTCGCCTATGTCCTGTTCTTCCGCATCCTTGAGACTGCCGGTGTCACAAACCTGATGCTGGTGACCTTCCTGATCCCGGTCAGCGCCATCCTGCTTGGCGCCCTGTTCCTCGGCGAAACGCTGGAACCCAAGCACTTTCTCGGCATGACCTTGATCACAGCTGGTCTGGCGGCGATTGACGGGCGGCTTTTGCGCCTCTTTTCCCGGCCGGCCATCGACACCAAGTTAGAGTGCCGCGACAACGCTTGAGCGTTTCTGATTTACACGCATTGCGGGCCGGTGGGCGAAAGCACCACCGGCCCTGTTTTTTTCATCCCGGTTGTCGGCTATTGCTTGCCGCCACCGTCTTTGTTTCAGGAGCTGGAGTTCCGATGCTTTACGCCGTGTTTTGCTACAATCAAGAAGATGTCACGAACGCCTGGACCAAGGAGCAGGACGAAAAAGTCATGCATGATCTGTTGGCCGTACAGAGCAAATATGCGGAGGCAGGCCGGCTTGGACCAGTGGCGCGCTTGATGCCGACGACGTCGGCGACGACGCTCCGGCACAGTCACAGCGAGACGATCGTAATCGATGGCCCGTTTGCCGAGACGAAAGAGCAATTGCTTGGCTTCTACGTCATCGACTGCGCGTCTGTCGATGAAGCACTCGATTTTGCCCGCGATCTGAGCTCCGCCAACCCGGCTGCTGGCTCCTACGAAATCCGTCCCCTTGCCATCTACAAACCCAGTGAGCTTGCTTCATGACAGACACATCCTGGATAGACCTCGCACTCGTTTCTGCCCGGCCGCAGGCCGTAGGCGCGCTGTTGCGCTATTTCCGCAACCTCGACACCGCCGAAGAAGCGTTTCAGGAGGCCTGCATCCGGGCTTTGAAGACCTGGCCGAAGAGCGGCCCACCGCGTGACCCCGCCGCCTGGCTGATCTTCGTCGGCCGCAACAGCGGCATCGACAAGGTTCGCCGCCAGTCCCGCGAGACGGCGCTGCCGCCGGAGGAAATCCTCTCCGACCTCGAAGATCGGGAGGGCGCGCTTGCCGACCAGCTCGACGGTTCCCACTATCGCGACGACATTCTTCGCCTCCTGTTCGTCTGTAGCAATCCGGCGCTGCCGGCAACGCAGCAGATAGCGCTGGCGCTGCGCATCGTCTCGGGCCTTTCGGTCAAGCAGATCGCGCGCGCCTTCCTCGTCAGCGAGGCGGCAATGGAACAGCGCATCACCCGTGCCAAATCCCGGGTCGCCGCCGCCGGCCTTGCCTTCGAGACCCCGGATGCGGCCGATCGGTCAGACCGGCTCGCCGCTGTCGCGACGATGATCTACCTCGTCTTCAACGAGGGCTATTCGGCGATGAACGGACCGGAAAGCGTCTCGGCCGACCTGTGCCAGGAGGCGATCCGGCTCGGACGCCTGCTGCTTCAGCTTTTCCCGGCCGAGCCGGAGATCATGGGGCTGACGGCGCTCATGATGATCCAGCATTCGCGGGCACGCGCCCGGTTCGATGCCGATGGCGCCGTCATCCTGCTCGAAGACCAGGACCGGGGCCTGTGGGACCGCCCGCTGATCGACGAGGCCTTGGCGCTGATCGACAGGGCGATGCAGTACCGTCAACCGGGCGCCTACCAGATCCAGGCGGCGATCGCGGCGCTGCATGCCCGCGCCGAACGGGCGGATGAGACCGACTGGGCGCAGATCGACCTGCTTTACCAGGCGCTCGAACGACTGCAGCCATCACCGGTGATCACGCTCAACCGCGCCGTGGCGGTTTCGAAGAGGCAGGGCCCAGAAGCGGCGCTGGCGATGATCGCGCCCCTGGCGGAAAAGCTCTCCGGCTATTTCTATTTCCATGGCCTGAGCGGCCATCTCCTGAAGCAGCTCGGCAAGGTCCGCGAGGCGCGTGTGGCCTTCGACCATGCGATTGCGCTTGCGACCAACGCGGCCGAATGCGCTTACATCCGCATGCAGCTCGACAAGCTCGATGAAACGCCTGGCATCGAGATCTCCGAAAGAAAAATCTGACGGTGCCTGTCGGGATCCCGCATGCGGTTTCGTCCTTGGACCGAGAACGAAATCCAAGGAGAGAAACCCATGACCACCAGCCTTGCAGTGCCAGCCCCGACGGCAAAGTCGATCATCCTCGGCCGCTTCCTCAGCGGCCTGCTTGTCGCCTTCCTGATCTTCGATGCGGCCATCAAGCTTGTGCCGCTTGCCGTCGTCACCGAAACCATGGTCGCGCTCGGCTACTCGGCCGACCAGGGCCTGGCACGTCTGCTCGGCATTCTCACATTGCTATGCACGGTGCTCTATGTGATCCCGCGCACCTCGATCCTCGGCGCCATTCTGCTCACCGGCTATCTCGGTGGCGCGATGGCGACGCATCTGCGCGCCGGCAGCCCGCTCTTCACCCATCTGCTTTTCGGCTTCTATCTCGGCGTGATCGCCTGGGGCGGCCTCTGGCTTCGGGATCCGCGCCTGCGCGCGCTCATCCCGCTCAAGAACTAACGGCAAGCGATAGAAAGACGACCATGACCAAGACAGTCAACGACTACATTACCGGCCTTTCCGGCGTTCCTGCCGACGTGGCGAAACGCCTGCATGATGCTATCCTCGCGGTGGGCGGGCTGACGGACATCGTCAAATGGGGGCATCCCGTCTACGACGCCGGCGGCGCTGTCTGCCTGCTCAAGGGCACAAAGGACTCCGTCACCTTCGGCTTCTGGCGCGGAGCTGACATGCTCGATCTTGATCCTCGCATGGAGAAGGGCGGCGGCAAGGGTGACATGGCCTATATCCGCCTGCGCAGTACCGCTGACGTCGACGCAGCACAGGTCGCCCGGCTCGTTGCCAGGGGCATCGAACTCAATCGCCTCAAGGGCGATCCGATGAAGTAGGTTCTGACGAACCGCTCCTGCAGCGCGGCGATGCATGAGGACGCCTGCATCGCCGCCAAAGCCCATCTCTTCGCGGGAACACGCGCGTGCCGGATCCCGCGAGGCGATCATGATCCATCGCCAGGCTCGTCGCCAGCGTGCGCGCGGCGCTCGCTTTTGCTGCCGAGCTCGGTCACGCCGGGCGTTCCTGGGATGATCCATCGTTCGGCGATGCCACAATGCTTTTGCGTGCATTGTTTCTAAAACACGACCTCTCCTTGCATGGATTCCGCAGGTCGTGCATGGTCCCGCCGGCCGATCCTCAAAAATTTCCGAAAAAAATTTAGCCCCATGTCGAAATTTGCGAAGCGCGGACGTCCATCGGGCGCTCAGACTATTCAATCCCATTGGAGAGACCATGATTTTTACTGTGACACCGCTTTATGCGCTGCCCGTGGCGGCGATCTATCTGATCCTGTGGTTCCGCGTCAGCGCGATGCGATCCGCGCAGGGCGTATCGTTTGGTGACGGCGGAAATGCCCTTTTGCTTCAGCGCATCCGCCAACATGGCAATTGCGCTGAATGGTCGGCGTTCGTCGTCATTTTGATGGTCCTTGCCGAAGGTATGGGGGCTCCGGCGCTGTATCTGCATATCTCGGGCGCGCTGTTGCTGATCGGGCGGATTGCGCATCCCTTCGGCCTGAAGGCTGACAATGCAGGGCACCCCCTTCGTTACGTCGGAAACGGCACCAACATCCTTGCTGCGCTCAACGCCATGGTCTGCCTGGGCGCCAACATCGTCGGCCTTTGAAAGCTGCACCCAATCGAAAGATGAAACCATGCAATATATGCTGCTGATCTATAACGACCCTCAAAAAGAACCAGCCTATGGCACGCCCGCTTTCCAGGAGATCATGGCGGGGTTCTTCGCCGCCAACGCGCGGATGAAGGAGGACGGCGTGCTGCGGTCGGGCGAAGGCCTGCAGGGGGTCGAAACCGCGACGTCGCTGCGCATCAAGTCCGGCAAGGTCGAAACCATGGATGGTCCGTTTGCCGAAACGCACGAGCATCTCGGCGGCTATTATGTCATCGATGTCGCGGACCTGGATGCGGCGCTCACCTACGCAGCGTTGATACCCTCGGCGCATTTCGGCACGATCGAGGTGCGTCCGCTCATGGACTACAACCCGGCGAGCTGATCCCCGATGATCATGATCCATGGCACCTGATCCATGACACTAGATCCATGACACAAGCCGTCCCCAGGGCCATCGCAGTGGCGAAGTTGCTCGACAGCACGCTGCGGGCCGATCGGGGGCGGCTGCTTGCCATCCTTGTCGCCAACCTGCGTGACTTGTCGCTGGCAGAAGACGCGCTGCAGGAGGCAGGCGTCTCCGCGCTGTCGCATTGGGGCCGGACGGGCACGCCGGCATCGCCGCAGGGCTGGCTTTTGACAGTTGCCCGGCGCAAGGCGCTTGATCGCCTGCGCGCCGCTCGCCGTGATATCGGCAAGGCCGAGGCACTGGCGCAACTGATCGTTCGCGAGGAAGCGGACCCTGAAGACATTCCCGACGAGCGCCTGCGCCTGATTTTCGTCTGCTGCCACCCGGCGCTTGAGCTGAAGTCACGCGTGGCACTGACCTTGCGGACAGTCTGCGGTCTCTCCACCACCGAAATCGCCCGCGCCTTCCTCGACCACGAGCCGACGATGGGCCAGCGCATCAGCCGCGCCAAGGCCAAGATCGCGGGCGCCGGCATCTCGTTCTTCGTGCCGACGGCCGAGCACTGGCCGGCGCGGCTGGACGCCGTGTTGACCACGATCTACCTGATTTTCACGACCGGCTATCTTGCGGCGACGGAAGGTCCAAGGGATCTGTGTCTGGAGGCCGAGTATCTGATGCGGATGATCGACCGGCTGCGCCCGGCGGACCCGGAAATCGAGGGTGCGCTGGCGATGATCCTCTTGACCGCCGCACGCCGCGCGGCACGGATCGGTGCTGACGGGGCAAGCCTTCCGCTGAGCGAGCAGGATCGCAATCTATGGGATCAGGCGCAGATCGCACAGGGCCGCGCCCTTCTTGCGCGCGCTGTGAGCCGACGAAGCCCCGGTCCATACCAGATCAAGGCTGCTATCGCCGATTGCCGGCTGGGTGAGGGAGGACCCGACTGGCCGCAAATCGCCGCGCTTTATGCCGCCCTCTTCCGGTTTGAGCCGACACCGGTGGTCTCGCTCAACGCCGCTGTGGCCGTGGCCGAGGCGGGCGATGCTGCCCGCGGGCTGGCGATCGTCGAGGGGCTCGCAGCAGAACTTGCGGACTACCAGCCGTGGCATGCGGCGCACGCGGCGCTTTTGGCGTCGGTGGGCAAACATGCCGAGGCCGCAGACGCCTATCGGCGCGCGATCGCTATCGCACCAGGCCGGGCCGAAGTTCTGTTCCTGGAAAAACGTTTGGCCGCACTGCCATTGACCGGGTCGGAATGACGATTTGTGCGCTGGACGGCAGCGGCACGCGTTTGTCGGCCGAAGGCCCATCCGGCGAAACGGATCTTGACGAAACAAACTTGCAGTCGTGGTTGCAAAACAGAGCGCCTTTATCACGCTGAATGCAATATCTCTGCGCAGGACCAGGACTTCACACCAGATCCCGCGAGATAGACATGATCCTCTATTACCAGACCCATTCCCCCTTCGCTCGCAAGGCGCTCGTCTTTGCCCATGAGATCGGTCTTGCCGACCGGCTCGAGGTCATTCATCACGAAACCAGCCCGACAAGGCGCAACGACGAGGTCTATGCCGAAAACCCGCTCGGCAAGGTTCCGATCCTGTTGCGTGAGGGGCAGGAGCCGATCTTCGACAGCGACGTGATCTGCGCCTATCTCGACACGCTCCATGAGGGCCGCAAGCTGATCCCTGAGGCAGGCGAGCCGCGCTGGCGCGCGCTCAGGCTGCAGTCGGTGGCGCAGGTGCTGGCCCAGACGGGTATCGGCCTGCGCTGGGAGTGGGAGCGCAGGCCGGAGCATCTGCGTTATCCGGCGCTTGCCGATGGTTATGCCGAAAAGATCGAGGCGACCTACGACTGGCTGGAGCGGACGCTGGATCCGGAGGCTGCCGTCGATGTCGGCCAGATTGCGCTCGCAACCACGCTCTCCTGGATGGCTTTCCGCGACTTGCCGTCGTTTCGGGATCGGCCGCGCTTGGCCCGCTGGTTCGACGCTTTCGAAGAGCGGCCGTCCATGCGGGCAACGCCGCTGTCGGGCGAAACGTTCGATTGAACCGGTAGCCGGCGAAAAAAACCGGACGCCGCTGCGGACCATTGCCCGGCAGTTGCCGTCCGCTGCTGCGTCACGATCGCCTCACGGGCAGGCGAGATCGGCCACCACCGCGTCGAGGATCAACATGCCCGCCGGCGTGCAGCGCAGGCGGGAATTGCCGAGCCGCTCGATGAAGCCGTGATCGATCAGGAACTGTTCGCGCTCCGGGTCCGGATCGCGGCCGGAAAGGGTCTGCCAGCGGGCGAGATCGACGCCTTCTTTCAGGCGCAGGCCCATCAGCAGCAGCTCGTCGGACTGAGCTTCGAGATCGAGCGATTCCCGTTCGATCATGCCGTGGCCATGGGTCTCGACGAGACGCAGCCATTCTTCGGGCTTGCGCTCCGTGGAGGTCGCGATCTTGCCGTTGCCGATGCCGAGGCGGCCGTGCGCACCGGGCCCGATGCCCGCATAGTCGCCATAGCGCCAGTAAGTCAGGTTGTGCCGGCTTTCGGCACCCGGGCGGGCGTGGTTGGAAACCTCGTAGGCCGGCATGCCGACCGCGGCGGTGATCTCCTGCGTCGCCTCGTAGAGCACGGCCGATTGCTCGCCATCGGGAACGACCAGCTTGCCGGCCTTGTGCAGGCCGTAGAAGGGTGTGCCTTCCTCGATCGTCAATTGGTAGAGCGACAGGTGGTCGACCGCGTAGGAGACCGCCTCCTTCAGTTCTCGCTCCCACTCCTCGACCGTCTGGTTCGGGCGGGCGTAGATCAGGTCGAAGGACATGCGCGGGAAGATTTCGCGCGCCAGTCGGATCGCCTTCAGCGCGTCCTCGACATTGTGCAGCCGGCCGAGGAACTTCAGGTCCCGGTCGTTCAGCGCCTGGACGCCGAGCGAGACGCGGTTGACCCCAGCTGCGCGATAGCCGTGGAAACGGGTCGCCTCGACGCTCGAAGGGTTCGCCTCCATGGTGATCTCGATGCCATCAGGCACATGCCAATGGCGAGCGATACCCTGGAGGATGGCGTCGACCGTGGCGGGTTCCATCAAGGACGGCGTGCCGCCGCCCATGAAGACGCTGGTGACGGTACGCGGGCCGGAAAGCTCGCGCACTTCTTCCATTTCTTTGAGGAAAGCGGCAACGAAACGCGGCTGGTCCACCGGCTGGTGGCGCACATGGCTGTTGAAGTCGCAATAGGGGCATTTGGCCGCGCAGAACGGCCAATGCACATAGACCCCGAAACCGGGGTCCATGCCGTCACCGATCGCCGATAGCGTGGCAGTCTGCATGATTGCGTCTCTCATAGTCACTTTCATAGGCAACGGGACGCGGGCGGAAAGCCGCGCGCACGTCCTCATCCGCTCCGATCAGGCCCCGAGGCAGGTCTCGGCAAAAATCTTGAAGGCTCGGGCGCGGTGCGACAGGGCCTCTTCGTCGCCCGGCTTCCAGCCGTGCTTCTCTTCGGCGCTCATCTCGCCGAAGGTGGTGTCGTAGCCCTTGGGCTGGAACACCGGATCATAGCCGAAGCCCTGGCTGCCGCGCGGCGGCCAGACGACGAAGCCTTCGACTTCGCCGCGGAAGAGCTCCACGTGGCCGTCCGGCCAGGCAAGGCAGAGAACCGAGACGAAACGGGCGGTGCGCTCGGAAGGCGTCTTGGCGCCCTTCTCCTGCAGCGCATCTTCGACCTTCTGCATGGCCATGGCAAAGTCGCGGCTGCCATCCTCGCGCTCGGCCCAGTTGGCGGTATAGACGCCGGGTGCGCCGTCGAGCGCGTCGATCGCGAGACCTGAATCGTCCGAAAGCGCCGGCAGGCCGGAGGCTTTGGCCGAGGCGAGCGCCTTGATCGTGGCGTTCTCCTCGAAGGTCGTTCCGGTCTCGTCGGGCTCGACAAAATTGAGGTCTGCTGCCGACTTCGCCTCGAAGCCGAGCGGGCCGATGAGATCGCGGATTTCGCGGATCTTGCCGGCATTGTGGCTGGCGACGATCAGCGTCTTGTTGTCCAGTTTGCGCATGGTGTCTCGTTTCGTGTTCATTCGATGGACCAGAGGCCCGGTTCCGCACATTCAAGGCTGTTGCCGGCCGGGTCGCGGAAATAGAAGGACCGCGCCCCGTTCGGCCAGCGAAGATCGCTTTCGATCTCGATACCGGCTGTTTCGAGCTTAGCTTTCCAGGTGTCGAGCGCCTCGGCTGCTACCCGAAAGCACATATGTCCCCGACCGGTCGTGCCATGCGGCGGTACTGGTAGGGCTGCGTCCGGCGCCGGCGGTTTAACTGTTTCGGCCGGATTGAAAATCAAAAGCACGCCCTGACCGCAGCGGAAGAACACGTGCCGGTTTGCGGCGCGCGTGATCTTCTGCAGGCCGAGAATACCACCGTAGAAGGCCTCGGCGGCATCGAGGTCGCCCACGTAGAGGGCGGTCTCGAGAATGCCTTCCAGCGCCGGGGCCATCCTGACGTTCCTTCCTCAGCCGGCGATCGCCTGCTTCTGCAGCGCGACCAGTTCGGCAATGCCATTCTTGGCAAGGCCCATCAGGCTTGCGAATTCCTCTTCCGAGAACGGCTTGCCTTCGGCCGTGCCCTGGATCTCGACGATGCCGCCGGAGCCGGTCATGACGAAGTTGGCGTCGGTCTCGGCGGCGGAATCTTCGAGGTAATCGAGGTCAATCACGGACTGGTTGGCAAAGATGCCGCAGGAGATGGCGGCCACATGGTCCTTCAGGACCTTCTCGACCTTGACCATGTTGCGCGCTTCCATCCACTTCAGGCAATCGTGGAGCGCCACCCAGGCGCCGGTGATCGAAGCTGTGCGGGTGCCGCCGTCAGCCTGAATCACGTCGCAGTCGATCGAGATCTGGCGTTCGCCAAGCGCCGGCAGGTCGACGATGGCGCGCAGCGACCGGCCGATCAGCCGCTGGATTTCCTGGGTACGGCCGCTCTGCTTGCCGCTCGATGCCTCGCGCCGCATGCGCTCGCCGGTGGCGCGCGGCAGCATGCCGTACTCCGCCGTCACCCAGCCCTTGCCGCCATTGCGCAGCCAGGCAGGGACCTTCTCTTCGAGGCTCGCGGTGCACAGCACGTGGGTGTCGCCAAACCGCACCAGACAGGAGCCTTCCGCATGCTTGGAAAAATTGCGCTCGAAGGACACCTTGCGCATTTGATCTGTTTTTCTGCCGGATGGCCGCATCGTCAAACTCCTATCGTATCTGCTGTGCCTTCTAGAACATGGCGCGAGCAAAGGGAACCGGTGGATAGCCGGGCGACGGGGCGTTTTTTCCCTTTTGCCATCGGGCGGCAGGAACACTATATTCCGGCCACGGCAGGATGTGCCTGCAAATGTGGAGTGACATGGTACTGCGCAATCCCGGAGCAAAGGAAATCGCAGCCGCGCTGGACGAGCGCTCGGGCGAAATCTTCCGTCGCATCGTGGAGACTTATCTGACGAGCGGCGAGCCGCTGGGCTCGCGCAATCTGTCGCGGCTTCTGCCGATGGCGCTGTCGCCTGCCTCCGTGCGCAACGTGATGAGCGACCTCGAAGACCTCGGGCTCATCTATTCGCCGCATGTGAGCGCCGGTCGCCTGCCGACCCAGACGGGCCTGCGCTTCTTCGTCGACGCCTTCATGCAGGTCGGCAATCTCTCACCTGAAGACCGCGCCTCGATCGACCGGCATGTCCGGCGCGACGACCATACCCAGCCGGTCGATGCGCTTTTGACCGAAGCGAGCCAGATGCTGTCCGGCATGTCGCGCGGCGCGGGTCTCGTCATCACCGCCAAGGCCGATCCGGTGCTGAAGCATGTCGAGTTCATCCGCCTGGCGCCGACCAAGGCGCTGGCCGTGCTCGTCGGCGAACATGACCAGGTGGAAAACCGCATCATCGAGCTGCCGGCAGGCGTCACCAGCTCGCAGCTTACGGAAGCCGCAAACTTCCTCAACGCCCATCTCGCCGGACAGACGATCGCCGAGGTGCGGGCGCAGCTCGAAAGGGTGAAGCTGACCGTGCGCGGCGAACTCGACGCGCTGTCGCAGGATCTCGTCGAGCGCGGCCTTGCCATCTGGTCGGGCAACGAGGGCGACGAGAAGCCGGCGCGCCTGATCGTGCGCGGCCGTGCCAACCTGCTCGAAGGGCTCGAAGGCGCCGAGGATATCGACCGGCTTAGAATGCTGTTCGACGATCTGGAAAAGAAGGACAGCATGATCGAGCTGCTCGATCTTGCCGAAAGCGGACCGGGCGTGCGGATCTTCATCGGCTCGGAAAACAAGCTGTTCTCGCTGTCCGGCTCCTCGCTGATCGTCGCACCCTATCGCGATGGCGAGGACCGCATCGTTGGCGCCGTCGGTGTCATCGGTCCGACGCGGCTCAACTACTCGCGCATCGTGCCGATGGTCGATTATACCGCGCAGCTGATGTCGCGGCTTTCGCGCTAGGAGCGCGCCTTTAGCGCACGTGCGCCATTGAACCCTTGATTTTTCGGCCCCAAACCTCGATATCGGCTTCAAATCCAGTTCCTGAGCATTTTTGCTGAAACGCAGGCTCGCGCTTGCGGTGTGGAAATGCGAAGGACAATAGAGACGACACTGCGGAGAACGTCATGACCGACGATACGAACAAGCACGGACCCGAGGCCACCGACGAGGTATTCGACGCCGCACCGGACGCTGCCGAGGCAGCAGCCGTTGCCGAGCCCGATCCGTTGGAACTCGCCCGGGCCGAGAGCGCCGAACTGCGCGACAAGTACCTTCGGCTTGCTGCCGAGATGGACAACCTGCGCCGTCGCACCGAACGCGACGTCAAGGATGCCAAGTCCTATTCGGTTGCAGGCTTTGCCCGCGACATGCTGGCGGTATCCGACAACCTGCGCCGTGCGCTCGACGCCATTCCGGCGGAAGCCAAGGAAGCGGGCGAAGCCGGTCTCAACACGCTGATCGAAGGCGTGGAGATGACCGAGCGCTCGATGCTTTCGGCGCTTGAGCGCCATGGCGTGAAGAAGCTCGAGCCGGAAGGCCAGAAGTTCGACCCGAACTTCCACCAGGCGATGTTCGAAATCCCGAATGCGGATGTGCCGAACAACACGGTGCTGCAGGTCGTCCAGGCCGGCTACACCATCGGCGACCGCGTCCTGCGTCCGGCCATGGTCGGCGTTTCCAAGGGCGGCCCCAAGGTCGTTGCCGGCGAGAACGGCGACACGCCGGCCGCCTGATCCCGCCGAACGGTATTCAACAAAAACGCCGCGCGAACTTCGCGCGGCGTTTTTGTTTGGTGCACCGTGAGGCGGTAGCCGCGGGCAAGTCTTACCCGAACAATTGCTGCAGGTGATCGTTAAGGAAGCGTCCTTCGGGGTCGACCTTGGCCCTCAGCGCCCGGAAGTCGCCGGCGCGGGGGTAGAGTGCTGTTACATCCTCGGCGCCGAGGAAGTGCAGCTTGCCCCAATGCGGCCGCGAGCCGTACTGCCTGAGGATCGTGTCCACGTCCTTCAGATATTCCCAATAGTCGGTGCCGGGCTCGCCGGAGACCGAAAGCGTGATCGAGTCTTGCTCGAAGAAGGGGCTGATCCAGCCGGTGTCGCCGGCGGTGAAACGATACTCGATCGGATAGATGCAGGTCGGGTGCTTTTCCAGCATCAGCTTGCGCACCGCCTTGACCGCTTCCTTGCCGTGGGCGACGGGCACCGCATATTCGAGCTCGTGGAAGTTCGGCACGTATTCGATCGGGTAGATCTCCGAGGAATAGGCGATCTTCTCGAAACCGCGCTCCATCGGCGCTTCCCCGGTGATGTCGATCACCTTCATCTCGCAGACGTCGGACGTCTTGTCGGTGGTCGAAACCGAGGCCGTATCCGGCAGGCAGTAGCAGTGGCGGCTCTCGGGCACCGGGCACCAGAAGAAGCCGAAATGGCGGTGCTTGGCGGCAAGCTCGTCGTGCTGCTCGATCATTTCGTCGAAGGTGCAGCGCCAGAGCTTTTCATGGAGATTGTAGCTATCCACCGCCTGCAGGGTAATCTCCGAGATCACGCCGAGCATGCCGACGGAGACGCGCGCCGCCTCCAGCAGATCCGGCGTCGTCTCGTCGACCACGAGGATGCTGCCGTCCGGTTGCACGAGGCGCATGCCGACGATCTGCGAGGCCATGTTGCCGAGCCTGGCGCCGGTGCCATGTGTGCCGGTCGTCAGCGCGCCGGCCAGCGCCTGGCTGTCGATATCGCCCTGGTTGATCAGCGACAGGCCGTTTTCCTTCAGCACCTTGCCGAGCTGGTTGATGGTGGTGCCGGCCTTTACCGCCACACGCTTGCGCGCGCTGTCGATGTTGACGACACCTTGCATGCTGGAAAGCGTCAGATGCAGCCCGCTCGTCAGCGCCACCGGTGTGAAGGAATGGCCGGACCCGGCGCAACGCACGTTCAGCCCCTGCGCTGTCGCATCGCGCACCATTTCGGCCAGCGCCGCCTCGCTCTCCGGCGCGCCGCGATGGCGCACGATGCATGATTGGTTTCCGACCCAGTTGCGCCAGTGGCCACCTGCCTGAAGCATTTTTCCCTCCCTCAAACCGCGGTGAAGCAATTGTCGACGAACAGATGCGTGCCGTTGATGAAGCTCGCCTCGTCGCTCGCCAGAAACAGCGCCGCGTTCGCCACTTCCTTCGGATCGCACATGCGGCCCTGCTGCGCGGCGATGGCCGCCTCCGAAACGTCGACACCGTACTTGCTGAGGCCGACAAGCTCGCGCTTGCCGTGGTCGGTGGCGATGAAGCCCGGGCAGACGGCGTTGCAGCGGATGCCGCGGTCGCGGAACTCGACGGCGATGGCGCGGGCGAACATGTGGCAGGCACCCTTGGTGGTGTCGTAGAGCACTTCCATCGGTGTGGCCGCCACGGCCGAGATCGACGAGGTGCAGACGATGCTGCCGCCGCCGGCCGCAAGCATGCCCGGCAACACTGCCTTGGTCATCAGGAACATGCTGCGCACATTGACCGCCATCAGCCGGTCCCACTCGTCCTCCTCCGTTTCGAGGAAGGGGCCGACGGCAAGGATGCCGGCGTGGTTGAAGAGCACGGTGATGGAACCGAAGGCCGCTTCGACCGCCTTGACGGCGGAGGTCACCTCGGCCGACAGCGAGACATCGGCGGGGGCGAAAATCGCCTCGCCGCCATTGGCGCGGATCGAGGCGGCCACCTCTTCGCCCTTGCTGCGCGGCAGGTCGACGATCGCGACCTTTGCGCCTTCGCGCGCGAACAGCTCGGATGCGGCAAGACCGCAGCCTCCCGCGCCACCGCTGATCAGCGCCACCTTGCCTGAAAGCCTGCCTGCCATCGTCATCCTCCCCTTGGGCGTCCTTCGCAACGGTCGCCAATGACGACCCGCGATGGATCCGGTTTCTCACTCCCCGGGAATTATTGTTGACGAGTGAGGGGCTGTCGATATCCCATGGGGGATACGTAGGGTTGGGGGATGACAAGGGAATGCTCGCAAGCGAGTCCGCCGATATCTCGGCGATGATCGGCCTGATCGGCACCGAGGATTTCGGTCGGGCGCTGGACCGGATGCTCCGGTCGGTCACCGGCTTTGATCTCTCGGTCGTGTTTGCCTACCCCTACGATGCCAGGCCGATCGTCCTGCATGACGGCTATACGGCCAAGGTGTCGGCAAGTGCGCTTTCCGCCTATCTCGGCGGCGCCTATCTGCTCGATCCCTTCTATGTCGCCTGTTGCGCCGGCCAGCCGGCCGGGCTCTGGCGGATGCGCGAGCTTGCGCCGGACCAGTTCTTCCAGTCCGACTTTTCGTCGTCGGCGGAAGTGCATCCTTGCGTGTCGATGGAATCCGGCGTTCTCGTCGAGGAGGTGGGCTTCGTCGTCCCGCTCGACGGCGGCCTGCAGGCGACCTACTCGTTGATGCGCGGCCGCGGCGGCGAGCCTTTCAGCGAGACCGAATTGGCCCGGCTGCGCGTCTACGAGCCGATCGTGCGCGAGGCCATCCGGTCGAACTGGCGCCAGCGGGGCCAGACGGTCGCGCCGCCGCCTTCCGAGGAGGGCGACGACGACGCGATGGAAGCGGCGTTCGAGAGCCTGTGTTCAGATCGGCTGACCAAGCAGCAGCGCAACATCGTGCGCCTGATCCTCAGGGGCCACAGTAACCTGTCGATCGGCAAGGTGATGAACATCGCCGAGGGCACGGTTCGCATCCACCGCAAGAACATCTATCGCCGGCTCGGCATTTCGAGCCAGGGTGCACTGTTCCGGATTTTCATTGATCATTTGAACGGGCGTCAGCTCTATTGACGCAAGGTTCGGGCGACTGTGCGCATCCTGCCGGATGCGCCCCGTTGTTCAAGCTCACGCGGCGTGCGAGGTCGCGTCGTCGTCGAGCAGCGTGTAGATCGCGCTGGCGGAATCGCTCGAGCGGATCTTGGCGACCATGTCCTGGTCGCGAAGCACGCGGGCGATGCGCGACAGGGCCTTGAGGTGGTCCGCGCCGGCGCCTTCCGGAGCAAGCAGCAGGAACACGAGATCGACCGGCTGGTCGTCGAGCGCCTCGAAATCGACAGGCGTGTCGAGACGCGCGAAGATGCCGATGATCGAGGGAAGGTTGTTGAGCTTGCCGTGCGGGATGGCGATGCCGTTGCCGACGCCGGTGGAACCGAGGCGCTCGCGCTGCAGGATCACGTCGAAGATTTCACGCTCCGGAAGCCCGGTGATCTTAGAAGCTTTTGCCGCCAATTCCTGAAGGAGCTGTTTTTTCGAGTTGGCCCTCATGGCCGGGATGATCGCATTTTGATGCAGTAGACCTGCCAATGCCATTCTTTTGTCCTCGTTCGCCGGTTAGAGCCGGACAACATCATCATAAATGCGTCGCAATGGCTCTAACCATCTTTGTCATGGCGGGTTCCATGCACAGAAAAGTCACATTTTCCGGCCTGGCCGCTGAGTTGCGGGAGAGGGACGCCGGCATGCCGGCATCCCTCTTTTTCGCTCATGCTTTGATATTGGCAGCGTCGATCCAGCCAATATTTCCATCGTTGCGTCTGTAGACGATATTCAACTCAGCCTTGCCGGGAGTGCGGAACATCAGGACGGGTTCGTCGGTCATGTCGAGCGCCATCACGGCGCTGGCGACAGACATCGTCCTCAACTGTTTCGAGCTCTCGGCGACGATCGTCGGTGCGTAATCCTCGGGGACTTCGTCATCCTCGAAGGGCACCGAATCCATCACTGTGTAGGCCACTTCGGCAGCGTTCTGTCCGTTGCCGTTGTGATGATCCTTCAGCTTGCGCTTGTAGCGACGCAGGCGCTTTTCGATGCGGTCCGACGCCGCGTCGAAGGCTGCCTGTGGATCGTTCGCCTGGCCATTCGCCTGCATTACCACGCCCGTATCGAGATGAAGCTTGCAGTCGGCGCTAAAGCGCGGCCCGGATTTTTCCACAGTGACCTGGCTTGAATATCCTCCGTCGAAATATTTGGTAACGGCCTGCTCGATCTGCTCGCCAATGCGGGCGCGGAACGAATCGCCGATTTCCATCTGTTTACCGGATACACGCACACTCATGGAGTTTCCTCTCTCGTTCGTGATTTGCGTAGCCAGTCTATTCCAAGCGGTCCCGTCATCCAAGCCTTTCAGACTTGCGAGCGCGCCTCTGTCGCAGCCACCGGTCGCACCGGTCGCCTCCGGGGCGAGCATGTCCCCGGCAATTGCGGCGGGCTCATATCGCCTGTGTCGGAGAGAGTCAATCGAAGGTCGCAAAAAAGTTAATGCGCCTTAACGTTCGGGGCTCAGAAACCGGAGGCCTTGGCGAGCGCGCGCTTCTCCCGCCGGCGCTGCACGGAGGAGGGGATGTTCATCGCCTCCCGGTATTTGGCGACCGTGCGCCGCGCGATGTCGATGCCGGCCTTCTTGAGGATGTCGACGATGTCGTCGTCGGAAAGCACGGCCTCGGTGCTCTCCTCCTGGATCAGCGTGCGGATCTTGTGGCGCACGGATTCTGCCGAATGGCTGTCGCCGCCTTCGGCCGAGCCGATCGAGACGGTGAAGAAATATTTGAGTTCGAACAGCCCGCGCGGCGTCAGCATGTACTTGTTCGAGGTGACGCGGCTGACGGTCGATTCATGCATCTTGATGGCGTCGGCCACGGTCTTGAGGTTCAGCGGCCTGAGATGCCCGATGCCGTTGGCGAGAAAGGCGTCCTGCTGGCGCACGATCTCGGTCGCGACCTTCATGATCGTGCGGGCGCGCTGGTCGAGGCTGCGCGTCAACCAGTTGGCATTCTGCAGGCATTCGTTGAGGAAGGCCTGGTCGGCGCTGTTTCTCTGCGTGCCGCGCGAAACCGAAGCGAAGTAGTCCTGGTTGACCAGAACGCGCGGCAAAGCGTCCGGATTGAGCTCGACCAGCCACGACCCGTCGGGCGCTGCCCGCACGACGATATCGGGCACGATCGCCTCGCTGACGCTGGTCTCGAAGCTGGTGCCCGGCTTCGGATCGAGCTTGCGGATTTCCGCCAGCATGTCGATCAGGTCTTCCTCGTCGACGCCGCAGATCTTCTTGAGCGTCGCGAAATCCCGTCGCGCCAAAAGTTCGAGATTGGCAAGCAGCGCCTCCATCGCCGGATCGAGCCGGTCGCGGGCACGCAGCTGGATGGCGAGACATTCGCCGAGCGAACGGGCAAAGACGCCCGGCGGATCGAACTGCTGCAGCGTCAGCAGTACCCTGACGACATCGGCATGCGCGGCACCCAGCCGTTCGCCGACCTCGCCGAGGTCCGCCTGCAGGTAGCCGGCGTCGTCCAGCTGGTCGATGAGGTGCTGTGCGATCAGTCGGTCTGACGGCGTCGGCAGTGCGAAGGGCAATTGCTCCAGAAGCGTTTCGCGCAGGCTCTTGCGGCCGGCGACGAAGTCGTCGAGGTCGTAGTCTTCGCCCTCGCCGCCGCCGGGCATCGATTTCCACTGGCCAAGCAATTCCGGCGCGTCGGCGCGCTGCGGCGTCGTGTCGTCCTGGAAGACATTGGCGAAATCGGCATCGAGCTGGTCGTCGAGCCGCTCGCCGCTTTGCGATGTGGCGCTGTCATAGAGATCCGCCTGGCGGCCGCCGTCGTCGTTTCCGCCACTCTCGTCGCCGCCGACAATTTCGCCCCGCTCCGGGGTGAGCTGATCGTCATTTGCCTGAAATTCGAGCAGCGGGTTCTTTTCGACTTCCTGGGCGATGAACTGGTTGAGTTCAAGATGCGTCATCTGCAGCAGCTGGATCGACTGCATGAGTTGTGGCGTCATCACCAGGGACTGGGACTGGCGCAGATGAAGGCTGGCGGACAGGGCCATGCTGACGCGAAACTCCCGAGAAATCTCCAGGGGCCGCGGTGCTACTCCGGTCGCCGATCGGGCCCTTTTCTTAATTGGCCCAAAAATTGCTTATCGGAAAGGTTTGGTCAAGCGCGATCGCGGGCGGAATCGCCCGCGAGGCGGTCTCAGAGGCTGAAATTGTCGCCGAGATAGAGCCGGCGCACGTCAGGATTGGTGACGATGTCGTTGGCGCGACCATGCGTCAGCACTTCGCCGGCATGAATAATGTAGGCGCGGTCGATGAGGCCGAGCGTCTCGCGAACGTTGTGGTCGGTGATCAGAACGCCGATGCCGCGCGAGGTCAGATGCCGGACAAGTGCCTGGATGTCGGCGACCGAGATCGGGTCGACGCCAGCAAAGGGCTCGTCGAGCAGCATGAAGGTCGGGTCGGTCGCAAGCGCGCGGGCGATTTCGAGACGGCGGCGTTCGCCACCGGAAAGCGCGATCGCCGGCGACTTGCGCAGATGCGTGATGTTGAACTCGCCGAGCAGGTCGTTGAGCTTGCTCTCGCGCCGCTCCAGGTTCTTGTCGTGGACCTCGAGCACGGCGCGGATGTTCTCCTCGACCGTCAGCCCGCGGAAGATCGATGCTTCCTGCGGCAGGTAGCCGACGCCGAGGCGCGCACGCCGATACATCGGCATGGTCGTCACGTCGTTGCCATTGATCTCGATCGAGCCCTCGTCGACGGGGACGAGGCCGGTGATCATGTAGAAGCAGGTGGTCTTGCCGGCGCCGTTCGGCCCGAGCAGGCCTACGGCTTCGCCGCGCCGCACCACGAGCGACACGCCGTTGACGACCCGGCGCTCGCGATAGGCCTTGGTCAGCCCACGGGCGATCAGCGTGCCGTCATAGCGCGCCTTGTCGACCGCATGGCCGGAGGCGACCGCAGCGGTCGCCGACGGCTTGCGGACCCGTTTGCGCTTGTGGAGGAAGGGAAGTTGCACGAGCGGTCTACGTCAGTTCGTCTTGCGGGACTTCGGGTCGAGCTGGATCTGCACGCGGCCGCCGCAGGCTTCGAGCTGGGCCTCACCGGTTTCCATCTGGACGTTGAGCTGGCAGCCGACGAAGACGTTCTTGCCTTCCGAGAGGACGACCTTGTCGCCCTTGAGAACGAAGACCTGCTTGGTCATGTCGAACGAGCCGGTGTCGGCCGTCGCCTGCTGGGTGCCGGAGCTCAGGAAAACCTTGTTGCTGACCTCGATGCGGTCGATGTCGGCGTCGCCGCTCGAAACCGAGCCGCCGCCGGACTTGTAGAAGACGACCATGTTGCCCGCCTGCAGCGTCGTCGTGCCCTGCACGACCTTGACGTTGCCGCTGAAGATCGCCTTGCTTTCCGGGTCCTTGATTTCGAGCTTGTCGCTCTCGATCTGGATCGGCTTGTCGTTGGACAACTCAAGGCCCTTCATCTTGCTCGACGTGGCCTGCGCAAAAGCGCCGGAGGCAATAATCAAAGCGCCGGCTCCGGCAATGGCCAGGCTGGCGGAAATCTTGAAAAATGATGCGGTTGTGACCGACATGGAGTGCACCGGGTCCTATTTCGCGTTTTTGCGGATGGCGGTGGGCTCGACGTTCACCCTCACCATGCCCTCGAAAATTACAATACGTCCCTTATCCGTCATTCGCAGCGTCTGCGCAATGATCGAACCACCCTTCATGCTGATCGCAACGGGCTGCTTCGTTTCCATCTCGCCGGCATTGATGTCCAGATAGGCCGACTGGAAGTCGGCGTTGATGCCATTATTGACGGAAATGGTGAACGGGGCGTTCATGTCGAGCGTATTGGCGCCGCGATCGTAGATGCCGTTGGTGGCGTCGACGGTTGCCATCATCGAATCCTTCATCGGCATTTCCGCGTGGATCGTCTGCAGCGTGATGATGTCGGGGTTTGCGATATCCTGGAGCGCCCGCTGGGCCTTCATCGAATAGCTGATGCCCTGCTTGTTGCGGCCGGAGATCGCCGGGTTCTTCATGACGATCTTGCCGTCCTCGATCGTCGCGGTCTCGATCTGCAGGTCGACGGGCATGAAGGCGCGCACGAAGGAGACGGCGGCAAAAATGACGGCGATGACGCCGGCGATGATCGGCAGGATGATCTTCAGGCGACGCACGCGCGCGGAATGCCGCGCGGCGAGCGCGTAGGCGTCGGCGGAGCTCGCACCCGTATCGGCAAAGATGCCCGGGGCTGGCGCGTGGTTCAACATGAAAAGGCCTGTCGGTTCTACTGCTTTTGTCGCTGACCCGGCGAAGGGGTCATTTACATACATTGGTGTAAGTCGTCGCAAATATGGATATTTTTTGCTGTCGCACAATGGCGCCGCAAAAAAACTCGGGTAAGGCGCAAAAACGCCTGCCGCGGCTTTCAACCGTGACCAAGCGCGTTTATGGAATATGCCTCTTCGCGCGCAGATAGCACGTTCCCGCGGAAACTGACAGAAGCAGCGCCAACAAATCGGGAGAAACCCACATGGACGAACTCGCCATCGCCGATCGCCGCAGCCTGCGCCGGAAGTTGAGCTTCTGGCGCTTTGTGGTGGCGGGCCTGCTTCTCCTCGTCGCGCTCGCGATCTTTGCCTGGTCCGGTGCTGCCGACGACGTCGGCCACAACAGGCAGCATGTGGCGCGCGTCGCGATCACCGGCCTGATCCAGGATGACCGCGAGCTGCTCGAGCGCCTGCAGAAGATTGCCGACAACGACAGCGTCAAGGCGCTGGTCGTGACCATTTCGTCGCCGGGTGGCACCACCTATGGCGGCGAGGTCATCTATAAGGCGATCCGCAAGGTCGCCGCCAAGAAACCGGTCGTTTCCGATGTGCGCACGCTTGCCGCTTCGGCGGGCTACATGATTGCGCTTGGCGGCGATACGATCGTTGCCGGCGAAAGCTCGATCACCGGCTCCATCGGCGTCATCTTCCAGTATCCGCAGGTCAAGGAGCTGATGGACAAGCTCGGCGTCTCCCTGGAATCGATCAAGTCGCGGCCGCTAAAGGCGGAACCTTCGCCCTTCCATCCGGCCAGCGACGAGGCGAAGGCCATGATCCAGTCGATGATCGACGACAGCTACGCCTGGTTTGTCGACCTGGTTGCCGAGCGCCGCAAGTTGTCGCGTCCCGATGCGTTGCTGCTCGCCGACGGACGCATTTTCACCGGTCGCCAGGCGCTGAAGGCCAAGCTCGTCGACAAGCTGGGCGGCGAGGACGAAATTCGCGCCTTCCTCACCGAGAAAAAGGTGTCGAAGGACCTGCCGATCGTCGATTGGGAAGCCCCCCGCAAGACCCTGCCTTTTGGCCTCGGCGCGCTGGTCGGCAACTGGATCAAGATGTTGGGATATGACGCTTTTCCGGCAATGAGCGGGCTCGAAAAAGTTGCAGGCGACAAGTTGTTTCTTGACGGTCTTGTTTCGGTTTGGCAGGTTGATGGCCAATGAGCAAGGCGACATATACCCAGCCTGAGCCGTCGAGCGATGTCGGTGATTTTGCAAATGCCGCGCACCGCCTTGCGGAAATCACAATGCAGACCGAAAAAGCAAAACAAACAAGAATTTGAGGGGGCGACAGTGATCAAGTCAGAACTGGTGCAGATTGTTGCAGCTCGCAATCCGCATCTCTACCACCGCGACGTCGAAAATATCGTCAACGCGGTCCTCGATGAGATCACCGACGCGCTCGCCGCAGGCAACCGGGTCGAACTGCGTGGCTTCGGCGCCTTCTCGGTCAAGAACCGGCCCTCGCGGTCCGGGCGCAACCCGCGTACCGGCGATTCCGTTTTCGTCGAGGAAAAATGGGTACCGTTCTTCAAGACCGGCAAGGAGCTGCGCGAGCGGCTCAACCCGGGCATGAACGGCGACGACGAGGATTGATTATCCTTGGCGATCTGCTGAGGCCCCCAACGACCCCCTGTAAACGAGGCCCGTTGCCGGCAAGTGTCCGGCAAAGAGTGTGGGCGTCGGCGAAATGGAGCGATTGAATGTTCAAGAAACTGATCAACATCGTTGTTCTTGTACCGGTCGCCATCATCCTGATTGTGCTCAGCGTGGCCAACCGCCAGAGCGTGACGCTGGCACTGAACCCCTTCCGGCCGGAAGACAGTGTGCTTTCGGTGAGCGCGCCGTTCTTCGTCTTCCTGTTCCTTGCGGTCATCGTCGGCGTCATTCTCGGTGCCGCCGCCACCTGGTTCAGCCAGGGCAAGTACCGGCGGCGCGCGCGCAACGAGGCCAACGAAGCAGTGAAGTGGCACCGCGAGGCGGAGAAACACCGCAGCCAGGCGGAAAAGCTCGCAACCCAGGCGACGCTGGCAGCGCCGCAGAACTGATCAGAAGCTCACAAGCCTGCGAAGGCCGAGACGGGATGCCCACTCGGCCGCGTTGCGTTTTCAGCTCGCAGCTTCCGCCGGGCCGCCGACGGCGGCGCTAAAATCGGCGAAGAATTGCTGCGCCAGTTTCTTGGCGGTCGAGTCGATCAGACGCGAGCCGAGCTGCGCGAGCTTCCCACCGATCTCTGCCTTGACGTCGTAACGCAGCACCGTTTCTTCCCCGTCCTCGATCAGGGCGACATCGGCGCCGCCCTTGGCAAAGCCGGCGATGCCGCCCTTGCCTTCGCCCGAGATCGTATAGCTCTCTGGCGGATTGAGGTTGGAGAGCACGACATTGCCGGTGAAGGAGGCCGAGACCGGGCCGATCTTGATCTTCACCACGGCCGCAAGCTCGGTCGGCGACGTCATTTCCAGCGACTGGCATCCGGGGATGCAACGTTTGAGGATTTCCGGGTCGTTGAGGCCACGCCACACCGCGTCGCGCCCAGCCGCAATCCGTTCTTCGCCGGTCATGTCCATGCGTTTTCCTCCCCCGTGGCGGCGCCAGGCGCCCGATATCGGCGCGCAAACTTCGCTCCGACACATTAGACCTGCCGCGGAATTTTGTCGCGAAGCCGGTTCCGGCCCATGGAAATTCGCAGCGGGTTCTTGCGCCTTGATCTTCGCAAAACGGAAACGGCTTTGCCAAGAGCATCAGCGATGCTATTTGCAGCTTCAAGAGATGCTGCGGCTTCAGGCTGCGGCGACAAACCTCATGGCGTCCGCCGGCTCGTCCCGGATACTGCGCAGGCAGGCGGCCCATGCACCAACAAAGCCCAGGGATTTCAGCGTGAAGGAAAAGGACCGGCGGTCGAAGAATGCCTCCGTGACGACGGCCAAGGGCCGTGGTGCCGAAGCGCGTGGCGGCGGCCGCCACGCAGAGAAGCGTTCAGCACCGCCAAAGGGCGGCGGCTTCAAGGAGCGGCCGGCGCGACCGGCGACAGCGCAAACGGCGGAAACGCGCGAGAAGCCAGCAAAGCATGGGCCTGCGCAGGAAACGCCGGCGCGGGTGATCGCGCGGCGAACGGGCGAAAAGCCGGCCGAGCGCATACCGCTCATTCTTGAAACGTCCGACGCTTCCGGCTACCACCTGATCGACAGCGGTGCCGGGGAGAAGCTGGAACAGTACGGTCCCTACCGCATCGTGCGCCCCGAGGCACAGGCGCTCTGGCCGCGCAACCTGCCCGACAGCGTCTGGGAGAAGGCCGACGCGATCTTCACCGGCGACACCGACGAAGACGGCATGGGCCGTTGGCGCTTTCCCGGCGCAGTGCTCGGCGAAACCTGGCCGATGCAGCTTCTCAATACGGAATTCCACGGCCGTTTCACCTCGTTCCGCCATGTCGGCGTCTTTCCCGAACAGCTCGCGCACTGGAGCTGGGTGAAGGAGCAGGTCGAGGCGGCCGGACGGCCGCTGAAGGTTCTGAACCTTTTCGGCTACACCGGCGTTGCCTCGCTGATCGCCGCCAGGGCCGGCGCCGAGGTCACCCATGTCGACGCCTCGAAGAAGGCGATCGGCTGGGCGCGCGAGAACCAGCAGCTGGCGCGGGCCGAAAACCTGCCGATCCGCTGGATCTGCGACGATGCGATGAAGTTCATCCAGCGCGAGGAGCGACGCGGCAGCCGCTACGACATCATCCTCACCGACCCGCCGAAGTTCGGCCGCGGGCCGAACGGCGAGGTCTGGCAGCTTTTCGACCATCTCGCAGCGATGCTCGACATCTGCCGCGAGATCCTGTCGCCGGAGGCACGCGGCCTGGTGCTGACGGCCTATTCGATCCGGGCGAGCTTCTACTCGATCCATGAACTGATGCGCGAGACGATGCGCGGCCGCGGCGGCCGGGTGGAGTCGGGCGAACTCATCATCCGCGAAGGCGGGCTTGACGGCCGCGAGCCGGGCAGGGCGCTTTCGACCTCTCTCTTCAGCCGCTGGGTACCGCAATGACGAACGACAGAAGCGAACACGGCACCGGTCGTGTCGGTCAGGTGAAGGAGGTCACGAGCCTCACCAACCCGATCATCAAGGACATCCGCGCGCTGACGCAGAAGAAGCACCGCGACGAGACGCGCTCCTTCATGGCCGAAGGCCTGAAGCTGGTGATCGACGCGCTCGACCTCGGCTGGAAGATCAAGACGCTGATCTATGCCAAGGCCGCCAAGGGTAAGCCGCATGTCGAACAGGTGGCGGCAAAGACCTTTGCCAAGGGTGGGCTGGTGCTGGAAGTCAGCGAGAAGGTGCTGTCGACGATCACCCGGCGCGACAACCCGCAGATGGTCGTCGGCATCTTCGAGCAGCGTTATCAGTCGCTGAAGGACCTGAAGCCGCAGCTCGGCGAAACCTATGTGGCGCTCGACCGTGTCCGCGATCCCGGCAACCTCGGCACCGTCATCCGCACGGCCGATGCCGCCGGTGCCTCCGGCGTCATTCTCGTCGGCGAGACCACCGATCCGTTTTCGCTCGAAACCGTGCGCGCGACGATGGGCTCGGTCTTTGCGATGCCGGTGGCGCGCGCCAGCGTCGAGGATTTCATCCGCTGGCAGAAATCCGCCGGCGTGAAGGTCGTCGCGACCCATCTCGCCGGCGCCGTCGACTATCGCACCATTGACTACAAGACCAAGCCGGTCGTGCTTTTGATGGGCAACGAGCAGTCGGGTCTGCCGGAGGAACTCGCCCGCGAGGCCGGTGCGCTTGCCCGCATCCCGCAGGCCGGCCGTGCGGACTCGCTCAATCTGGCGATTGCCACCGGCATCATGCTGTTCGAGGCGCGCCGTCACCTTCTGACCCTGGATGCCCGTGCATGAGCGAGAAGCAGGTGCTGTTTTCGCGGCCGCTGCCGATCGCGGTCTTTATCGTCCTCGCGCTCATCGCCGATCAGGTGATCAAGTATCTGGTCGAGCTTTACCTGCCATTCAACCAGGCGGTCCATGTGGTGCCGATGCTGGCGCTCTACCGCACCTACAACTACGGTGTCGCCTTCTCGATGCTGTCGGGCATGGAAGGCTGGTTCATCGTCGGCATGCGGCTCACCGTGTGCGCCTTCGTGCTCTGGCTGTGGAAGCGCACGCCGAAGGACCGGTTCTTCGCCCATTTCGGCTACGCGCTGATCATTGCCGGTGCGCTTGGCAACCTCGTCGACCGGGTGATCTTCGGCTACGTCATCGATTACATCCTGTTCTATACGGAGACGTGGTCCTTCGCCGTCTTCAATCTGGCCGATACCTTCATCACCATCGGCGCAGGGGCGATCATCCTTGACGAGTTGCTGCACGCGAAAAAGGCGGATCGGTAAGATTTTATCGAAGCCTTGAAGCCATTCGGAACGCCTGTCGTGTTAGCCGGAACGCATGAGCGAACCGTCACGACTGCTAGAGCGGATCGAAACAGGCTTCGGGAGAGATGCCCGGGCGGGTAGCACTGCGTCGGTTTCGGCGCTTCCGCTCGATGGGCCGCCGTCCCGTGAGGTGTCGGCGCAGCCCGCTTCCGGTGCGCGCTCTGCGCTTAATTATGCATCCCTGGCGCTGCTCGGCCTGGTCGCTTCCGGCCTTATCCTCGTCGTCGGCATGACTGCCGGCTTCCACCTGTTCGCCGCGGCGATTGCTGCGGCCGGTGTGGTGGGTGCGCTTCTGCTCGCCGTCGAAGCCATCCGCGCGTTTGACAGCGTGCCGGTTTCCGACGAGGCGGAGCGAGACAAGGATTGGCATCGCTCCGAAACCTCGGCGCTGCTTTCGACCATTCACGATGCGCTGGGCGACCTTGCGATCATGCGCGGGATGGACGGAAAGATTGTCCACGCCAATGCCGTCTTCCATCAGATCTGCGGCCGGTCGGATGTCCGGGGCATGGCCTGCGGTGCCCTTGGCCTGAGCTTCGAGCCGAAGGCCGCGCCCAATCATTACCTCGTGCGCATCGCCGCTGCCGAGGGCATCCGCCTTTTCGATTGGCATGACGTGATTGCCCGCGATCCGGCGAGCGGCAAGCTGATGCGCCACAGCATTGCACGCGACGTGACCGAGGAAGCGCGGGCGGCGCGCGAGCGCGAGGCGGCGCGCCGGCGGGCTGAAGAGGCGAGCCAGGCAAAGTCGCGACTGCTCGCCACCGTCAGCCATGAAATCCGCACGCCGCTCTCGGGCATTCTCGGCATGAGCCACCTGCTCGGCCAGACCCGCCTGTCGAGCGAGCAGAAGAACTACCTCGCCGGCATGCAGCAATCCGGTCACGCGCTGGTCCAACTCGTCGAAGACCTGATCGACTTTTCGTCGCTTTCGGCGGGACGCTTCCAGTTCCGCCCGAGCCGGCAGGATCCGCGCGGCGTGATCGAGAGCGTCGTGGAGATGCTCTCCAACCGCGCCCACGAAAAGGGCATCGAGATTGGCGCCACCGTTTCCGTCGACGTCCCCGCGCTGATGGCCTTCGATGCGGCGCGTCTGCGCCAGGTGCTTTTCAACGTCATCGGCAACGCGGTCAAATTCACGGACGTCGGCGGCGTCTTCGTCAGCGCCGACACGATCGAGGACTGCGTGCGGATCCGCATCGACGATACGGGTCCAGGCATGTCGCCCGACGATCTGAAGCGCATCTTCGAGGAGTTCGAGCAGGCCGGCAATGACGAACAGCGCGCCAAGGGCACCGGTCTCGGCCTCGCCATATCCAGGCGCATCATGCAGGCCTGCGGCGGCAGCCTCACGGCCGCAAGTGCGCCCGGCCGCGGCAGCCGCTTCGAAATCCGCATGCCGCTTGCAGAGGTCGAGGCGATCGCGCCGGAGCGCCGCTCGACCCTTGCCGGATCGCATGTGCTGGTCATGGCCCCTGATGGCCCGGCCTCGGCGGCGCTGGCCGCAACCATCGCGACGCTTGGCGGGCGCTGCCACCGCGCAACGACGCTTGCCGCAGCCCAGCATGTTCTCGCCGACGTGCAGGCAGGCGGCGCGCCGCTCACCGACGTGATCGTCGATCACCGGCACGCCCAGCAGTACGAGCAGCTTCTGGCGCTGCAGCCGGCCATCGGGCGGCTGGAGGTTCGCCGCACCTATCTGATCAATCCGGAGGAGCGCAACAGCCACCCCGTCAACCAGATGGATGGCTACGAGGCCTGGCTGATCCGGCCCTTGCGCGAAAAGTCGCTGGTCGAAGTGCTGCTCGGGCGCCTGAAGGGCATCGAAAAGCGCGACGCGATCAACGACAACAGGCCGGTCCTGCGCGAAGAGCCGGTCATCGAACCCGACCGTCGGCCGGGACACGGCATCCTGCTGGCCGAGGACGACCCGATCAATGCATTGATCATCCGCACCCTGCTGCAGCGCTCGGGACATGCGGTGCAACTGGTCAGCGACTTCGCGGGGGTCGCCGAGACGCTGCGGGCGCCCGCCGGTAACGCATCGCCGGAGCTTCTCGTCACCGACCTCAACATGCCGGGTGGCGACGGGCTTTCCATGATGCGGCAGATACGCGCGGACGAGGCGTCGCGCGCGCTGGCGCGGCTGCCGGTGATCGTTCTGACGTCGGATATCCGCGAGGACATGCGCGACCGCCTGCTTGCCGCCGGTGCCGATGTCGTGCTCGCCAAGCCCGTGGAACCACAGGTGCTGACCGCCGAGATCGCGCGTCTGTTGCGCAAACGGTAACTCTTGCGGTGGTTACGGTATTGATCGGACAGCGGGGGTTGTACGCAATGTTCATGTCACTATGTTGTTGCAGAAACGTGGTCTAAGCCCCCGCAGACAGATTTGATTCGGGATTACGCGGATGGCCATCGAGCTACTGGATTCGGCGAACGTGGTTGACACTTCTCAGGCTTGCATCGGCAAGAAAGCCGCCGCTCCGGCGTCCGACGTTCTCGGCAGGATCGCCAATCTCGAGACGCGGCTCGCCCGCACGGCGTCGGAAATCGATGCCGCTCAGGCCGTGCGTTACAAGGTTTTCGTCGAGGAGATGAAGGCGCAGGTCGGCCCCGAGGCCGATCGGCGCAAGCGCGACGTCGACAGCTGGGACGCGATCTGCGACCACCTTTTGGTTCTCGATACCTCGATCGAAGGCGACGCCGAGGATCAGATCGTCGGGACATACCGGTTGCTGCGCCAGGATGTGGCTGAGCGCTCGGGCGGCTTCTACTCGTCTTCCGAATTCGCGATCGACGCGCTTCTCGCCCGTCATCCGACCAAGCGCTTCATGGAGCTTGGCCGTTCCTGCGTCCTGCCGGACTACCGGACCAAGCGCACGGTCGAACTCCTGTGGCAGGGCAATTGGGCCTATGCGCTCAAATACGGCATGGACGCGATGTTCGGCTGCGGTTCGTTCCCCGGTGTCGTTCCGGCCGAGCATGCGCTGGCGCTATCCTTCCTGCACCACAATATCCGCGCCCGCGACGACTGGGCCGTCAGCGCACGGCCGGAGCTGCACCGGACGATGGACCTGATGCCGGCCGAGGCGATCAATGCCAAGAAGGCGCTTGCCGCTCTGCCGCCCTTGATCAAGGGCTATATGCGCCTCGGCGCCATGGTCGGCGACGGCGCGGTGGTCGATCATGCGTTCCGCACCACCGACGTTCTGATCGTTTTGCCGATCAGCAACATCTCGGGCCGCTACCTCAACTACTACGGCGCAGATGCCGGACGTTTCGGTGGCGCCGCCTCCTGACCGGGTCCCGGTGGGGTTAACCAATTATTAATGATGGGTTTGACTTTCAGGGTCGAAAGAGAGACATGTATTGTCATGTTCTTCTCTAGTTTCATGACGAACGAATAGAGAAAATAAATGGAGAAACTGCCGATCTTCCGGAGGTCGACAGGCATAGGGTTCCCAAGACTCCGTCTTTCATTACCTTAAACATAAATGCATTACATGTTATTAAGCCCGCCTCCTTTTCGGAAAGCGGGCTTTTCTTCTTTATAGTTGTTTCGAATTGCTACCAATCGGGGTCGCGCGTTGACCCGAACGGAGACGGCTGCACCGAAATGGAGCAGCCGCCGGACCGGCAATACCGGTCCTACATGCCGGCGTTATAGGCCGCGATCGCCGCCATATTGACGATGTCGGAATCCTTGGCCGACATCGAGACGATCTGGATCGACTTGTCGAAGCCGACGAGCAACGGACCGATCACCGTCGAGCCGCCGAGTTCCTGCAGCATCTTGGTCGAGATCGATGCCGAGTGGAACGCCGGCATGACGAGCACGTTGGCGGTGCCCGATAGGCGGCAGAACGGGTATTGCTCCATGACCTTCGGATTGAGCGCCACGTCGGCGGCCATTTCGCCGTCATACTCGAAATCGACGCGACGCTTGTCGAGGATGTTGACCGCCTCGCGCACCCGCTCGGAACGCTCGCCCTGGGGATGACCGAAGGTGGAATAGGCAAGCATCGCCACGCGCGGCACGTAGCCGAGACGCTTGGCGAGGCCGGCCGCTTCCTCGGCGATATCGGCAAGCTCCTCCGAAGAGGGCATGTCGTGAACCGCCGTGTCGGCGACGAGCACGGTGCGGCCGCGGCAGAGCGCGATCGAGACGCCGATGACGCGGTGGCCGGGCTTCGGATCGATGCAGCGGCGCACGTCTTCGAGTGCCGTCGAATAGTTGCGGGTGAGACCCGTCACCATGCCGTCGGCGTCCCCGAGCGCCACCATGCAGGCGGCGAAGTGGTTACGGTCGTTGTTGATCAGGCGCTGGGCGTCGCGGAAGAGGAAACCCTTCCGCTGCAGGCGGGCATAGAGATAGTCCGTATAGGCGCCGACACGCTTGGAAAGACGCGCATTGACGATCTGGATGCCGGGGCGGTCGAGGTCGATGCCTTCGCGTTCCGCCGTTTCGCGCATACGTTCCTCGCGGCCGAGCAGGATAGCGGTGCCAAGTTGCTGGTTGGCATAGGCGATGGCCGAGCGCATGACCTGCACCTCTTCGCCTTCGGCAAAGACGATGCGCTTCGGCTGGCGCCGGACGCGCTCGTAGATGCGCTGCAGCGTCGAGGCGATCGGGTCGCGGCGGGCGGAAAGCTGGCGGCCATAAGCTTCGAGATCCGTGATCGGTTTGCGGGCGACGCCGCTCTCGATCGCCGCCTTGGCGACCGCCATCGGGATCGCCGAGATCAGCCGCGGGTCGAAGGGGACCGGGATGATGTATTGCGGGCCGAAGCGGGGCCGGTTGCCCTGGTAGGCGGCGGCGACATCGTCGGGAACGTCTTCCTTGGCAAGGCTGGCGAGCGCCTCGGCAGCGGCGATCTTCATCTCGTCGTTGATGGTCGTTGCGCGCACGTCCAGTGCACCGCGGAAGATGTAGGGGAAGCCGAGCACGTTGTTGACCTGGTTCGGATAGTCCGAACGGCCGGTGGCGACGATCGCGTCGTCGCGGATGCGGGCAACCTCCTCAGGTGTGATTTCCGGGTCCGGATTGGCCATGGCGAAGATGATCGGCCGCGGCGCCATCGAGCGCACCATGTCCTCCGACAGCGCGCCCTTGGCCGAAAGACCGAAGACCACGTCGGCGCCGTCCATCGCTTCGGCGAGCGTGCGGCGGTCGGTCTTGACCGCATGGGCCGACTTCCACTGGTTCATGCCCTCGGTGCGGCCTTGGAAGATCACGCCCTTGGTATCGCACAGGATCACGTTTTCCGGATTGAAGCCCATCGACTTGATGAGCTCGATGCAGGCGATGGCGGCGGCACCCGCGCCGTTGCAGACGAGTTTCGTCGTCTTGAAGTCGCGGCCGGTCAGCGCCAGCGCGTTGATGAGGCCCGCCGCGGCGATGATCGCGGTGCCGTGCTGGTCGTCGTGGAACACCGGGATGTCCATGACCTCGCGCAGCTTCTGCTCGATGATGAAACAGTCCGGCGCCTTGATGTCTTCAAGGTTGATACCGCCGAAGGAGGGCCCGAGGAAGCGCACGCAGTTTATGAACTCGTCGACGTTTTCGGTGTCGACCTCAAGGTCGATCGAATCCACGTCGGCGAAGCGCTTGAACAGAACCGCCTTGCCTTCCATCACCGGCTTGGAGGCGAGCGCCCCGAGATTGCCGAGGCCGAGAATGGCGGTGCCGTTGGAAATGACGGCGACCATGTTGCCGCGCGTCGTATAGTCGTAGGCGGTGTTGGGATCCTCGGCGATCGCCTTCACCGGCACGGCAACGCCCGGCGAATAGGCGAGCGACAGGTCGCGTTGGGTGGCCATCGCCTTGGTGGGAGAAATCTCCAGCTTTCCGGGACGACCCTGCGAGTGAAAATCGAGCGCTTCCTGCGCGGTGACGCTCGTCATGGTGCGATCGGTCTTGTCGGTGGCCGGCATGTTTCCTCAATCCTCCTGTGGGCGAGCCTTGCGGCGCGCCTCTTTATGGTTGTCGTCTATATTTCCTTGGCGATAGTGTGCCATCTCTTTTTTCGGGACAATCATGAATTTCGTGACAGACTATTCGACCCGCGCGGGGGAGGTTTTATCCGCAGCCGAATTGGCGAGCGAGGAAAGCCGTTCCACGGCGACGCCGATGATGGAACAGTTCATCGAGATCAAGGCGAACAACCCGGATTCGCTGCTGTTCTACCGCATGGGCGACTTCTACGAGCTGTTCTTCCAAGACGCGGTCGAAGCCTCGCGCGCGCTTGGCATCACGCTCACCAAGCGTGGCCAGCATATGGGGCAGGAGATCCCGATGTGCGGCGTGCCGGTGCATGCGGCCGACGATTACCTGCAGAAGCTGATCGGTCTCGGTTTCCGCGTCGCCGTCTGCGAACAGGTGGAAGACCCGGCGGAAGCCAAGAAGCGCGGAGCCAAGTCGGTGGTGCGCCGCGACGTCGTGCGCCTGGTCACACCGGGCACGATCACCGAAGAGAAACTGCTTTCGCCGTCCGAGACCAACTATCTGATGGCGCTGGCGCGGATCAAGAGCGGGTCCGAGTCTGCCTACGCGCTTGCCTGGATCGACATCTCCACCGGCATCTTTCGCCTCGCCGAGACCGCCGAGAGCCGACTGCTTGCAGATATCCTGCGCATCGAGCCGCGCGAACTGATCCTGGCCGATACGGTCTTTCACGACCCGGAACTACGTCCGGTCTTCGACGTGCTCGGCCGCGTTGCCGTGCCGCAGCCGGCAGTGTTGTTCGACAGCGCGACGGCGGAAGGGCGCATCAGCCGCTATTTCGGCGTCAAGACGCTCGACGGTTTCGGCACGTTTTCCCGCGCCGAACTCGCAGCGGCGTCTGCGGCCATTTCCTATGTCGAAAAGACCCAGCTTGCCGAACGGCCGGCACTCGGCACGCCCGAGCGCGAAAGTGCCGCCTCGACGCTCTTCATCGACCCGGCGACCCGCGGCAATCTGGAACTGGTAAAGACGCTGTCCGGCGCACGCGAAGGCACGCTGCTGAAGGCGCTCGACCGCACCGTGACAAGCGGCGGCGCCCGGCTTCTGGCCGAGCGGCTGATGTCACCGCTGACCGACCCGGACCGTATCAATGAGCGTCTCGATTCGATCGAGATCCTGGCGGACCAGCCGTCCTTTGCCGGCGACCTGCGCGATGCGTTGCGTCGCGCGCCGGATATGCCGCGTGCCCTGTCACGGCTGGCGCTCGGCCGTGGTGGCCCGCGCGATCTCGGCGCCATCCAGGCGGGCTTGCATGCGTCTGCCTCGATTTCTCGACTGATGGCTGCCGGCACGCTCTCGGACGAACTAAAGGAAGCGCGCGCCGCAATCGATGCGCTGCCCGCCGGTCTGCTCGGCCTGCTCGACGCGACGCTTGGCGACGAGCTGCCGCTTCTGAAACGCGACGGCGGTTTCGTCTGCGAAGGCGCCAATGCCGAGCTCGACGAGGTCCGGGGCCTGCGCGACCAGTCGCGTCGGGTGATCGCCGGCCTGCAGCTGCAATATTCCGAAGAGACCGGCATCAAGTCGCTGAAGATCAAGCACAACAACGTGCTCGGCTATTTCATCGAGGTGACGGCGGGCAATGCCGGTTCGATGACCGATACGGATGCCGGCCGCGCCCGTTTCATCCATCGCCAGACGATGGCGAACGCGATGCGTTTCACCACGACGGAACTGGCCGAGCTTGAAAGCAAGATCGCCAACGCCGCCGACCGCGCGCTGTCGATCGAGCTTCAAGCCTTTGACCGGATGACGGCAGAGGTCGTCGCTGCTGCCGAGACGCTGAAGGCGGCGGCATTGGCGCTTGCGACCGTCGACGTCTCCGTCGGCCTTGCGGTTCTCGCCGAGGAGCAGGCCTATGCCCGCCCCACCGTCGACCGCTCGCGCATGTTTGCGATCGACGGCGGCCGCCATCCGGTGGTCGAGCAGGCGCTGAAGCGCCAGGCGTCGAATGCCTTTGTCGCCAATGGCTGTGATCTCTCTCCGCCCGAGGGCGAGGAGGGCGGCGCGATCTGGCTGCTCACCGGTCCCAACATGGGCGGTAAGTCGACCTTCCTGCGCCAGAACGCGCTGATCGCGATCATGGCTCAGATGGGCACCTTCGTGCCTGCTGCGAGCGCCCATATCGGCATCGTCGACCGGCTCTTCTCCCGCGTCGGCGCCTCCGACGATTTGGCGCGCGGCCGCTCGACCTTCATGGTCGAGATGGTCGAGACGGCAGCGATCCTCAACCAGGCGACCGATCGCTCGCTGGTGATCCTTGACGAGATCGGCCGTGGCACCGCGACCTTCGATGGCCTTTCGATCGCCTGGGCGGCTGTCGAGCATCTGCATGAGGCCAACCGCTGCCGTGGCCTGTTTGCCACCCACTTCCACGAGCTGACCGTGCTGTCGGAGAAGCTCGCGCGTCTGTCCAACGCGACGATGCGCGTCAAGGAATGGCACGGCGACGTGATCTTCCTGCACGAGGTCGGTCCGGGTGCTGCTGACCGCTCCTACGGCATTCAGGTCGCCCGTCTCGCCGGTCTGCCGGCCTCGGTCGTGGCGCGCGCCAAGGACGTGCTTGCCAAGCTCGAGGACGCCGATCGCAAGAACCCGGCGAGCCAGCTGATCGACGATCTGCCGCTGTTCCAGGTGGCGATCCGCCGCGAAGAGGTGAAGCCCGCCGGAAACTCCAAGGTCGACGAGGCGCTGAAGGCGCTGAACCCCGACGACATGACGCCGCGCGAGGCGCTCGATGCGCTCTATGCGCTGAAGAAGGAAGTGAGCGCCGCCAAGGTGGGGTGAGGAACGTGCGTGCGGTTTCCCGCCCGCATTCCGGCAATCCTTGGCCTAGGCGCTACGCGCCTTTTTCCTGTGCAAGCCGTCGGTAAAAAGGCTATACAGCGCCGCGCGCCTTTGCGGGCGCGGCGCTTGATTGCTGTTTGGTCTTTATTCGGCCTCGGTCGCAAGGATCATGCAGGAGCGCTTGACAGCGAACGACCACGCAACCAGTCGGACAGGGCGCCCCTCGGCACTTCATGGGCAGACAAGACATTTCCTTTCCCGAAATTCTCGACGTCGCAGCGCTCCGGGCGAAATGCGACTTCATCGCCTCGGCCCATGCCGAACAGCGCGACCCGATGCGTCAGGCGCTGCTCGCGGCTTTCAAGCAGGCAAACATCGCTGGCCGGGCAAAGGCCCGTGAACTGTTCAATGCCGACGGTGCCGGCATTCTCTGCGCCGAGCGTATTTCCTGGCTCCAGGATCAGTTGATCACGGTCCTGCATGATTTCGTGCTGAACGAGATCTTCGACGCCGCCAATGCACCGCCGGCGTCGCGGATCGCCGTGACGGCGGTCGGCGGCTATGGCCGCGGCACGCTGGCGCCGGGTTCCGACATAGATCTTCTGTTCCTGCTGCCGGTCAAGAAGGCCGTCTGGGCTGAGCCGGCGATCGAGTTCATGCTCTATATCCTCTGGGATCTGGGCTTCAAGGTCGGCCACGCCACCCGTACCATCGACGAGTGCATCCGGCTGTCGCGCGCCGACATGACGATCCGTACGGCCATCCTCGAAACGCGCTACATCTGCGGCTCGCAGACGCTCTGCGCCGAACTGGAAACCCGCTTCGACCACGAGATCGTGCGCAACACCGGCCCGGACTTCATCGCCGCCAAGCTGGCCGAGCGCGACGAGCGCCACCGCAAGGCGGGCGACACGCGCTATCTCGTCGAGCCGAACGTCAAGGAAGGCAAGGGCGGGCTTCGCGACCTGCACACGCTGTTCTGGATCGCCAAATACTTCTACCGGCTGAAGGACACTGCCGACCTCGTCAAGCTCGGCGTGCTTTCGCGGCAGGAGTACCAGCTCTTCCAGAAGGCCGAGGACTTCCTCTGGGCGGTGCGCTGCCACATGCATTTCCTCACCGGCAAATCCGAGGAACGGCTTTCCTTCGATATCCAGCGCGAGATCGCCGAGGCGCTCGGCTACCATGACCATCCTGGCCTGTCCGCCGTCGAACGCTTCATGAAGCACTTCTTCCTGGTGGCCAAGGACGTCGGCGATCTCACCCGCATCTTCTGCGCAGCGCTCGAAGACCAGCAGGCCAAGGACGCGCCCGGCATTTCCGGCATCATCGGCCGCTTCACCCATCGCAGCCGCAAGATCGCCGGTACGCTCGATTTCGTCGACGACGGCGGTCGCATAGCGCTTGCAAGCCCCGACGTCTTCAAGCGCGATCCGGTCAATCTGCTGCGCTTCTTCCACATCGCCGATATCAACGGGCTGGAATTCCATCCGGCCGCACTGCGCCAGGTGACGCGGTCGCTGAGCCTGATCAAGCCGGCGCTGCGCGAAAACGAGGAGGCGAACCGTCTCTTCCTGTCGATCCTCACTTCGCGCCGCAAGCCGGAACTGATCTTGCGCCGCATGAACGAGGCGGGCGTGCTCGGTCGCTTCATTCCGGATTTCGGCAAGATCGTCTCGATGATGCAGTTCAACATGTATCATCACTATACGGTCGACGAGCACCTGCTGCGCACCGTCGATGTGCTGTCGCGCATCGAGGGCGGCATCGAGGAGGAGGCCCATCCTCTCGTCGCCAAGCTGATGCCGGGGATCGAGGACCGCGAGGCGCTCTATGTCGCCGTGCTTTTGCACGACATCGCCAAAGGCCGGCCCGAGGATCACTCGACCGCCGGCGCCAAGGTGGCGCGCAAGCTCTGCCCGCGCTTCGGGCTGTCGCCGAAGCAGACCGAACTGGTCGCCTGGCTGATCGAAGAGCATCTGCTGATGTCGATGGTCGCCCAGACGCGCGACCTCAACGACCGCAAGACGATCGTCGATTTCGCCGAACGGGTGCAGTCGCTCGACCGGCTGAAGATGCTCCTCGTCCTGACCGTCTGCGATATCCGCGCCGTCGGCCCCGGCGTCTGGAACGGCTGGAAGGGCCAGCTGCTGCGCACGCTCTATTACGAGACCGAGCTGTTGCTGTCGGGCGGCTTTTCGGAACTGTCGCGCAAGGAGCGTGCGGCCCATGCTGCGATCATGCTCGGCGAGGCACTGACGGACTGGTCCGAAAAGGAACGCGACGACTATGTGCGCCTGCACTACCAGCCGTATCTTTTGACGGTGGCGCTGGAAGACCAGATCCGGCATGCGCGCTTCATCCGCGAGGCGGATGCCGCCGGCAAGGCTCTCGCGACCATGGTGCGCACCCACCAGTTCCACGCGATCACCGAAATCACCGTGCTTTCGCCGGACCATCCGCGGCTTCTGACGGTCATTGCCGGGGCCTGTGCGGCCGCCGGCGCCAACATCGTCGACGCGCAGATCTTCACGACCTCGGACGGACGCGCGCTCGACACCATCCTCGTCAACCGTGAGTTCGCCGTCGATGAGGACGAGATGCGCCGGGCTGCGAGCATCGGCAAGCTGATCGAGGACGTGCTTTCGGGCCGCAAGCGCCTGCCGGAGGTGATTGCCAGCCGCACCAAGGTGAAGAAGCGCACCAAGGCGTTTACCGTGACGCCGGAAGTGACGATCAGCAACACGCTGTCGAACAAGTTCACGGTGATCGAGGTCGAAGGCCTCGACCGTCCGGGCCTCCTGTCCGAGATCACCGCCGTACTGTCCGATCTTTCGCTCGACATCGCCTCGGCGCACATCACCACCTTCGGCGAGAAGGTGATCGACACCTTCTACGTCACCGACCTCGTCGGCCAGAAGGTGACGAGTGAAAACCGTCAGATGAACATTGCCGCACGCCTCAAGGCCGTCATGGCCGGGGAAGGGGACGAAGCGCGCGACCGCATGCCGTCGGGCATCATCGCGCCGCCCCCCGGCGTTTCCTCCGCTCACAGAACGACAAAAGCCGAAACATGAGTCTGGTCAAGAAATTTGCAACCGTCGGCGGCGCGACGCTCGGAAGCCGCCTGTTCGGCTTCATCCGCGAAACCTTCATGGCGGCAGCGCTTGGCACCGGCCCGGTTGCCGACGCCTTCAACACCGCCTTCCGTCTGCCCAACACCTTCCGGCGCCTCTTTGCCGAAGGCGCCTTCAATTCCGCCTTCGTGCCGCTGTTTGCCCGGGAGATCGAGGCGAACGGCATGGACGGGGCGCGTCGCTTTTCCGAAGAAGTGTTCGGGGTTCTCTTTACCGTCCTGCTCTTCCTGACGATCGCGATGGAACTGACGATGCCCTTCATCGTCAGCAACCTGATCGCACCCGGCTTTGCCGACGACCCGGAAAAGCTCGGCAGCACCATCGTCTTTGCGGCGATCATGTTCCCCTATCTAGCCTGCATGTCGCTGGCGGCGATGATGGCGGGCATGCTGAATTCGCTGCACCGCTATTTCGCGGCGGCCATCGCACCGGTCTTCCTCAATTTCATCCTCATCGGCGTGCTCGGCTATGCCTGGTATGCGGGCCAAGATCCGATCGCGGTCGGCTATAGCCTCTCCTGGGGCGTTATGGCCGCCGGTCTCGTCCAGCTTGCGATCGTCTGGATCGCCGTGCGCGACGCCGGCATCAAGATCGGCCTTCGCCGCCCGAAGATGACCGCCAACGTCAGGCGCCTTCTGGTGCTGGCGCTCCCGGCGGCGATCACCGGCGGCATCACCCAGATCAACCTTCTGATCAACACCAACATCGCCTCGGCGCAGGAAGGTGCGGTGTCATCGCTCGTCTATGCCGACCGTATCTACCAGCTTCCGCTCGGTGTCGTCGGCATTGCGGTCGCAACCGTGCTTCTGCCCGAACTTGCCCGCGCGCTGCGTTCAGGCAACGTCAACGAGGCGTCGAACCTGCAGAACCGCTCGGTCGAATTCACGCTGTTCCTGACGTTGCCGGCCGCGGCCGCTCTTCTCGTCATGTCCGAACCGATCGTCCGGTTGCTGTTCGAGCGCGGCAAGTTCTCGGCCGATTCGACCGTCATCGTCGGTCATATCCTGGCAATCTACGGCCTCGGCCTGCCGGCCTTCGTTCTGATCAAGGCCTTCATTCCGGGCTTCTTCGCGCGCGAAGACACGCGCACGCCGATGATCTTCGCTGCGATTTCCGTCGTCGTGAACGTGTCCCTGGCGCTCACCCTATTTCCGCGGCTTGGCGCCAGCGGCATTGCCACCGCCGAGATCGTTGCCGGCTGGGTGAATGCCGTGCTTCTGTTCGCAACGCTTGTCTGGCGCGGCCATTGGGGTAGGGACATCCCGCTTCTGACCCGCATCCCGCGTCTCGTCATCGCCGCGGCGGGCATGGCGGCGGCGCTATATTATGCTGTCGACTGGTTCGCCTTCGAGCTGTCCTCGGCAGCCTCGCTCTTCACGCGGGCAACGACGCTGACGGGTCTCGTCGCGGTCGCCATGGTGATCTACTTCGCGCTTGCCTTCGGGCTCGGTGGCGCGAGCCTCGGGATGATCCGCCGCAACATCAAGCGCGGGGCGAAAGCGCCCGCCGCAGCACCTGAGGCGAGCGAATGATGCGCCAGACCATTGCACGCATTGCCCTGGTCGTGCCGGATTACGATGCCGGCATCGCCTTCTATTGCGGCAAGCTCGGTTTCGATCTCGTCGAAGACACCGTCCTCGATGCGACCAAGCGCTGGGTCGTCGTTCGCCCCAAGGGTGCTGTCGAGACGGCTTTGCTGCTCGCCAAGGCGGACGGCGAGCGCCAGCAGGCGGCGATCGGCAACCAGACCGGCGGCCGGGTCGGCTTCTTCCTGTTCACCGACGATTTTTCCCGCGACCATGCGGCGATGCTGGCCGCAGGCGTCGTCTTTCTCGAAGCGCCGCGCCATGAACCCTATGGCACCGTGGCGGTCTTCAGCGACCCGTTCGGCAACCACTGGGATCTGCTGCAGCCGGCGGCATGAGGGTGCCTCGCCGGGCCCCTTGATTGCCTTGCATCCTGCGTGCATAAGCCATGCCGTTAGCAACATGGGCCAGCCGGCCCTGGGGCCCTCCACCAGCCTATTGAGGACGACATGAACGAATTCAAGCCGCTCGTATTCTCCGGCGTTCAGCCGACGGGCAATCTCCATCTCGGCAATTATCTCGGCGCGATCCGCAAGTTCGTGGCGCTGCAGGAAAACAACGATTGCATCTACTGCGTCGTCGACCTGCACTCGATCACCGCGCAGCTCGTGCATGAGGACCTGAAGGGGCAGATCCGCTCGATCGCCGCCGCCTTCATCGCTTCGGGCATCGACCCTAAGAAGCACATCGTTTTCAATCAGTCGGCCGTGCCGCAGCATGCGGAACTCGCCTGGATCTTCAATTGCGTCGCCCGTATCGGTTGGATGAACCGCATGACGCAGTTCAAGGACAAGGCCGGCAAGGACCGCGAGAACGCCTCGCTCGGTCTGCTCGCCTATCCGAGCCTGATGGCGGCCGACATCCTCGTCTATCGCGCCACCCATGTTCCTGTCGGCGACGACCAGAAGCAGCACCTGGAACTGACGCGCGACATCGCCCAGAAGTTCAACATCGACTTCATGGAGCATATCCGCAGTGCCGGCTACGGCGTCGACATGGTCGTCGGCGAGGAGCCGATCCATGCGTACTTCCCGCCGGTCGAGCCGCTGATCGGTGGCGCGACACCGCGCGTCATGTCGCTGCGTGACGGCACCAAGAAGATGTCGAAGTCGGATCCCTCTGATCTCTCGCGCGTCAACCTGATGGACGACGCCGAGACGATCTCGAAGAAGATCCGCAAGGCCAAGACCGATCCGGACGCGCTTCCGAGCGAAGTGGACGGCCTGAAGGGCCGTCCGGAAGCCGAAAACCTCGTCGGCATCTACGCGGCGCTGTCGGACAAGACCAAGGAACAGGTGCTCGCCGAGTTCGGTGGGCAGCAGTTCTCGGTCTTCAAGCCGGCGCTGGTCGACCTTGCGGTCGAGGTTCTCTCGCCGATCACGGCTGAGATGCGCCGGCTGATGGGCGACACCGCCCATATCGACGCGATCCTCAGGGATGGCGGCGAGCGGGCGCGGGCGCGGGCAGAAAAGACGATGCGCGAAGTGCGCGAAATCATCGGCTTCCTGCAGTAAATTGATTGGGTCCGGGGAACTCCCGGGCCCAATTTCATTCTGATGGTCGGCTTTCGCCAGCCGAAGGGAGCCTCGACCGGAAGCCTCGGGCACTTTTCCGTGTCCTCGTCCGAAACGCAAAAATCAGACCTTGCGGCGGCTCGCGCGGGATGTATTGTTCACCCTATGGTCTCGACCCGACTCTCTCGACTTGAAGGACACCGCCGCAAATTCATGGCGGTGATAGACGATACCCCGGAATGCGGGCGCGCCGTGCACTATGCGGGCATGCGCGCCAAGAATTCCAATGGTGGCCTCGTCCTGCTCTATGTGATCGCCGACGGCGACTTCCAGCAATGGCTGGGGGTTGAGGAAATCATGCGTGCGGAAGCGCGCGAGGAGGCCGAGGCGACGCTCGCCAAGGTGTCCCAATCGGTGCGCGAGCGCATCGGTATCGAGCCGGAGGTCGTCATCCGCGAGGGCACGGCGACCGACCAGATCCACGCGGCGATCGAAGAGGATCGCGATATCGCCATTCTGGTTCTCGCAGCCGGTTCGGCGAAGGAAGGCCCCGGTCCGCTGGTGTCGTCCATTGCCGGCAAGGCCGCGGCCTTTCCGATCCCCGTCACGGTCATCCCCGATGCCCTGACGGATGAGGAGATCGACGCGCTTAGCTGACCTGCGTCGCTATGTGCTCTTGCGAGCCGAGAGCCATGCTCCTATATTCTTTTGAATTATTCTAAAAAGCTGGGCGGATGCCGCTCCCGGCGAAACGGAGACAGACATGTTCATTCAGACCGAAGCCACGCCGAACCCGGCGACGCTGAAGTTTTTGCCGGGCAAGGTCGTCCTGGAAAACGGCACGGCCGAATTCCGCGACGAGGAAGAAGCACGCGCCGGCTCGCCGCTTGCGGCACGGCTGTTTTCGATCCCGGGCGTCACTGGCGTCTATTTCGGCTACGATTTCATCACCGTCACCAAGGAAGGCCAGGAATGGCAGCACCTGAAGCCGGCGATCCTCGGTTCGATCATGGAGCACTTCATGTCGGGCCAGGCGATCATGGCTGGCAGCGGCCGCGCCGAGCAGTCCGACGAGGAAGACGAGTTCTTCGACGAGGGTGACGAGACGATCGTCGCCACGATCAAGGAACTCCTGGAAACCCGCGTACGTCCGGCCGTCGCCCAGGATGGCGGCGACATCACCTTCCGCGGCTTCAAGGACGGGACAGTCTTCCTCAACATGAAGGGCGCCTGCTCCGGTTGCCCGTCGTCCACCGCGACGCTGAAGCATGGCGTGCAGAACCTGCTGCGCCACTTCGTTCCCGAGGTGGAGGCCGTCGAGGCCGTCTGATAGAGCGCGCGCCTGTCCGGCGCGCCGGTTTCGCGTATCGATTTTGCCGCAAAGCCCGATCGGCTTTGCGGCTTGTGGCGTCTGAAAGATCCTGCGTTGAAATGATTGTACTTGCGCTCGACACGTCCGGTTCCGGTTGCTCCGTTGCCGTCTATGACAGCGAAACGGAAGCCGTGCTCGGGCGTTCCGGGGCCGATCTCGGCAAGGGACATGCCGAGCGGCTGATGGAATTCGTCGACGAGGCGCTGGCTGCGTCCAGCCGGTCGCTTGACGCTATCGACTGTATCGCCGTCACCGTTGGCCCGGGATCCTTCACCGGCATTCGCGTTGGTGTCGCGGCCGCTCGTGGCCTGGCTCTGGCGCTCGGCAAACCCGCCGTCGGCGTCTCGACGCTTGCCGTCGTCGCCGAGGGACTGCGCCGCACGGCTGCCGGAAAGCCCGTCCTCGTCGCCATCGACGCCAAGCGAGACGAGGTCTATCTCCAGGCTTTCGATGCGACCGGCAGTGCCACAGGCGAGCCCGAAGCCCTCTCCGTCGAAAGTGCCCGCGAACGCTACGCCGATTTCGACGGCGTCATTGGCGGCTCCGGCGCGCATCTCGTCGCTGCCGATCTGCCGTCCAAATCTTCAGAACTCATCGATGTTGCCGCGGTTGCCGCCCTTGGCGCCGCTGCCGATCCAGCCTCGGCCAAGCCGCGTCCGCTATATCTCAGAGGCCCCGACGCCAAGCCGCAGGCGGGCTTCGCGATTGCCCGAGCATAGACCGAGATGAGCTTTACCGATTACTTCACCCGCCGTACCGAGTTCGATATCTTCCCCCTGGAGGAAGCGGACCTCATCGCCGCGGCGGCGCTGCATCGTCAGCGTTTCGCGTCCCCGTGGAGCGATGGCGAAATCCATGCGCTTCTGGTGCAGGAAACGGTGTTCGGCTTTGTCGCCCGGCAGACCAATGGCAGCTTCCGCCCGGCCTTCGGTGGGTTTGTCCTGTCGCGTGCGGTTGCCGGCGAGGCGGAAATCCTGACGATCGGCGTCGAGTCGCGCTATGCCCGCTCCGGTCTCGGCTGGCGATTGATGCAGGCGGCGATGCGCGAAGCGCTGGTCAAGGGCTCCGAGGCCCTGTTCCTCGAAGTGGACGAGACCAATCAGCCGGCAATCGGGCTTTACCGTAAGCTTGGCTTCAACAAGGTTGGCGAACGCCGCGCCTATTACCATGACAAGGCCGGCCAGCGGACCGCCGCGCTTGTCATGCGGCTCGATCTTCGCTAGTCCCGACACGGACAGGAGCAGGATGAGGAAGGCCAAGGCGGTCTTCCGCCCGCATCCCGCTTTACCCAATTGGAACAGGTCACGATGATCGCGCCGCGGTTCGGCTGAAGATCATCGCGATTCTCAAGGTCTCGCGCAGGAAAACTCTTCCCGGATGGTCAATTGGCTACGGATCGCGATCTTCGCAGCGCTTCTGGCGCTGGTTTCGCTCGTGCTGATGCCGATCCAGGTCGTCTGCCTCTGGCTTGACCTGAAACCCCGGCGCCGTCTGCCGCGATATTGGCACCGGCTCGCCTGCTACCTTCTCGGCATCAAGGTGCGCGTCCACGGAATGGCGGATCGCCGCCGGCCGCTTTTGATCTGCGCCAACCATGCCTCCTGGAAAGACATTCTGGTGCTTTCCTCGGTTGCCGACGTCGTCTTCGTCGCCAAGTCCGAGGTGAAGGGCTGGCCGGTCTTCGGCGTGCTTGCCCGGCTGCAGGCGTCGATCTTCGTCGAGCGCGAACAGAAGCGCTCGACCGGCAAGCAGGTGAGCGAAATCGGCGAGCGCATGGCCGCCGGCGAAATCGTCGTGCTGTTTCCCGAGGGGACGACCTCGGACGGCAACCGTCTGCTGGAGATCAAGACCTCGCTTTTCGGTGCGGCCGCTTCCGCCGTGCCGCATTCGCCGACCGGCCTCGTGCATGTGCAGCCGGTCGCGATCTCCTATACCGGCATCCACGGCATGCCGATGGGCCGCTTCAACCGGCCGATCGCCGCCTGGCCGGGCGATACCGAACTGGTGCCGCATCTGCTCGGCATCCTGCGCGAGGGCGCGATCGAGGTCGATGTCGATTTCGGTGAGGCGATCGACTACGACCGCCACACCAATCGCAAGGAAGTGAGCCGTACGGTCGAACAACGCATCCGCAGCATGTTGTCGGATCGTCTGCGCGGGCGGGCCTGAGACGTCCCGGGCAAGGGCGGCCGCGCCGAAAATACTTCAACTTCCGACCACTTTGCACTAAAGAACCCGGCATGACCCAGGAAACTGCCCTTCTGTCGACGACGCCCGCCACGGGCGACGAGCGCGCCCCGGCCCGCAAGGTCTTCGTCAAGACCTACGGCTGCCAGATGAACGTCTACGATTCCGACCGCATGACGGACGCCCTGTCGCGCGACGGCTATGTCTCGACCGACGTGCTGGAAGACGCAGACTTCGTGCTGCTCAACACCTGTCACATCCGCGAAAAGGCGGCGGAGAAGGTCTATTCCGAGCTCGGCCGCCTGCGCGATCTGAAGACGGAAAGGGCCAAGGAAGGCCGCGAGATGGTGATCGGCGTTGCCGGCTGCGTCGCGCAGGCCGAAGGCAACGAGATCCTGCGGCGCGCGCCTGCCGTCGATCTCGTGATCGGCCCGACCACCTATCACCGCCTGCCCGAGGCGCTGAAGCGCGCCCGCAGCGGCGAGCGCGTCGTGCAGACGGACTATGCCGTCGAAGACAAGTTCGAGCACCTGCCGGCACCCGACAAGGCAAAGACCCGCCTGCGCGGCGTCACCGCCTTCCTCACGGTTCAGGAAGGCTGCGACAAGTTCTGCACCTTCTGTGTCGTGCCCTATACGCGCGGCTCCGAGGTTTCCCGCCCCGTCGCCCAGATCGTCTCCGAGGCGGAGAAGCTGGTCGAGGGCGGCGTGCGCGAGATCACCCTGCTCGGCCAGAACGTCAACGCCTGGCATGGCGTCGGGCCCGATGGCCGCGAATGGGGCCTTGGCGACCTGCTTTTACGCCTTGGCGAGATCGAGGGCCTCGCTCGGCTGCGTTACACCACCAGCCATCCGCGCGACATGGACGACAGCCTGATCGAGGCGCATCGCTCGATGGAAAAGCTGATGCCCTACCTGCACCTGCCGGTGCAGTCGGGCTCCGACCGCATCCTGAAGGCGATGAACCGCAGGCATACGGCGGCGGAATATCTGGCGCTGATCGCGCGCATCCGCGCCGTCCAGCCGGACCTGGCGCTCTCGGGCGATTTCATCGTCGGCTTCCCCGGCGAGACCGACGAGGACTTCGAAGACACCATGCGCCTCGTCGAGGCCGTGGGTTATGCACAGGCATTTTCGTTCAAATATTCGACCCGTCCCGGCACGCCGGGCGCCGAGCTCGGCGACCAGGTTCCCGAGGACGTGAAAGCCAAGCGCTTGGAAAAATTGCAGGCTTTGCTGTTTTCCCAGCAGCGCGCCTTTGCCGAGTCCTGCGTCGGCCGCGAAATCGACCTGCTTTTGGAGAAGGAAGGGCGCATGCCCGGCCAGCTCGTCGGGCGTTCGCCGTGGCTTCAGCCGGTGAATGTTGATGCAAAAGCATCGCAAATCGGTGACATTATCAAGGTGCGAATCATCAAGGCCGGGCCGAACAGCCTGTTTGCGGAGATGATCGGGTAAGGACCGAACACAAGGAGCCTGAACCGCTTGAACGGACACGAATTGATCTCTTCATCCACGCGCCAGTCGAAAACAACTGCGACAGACGCCAATCACTTCGTGCTGACCTTCGAGAACAATCGGTTCGCCAGCGAGCTCTTCGGCCAGTTCGATCAGAACTTGAAGCTTCTCGAAGAGCGCCTGCGCATCGACGCCCGGCCGCGCGGCAATTCCGTCGCGATCTCGGGTGACGTCGTCGCCACCAACCAGGCCCGCCGAGCTCTTGATTATCTCTACGGGCGGTTGCAGAGCGGCGCGTCGATCGATACGTCTGATGTCGAGGGCGCGATCCGTATGGCGGTTGCCGCCGACGATCAGCTACAATTGCCGACCATGGAGCGTAAAGCCAAATTGACAATGGCGCAGATTTCGACGCGCAAGAAGACGATCGCTGCGCGCACGCCGACGCAGGATGCCTATATCCGTGCGCTCGAGCGCTCGGAGCTGGTCTTCGGCGTGGGCCCCGCCGGTACCGGCAAGACCTATCTTGCCGTTGCCCATGCCGCACAGCTGCTTGAGCGCGGCGCCGTCGACCGCATCGTGCTGTCGCGTCCTGCTGTCGAGGCGGGCGAGCGCCTGGGCTTCCTGCCGGGCGACATGAAGGAGAAGGTCGATCCTTACCTTCGGCCTCTCTACGACGCGCTCTATGACATGATGCCGGGCGACAAGGTCGAACGCGCGATTACCGCCGGCGTCATCGAAATCGCGCCGCTCGCCTTCATGCGCGGTCGTACGCTTGGCAACGCCGCCGTCATCCTCGACGAGGCGCAGAACACGACATCAATGCAGATGAAGATGTTCCTGACCCGCCTGGGTGAAAACGGCCGGATGATCGTCACCGGCGATCCGAGCCAGGTGGACTTGCCGCGTGGCGTCAAGTCGGGCCTGGTCGAGGCGCTGCAGATCTTGAAGGGCGTCGAGGGCGTCTCGGTCGTCCGCTTCAAGGATGCCGATGTCGTCCGCCATCCGATGGTGGCGCGCATCGTCAGGGCCTACGAGTCCCACACGGCCGTGCACGACGAAAGCGAGCAGGGCGACCGCTGACAGGCGGTCGCTGCGATCATGACGGCATTGGATATCCAGATCAGCGTGGAAGAGGGCAACTGGCCGGACGAAGAGGCGTTGCTCGCTTTCTCGTCGCCCGTGCTCGAGGCGGCGGCAGCCTTTCTCGCAAGCGAAGAAAAGCAGCCGCTGCCGAAGGTGCCGCCGGAGCTCTCGCTCGTCTTCACCGACGACGCCTCCATGCGGGCGATCAACGCCGAGTGGCGCAACCAGGACAAACCGACCAACGTTTTGTCCTTCCCCGCCTTTCCCGTGACGCCCGGAAAGATGCCCGGGCCGATGCTCGGCGACATCATCGTTGCCCGCGAAACGCTCGAGCGCGAGGCGGTGGAGCTCGACAAGTCCTTCGATCAGCACCTGACGCATCTTCTCGTGCATGGATTCCTGCATCTTTTCGGCTATGATCATATGGAAGATGACGAAGCCGAAAGAATGGAAAGCCTGGAGACTCGCATTTTGGCGCGTCTTGGCTTATCTGACCCCTACGGGGATCGTACCCCGGATTAACAGTTTGGACCGATGAGCGATTATAAAACACAGCCCGTCGCGCTGGCGACCGAGGAGGCAGATGCCTCCGGAGAGGCGGAGGCGGGCAGTAGTAGCACCGCCACTCGACACGAGGGCACGAAATCCACTTCCACCTTCTGGAGCCGGGCCGCGCGCCTTTTGCGCGGCGCAAGTCCATCGAGCCTGCGCGAGGATCTTGCTGACGCGCTGCAGACCGATGCCGACAGCAACACGGTCTTTTCGCCTGGCGAACGGGCGATGCTCAACAACATCCTGCGCTTCCGCGAGGTCCGGGTCGAGGACGTCATGGTCCCGCGCGCCGACATCGAGGCGGTCGATCAGAGCATCACCATCGGCGAGCTGATGGTGATCTTCGAGGAATCCGGCCGCTCGCGCATGCCGGTCTACAGCGAAGGGCTCGATGACCCTCGCGGCATGGTCCACATTCGCGACCTGCTGTCCTACGTCACCAAACAGGCCCGCAATCGCCGTCGCAACGGCAAGGCCCAGGCTTCGACGACAGCTGCGTCCGAAAAGGCGCCGCGCTCGCCCAAGGCAAGTTTCGACCTTGCGCGCGTCGATCTCGGCAAGTCGCTGGAAGAGGCGGGCATCGTCCGCCAGCTTCTCTTCGTGCCGCCTTCGATGCTGGCCTCCGACCTGATGCAGCGCATGCAGGCGGCCCGTATCCAGATGGCGCTCGTCATCGACGAATATGGCGGAACCGATGGTCTCGTCTCGCTCGAAGACATCGTCGAGATGGTCGTCGGCGACATCGAGGACGAGCACGACGACGACGAAGTCATGTTCGCGCGCACCTCGGACGATGTCTTCATCGCCGACGCCCGTGTCGAGCTGGAAGAGATCGCCGCGGCGATCGGTCCCGACTTCGACGTGCGCGAGCAGCTCGAAGACGTCGACACGCTCGGCGGCCTGATCTTCGCCTCGCTTGGCCGCATTCCTGTGCGCGGCGAGGTCGTCCAGGCGATCCCGGGTTTCGAGTTCCAGATCCTCGATGCCGATCCGCGCCGCGTGAAGCGCGTCCGCATCATGCGCAAGCGCCCGCCCGCCCGCCGCCGCGTTGTGCGGCCGGAAGGCGAGACGATTGCGGAGGCCGGAGCGATCAATCGCGCCAACGGTGCAGCCGCCCCCGAGGCCACGGCGGACGAACAGTAATCGTCCGGTTCCCGCGCGTCTTTGCGCGCGGGTAATCCCTTTTCGCCTATCTGCGATGTCTCCTGAGCCGTTGTCGTAAGCGCCGACCAAGCGCCGGAACCTTCGCCTTGCCCCCTAATCCAGCCCCGAAAGGGGACAAACAGCCGGTTTTTTGGAAGACTGGCCCCGATTGATTCGGGTGTTGTTTCGCTCCTTCGCCGTGGCAGGCGGCGGGATCGACTGGAGGCTGCATGGTGAGACTGGCTGGCAGGGTGATGTTACTTTCCGGGTTTCCCCGGGCTTTGCTCGCTTTCTTCGCGGGGCTTATCGCGGTTCTAGCGCAGCCGCCCTTCGGCATCTTCGCCTTTGCCTTCGTCGCTTTCCCGATCCTCGTCTGGTTGCTTGATGGTGCGACCGGAAATCCGGATGGTGGCTTCATTCGGCGGCTCTGGCCCTCGGCGGTTGTCGGCTGGTGGTTCGGCTTCGGCTACTTCCTCGGGGGTCTCTGGTGGCTCGGCAATGCCTTGCTCGTCGAGGCCGATGAGTTTGCCTGGGCGCTGCCGCTCGCCGTCGTCGGTCTGCCGGCCTTTCTCGCACTCTTCTATGCGCTGGCAACGCTGATCGCGCGCCTGTTCTGGTCCGATGGCGTCGGGCGTATCGCCGCACTCGCCTTGGGCTTCGGCCTTGCCGAATGGTTGCGCAGCTTCCTTTTTACCGGCTTCCCCTGGAATGCGATCGGCTATGCGGCCATGCCGATGCCGCTGATGATGCAGTCGGCAAGCGTCGTCAATCTCGCGACCATCAACATGCTCGCCGTCTTCGTTTTTGCGGCACCCGCCCTGATCGCGACGGGTCGGGGGAGCCGGATCGGACTTTCGCTTGCCGTCGTGCTTTTTGCCGCCCATGTGGGCTTCGGCTTCTACCGCCTGGCGCAGCCGGCGCCGGCCTCGCCTGAACCGCCGCTGACCGTACGCCTCGTCCAGCCGGTGATCGATCAGGCAAAGAAGCTCGATGACGGCGAACGTGCCGCCGTGTTCGAGGAGCATCTGGCCCTCACCGCGGTCGCTCCGGAGAAAGACGGCAAGCGGCCGGATATCGTCGTCTGGCCCGAGACATCGATCCCCTTCATCCTCACCGACAATCCAGACGCACTGGCGCGCATCGCCGAGGTGCTTGATGACGACCAGATCCTGGTTGCCGGCGCGGTGCGCGTGGAGGATGCCGGCGCCGGGCTGCCGCCCCGCTACTACAACTCGATCTATATGATCGACGGTCGGGGCCAGATCATCGGCGCTGCCGACAAGGTGCATCTGGTGCCATTCGGCGAATATCTTCCCTTCGAGGACCTGTTGTCGTCCTGGGGGCTGAGTTCGGTCGCCGCGTCTATGCCCGGCGGGTTCACTGCGGCAAAGAGCCGTTCGTTGCTGACGCTGCCCGGTGGCCGCACGCTCTATCCGCTCGTTTGCTACGAGGCGATCTTCCCGGATGAGATCGACGGGGCCGCGCGGCGGGCCGATGTGCTTCTCAATATCACCAACGATGCCTGGTTCGGAGATACGCCGGGCCCGCGTCAGCATTTCCATCAGGCACAATTAAGGGCCGTAGAAACTGGCACCCCCCTTGTCCGAGCGGCAAACAGCGGTATATCAGCAATTGTTGATGCACGTGGGGTTTTAATGGTAGGATTATCCTACAATTATAGGGGAGTGGTCGACACACTTCTGCCGGGAAGGATGCCTACCCCGTTGGACGACGCTATGCGAAGCCGCGTTTTCTGGCTGGGTGCGATCTTCCTCCTTCTGGTTGCAGTGTTTTCGCGTGTTAGTTTTAATATTAGGAAGAATTGACCTAAAACCCCTAAAATTGCATAGTGGTCCGCACCATCGTCCTTGTTGTGCTGGCTCTGTCCTTATCACCCTGGCGGTCGCTTCGGTGAGCGTAGGTCTCATGCCGGGCGATGGATAAACGAAACAGCGTGTTTGGGAACGCAGATATGATCGAAAACAAGAAGAAGCCGAACCCGATCGACATTCATGTCGGAAGTCGGATTCGTCTTCGCCGTACGATGCTTGGCATGAGCCAGGAGAAGCTCGGCGAAAGTCTGGGGATCACCTTCCAGCAGATCCAGAAGTACGAGAAAGGCACGAACCGCGTTGGCGCCAGCCGGCTGCAGAACATTTCCGGCATCCTGAACGTTCCGGTTTCCTTCTTCTTCGAGGATGCCCCGGGCGAAAACAATGCCGGTCAGTCGGGCATGGCAGAAGCTTCCAGCTCGAACTACGTCGTCGATTTCCTGTCGTCCTCCGAGGGGCTGCAGCTCAACCGCGCTTTCGTCAAGATCACCGACCCGAAGGTTCGCCGCCGGCTTGTCGATCTCGTCAAGGCACTCGCAGCGGAAGCAGAAAGCGAATAGTTCCAACGTTCCCCGTCGGGACTTGAAAAACAAAGCGGCCATTTGTGCCGCTTTTTTCTTGCGCGCCTTTCCCTCCGGCGCACCAAAGTGATTGGCTGCAATGGCGATATAAAGATATATTTATGTCGTTGTGTGCTTGTTTTTCGGTCGCAAAACCACTAACACCGTGCCAGCGCTTTTTCTTCATTGAGGGGACTTCCCGCATGCGTGCAAACTACCTGTTCACGAGTGAATCCGTAGCCGAAGGTCATCCGGACAAGGTGTGTGACCGTATCTCCGACGAGATCGTGGATCTGGTCTACCGTGAAGCGGCCAAGACCGGTGTCGATCCCTGGGGCGTGCGTATCGCCTGCGAGACGCTGGCGACCACCAACCGCGTCGTGATCGCCGGCGAAGTGCGTCTGCCGCCGAGCCTTCTGAAGAAGGACAAGGACGGCAACGACGTCATCAACCCCTCGAAGTTCAAGTCCGCGGCCCGCAAGGCGATCCGCGAGATCGGCTATGAGCAGGACGGCTTCCACTGGAAGACGGCGAAGATCGACGTGCTCCTGCACTTCCAGTCCGCCCACATCGCGCAGGGCGTCGACAGCGCTGCCGACAAGCAGGGCGAAGAAGGTGCTGGCGACCAGGGCATCATGTTCGGCTACGCCTGCCGCGAAACCGCCGAGCTGATGCCGGCGCCGATCTACTATTCGCACCGCATCCTCAACCTGCTCGCCGCTGCCCGCAAGAAGGGCGAGGGCGAAGTCGCCAAGCTCGGCCCCGACGCCAAGAGCCAGGTCACGGTTCGTTACGTCGACGGCAAGCCGACGGAAGTCACCTCGATCGTTCTGTCGACGCAGCACCTCGATGACACGTGGGATTCGGCCAAGGTTCGCGCGGTCGTCGAGCCCTATATCCGCGAAGCCCTCGACGATCTGAAGATCGCCGACGACTGCACCTGGTACATCAACCCGACCGGCAAGTTCGTCATCGGCGGCCCGGACGGCGACGCCGGCCTCACCGGCCGCAAGATCATCGTCGACACCTATGGCGGTGCCGCACCGCACGGCGGTGGCGCATTCTCAGGCAAGGACACGACCAAGGTCGACCGTTCGGCCGCCTATGCTGCCCGTTACCTGGCAAAGAACGTCGTTGCCGCCGGTCTGTCCGACCGCTGCACGATCCAGCTGTCCTACGCGATCGGCGTTGCCCAGCCGCTGTCGATCTATGTCGACCTGCACGGCACCGGCAAGGTTTCGGAAGACCAGGTCGAAGATGCGATCCGCAAGACGATGGACCTGTCGCCGACCGGCATCCGCCGTCATCTCGACCTCAACAAGCCGATCTATGCCAAGACGTCTGCCTATGGCCACTTCGGCCGCAAGGCTGGCCGCGACGGTTCCTTCTCCTGGGAGAAGCTCGACCTCGTGAAGCCGCTGAAGGCTGCGATCGAAGAGGGCGGCGCCGTCAACGGCCGCGCTGCCGCCTAAACAGGCGATCGGCGCGGCGTCACGCCGCGCATTGAAGATAGCGCAACGTCCTGCTATCAGGCGTTTGCGAAAATCAGGGCGGGTGCTCCGACAAGGAGCGCCCGCTTCGTTCATTTTGATTTTGGGTTGGCCTGATCCAGGATCGGTATGACCAAGGGAAAGACGACATGACCGAACCGCGCCGCGCCAGAGCAACCGAGGCCTTCTTCGGCCGCCGCAAGGGCAAGCCGTTGCGCGAGCGGCAGGCGGGGCACCTGGAAACCGTGTTGCCGACCCTGAAGCTCGACCTTTCGAACCCGGCGCCGGCGGACCTGAAGACGCTCTATCCTGAGGGCGTGGACCGCATGCGCCTCGAAATCGGTTTCGGCGGCGGCGAGCACCTGATCCACCGCGCGGCCGAAGCGCCGTCCACCGGCTTTATCGGCGTCGAACCCTTCGTCAATTCCATGGCCAAGCTCGTCGGCCATATCGAAGAGCGCGGCGTCAGCAATATTCGCCTCTATGACGACGATGCCACCCAGGTGCTCGACTGGCTGCCGGCCGCGTCGATCGACCAGATCGACCTGCTCTATCCGGACCCGTGGCCGAAGCGCAAACACTGGAAACGCCGTTTCGTCTCCAAGGTCAATCTCGACCGCTTCGCCCGCGTGCTGAAGCCCGGCGGCGTGTTCTGCTTCGCCTCGGATATCGATACCTACGTCAACTGGACGCTGTTGCACTGCCGCGATCACGCGGCCTTCGAGTGGACGGCAGAGAAGGCTTCCGATTGGCTGACGCCCTATGAGGGGTGGCCGAGCACGCGCTACGAGGCCAAGGCACGCAGGGAAGGGCGCAGCTCCGCCTATCTCACCTTCCGGCGCGTCTAAAGCAATTCCAGGAAAAGTGCGAAGCGGTTTTCCGTCCGGACTTGCGGGCTTGCAGATCAATTCCAGTGCGAAGCGGCTTCCGCTCCGGCCTGCGTCGCTCTCTCGAGCGACGGCTTTCAATCAAACTTCATGGCGCTGCCGCCATGGACGGCAGCCTGTCAGTGCAGGGTAACGGTCTTCAGATCGTCCTCGGCCGCCTTGAAGAAGGTGCTGGAGCGATTGTCTGTCAAAAGGATCGGCGTGCCATCGGCGCCGAACAGCGCCCAGAGATCAATACCCGGTCCCATCTCCGGTGCTTCCGGGAAGCAGCGCGAGACTTCTTCCGAGCGCATTTTCCGGATGTAGCCGATTTCGCCTTCGCCGAGATGCGCGAGGTCGTTCTTCGACAGCGACGAGCTGATGTCTTTCAGTCCCATGGTGACACTCCGTGGTCGCCGGTGAGGGGAGAATCCCGCCGGTTATCCTACTCTGGGACTGAAATGTTAATTTTCTTTACCATACGAACCGGTTCGGGACGGACGAGGTCGACGGAGAGCAGGCCGTTGCGCAGTTCCGCGCCCAGAACCTTCATGCCGTCGGCAAGAACGAAGGTGCGCTGGAACTGGCGTGCCGCAATGCCGCGGTGCAGGTAATCGCGGTCGCCGTTGTCGATCTGCCGGCCGCGGATGACGAGCTGGTTCTCTTCGGTGGTGACTTCGAGATCCTCTTCGGAAAAGCCTGCCACGGCGAGCGTGATGCGCAACCGTTCCGGTTCGTCGGTCGAGGCATCGCCGCGAACGCGTTCTATGTTGTAGGGCGGGTATCCGTCGTTGCCCTTGGCGATCCGCTCAAGGGTCTTTTCCATCGTATCGAAACCCAGCAGAAGCGGGCTCGTAAAAGGGGTAATTCGGCTCATTCTTCAAGTCCTTGCGAGATCAAGCGACCGTTGTTCGGACCTGCCTTGCAGCATCCTTTCCGCAATATGGTAGCTGTGCGCAATGAGTGCAAGCCGCTTGCCTCCGGCGTGCACGCAAATCATAGTCCGCTCTCGCAGAATCCGGGAATGGGACCAAGGAACGCTTGGGCGTTCACTCCCGTCCGGCCCAATGCAACGTATCGATCGCGCCGAACACCGTGATCCAGGGAGGACGAGAAAGTGCCCGTGCCGAGAAAGATAATCATAGACACCGACCCCGGGCAGGACGATGCCGCCGCCATCATGCTCGCCTTCGGCAGCCCGGAAGAGATCGACCTGCTCGGCATCACCGCAGTTGCCGGCAACGTGCCGCTGGCGCTGACGGCCCGCAACGCGCGCATCCTGTGCGAACTCTGCGACCGGCCGAAAGTTCGGGTGTTCTCCGGCGCCGACAAGCCGATCGCCCGCCCGCTGGTGACTGCAGAGCATGTGCACGGCAAGACCGGGCTCGACGGCCCGGAGCTTGCCGAACCGACGATGAAACTCGAGGAGCAGCATGCGGTCGACTTCATCGTCGAGACGCTGCGAAAGGAGCCAGAGGGCACCGTGACGCTCTGCACGCTCGGTCCGCTCACCAACATCGCGCTGGCCCTGCAGAAGGCGCCTGACATCGCTCCGCGGGTCAAGGAGCTGGTGATGATGGGTGGCGGTTTCTTCGAAGGCGGCAACATCACGCCCGCCGCAGAGTTCAACATCTATGTCGATCCGGAAGCCGCCGACATCGTCTTCCGTTCGGGCATTCCGATCGTGATGATGCCGCTCGACGTCACGCACCGGGTGCTAACCCACAAGGCGCGTGTCCAGAAGATCCGCGACATCGGCAGCCGCCCGGCGATCGCCATGGCCGAGATGCTCGAATTCTTCGAGCGCTTCGATATCGAGAAATACGGCACCGATGGCGGCCCGCTGCACGACCCGACGGTCATTGCCTATCTGCTGCGGCCCGAGCTTTTCACCGGTCGCGATTGCAACGTCGCGGTCGAGACCAAGTCGGAGCTGACGGCCGGCATGACCGTTGTCGACTGGTGGCAGGTCACCGGCCGGCCGCACAACGCCAAGGTCATGCGCTTCGTCGACGACCAGGGTTTCTTCGATCTTCTGACCGAGCGGCTGGCCCGCATCTGAACCTCGGTTCGGTCATCGTACTCCAAATGAAAACGGCGCCCCTAGAGGCGCCGTTTTCTTTTCTCGTTCCGCTGATCAGAACTCTTCCCAGTTGTCCTGGGCAAGCGCGTTGGCGCCGGAGGTCTGGGTAAGCACCCGCTGCGTCGAAGCCGAGTAATTGCTTCGCGCCGGGCTTGCGGCCGGGGCGGGCCGCGCTTCGCGGGCGGGAGCCGGGGTCGGAGCAGGGCGTTCGGCCGCGCGCATGCGCTCGGCCGTGCCGCGCAGCATCGCTGCGGAGGACGGCTGGGCCGTTGTTGTCGCCTGCGCGACCCGGAAGCGCGCAACGAGCGTGTTGAGCGTGCGCGCTTCCTCGTTGAGCGCCATGCCGGCCGCAGTCGTTTCCTCGACCATGGCGGCGTTCTGCTGGGTGACCTGGTCCATCTGGTTGACGGCCGAGTTGATCTCCTTCAGGCCGACGGCCTGTTCGGAAGCGGAGCTGGAGATCTGGCGGATGAGGCCGTTGATCTGCACCACCTGCTCGGCGATCTTTTCGAGTGCGCCGCCCGCCTTGCCGACGAGATCGACGCCTTCACGCACCTGGCCGGCCGAGGTGTTGATCAGGGTCTTGATCTCCTTGGCGGCATTGGCAGAGCGCTGGGCGAGTTCGCGCACTTCCTGGGCGACGACGGCAAAACCCTTGCCGGCGTCACCGGCACGCGCCGCTTCGACACCGGCGTTCAGTGCCAGAAGGTTGGTCTGGAAGGCGATTTCGTCGATGACGCCGATGATGCGGCTGACCTCGTGCGAGGATTGCTCGATGCCCTTCATCGCGGCGATCGCCTTCTGCACCACTTCGCCCGACTGTCCGGCGTCGCTGCTGGCCACGTCCACTGATTTCGCGGCAACCTTGGCGTTCTCTGCGCTGGCGTTGACCTGCGAGGTCAGCTCGTCGAGGGCAGCTGCGGTCTCTTCCAGGCTTGCAGCCTGCTGTTCGGTGCGGTGCGACAGGTCGTTGGCGGCGCTGCTGATTTCGCTGGTGCCGTTGCTGATGTTGACGACCGAATGGTTGACGGTGCGGATCGTCTCTTCGAGGCTTTCCATCGTCGCGTTGAAGTCGCGCTTGAGCTGGGCGTATTCGCCCGGGAAGTCGTCGGTGATGCGGAAGGCGAGATCGCCGGACGACAGGTGCGAGAGACCCTTGCCGAGGCGAGCGACGATGTCGCGCTGAAGCGCGCTCGACTCGGCGCGTTCGGTTTCGGAGCGGCCGCGTTCACGCTCGGCCTGTTCGCGCTCATGGCGGGCTTCGCCTTCGAGACGCTTGGTGTCGGCAAGCTGATGGCGGAAGCCTTCGAGCGCCTTGGCAACTTCGCCGGTTTCGTCGGAACGATCCTGGCCGGCGATCGCCTTGGTGTAGTCGCCGTGGCTGAGGTCGTTCACGTCCTTGACGAGGCTCGCCAGCGGCTTCTGCACGAAACCACGAACGGCGAGATAGAGGCCAAGCAGAACGGCGCCGAGTACGACGAGGCCGCCGACGATCATCATGTAGGTCTGATCCTTGACCGGCGCGTTGATCGCGGTGCGCGGCACGTCGACGAGCACAATCCAGCTGGTGTTCACACCCGAGAGCGTGAAGGGATAAACGAGACGGTCGAAGGGCTCGTTGCCGTCATAGGAAAGGTTGGAGATGATGCCCGGCTTGCCGGAGGCGAGCGCGTTCTTGACGACGTCGTTGCCTTCGCCGTCATACTCCTTGAGCAGGAGGTCCGGGATCGGCGCGACCAGCCATTTGCCGGTCTGCGACAGCAGGTAGACGCGGCCGGTGTCGAAGGGCTTCAGCTTCGAGAGGCCATCGCCGAGCGAAGCGAGCGAAATGTCGACGCCGGTGACGCCGAGAAGCTTGCCGCCGGACATGACCGGGTAGGCGATCGAGCTCATCGCGGTCGGAACGTCGGTGTCCTGTGCCGTGTAGGGCTGGGTGATTGCACCCTTGCCGCTTTTGGCAGCGAGTTTGTACCACTCGGCCGCGTAGTCAGCGCCGAAAGTGGAGTACTGGATTTCGTTGGTGCGGCTCTTCGACCAGTAGGGCGTGAAGATGCCCTTGTCGTTACCGCCCAGTTCCTTGTTGTTGACGACGTCTTCCTGGTGGCCGTCGAAGGCCTTGGGCTCCTCCGCGAACCAGCTGCCGAAGGCAAACGGGTTCTGCTCGAGGTTGGCCCTGAGGATGTTGATCACCCCGGTGCGCTCCAGCGACTTTTCGGCATGTGCGCGGCCAAGGATGCCCGCCATCGAGCGGGCAGCGCTTGCAAGCTCGCCGATGTCGCCGGCAATGTCGGAGGCAATCGCGCGGGCTTCGCCGCTTGCCTGCTCGAGGACCAGCGTTTCGACGCGGTCCTGGGTCTGGGAGATGAGAACGAAATTCGAGGCAAGCAGGACAAGTGCGATCGTGCCGCCTGTCACCGCGATCAGTTTGGTCGCCAGCGATTTGGCTTGGAACTTGAACATGAAATCCTCACGTGCTGGGAGGTCCGCAGGTTTTCACCTGCGGTGGACGCATTTCGCAATGGGGGTGAACTCCATCATGGAGCGTCAGATGCCGACCGGCATGTTGGAGGCGACCAGGCGCTTCGGCCGGTTTTCTCAGGGTCCTGAATAGACTGGAGAATCTTAAGATAGGGCCAACACGGACGTTATTTTACGCGTCGCTTGCATAAAATTAGGCGCAAAGTTTTATGTCCGCGACATCGTCTGTCCGGATTGCGCAAGCGGCCGTCGGGAAGGGGAAAACAATGCGGGCAGGGGCCTGCGCAAAATAAAGACGGGCGAATATCGCCCGTCTCAAGCGTGCGCTTTCAGGTGCGGTATCTAGAGGCGCGATGCCACGTCCGCGGCGAGCGGGATCGAAGGCTGGGCGCCGCTCTTCAGGCAGGCGAGAGAACCCGCGACCGCTGCGCGGCGGAGGGCGTCGGGGAAGGCGATACCGGCATCGAGGCTGGCTGCGAGGTAGCCGCAGAAGGTGTCGCCGGCGCCGACGGTATCGACCGGCTCGATCTTCAGGCCCTTGGCGCGCTGGATCTCACCTGCATGAACGGCAACAACACCTTCGGCGCCGAGCGTGACGATGACCGTCTGGCCGGTCTCGGCGTGCAGCGCCTTCATCGCCTCTTCGCGCTCAGTGCTCCCGATACCGCTCTTGCCGGCGAGCAGTTCGAATTCGGTTTCGTTGGCGATGACGATATCGGCCATGCGGCCAAGGCGGGCTGCCTCGGGCGTCAGCGGCGCAATGTTAATGACCGAGCGCACACCCTTCTGTTTGGCGGCGGTGAGCGCCTTTTCGACCGAGGCGGCCGGAATTTCGAGCTGCAGCATCAAGGTGTCGCCGGGCTTCATGCCATCGACTGCCTTTTCAGCATCGGCCTCATTGACCGTCGCATTGGCGCTGGCGACGACGACGATGACATTTTCGCCATCACCGCCGACGAGGATATGGGCGGTGCCGGTCGGTTCGCTGACCGTCTTGGTCAGCGACAGGTCGGCGCCGGCACCCTTCAGCAGTTCGAGCGCGCCGTCGGCAAAGCTGTCCTTGCCTACTGCGCCTGCCATCTGCACCGTGGCGCCGGCGCGCCGTGCGGCCAGCGCCTGGTTTGCGCCCTTGCCGCCGGCGGCGGTCGAGAAGCCGGTGCCGGCGACGGTTTCGCCGGGCTTCGGAAGGCGTGCGGTGGTGGCGATCAGATCCATGTTGATGGACCCAAAAACAGTAATCATGTGTAGGTATCCTGTCGGCTTTGCGAATTGGGCCGGAGAGTGCCCGACAGCCTCAGTCCTCGTCAACCACCCGCAGGCGCAATTGCCCGACGCGATTGTCGACCGGGGCACGTGGTTCGCCAGCGTCCCGTGTGCCGCCTTCCGCTTGCAATTCGAGGGCCTCGATCTTGGCGCCGCGGCGGGTGAGCTTGCTGGAGGAAACGAGGATGTCCTCGACATCCTTCTGGCTCATGGCGAAATGGCCCTGCAGCTTGCGCACGCGCTCGTCGAGACGGCCGAGATCCTCCATCAGCCGTGCGACTTCGCCCTGGATCAGGTGCGCCTGCTCGCGCATGCGCGCATCCTTGAGGATCGCCTGGATCACCTGGATCGACAACAGGAGCAGGGAGGGCGAGACGATGACGATCCGCTGGCGGTGCGCCTTCTGCACGATCGCTTCGAAATGCTCGTGGATCTCCGCAAAGATCGATTCCGAGGGGACGAAGAGGAAGGCGGTGTCCTGCGTTTCACCCGGGATCAGATATTTGCCGGCGATATCGCGCACATGCGTTTCCATGTCGCGGCGAAAGAGTTGGGCGATCTGCTGGCGGCGTTCCGGGGTCGGCGCGTCACGCATTGCGTTCCAGGCTTCGAGCGGAAACTTGGCGTCGATGACGAGCGGCGGCTGGCCATTCGGCATGCGGATGGTGCAGTCGGGCCGCACCCCGTTCGACAGCGTCGCCTGGAATTCGAAGGCGCCCATCGGCAGCCCGTCGGCGATGATCGCTTCCATGCGCGACTGGCCGAAGGCGCCGCGCGTCTGCTTGTTCGAGAGGATCGCCTGAAGCCCGGCCATATCCTTGGCGAGCGACTGAATGTTGTTTTGGGCCGTGTCGATGACAGCGAGGCGCTCCTGCAACCGGCGCAGGTTTTCATGCGTCGCCTTGGTCTGTTCGCTGATCGAGGTACCGATGCGATGGGTCATGCCGTCGATGCGCTGGCTGAGCGTCTGGTTGAGTTCCGCCTGCCGGGCGCCGAACACCTCGGCCATCGCCGCGACCCGCCCCTGCATCTCCGTCTGGGCGGCCAGCAGCATTGCCATCTGTTCCTGCCGCTCGTCGTCGCGGGGATTACGTCGGCGCGACAACGCCATCAGACCGGCAACGACGACCACAAGGCCGGCGGCAATCGCCAGATGGCCAAGGGTGACCGGCAGGGTGCCGATGAAAAACAGCGGCTGGGCGAAGGGAAGGGGCGCAGGTTCCATGCGCCAAACCTAACAGATTCTCTCGCGAAGTGTAGATCAAAACGAGAACAGATGCGCGTCGAGGTTAATGCCCGGCCAGGGGCGAACGGGTGCCGCAGGTGGCAAGGCAATTTCCTTGCGCGTCGATGGAAAGATCGGCTATGGGAGCATCATGACCATCAAGCCGCTCATCATCCTTCCCGATCCTGTGCTTCGCCAGGTTTCCACGCCGATCGAAACCGTCGACGCGGACGTCCGCCGTCTGGCCGACGACATGCTCGAAACCATGTATGATGCCCCCGGCATCGGCCTTGCCGCGATCCAGATCGGTGTCGCCAGGCGCATGCTGGTGCTCGACGTTTCGAAAGAAGGCGACGAGAAGACGCCGCTTGTCTTCATCAACCCCGAGATCGTCGCTTCGTCCGACACCTATTCGGTCTACGAGGAAGGCTGCCTGTCGATCCCGGATTATTACGCCGAGGTCGAGCGCCCCGCTGTCATCACCGTCAAGCATCTGGACCGTGACGGCAAGGAACAGACGATCGAGGCCGATGGCCTGCTCGCCACCTGCCTGCAGCACGAGATCGATCACCTGAACGGCGTGCTGTTCATCGACCATATCTCCAAGCTCAAGCGCGACATGGTGATCCGCAAATTCACCAAGGCCGCCAAGACGCGCGGCGCCAAGGCGATCTGAGCCTTCGATCGCGGACGGCCGCGCGAAAGCTTGCAGGCGGGAACCCATTGAACATTCCAGGAAAGAGCGTGAAACGGCTTTCCTGGAATTGTCCTGTTTTAGTGAATGAGATCATTTCGCCGTTTCCCCGCATGAAGTGATCTGAAAGGACGGAGTTACCGCCTTGTCGCTTCGCATCATCTTCATGGGCACGCCGGAATTTTCGGTGCCGACACTGGCGGCACTGGCCGAGGCCGGCCATCAGATCGTCGCCGCCTACACCCAGCCGCCGCGGCCGGGCGGCCGTCGCGGGCTCGACCTGCAGAAGTCGCCGGTGCACCAGGCGGCCGAACTTCTGGGCATTCCCGTGCTGACGCCGGTCAACTTCAAGGACGAGGCGGATCGCCAGACCTTCCGCGACTTCGACGCCGACGTCGCCGTCGTCGTCGCCTATGGCCTGCTTCTGCCCGAGGCCATCCTCAGCGGCACCAAGCTCGGCTGCTACAACGGCCACGCCTCTCTGCTGCCGCGCTGGCGCGGGGCAGCGCCCATCCAGCGCGCGATCATGGCTGGCGACCACGAGACCGGCATGATGGTGATGAAGATGGAAAAGGGGCTCGATACCGGCCCGGTTGCCCTCACCAAGACGGTCCAGATCGGCGAGACGATGACCGGTGGCGAACTGCACGACCGACTGATGCAGGTCGGCGCCAGCCTGATGCGGGAAGCGATGGCGAAGCTCGAGGCCGGCGACCTGCCGCTGACGGTCCAGGCGGAGGACGGTGTCGTCTATGCCCAGAAGATCAGCAAAACCGAAACCCGCATCGATTTCGCCCGTTCCGCCCGCGCGGTGCACGACCATATCCGCGGCCTGTCGCCGTTCCCGGGCGCCTGGTTCGAGCTTGAGATCGCCGGCAAGCCGGAACGCATCAAGGTGTTGAACTCGCAGCCCGCTTCCGGCGTGGGCGAGGCCGGCACGGTGCTCGACGATAATCTGACGATTGCCTGCGCCGAGGGCGCCGTTCGGCTCACCCGCCTGCAGCGCGCCGGCGGCAAGGCGTTGGACGCGGCCGACTTCCTGCGCGGAACGCCGGTGGCGCCCGGCACGAGGGTCGGCTGATGCCGCGGTTCAAGCTGACCGTCGAGTATGACGGCTCGGACTATGTCGGCTGGCAGCGACAGGACAACGGAGAGTCCGTGCAAGGGGCGATCGAAAAGGCGATCCTGTCCCTCACCGGCGAGACCGTATCGATCCGCGGCGCGGGCCGTACCGATTCCGGCGTGCACGCCAGCGGCCAGGTCATGCATGCGGACCTCACGCGTCCGTGGAAGCCCTATACACTGCGCAACGCGCTGAACGCCCATCTGGGGCTTGCGGGCGAGCGGGTGGCGATCCTCGAGGCCGAGGAAGTGTCCGAGGAATTCGACGCGCGCTTCTCGGCGCTGCGCCGGCATTATCTCTACCGCATCATCTCACGGCCGGCGCCGCTGGCGCTTGAAGCCCGGCGCGCCTGGTGGGTGCCGAAGCCGCTCGACCATGACGCCATGCACGCGGGCGCCCAGCGCCTCGTCGGCCATCACGACTTTACCACCTTCCGCTCCGCCCATTGCCAGGCGGCGAGCCCGGTGCGCACGCTCGATCGGCTGGACGTCGCGCTTGTCGCCGGCGTCATCGAGATCCGCGCGACAGCGCAGAGCTTCCTGCACAACCAGATCCGCTCCTTCGCCGGCTCGTTGAAGCTGGTGGGCGAGGGCAAGTGGACGCCTGACGATCTGCAGGCAGCGCTTGAAGCCCGCAACCGCAAGGCCTGCGGCCCCGTCGCCCCGCCCGATGGGCTTTATTTCCTTCAGGTGGACTACTGATCCCGAAGTCTTAGCTCGTCGGGATCAGGCCGAAGAAGCGCTGCAGGAGATCGCCGATCATCATCGACGGCAGCAGGAAGAGCGCGGTCAGCGCCGAGGCAAGCAGCGTCTGGTTGCCGGTCACCATCCGCAAGAGCCGGAAGAGCACCGCAACGCTGATGACGAGCAGCGTCAGCCAGATGAAGCTCGTCAGCCCCTGGCTCCCGGGAATGACGACGCGGATCGCCGCCGGCAACGCCATGGCGTAGGAGAGCGGCACCGAGAGCCAGTTGGTGGTGACGACGATCGGTACCACCGCTCCGGCAAAGCCGAGCGGTCGCGAGAGAATGGCGATCAGCACCAGCGGCAGGAGCCAGCTGACGAGATCGACGACGAGCAGCTTGAAGATGAAGCCGACGCCGATCGTGGTGCCGTCAGGCATGACCGAGAGGTAGTAGAGCCGCCAGGACGCCCAGGTGACGGCGATCGCCGGCAGGCACCAGAGCATGGACGTGAACGAGCGCCAGAGGCCGCTCTCGCTGAAATCGAGCCAGCTGAAGCCTTCTTCGTTACCCTGCGCCAGGAGCCAGAGCCCCCGGATATAGGCAAGCACCTCATCAAGCAGCGGCATGGCCGAACCAGCGGAAGATGAAGGTTTCATAGATATTGGTCAGCGTCTCGAGGTCGGCAACGGCGACCCGTTCGTCGACCATGTGCATGGTCTGGCCGACGAGACCGAATTCGACCACCGGGCAGTAGTCCTTGATGAAGCGCGCATCCGAGGTGCCGCCGGTCGTCGACAGCTTCGGCTGACGCCCGGTGACGGCCTCGACCGCGCCGGAGAGCGAGTCGATCAGCGCATTGTTGCGCGTGAGGAACACGTGGCTCGGGCGCTCGGCCCAGACGATTTCGTAGCGGACCGGGGCTCGGTCCGGACGCAGGCTACCGCTTGCCGCGGCACGGTCGAGCCGGGCGATGATCTCCGCCATCAGGCTTTCCGCCGTCCAGGTATCGTTGAAGCGGATGTTGAAGGCAGCCGTCGCCTTGGCCGGAATGACGTTGACGGCGCCGTTGCCGACATCGATCGTCGTCACTTCCAGATTGGAGGGCTGGAAGCTGTCGGTGCCGTTGTCGAAGGGCGGGTCCATCAGCGCCTGCGTCAGCTGCAGGATGCCGCGCACGGGGCTGTCGGCAAGGTGCGGATAGGCCGCGTGGCCCTGCACGCCGTGAACGGTGATGCGGCCTGATAGCGAGCCGCGCCGGCCGATCTTGATCATGTCGCCAAGCTGGTCCGGGTTGGTCGGCTCGCCCACCAGGCACGCATCCCAGCGCTCGCCCTTGTCGGCCGCCCATTGCAGGAGCTTGGTGGTGCCGTTGATCGCCGGACCCTCTTCGTCGCCGGTGATGAGGAAGGAGACCGAGCCTTTGGGGGCGCCATGCTTTTCGACATGGCGGGCGATTGCCGCGACGAAGCAAGCGATGCCGCCCTTCATGTCGACCGCGCCGCGGCCATACATCTCGCCGCCGGCGATGTCGGCCGAAAACGGACCATGGCTCCAGGCGGACTCGTCGCCGACGGGTACGACATCCGTGTGCCCGGCAAACATCAGATGCGGGCCTTCGGTTCCGAGCCGCGCGTAGAGGTTTTCGATATCGGGCGTGCCGGCCTCCTTGGCCATCACGCGGTCGACCGCGAAACCGAGCGGCTTCAGCATGGCTTCGAGGGCTGCAAGCGCGCCGCCTTCGGCCGGGGTAACCGAGGGGCAACGGATGAGGGTGGCGAGATTGGCGATCGGATCGGTGGAGGTCATTTAGCGTTATGCCGTCTGCATGGCCATGAGAGGCCTTGGGAATGGAGGTGCTGGTTTATCCGATCGCCAGCAAACTGTCACGCAAGATGGCGACCTGTTGCGCGAGATGGGCGACTGTGGCGCGGGACGGGGAGCTGTGACGCCGGACGCAAAACGGCGCTGCGCCTGGGCGGAGGCGCAGCGCCGCAGCTTCGACGGGCCGGAGTGATCCGGCCCGCCTGAAGATCGCGAAGGGAAGGAGAAGGCTTATTCTCCGGGCGCCAGGTGCGGCGCTTCGATTTGGGCTCCCGTGTGCTTCAGCGGTCGCTCGCCGGCGAGCTTGCGGATCAGCACGTAGAAGACCGGCGTCATGAATATGCCGAAGGCGGTGACGCCGATCATGCCGGCAAAGACCGCGACACCCATGGCGGAGCGCATTTCCGCGCCGGCGCCGGTGGATATCACCAGGGGAACAACGCCCATGATGAAGGCCATCGAGGTCATCAGGATCGGCCGCAGGCGCAGCCGGCTTGCCTCGATCGCCGCCTTGACCGGCGTGCTGCCCGACAGTTCCAGTTCGCGGGCGAACTCGACGATCAGGATGGCGTTCTTGGCTGACAATCCCACGAGCACGATCAGGCCGATCTGGGTGAAGACGTTGTTGTCGCCTCCGGTCAGCCAGACGCCCACCAGCGCCGCCATGATGCCCATCGGCACGATCAGGATGATCGCGATCGGCAGCGTCAGGCTTTCATACTGGGCAGCCAGCACGAGGTAGACGAGCAGCAGCGCCAGCGGGAAGACCAGGATGCCGGAGTTGCCCGCAAGGATCTGCTGGTAGGTCAGGTCCGTCCATTCGTAGCCGATGCCCGGCGGCAGGGTTTCGGCGGCGATGCGCTCGATGGCGGCCTGCGCCTGGCCGGACGAGAAGCCCGGTGCCGGGCCGCCGTTGATGTCGGCCGACAGGAAGCCGTTGTAGCGGATTGCCCGTTCGGCACCCACCGTCTGCTCGACCTTCAGAAGCGCCGACAGCGGGATCATCTCGCCGGACTGCGAACGCACCTTCAGCTTGCCGATGTCGTCGGCATGGCTGCGGTAGTTGGCATCCGCCTGGATGCGCACGCTGTAGGTGCGGCCGAAGGCGTTGAAGTCGTTGACGTAGAGCGAGCCGAGGTAGATCTGCAGCGTCTCGAAGACGTCGGTGACGGCCACGCCGAGCTGGCGCGCCTTCACGCGGTCAAGGTCGGCATAGAGCTGCGGCACGTTGATCTGGTAGCTCGAATAGAGCCCGGCCAGCTCAGGCGCCTGGTAGGCCTTGGCGAGGAAGGCCTTGGCCGCCTCGTCGAGCGCCTGGTAGCCGAGGCCGTTCTTGTCCTCGAGCTGCAGCTTGAAGCCGCCTGTCGTGCCGAGACCCTGGACGGGCGGCGGCGGGAACATGGCGATGAAGGCATCCTGGATGACGCCGAATTCCTGGTTGAGCTGCATGGCGATCGCGCCGCCCGACAGCTCGGGCGTCTTGCGTTCCTCAAACGGCTTGAGCGCGACGAAGACGATGCCGGAGTTCGACGAGTTGGTGAAGCCGTTGATCGACAGGCCCGGAAAGGCGATGGCGTTTTCGACGCCCGGATGCTTGAGCGCAATTTCGCTCATGCGCTTGATCACGTCTTCCGAGCGGTCGAGCGTGGCGGCGTCCGGAAGCTGGGCGAAGCCGATCAGGTACTGCTTGTCCTGCGCCGGCACGAAGCCGCCGGGGACCGCGCGAAACAGCGTGAAGGTCACGCCGAGCAGCACGGCATAGACGACCATGATCAGCGACTTGCGCGTCAGGATGCGCCCGACGCCGCGGCCATAGGCTTCCGAGCTTGCCCCGAAGAAGCGGTTGAAGCCACGGAAGAACCAGCCGAACAGCCTGTCCATCACCCGCGTCAGCCAGTCCTTCGGCGCGTGGTGGTCCTTCAAGAGAAGGGCGGCCAGTGCCGGAGAAAGCGTCAGCGAATTGAGCGCCGAAATGACGGTCGAGATGGCGATCGTCAGCGCGAACTGGCGATAGAACTGGCCGGTGAGGCCCGTGATGAAGGCAAGCGGCACGAACACCGCGACGAGCACCAGTGCGATCGCGATGATCGGGCCCGAGACTTCCTGCATGGCGCGATAGGTCGCCTGGACCGGCGACAGGCCCTGCTCGATGTTGCGTTCGACGTTCTCCACCACCACGATCGCGTCGTCGACGACGATGCCGATCGCGAGCACCAGGCCGAAGAGGCTGAGTGCGTTGATCGAGAAGCCGAAGACGTACATGACGGCGAAGGTGCCGACGATCGAGACCGGCACGGCGACGAGCGGGATGATCGAGGCGCGCCAGGTCTGCAGGAAGATGATGACGACGAGCACGACGAGCGCGATCGCTTCGAGCAGCGTGTCGACGACCGATTCGATCGAGGCGCGCACGAACTGCGTGGTGTCGTAGACGATGCCATAGTCGACGCCTGCAGGCATGGTGAGCTTCATCTCGGCCATCGCCTCGCGCACGTCGTCGGAGATCTGGATCGCGTTCGAGCCAGGCGCCTGGAAGACGGCCATGCCGACAGCCGGCTTGTTGTCGAGCAACGAGCGCAGCGAATAGTCGGAGGCGCCCATTTCGACGCGGGCGACGTCACCGAGGCGGGTCACTTCGCCCTGGGCACCGGACTTGACGACGATGTTCTCGAAATCCTCAGGCGTCTGCAGGCGCCCTTGCGCGTTGACGGAAAGCTGCAGGTCGAGACCGGGAACGGACGGCGAGGCGCCGATGACGCCGGCTGCCGCCTGGACGTTCTGGCCGCGCACTGCATTGGCGATATCGCCCGCGGCAAGGCCGCGCTCGGCCGCCTTCTGCGGGTCGATCCAGATGCGCATCGAATAGTCGCCGCCGCCGAAGATCTGCACCTGGCCGACACCTTCGATACGTGCCAGCCGATCCTTGACGTTGAGCACACCGTAGTTGCGCAGGTAGTTGATGTCGTACTGGCCGTTGGGCGAAAGCAGGTGCACGACCATGGTCAGGTCGGGCGAGCTCTTGACCGTGGTGACGCCGAGGCGGCGCACTTCCTCAGGCAGCCGCGGCTCGGCCTGCGAGACGCGGTTCTGAACGAGCTGTTGCGCCTGGTCCGGGTCGGTGCCGAGCGCGAAGGTGACGGTCAGCGTCATCAGGCCGTCGGCGGTCGCCTGGCTCTGCATGTAGAGCATGTCTTCGACGCCGTTGATCTGCTCTTCAAGCGGTGTCGCCACCGTCTCGGCGATGACCGCGGGGTTTGCACCCGGATATTGCGCGCGCACGACGATCTGCGGCGGGACGACTTCGGGATATTCGGAGATCGGCAGACCGGTCATGCCGATCAGGCCGCCCACGAAGATCAGGACCGACAAGACGCCCGCGAAGACCGGGCGGTCGACGAAGAAGCGTGAGAAGTTCATGGTATCCCCCTTGGGATGCGTTCGGGCAGACCTCCGGCGGGCGCGGCGAAAAAGCTCGCCGCGCAGCCATGTCTGCAGAGTGATGCTTAGGCAGGAGCCTCTTCACACCGGGCGAAGAGGCGCCGGGATTTATTTGGCGATCATTATTGGGCGATCGAGGCGGTCGTTTCCTCGACCTGCTGCGGTGCCACGACGACGCCGGGGCGAACCCGCTGCAGGCCGTTGACGACGATGTTCTCGCCGGACTTCAGGCCGCTTTCGACGATGCGCAGGCCGTCGGAATTCGGCCCCAGCTTCACCTGGCGATACTCGACCTTGTTGTCGGTGCCGACGACGAAGACGAACTTCTTGTCCTGGTCGGAGCCGATGGCGCGGTCGCTGATCACAAGCTTTTCCTCAGGGTCCGGCTCGCCGATGCGGATGCGGACGAACTGTCCGGGGATCAGCCGGCCGTCGGCGTTTTCAAGCGCCGCGCGCACCCGGATCGTGCCGGTTGCCGCATCCACCTCGTTGTTGATGAGCTGGATATGGCCCGAGATCGGCGTGCCGTCGTCGGCGGCGGTGCCGACCTGGACCGGCAGGCGCTCGATCGCGTTGCCGCCGGCTGACGCCGCGAGCCGGGCGAGAGCGGTGGTGACCACCTCTTCGCTGGCGTTGAAGCTCGCATAGATCGGATCGACGGAGACGAGTGTCGTCAGTACTGGCGAGGCGGAACCGGCAGCTACGAGGTTGCCGGCGGTGACGTCGAGCCGGCCGACGCGGCCGGAGATCGGCGCACGGACCTCGGTATATTGCAGGTCGAGTTCGGCCGTGCGCAGCGCGGCCTTGGCCGAGCGCACCTCGGCCTGGGCTTCGTCGTAGGCGCTGGCGCGCTGATCGACGCTGCTCTGCGGCACGGCGCTGGTGGTCACCAGCTTGCGGCCGCGCTCGAGCTCGATCTTGGCAAGCGAAACACGCGCTTCGGCAGCCTCGACCTGGGCCTTCGCCCGCTCGACGGCGGCGGCGTAGGGCTCGGGATCGATCGTCACCAGCAGGTCACCCTGCTTGACCAGTGCGCCTTCGCGGAAGTGCGCCTTGAGGATGGCGCCGCCGACGCGCGGGCGAACCTCGACGCGCTCGATCGCTTCGAGACGCCCGGAGAATTCCTCCCAGGTGGTGATGCGCTTGGACTGCGCCCGCGCCACCGAGACCGGCACGGCCGGGGGTGCAGCGGCCGACGCATCGGTCGCGGCGTCGGCCTCGAAATGCTGCGGCAGGCCGAACATGACGGCAGCGCCGCCGCCGACAGACAAAAGGATACTCAGGCCGGCGCCCCAGAGGGCCCGGCGGGTCACTGTCGATGTCATCTTTTCTCTCCTTGCCGGTTGGGAGCCGGCGCTTTGCGTTCGATGCCAGATCGGGGAATGAGCCTCGGAGCGGCCCCGCCTAACGCACCGTCATTTCCGCCGGCTTTGCCCCCGCCTTCTGGAAGAAGCGGGCGAAGATGCCGGTAATTTCTTTCTGCTGTGCCGACCAGCTTTCGCCGGTATCCGCGTTCTGCGGCAACCATCCGGCGCGTCCCGGCAGCACGTGGGACTCCACCGCCACGCCCGCCTTGCGCAGGCGCTCGGCGTAGGCTTCAGCCTCGTCTCGCATCGGACACTGCTCGCTGGTCACGATCAGCGAAGGCACGAGGCCGGCGAGCCGCGTACAGTGAGCCGGCGCGGCGTAAGGGTGGGTGAAGCCACCGTTCTGGCCGAGATACCGCTGCCAGCCGTCGGCGATCGATTGCGCCGAGGACTGGGGACAGTATTGCCGGAACGATGCCGTTGCCAGGCATGGATCCAGCATCGGCGACAGCAGGATCTGGCCCTTGAGATCGGTCAGATACTGGTCTCGCGCCATCAACGCGGCCCCGGCGGCGACATTGCCGCCAGCCTCTTCGCCGGCCACAAACAGCGACGACTTCTTGTGTGCGAACTGCGGGCAGCGCGCGCGCATCGACGACAGCATGGCATAGGCGACGTCGAGGGCCGCGGGAAAGGGATTGAGGCAGGCCGCGGAATATTCCGGAGAGATCACCACTGCTCCGGCTGCCGCGAGTGCCTCGGCGACGCGCTCGCCGGCGGCGATCGTTCCGCCGACGAAGGAGCCGCCATGCAGGTGCAGCACGATCGGCGGCGGATTGAGCAGGGCCTCGCCGCGGTAGACGCGTGCCGTGCACGAGCCTTGGCCCGTCTGCATCGTCTCCACTTTGAACTGTTCGCCCATCTCTCTTGCCTTCGGCCCGAGCCAAACCCACATGTGGCGACATCACGCCACGATGGGAGAATAGCATTGTCTTCTGTCTGGAATAGTCTTTTCAATCTGATTACACTATTCGTATTCTCGAACAATTACGGCTCTTGAAAATGGACCAGCTCACGGCCATGCGCGCGTTTCTCCGGGTCGTCGAAACCGGAAATTTCACCCGCGCTTCCGCTTCGCTGAATATGCCCAAGGCGACATTGACCAATCTCATCCAGGGATTGGAGGCGCATCTGCGCACAAAACTTCTGAACCGCACCACCCGCCGGGTGCTGGTGACGCCCGATGGCGCGCTCTACTACGAACGCGCTGCCCGCCTTTTGACCGACCTCGACGAACTCGACGGCAGCCTTTCGAGTGCCCAGACCCTGCCGAAGGGGCGGCTCAGGGTGGAGATGGCCAGCGCGATCGCCAACCTGATCGTCATTCCGGCTCTGCCGGAGTTCCACAAACGCTACCCCGACATCCAGATCGATCTCGGAGTTTCGGACCGGACGGTCGACTATGTGGCGGAGAATGTCGACTGCGCCATTCGCGTCGGCGCGCTCACCGACCAGTCCTTGATCGCGCGCCGCATCACCGAGATGAGCTTCGTCGCCTGCGCAGCACCCGACTACCTCTCGCGCCACGCGGTCCCGCAGCACCCCTCAGATCTCTCGAAGAACTGCTACGTCGTCGGCTATTTCCGGCCGCAGACCGGGCAGCAGTTGCCGTTCTATTTCAAGCGCGGCAACGAGGAGATCGAGGTGAACGGTCGCTACGCCGTGGCTGCGAACGAGGCCACTACCTATCTTGCGGCGGCGCGCGCCGGCCTCGGCGTCATCCAGGCACCGCGTTTCATGGTGCGGGACGACCTCGAGACCGGCGCCATGCGGCCGGTGCTGGAGGATTGGGAGGTCGAGCCCATGCCGATCTATCTCGTCTATCCGCCGAACCGGCACCTCAGCAGCCGCCTGCGCGTCTTCGCCGATTGGGTGGTCAAGATCGTCGCCCAGTCGCAGCTCGACGCCGCCTGACCATCACGCGCGCTGGCTCGATGCCGCGCATGAACCACGTTGTGCTGAGCGTCGAGCGCTGGTGCCGAGACGCTCTTCCCGGTCTTCGGCGCAATAAAAAAGGCGCCGCGATCCGATCGCAGCGCCTTCTTGATTGGCTTTGGAGTTGCCGTCGCCGGGCTCAGCCCTGGCGGTTCTTGGCATTGCCCTTGGGCTTGGTCTTGGGTTTGAAGCCACCGTCCTTGCCCGCGTCCGGCTTGCCCTTCTTCTTGTTGGCCCAGGGCTTGTCTGCAGCCTTTGCCGGCGGCCGGTCCTCGGTGTAGGCCGGCCCTTCGGAATAGCCGGGCTTCTTGTCGAACTTGCGCTTCGGCTTGAAGTCGCCGCGGTCGTCGCCACGGGCCGTGTCGTCAGAATAGGGGCGCTTCTTGCCGAAGCCCGCCTTGTCCTTGGAGAAATTCGGCTTGTCCCTGGAGAAGCTCGGCTTTTCCTGGCGCTGCTGCGAGAGATCCGGCGCGCCGGCGAGCGGCTTCACGCGAATGCCCTTCTCCAGCATCTTGTCCTTGCCGATCGCCGACAGGAACCGTTCGGCACCATCGGCGGTCATCTCGACGAAGGTTTCTTCCTGCTGCATGCGGATTGCGCCAATGTCGCGCTTGGTCAGCTTGCCGTGGCGGCAGAGCATCGGGATCAGCCAGCGCGGCTCGGCACTCTGCTTGCGGCCGACGGACAGGGAGAACCAGCTGCCGTCGCTGAAATCCGCGCGCTCGGCGCCAAAATCCTCGCGCGGTCCACGATCTTCGCGCGGCGCGCGTTCGTCGCGTCGCGGCTTGGCGCCGACGGCGACCTCGATCAAGTCTTCAGGCGCCGAGCGTCCCGAGCGGAACTGGCGCACGAAGGCGGCGGCCATCTGCTCGGCGCCGTGGCGCTCGAGCAGCGCTGCGACGATCGCCTGCTCGTCCTCGCGGATCGGCTCGGCAAAGCTCGTATCGGCGAGCAGCCGCTCGTCGTCACGCTGGCTGACCTCGTCGGCCGACGGCGGGCGCGCCCAGGTCGCGGTGATCCGGCCGCCATCGAGCAGGCGCTCGGCCTTGCGGCGCTGGTTGACCGGAACGATCAGGGCGCTGACGCCCTTCTGGCCGGCGCGTCCGGTGCGGCCGCTGCGGTGAAGCAGCGTCTCGGAATTGGTCGGCAGATCCGCGTGAATGACCAGTTCCAGGCCTGGCAGGTCGATGCCGCGGGCAGCGACGTCGGTCGCAATGCAGACGCGGGCGCGGCCGTCGCGCATCGCCTGGAGGGCGTGTGTGCGTTCGTTCTGGCTGAGCTCGCCCGAAAGCGCCACCACCGAGAAGCCGCGGTTGTTGAAGCGGGCGGTCAGATGGTTGACCGCGGCGCGGGTCGAGCAGAACACGATGGCGTTGCGTGCTTCGTAAAAGCGCAGCACGTTGATGATCGCGTTTTCGCGGTCGTTCGGCGCAACCGTCAGCGCACGGTATTCGATGTCGACATGCTGCTTCTGTTCGGAAGCGGTGCTGATGCGCACGGCGTCGCGCTGGTAGTTCTTGGCAAGCGTCGCGATCGACTTCGGCACGGTCGCCGAGAACATCAGCGTGCGACGGTCATCCGGGGACTCTTCGAGAATGAATTCGAGGTCTTCGCGGAAGCCGAGGTCGAGCATTTCGTCGGCTTCGTCGAGCACGATGGCGCGCAGCGAAGAAATGTCGAGCGAGTTGCGGCGGATGTGGTCGCAAAGGCGACCCGGCGTGCCGACGACGATGTGGGCGCCGCGCTCCAGCGTGCGCTTCTCGGTGCGCATGTCCATGCCGCCGACGCACGAAGCGATCGTCGCGCCGGTCTCACCGTAGAGCCATTCGAGCTCGCGCTTGACCTGCAGCGCCAGTTCGCGGGTCGGTGCAATCGCGAGCGCCAGGGGGGCACCCGCAGGGCCGAAGCGGCGTTCGTCGCCAAGCAGCGTTGGCGCCAGCGCCAGGCCGAAGGCGACGGTCTTGCCGGAGCCGGTCTGCGCCGAAACCAGGGCGTCGCGCCCGGCGAGTTCCGGATCGCGCATCGCCTGTTGAACCGGCGTCAATTCGTTGTAACCGCGTTTTGCCAACGCCTCGGCGATCGCAGGCGCGATCCCTTCGAATTCAGTCATATCTTGTCTTTCGGATATCGGTCGTAGAGCCCAGGACGAACGGATCGTCTCGGCGCCAATTGCCGCGGCCAACACGTCGCGGGCCTGTCATGGCGCGCTACATACGCGCTCGCGCGGTTCTTGTACAGGGGCGAAGGCTTCAGGGGCCGGGTTCGTCGCTGCGCGCGCCGAATTCGTTGGGCCCCTGATCGCCCGGCCAGAGGCAAAGGGCGATGAAGACGACCGGGCTCAGGACCGGGATAAACAGAGTGAGGGAAAGCGGGCCGGGATAACCGATGTCGTGCAGGCGCTTGATCGCCAGCAGCGCGATCGAGGGCAGCGAGACGAGGCTCGAGACGACGAATGCCAGCGTCCAGAGCGCCAGCACCGTCTCGTTGCCCTCGTTGGCGACCATCCGGGCGACCATGAAGCCGCCGATCAGGAACCAGAACAGCCAGGAGAGAAAGAAGGGCAGGCGGCCGATGCGACCGGAGGGGCTGAAGAACAGCCAGGTCATGCTCGGCTGCGGCCCCTCCGGTGTCATCGCGATCAGTCCCGAAGCAGTTCGTTGATGCCGGTCTTCGAGCGGGTCTTTTCATCGACGCGCTTGACGATGACGGCGCAATAGAGGTTCGGCGCCGGCTGGCCGTTGCCCATGGTCGAGCCCGAGGGCATCGAGCCCGCGACGACGACCGAGTAGGGCGGCACTTCGCCATAGGTCACTTCGCCGGTGGCGCGGTCGACGATCTTGGTCGACTTGCCGATGAAGACGCCCATGCCAAGGACGGAGCCTTCGCGCACGATGCAACCTTCGACCACTTCCGAGCGGGCGCCGATGAAGCAATTGTCCTCGATGATCGTCGGGCCGGCCTGCATCGGCTCCAGCACGCCGCCGATGCCGACGCCGCCCGACAGGTGCACGTTCTTGCCGATCTGGGCGCAGGAGCCGACGGTCGCCCAGGTATCGACCATCGTGCCTTCGCCGACATAGGCGCCGAGGTTGACGAAGGAGGGCATCAGGATGGCGTTGGGGGCGATATAGGCCGAACGGCGCACGACGCAGTTCGGAACGGCGCGGAAGCCGGCCTTCTCGAACTCGTTGACGCTCCAGCCGTCGAACTTCGAGGGCACCTTGTCCCACCAGACCGACTGGCCCGGGCCACCCTTGACGATTTCCATCGGGTTGAGGCGGAAGGAGAGCAGCACGGCCTTCTTCAGCCATTGATTGACCGTCCAGTTACCGTCTTCGCCGCGCTGGGCGACGCGGACCTTGCCGCTGTCGAGCAGGTTCAGCGCCGTCTCGACGGCATCGCGCACCGCGCCGCGGGTTCCGGTGTTGACGGAATCGCGGTCTTCAAAGGCGGCTTCGATCGTCTGCGACAGGGAGGCGAGGTCGTGGTTCGTCATCGGAATTCCTTAAAGTTCGGCGGTTATCCTGCGAAAGCTCTACTGCATAAATCCGAAAATCGGAATCGATTTAAGGACAAAATTATGCGGCAGATCTAGCTGCGGCAGCGACCTTGACATGTCCCGAGCGGCAGTGGCTGCACGACATGATCCTGAAAAGTTGAAGGGCTTTTCAGGCCGCCGGAGTGGCCGGGGCTTGGCAAACCGAGGCGAACACGGCACTACAGCGCCGCGTACCCGTTCGGGATACGCAAAGGCCGCCGCAGCGCGCTGATGCGCTTGCGACCTTCATGACCGAGGATTGAGGATAGGACGCGTCTGGACGAGATGCCGATTGTCCGGAACGCGACGGGAAAGACGAGAATATGGCACGCATGAAGAAGCGCGCTCTGCGCCGCAAAGATGGGGTCTGGGATCCGCTGGCCGACAGCTCGCAGAGCCGGCAACGCGCACAGACCGTTCCGGTCACGCCGCAATCGGCTTCGCCTTCCTATCGCTTGGCCTATATCGACGACGATTTTCTCTGCCGTGAGGAGCTGCGCCCGATCCGGCTGCAGCTCGAACTCTTAAAGACCGAAATGATGCTGGAGGAGCGCGGCATCAATTCCACCGTCGTCATGTTCGGCGGCGCCCGCATTCCCGAGCCCGGCGGCGATGCCTGGGCGGCGAAGAACGAGACGCAGCGCCAGAACCTGGAGGCCGCCTCGGTCTACTACGAGGAAGCGCGCAAGTTCGCGCGGCTTTGCTCCGAGCATTCGGCCAAGCTGAACTACAAGGAATATGTCGTCGTCACCGGCGGCGGCCCTGGCGTGATGGAAGCCGGCAATCGCGGCGCCGATGATGTCGGCGCGCCGTCGATCGGCCTCAACATCGTGCTGCCGCACGAGCAGGCGCCCAATCGCTACGTGACGCCGGAACTGTCGTTCAACTTCCACTACTTCGCCATCCGCAAGATGCATTTCCTGCTGCGGGCGAAGGCCGTCACCGTTTTCCCCGGTGGCTTCGGCACGCTGGACGAACTGTTCGAGACGATGACGCTGATGCAGACCGGGCGCCTGGCGCTGGTTCCGCTTATACTCTTCGGGGAAAAGTTCTGGCGCTCGATCGTCAATTTCGAGGCGCTCGCCGAATTCGGCACGATCGCGCCCAACGATGTCGATCTGGTCCAGTTCGTCGAAACGGCCGACGAAGCCTGGGATATCATTTCCCGCTTCTACGAAACGGTCGACCCGAAGTCCGTTCCGATGGCAAACGGCCGCCGCTGATCGCAGCGGTTCGAAAAAAGCGCATAGCCCCTCGCGCGGGTTGCAAGGGGCTATGGGCTAGGCAGGAGCCTCTCCACCGGGCGGTGGGGAGAGAGAGAAGAGCTCCCGTCAGATCTTTTTGGTGAAGTCGGCCGCGTCTATGACGCCGTCGCTATTCTTGTCGCGCCGCTTGAACATCGTCTCGGCGGCACTTGAAACTTCGCTGGCGCTCAAGGAGCCGTTGCCGTCGGTATCGACGCGCTTGAAGGCCTTCGGGCGCAGCCCCGGCAACATCGCCGGGCGGGCTTCCTTCAACTTGGCAAGGGCGGTCTCGCGCTCCGTGCCGGTCTTGCCCTTGGCATCTTTCCAGGCCTGGCGTGCCTCGCGGAAAGCTTCGCGCTTGACCTTCATTTCCTCGGTGCTGATCTGCCCGTCGCCATTGGTGTCGAAGGTTTTGAAGTTGTCGGAGATCCGCGCCTGGAACTCGGTGAGCGAAACCTTCTGGTCCTTGTTGGTGTCGAGCCGCTGAATCATGCGCTGGCCGCGCTGCTCGGGCGTCATCTTATCGCGGGCGGCAAAGGAGGGAGAGGCCATTCCGGTGACGGCGACGGAGAGTGCAGCCACGCCGAGGATCAGGGTCTTGTTCGGCATCATGCGTCCTTTCGATCGGTTGTTTCTGATCGCAAGGATAGACGCAGGTGCAGCCGACGCCAGTTAAACTTTGGTAATTTAAGTCATTGGCCGAAAAGGGGTTTTTCGGCGGCGAAATTGTGTCGGGGCGGGCGGGACACCGTCTCTGCGGCGTCCCGCCCGTATCCGTTTTTCTAGAGATCCGTGAGGAGACGGCGCAGGAAGCCCGTGAGGTCTTCCGTCACGTAGTCGATCTGCTCGTCGGTGTCGTTCGACTTTTCCCAGGATTCCGCAAAGGTGTACTCGAGGTTCTGCGGCACCAGCAGCACAGTCTTCATGCCCAGCGCCTTCGGCACCAGCAGATTGCGCGGCAGGTCCTCGAACATGACGGCATTGCGGGTATCGACCCGGTGCAGGCTCATGAACTTGTCATAGGTCTCGCCGGCGGGCTTCGGCACGAAATCGGCCGCGACGATGTCGAAGATGTCGTCGAAATGGTCGAGGATGCCGAGTGCCCGGGCCGTCATCTGCGCATGGGCGACACTGCCATTGGTGAAGATGAACTTGCGGCCTGGAAGCGACTTGATGGCCTCGCCGAGCGCCGGGTCGGCGGGAACGATCGAATAGTCGATCGCGTGCGCCTGCTCGAGGAACTCGTTCGGATCGATGCCGTGATGGACCATCAGGCCTTTGAGCGTCGTGCCGTGGTCGCGGTAGTAATCTTTCTGCAGCTTCTTGGCGTCGGCCGGCTCCAGCGACAAAAGCTTCGCCACATAGGCCGTCATGTTGCGGTCGATCTGCGCAAACAGGTTGACGTGATGCGGATAGAGCGTGTTGTCGAGGTCGAAAACCCAGTCGGTGACATGGGCAAATTCGGAGCGGGTCGGCAGGCGGTCGAGCTTTTTCATGACCGCCTTATGACACGGCCAACCGTGGCGGCAAACGGGAAAATAGCGATGCGGGGTTCGTGGGCGTAATGCTGGCGCATAGATTAGCGCTTTGAATTGGCGGTTGTGCGTGGCATCTTCCGGCTCGCGCGGTTTTTGGCTCGGGGACACGGATGCCAATGTCGGACGAAGTATTTTATCTGCTCTTTCTGTTCGGATTTTACGCGTTCACGGTCGTTACCTATTTCGCGCTCGGCTACGGCATCACATGGCTCAACGAGCGCAATCCCGAGCGAAAGATCCAGAAGGGACGCGGTTCCGACAAGCGCCGCAAGGCCGAGATCCGCCAGAGCCTCAAATCGATGTTCAGCGCCTGCCTGCCACTGACGATCGGTCTTTACGCCCAGCAGAAGGGCTGGGCGCCGGCGCCCTGGAGCCTCACCTGGTGGAACGCCTTGCCGCTCTTCGTGCTCAGCATGATCCTCTACGATGCCTGGTTCTATTTCATGCACCGGCTGCTGCACACCAAGTGGCTCTATCCGCTGCATGCCCTGCATCATAAAAGCGTCGCACCAACAATCTGGAGCACCTATTCGGAAGACGTCGTCGACAACTTCCTGCTTCAGAGCTTTTCGGCCGTCGTCGTTTTCGTCGTGCCGTTTCCGCCGCTGGTGCTCATCGCCCATCGGCTCTTCGAACATTTCAACGGCATGATCGGCCATTGCGGCTTCGAATATTTTGCCGCTTCGACTGCGCGCTACCCGTCCCCGCTGTTGTGCACGACGTTCCATGATCAGCACCATTCGGGCTTCCGGTACAATTACGCCAACTACTTCTCCTTCTGGGACCGGGTACTCGGGACGCTCGCGCCCAACTATGATCAGCGTGTGAAGACCTTCGAGGACGAAGCGCCCCGGATCACGATCAGCGAGGGCGCGGACCTCGCACAGGCGCCGGAACGGGCAGAGTAGCAGCCGGTCCGTTAGGTGGTCCTTGGCAACGAGCCGGCCTGCATGCTAGCTCGAAACGATGGAAACCTGGGTCCTCATCACCATCGCCGCGGCCTTCCTTCAGAACGTCCGCTCCGCAATGCAGAAACACTTGAAAGGCGTCATGGGCACGACGGGCGCGACCTTCGTGCGCTTCGGCTTCGGCCTGCCGTTCGCCTTCCTCTATCTCATTGTGCTCTGGCAGGTGGTGGGCCGTCCGCTGCCGGTGCCGAATGGCACATTCTTCCTCTGGGCGGTGATCGGGGGGCTTGCGCAGATTGCCGCGACCTTCCTGCTCGTCCATCTCTTCTCATTCCGCAACTTCGCCGTCGGCACCGCCTATTCGCGCACCGAGCCGGCGCAGGCGGCCCTTTTCGGCCTGATCTTCCTCGGCGAAAAGGCGAGCCAGGGCACGCTTGTGGCGATCGCCATCTCGGTCGTCGGCGTGATGCTGATTTCGGTGGCGCGCACGACCCTGAGCGCGCGCACGCTGGTGACCTCCGTATTCTCGCGCACGGCCGGCATCGGCTTGCTATCCGGCACCTTCTTCGGTCTTTCGGCCGTCGCCTACCGTTCGGCGTCGCTGGCACTGGCGCCGAGCCTGCCGGCACCCGACTACATGATGCAGGCAAGCTTCACGCTCGGCTTCGTCATCCTCCTGCAGACCGTCGTCATGTTGATCTGGATCGTGCTGCGTGAACGCGAAGAGCTGCCGCGCATCGCGGCTGCCTGGAAACCGGCCTTTGTCGTCGGTTTCGTCGGGGCGTCTGCGTCGTTCGGCTGGTTCATGGCGATGACCCTGCAGCAGGCGGCCGTCGTCAAGGTCGTGGCCCAGGTGGAAATGCTCTTCACCTTCGCCTCGTCCTTCTTCATCTTCCGGGAATGGATCAACCGGCTGGAGCTTTTGGGTTGCCTGCTGATCGTGCTTGGCGTCGTGATGCTCGTGCTCATCTGAAGACGGGCGCCGGTCTGAGAAATAGACGCCCGAAAACCGGCGTCGCCCACCCCCGGGGCGTGCTAGAACGGCAGCATGTTGTTCGATCTCCCCTCCGATGACACGCTCTACGATGCACTGATTGCGCGCAGCAGCGACTACGAAGGTTCCGCCTTCGTCTGCGTCAAGACAACAGGCGTCTTCTGCCGCCTGTCCTGCCCCGCCCGCAAGCCGAAGCGGGAGAATACGATCTTCGTCGGCTCGATCGGAACCTGCCTGGAGACGGGCTTCCGCCCCTGCCAGCGGTGCCGGCCGCTTGCCACCTTCGGCGCCAAGGACCCGCTCGTCCAGGAGCTTCTGCAGGCGCTGGAAGCGGCGCCCGAACGGCGCTGGAGTGAGGACGATCTCGTTCGCCGCGGGCTCGATCCGTCGACCGTCCGGCGCGCCTTCAAGCGCGCACTCGGCATCACCTTCCTCGATCTCGCGCGGCATCGCCGCCTGGGGCTTGCCGCCCGCCAGCTCGCCGACGGCGGGCGGGTGATCGACGCCCAGCTCGAGGCCGGCTATCAGTCGCCGAGCGGTTTTCGCGCAGCCTTCCAGCGCCTGCTCGGAGATGCGCCGGCGGCAGCCCAGGGGAGGGCGCTGCTCACGTCCGACTGGATCGAAACGCCGATCGGGCCGATGGTCGCGGTTGCCGATGCGACGCACCTCCATCTGCTGGAGTTCCATGAGCGCAAGGCGCTGCCGACGGAACTGGAGGCGCTGAAGCGCGCGACGCGCTCGGCCATCGTTCCCGGCCGGACGACGCCGATCGACCAGATCGAAGGCGAGTTGAAGAGCTACTTCGCCGGCGAGGCGAGCGGATTTCAAACCCCGCTTGCGCCTGGGGGGACGCCCTTCGAGCGCAGCGTCTGGGCGAAGCTCGTGAAGATTCCCGCCGGCGGAACGCGTTCCTATGGTGACATTGCCCGCGAGGTCGCTACCATCCAGTCCGCTCGTGCAGTCGCCAAGGCCAACGGTTCCAACCGGATCGCCATCGTCATTCCGTGCCACCGTTGCCTCGGCGCGGATGGTTCGTTGACCGGCTACGGTGGTGGGCTCTGGCGCAAGCAGTGGCTGCTTCGGCACGAGGCGAAGATGAAACCTGTCAGCCTGTTGGTGGAGGAAACGCAATGAACCAGAAGGAAAAGGCGCTCGCCTTTGCCGCCCTGCATAAAAAGGGCGAGCCGGTGGTGCTCTACAACATCTGGGACGCCGGCAGTGCCAAGGCGGTGGCCGAAGCCGGGGCCAAGGCGCTTGCGACCGGAAGCTGGTCGGTGGCCGCCGCCCACGGCTTCGGCGACGGCGAGAAGGTGCCGCTGGCATGGCTTGCCGATATCGCGCGCCTGATCGTGGCTTCGACCGACCTGCCCGTCAGCATCGATTTCGAGGGCGCCTATTCCGACGACCCGGCGACCGGTGCCGCCAATGTCTCGCGCATCCTCGACGTCGGCGCCATCGGCATCAATTTCGAGGACCAGATCGTCGGCAAGGGTGGCGTACACCCGGTCGAAAAGCAGGCGACGCGCATCCGCGCCATCCGCGAGATGGCCGACCGGCGCGGCATCCCTCTGTTCATCAATGCCCGCACCGATCTCTTCCTGCAAGAAAGTGACGAGAGCCGGCATGCCGGCCTCGTCGACGAGGCGATTGCCCGCGGCAGGGCCTATGCCGAAGCCGGCGCCAGCGGCTTCTTCGTGCCGTGGCTGGTGGACGAGGCGCTGATCGCCAAGGTCTGCGCCGCGTCGATCCTGCCCGTCAACATCATGATGCGCCCGGCCGCACCCGACCTGAAAGCGCTCGCCCGCGCCGGCGTTTCGCGCGTCAGCTATGGTCCGGGGCCCTATCGCGTGATGATGGAGAAGCTGAAGGCGGCTGCGTCGGAAATCTACGCTCCGCGCTGACGTGAGGGCCGGCTGGTCGCGCGGCGCAAGCTGCGCGATTTCACCCTGAAAGCGTACGTTTTTGGCCGCAGCCTGGAGCTGTTATTTCCGCAATCTTCAGCTTTATGGTGTCTCTGGCAATTCTTTGCGACCCGAGAGGCACCGTATGAAGATTGTTCTGCTCAATCCGCCGCATACGGCCATCGGTAGCCGTATTCCCGATGACCATCTTCCGCCCCTCGGCCTGCTCGCCGTTGGCGGGCCGCTCCTTGATGACGGCCATGCCGTGCGGCTCATCGATTGCGAATTCGGCCCTTTGGGCTTCGAGGAGATTGTCGCACGCGTGCTCGACGACTGCCCGGATCTTCTGCTGATCGGACATTCGGGGTCGACGTCGGCCCACCCGACGGCCAGGCGTATTGCCAGCGATGTCAGAATGGCCGCACCGTCCGTGCGGGTGATCTATGGCGGTGTGTTCCCGACCTATCATTGGCGCGAGGTTCTAAGCGAGAGCGGCGCCTTCGATTTCATCGTCAGGGGAGAGGGCGAGGAGACAGTGCGACGGCTCGTGCGCGCCCTGTCATCCTTAGAACCCTTGAGCGAGGTTCTGGGCATCGCCTATCGCGATGATGGCGGCAGGGCTCTCGCCACCCATCCGGCGGAGGCGATCGCCAATCTCGATGCCTACCGCATCGGCTGGGAGCTGATCGAGCATAGGCGTTACAGCTATTGGGGCGGAAAGCGCGCTGTCGTGCTGCAGTTTTCGAGAGGGTGCCCGCATTTGTGCAACTATTGCGGCCAGCGCGGTTTCTGGACGCGATGGCGGTACCGGGATCCGGTCGCGTTCGCTAAGGAGATCGCCCGCCTTCACCGCGAAGAGGGCGTGGAACTGATCAATCTCGCCGACGAAAACCCGACCTCGTCGCGCAAGGCCTGGCTCGCCTTCCTGAACGCCATGATCGCCGAGAACGTACCGGTGCAGATCGTCGGTTCGACGCGGGCGGACGATATTGTACGCGATGCCGACATATTGCCCCTGTATCGCAAGGCGGGTGTCGTGCGTTGGCTGCTCGGAATGGAAAACACTGACGACGCCACGTTGAAGCTCATCAAAAAGGGCGGGACGACCACGAGCGACCGACAGGCAATCGCGCTCCTGCGCCAGCACGATATTCTCTCGATGGCCACCTGGGTGGTTGGCTTCGAGGAGGAGCGCCTGGGCGACCTTTGGCGCGGCTTCAAGCAGCTCCTGTCCTATGATCCGGACCAGATCCAGGCGCTCTACGTCACGCCCCATCGGTGGACCCCCTTCTTTGGTCTTGCCAGAGATCGCACCGTCATCGAGCCGGACGTCCGCAAATGGGACTATAAGCATCAGGTACTGAAGATGAAGCACCTTCATCCAGCCGTGCTCTTCCTGAGCGTCAAGTTGATCGAGGTTGCGATCCAGGCGCGGCCGAAGGCCCTCGCACGCGTTCTCCTGCACCGCGATCCGCAGCAGCGCCATTCGATGCGGTGGTACACTCGCATGGGACGCAGGGTCTGGTTTCACGAGCTCTATGAATTCGTCTTCCGCCGCCGCCATTTCGACTCCGGCCCGACGCTTCAGGTGTTCTGGGGCGCGCCGCAGGAGACCGAGGAAGAATCGATGCTGCCGCCGCGCCGGCGCCGTCCGGCAGACAGCGCGGCCGCATAAAAAATCCGGAAGCCGTGCGGGACGGCTTCCGGATCCTCGTCATGTCATTGCCGATCGGCTTGATCAGGGCACGATCAGCGTGCCGGCGCCGCGCTCGGTGAAGATTTCGAGCAGCACCGAATGGGCGGTCTTGCCGTTGAGGATGACGACGCCCTGGACGCCCGCCTTGATCGCGTCGATGCAGGTCTCGACCTTCGGGATCATGCCGCCGGAGATCGTGCCGTCGGCGATCAGTGCGCGCGCCTGGGAAACCGAGAGTTCCTTGATCAGGTTGCCCTGCTTGTCGAGCACGCCTGGAACGTCCGTCAGGAACAGCAGGCGCGTGGCGTTGAGCGCGCCGGCAATCGCGCCGGCAAAGGTATCGGCGTTGATGTTGTAGGTGTGGCCGTCACGGCCCGGCGCCACCGGCGCGATCACCGGGATCATTTCCGAGCGGGCAAGCAGGTCGATCAGCGTGCGGTCGACTTCGACCACTTCGCCGACGAAGCCGAGATCGAGCACGCGCTCGATGTTGCTGTCCGGATCCTTGATGGTCTTGCGCGCCTTTTCGGCGAAGACCATGTTGCCGTCCTTGCCGCAAAGGCCGATCGCCCATTCGCCCGTCTGGTTGATGAGCGCGACGATCTCCTTGTTGATCGAGCCGGCCAGCACCATCTCGACGATCTCGACAGTCTTTTCGTCGGTGACGCGCAGGCCGCCTTCGAACTTCGATTCGATGCCCATCTTCGTCAGCATCGCGCCGATCTGCGGGCCGCCGCCATGCACGACGATCGGGTTGACGCCCGACTGTTTCAGAAGCGCGATGTCGCTGGCAAAAGCGCGGCCGAGCTCGCTGTTGCCCATGGCGTGGCCGCCATATTTGACGACGATCGTCTTGTTTTCGTAGCGCTGCATGTAGGGCAGGGCCTGGGTGAGCAGGCGTGCCTGGATTTCACTTTCATTGGCGGACATGGCGGACCCTCGAAAAATACCGGCTGCTGTTTAGCGCAAGTTCCGGACCGAGGGAATGATCGGCGAACAAGATAAAGCCGGAATGACGGAACGGCTGGCACATTGTGATCGGCGCCCTATCTCACGTTTCGTGAACGAGGCTTTGGGGCGCGCACTGGATGATGGACGAGGACATAGCCGGGCTGCTCGGCCGCATTTCGCTCGGCGACCGCGATGCCTTTTCCGAACTCTATCGCCAGACCAGCCCGAAACTCTTCGGCATCTGCTTGCGTATCCTTGCAAACAGGAGCGAAGCGGAAGAAGCCCTGCAGGAAATCTACGTCAAGATCTGGCAGCACGCCGGGCGTTTCGCGCAAGGACAGGCGCCGGCGGCGTCCTGGCTGGCGGCGATCGCGCGCAATCAGGCGATCGATCTCATCCGGGCGCGCAAACCAGCCGCCAACGTGATTGACGAAGCCTACGATTTGGCTGATCCTGCTGCCGATCCGGAAAAATCGGCAGTGGTGAAAGCGGAGGGCAGGCGGATCGACGCCTGCATGGAGGAGCTTGAAGAAGACCGCGCGGAAGCGGTGCGGCGCGCCTATGTCGAGGGCCTGAGCTACCAGGAACTGGCTGACGTCTTCGCGGTGCCGCTGAACACGATGCGGACTTGGTTGAGGCGCAGCCTCCTGAAGTTGCGAGAGTGTATGGAGCGATGACGACACCAACCCCAGAGGGCCGGGACTTTCGCCGCGACGAGGTGATTGCGGGCGAGTATGTGCTCGGCGTGTTGTCTGCCGACGATCGCCGCAAGGTCGAAGCCCGGCTTGCCTCCGATCGCAACTTCGCCGCCATGGTCGACCGCTGGCAGAGCAACCTATCCTCCTTCGATGAAGCCTATGATCCGGTGGTGCCTCCACCCAGGACTTTCGCCGCGATCGAGCGGCAGCTGTTCGATACGTTACGGCCGGAACCTGTGCGGTCTCGCGGGCTGTGGTATTCGCTGGCGCTCTGGCGTGGGCTGGCGCTGGCCTCGCTCGCCGCGCTGATGGTGATGGGCGCCTCCATGGCCGGCCTGTTCGAAACGCCGTCGACCGGTGCTTCGCTCGTTGCCGAGCTTACGGGCAAAGGTGCCGCCATCGATCTCGTCGCCCGCTTCGACCGGGCATCGGGCCGCCTGCAGGTAACGCCGGTGGCCGCCAGCCAGGCGGAACAGAAATCCCTCGAACTCTGGCTGATCAACGGCAACAATCCGGCGATTTCGCTCGGTGTTTTGCCGCAGACCGGGGAAGGCGAAATCGCCGTGCCGTCGACGTTCCGCTCGAGGATCTCCGCCGGTTCGGTTCTTGCCGTCAGCGTCGAGCCGCTCGGCGGTTCGCCAACCGGCGCGGCCACCGGACCGATCATTGCGCTCGGCAAGGCGCGAAACCTCTGATCGCATCAGCCTGACAAATACCCTTATTTATCAGTCGGCTAACTTTCCCGCGAATTCCTGAAACTCTTTCTGTCGTCCTTCCGTTGCTTGTCCTGTTCCCCGCAGGGAACGGCAGCTTCGGCGGGCGGCGCTATGCCGCCTCCCTCAACAGGAAGGAAGAGAAGATGTTCACGTCTGCCATCCGCTTGGTCGCAACAGCGTCCGTCCTCGCAGCAAGTGCATTCGTCGCCCACGCCGAAAATCCGATGGTCGGCGGTGCGCCGATGTATGCAGAGAAAAACATTGTCGAAAACGCGGTCAATTCCAAGGATCACACGACGCTGGTCGCCGCCGTCAAGGCCGCCGGCCTGGTGAAGACGCTGGAGGGCAAGGGGCCATTCACGGTGTTTGCGCCGACGAATGCCGCCTTTGACGCACTGCCGGCCGGTACCGTCGATACGCTGCTGAAGCCGGAAAACAAGGACAAGCTCGCCAAGGTTCTGACCTGCCATGTGGTTGCCGCCGAGGCGATGTCGGCGACGATTGCCGAGATGATCAAGAAGGACGGCGGCGAGCATGACGTCAAGACGGTCGGGGGCTGTGTGCTGAAAGCCAGGGAAGATGGCGGCAAGCTGATGCTGACCGACGAAACCGGCGGTACCGCGACGGTAACGATCGCCGACGTCAAGCAGTCGAACGGCGTCATCCACGTGATCGACAAGGTTCTCCTGCCGAAAAGCTGACCCTCTGTTGCGCCGGGCCGCTGCCGGCGGCCTGGCGCATCTGTCGTACGGGATGGCTTTTCGCCGCGTCACGACGCTTTGAACGGCATTGTTTTGCAGTGCCTCCGTCCGGGCGATATCGTCGATCTCGACATCCGACAAATCGACAACTTACAGCGCACCGCACGAATGACCGTGACGCGCTTTAGGATAGGTAGGAGGTTTTCATGATCAGCCGGCGCGTCTTCCTGATGGCAGGCACGGCATTGGCCGCAGCATTTGCGTTTCGCGGCCTCACGCCGCTGGCATGGGCTGCGGGAACGGAGACCTTCGAAGTCGTCAAATCCGATGCCGAATGGCGGGCGACGCTCACCGACGACCAGTACCGGATCCTGCGGCACGAGGATACGGAGCGTCCCTTTACCAGTGCGCTCAACCACGAAAAGCGCAAGGGCACCTTCCAATGCGCCGGCTGCGCGCTGCCGCTCTATTCGTCGGAGGCGAAATATGACAGCGGCACGGGCTGGCCAAGCTTCTGGCAATCGCTCCCCAATGCCGTGGCGACACGGGAAGACAATTCGCTGCTCATGACCCGGACGGAATGCCATTGCCGCCGTTGCGGCGGCCACCTCGGTCACGTCTTCGACGACGGCCCGCCACCGACCGGCAAGCGCCATTGCATCAATGGCCTGGCGCTTGCCTTCGCGCTGTCTCGATAAGCCAGCCCGGACGATTAGGCTCCGGCAGGCGGCGTAGCCGGTGCTGCGCCGGAGAGGGCTGCCTGCAGCTTCTGCTCCTGTTCGGGCGAAAGCGACGTCTTCAACACGCGGCCGCGCAGGTCGGGGAATTCGGCGAGAACCTTTTCCGGCTGGACCTTGCGCACCAGGATGAACAGAGCGGAGGAATTGTTCGGGATGGTGTTGCCGAGCGACTTGATGAATTCGTCGTCGATGCCGTAGTCGCTGAGCGACCCCGAGAGAGCGCCGGCACCGGCGCCAAGCGCGCCGCCGATTGCAAAGCCAGCCAGCGGATTGAGGAACAGAAGGCCGACCAGGCCGCCCCAGAGTGAGCCGGAGAGCAGGCCCGAGGTGGCGCCGACGGCCGTCAGGTTGAGGCTCTGCTTGAGGTGGACCTTGCCTTCGGTGTCGCGCACGACGACCACCGCATCCTCGAGGTCGATCAGATATTCCTTCTTCAGCCCGGCGAGCCGGACCAGAACTCTGTCAGCCTCCTCGGGGGAATCGAACCCGACAACGATCAAATCGGACATGTCTCACTCCTATCTCTGGCCGCGCCACCGTTCTGGGCGCAACGCAGAGATAGAGCGGATTGCATGTCGGGGTAGTGACAGAGATCAAAGACAGAGAATTGGCAGAGGTTGTCGAGGCCGCGCCGCCCCGGGTTTGTCCCGCGGGTTCCGCTAGTGGGCAATCGCCGTGGCGATCGCGGCCCGCAGTTCCTCGAGACCTTCCCCCTTTTCCGAAGAGGTCGAAAGGACCTCGGGATAGGCCGCCGGATGCTTCTTGATCTTTTCGAGCGTCTCGGCGACCAGCCGCGGCACGCCGGCGGCCTTGATCTTGTCGGTCTTGGTCAACACGAGCTGGTAGGAGACCGCTGCCTTGTCGAGCAGGTCGAGCACCTCGTCGTCGTTCTTCTTGATGCCGTGACGGCTGTCGATCAGCACGTAGACGCGCTTCAGCGTCGAGCGGCCGCGCAGATAGTCGAAGACGAGTTTCGTCCAGGCATCGACCTGGTCCTTGGGCGCCTGGGCATAGCCGTAGCCGGGCATGTCGACCAGCGCCATCGGCGGCAGGTCGTCGGCCTCGCCGGAAAAACCATCCGGCACGAAGTAGTTGAGTTCCTGCGTGCGGCCAGGGGTATTGGAGGTTCTCGCCAGGCCCTTGTGGCCGACCAGCGCGTTGATCAACGACGATTTGCCGACGTTCGAGCGACCGGCAAAGGCAATCTCGGCCGGTCCTTCCGGTGGCAGGAATTTCATGGCGGGGACGCCGCGAATGAAAATCCACGGCCGGCCGAACAACGGCTTGTCGTCTTTGGGTCTGGTATCGGCCATCGGTGGTCGGTCCTTCATCGAGAAAGTCCTTGGCTTCAAGGTTTTGGCCGTGGATGTCAAGGCGTCGGCGTGCGGACCGGCCGTGTGGGGATGGTTTGCGTCCGCCGGAATTCGTTGAGCAGGTAGGCAAGCAACGCCAGAAGAATGAAGGTGCCGCCGACGATCGTCCGGCTGCTCGGTACCTCGCCATGGATGATCGCGACCCAGAGCGGCCCGAGCACGGTTTCCGCCGTCCCCAGCAGTGCGGCCAGCGCCGAGGGGACCAGCCGGGCGCCGGTGACGAAGAGCGCCATTCCAAGCCCGAGGTTGAAGGCGCCGAAGACGAAGAGCAGCGCGAGTTCGCCTCCGGTCACCGCCAGGCCCGACGACTGACTGGCGGCAATGCCGCTTGCGGCAAAGCAGCCGAAGCAGGTGGCGGGCGTCATGCGCACATGCGGGTAGCGGCGGGTAATGACGGTCGCCAGTGCAAAGACGACGGGGATCAAGAGCGCCAGCGCGTCGCCGACCGGTGACATCGTTCCCGTCAGGCTTTCCGACACCATGATCCCGACGCCGAAGATGACGGCGGTGATCGCACCCCAGGTGAAGCGGGAGACCCGTTCGCGAAACAATACCCAGCTCATCAGCGCTGCAAACAGCGGCACACCGGCGCCGAGCAGAACGACATTAGCGATCGTCGTGTAGGAGATCGCAATGATGAAGGACGTCGAAGCGATGGTGAAACAGAGCCCGACCGCGATGCCCGGCCAGCCCATGCCCTTGAACAGCGCCACCGTGCCGCGCGGTCCGTCGCGCACCAGCATGAAGGCGAGCAGGAACAGGCCGGCGAACAGGCAGCGCCAGAAGACGATCGTCCAGCTGTCGGAAATGTGCAGGAACCGCGCAATGGCGCCGCCGAAGCTCCAGAAGAAGGCCGAGCCGAAGACGAGCAGGGCGCCAAGCTTCTCGTTGGCGGCAAACGGGGTGGAAGTGGCCGACGGGTCGGTCATGGCAAGTTGTCCTGGAGCAGCAGCGCGCTGATTTCAATAACGCCAGATGCCCGGACCGCACGCCCGCGTCAACGCCATCCGCGTGTCGCGCCGCGGCGTGGAAACAAAAAAGCCCCGGACCGAAGTCCGGGGCTCTGCGATTGTGGTGTCGGCCGGCGTCATTCCGCCGGTTTGGGTTTCTTCGAGAACAGGCCCTTCAGATTGTCGAAGAGCTCGATCTTCACGCCCTGGCGCTTCATGATGATCGACTGCTGCAGCACCGAAAGCGTGTTGTTCCAGGCCCAGTAGATCACCAGACCGGCCGGGAAGGAGGCCAGCATGAAGGTGAAGACCACGGGCATCCAGGTGAACAGCATCGCCTGGGTCGGATCCGGCGGCGTCGGGTTCATGCGCATCTGCACGAACATGGTGACGCCCATGATGATCGGCCAGACACCGAGGTGCAGGAAGGCTGGACCGTCGAACGGCAGGAGGCCGAAGAGGTTGACGATCGTTGTCGGATCCGGTGCCGAGAGATCGCGGATCCAGCCAAAGAACGGTGCGTGGCGCATTTCGATGGTGATGTAGATCACCTTGTAGAGCGCGAAGAACACTGGGATCTGGATCAGGATCGGCCAGCAGCCGGCCAGCGGATTGATCTTCTCGTCCTTGTAAAGCTGCATCATCGCCTGCTGCAGCCCCATGCGGTCGTCGCCGAACTTCTTCTTCAGTTCCTCCATCTTCGGCTGAACCTTCTTCATGTTCGCCATCGAAGCGTACTGCTTGTTGGCGAGCGGGAAGAAGATGGCCTTGACCACGATGGTGGTGATCAGGATGGCGATGCCGAAGTTGCCGAACAGACGGAAGAAGAAATCCATCATTTTGAACATCGGCTTGGTGATGAAGTAGAACCAGCCCCAGTCGATCAGCTTGTCGAAGTTGGGGATCGAGTAGGCCACTTCATAGTTGTCGACGACAGGAACTTCCTTGGCGCCGGCAAAGACGAGGTTCTTGATTTCCGAGGACTGGCCAGGCGCGACCGTGATCGCGTCGCTCTTGTAGTCGCTCTGGTAGCGGGCGCGACCGTCGGTAAAGTGCGTGAAGCGCGTGTCGTAGGGGGTTGCCTGCGGCGGAACGATGGCCGCTGCCCAGTACTTGTCGGTGATGCCGAGCCAGCCACCGGTCGCCTTGCCCGGCTCGACCGACTTTTCGTCTTCGATCTTGCCGTACTTCAGTTCCTGCAGGCCGTGTTCGCCAAGCACGCCGATGAAGCCTTCATGCAGCACGTAGACGCTCGGCGTCGTCGGCTTGTTGAAGCGGGTCACGCGGCCGTAGGAGGAAAGGCTGAGGGGCTCGGCTGCACCGTTCTTGATGCTGTCGACCACCTGGAACATGTAATGTTCGTCAACCGAGATGGTGCGGTTGAACGTGACGCCCTTCTCGTTGGTGAAGGTCAGCGTCACCGGGGTTGCCGAGGTCAGCTTGTCGCCGCCCGAAAGCGTCCAGACGGTCTGCGGGCCGGGCACGGTGCCGGTCGCGTCGCTGCCGACATAGCCGATTTCGGCGAAGTAGCCGTCAGCAGTTTCAGCCGGGCTGAAAAGGGTGATGACCGGGCTCTTCGGATCGACCGTCTCGCGGTACTCCTTGAGCTTCAGGTCGTCGAAGCGGGCGCCGGTCAGGTTGATGGAGCCGGAAAGCGCCGGCGTGTCGATCGCAACGCGGGCCGACTTGGCAATGGCCTGGTCGCGGTTTTCACCGGCGCCCGGGATTGCGCCGCCGCCCGGCAGGGCCTGGCCTGGCGTCTGCTGTGCCGGCGTTGCCGACTGCGACTGTGCCTGCTGGGCCTGCAGCGCTTCCGCAGCGATGCGTTCCTTTTCAATCTTAGGATTGACGTAAAGGAACTGCCAGGCAATGAGGATCAGCACGGACAGGCCAATCGCCACGAAATAGTTGCGGTTTTTTTCCATCATAGTTTCCTGGAACCGGCCGGCGGCCGCTTCTGTTTCGGCTTGTTTTCGATGCGCTCGTGAAGGCCCCGGGTCAAGGCGTCGAAGGGAGCATTCAGGAGTTCGCGTCGGGCGACAATCACATAGTCGTGTCCGGGTTTCATTGCAAACCCGGCGGAAAGCCGCACCGCCTCTTTCAGGCGTCGGCGCATCCGGTTTCGCTCGACGGCATTGCCGTGTTTCTTGGTCACGGTGAAGCCGACGCGGGCTTCGCCTTCCGGATCGTTGCGGTCGAGCACTTCGAGGAGAAACAGGGGGCCTCTGCGGCCTTCTCCAGCCCGAACGGCCAAAAACTGCGGACGGCTTTTCAGCCGCCCGACAGTCGTTTTGTCTTTATCTGACGTCATGTGCCCGGACACTGGTTTCGGGCAGTTTCGGCTTAAGCCGAAAGACGCTTGCGGCCACGAGCCCGGCGGGCTGCGAGGACCTTCTGGCCACCCTTGGTAGCCATACGCGAACGGAAGCCGTGGCGACGCTTGCGGACAAGCTTGGACGGTTGGTAAGTACGCTTCATTTATTTAATACCGCGGTGTGCGGCCCTTCTTGGGTTTGCGTGTAGCAAGGAGCGTTTACGTTATCGGACATGGCTCCGCCATTTCGGGCAGGAGGGCTTGACCGGACGTGGGCGGCTTATAAGGGGAATTTTCCCGGAAAGTCAATTGCGGGCGGCGATTCAGTGGCGACAGCGCCGCAAAAAGCGCCGGCGCACCCGCCAATGGCGATCCGTCGGACCGCGAAAAGGAAGGTCAACTAGCCGAGATTGGTAAAGGGAGCCCTAACTGGATCTCCCCAGAATGCCGGTCGAGGCCGACGAGCTTTATTAACCACGCCTATTTTAGGGTCTTCCCGGTGCATATGGGGCGGCGGCATGTCCGATAATCGGACGCTCTCGTCACTCCGTGGAGGTCGGGATGAAAATACGCGGAAAGATCAATCTAATCGTCGGCATCATGAGCATGCTGGCGGTCGCTGTGACCGGCATGTCGCTGGTGGCGGTCAACAAATACAACGAAAAATTCCATCAGTACGAGAACGTTGCGGAGCGCGCCTTCAATGCCGAGCGCCTCAACCGCCTGGTGACCGCGGTGGTGATGGAATCGCGTGGCATTTATGCCGCCCCGACCCTTGAGAAGGCAAAGCCCTTCGCCGAAGGCATTCGCAAGAATCTCGACAAGATCGATACGCTGCTCGCCGAGTGGCGCCTGCTGATCCCGGCTGAAACCATGGCCTCCTTCGACACGCTGGTCGCGCGCGCCGCGGAGTTCAAGGCTTTCCGCGTCGAGACCGCCCGTCTTGGCGAGGAAGTTTCGCCGCAGGCTGCCAACGAACAGGGCAATACTGACGCCAATCGCGCCAACCGCAAGGCGTTCCAGGAGCAGATCGACGGCGTCGTCGACATCAACCTGAAGACGCTTGAAGTCGTGACGGCTGACGTTGCTGTCTTTGAGCGCGGCGTGATCATCACGATTCTTGCTATCGCTGGCCTTGGCCTCATCGCCGGCATAGGCGCGGCATTCTATATCGCCACCAACCATCTGAGCCGTCCGATCCTCGAGTTGACCGGCAAGATGAAGCAACTGGCTGGCGGCGATCTCGCCGCAGACGTGCCCTTCGTGGGCCGCACGGACGAGATCGGCGAAATGGCCGAAGCCGTGCAGGTCTTCAAGCAGAACGGCCTGGCCGTGCGCGACCTCAATGCGCAGGAAGCGGTGTTGCGTGAAAAGAGCGCCGACCTGCAGTCGAGCATCGGTGTCGTCGTTGCGGCCGCCGCCGCCGGCGATTTCACCAAGCGCATCGGCAAGGACTACGAGAACGACGATCTCAACCGCTTTGCTGGCAGCGTCAACGAGCTGGTCGGCAGCGTCGATGCCGGTATCGCCGAAACCCGCCGGGTCATTGCGAGCCTTGCGGCCGGCGACCTGACCCAGAGCATGAACGGCCACTACCAAGGCGCCTTCGCCGAGCTGCAGAAGAACGTCAACGAGACCCTCTCCACGCTGCAAAAGACGCTGCGCGAGGTCCGTGTGACCACCGACTCGATCAACGGCAATTCGTCCGAGCTGCGTTCGGCCGCCGACGATCTGTCGAAGCGGACGGAACAGCAGGCCGCCGCCCTTGAGGAAACGTCTGCAGCGCTCGACCAGATCACGGTCGCCGTCAAGAGTTCCACCGAGCGGGCGCAGGAAGCGACCGTCATGGTCAACGAGGCCAAGCACAGCGCCGCGCAGTCGGCAGCCGTCGTGCGCAACGCCGTCGACGCCATGGGCCGGATCGAGCAGGCCTCGAGCGAAATCGGCCAGATCACCAACGTGATCGACGAAATCGCCTTCCAGACCAACCTCCTGGCGCTGAACGCCGGCGTCGAGGCAGCCCGTGCCGGTGATGCCGGCAAGGGCTTCGCTGTCGTCGCGCAGGAAGTGCGCGAGCTCGCCCAGCGCGCCGCAAGTGCCGCCAAGGATATCAAATCGCTGATCTCCAAGTCCGGCAGCGAAGTGGCAACCGGCGTCCGCCTGGTACAGGAGACCGGTTCGGCGCTCGGCGAGATCGAGGAACGGGTCCTGAAAATCAACGACCACATCCACTCGATCGCGACCGCCGCGCGTGAACAGTCGACGGGCCTCAGCGAAGTCAGCACGGCTGTCAACCAGATGGACCAGGTGACCCAGCAGAACGCTGCCATGGTGGAAGAGGCGAATGCCGCAACCCACAAGCTCTCCGGCGAAGCCAACAATCTCGCCAGCCTGATCGCCTACTTCAAGGTCGACAATGTTGCCGCGCGGCCGATCGCCGTCGCCCGCGAGACGGCCCAGCCGGTCGCATCGCCGGCGCGGCGCATGATGGGCAACGTCGCCCGCGCCTTTGGCGGCGGCGGCGCCGCTGCGGCGGCCGCCAAGGACGATTGGGAAGAGTTCTGATCGGCGGCTTGCCTCGCCAGGTGATTGGAGCCCGCGGTGCCACAAGGTGCCGCGGGCTTTCTGTCTTTGGGGCAATCAAGGCTTGCCCCTGATCATGGGCAGGGCTGCCGTCGCCGCCCGCAAGGGCGCCACGTGAACTGTTCCCTGGGTGACTTACATCGATGCCAATTCTGTGCAGGTAGGTCGAGCCGAGGCGGCGGTGTGCCGAGATTTGCTTCGGCGATGCAAGGGGAGAAAGATGAGCGGGATGCGATCCTTGGTCATGATCGACGGCACGAGACGGAGAGATGGCCGCGCCTATGCCGCACCCTCTAAAGTCCGTCAGCGATTGGAAAAACGGCCGCCATCTCCTATTATGCGCTTCAGGCGCGATGCCCCATGGCCCGGATGTTCATACGGGGTCCCAGGCGTTTTGGTTGACGGGCAGGAAAGTTTTTAAGGCATGGCGGAAGAAACACGTCCGGCGAAGGCAGGCGAGGCATTGAAAACCAGTGCCGGGTTCTTCCGCGGTCTATCCGGCAAGCTGCTGCTGTTGACCATCGTTTTCGTCATGCTGGCCGAAGTGCTGATTTTCGCTCCGTCCGTTGCCACCATGCGCATCCGCTGGCTCGAGGACCGGCTGAATACGGCAGCGGCCGCAGCCGTCGTCGTTGACGGCCTGCAGAATGTCGAGCTGCCGCGCAGCGTCCAGAAGGACACGCTGATGGCGACCGGCACCAAGGCGATCGTCATTCGGCGCAAGGACGCCTCGCGCATGATCGCGCTCACCGACATGCCGCTCGAGATCCAGGGCGAATACGACGTCGCCAATTCCACCGCCGTCGCCGCCATCCGCGATGCCTTCGACACGCTGCTTTTCGGCGGCGATCGCGTGATCCGCGTCTATGGTCCGCTTGGCGAAAGCGATGCGACGATCGAGCTGCTGATGAAGGATGCGAGCCTGCGCAAGGCGATGCTCGTCTACTCGCGCAATGTCTTTGTGCTCTCCCTGATCATTTCGCTGATCACCGCGGCGCTGATCTTCCTCGCCATCAACCGCATGCTGATCGCGCCGATCCGGCGGATGACGGCGAACATGCAGGACTTTTCCAACGACCCGGCCGATCCCGCCCGCGTGCTCGTGCCGCCGCAGGGTCACGACGAACTCGCCGTCGCCGGCCAGCATCTCGCCAGCATGCAGCGCGAACTGCAAAAGACGCTGAAACAGCAGAAGAGCCTGGCCGAACTCGGGCTCGCGGTGTCGAAGATCAACCACGACATGCGCAACATTCTGTCCTCTGCGCAGCTGATTTCCGACCGGCTGGCCGATGTGGACGATCCTGTCGTCAAGCGCTTCGCGCCGACCCTGTTGCGCACCATCGACCGCGCCGTCGGCTACACCCGCGAAGTCCTGTCCTACGGTCGCACCACCGAGGCTGAGCCGCATCGGCGCTTCGTCGCGCTGAAGCCGCTGGTCTCCGATGTCGCCGAACTGCTGGCGATCGATCCGCAAGCCGGCATCGATTTCCAAATCCAGATGCAGGACGACCTCGAAGTCGACGCCGACAGCGAGCAGCTCTTCCGGGTGGTGCACAATATCTGCCGCAACGCTGTGCAGGCGCTGACCAATCACGAGCCCGAAGACGGGCGCCCACGCGCCGTTGCCGTCTCCGCCATGCGCATCGGCAGTGTCGTCACCATTTCCGTGGACGACACCGGCCCCGGCATGCCGCCCAAGGCGCGAGAAAACCTGTTTGCCGCTTTCCGCGGCTCGGCGCGCTCAGGCGGCACCGGACTTGGCCTCGCGATCGCGCGCGAGCTTGTGCTTGCCCATGGCGGCACCATCGCCCTCGTCGAAAAGCCGACGCCCGGCACGCTGTTCCGCATCGAACTGCCCGACCGCCCGGTGCCGCTCGACGCCTTCCGTTCGAAGTTCCGCCATTAGTTCGGCGTCGTTGGGCGACGAAAGGTGGGGCCCGAGGTCGCGTCGTTTTCAATGATTCCATTCACAAATGGGCTGCGCGCGTTCCGCAATAGGGCTGATTGTGCGAAGCGAAAGCGGCAAATGCGGGTCCCTCGAAAAAATTCGCGGCCAGGCTCGCAGGCCACGATGCCTTGCTTTCCAGCGGGTTCAGCACCGGCACGGTTTCGTCCTTCCACAGCAAAGCGGAATTGCCGTCGTAAAAATGAATTTTTTTGCGGAACGGCGCTTGCAATCCCCGAAAGGACCCTTTAGAGAACCGCTCACGCAAGCGGTTTGACCGCGGCAGACAAACGCACCCGTAGCTCAGCTGGATAGAGCACCAGACTACGAATCTGGGGGTCAGGAGTTCGAATCTCTTCGGGTGCGCCATTCTTTTCAATAACTTACTAGAATTTGCGCGCGGTAGTCTGACGACGCCTTTTCGATCGTTTTTTGCCCTGTTCCGCAGTGGTCCGATGAGCGGTGCGCAATTTTGCAGCTTGGCGGTTTTTCTCCAGGCTTTGCTGCCGTCCGCGCGCTGACGTCGGAAGATCTTGATGTGCTGTGGATGAAAAAGGCGCGGCAATATTCAATAATATTTCGATGCTTTAACGTGGATTTTATCCAAGAATACAATAAGCCATCGCTTATTAAGATCGAGTGCGCATTTGCATGAAACGATTGCTGCTTATTTCGCCATGGTTCGGGGCGTGGCCTGAATGGATAAATTTCTTTATCGAGTCCTGTAAGCATAATCGTGAAATTGACTGGTTGATACCAACTGATCAAGCTGAGCCTGAAAACAAAGCGCCAAATGTAAAGTTTGTTCACTATTCGTTTGATGATTATAAAGAAAAGATCTCCAGCGAAGTTGGCGTCGATCTTCACAATCTAACGCCATATAAGTTGTGTGATTTGAAGCCATTTTTAGGGTTGATATTCTCAAGGCAGTTGGAAGGCTACAAGTCTTTTGGGTATTGCGACAATGATATTATTTTTGGAAATTTGCGGGCGATATACACTGACGATATTCTTGACAGGTATGAAGCGATTTCATCGCATTCAGACAGAATGGCCGGTCATCTGTCGGTTTTTCGAAATACGCCCAAAATGCAGACAATCGCCAAACGCATTCCAAATTGGCGTGAGCGCATAGCGGCCGTCGAACACTTCGGTTTGGACGAAGGTGCTTTGACAACGATGATGGTGCCGCGCCGCAAGCATGTCATCAAAAGGCTGTTGGCGCCGAAGTCGCTCCTGGTTGAGCGCTATACGACACCTGGCGGTGGCGAGCGTCTTTGGCCGGATGGTTTGCAGAGCCCTGACGCATGGACCTGGAAGAACGGACAGCTCTCGAATGAGCGGTTCTCGTCCGGCATATTGTATCTTCACTTCATGTTTTGGCATTCAAGCCGCTGGCGACGTCCGCACACGGGGGCGGCTCCGTGGTTGAGTCTGGATAAGATTGTCCAGTGTGACTGGCGGGAAGCTGCGCAGAAGGGGTTTTCCATCTCGCCTGATGGAATTCGCTTGTTGGTCTGAGCGTGGTGCGGCTGACGTTCCCGGCATGATGGCCCTTCCTGCGGCGCCTAGACCTCTCGGTCGGGCCGCGCGTCGCGATCTTGCGTTTCGCGACGCGCTCCTCCTGTCCTTCGAGTGCCGTCCTCTATAGCGCCAGGCGGCGCAGGCTTGCGGCTGGTGAAACGCCGTTATGGTTCTTCACGAGGATGTAAGACGGCATAAGGCGGTCCGACGGGGGAGCGTTGCTGTTAGTCCGGCAGACCGCTCAGGACTGGCCTACGCTGTAGCCCTTCTCGACGAGCCAGGCATCGTGAAGCCACTTTTCCGTTCCGCGGTGGCCGGGAAAACTGATCCAGTGAATGTCGCGCTCGAAGACCATGACCTTTCGGTCCGGGCCGACGATGACCCACATCCAGAGGCCGTCGGCCTCGTTGCGCATCTTGACCTTCATGCCCGTGAGGGTCAGGTCTTCGCTGCGGCCGTTGCGGGCAACCCGCAGGGGTTCGTCATGCGGGTCGATCCAGCTGATCCTCGTTCCCGGTAGAAGGTCTGGTGCTGCTTGGCGCAGGAAATCCATGGCGATTGCCTGCGCGTCCTCGCGGGTTGGCAGCGGGCGGCCGACCAGATCCAGGTCGATCCGGGCAAAGCCCTTGAGGCGGCCATCGTCGGCGATGACGGTGCTGAAATGCTCGCCGCCGAGCGTTGCATTGCGTCCGTCGGCGCGCGCGTAGCGGACGAGTTCCGCAGCTTCACCATCGACGACGGCGGCACGGCGGCCCGCCTCGCGGTAGCCGGCGGGCATCAAGGCGCCGATGGTGGCGGCTGCGGGCCGAGCGCTGTCGCTTGCAGCGGGCCTCACTCCCGTCTCTGCGAAGGCCATGTTTGCGGTTGCCGTGCCGGCGACAAGGCCGAGGGCGGCGAGGACCGCGAGAGGGCGTCTATGCGGCATGTCCAGAGCTCCTTTTGTCTGGTTGGGGGGCGGAAGGTGGTCATGAAACCGATCGCGGATCGCCAAGGGGGCACTTGAGAAGCGGATGCTGCCGACAACGGAACCGGAGTGCCGGCAGGGAGCTGGCGGGGCACGTGGATCTATGAGCGAAACTTGACGTCAAGTGTAGATTGAACATATGCCGCGTCCCGTTCGTGTCGCGTTCACTTTTGCCGCGCCTCGGCGATCAGCCCGTGCATGCGGGTGATGTTGTTTTCGAGGTCCCGTTTGAATGTCGAGAGTTCGTCGAGTTGGGCATTCGTCTTGTCGAGCTGTGCCTGAAGTATTTCCAGCACGCGCTCCTTGCCCCGGATGCCGCTGGCATCCTCGAAATAGAGGTCGATGACAGCGGCGATCTCGTCGAGGCTGAGACCGAGACGCTTCAGCGCGGCGATCTTTTCCAGCCGTTTCGCGGCGGTGTCGTCATAGTAGCGGTAACCGGCCCCTTCGCGCTCGGCCGGCTTCACCAGGCCCAGCCGCTCGTAATAATGGATCGTGCGGTGGCTGACGCCGGCCCGTTCCGACAATTCCCCAATCTGCATGAGCGACGACAATCCGACACCTATCTAAACCTGACGTTGGGTGTAGATTTAAGAAGCGATCTGCCGTTCGTCAATGGTGGTAGTGCCGCTTGTTTCGAAGGAGCGGGCAGTGCGCCGCATCCGGTGGGGCTTCGGGCGCCGGGTCAGTTCCGGCGTCGCCGCCCTTCGAAAGGATTAGGAGACAATAATATATGTTAGTATATAATGATTTACGTTTCTCGTGAGCGGTGTTGCGGTGGCGAATGGGCCGGGTTGCTACGATTGAGACCCCGATCACGAAAGCGCTGGTGGGTTCACGATCTTTTGACGCCGAAGTGTGAAAATCGGTCCCGCGGCTTCCTATATGAAGGAGGAAGGGGCCGCTCGAAGAAAGGAGGTGCCGATGTATCGCTATATGATGAAAGAACTGCTGGTGATTGTTGCTGGCCTTTCGGTTTGTGCCTTCATGATCCTGTTCTTCCTGATCAATTCGACACCCAACCTCTGAGGGTCGCCGAAGCGCGCTTCCTGAGCGCTTGAACGCCGGCATCAACGCCGCTGCGCCAGGATTTCCATAGTGCGCCGATCCTTCTCTCCCGCGAAATAGCGCGCAAGCGCCACTCCGAACGGTCCCCGGTCTTTCTCGACCTCGGCAAACAGCGTCATCGATGACCGGAACTTCATGTCATCGGGGCTGGAGAAAATGTCGTGGGCCGAGCTGCCCGCAACCGCATTGGCGCGCTCGGTGCATTCTCGCAGCCTCGGGCCGAGCACCGGGTGGACGAGATAGGCCGACGCTTCGTCGAGCCCGGAGATCCCATAGCGCTGTGCCATCGGCGAATGGCCAAGGCCGGCGAGCTGCGGGAAGACAAACCACATCCAGTGGGTTCGCTTTTGGCCATGCCCGAGTTCATCGAGGACCGCGGCATAGACGCGGTCCTGAGCGTCGACAAACCGTTGCAGGTCGAAGGGGTCGGTCATCGCTGCACCTCCCTTGGCCGCCCCGTCGGCGCGGCGTCAGTTACCAGCGGTGATGAACATGAACCTTCACCAGCCGCTCGTAAACCGTTGCAATCGCCGCCTTCGTGTCGTCGTCGATGGCGGCAAGCGCGCTGGCGGCCGCGTTGGATTGTGCCTGCGCCTCGTTGCGGGCGCCCGGGATCACCACGGAGACCGCCTGCTGCTCAAGGATCCAGCGCAGCGCAAACTGCGCCATCGGCACGCCCTGAGGCGTGAGCGGGCGAAGCTGCTCGACGGCTTCCAGCGCCGCTTCGAACGGCACGCCGGCAAAGGTCTCGCCGACATCGAAGGCTTCGCCATGGCGGTTGAAGTTGCGGTGGTCGTCTGCGGCAAAGGCGGTTTCGCGGTTGATCTTGCCCGAAAGCAGACCGGAGGCGAGCGGCACGCGCACGATGACGCCGACATTCTTCTTCTGTGCTTCCGCGAAGAACAGCTCGTGCGGGCGCTGGCGGAAGATGTTGTAGATGATCTGCACGGTCGCAACGCCGGGATATTCGATCGCCTTCAGCGCTTCCTCGACCTTTTCGACCGAGACGCCGTAGTGGCGGATCTTGCCCTTGGCGACGAGCCGGTCGAGCGCGCCGAACAGTTCCGGCCGGTAATAGACTTCGGTCGGCGGGCAATGGAGTTGTACCAGATCGAGCGTCTCGACGCCGAGATTGGTTAGGCTGCGGTCGATGAAGGCTTCGATGTTCTCGCCCGTATAGCCTTCGGTCACATGCGGGCTCAGCCGGCGGCCGGCCTTGGTCGCGACGAAGGGCTTGTCGCCACCGCGTTCCTTCAACACCGCTGCAATGATCTTTTCGGAGCGGCCGTCGCCATAAACGTCGGCGGTGTCGACGAAGGTGACGCCGGCATCGAGCGCAGCATTGAGCGCTCGCTTGCCGTCCGCCTCGCTGACATCGCCCCAGGAGCCGCCAATTTGCCAGGCGCCGAAGCCGATCTCGGATATGGTTGCGCCGGTCTTGCCAAGAACTCTCGTCTTCATCGTGCTGTCTCCTGTTGTGCGTCGCGGATCATACGCTGGCTGGGGCGCTTCTAGTATGACTGTTCGGATCGAGTAAATTAGCATGAGATGTGATGCAGAGATCCGCGCACATCTTTTGGCGGTGACCCGTTCGTTCCGATCGGTGCGGCGTCGCGGAGTTTCTCGGACCCAAGAGGCTAGTCGTCCAGCGAAACCACGGCCTTGCCGCGGCTGAGGTCGACGACCATGGCGAGGATCGCTTCTGCCTCGTCCTTGCGCAGCTCGACGGTCAGTACGGGCCCCTTGTCGGTGAAGCTTTCGTTATTGATCGCCACATCGCGCGCGAGAAGCCGCGCCTTGATCAGCGCCATGTCGGAAAAGTCGAGGGCGACGGTGGCGCGCACGATCTCGATCATCTCGATCTTTTCTGCTGCCCTGAGGCAGAGAGCCGCCGTGCCGCCATAGGCGCGCACCAGGCCGCCGCTGCCGAGCAGGATACCGCCGAACCAGCGGGTGATCACGACGGCGACGCGGTCGAGCTCCTGGCCGTCTATGGCCGCAAGGATCGGCTTGCCGGCCGTACCGCTCGGCTCGCCATCGTCACTGAAACGATAGGCCTGGCCGATGCGCCATGCCCAGCAATTGTGGTTGGCGGTGGGATCGGAATGGGAGGCGAGGAAGTCTTTCGCAGCCTGTTCGTCGGCAATGGGCGCGGCAAAGGCCAGAAAGCGGCTTTTCTTGACGTCCTGGTTTGCAGTTTCAATGCGCTTGAGGGTGAACATGGCTGCTTCCGTTTCTTGAGAAGCTGATAACGGATTGTTGGGGGCGCCGCCACAATGGTTTGGATTAGCGCCGGGTCTGGGGCGGCGCTGTAATTGAGGCCGCGTGGCTCCCACCGTCATTCCTGTGCTTGTCACAGGAATCCAGTCACGGCGCGTCTGCGCCGTGGGAAGACTCATTTTTGTTGAGACATTCTTTCGCGCCGCCGACGCGGCGCGGCTGGATCCCTGTGACGGGGCACAGGGATGAGGTGGTGTGGACGTGGTTGCCTCCCCCCGCACCGACGGTGGGGGGAGGAGAAGTTCCAGTGCGCCCTCTTGAGTAGGGAAGGCGTGCGTCGAGCTGTGGTTTTAGCCGATCGCCATCAGGCTGGCATTGCCGCCGGCAGCCGCCGTGTTGATCGAGGTCGAGACTTCCTCGAGCAGCCAATTCAGGCAATAGGCGTCGGGGTTCTTGCCGATCTCTTCGCTCGAGGCTGCCTGGACGAGAACGAGCGGGCCCGGCAGGCCGGCGATCGTCTTGCTGACCTCGCGCACCCGGGCACCGTCACCTTCGACAAGCGCGCCTGCGAACGGACCATCGGCTGCCCAGTCCTTCGACCAGGAAAGCCGTGCGGAGACGCTCGCCGGCAGGTCCTTCAGCGACGCCTGCAGGCCGGAGGCCGCGTCGACGACGACGGTGTTGCCGGTGGCAAGGGCGGCACCCAGCTGGTGGTAGAGACCGGTTTCCGTCGCCGGAACGAGCAGCACGCGGCCACGCGGATGCAGCGCATAGAGGTTGCGCTCGCCGACCGGGCCCGGAAGCTCGGAGGCAAGGCCGAGGGCCGAGTTGCTGCCGGCGGTGCGGGCGGCTTCGGCTTCCGCCTTGGCACCCTTGCCGTCGAGCCACTTGGCGAAGTCGAGCAGAACGGGATCGGTATGAACCGAGCTGTGCTGCGGCGGCACTGGGGCGGTGGCGACGAGGCGGCCGAGATAGAGCGGGCCCCCCGCCTTCGGGCCGGTGCCCGAGAGTCCGCGCCCGCCGAACGGCTGAACGCCGACGACGGCGCCGATGACGTTGCGGTTGACGTAGAGGTTGCCCGCCTTCACCCGCGAGGTGACGTGGGCAATCGTCTCGTCGAGACGCGTGTGCAGGCCGAAGGTCAGGCCGTAGCCGGTGGCGTTGATGTCGTCGATCAACCGATCGAGATCATCGCGGCGGTAGCGGATGACATGCAGCACCGGACCGAAGACTTCGCGCTTCAAGTCCGAGAGCTTGTCGAGCTCAATGATCGTCGGCGGCACGAAGGTGCCCTGTTCGGTGCCGGAGGCAGGGCCGATCTGCTCGACCTTGCGGCCGAGGCCGCGCATCGTCTCGATGTGCTTTTCGATGATGCCCTTGGCTTCCGCGGTGATGACGGGGCCGACGTCGACCGAGAGCCGGTCGGTGCGACCGATCTTCAGTTCGTGCAGCGCGCCATTCAGCATCGAAAGCGTGCGGTCGGCAACGTCTTCCTGAAGGCAAAGCACGCGCAGCGCCGAGCAGCGCTGGCCGGCGCTGTCGAAGGCCGAGGCGATGACGTCGCCGACGACCTGTTCGGCAAGCGCCGAGCTGTCGACGATCATGGCGTTCTGGCCGCCGGTCTCGGCAATCAGCGGGATCGGCCGGCCGGAAGGCGACAGCCGGTCGGCAAGCTGCGCCTGGATCAGGCGCGCGACCTCGGTCGAGCCGGTGAACATCACGCCGGCGATCTCGGGGGCGGCAACCAGGGCCGCGCCGATGCGGCCGTCACCGGGCAGCAGCTGCAGCGCGTCGGCGGGAATGCCGGCCTCGTGCAGGATGCGCACGCCCTCGGCGGCGATCAGCGGCGTTTCCTCGGCCGGCTTTGCCAGCACCGGGTTGCCGGCCACGAGTGCGGCGGCAATCTGGCCGGCGAAGATCGCCAGCGGGAAGTTCCACGGGCTGATGCAGACGATCGGACCAAGCGCCTTGTGGGCCGGCCCGAGCGTGCGGCGCGTCTGTTCGGCGTAATAGCGCAGGAAGTCGATCGCCTCGCGCACTTCGGCGATTGCGTTCGGCAGCGACTTGCCGGCTTCGCGCGAGATCAGGCCGAGCAGGGTCGGCATGCGCGCCTGCATCAGGTCGGCAGCGCGCATGAGGCAGGCGGCGCGCTCGGCCGGCGAGACGGCAGCCCAGCTTGCGGCGGCGTTGGCGGCAAGGGTTGCGGCCTGGCGGGCGTCGGCTTCTGAGGCTTCGGTGACCGATCCGACGACATCGCGGTGGTCGCCGGGGTTGACGACGGCACGGGTTTCGCCGGAGGCGGGGCCGGTTGCCAGCTGCGGAACGGCCTTCCAGTCGACGGTCGCACTCGCCTGGAGTGCCGCCGTCAGCGAGGTGAGGCCGGCTTCGTTGGAAAGGTCGAGACCGGCGGAGTTGCGGCGCGTGTCACCGAAGAGGTTGTCGGGCAGCGCGATCTGGTCGTGCGGCGCGCCGACGACGGGCATGGCGCGGACGATCTCGACCGGATCGGCGATCAGTTCGTCGACCGACACCTTCGGGTCGGCGATGCGGTTGACGAAGGAGGAGTTTGCACCGTTTTCGAGCAGGCGACGAACGAGATAGGCAAGCAGCGTCTCATGGGTGCCGACGGGGGCGTAGATGCGGCAGGGACGGTCGAGATTGCCCTTGCCGACGACTTCGTCATAGAGCGGCTCGCCCATGCCGTGCAGGCACTGGAACTCGTACTTGCCGACCTTGAAGTCCTTGCCGGCCATTTCGTAGATGGTCGCGAGCGACTGGGCGTTGTGGGTGGCAAACTGGGGGAAGATCACGTCGGTCGCGGCCAAGAGCTTCTTGGCGCAGGCGATGTAGGAAACGTCGGTGTAGATCTTGCGCGTGTAGACCGGGAAATCTTCCAGGCCGTCGAGTTGGGCGCGTTTGATCTCGGCATCCCAATAGGCGCCCTTGACGAGGCGGACCATGACGCGGCGTTCGGCGCGGCGGGCAAGGTCGATGATGAAGTCGAGCACGTAGGGGCAGCGCTTGCCGTAGGCCTGGACGACGAAGCCCATGCCGGCCCAGCCGGCGAGGTCCTTGTCGAGGCACAGCTCTTCGAGCAGGTCGAGCGAAAGTTCGAGACGGTCGGCTTCCTCCGCGTCGATGTTGAGGCCGATGTCATACTTCTTGGCGATGACGGCGAGCGCCTTCACCTTCGGCAGCAGCTCTTCCATGACGCGCGAGGCCTGCGAACGGGCATAGCGCGGATGAAGGGCCGAAAGCTTGATCGAGATGCCGGGGCCTTCATAGATGCCGCGGCCGGCCGATGCCTTGCCGATGGCGTGGATCGCCTGCTCGTAGTCGCGATAGTAGCGCTCTGCATCGGCAGCCGTGGTCGCCGCTTCGCCGAGCATGTCATAGGAGTAGCGGAAGCCCTTCTGTTCGAGCGCGCGCGAGCGGCGCAGCGCCTCGTCGATGGTCTCGCCGGTGACGAACTGCTCGCCCATCATGCGCATTGCCATGTCGACGCCGCGGCGGATGACCGGCTCGCCGCAACGGGCGATCAGGCGGGTCAGCGCTGCCGAAAGGCTGCGGTCGTTGACGGTGGAGGTCAGCTTGCCGGTGACGACGAGACCCCAGGTGGCGGCGTTGACGAACAGCGAGCGGCCGCCGCCGATATGCGACTTCCAGTCGCCGTCGGCGATCTTGTCGCGGATCAGCGCGTCACGGGTTGCCGTGTCCGGGATGCGTAGCAGCGCTTCGGCCAGGCACATCAGCGCCACGCCTTCCTGGCTCGACAGCGAATATTCCTGCACCAGGCCCTCGACACCGGAGCCCTTGTGCTTGGCGCGCAGCGCCTCGATCAGCTTGCGGGCGGTCTTGGCGGCGTCGGCACGGGTGGCCGCGTCGAGCGTTGCAGCTTCGACCAGTGCCGGCAGTGCTTCCGTTTCCGGCCGGCGGTAGGCGGCGGTGATTGCCTGGCGCAGCGTGCTCTGCGGTCGAACCGGCGGGGCGAATTCGGCAAAGGGAGCCTGAGGCGCGCCGGTCTCTGCAGTGGTCTTGTGAAGCGGTGTCTGGCTCATCGAGCGCTATCCTCCGGGAAGCGGTTTGAAGGGCGCAGCGCGCGCCCGATCGTGGCCGGAAAATACGCTTCCTTTCGCCGTACATCCATCCGGCAAATTTGATCTTTCGCGGAATGTTTCACCGTCCGGTGCGTGCGGAGCCGCAGAGGATGCGGAATGTTCGCAAAATCGCCGGATGATCCGGTGTTATGCGGCCTTGCCGAAGTGCTTCTCGCGGGCCATCAGGCACTCGTCGTCGCCGGGCATGCAGGTGCGACAGACGATCGGCCGGATCGCGTAGATCTTGCAGCCGACATGGTCGCCGAGCTTGCCGCTGAGCGCCAAGCAGCGATCGTCCTCGCAGCGCATGCCGCCGAGGTCGGCGGACACATATTCCGCCGGGATCAGGTCGAGCTCCTCGTCCGTCTCCAGCGAGAAACGCGGCCAGTCGGCCGAATAGGCGCAGCAAGCGCCGCAGCTCTGGCAATCGAAGTTTTCGTCGAGGGATACGGGTTCGGTCATAGCCTCAAACTAGCATGAAGGTCCGCGGTCTGAAATGGCCCTTACGCGATGGCGGCGTCCCGACGGGCGATCTCGTAGTCCTCCGTATGCACCAGCACGCCATCGTCGGTCACGACGGCGATGCCATAGGCGGCCGGCTCATCGACCGACAGCGAGGCGTCGGGTGCATCGAAGGGCATCGGCTGCTGGTGCACAGGGCTCTTGAAGACCGAAAACGGGATGCCCCGGCTGGAACCACTGATCGTCCGGTGCACATGGCCGGCGAAGATGTGCCGCACATTGCCGTGCCGTTTGACGAGGTCGTAGAACTCCGTCTCGTTGGCGAGCCGGATCATGTCCATGCCGCTAAAGCCCGTCCTGTGCGGCGGGTGGTGCATGAAGATGAGCACCGGCCGGTCGCCGGCATCGGCCAGTTGCCTGTCGAGCCAGGCGAGCCGCTTGGCGCAAAGCACACCCGCATGGCTGGTCGGATAATCATAGGGTGGGGCAAACAGCGTATCGAGCAGGAGGATACGGCAGTCGGCAAAATCGATTGCCTGCTGCACGAAGCCGTTCTCGTCGGTCGCCGCGTCGGCAAAGACCTCGCGGAACACCTCGCGCCGATCATGATTGCCGATGGTGATGGCGACCGGCGGCGTCAGCCGATCGATCAGCCGTTTCAGACGCTGGTAGGACGCATGGTCTGCGTGGTGGGTGAGATCGCCCATGAAGACCACCCGGTCCGCATCCGCATGGTAGCGGTTGACATGGGCAATGCCGTTGGCCAGCCGCTGATACGGATCGAGGCCGATGATCGTCGTGCCCTCGGGCACCATGTGCAGGTCGGTGAAGATGATCAGCTTTGTCATGGAGTTCCAGAGGGTTGCGTCCGATTGGCCCAAGCTGTCGTGCGGGCGGACTTGCGTCAAGCCGCATCTTTGGGCTCGACAGACGAACAGCGGCTCGCGGTTTTTCTTGCGGGCGCCCGCGGAAAGCGGTAATGCAGGCGCATCTGATATATCAGCCATGATCGCCGTTGAGGCGATGGCAAACGCGTTGGAGAAACGGCATGCGGTGGAAGCGCACGATCCAGTTGCTGGACGTTCATTGCGAGGGCGAAATCGGCAAGGTCGCGATCGGCGGCGTGCCGAAGATCCCGGGCAACTCGATCGCCGAGCAGCTCAACCACATCAACACGGTCGACGACAGCCTGCGCCGGTTCCTGTGCCTGGAGCCGCGCTCCGGCTCGATCGGCTCGGTCAACCTGCTGGTGCCGCCGAAGCGTCCGGAAGCCGACGCCGGCTTCATCATCCTGCAGGCCGACCAGGCGCACGCCATGTCGGGCTCGAACTCGATCTGCGTCACGACCGCGCTCTTGGAATCCGGCATCATCGAGATGAAGGAACCCGAGACCGTCGTCATGCTCGACACCGCCTCCGGCCTCGTCAAGGCAACCGCCACCTGCCGCGACGGCCGCTGCGAGAAGGTGAAGCTGACCATGGTGCCGTCCTTCGTGCATGAGCTCGACGTCGAGGTCGACACGCCGAAGTGGGGCAAGATCAAGCTCGACCTCTGCTATGGCGGCATCTTCTACGCCCTGGTCGATGTCGGCCAGATCGGCACGACGATCGACAAGGCAAACGCCCGCGAGATCGTCGAGGCCGGCATGATCCTCAAAGACATCGTCAACCGCACCATCCCGGTCGTCCATCCGGAAATCCCTGAGATCAAGGGCGTCGCCTATGTGATGTTCCGCGATGTCGAGGCCGATGGCACGATCCGCACATGCACCACCATGTGGCCGGGTCGCGTCGACCGCTCGCCCTGCGGTACGGGCAGTTCGGCCAATCTCGCGACGCTGCATGCGCGCGGCAAGGTCAAGGTCGGCGACGTCCTGAAATCGCGCTCGATCATCGGTTCGGAGTTCGAAGTCGGCCTCGAAGGTGTGACGACGGTTGCCGGCCGCGAGGCGATCATCCCGACGATCGCCGGCCGAGGCTGGACCTTCGGCCTGCACCAGGTGGCGCTCGATCCGTTCGATCCGCTGGCCGACGGCTTTGCGCTCACCGATACCTGGGGACCTCAGGCAGGCGAAATCCGCTAGTCGGCTCTTAGGGGCTGTTCCAAACGAAAACGCGGGCCGAAGATCATGGGATCTCCGACCCGCGTGGCCCTTGGGAGGCGTGTTCGATTACTTGACGCGGCTGGCCTTGGGCAGCATGGCTGTCTCAAATCCGTCGCTGACGCTGAGTTCGGCGAGCTTCTGGCCAGCAAACGCATCGCCTTCATTGGCCGCCTTGCGGAAGATTTCCCGTGCCGCGGGTATATCCTTGTTGATGCCTTCGCCGTTCTCGAGCATCAGGCCGAGATTGACCATGGCATCGACGTTGCCGCGGTCTGCGGCCAGCCGGTAGAACTTCGCGGCCTTGGCGTTGTCCTCGGCGACCAGCTTTCCTTCATCCAGGATGACCGCGAGATTGAAGGCGGCGACGTCGTCGCCGGCGAGCGATGCCCGTTCGAACCATGCGATCGCCAGTTCGCCGTTGACCGAGGTTCCCATGCCGTCGCGATAGGAGACGCCGAGATTGTAGGCGGCAAGAATGTTGCCGGCGGCGGCCGCCTTCTGGTTCAACGCGAATTCGGTTGCGATATCGCCACCTTCGCCGACCAGGACGGCATAGTTGGTCATGGCGAGCGCATGGCCATGCTCGGCGGCTTCGCCGAGGATGCGCTGCGACTGGATCTTCTGGCCGGCCTTGTCGAGAACGCGGGCCAGCTGAAACTCGGTGCGGGCGCCACTCTTCTGGTTATAGGCCTCGCGGCAGGCCGACAGTGCGACGCCGATCTTGATGTCCTCGGTGGCGACCGCCGGGAAGGCCATGTTGCGCTGCAGGTCGAAAATGCTGCCTGCCTCGCGGTCGCAGACATCGGCTGCGGAAAGCTCGGCGGCGCGGGCTGAAGGAAGTGCGATCGCAGCAACCGCCAGCAGGCTGACGACGGCCAGGAATACGGCGTTGATGATGCGGGTGCCGGATGCGCTGCGATTTTCCATGAAGCTCTCCCTTCTCTTGACCGTGAACTTATCGCTGTCCGTTGGAGACGGCTGTTCCGGCGGGAACAGCCCGGCAACGAAAGCTCTGGCGAAGTGACGAGGATTGCCGCAGGCCCGGCCTCGCGCCCGCTTGCATCCGGGAGCGCCGGGACTATCCTCGGATGGCGGCAGCGCGCAAAACGGGAGAGATGCAAATGGATGATCTGGCAGCGTCGAACCGCAAGTTGCTGGTGAGCCGGCGCGTCGTCGTCGGCGGCCTGTTGCTGACAGCCGTTAGCGGTGGTGCTGCGCCCGCCTGGGCAGGCTCAGCCCTTGGCGAGGCGACGGAGATCCGCGGCGATGTCCGGCTAAGGCAGGCGAAAAAGGACAAGCCGCTCGCCGTTGGCGGCCAGCTTTTCGAAAACGACCGCGTCCACACGAACGCCGAGAGTTTTGCAACCTTGAACCTCGGCACGGATACGCGCGTGCTTCTGGGCGCCGAAACCGAACTGCTCGTCGACAGTTTCATTGCCGGGCAGGGCGGCACGCTCGAGCTTGGAACGGGCCGCATGGTCTTTGACCGGCCCGAGGGACTGCCGAAGGTCGATGTCGCCGTGCGCACCGCCTTCGGCATGATCGGCGTGCGCGGCACCAAGTTCTTCTGTGGTCCGAGCCGGGCCGCCTTTGCGGTCTTCGTCGAACATGGAAGCGTTTCGGTCGCGCGCGGCGGCGTAACCAAGATTGTCGCTGCAGGGCAGGGGGTGGAGTTTCATCATCGCGGGGACGCCCCGAGCGAGCCCGCCAACTGGGGCGAGGCGCGCATCAAGGAGGCCTATGCCAGTGTCGGCCTGACGCGCTGAGCTGGCGCCGACTTTATCCGCAGCGGCGGGTGCAGACGGCGCGCCGCCTCAATCGGCGACCGTGAACAGTTCCATCGTCGAGAACCCGCGAATCTCGTGGCTGCCAAGCGGGCGAAGCGGCCGTTTGCTTTCCTGAGCGGCAGCGGGCCCGACACAGATCGCCGTACCGAGAAACTTGTTTGCCTCCTGAAGGCGTGCCGCCAGGTTGATCGCATCGCCGTGGGCCGTGTAGTCGAGCTTGCCGCCGGCGCCGACCTCGCCGACGACGGCCGGCCCGGTCTCGATGCCGATCCGCGTCCGGCCGAAACCGTTGGCGGCGAACTGCGGACGCCTGCGCATCTCTTCCGTCAGCGCGTGGATCGCCTTGGCGCAATCGATCGCCCTGTCGACATGATCGGCCAGGTCCTCCGGGGCGTTGAAGAACGCGTGCACCGCATCGCCCACCACCTTGTCAACCATGCCGCCATGGTCGGCCACAAGCGCGTTGACTTCGGCGAAGTAGATGTCGAGCAGGGCGATGAGCTCGCGCGGCTTCAGCCTTTGCGACAGGGTGGAAAAGCTCTCGATGTCGGTAAAGAGCGCGGTCACCTGACGCTCCTCGCCAGCCATGCGGGCAAGTCCGGGATTGTCGATGTAGCGGGCGACCACCGACTGCGGCAGATATTGCGAAAACTTCTGCCGGGCCGTCGCTTCCGCGCGCCGAACCTCGGCAAATTGCAGCACGCTGGTCACCGCAAGGACGGCAACAAGGGCGATCGAAATGCTGACGGCGTCGACGAGCCAGCCGCTGCCATCGTAGATGACGGCGGCGGCCGTGACGGCGGTGGCGACGGCGCCAAGGCCGAGCGCCGCCGATGTCAGCGGGCGCAGGCGGGTGGCGGCGAAGGCGACGCCGAGGCCGGCGACAAGTGCAGCCACGGCTTCGGCCAGCGGCAGTCGGCCGTCGCGCTGGGGCAGGAAGCCGGTCAGGATCGCGTTGGCGATGTCGGCGTGGATCTGCACCGAGGGTTCGAGCGGCATCGAAGCGCTCGGCCTCAGGCCTCCGAGGCTTGGCAGGCTGCTGCCGATCAGCACGAGCTTGCCGGCGAAGCGTTCCGCAGAAGCCTTGCCGGACAGGACGTCGGCCGCCGAAACCGTGCGTTCGCTCAGCCGCTCCTGCGGGGTTGCCACGAAACGCAGGCTTCCTGTGTCGTCGAGCAAGATCGTTTGCCCGTCGATGCGAACCCAAGCCGGCTGGCCGCCGAGGATGGGCGTGCCACCGCCCCGCATCTGCCGGGTCGCTTCGATCGCCAGCGTCGGATAGGCGTCGTTGCCGAGTATGGCATAGGCCTGAACCCGGCGTATGCGCGCATCCTCGTCGCCGACGAGAAACGAGGAGGCCGCCGCACTCGCTTGGTCCATGAAGGCCGGGCACGAGGCTTCGGCGCCGTCGAGAAACCACAGTTCGGGTGCGGTGAAGGGACGGCTGAGCGCCAGCGGCGGCACGGGACGCGGTCGCTCCTGGACAGTATCGGCAACGAGGAATCCAAGCACGACGGCGGTCTTCGAAAGCGCTGCGGCAAGCGCCGGGTTGCCGTCGGAGGTGGGGTTACAATCGGCGCTGAAGACGAAGTCGACCGCAATCACCTTGGCGCCGGCGGTCGCGAGCTGCGACAGAAGCTCGGCGGTCGCTGCCCGGTCCCACTCGCCCGAGGGGCGCGACTGGTGGGCCTGCCGGTCGATGTCGACGACGATGATATCAGGCGATTGGGGTGCCGGAACCCATTGCGTCAGACTGTCGAAGAACAGCTCGCGCTGGGTTTCGAACAGAGGTCCGGCGTAAAGATAGAGCGCTATGGCCGCAAGCAGGCTCGTGAGGCAACCGCCGGCAAGCGGCGTGAAACGCAAACGCCGGCGCCGCTCAGCGACCATACGGTCTAGTCCTCCTCGGGGTCAGCGATGCTCTGCAGGCGGCCGACCTTGCAGGCGATGATGCCTTCGTTGCGCTTGATCGCGCCGCTCTCCTCCAGCCATTGGATGGCGCGGTTAACCTTTGGCCGGCTGGCGCCGAGCACGCCGGCGATATCCGTCTGGCTCATGGTCAGCCTCAGATTGGCGCTTTCCGGCAATTCGTTGCCGTGGATCTGCCGGAGCGTCGCGAGGAAGAAGCGCGCTACCCGGGCGTTGAGGTCGTAAAGCGCGATGGTTTCCAGCCGCTCGGTCGTATCGCGAAGCTGGGCGCAGAGAAAGCGGATGACCGCTTCGGCCGCTTCCGGGCGATTGGTGACGATATCGAGAAAGGCCTTCTTGCCGATCACATAGCCTTCGGACGCGGTCATGGTCGTCGCATCGGCCGAACGGGTCTGGCCGTCGAGCACGGCCATCTCGCCGAAGATCGCGCCGGCTTCGTGCTGGCGCAGCATGAGCTCGCGCCCCTGCGGCGTGATCAGCGACAGCTTGATGCGCCCGGAGATGACGACAATCATGTAATTGCCCTCGTCGCCGCGCTGGAAGATCACGGTGCCGGCCGGCCACTTCCGGTAGGTTGCGATATCCGCAAGCTCGGCAATCGTGCTCTTGTCGAATTCTTCAAAAATCGGAAACGAGCGCCAGAATGTCGGGCTCCGGTTGATTTCGTTCATGTCATGCCCCCGCGCGGCGTTCCCCAGCCGCGCCGAAATTCTTTGCCCAGCCGCTGCGTCCTTGCAACAGAAAAGAACGGCGCGCCGTCGTTGTGGTTCCGCATTGCCTTGCAGTTCTGCGTCGAGAACCGGTCGGTAGAAGGTTGACGATGGGTCGTAGGCGTTTCATTTTTGTGAACGATCTGTCGCTTGCGGAGCGGCTAGATGATTTTGAGAATGCTGATACTTCTGTTGTCAACAACCGTTTCTCACAGGAGCCTTCCATGCCTCAGAATGTTGCCGTCCTCGTCGGACGCATCCTGCTTTCTATCATGTTCATCATGTCCGGTTTCAGCAAGCTGATGGATCCCTCGGGCACCGCCCAGATGATCACCGGCGCCGGCTGGCCGGCTCCGACCGTGCTTGCCTACCTCGCAGGTCTCTTCGAGCTTGTTGCCGGTCTCGCCGTCCTCGTCGGCTTCCAGACGAAGATTGCTGCCTATCTGCTCGCCGCCTTCAGCCTGGTCACCGCCTTTGCCTTCCACAGCGGCGCGATCAATGTTCCGAACTTCCCGCCGGAAGCCAATGGCCTGCTCACCGTCTTCAACGGCCTGATGATGATGAAGAACGTTGCGATCGCGGGCGGCTTCCTGGTGCTCGGCGCTTTCGGCCCCGGCGCGCTGTCGGTCGACAAGCGCGGCGCCTGAGGCTTGGTCTCACCGTGATAACAAAAGCCCGCCGTCGATCGGCGGGCTTTTTTGCGTTTGAACAGGGTCGGAGTGGGGTGCGTGCGGAAAACCGCGCACACGTTTCCTCATCGCGTTCTCGGCGCGTTCGGTCTTTGATTTTCGCGTGTCGTCATCGCAAAACCGCTGCGCGCTCTTGCGCGACATGCTCTAGGGATAGATCACGCCCTTGCGCAGGATGACGTTGCCGTAAAGTCGAGGCTCGCTGGTCTGCACGATCGTATGGGCGGCTCGAACGCGCGGATAGAAATCGGCGCCGAGCAGGGGAACGACGTGGCGGTTCGGCTCGTGCCTGCCGCAGCACGCGACGATCTCCTGGTGGACGGGGTCGAGCGCGTCCTTGTCCTGTTTGACCGTTGCCCGGAAGATCGCGTCGGCCACGAAGTCGTCGATCGGCAAGACGCTCAAGATGGCGTCGAGCACCGGGATCAGCCCATGCCCGTCGAGCCGCACGAGCCGGCGCGCATGTTCCTGGCCGGGATAGTTGCCATCCACCAGCGCGATCTCGTCGCCGTGGCCCATCGCCCGCAGCGTTGCGAGCAGTTCGGGACTGAGGATCGGGTTCAGGCCTTTCAGCATCAGCCGAGCTCCTTGAAGAGGACATTGGTGTCGAGCAGGTAGCGGGAAAAGAGCGGCAGGCTCGCGCCGCCGATGGCGCGCGCGTGGCTGCCGACCATGCCTTCCACCAGTTCGGGAATGGTCACGCCCTGAAGGTCGAGGTCGTAGAGTGCCTTGCGCGTGGCGGAAAGCAGCCGCGCCCGCACCCAGGGCGGAAAGCCGCCGTCGATGACGACGGCGGAGAAGTCGACGATCGAGACGGCGGAGACGACGGCCTGGGCAAGAGCTGCGCCGCAGTCGTCGATCCAGATGTCGAGCGGCTCGCCGAAATCGATCCAGTCGTCGGCCGAATACCAAAGCGGTCGCGGATCGATGCCGCGCTCGCGCAGGAGGTTCTCGAGCACGAAGACCGAGGCGATCTTGAGGAGCTGGATGGTCTTGCCGTCCTTGCCTGAGACCGGCAGCGGTCCGACGGCACCGGCCGTGCCGGTGCGTCCGGAAAAGAGCGCGGAGTTCAGCACGACGCCGCCGCCGATGAACGAGCCGATGTAGAAATAGACGAAATCCGGATAGCTGGCGCCGACGCCGAAGGCGAGTTCTGCGCCGCAGGCGCTGGTGCCGTCGTTCTGCAGGAAAACCGGATAGGTGGTGCGGGCCGCGACCGCCGCCTGCAGGTCGACGTCGCGCCACTTGTTCATCTCTTCGCGCGGCGCGCCCACTTCTTCCGCCCAGTTCCAGAGTTCGAAGGGCGTGGCGATGCCGATGCCGGCAATGCGCTTGCGCTGGTCGGGGTTCAACTGCTGCTCGAGCTTTGCCATGCCCGAAATGATGAAGTCGACGAGATCGCCGGGCAGCGGATAGGGGTGCACATGGTGCAGATGCAGACGGATGGTGCCGACGAAATCCATCAGCACCAGATCGGCGCTGCGTCGGCCGATCTTGACGCCGAAGGAATAGACCGCGTCCGGATTGAGCCGCATCGGCGTCGAGGGCTGCCCGACCTTGCCTCTGACGGGATCGCCCTTGACCAGAAGGCCGTCGCTTTCGAGCGCCCGCATGATCACCGAAACGGTCTGCGCCGAAAGCCCGGAGCGCCGGGCAATGTCGGCCTTGGAGAGGCCGCCGTGGCGCCGGACAAGCGACATGACCAGCCGCTCGTTATAGGCGCGCACACGCGTCTGGTTGGCGCCGCCACTCGGGTCTATGACTTCAGGTTGCGTCGGTCCCCTGTCGGGGCCGTCTGTCAGTGACATGCCACCGTCTCCTCCCGTTGGCATTGGATCATGTGCGCAGGATGCAGGCGGAAACCGCATGGGGCATTCCCATCCCGTTCTGCTGCCCGCTTGGCGCAGGTCTCTTGTTTCCACTTGTCGCGGCTGTGTCAATTTGATCGGCGCGCCAATCCTCCGGTGGTGCGCCTTGATCCCAAGAATGCCACATCGAAATAATAATTCAATTTGATTTATTTATTGACACCCCGGAATTTTAGTGTTTGTTTTTATCTCGGAAGCGCCAATTGCAGCGGAGGAGAATGCTGCGCTGGCGTGGCCTGGGCCGGTCCGCCGGCACGATTTTCAATCCTTGGGAGGATTTCATGAAGAAGACTGTTCTTTCCGCCGCCTTTGGCGCGCTGTCGCTTGGCGTCGTCTTCGCCGCACCGGCACACGCTGCCGATGTCAGCGCCTGCCTGATTACCAAGACCGACACCAACCCCTTCTTCGTCAAGATGAAGGAAGGCGCCACCGCCAAGGCCAAGGAACTCGGCGTGGAGCTGAAGGCCTATGCCGGCAAGATCGACGGCGACCATGACAGCCAGGTGGCCGCCATCGAATCCTGCATCGCCGATGGCGCAAAGGGCATCCTGATTGCCGCCTCCGATACCAAGGCGATCGTCGATCAGGTGAAGAAGGCGCAGGAGGCTGGCCTGCTCGTGATCGCGCTCGACACCCCGCTCGATCCGGCGACCGCAGCCGACGCGACATTTGCCACCGACAACCTGCTCGCCGGCAAGCTGATCGGCCAATGGGCTGCCGCCACCATGGGCGACGGCGCCAAGACCGCCAAGGTCGGCTTCCTCGACCTCACGCCGTCGCAGCCGACCGTCGACGTTCTGCGCGATCAGGGCTTCATGATGGGCTTCGGCATCGACCCGAAGGACCCGAACAAGATCGGCGACGAGGATGATCCGCGCATCGTCGGCCACGACGTCACCAACGGCAACGAGGAAGGCGGCCGCAAGGCGATGGAGAACCTTCTGCAGAAGGATCCCGATATCAACGTCATCCACACGATCAACGAACCGGCCGCCGTCGGCGCCTACCAGGCACTGAAGGCCGTGGGCAAGGAAAAGGACGTGCTGATCGTGTCGGTCGACGGTGGTTGCCCGGGCGTCAAGTCGGTCGCCGAAGGCGTCATCGGCGCGACCTCGCAGCAGTACCCGCTGATGATGGCGGCGCTGGGCATCGAGGCGATCAAGAAGTTCGCCGACACTGGCGAGAAGCCGAAGCCGACCGAAGGCAAGGACTTCTTCGACACCGGCGTTTCGCTGGTCACCGACAAGCCGGCAGCCGGCGTCGAATCGATCGACACCAAGGTCGGCACGGAGAAGTGCTGGGGCTGATCGCCACCTCGCTTCGAACGTATGAGCCAGTCACCGAAGGGCGGCCCCGGCCGCCCTTCGCGTAAGCGCCGATGTCTTTGACAAGGCGATGAAAACCGCGCAGCCTCTTGTAGGAGTGCTGATGCCCGCCCGAAGGCGGGCGGGCTGTGCACCAAGCAGCATCGCAACCCCTTGGGAGCGGGGTTCACGGGAGGAAGGTCCATGGGCGAGCCCAACACAGCCGCGCAGCCATCCCAGGAATTCGAAAAAGTCCTGGTCAACAGTTCGACGCAGGTCGCGTCGTTCGACACGCATGACAAGACAGCGGTCCAGAAGATCCAGCATTTCCTGCATTCGACGCCGGCCGCCGTGCCGTTCATCGTGCTGGTCGCGGCGATCCTGATTTTCGGCATCGCCATCGGGGGCAAGTTCTTCTCGTCCTACACCCTGACGCTCATCCTCCAGCAGATCGCCATCGTCGGTATCCTCGGCGCGGCGCAGACGCTGGTGATTCTGACCGCCGGCATCGACCTTTCGATCGGCGTGATCATGGTGCTTTCAGCCGTCATCATGGGCAATTGCGCCGTGACCTACGGGCTTCCCGCACCGATCGCTATCGCCATCGGATTTCTTGTCGGCGGCGCCTGCGGCTTCCTCAACGGTTTCCTCGTTTCCAGGGTAAAGCTGCCGCCGTTCATCGTGACGCTCGGCACCTGGTACGTGATCATGTCGACGAACTTCATCTATTCGGCGAACGAAACGATCCGCGAAGCCGATGTCACCGCCGTCACCCAGATGCTGCATGTCTTCGGCGTCAGCTTCAAGATCGGTTCGGCGGTGCTGACGCTCGGCGTCATCGTCATGGTCGCCCTCGTCTTCGGCCTCTGGTACGCGCTGAACCACACCGCCTGGGGCCGGCACCTCTATGCGGTCGGCGACGATCCGGAAGCGGCGAAGCTCTCGGGTATCCGCACCAGCCGCGTGCTTTTGAGCGCCTATACGCTGGCCGGCCTGATCGCGGCGCTTGCCGCCTGGGTCTCGATCGGCCGCAACGGCTCGATATCGCCGTCGGCTGCCGTCACCGACTATAACCTCCAGGCCATTACCGCAGCCGTGATTGGCGGCATCTCGCTCTTCGGCGGACGTGGGTCGATCCTCGGGACGCTGATTGGCGCGATGATCGTCGGTGTCGTCTCCATGGGCCTCAACATGCTGGGCGCCGATCCGCAATGGAAGGTCTTCCTCACCGGCGTGCTGATCATCACCGCCGTCGCAATCGACCAATGGATCAGAAAGGTAGCAGGCTGATGGCCCAGGAACCCATTCTCACCGCGCGCGGTCTGGTCAAGCGTTACGGCCGTGTCACCGCTCTCGACCAAGCCGATTTCGATCTCTATCCCGGCGAAATTCTCGCCGTGATAGGTGACAACGGCGCCGGAAAATCCTCGATGATCAAGGCGATTTCGGGTGCGATCCATCCTGACGAAGGGGAGATCAAGCTCGAGGGGCAGACGGTCAACTTCCGGTCGCCGATGGATGCGCGCGCCGCCGGCATCGAGACGGTCTACCAGAACCTGGCGCTGTCGCCGGCACTGTCGATCGCCGACAACATGTTCCTCGGTCGCGAGATCCGTAAACCCGGCATCATGGGCAAGCTCTTCCGCACGCTCGATCGCTCGGCGATGGAACAGAAAGCACGGGCAAAGCTCTCCGAGCTTGGACTGATGACCATCCAGAACATCAATCAGGCGGTGGAAACACTCTCGGGCGGCCAGCGTCAGGGCGTGGCCGTGGCCCGCGCCGCGGCCTTCGGCTCCAAGGTGGTGATCATGGACGAGCCGACCGCGGCACTGGGCGTCAAGGAGAGCCGGCGCGTGCTGGAACTGATCCTTGACGTGCGCGCCCGCGGCCTGCCGATCGTCTTGATCTCGCACAACATGCCGCATGTGTTCGAGGTGGCCGACCGCATCCACGTGCACCGTCTCGGCAAGCGTCTCTGCGTCATCAATCCGAAGGAGCACACGATGTCGGATGCGGTTGCCTTCATGACCGGGGCGAAGGAGCCGCCGCGCGAGGCGCTTGCGGCATGAACGTCGAGCCGATCGCCAACGAAATCCTGAAACGGGCGGCCGGTGCCGCCCGCTTCGTCGTCGCCATCGCCGGGCCGCCCGGTGCCGGCAAGTCGACGCTGGCCGAGGCGCTGGCCGAAACCCTGGTTGCCGGCGGCGAAAAGGCGGCGGTGCTGCCGATGGACGGTTTCCACATGGACAATGCCGTTCTCGAGGAAAAAGGTCTGCTCCCTCGCAAGGGATCGCCGGAGACCTTCGACGTCAGGGCTTTTCTTTCGACAGTCGCAGCCGTCCGCGCCAATGACGGCGAGGTGTTGGTTCCGGTCTTCGACCGCTCGCGCGAGATCGCGATCGCCTCGGCCCGGATCGTTGCGCCCGAAACCCGCATCATCCTGGTGGAGGGCAATTACCTGCTGCTCGACGAGGCGCCTTGGACGGGGCTCGAAGGCGCCTTCGATTTCTCGATCTTCATCAACCCCGGCGTCGAGGAACTGGAGCGGCGGCTTCTAAAACGCTGGTACGATCACGGCTATGACGAGGAGGCGGCAAAGCGCAAAGCCCTTGGCAACGATATCCCGAACGCGCATCGGGTGGTGGAGCGTCAGCGGGCTGCCGATCTGGTGCTTGCGGATTTCTGAGCGATGGCCGGATTGCGGATTGTGTTTGCGGGCGCATTGGTGATATCGAGACGCGGTTCCACCACATGAGAAACCGCCCGTCACCCGCGCACCCGCCGGCTCGCAAAGCCGCGCGCGCGGATCGGGCGCGAGCCCGGGGCTGCGGTTTTCCGTCTGCGCCTGCTCTGACCTAGGAGAACGCTGACCATGCAAGACCTCGTTATCCGCCGCCCGGATGATTGGCACCTTCACCTGCGCGACGGCGACATGCTGAAGGGCGTCATTGCCGATACCAGCCGCCATTTCGCCCGCGCGATCATCATGCCCAACCTGGTGCCGCCGGTCGTCACCACCGCAGACGCCTCCGCCTATCGCGAACGCATCGTCTCGGCGATCCCGGCCGGGGACCGGTTCGAGCCGCTGATGACGCTCTACCTGACCGCAGGCACCAATCCCGACGACGTCGAGGCCGGCCACAACAGCGGCCTCGTCAAGGCGGTCAAGCTATACCCGGCAGGTGCGACGACGAACTCGCATAGCGGCGTGCGTAACATCGATGAGGCGATGCCGGTCTTGGAGCGCATGGCAAAGATCGGCCTGCCGCTCTGCGTGCACGGCGAAGTCACGAGCGCGGATGTCGATATCTTCGACCGCGAAGCCGTATTCATCGAGACCGTTCTCGACCCCTTGCGCCAGCGCCTGCCGGAACTGAAGGTGACGATGGAGCATGTCACCACCAAGGACGGCATCGACTACATCAAGGCGTCGAAAGCGAACCTTGCAGGTTCGATCACCACCCATCACCTGATCATCAACCGCAACGCCATTCTCGTTGGCGGGATCAAGCCGCATTACTACTGCCTGCCTGTCGCCAAGCGCGAGAACCACCGCCTCGCACTGCGCGCGGCTGCGGTCTCCGGCGACAAGCGCTTCTTCCTCGGCACGGACTCCGCACCGCACGTCGATCCCTTGAAGGAATGCGCCTGCGGCTGCGCCGGCATCTACACCTCGATCAACACCATGAGCTGCCTGGCGCATGTGTTCGAAGAGGAAAGTGCGCTCGACAAGCTCGAAGCCTTTGCCTCGCTGAACGGCCCCGCCTGGTACGGCCTGCCGGTGAACGAGGAAACGATCACGCTGCGCAAGCAGGCCGAGGCCGTGACCTATCCGAAGAAGATCGAGACCGGCGCCGGTACGGTCACCGTTTTCGATCCGATGTTCCCGCTGCACTGGGCCGTCGCTTGATCGCAACTGCATAATTCCTTGGGTCAGATGAATCCAAAGGCAAAATTATGCAGCAGTTGAAGATGTTACAGCGACCTTTGCGCGGCTGAACAGACGCGCGGCGCTGCAGAGAATTGAAGGAGAGTTTGATGTTTTCCAACGCGTTCACCGACAAGGCCGTCATGGCCGAGCTGGTCGCCAAGATGCTCTGGGAGATCAAGGCGGTGCATTTCAGCGCCGACAAGCCCTACAAGCTGTCGTCCGGCATGGCGAGCCCTGTCTATATCGACTGCCGCAAGCTGATTTCCTATCCGCGCATCCGCTCGGCGGTGATGGATTTTGCCGCCGCATCGATCCTGCGCGAAGCCGGTTTTGAGAAGTTCGACGTGGTTGCAGGCGGCGAAACCGCCGGCATTCCCTTCGCCGCGATGCTTGCCGAACGTCTTGGCCTGCCGATGATCTATGTGCGCAAGGCGCCCAAGGGCCACGGCCGCAACGCCCAGATCGAGGGCCATATGCCGGAAGGCGCCCGCGTCCTCGTCATCGAGGACCTGACGACCGCTGGCGGCTCGATGTTCAAGTTCATCGACGCCATTCGTGCGGCCGGCGGCATCGTCGACCATGGCATCGCACTCTTCTACTACGACATCTTCCCGGAAGCGGTCGGCGAGATGAAGGGCAAGGGCGTCGACCTGCACTGGATCGCCACCTGGCGCAACGTGCTTGCGGTCGCCCGCGAGCAGAAGCTGTTCGACGAAAAAACGCTCGGTGAGGTCGAGGCCTTCCTCAATGCGCCGCTCGCCTGGTCGGGCCGCAACGGCGGCGTCAGCGCCCTGGCGTAATCTTTGGCGCGGCCCCGGTTCTACCGGGGCCGCGCAGCGTCTTGAGCTACACTTTTTAAATCGATTGAAAATCTGTCGAGGAGGATAAGCCGATGATCGTATGCTGCGGAGAAGCGCTGATCGACATGCTGCCGCGGAACACGACCGCGGGCGAGAGCGCCTTTGCGCCCTATGCCGGCGGCGCAATCTTCAACACGGCGATCGCCCTTGGCCGTCTCGGCATCCAGACCGGCTTCTTTACCGGCCTCTCCGACGACATGTTCGGCGATATCCTGCGCGAAACGCTGAAGGCGGCCAATGTCGATTTCGGTCCCTGCGCGACGCTGCCGCTGCACACGACGCTCGCCTTCGTCAAGCTGGTCAACGGCCACGCAAGCTACGCCTTCTTCGACGAAAACACTGCCGGGCGCATGATCACGTCAGAGCACCTGCCGGCGCTTGGCGACTTCTGCGAGGCGCTGCACTTCGGCGCGATCAGCCTGATCCCTGAGCCCTGCGGCTCGACCTATGAAGCGCTGATGACGCGCGAGCATGAGAAGCGGGTGATTTCCTTCGATCCGAACATCCGGCCCGGCTTCATCAAGGACAGGGAAGCGCACCTCGCCCGCATGAACCGCATGGCGGCGATGTCGGATATCATCAAGTTCTCCGACGAGGATCTTGCCTGGTTCGGCATGGAGGGAAGCCACGACGATCTAGCCGCCGAATGGCTGAGACGCGGCCCGAAGCTGGTGCTGATCACCAAGGGCGCCGATGGTGCCGTCGGCTACACCGCCCGCCACAAGGTCGAAGTTGCCGGTGAGCGGGTGACCGTGGTCGATACCGTTGGCGCCGGCGACACGTTCGATGCCGGCGTGCTGGCATCGCTGAAGCTGGCCGACCTCCTGAGCAAGGCGGATGTTGCAGATCTCACTGAGACCGCCGTCCGCAATGCGCTGGCGCTCGGCGCCAAGGCGGCAGCCGTCACCGTCTCGCGCGCCGGCGCCAACCCGCCGTGGAGGCACGAGATCGGCCTTTGATCGTCAGTCCGGGTCCGGGCGGTACTCCAGGATATCGCCCGGCTGGCAGTCGAGGGCTGCGCAGATCTTTTCCAGCGTGTCGAAGCGCACGCCCTTCACTTTTCCGGATTTCAGCAGCGAGATGTTCTGCTCGGTGATCCCCACCTGCTCGGCAAGGTCGCGTGAGCGAACCTTGCGTTTCGCCAGCATCACATCGAGATTGACGACGATCGGCATGCTTTAGACGAAGCTCCTGTTCTCCGCTTCGATCCCCGACGCGATGACCATGACGTGGCCCAGTCCGACCACCAGGCCCGCCATCAATAGCACGATCATCGTGCCGCCATTGATGTCGAACATCACCGCATGCCCCGTGGTACCCGGGTTGTCGTAGGTGACGGCCAATATGCCGATCCCATTGCTGACGGTCATGCACAGCGAACCGAAAAGGGCGGTGAGGCCCACCCGCCGCAACAGCACGCCATTGCGGCCGGACAGGATCTCGCCGCGCTGGAAGCTGTCGAAAAGCTGCCAGGCGAATGCCAGGCCGGCAATGACGAGCGCGTTGTTGAGCGCGGCCAGTAAGACGACGGTCCCGATGGCGCGATAGGACAGCGTGATCACCTCGACACGGGGGAAGACGATGTCGCGAACGCCCTGTTCGAAGCCTTGCCGGTCGAAGAAGATCTGCCAATGGGTGTAGACGACCGCCGAACAGAACAACGCTCCGCACAAAATGATCATGAGTTTCATCAAGCGGCTGAGCTTGCGCAGCCTCTCGGCGGAGTTCGTCATAAAAAATCCTTTATCGTTTTGCTTGTATTTTTATCGTAAAACAATAAATAATTGCCGTCAATTGTGATCTTGGTTTGTGACGAGGCTGAACGAGCACGGGCGGCCTCGCCCTCTCAGGCGCAAGGGAGGCACGCCCTAGGAGCGGATTGCCCAGGCCGCTGCAGCGGCATCGAACCTGAATTTTGCAGAGTCCTGGATCGAAGACATGATGCGGAGCATAGAGTCGATCTTGTTCATCTGACGGATGAGTTCGAGATATCTCGCTTGCTCATCCGAATTGAGCTGCTCCGCGTTCGCCATGATCCAAGGGATCATTTCGCGAGAGGCCTCTTCCGGTGGCGTGTCCTTTGCCGTCAGCAGCATTGACCGCGTGAATGTCCGCGCCGCCAGTGTTTTGACCGGTTGCGTACTGTGGCGGAACTGCATGCTCGTCAGTGGGCATTCCTCCATCGCCCGTTCGACGTGGGACTGAACGAGATCGGGGCTCTCTTCGAAGAGGGAAACATAGGTCGCGGCAAAAGGCGTCTTTTCATCATTCGAGATGACATAGGCGCCTGAAGCGCCTGTCGCCAAAAGTGCGGCCGCAAGGATAGCTATACGCATCAACACTCTCCGTTGCGCGTACAACTACAGGTAAATGCGATAAGAATCGGCTAAGAAATACTGCTGCCTTTGATTGTGCGTCTGCCAGGGCCCATGGCCCCGTGCGCCGAAAGGCTGCGCGGAAGGCGCGATCTGCACCCTCCGCGCTCAGCGTTTGGTTTAACGGGCCGCCTTCAGCAGTGCTGCCACCAACCCTGCCGTGGACGAGTCGTGACCTTCGGCACTTTCCTTGCCTTCGACGACCGGAAGCAGGCCGGTTGCCAGTTCCTTGCCGAGTTCGACGCCCCACTGGTCGAAGGAGTTGATGTTGAAGAGCGCGCCCTCGACGAAGACGCGGTGCTCGTAAAGCGCGATCAGGCGACCGAGCGCGAAGGGGTCGAGCTGGTCGTAAACGATCGTCAGCGACGGACGGTTGCCGGTGAAGACGCGGTGCGGGGCAATCTTGTCGGCCTTGGCGTCTGCCATACCCTTGGCGGTCAACTGTGCCTTGGCTTCCGCGAGCGTGCGGCCCTTCATCAGCGCTTCCGACTGGGCCAGGCAATTGGCGATCAAAAGCTCGTGCTGGTGGCGCAGGTTCTTCTCGTGGCCGTTGGCGGCGATCATGAACTCGGCCGGAATGACGTCCGTTCCCTGGTGGATCAGCTGGTAGAAGGCGTGCTGGCCGTTGGTGCCGGGTTCGCCCCAGACGACGGGACCGGTGGAGTACTCAACCGGTGTGCTCTCAAGCGTCACGGCCTTGCCGTTCGATTCCATGTCGAGCTGCTGCAGATAGGCGGGGAAGCGCGACAGGCGCTGATCGTAGGGCAGGATCGCGCGCGACGGGTAGCCGAGCACGTTGCGATGGTAGAAGCCGAGGAGCCCGAGCAGAACCGGTATGTTCTGACGGATCGGGGCTGTGCGGAAATGCTCGTCGATGGCATGGCCGCCATCGAGGAAGCGGCCGAAATTCTCCTTGCCGACCGCGATCATCAGCGGCAGGCCGATCGCCGACCAGATCGAGTAGCGCCCGCCGACCCAATCCCAGAAGCCGAAGACGCGGGCCTGGTCGATGCCGAAGGCGGCGACCTTGTCGAGCGCGGTCGAAACGGCAGCGAAGTGATGGCCGACGGCAGCCTCGCCGAGCTTGCCGGCGATGAAGGCGCGGGCGGTCGCCGCGTTGGTCATCGTCTCGATGGTGGTGAAGGTCTTCGAGGCGATGATGAAGAGCGAGGTTTCCGGATCGACCAGCTTCAGCGTATCGGCGATATGGGCGCCATCGATGTTGGAAACGAAGTGCAGGCGCGGGCCGTCGTGGAAGGGCGCAAGCGCCAACGTCGCCATGACAGGGCCGAGATCCGAGCCGCCGATGCCGATGTTGACGACGTCGGTGATCTTCTTGCCGGTCGCACCTTTCAGCGCGCCCGAGCGGATGCCGTCGGCAAAGGCGCCCATGGCGGCAAGCACGCCGTTGACATCGGGCATCACGTCCTTGCCGTCGACGAGGATCGGGCGGTTGCCGCGGTTGCGTAGCGCCGTGTGCAGGACGGCGCGCTCCTCGGTGATGTTGATGATATCGCCGCGGAACATGGCGTCCCGCTTCTCCTCGACCTTGGCGGCCTTGGCGAGCGCCTCGAGGCCATCCAGCACCTTGTCGTTGACGGCGCATTTCGAATAGTCGAGCAGCAGGTCGCCGAGCGTGGTGCTGAAGCGCGCAAAACGTTCTGCGTCGGCGGCAAACGCCGCGCGGATATCGGTTGCTTTGGTTTCAGCGGCGGTTGCTTTGAGTTGGTCGACAAGCGCTTTCATCGCGGGGCTCCTTGGTCGGACAGGGGTGTCGGACAATCGCCTGCGTAGCTATTCGCTTTAAGTGGACCAAATCAAGACTGGAAAACCGCCGAAGTGGCGGTTTTCAGGATTTTTTAAATCGTTTGAATTTTGGAGTAGTTTACCCGCGCAAATCCTTGCGCAGGATCTTGCCGACATTGGTCTTCGGCAGTTCGGTGCGGAATTCGACGAAACGCGGGCGCTTGTAGTTGGTGAGGTTGGCGGCGCAGTGGCGCTTGACCTCTTCTTCCGTCAGTGCCGCGTCCCTCTTGACCACGAAGAGCTTCACCGCTTCGCCGGAATGCTCGTCCGGAATGCCGATCGCCGCGCATTCGAGGATGCCCGGGTGGGTCATCGCCACTTCCTCGATCTCGTTCGGGAAGACGTTGAAGCCGGAGACCAGGATCATGTCCTTCTTGCGGTCGACGATCTTGACGAGGCCGTCGGCGTTCATGAAGCCGATGTCGCCCGAGCGGAAGAAGCCATCCGGCGAGATCGCCTTGGCGGTCTCGTCCGGCCGCTGCCAGTAGCCGGCCATCACCTGCGGTCCGCGGATGCAGATTTCGCCGACTTCGCCGATCGCCAGCGTATTGCCTTGGTCGTCGCGGATCTCGACGTCGGTGGACGGGATCGGCATGCCGATCGTGCCGGTGAACTCGGTCGCGTCGAGGATGTTGGCCGTTGCCACCGGCGAGGTTTCCGAAAGCCCGTAGCCTTCGGCGATCGAGCAGCCGGTCATCTGCTTCCAACGTTCGGCGACCGGGCGCTGGATCGCCATGCCGCCGCCGAAGGTCAGCATCAGCGACGAGAAGTCGAGCTTCTGGAACTCCGCATTGTTCATCAGCGCGTTGAACAGCGTATTGAGGCCCGGGAAGATGTTTGTCCTGTGCTTGCCGAGTTCCTTGACGAAGCCCGGAATGTCACGCGGATTGGGGATCAGGATGTTGTTGCCACCGGTGGCAAGGCCCATCAGCGAATTCACCGTCAGCGCGAAGATATGGTAAAGCGGCAGCGCGCACATGAAGACGAGATTGTCCGGCCGGGCCCTCGAGCGGAACGCCGTCTGGAACCAGATTTCCATCTGCGCCATGTTCGACAAAAGGTTCGAATGGGTGAGCGTCGCGCCCTTCGAAACGCCGGTCGTGCCGCCCGTATATTGCAGGAAGGCGACGTCGCTGGCGGCGACATTGGGCTTGGTCAGCTTGGCTCGGCCACCCTTGGCAAGCACGTCCTTGAATGAAAGGTGTCCAGGGATCGACCAGGCCGGAACGAGCTTCTTGACGCGGCGGACGACCAGGTTGACGATCGCACCCTTGAGGCCGAGCATGTCGCCCATGGTCGCGACGACGACGTGCTTGACCGAGGTCTTGTCGACCACCTGCTGCACGGTATGGGCGAAATTCTCCAGAACGAAGATCGCCTTGGCGCCCGAGTCGACCAACTGGTGCTGCAGCTCGCGCGGCGTGTAGAGCGGGTTGACGTTGACGACGGTGAAGCCGGCTCTGAGGATGCCGTAGACGATCACCGGATTTTGCAGAATGTTCGGCATCATCACCGCGACGCGGTCGCCCTTGGCAAGGCCGAGTGATTGCAGCCAGGCGCCGATCCGCGCGGACTGGGCGTTGAGATCGGCAAAGGTGAGCGTCTTGCCCATGCAGGTGAAGGCCGGGCGGCTCGAATAGCGGGCCACGGCATGGTCGAAGAATTCGCCGATCGACTTGTAGGGCAGGGGGCCAATTTCGCCGGCTATTCCGGCTGGGTAGGATTTCAGCCAGATCTTGCCTGGGCTGATACCCGTCTGTTGTGCGCTGACTTCCGCCATGACCTCTCTCCCTCTGGTCGCCACAGGCTGGCCTGATCGCGGCCTGAGAAAATCCCTCCCGATCCTCTCATGCCGATGAAGATGATGCTTTTGCGACACCTCTTCAAGCTGAGATTCGGGATTATATAACTTTGACGTAAACGTCAACCGAGCTTACGGTTAACAGGCCCCTGCGAGCCTCGCGAAAAAGTATGACGAGAACCGCAAAAGCTTTGCCTGCCGCGGGAAAAACCTGTATTGCATTGCAGCATATCCCTGTTGGTCCAATCCAACATCCGTCGACATATCCCCCAGATTTTTCTCCGGCCGCAAGGCACGGCGACACTGGCCATTGCCCATGAGTGATCCCATGTGTGACGAAGCCTTCACCTCTGCCGTCGATCCGCGCCGGGCCCGCGTCTCCGCCGCCGAAGTGGCGCTCGCCGTCGGCGGCTTCGGCATCGGTACCGGCGAATTCGCCATCATGGGTCTGCTGCCGCAGGTCGCCGAAGACGTATCGGTCTCGGTACCCCAGGCCGGCGCTGTCATCAGCGCCTATGCACTCGGCGTCGTCGTCGGTGCGCCGCTGATCGCGGTGCTTGCCGCTCGCTTCTCGCGCTTCCGGGTGCTTCTGGTCCTGATGCTGGTTTTTGCCGTCGGCAACTTCGCGAGCGCCATCGCTCCGGATTTCTACACGCTGATTGCCGCGCGCTTCTTCGCCGGCCTGCCGCACGGCGCCTATTTCGGCGTCGCTGCCCTGGTGGCGGCGGGCCTTGCCGCGCCGAACCAGCGGGCCCGCGCCGTGGGCCGGGTGATGATGGGGCTGACCATCGCCACGCTCTTCGGCACGCCGCTCGTCGCCTGGTTCGGCCAGGCGCTCGGCTGGCGCTCCGCCTTTGCCATTGTCGGCGCCATCAGCCTCCTGACCATGGTGCTCACCTTCGCCCACGTGCCGCGGGACAAGGGCAACCCGAAGGCGACGCCGCTTCGCGAACTGGGCGCGCTCGGCAAGCTGCAGGTCTGGCTGATGCTCGGCATCTGCGCCATCGGCTGCGGCGGCATGTTCGCCGTCTTCAGCTACATCACGCCGGCGCTGACCGAAGTCGCGGGTGTTTCGCTTGGTAATGTGCCGATCATGCTTTCTGTGTTCGGCGCCGGCATGATCCTCGGCAACATCGTCGGGGCGAGGCTTGCCGACTGGGCGCTGATGCCGGCGATCGGCATCGCCATCGCCTTCAACATCTTCGCCTATGTGCTTTTCTATTTCACCATGGGCAATCCGTGGATCGCCATCGTCAACGTGCTCTTCATCGGCGGCGGCTTTGCCGTCGTTCCGGGCGTACAGACGCGGCTGATGGATGTCGCCGGCGAGGCCCAGACGCTGGCCGCCGCCCTTAGCCACTCCGCCTTCAATCTCGCCAATGCGCTTGGCGCCTGGCTCGGCGGTGTTTCGATCGCCGCCGGTTACGGCTGGACTTCCACCGGTCTCGTCGGCGCCGTTCTCGGCGTCGCCGGCTTCGGCATCTTTCTCGCTTCAGTCTTCGTCGATCGCGCACAGCCTGCGCGTATGGCTGCAAAACCTGCGGCGGAATGACCGGCTTTATCGAAAGAAAGCCAGGGGCTCTTGAACCCTCCTAAATTTTTCTGTCATGTCCCGCCGCTAGCGTCGACCACGGCCCTGAAACTACCGTAAAGCAGGGGCAAAGGGGCGGCGCGCGGCGCCAGACAGGCTGGCAAGGCCTCGGGTTTGTTGTAAAGTCGTCGAAAGACGGAGGATCATTGGTGCAATTGGGCAATCGTGAACGAGAGAATTTTGCCGTGGAGCCGCGGCTCCTTGGGCAAACCGCTATTTCGCGCCATGCCCTTGTCGGCCCCATGACCGCTGCCCGCTGGATGCTGGTCTTCGTTCTGCTTGCCGGCGTCTACTTCTTCCATGGTTTCGTCGTTCCGGTTCTGGCCGCCGTCGTCATCGGCTTTGCCAGCTGGCCGATATATCGCCGGCTGCTCGCCGGTGTGAACGGCAACCGGACGCTGGCCGCCACCATCGCGATCGTTTGCGTCATTTCCTTCATCGTCGTGCCGATCTCGATCGCTGCCGTCTATGCGGTCGACGAGGTGCGCGACTGGGTCGTCTGGGCGGTCGAGACCAATGCCAATGGCGCCGTGGTGCCCGCCTGGCTGTCCGGTATCCCGGTTGCCGGCGCCTGGCTCGGCGAACAATGGGTCAAGCATATCGGCCATCCGGGTGCGCTCGGCGAACTCGTCCAACTCGTCAGCGGCTCCAACATCGGCAATATCTACCGCGGCGTCCTGGTCGTGGGCGCGTCGACTTTCCATGCCTTCCTGACGCTGCTGTTCATGATGATCACGCTGTTCTTCGTCTATCGCGATGGCCAGTCCTTCTCCGGTCAGCTCGACAAGCTCGGCGAGCGCATCTTCCCGATGCGCTGGGAACGACTGTCGCGCGTTGTGCCGCTGACGATCAGCTCGACGGTGACCGGCATGGGCATCATCGCCATCGGCGAGGGCATCGTGCTCGGCGTTGCCTACTGGCTTGCCGGCGTACCGTCGCCGGTCACGCTTGGCATCATCACCGGCCTGATGGCGCTGATCCCGGGCGGCGCGCCGCTCTGCTTCACGCTGGTCTCGGTCTATCTCGTCGCCAGCGGCTCGCCCGTTCACGGCCTGGCGCTGTTCACTTGGGGCACGACCGAACTCTTCATCGTCGACAAGACACTGCGCCCGCGCCTCGTCGGCGGCCCGATCAAGCTTCCCTTCCTGCCGACCTTCTTCGGCCTCGTCGGCGGCGTGAAGACCATGGGCTTCCTCGGCCTCTTCGTCGGCCCGGTGCTGATGGCGCTGCTCGTTGCCATCTGGCGCGAGTGGATGCGCGAAGTCACCGCGCCCACCGAAACGAGCGTGAACCACATCATCAAGGGCTAGGCGTCACGCCAAGCCGGCGGTCGCGGACGTGCGGTCGCCTTAATCTGTTCGGCATCTCGCTGATAGGCCGATACCGACCGGATCCCGCGCTTATCGAGATCGTATTCCGCCTTCGGTAGCGGACCCTGGCGGGCGTCTTTATCTTTTCCTTATGCCGCCTTCCGACCATCGCAATCGATAATTGACCCGTTGCGGATGCACACTTCGGACCTCAACAGTCCGGAGAATTTGCATGTCCGATGTTCTTTTTCTTGCCGCCGGCATCGGCGGCTTTGTCGTGTTCGCGCTTTATGCGCGCGCGCTGAGCCGGCTTTAGGAGGGCGTCATGTTTGAAGCCCTGCTCGGTCTTGCCGTCGCTGTCGCGCTTGCGGCCTACCTCGTCGTCACCCTCGTTCGCCCGGAACGGTTCTGACCCGGTCGACGGGATCGGACCCGTTGGCCGTTCGCATCAGCCGGGCGCCGTCGCGCCGTCCGGCCGCCCTTAGCGGAGTAATCTCATGTCTATCATCGGGTGGCTGCAGATCAGCCTCCTCTTCATCGCCGTCCTGATCGTCATCAAGCCGTTGGGGCTTTACATGGCGCGGGTCTTCTCCGGTGAACGCAACGTTTTTTCGCCCGTCCTCGGCCCCGTCGAGCGCGGTCTTTATCTTGCCTCCGGCGTCGATCCGAAGAAGGAGCAGGGCTGGCTCGCCTATACGATGTCGATGCTTGCCTTCAGCCTCGCGGGCTTCGTCTCGCTCTACGCGATCCTCCGGCTGCAGGCCTATCTGCCGATGAACCCGCAAGATTTCTCGGGCATGCCGTCCGACCTCGCCTTCAACACGGCGGTCAGCTTCGTCACCAACACCAACTGGCAGAACTACGGCGGCGAAACCACGCTCAGCCATTTCAGCCAGATGGCCGGGCTCACGGTGCATAATTTCGTCTCGGCTGCGACCGGCATCGCCATGGCGCTTGCTGTCACCCGCGCCTTCGCCCGCTCGAACGCCTCGACCGTCGGCAATTTCTGGGTCGACCTCACCCGTTCGACGCTCTACGTGCTCCTGCCGATCGCCGTCGTCATGGCGCTTGCCATGGTCTGGAGTGGCCTGCCGCAGACCTTCCATGCCGATCTCACCGCAACCACGCTCGAAGGCGCCAAGCAGACGATCTCAGTCGGCCCGGTCGCAAGCCAGGAAGCGATCAAGCAGCTCGGCACCAATGGCGGTGGCTTCTTCAATGTCAACGCCGCCCATCCGTTCGAAAACCCGACGGCCTTCTCCAACTATCTCAACATTTTCTCGATGCTGTCGATCTCGGCGGCGCTCGTCTACACCTTCGGCCAGATGGTCGGCAACCGCCGCCAGGGCTGGGCCTTCATCGCCGTCACCGGCATCCTGCTGATCTCGGGCGTTGCGGTCGTCTACTGGGCTGAAGCCCAGGGTAACCCGATCCTGACCGCCCTTGGCCTCGATGCCGCCCAGGGCAACATGGAGGGCAAGGAAGTTCGCTTCGGCCAGGCGATGACGGCGCTCTATGCGGCTGTCACGACGGGCCTGTCGGATGGCGGCGTCAACGGCATGCACGGCTCGCTGACGGGCCTCGGCGGTCTCGTGCCGATGTTCCTGATGCAGCTTGGCGAAGTCCTGCCGGGCGGTGTCGGTTCTGGTCTCTACGGCATGGTGGTCTTTGCGATCCTCGCCGTTTTCGTTGCCGGCCTGATGGTCGGCCGTACGCCGGAACTGCTCGGCAAGAAGATCGAAAGCCGCGAGATGAAATACGCGATGTTCGCCGTCCTCATCCTGCCGGCAACGATCCTCGGCTTTGCCGCCGTCTCCGCGATGCTGCCCTTTGCCGTCGCCAGCATCGGCACGGCGGGTCCGCATGGCCTGTCGGAAATCCTCTATGCCTTCACGTCGGCGGCCGGCAACAACGGCTCGGCTTTCGGCGGGCTCACCGGCAACACGCCCTGGTACAACACGACGCTTGGGTTCGCGATGCTGCTCGGCCGCTTCGCCTATGCCGTTCCGGTGATGGCGATCGCCGGCTCGATCGCGGTCAAGACCCGCGTACCGGCCTCCAAGGGTACCTTCCCGACCGACACGCCGCTCTTCGTCGGCCTGCTCGTCGGCATCATCCTCATTCTCGGCGGGCTGCAGTTCTTCCCGGCGCTCGCGCTCGGTCCCATCGTCGAGCATCTCTCGATGCTTGCCGGTCAGACCTTCTAAAGGAATTCGACACATGTCTTCCAAACCCATCGCTCCCAGTCTTCTGGACCCGGCGATCCTGCTGCCGGCGATCAAGGCGGCGTTCGTCAAGCTCGACCCGCGCCAGCTCGTGCGCAATCCGGTGATCTTCGTCACCGAAGTGGTCGCCGCCGTCGTCACCGGCCTCTTCGTCCGTGATCTCGTAACCGGCGGCGGAAGCGCGCTCTTCTCCGGCCAGATCGCTGCCTGGCTCTGGTTCACCGTGCTCTTCGCCACCTTCGCCGAAGCCGTCGCCGAAGGTCGCGGCAAGGCCCAGGCCGACAGCCTGCGCCGCACCAAGTCCGAGCTGACGGCGCGCAAGCTCGTCGCCGCCGAAGGCCGTGAGACCCAGACGATCCCGGCGACATCGCTCAAGGTCGGCGACCTCGTGCTTGTCGAGGCCGGCGACCTGATCCCCGGCGACGGTGAAGTCGTCGAAGGCGTCGCTTCCGTCAACGAGAGCGCCATCACCGGTGAGTCGGCCCCCGTCATCCGCGAATCCGGTGGCGACCGCTCGGCCGTCACCGGCGGCACGCAGGTGCTGTCCGACTGGATCAAGGTCCGCATCGGCGTCGCCCCCGGCGACACCTTCGTCGACCGCATGATCGCTCTGATCGAGGGTGCCCAGCGCCAGAAGACCCCGAACGAGATCGCCCTTTCGATCCTGCTTTCGGGCCTGACGCTGATCTTCCTCGTCGCCGTCGTCACGCTCTGGGGCCTTGCCGGTTATTCCGGTACCGTTCTCTCGGTCACCGTGCTGGCCGCCCTGCTCGTAACGCTGATCCCGACCACCATCGGTGGCCTGCTTTCGGCGATCGGCATCGCCGGCATGGACCGTCTGGTCCGCTTCAACGTCATCGCCACCTCCGGCCGCGCTGTCGAGGCCGCCGGCGACGTCGATACGCTGCTGCTCGACAAGACCGGCACCATCACCTTCGGCAACCGCATGGCCGCCGACTTCATGCCGGTGCCGGGCGTTACCGAGGCCGAGCTTGCCGATGCCGCACTGCTTGCGAGCCTTGCCGACGAAACGCCGGAGGGGCGCTCGATCGCAGCGCTCGCCACTGGTGAATTTGGCCGCCAGACGCCAGATGTGTCGCTGCCCGCGTCCGACAAGGGCGAGGTCCTGGCGCTCGCCGTCGGCGGCGGCGCAAGTCGGGCCGGTGCGACGCGGATCGACGCGGTCATTCCCTTCGCTGCAGAAACGAGGCTTTCTGGCGTCGACTTCGGCGGTCGCCGGCTGCGCAAGGGTGCCGTCGACTCGATCCTGAAGTTCACCGGCATCCGCGACGAGAACGTGCCGAACGAGTTTCGCCGCGCCGTCGACCAGGTGGCCCGCACCGGCGGCACCCCGCTTGCCGTCGCCGACGGTCCACGCCTGCTCGGCGTCATCCACCTGAAGGATGTGGTCAAGCCCGGCATCAAGGAACGCTTCGCCGCCCTTCGCGCCATGGGCATCCGCACGGTCATGGTCACCGGCGACAACCCGGTAACTGCGGCAGCCATCGCGTCCGAAGCGGGCGTCGACGACTTCCTCGCCGAAGCCACCCCCGAGGACAAGCTTGGCTACATCCGCAAGGAACAGCAGGGCGGTCGTCTCATCGCCATGTGCGGCGACGGTACCAACGACGCGCCGGCGCTCGCCCAGGCCGATGTCGGCGTCGCCATGCAGACCGGGACGCAGGCTGCCCGCGAGGCCGCCAACATGGTGGACCTCGATTCCAGTCCGACGAAGCTCATCGAGATCGTTGAGATCGGCAAGCAGTTGCTGATGACCCGCGGGTCGTTGACGACCTTTTCGATCGCCAACGACGTGGCGAAGTACTTCGCCATCATCCCGGCGCTGTTCATCACCACCTATCCTGCCCTGGCCGCGCTCAACGTCATGGGCCTCGCCTCGCCGCAATCGGCGATCCTGTCGGCGGTGATCTTCAACGCGCTCATCATCGTCGCGCTGATCCCGCTGGCGCTGAAGGGCGTCAAGTACCGGCCGGTCGGTGCGGCAGCCCTTCTGCGCCGCAACCTGCTCGTCTACGGCCTCGGCGGCATCGTCCTGCCCTTCGCCGGCATCAAGCTCGTCGACCTTGCCGTCAACGCACTCAATCTGGTGTAACCATGCTGAACCAACTTCGCCCCGCCATCGTGATGATCGTGCTTTTGACTGCGATCACCGGCCTTGCCTATCCCTTCGCCATCACCGGCGCCTCGCAGGTGCTGATGCCCGCCCAGGCAAATGGCAGCCTCATCGAAAAGGACGGCACCCTCATCGGCTCCACCCTCATCGGCCAGAACTTCACCTCCGACAAATATTTCTGGCCGCGGCCCTCCGCGACCGGTCCGGAAGCCTACAACGCCGGCGCTTCGAGCGGCTCCAACCTCGGCACCACCTCGGTCAAGCTGAAGGACCGCGTTGCAGCCGATGTCGAGCGGCTGAAGGCGGCCGGCGTCAACGGTGAAATTCCGGCGGATGCGGCGACCACGTCAGGCTCCGGTCTCGACCCGCACATCACGCCGGCCTTTGCCGAAGCCCAGGTTGCCCGCGTCGCCAAGGCGCGGGGTCTGAGCGAAGCGGACGTTGCCGGCCTGGTTTCCAGGGCGACGGAGGAACGGCTGTTCGGGGTCGTAGGCGAGCCGCGCGTCAATGTGCTAGAACTGAACCTCGCCCTTGATGCGCCCCGAACCTGATTCCTCACGCCTGAGATCATGAATGCCCGACAGTGAACGCGACGCCAAAAGTCGCCCGGATCCAGACGCATTGCTGGCGCTTGCCGCGCAGGACCGCCGGGGAAAGCTGACCGTATTCCTCGGTGCCGCTCCCGGCGTCGGCAAGACCTTTGCGATGTTGTCTCGGGCCCGCCGACTGAAGGACGACGGCATCGATATCGTCGTCGGGCTGGTGGAGACGCATGGGCGCAGCGAGACCGCAGCGCTCATCGATGGATTGGAAATACTGCCGCGCCGCGATGTGAACCATCGCGGCCGCGTGCTGTCGGAGTTCGACCTGGACGCCGCCCTTGCGCGGCGTCCAAGGATCATCGTCGTCGACGAACTGGCCCATAGCAACCCGGCCGAAAGCCGGCACCCCAAGCGCTACCAGGACATCGAGGAACTGATCGCTGCCGGCATCGATGTCTGGACCGCGCTCAACATCCAGCATCTCGAGAGCCTCTCGGACATCGTCGCCCAGATTACCGGTGTTCCCGTGCGCGAGCGGGTCCCGGATACCGTGCTGAAGCGGGCCGACGAGGTGCTGCTTGTCGATCTGCCGCCGGCCGAGTTGATCGAGCGCCTGAAGGACGGCAAGGTCTATCTGCCCGATAGCGCCAAGCGCGCCGTCGATCGCTTCTTCCGCCTCGGCAACCTGACGGCGCTGCGCGAACTCGCGCTTCGGCGTACAGCCGACCGGGTCGACGACCAGATGGTCGACTACCTCAAGCAGAACGCGATCGAAGGCATCTGGGCGAGCGGAGAGCGCCTGCTCGTCTGCATCGGCCCCGATCCGCTGTCGGAAAAGGTCGTGCGTACCGCAAGCCGGCTTGCCGAGGGCTTGAACGCACCGTGGATCGTCGTCTTCATCGAGCGCGCCGACCGCGAGAGCGGCGACGGCGAGGACGTGCGCCGGCTCGACGAAACCTTCCGTCTTGCCGAACAGCTCGGCGCCGAAACCCGCCGCATCGTCGGCAATGATTTCGTCGAGGAAATCCTGAAGCTCGCGCGCCGCGAACACGCGACGCAGATCGTCATCGGCGCGCGCCGCCAATCCTTCCCGATGCGGTTCTTCCGGCAATCGCTTCCCGACGCCCTGGCCGAGCGCGTGTCCGGCATCGGCATCTACCTCGTTACTGACCGCGAGACGACGCCCGTCAAGCGGCGATCAAAGAGGAAGAGGACGCTGCCGCCGGGAAGTGGGCGGGCGATCGGCATCGCTGCCGGATCGGTCGCCATCTCGACCGGTGTCGGCCTGCTGCTCGGCCGTTTCGTCGTCCTGCCCAATATCTCGCTGCTTTATCTGCTCGCGGTGCTGGCATCCGCGACCTATGCCGGCCATATCGCGGCGATCGCCGCAGCGCTGTTTTCGGTGCTCGCCTACAATTTCTTTTTCATCAAGCCGACCGGCACCTTCACCATCGCCGAGCCGCACGAGGTTTTCGCGCTCGTTGTCTTCCTGGTCGCCGCGGCACTCGCGGGCAGCCTCGCCTCCCGCGTGCGCGAACAGGCCAAGGCAGCGCGGCAGCGTGCCGCCGCGACCCAGGCGCTTTATGATTTTTCCCGCAAGCTTTCCGGCACGGCCAAGCCGGACGACGTGCTTTGGGCCGCGGTCACGCAGATGCAGTCGACGCTGAAACGCAGCGCCGCCCTTTTGTTGCCCGAGGAAGGCGACCTGCAGCTGAAGGCAGCCTGGCCTCCGGACACCGAACTCGACGTCACGGACATCATGGCGGCGCGTTGGGCGATGGACAAACGCGAGCCGGCCGGCAATGGCACCGGCACGTTGCCGAACAGCCCTTTCCACTTCCGTCCGCTGACAAGCCCGCATGGCGTTGTCGGCGTCTGTGGCTTCGTCCAGGCGGACAAGCCACTGGAGATCAACGAAGAGCGGGCACTGGCGGCGATCCTGGACCAGACGGCGATCGCGGTCGACCGGGCGCGCCTGTCGCGCGAAAGCCTCGACCAAGCCGCCAAGCTCGAAGGCGAACGGTTCCGCGCTGCTCTTCTCTCATCCATCTCGCATGACCTGAGAACCCCGCTTGCAACCATCACCGGTGCCGTCACCAGCCTGCGCCAGCTCGGCGACCGTATGCCGCCGGAAAGCCGCGACGACCTGTTGCAGTCGATCGAGGAGGAGGGCGGCCGGCTGACGCGCTTCGTCGCCAACCTGCTCGACATGACCCGCATCGAGGCCGGCACCGTCAACGCCAAGCGCGATTGGGTCGATGTCGCCGACGTCGTGCGGGCCGCCGTCGATCGCGCCCGAAAGTATTTCCCGGACCGCGAGATCGAGACCAGCATTGCAGCCGACCTGCCCTTGATGCGGGGCGACAGCGTGCTGCTCGGCCAGGTGCTGTTCAACCTGCTCGACAATGCCAACAAGTATGGCGGCGACGAGCCGATCAGCATCTATGCCCGTACCGAAGGCAGCGAGATCGTGCTGTCGGTAACCGATCTCGGCAAGGGCATTCCGCCGCGGGATCTCGAGCAGGTCTTCGAGAAATTCTTCCGCCGCGGCAAGGCCGACGGCCGCACGCCGGGAACGGGGCTGGGACTGTCGATCGCCAGGGGCTTCGTCGAGGCGATGGGCGGACAGATCAAGGCGGAAAGCCCGGCGCTTCGCCGCCGCGGCACGCGCATCTCCATGCGCTTTCCCGCCGCCAAGGCTGAAATTTCCGAAAAGGACCGTGCATGAGCGTGGAGCGTATCCTCGTCGTCGACGACGAACCCCAGATCCAGCGTTTCCTGAAACCCGCGCTGAGTGCCGCCGGCTATGATGTTCGCGAGGCGATAACCGGGGCCGAGGCGCTGAAGGCAGCCGCGACGATGGCGCCGGATGTCGTCATCCTCGATCTCGGCCTGCCGGACATGGACGGCAAGGAGGTCATCGCCAACTTGCGCGGCTGGTCGCAGGTGCCGATCATCATCCTGTCGGCCCGCGACCGGGAAAGCGAAAAGATCGCAGCTCTCGATCTCGGCGCCGACGATTACATCGAAAAGCCTTTCGGCATCGGCGAACTGACCGCCCGCATCCGCGCGGCCCTTCGCCACCGGGTGCAGATGGAAGGCGGCCAGACGCAGCTGTCGGCCGATGGCGTGGCGATCGACACGATCAAGCGCGTGGTGACCAAGGACGGCGAGCCGGTGCGGTTGACGCCGAAGGAATACGACCTCCTGGTGATGCTGGCGCATCATGCCGGCCGCGTCGTGACCCACAAGACCTTGCTCACCTCGGTCTGGGGTGTGGCTCATGGCGAGGACCTGCATTACCTCCGGGTCTTCATCGGCCAGTTGCGCGGCAAGATCGAGCGCGATCCGGCCGACCCGAAGATCATCCGCACCGAGCCCGGCGTCGGCTACCGCTTCGTCGGCGACGACGGTTAACGGCGGTTGCCGCCAACGGCCACTGAGACCCTTACTTGATCTTCACCGGCGTCGGCATGTCGGTCGCGAGCGTGTCTCCGACGACCACCTTCTTCTTCTTTGCCGGCTGCGGGTTTTCGAGGATCGACACAGGCGCCGAGACCGTCACGGCCGCGACGTTGCCGACGTTTCTCGCCGTGCCGGCGACGACTGCGGCAATGCCGGTTCCGACCGAGATGTCGGAGTCGGTCAGCGTCTGGCCGGTGGCAAGCCGCGTGCCGATGAGCTGGACGATCTCGGGGCTTTCCGCAAACTTTCCGTGGTGCAGGCCGTCCTCGGACTTAACCTTCGTCAGGTCGATGGCGGTGATGCCGGCCTTTTCCAGCTGGCTGCGGTAGGGCTCTGCCGACGGGTCGATGGCGCCGAGGCGAGAGACGTCGCCCGAGATGAAGCTCGAAAGCGCCAGCGCACGGTCGTCCTGCGAAACGAAGATCGTGAACTTCGGCCGTTTCTTGCCCATCTCGACAAACTGCTTGGCAAAGACGTCGAGGTCGATGTCGGGTGAGGCGAGGATGACGTTTTCGATCTTCGACGGCACGTTGCCGTCGCGAATGCCCATTTGCCTGAGCGACTCCATCGTCAGCCAGGTGCCCATGGAGTGGGCGAGGATGGTTATGCTCTTGACCTTCGGCGCATCGGAGAGCTTTTTCAGAATGTCTTCAAGCGCCGTGCGCGAATAATTCGTGCTTTCCTTGTCGTAGTTGTAGTCGAACACATTGGCGCGCGAAGGCCAGGTGAAGAGGACCGGCGTTGCCTGGACGTCCGAGTCATGGACGATCTGCGCAAGCCTGTAGACTGAGTCCTCATAGCGGTTGTTGAAGCCATGCACGAAGACGAAGGCATTGCCGCCGACATCGTGCTGCACGAACCAGGATTTGGCCTCGTCGAGCGACCTGAGTTCATTGACCCGCGTGACGGCGAATTCCTTGGCCGGATCCGGTGGCAGCTTCTTCGGCCATTGTACCGTGCCCGACTTGCGTGCCGTTTCCGGCGGGATCGAAACCGCGACATCGGTAAGGAAGGTGTTGGCGTCGCGCTCGCCGGAAAAGAGTGTCGCCGGATCGCCCGAGGGTTCGCGCGTGGTCGCCACAAGCATGTCGACGGTGGAGGCGCCTGGAACCGGCGCGGTCAGCGCGACGGGCGCCATCACGCCCTTGGCATGGCCGCCGCAGCCGGCGAGCAGCGCCAAGCCGGCCAGCACGAATATCGTTCGTCCCCTGCCTGCACGCCCCTGCTGTTGTGAATCCTGAAATCCCACCCACTCGAACATCGGCATCCCCACATACGCCTGAACTCGACTGCAACTAATAGCGCTTTCGCGAAGCGCAGATGACAATACTCGGCGCGAATATGCAAGCGGGCGCTGATTGACGTTTCGCTACAGAGTTGTTGGTGAATGTCGATTCCCGCGCCGCGGGCTTGCCGCGACACGAGGATTTAGCCGTGGGAAAACCCCGCCGCTACTTCGCCGTCGCTTCCAACGCCTTCAGGATCGCGTGGGCCGCCTTGATCCGCTCGGGGTTGGGGAAGTTGCGGTTGGCGAGCATCACGATGCCGATCTTCTTCTCCGGCACGAAGACGACATAGCCGCCGAAACCGTTGGTGGAGCCGGTCTTGTTGTAGAGCGTCGAACCGTCGGGTTGCTTCGGCGGGCTCAATGCCTTGACCGGGTTGCTCTTCAGGGCCATGTCGCGCGAATTGCCGTCGAGCAGCCGCTCCAGCGAGACCGGGTAGGGGTACTGCTCCCAGCCGAGCCCCTGCACCATCTTGCCGCTGTCGAAATACCCCACATGGGTGGCTTCGATCGCCTCGCGGATAGGCCCGTCCAACTGTTCAGGCCGGATGTTGGCCTCGACGAAGCGGATCATGTCTGCCGCCGACGACTTCACCCCATAGGCCTCCGCGTCGAACGTGCCGGCGGTGACGCGAATGGGCTTGTCGGCCTTGCCGTAGCCCCAGGCGTAGCTGCCCATCTGGCTGTCGGGAACGCGGACATAGCTGTGCTTCAGCCCGAGCTTGGGAAAGATCTCGCTTTCGAGAACCGCGCTGAAGTCGCCGCCCATCGCCAATGCCGCGGTGTGGCCGAAGAGGCCGATGCTCGGGTTGGAATAGCGACGCTTCTTGCCGGGCTTGGCTTCCGGCTTCCACGTGCTGAAATAGCCGACCATGTCGGCGTCGCTCTTGACCGCGTCGGGGAACTGCAGCGGCAGCCCGCCGGCGGTATAGGTGCCGAGATGGAGGAGGGTCGCCTTGTCAATCGCCGTGCCCGCAAGGGCCGGCATGAATTTGCCGGGATGGTCGTCGAACGAGAGCTTGCCGGTTACCTGCGCATAGGACGCCAGTGTCGAGGCGAAAGTCTTGCTGATCGAGCCGAGTTCGAACAACGTATCTTCGGTGACGGGAGCCTTCGTTTCCTTGGAAGCGACGCCGTAATTCATGAAGTAGCGCTGGCCGTCAACGGTCACCGCGACGGCGATGCCCGGCACCTTGTGTTCGTGCATGACAGGGCGGATTGCCTTGTCCACGGCAGCGGCAATCTGGGCCCGATCGCCGCCTTCGGCGAGTGCGTTCGACGCCAGGGCTGCAAGGGTTGCAGTAGCAAGGCCTAATTTAATTGTCGCCAATCTGTCCATTCGATGTGTTCTCTCTCGATAGGTGTTTTGTCGGTGGCGCGGGCATTGGGGGGGACGTGCGGCCACGGTCGGAGATGGGGTGTCGGATCGAGCCGGCGCTTTACCAACCCCATTTTCCCGTCAGGTGATGGAGACCTGCAAGGGGAGACCTGCAAGGGGAGCCCAGCAGGACGGCAAAGAGCTAGACCGCCCGGCCCGACGGTACAAATGACGATATTTCGAGAGAGACCCTAGAAAATCTAAGGTGAGATGTCGCGCCGGGGGAGATGATTTTCAGGGGGCGAAGGCGGCGGCGAGGGGACGTTGGCGCGTGCATTCCATAAAATTGCGTGGTCCGTTGTCATTGCGGGCGCTCGGGCGTAGTATTCGCCGGCAGTTTAGGGCCCTGTTGTTGCCAGGCTGCATGTTTAATCCACGAGCTGCTTCTGATCGAACAGAAGAGTCTCCCCGATTCCGGGAGCATATTCGGAAGCTTATTTACATCCGACGCCAATCAATGGCGCCTCCGCCGATCTCTATTGCAATCAGACGGCCATATTGGAGGATAAAATGAGCAAGCAGACCATAACTCTCATTCTTGCCGGCGCCCTAGCCTTATCAGGGTGCCAATCGGCCTATATGTCCAAGAGCGGTTCGACCGGCAACGAATTCGGCTGCATTGCCGGAACCGTTGGTGGGGCCATCGTCGGCGGCCTGATCGGCTCGACCATTGGTTCAGGCACCGGTCAGCTATGGGCCGTTGGTGGTGGAGCAACACTCGGCGCTGCTGCCGGCAACGCGCTGACATGCCGCTATTATTGATCGAGGAACAAAGCAGGATGAAGAAAATCGTTCTTATGAGCGTGCTTGCGCTCGGCCAGATCACACCGGCGATCGCGCAGCAAGCTGCGACGATGAACCAGGGACAGATGAGCGCGCTCGACAGCAACAAGGACGGCGCGGTCGAGCGGTCCGAGTACGAGGCCTTCATGGCGAGCGCCTTTGACAATCTCGACAAGAACAAGGACGGAAACCTGACGTCCGAGGAGACGAAGCAGGCGCTGAACGCTCAGCAGTTTGCCGCCACCGATACCAATGGTGACGGCAAGATCAGCCGGAACGAGTTTCTGGATCGGGTGATGGCGGATTTCAAAACCGCGGATCGAAGCGGCGACGGCAGCCTGAAATGATGCACGGAGCCGGAGCCGGCCGCCATGAAGTTCGGCCGTCCCGGCTGCCGGCACAGGCTCCGGCCGACGGCATCGCGCAAGAAAGGAGGCGTGCACGCTGATATGGCCTCATTTTCCGGTTGCATTTGCCGGGCGTTCTGTTTCTCTTAGCTAAAATTCACCGGCAGCTGGCCACCTGGCTGCCGGTGCTCATGCCGCTCTTCCTGATTGTCCCATTCGGCTTTCTGACAAGCGACCTAGTTCCCAATGCAAGCATCCGTCTTGCGCAAGGGGACGTCGACGACAGCGAAGGGGAATTCTCGCGATTGCTCCGCCGGCCGCATGGCCGGCGCCTTGACGTCCAAGCCGGGGGATCTCCCGGGCTCGTTTGTTGATCGTTGTGCCTGGATAGGAGAGACCATGTTCGACCGACCTCGTTCTTTGCGTGCGCCGACGGTGGCATTGCTTGCCATGCTGACGGGTTCGTTTGCGGTGGGCACTGCGCTGGCGCAGGAGCAGGCCGCCACCCAGGCGGCGAGCGAAGAGGCGCCGCAGCCGCTCAGCGAAGACGAACTCGAGGTCCTCGTCGCGCGCATTGCGCTCTATCCCGACGAACTCGTGGCGCTCGTGACCTCCGCTTCGCTCTATCCGCTGCAGATCGTCGAGGCGGAGCGCTTCCTTGAGGATTCGAAGACCAAGAAGGACATGAAGCCGAAGGACAGTTGGGACGGCAGCATCGTTTCGCTGCTGAACTACCCCCAGATCGTCAAGATGATGAGCGACGACCTCGACTGGACCCAGTCGCTCAGCGACGCGCTCGCCTACCAGCAGCAGGATGTGCTCGTCGCCATCCAGCAATTGCGCGACAAGGCGGTCGCCGACGGCGTCATCAAGTCGGACGAAAAGGTGGTGGTGAAGCAGGAAAACAACAACGTCGTGATCCAGGCCGCCGATCCGGAAAAAATCTACGTCCCGCAATACGAGCCGCAGATGCTCTATGATCCGGGCTATCAGCCGGCCCCGATAGCCTATTATCCCGAGCCCTATCCGAACTACTACTATCCGACGGCGACCTTCTTTGCCGGCGTGGTCACGGGCGCTGCCTTTGCCGCTGTCGTCGACTGGGACGACTGGGGTGTCTGGGGCGGGCGCTGGAACGGCGGCGATGTCGATATCGACTGCAACAACTGCTTCAACAACGTCAACGGCAAGGTGAAGTTCAACGACGTCGACTGGAAGAATGTCGATCGCAGCAAGATCAGCTTCGACAAGAACCAGTTCGCCAAGATCGATCGCACCTCGATGGAGCGGGACTTCAAGTCGGCGAAAGGCAACAACATCGCCAACCGGGCGAAGGTGGCCCGCACCGACCAGGTCGGCGCGGCGGCAAACCGGGCCGGTAGCCGGGTCTCGGTCGACGATGTCCGCAAGAGCAAGGTCGAGGCGCGCCAGCGCGAAAATGTCGGGCGAGCCAACGCAACTCCTGGCGACCGCAAGCCGGGCAGCCAGGTCAAGGCAAGGCCTGACGGTGCCGGCAAGATCGGCAATGCCAAGCCCGCGGCCCGGGCCGACCGGCAGGTCGCCAAGCCGAAACCGGGTGGCAAGGTCGATCGTGGCGGCGGTGGCAAGCCATCGGCGCTCGGCCAGGTCCAGAGTGGACGGGTCACCAAGGTCCAGTCGGATCGCGGTCGACAGGCGCTCGGCGGCGGCCAGCGCGGTGGTGGCCAGCCGCATCGCGAAATCAAGCGCGGCGGCGGTGGTGGCGGCGGACGGCACCGGTAACTGAAGGAGAGGAGAACGAAAATGACCAAGCGCGTACATCATCTGCTCCTGTCCTCCGTAGCTGCCGCCCTGCTCGTCAGCGGTTCCGTGGCGTTCGCGTCGGCGCAGGATGCCGCGGCGCACACGCCGCTCTCCGACTATGCGGCAGCAAGCGATCCGCCGGTGTTCGACACGCCGGAACAAGCCGTCGACGCCTTCAAGTCGGCCGTCGCTTCCGGCGATTTCGACAAGCTCGCAAATCTCGTCGGCCTTGATGCCGCCAAGGCCAAGACGAGCGACGGCGTCATGGATGCCTATGCCGATATTCAGGCAGGGGTGAAGAAGAAGGTGGCGGTGCAGGATGTCGAGAACCGCAAGGTTCTGGAGATCGGCGAGGTGCTCTGGCCCTTCCCGTTCCCGATCGCCAAGGGCGACGACGGCAAGTGGGCCTTCGACACCTATGTCGGGCTCGAGGAGATCGCCAATCGCCTCGTCGGCCGCAACGAACTGGACACGATCGCGACCGTCCGCGCCTATGTCGAGGCGCAGGAGGAATACGCGCTCGAGGATCATGACGGCGATGGCGTGCTCGAATACGCGCAGAAGCTGATCAGCAGCGAGGGCAAGACCGACGGGCTCTACTGGCCCGCCGGCGAAGGCGAGCCGCAGAGCCCGGCCGGCGAAGCGCTCGCCGATGGCGCGGTGCTGGCCAAGGCGCAAGCCGGCAAGGGCTATTTCGGCTATCGCTACCGGGTGCTGACGAGCCAGGGCGACAACATCGCCGGCGGCAAGTTCGACTACATCATCAACGGCAACATGATCGCCGGCTTCGCGCTGGTCGCCTGGCCTGTGCGCTATGGGGCGACGGGCGTGCACACCTTCGTCGTCAACCGCAATGGGACGGTCTACCAGGCCGATCTCGGCGACAAGACCGAGAGCGTTGCGCAAGGGATCCGGCAATTCAACCCGAACGACAATTGGCAGGTCGTGGAGGATTGACGCCATGAGCGCAGCGGTCCCCGGAGACAATCTGCCCGGCAGCCAGCCTGCCGGGGACCCCGCGGCGACGCGGCAAGGCAAGATCGCCGAGTATCTCGCTTCGCATGGCGGGCCGTTCTTCGAGCTTCAGGCGCGGTTGAAGCTCCTGCGCTCCAACGCGCTGCAGTCGGGCAAGCGCGCCTTTGTTTTCGTCGCGCTTGCCTGGGGCGTTCCCTTTCTGCTCGGCCTGCCCGACAGCCTGTCGCTCGATCACGCTCAAGGTTCCTTCCTCACCGACCCGGGCGTGTGGGCGAAGTTCTTCATCGCGATCGCCGCCTTTGTGCTGGCCGAGCAACAGGTCGAACGGGGCCTGCGCATCAAGCTCGGGCAGTTTGCCCACGCGCCGCTGATCGCGCCGAGCTCGATGCCGGCGGCCGCCCAGGCGATATCCACGGCGCTGAAACGGCGCGACTCCCGGCTCGCCGAATTGATCTGCCTCGGCCTTGCGGCGCTGGCCGCGCTGCTGTCGTTCCTCAATTTCCACACGTCGGACATTTCCTTCTGGGCTGTGCAGCATACGGCCGAGGGCAACCGGATTACGGCGGCCGGATGGTGGTCGATCTGCGTCAGCCTGCCGTTCTTCGTCTTCCTGTTCCTGCGCGGCGTCTGGCGGCACCTTGTCTGGGCGCAGCTATTGCGAAAGATCGCCGATCTGGAACTGCGCCTCGTCGCCGCCCATCCCGATGGCAAGGGCGGGCTCGGTTTCCTGTCGCAGTACCCGAACGCCTACATGTTCTTCGTCTTCGGCATGAGTGCCGCGATCGCCGCCGCCGTCATGAAGCACCTCCTGCAGGAGACGCTGTCGATGACGACCTTCAGCATGATCATGAGTGGGTGGCTGGCGATCGTCATCGCCTTCTTCGCCTATCCGCTGTCGGCCTTCTCCAAGCCGCTGGCAAAGTTGAAGGAAAGCGGTCTCTTGATGCTCGGGGTGCAGGCGACCCGCTTCCAGCGCGCCGCCGAACGCAAGGTGCTCGGCCGCAATGTGGCGGCCGATCCCGGCCCTGAAGCGGACGAGGAGATCGCCGACCCGGGCAAGCTGTTCGACGCGACCAAGAAACTCTCGACCATGCTCATCAGCCGCGACGCCGTCGTGCCGGTCGCCGCCGCCGCCCTCATCCCCTTCGCCGTCGCCGGCGCAACCAGGTTGCCCTACAAGGAAGTCTTTTCGGTGCTGAAGAAGCTGCTGCTGCTTTGATCAGGCACTGCCACCGGCGTCCGTCTTGACCTCAAGTTGGCTTGAGGTTGTATCCGTCACGAGTCACTCACTCGCGATAGGATCAGGCTCCATGCGCATCCGTAAACTGACATTGCCAACGTCCGATGTTTCGAAAAGCGTTGCCTTCTTTCGAGACCTGCTTGAGTTGCCGGCGATCGAAAGTTCGATCCGCGTCGGATGGAGCGAGATTTTCCTGGTTCCTGCGATCGGCGAGCCGCCGCGCGGTGTCCATCTGGCGTTCAATGTGGGCTATGAGCGGTTTGATGCCGCAATGTCATGGTTGAAGCAACGCACCCCGCTGCAACGCGTGCCGGACAACGGAGAATGCGCGGTGCTGGAGGGCGATTGGCAGTCGAAATCCGTCTATTTCGGAGGTCCCGACAATGCGGTTCTCGAACTGATCGGTCGCCGCAGGCTCGCTGGCTCGTCCCAAACAGGACCCTTTGGGGGCTCGGACCTGGACTGCGTCAGCGAAGTCGGTGTTCCAGCCGATGATGTTGTCGGCACCGCTGCCGAATTCGCCCGCACGTTCGCGGTGACCACTCTCGGCCAGGCCTCATCCAGCTTTGCCGCCATTGGTGACGACGAGGGACTTCTGATCGCCGTCGCCCCAGACCGGCCGTGGTTCCCGGAGCGGCGCCAGTTGCCGAGCGCGAAGGGCCTGGAAATTTTACTTGAAGGCGTGAAAGTGCCAGGAATGCTGGCGAACCCTCTCCACGGCTGGAAGGTTCACGCGGTATAGCCTGCGTTCGCTACGTAAAGGTCGGTTTGATTTATGGGAGAGAAGTGGTGCCGCTTACGTGACTCGAACACGTGACCCCATCATTACGAATGATGTGCTCTACCGACTGAGCTAAAGCGGCCCGGAGGCAGTTCCGCGGAAGTCCGCGGAACGAATGTGAGGCGCTGATAAACGCAAAGCGCCGAGATTTCAAGCCATCAGTTGCGAGAACTTGAAAATTCCTTGTTGGCTGTCGCTGCGGGTGCGGAATGCAGGCCGAGGCGGGTGCGGGCCGCGTCGTATTCGCGCTCCAGCCGGTCGACCATGCGGGCGACGGATGTCACTTCCTTGACTGCGCCGATGCCCTGGCCGCAGCCCCAGATGTCCTTCCAGGCCTTGGCGCCGTCAGTCGCTGCGCCGAAATCCATCTTCGACGGGTCGGCCTCGGGCAGGTTTTCCGGATCCATGCCGGCGGCCGAGATCGAGGGCTTCAGGTAGTTGCCGTGGATGCCGGTGAAGTAATTGGAGTAGACGATGTCGGCCGCGTTGCTGTCGACGATCATCTGCTTGTAGGCGTCGCTGGCGCGCGCTTCCTCCGTCGCGATGAAGGGCGAGCCGATATAGGCCATGTCGGCGCCCATCGCCTGGGCCGCCAGAATGGCGCCGCCGGTCGCGATCGCACCGGACAGAAGCAGCGGCCCGTCGAACCAGGAGCGGATTTCCTGGACCAATGCGAAGGGGGACAGCGTGCCCGCATGGCCACCGGCGCCGGCAGCAACCGCGATCAGGCCGTCGGCGCCCTTGCGGATCGCCGAATTGGCATGGCGATTGTTGATGACGTCATGAAGCACGATGCCGCCGTAGGAATGGATGGCGGCATTGACCTCCGGCACGGCGCCGAGCGAGGAAATGACGACCGGCACCTTGTACTTGACGCAGAGCATCAGGTCCTGCTCGAGCCGCGCATTGGACTTGTGCACGATCTGGTTGACGGCAAAGGGCGCGGCGCGCCGGCCCGGATTCTTGGCATCGTGATCGGCGAGCGTCTCGGTGATCTCCGCCAGCCATTCGTCGAGTTGCGATTGCGGGCGGGCGTTCAACGCCGGGAAGGCGCCGATCACGCCGGCCTTGCATTGCGCGATCGTCAGCTTCGGGTTGGAAATGATGAACAGGGGGGCGCCGACAACCGGCAGTCTCGTCGTTCCGGAAAGAATTGGCGGAAGCGGCATCGGTTTCTCCATCCCTCGATAAGGCGCGCCAAATTTTTGACGTTTGCGTAAACGTCAAAATAGATAGCAGCAAGTTCGCCGCTTGCAAAGGGCGGCTTGACCGCGATGTCGCCGCCTCTTTTTCGCGCAGGCGCGGCCAAGCAAAGCGTTTTCCCCCGCCTTGGCCGGCAGCGCTCGTCGCCGGACTTGCGGATTTTGGCAGCAGCGGTTACGCAATTGTTAACAAAACCAACGGCGTGCCTCCAGATTTAACCCTTATGCCCTTGCGGTTGGATCGAGAGCGGTGGTCAACCGCGGCGCGCCGGCAGGTCCAAAGCCCTGCCTACACAGAAGGACTTGATGTGAGCGGACTTGAGACTGCAATCAGAAATGCCCTTGAGCGCTCCGATCGCTCCAATGCGGAAACGCGGGCGCGCATCTATCAATCTGCCCGCCAGGCGCTGGAAACCGGACTGCAGAAGCAGGGTATCGAGGACGGCAACGTCATCGCCCAGCAGCGCCATCGGCTCGAAGCCGTTATCCATGCGATCGAAACGGAGGAGAGGGCGGCGCTGAGGACGCGACAGCCGGCGCCGCCGGTGGTCAGCCTCGACGATGCCGCGCGGGCGCGTGGGGCCGCACAGCCGCGGGTCGAGCCGCAAGTCCGGTCGCAGCCCCCGGCGCAGGCCCAACCTCAACCCCAGACCCAGACACCGCCGCAGAACCAGCCACAGGCCCCGGCAACGGGTCGTCGGGAGCCCGGCTTTGCCGCTGACGCGCCGCGTCAGGCGGCGAGCGACGGCGGTCTCGGTGGTCTCGGCGGTCTGCGTGCCGATCGTGACGGTCCGGTGGTGTCGACGCGGGCAGCGGCCGAGAGCACGGCGGATGCTGGCGAAGCGGCGGGCCTTGCGCCGACGGTCCGCGGAGATACGCGCAAGCGCCGGCGCAAGCGCAGCCGCTTTTTGTCTTTCACCATGGTGGTTCTCACGCTTGCAGCCGCAGTCGGGGCCGCCGCCTGGTGGGTGCAGACCAACGATCTCCTGAAATCCGCCGCCGAGCGCGACACCAATGTCGCCAACCCTCCGGCATCGGTTGCCTCCGAAAACTTCGATGGCGCCGCCGGATTGCAGACGCTGGGTGCCCAGCAGGGATTCACCGGTGACTGGGTGGAGGTCTTCAAGCCGACGGAAACCGGCGCGATCGCGCCCGGGGCGCAGGCAAAGATCGAGCCTGTGGACGACGAAGGCGGGCGGCGTGTCTTGTTGACCTCGCAAGTCGCCGACGCGGCTGGGGACATCACCATCGAGATCCCGGCCGCCGTTCTCGCCGAACTCTCCGGCAAGACGTCGACCCTGGCGCTGACCGTGCAGGCCGAGCCCGGCAAGACCACGGAGTTTGCCGTCGAGTGCAATTTCTCCTCGCTCGGCGAATGCGGCCGTTACCGCTTCACCGTGCATGACGAGCGGATCGACATGCTGTTCAAGGTCACCTTCGACCGCAGTCTGGCGCCGAGTTCGCCCGGCCAGATCGTGATCAACAGCGATATCACCGGCGAGGGCAACAGCCTCAACCTCTACGCCATCCGCGTCCTGCCGGGGCAATAATACCGGTCGCCAAGGCTTTTCGAGACAGGGCGGCAGGAAAACCTGCCGGCCGCTCAGCTTTGCCGGCTCTGAGGGGGCCGGCGTCTATTTCAGGAAGCCGTGGCCGGATCCCACGATCTTGTCGTCGATCTCGCCGATCGCACCCTTGTCCTTGCCGTCGTAATCGAGCGAATGCAGGATGTGGCGGATCAGGTTGAGCCGGGCCCGCCGCTTGTCGTTACCGCGCACCACCGTCCAGGGCGCATGATCCGTGTGGGTCGCCTTCAGCATCTCGTCGCGCTTGGCGGTGTAATCGTCCCATTTGTTGAGCGCCGCGATGTCCATCGGCGACAGCTTCCAGATCTTCAACGGGTCGTGGCGGCGATCGTGGAAGCGCTTGAGCTGCATCTCGCGGCCGATATTGATCCAGAATTTAAAGAACTGGATGCCTTCATGCACGATCATCTTTTCGAAGCGGGGAACCTGCTTCAGGAACTGTTTGTGCTCTTCGGGCGTGCAGAAGCCCATGACCGGTTCGACGCCGGCGCGGTTGTACCAGGAGCGGTCGAACAGCACGAATTCGCCAGCCGTCGGCATCGTCGCTACATAACGCTGGAAATACCATTGGCCGTGCTCGGTTTCGGTCGGCTTGGTCAGCGCGACGACGCGCGCCCAGCGGGGGTTGAGGTTGTCCATGGTCGCATGGATCGCACCGCCCTTGCCGGCAGCGTCCCGGCCCTCGAACAGCGCCATCATGCGCTTGCCGGTCTTCTGCTGCCAGAGCTGGACCTTGACCAGCTCGACCTGAAGCGCTTCCAGCGTCTCGGTGTACTCGTCCTCGTCGAGCTTCTTCTTGTAGGGATAGTCGTCGGAGGAAAAGGATGCGTCGTCGATCCACTTCGGCAACTCGGGATTGTCGATGTCGAAAACGCGGCTCTTGCCGTCGATTTCGAGTTCCACTGCGCGGTTCTCAGCCTTGTCCGTCGTTTCCGTCGACGCCATCGGTTCGCCCTTTCGGCTTGGCGCACGGGCCCGAAAACCGGCCTCGATCATCGGAAGGATCATGCGCGTTTTCAAACTTTCGGGCCCGCGCCTGCCGTCTGATGGAGAAGGCGCTTGCGACCCGATTTCGTTGGAGGAGGCCATAATTGCGTTGCGGATTCAAGCCGGTCGTGAAAATCATGTCATGAAGGATCGCTATTCCTCGACCATTTTGGTCCGGGAGGAAAAGAAAGTGATTCACGAGGATGTCGAGGTGGACGGTTCGAAAGCGTTCTGGCGGAACCTGGTTCCGCGACTGAAAGCAGAGCGCTGGCTGCTGGGACTGACCGTGCTGCTGGCGATCCTTGCGACCGTCGCGGGCATTCATTTCCTCATTGTCCTGCCCTTCTGGATCGTTCTCGTCGCCGCCTTGCTCAACCGTAGCGCGCCGGCCTCGGTGATCCTGAGTCCGGCCAAGGCGGTGGTTGCTGCCGGCCCGGCGAGCGATCCGCTCGTGCCGGCATTGAACGCACTCGACATGCCGGTTCTGGTGATTGCCGCCGACGAGACGGTGGTCTTCCAGAACATCGCCGCCGAGAAGGCCTTCGGGACCATCCCGCCAAACACCTATCTCGCCGCTCGGGTGCGCTCGCCCGGCATCCTCGACATGGTCCGCGAGACGATGGCGACCGGCAAGGCGAACCAGATCGAGCATAACGAGCAGTTGCCGTCCGACGCCGTCTATGTGGTGCGCGTCGCTCCGGCTGAGATTCCGGGCGACGGGCCGGTCAAGCGGATCTTCCTGCTGACCTATCGCGACATCTCCCAGGCGCGCCGCATCGACCGCATGCGCTCTGACTTCGTCGCCAATGCCAGCCACGAGCTGCGCACGCCGCTGGCGTCCTTGCGCGGCTTCATCGAGACGCTCCAGGGGCCGGCGCGCAACGATCTGAAGGCGCAGGAAAAGTTCTTCGGCATCATGCACGAGCAGGCGACCCGCATGAGCCGGCTCGTCGACGATCTTCTGTCGCTGTCGCGGCTGGAGCTGCGCTCGCACATCGCGCCCGATGATCCGGTCGATCTGGCGCCTCTGCTCGGGCATGTCCGCGACAGCCTTCTGCCGCTGGCGAAGGATCTGGATGTCACGGTCTCGCTCGTCGTGCCGGACAAGCCCGTGGTCGTCCGCGGCGAACGGGACGAGCTCATCGAGGTCTTCGAGAACCTGATCGAGAATGCCTGCAAGTACGGCCAGGAAGGCAAGAAGGTGGACGTCACCTTGCGCGGCGGCGAGGGCGGCGAGGCTGAAGTCGTCGTCAAGGACTATGGCCCGGGCATTCCGGCCGAACATGTGCCGCGCATCACCGAGCGGTTTTACCGGGTCAATGTCGAAGCCAGCCGCTCGAAGAAGGGCACCGGCCTTGGCCTTGCCATCGCCAAGCACATTCTTACGCGCCACCGCGCCCGCCTCCTCATCCATTCCGAGGTCGGTAAAGGTACGACTTTTACGGTCCGCTTCTGACATATTGGCGCGGGAAAACCCGGGACCGTTTATTTTTCATTAGCATTTTCAATGACATGAGCTGTCATAAATGTTTCGTCAAACTGACATAAAAGGTGTGGCCATCGGCAGCTAGTTAGGGGCAGCCGATAAGACGGCGAAGAGCGCTGCAACGCTTGGCGCACACCAACACAAGCCCATTCCGGGAGAACTTTTATGAAAGCTCTTAAACTCACTGTCGCGGCGCTGGTAGCTTCGGCCGCATTTGCCGGCGCAGCCGCCGCTCGCGATCAGGTTCAGGTCGCTGGCTCCTCGACCGTTCTTCCCTACGCCAAGATCGTCGCCGAGACGTTCGGCGAGACCTTCCCCGACTTCAAGACCCCGGTCGTCGAATCCGGCGGCTCCTCCGCTGGCCTGAAGGAATTCTGCAAGGGCGTCGGCCCGGACACCATCGACATCGCCAACTCCTCGCGCAAGATCAAGGACAGCGAAGTCGAGGCCTGCAAGGCCGCTGGCGTCACCGAAATCCAGGAAGTGAAGATCGGTTATGACGGCATCGTCTTTGCGACCGACGCCGGCAATGCTGACCTCGCGCTGAAGCCGGAAGACCTCTACAAGGCGCTCGCTGCTGAAGTCGTCGTCGACGGCAAGGTCGTCGCCAACCCCTACAAGAAGTGGTCCGAAGTCAACGCCGCCCTGCCGGCCGTCGAAATCGCCGCTTACATCCCGGGTGAAAAGCACGGCACCCGCGAAGTCTTCGAAGAAAAGATCCTCGCTGCAGGCTGCAAGGACGCTGGCGCCGTTGACGTGATCAAGGCTGCCGTTGCCGATGAAAAGCAGCAGCACAGCAAGTGCGTCGCAGTCCGCAAGGACGGGCTGGCTGTCGACATCGACGGCGACTACACCGAAACGCTCGCTCGCATCGCTGCCAACAAGAACGGCATCGGCGTGTTCGGCCTGTCCTTCTACGAAAACAACGCCGACAAGCTGAAGGTCGCGACCGTCAACGGCATCGTACCGTCGACCGAAACGATCGCTTCCGGCGAGTATCCGGTTTCCCGCCCGCTGTACTTCTACGTCAAGAAGGCACATCTCGGCGTTATCCCGGGCCTCAAGGAATATGTTGAGTTCTTCCTCGACGATCAGATGATCGGCCCGGAAAGCCCGCTCGCCGAATACGGCCTGGTTGCCGCTCCGGACGCTGAGCGCGAAGAAATCCGCAAGGCTTTCTCTGCCGGCAACATGCTCTGATAACGACAAGCCCCGGCGCGATGTCTTCGCGCCGGGGCATGCCTTCATTCGATTTGCCGGCACCCATGACGGGCGATGCCGGGGAGACGTGCGGATGAGTACTTCGCTCCTTCTTTTGCTCATTATTGTTATTGGTTTCATTGCTTATTTTGCAGGCCGCGCCCGTTCGCTGGCGCAGTCCGGCGGCAAGCTCTCCAACCTTCATTCTCTGCCGGGCTATCACGGTAGCTACGTCGCCATCTGGGCGATGCTTCCGGCCGTACTCGTTCTCGGCACTTGGCTGTTCGCCGCTCCCGTTTATATCGACGGAAGCACGCGCGCGGCCCTGCCGGATACCGTCCAGAGCCAGGGCCCTGCCGCCGTGCAGCTCGCGCTCGGTCAGGTCAAGTCCGTTGCCGGTGGCCTTCTGCGCCTGAGCGGCGAGGAACTCGCAGCGCTCGAGAGTGGCTCTGCCAATCTGCGCGCGACGCTCGCCTCCAAGGGCGTTGCCCTTGCCGGTGAAGGCGACCCCTACATGGTCACCGTCGCCAAGCACTTCAATGCGATGACCGCGACCAACCGCTGGCTGATGACAGCCGCCGTTCTGCTGATCGCGATCGCCGGCGGCGTCTACGCCATCCGCAACGTCGCGACCCGCTTCCGCGCCCGCAACCAGGTCGAGCGCGTCATTCTCGGCTCGCTGATCGTCGCGTCCTCTATCGCCATCCTGACGACGGTCGGCATCGTCGCATCGATGCTGTCGGAAGCCGGCCGCTTCTTCACCATGGTCTCGCCGTTCGAGTTCTTCTTCGGCACGGTCTGGGATCCGCGCTTTGCAGCTGCCGGAAGCGGCGGCGCTTCGGGCCAGTTCGGCCTGATCCCGCTCCTCGCCGGTACGCTCTATATCGCCTTCGTCGCCATGCTCTTCGCCGTGCCGATCGGCCTCTTTGCGGCGATCTACATGGCGGAATATGCAAGCCCGCGCCTGCGCTCCACCGCAAAGCCGCTGCTCGAAGTGCTCGCCGGCATTCCGACCATCGTCTACGGTTTCTTTGCACTGGTGACCGTTGGCCCGTTCCTGCGCGATATCTCGGCGCAGATGAACGGTCTCATGACCGGCAACTACCAGAACTTCATCCAGGCACAGAGCGTGCTGACGGCCGGCATCGTCATGGGCATCATGCTGATCCCGTTCGTGTCGTCGCTGTCGGACGACATCATCACCCAGGTGCCGCGGGCCCTGCGTGACGGCTCGCTCGGCCTTGGCGCCACTCGCTCGGAAACGGTCAAGAAGGTCATCCTTCCCGCCGCTCTTCCCGGCATCGTCGGCGCGCTGCTGCTGACCGCCTCGCGCGCCGTCGGCGAGACCATGATCGTGGTGCTGGCAGCCGGTGTCGCGGCCCGCATGCAGATCAATCCTTTCGAGCCGATGACGACGGTGACGGTGAAGATCGTCAACCAGCTGACGGGTGACCTTGAGTTCACCTCGCCGCAGACGCTGGTGGCCTTCGCGCTGGGCATCACGCTCTTCGTTATCACGCTCGGCCTCAACATTTACGCGCTCTACATCGTGCGCAAATACCGGGAACAGTACGAATGACCGACATCGCTTCCCCGACCGTCCGGATCTCCGCCCGTCCCGCATCCGCCAAGCGCGATATCGGCATCAAGCGTCGCTATGCTGCCGAACGCCGTTTCCGCTTCTACGGCATGGCCGCGATCAGCACCGGTCTCTTCTTCCTGGCTTTGCTGCTGTGGACCGTCTTTTCCAACGGCTACACCGCATTCCAGCAGACGACGATCACGCTGCCGATCGAGTTCACCGAAAAGGTCATCGACCCCAAAGGCGAACGCGCGACCGACGGCAAGGTGCTGATGACCGCCAACTACCCGCTGCTGGTGCGCGATGCGCTCGTCAAGCAGCTCGGCATCGACGCCACCAAGAGGCCGCAGGTCAAGCAGGCGACCGACATGGTTTCCGCCAGCTCCCGCACGCTGCTGCGCGACATGGTCGTCGCCGACCCGTCGATCATCGGCAAGACGGTTCCCGTCACGCTGCTGGCCGAAGCCAACATCGACTCCGCCTTCAAGGGCCAGATCGATCTCTCGGTCGATGAGGGCAAGCGCAAGGTCAAGGACCAGCAGGTCACCTGGATGAACGAGCTGGCCAGCGCCGGCATCCTGAAGAAGAGCTTCAACACCGGCATCTTCACCTTCGGTGCCTCCAGCCGTCCTGAAGCGGCAGGCGTCGGCGTCGCTGCCCTCGGCTCGCTCTACATGATGTTGATCGTGCTGGTTCTGTCGCTTCCCATCGGCGTCGCCGCCTCGATCTACCTCGAGGAGTTTGCGCCGAAGAACCGGCTGACCGACCTGATCGAGGTCAACATCAACAACCTCGCGGCCGTTCCGTCGATCGTCTACGGTCTCCTGGGCCTTGCCGTCTTCATCAACTTCGCCGGCATGCCGCGTTCGGCAGCCGTCGTCGGCGGCTTCGTGCTGACGCTGATGACGCTTCCGACCATCATCATCGCCACCCGTGCAGCATTGAAGGCGGTCCCGCCGTCGATCCGCTCGGCGGCCCTCGGGCTCGGCGCGTCGAAGATGCAGACCATCTTCCACCACGTGCTGCCGCTCGCCATGCCTGGCATCCTCACCGGCACCATCATCGGTCTTGCCCATGCGCTTGGCGAAACCGCGCCGCTGCTCCTGATCGGCATGGTCGCCTTCGTCGTCGATTTTCCCGGTTCGCCGATGGAGCCGTCGACTGCGCTGCCGGTGCAGATCTACATGTGGGCCAACGAGGCGGAACGCGCCTTCGTCGAGCGCACCTCTGGCGCAATCATCATTCTTCTCATCTTCCTGGTCGTCATGAACCTTGGAGCCATTCTGTTGCGACGTCGCTTTGAGCGCCGCTGGTAGTGAGGTAATTACTATGAACATCATGTCAGAAGCAGCAGTCGAGAAGGCCCTGGATCAGAAAATGAACACCGTGCCCTACAAGATGATCGGCAAGGATGTGTCGGTCTATTACGGCGAGAAGCGCGCGCTTTTCGACGTCAACCTCAACATCCGCGAGAACACGGTCACGGCGCTGATCGGTCCTTCGGGTTGCGGCAAGTCGACCTTCCTGCGCACGCTGAACCGCATGAACGACACGATCGAGAACTGCCGCGTCACCGGCAAGATCACGCTCGACGAAGACGACATCTACGACCCGACGATCGACGTCGTCGAACTGCGCGCCCGCGTCGGCATGGTCTTCCAGAAGCCGAACCCGTTCCCGAAGTCGATCTACGACAACGTCGCCTACGGTCCGCGCATCCACGGACTTGCCCGCACCAAGGCCGACTTTGACGAAGTGGTCGAGACCAGCCTGCAGAAGGCCGGTCTGTGGAACGAAGTAAAGGACCGCCTGCAGGAGCCGGGTACTGGCCTTTCCGGTGGTCAGCAGCAGCGCCTCTGCATCGCCCGTGCCGTCGCCGTCAGCCCGGAAGTCATCCTGATGGACGAGCCCTGCTCTGCGCTCGACCCGATTGCGACCGCCAAGGTCGAGGAACTCATCCACGAACTGCGCACGAACTTCACGATTGTCATCGTGACCCACTCGATGCAGCAGGCCGCCCGCGTTTCGCAGCGCACCGCCATGTTCCACCTCGGCAATCTCGTCGAGGAGAACGACACCGACAAGATGTTCACCAATCCGGATGACCAGCGCACCCAGGATTACATCATGGGCCGCTTCGGCTGAGGCCGCATAAGGCTGCAACAGTAACTGCAAAGCGCCCGTAAGGATCGACGATCATGTCCATGCATATCATGTCCGCCTATGACGAAGAACTGAAGTACCTGACGCGCCGCATCTCGGAGATGGGCGGTCTCGCCGAGCAGATGGTCGCTGAATCCGTTCGCGCGCTGGTCAATTCCGACCTCGCTCTCGCGCAGAAGGTGATCTCGGACGACACCGTTCTCGACGACGCCGAGCGCCAGATCGGCGAGAAGGCGATCGTCACCATCGCCAAGCGCCAGCCGGTCGCCGCCGACCTGCGCGAGATCATGGGTTCGATCCGCATCGCCTCCGATCTGGAGCGCGTCGGCGATCTCGGCAAGAACACCGCCAAGCGCGTGATCGCGGTCGCCGGATCCGGTATTCCGCGCAAGCTCGCCCGCGGCCTGGAGCACCTGGCGGAGCTCGCTCTGGTCCAGCTCAAGGAAGTGCTCGACGTCTACGCCTCGCGCTCGCCGGAGAAGGCCAACAGCATCCGCGAGCGCGACGAGGAGATCGATGCGATCTACACCTCGCTGTTCCGCGAACTGCTGACCTACATGATGGAAGATCCGCGCAACATCACGCCCTGCACGCATCTTCTGTTCTGCGCCAAGAACATCGAGCGCATCGGCGACCACGCGACCAACATCGCCGAGACGATCTATTACATGGCGACGGGTGCCCAGCCGGAAGGCGAGCGCCCGAAGGATGACACCACGTCGACGCTGGGCTCGGTCAACGACTGAGCGCCGAGCGCGCCGTAAGCATGCATGCCCTTTGAAATCTGATCCGGTCGCGGCTTCGGTCGCGGCCCCGAATTCCTGTATCTGAAGCACGCGGTTTTCGCCCCGCCTTTGAAATCGGCGGACGTGCTCCAGATTTAGAGTGTCTGAGCGCCGGCCGGGCCGATGAGCCCAAGGGTCGCCCGCGGTAAGGAGACGTTACCTGATGTTGCCAAAAATCGCCGTAGTCGAAGACGAAGAGGCGCTGAGCGTTCTGCTGCGTTACAATCTGGAAGCCGAGGGCTTCGACGTCGACACGATCCTCAGGGGCGACGAGGCGGAGATCCGGCTTCAGGAGCGGCTGCCCGACCTGCTCATCCTCGACTGGATGCTGCCCGGTGTTTCCGGCATCGAGCTTTGCCGCCGGCTGCGCCAGCGCCCGGAGACGGAGCGCCTGCCGATCATCATGCTGACGGCGCGCGGCGAGGAAAGCGAGCGCGTCCGGGGTTTGGCGACCGGCGCCGACGACTATGTGGTCAAGCCATTCTCCACGCCGGAGCTGATGGCGCGCGTCAAGGCGATGCTGCGCCGGGCAAAGCCCGAGGTCCTGTCGACGCTGCTTCGCTGCGGCGACATCGAGCTCGACCGCGAGACCCATCGCGTTCACCGCCGCAGCCGCGAAGTGCGCCTCGGCCCGACCGAGTTCCGTCTTCTGGAGTTCCTGATGTCCTCGCCGGGCCGCGTCTTCTCGCGCTCGCAGCTTCTGGATGGCGTCTGGGGCCATGACATCTATGTCGACGAACGCACCGTCGACGTGCATGTCGGTCGCCTGCGCAAGGCTCTGAATTTCTCGAACATGCCCGACGTCATCCGCACCGTTCGCGGCGCCGGCTATTCGCTCGAAAGCTGACAGATCCGGAAGTCTCCAACAAAAAAAGGGGCCGATCGGCCCCTTTTTTATTGATGCTGTCCGGCTTCTTAGCGGGCCCTGCGGCGCTCGCCCGACGGCTGGTAGGCCAGCCGCGCATGGAAGGTGCAGTAAGGCGACGATTCCGGGGAATCGTTGCCGCAGAAGTGAAACTCTTCCTTCAGCGGGTCGCCGATCGGCCACTTGCAGGTGCGCTCGGTGAGCTGGGTCAGCTCGAGGCGGCGCGACATCGGCACGACAACGTCGGTCCGGGTGCTGAAATCCTGCTCGGCAACGAGATCGACTTCGATTTCTTCCTTGAGAACGACAGCGCCGGCCGTGCGTGCAACCGGGCGGGCCGAAACGCGCGAAGCGTAGTTCGGCGCACGCGGTGCCGAGGTCGGGCGCTTCGGACGGGCCGCCGTCGTGGTGCTACCGCCGGCCTTGGCGCGACCTGGCAGGCTCAGGCGGTGAACCTTGCCGATGACAGCGTTACGGCTGACGCCGCCGAGCTGTGCCGCGATCTGGCTCGCGCTCAGGCCCTCGGACCAAAGCTTCTTCAGTTTCTCCACCCGCTCGTCAGTCCAGTTCATTTCTGCACTCTCCGTTCTCAGCGTTGGGGATGGCAGAATCCCTCACCGCACCCCGGCTGAACCCCGGGGTTGCAAACGCGATAACTCTTTTGGTGACTAGGTCCGCCGCATGCGTCTAGTAATTGAATGTTAACGTACTGACCGCTGGACTCTGTGGCAAGAGTCCCGGGAATCAGGCCGAATCGATTTCGTAGTTTTCCCCAACTTGCTCGGCCGGCGTTGCATTTTTGCAAGCCCTCCCGGACGATTTTTCTGCTGCCAGGAATCGACCCTTCATGTTGCGCTGCAAGGCTTGGTTTTGTTGACATTGCAGCGCGAAATGGGAATAGTGCCTGCGCCGCCGAAAGGCGGCATTTTTGATTTTTATCGGCCCGCGTGAGGCGCGGGATCGATGTCGATCTGGAGTGAAGGAGAGCCTCGCATGACTGCAACAACGCCGCTTTACGATACCTACATGCGCGCGCCGTTGCGTTTCGAGCGAGGAGAGGGCGCCTGGCTGATCGCTGAAGACGGGACGCGTTATCTCGATTTCGGCGCCGGTGTTGCCGTGAATTCGCTTGGCCACGCGCATCCCCACCTCGTCGAAGCGCTGAAGGCGCAGGCCGACAAGGTTTGGCACCTGTCCAACCTCTATGAGATTGCGGGCCAGGAAAGCCTCGGTCGCCGGCTGACCGCAGTCACCTTTGCCGACAAGGTGTTCTTCACCAATTCCGGCGCAGAGGCGCTGGAATGCGCCATCAAGACGGCACGGCGTTACCACTTCTCCAAGGGTCACCCGGAGAAATTCCACGTCATCACCTTCGAGGGGGCTTTCCACGGCCGCACGATCGCGACGATCGCCGCCGGCGGTCAGCAGAAATACATCGAAGGTTTCGGTCCGAAAGCGCCGGGCTTCTACCAGGTCCCGTTCGGCGACATCGCTGCCGTCAAGAATGCGATCACCGAGGAAACCGCAGCGATCCTGATCGAGCCGATCCAGGGCGAGGGCGGTATCCGCCCGGCGACCAAGGAGTTCATGCAGGAACTGCGCGCGCTTTGCGACGAGTTCGGCCTGCTCCTGATCCTGGACGAGGTTCAGACCGGCGTCGGCCGTACCGGCAAGCTGTTTGCCTATGAATGGGCCGACATCCGCCCGGATATCATGGCGGTCGCCAAGGGCATCGGCGGGGGCTTCCCGTTCGGCGCGTGCCTGGCGACCGAGGAAGCCGCATCTGGCATGGTGGCGGGCACGCACGGCTCCACCTATGGCGGCAATCCGCTGGCCATGGCCGTCGGCAATGCCGTGCTCGACGTCGTTCTGGCCGACGGGTTCCTCACGCATGTGCGCGATGTCGCGCTGGTCTTCCGCCAGGGTCTTGCGTCGCTCAAGGACCGTTTCCCTGATGTCATCGAGGAGATCCGAGGCGACGGTCTGATGCTGGGCATCAAGGTGAAGGGCCCTTCGGCCGATCTGCTGAAGGAAATTCGCGCGGAGAAGCTTCTGGCTGTGCCGGCCGGCGAAAACGTACTGCGTTTGCTGCCGCCGCTGACGATCACGGCCGAGGAGGCCCGCGAGGGCCTGGCACGTATCGAACGCGCCGCCGAGGCGGTTCGCAAGGCAAGCGGCAACGCCGCGGCCTGAAGGTAGCGACCCAAGGCCGACTATGGCGCTAGAATGACCTTCGTGCGAGCACGTATATGGCGTGCCGCACCGGGGATCGATTTTTCAGACAGGAACCGAGTACGATGGCAGGCACCAGACATTTTCTCGATCTTTCGGCCATGACGGCCGCCGACCTCCGGACGATCATCGACGATGCGCGCGTCCGAAAGGCGGCGACCAAGGCCGGAACCGCCGAGAAGCCGCTCGCCGGCAAGATGCTGGCGATGATCTTCGAAAAGCCCTCCACCCGCACCCGCGTTTCCTTCGATGTCGGCATGCGCCAGCTCGGCGGCGAAACCCTGTTTCTGTCGGGCACCGAAATGCAGCTCGGCCGCGCCGAGACGATTGGCGACACGGCCAAGGTCCTGTCGCGTTACGTCGACGCCATCATGATCCGCACCACCGACCACCGCCGTCTTCTGGAGCTGGCCGAACATGCGACGGTCCCCGTCATCAACGGCCTGACCGACGATACCCACCCGTGCCAGATCATGGCCGATATTCTCACCTTCGAGGAGCATCGCGGCCCGGTGAAGGGCAAGACGATTGCCTGGACCGGCGACGGCAACAACGTTCTGCATTCGCTGATCGAAGGTTCCGCCCGTTTCGGCTATCGCATGAACATGGCCGTGCCGCTCGGCTCCGAGCCGCAGGACAAGTTCCTGAATTGGGCGCGCAACAATGGCGGCGAGGTCCTCTTGTGTCATGATGCCGAGCAGGCCGTCGCCGACGCTAATTGCGTCGTGACCGACACGTGGATTTCGATGAACCAGGAACATCGCGCCCGCGGCCACAACGTCTTCCAGCCCTACCAGGTCAACGAGGCGCTGATGAAGCGTGCGGCCTCCGATGCGCTGTTCATGCACTGCCTGCCGGCGCACCGCGGCGAAGAGGTGACCGACGATGTGATCGACGGCCCGCAGTCCGTGGTCTTCGACGAGGCGGAAAACCGGCTGCACGCACAGAAGTCGGTCATTGCCTGGTGCATGGGGCTCGTCTGAGCCGGCTGCCCGGTCGCGCGCGACGGCGGCGAAGAGGCTTCAGTGCGCTCCGCCGAGCGTGCGCCGTATAGGGGCGTGTGCACCGCACTTGACATTGTCCACGTGCGACACGATTTAGGCGGCATACGGGCGCTCCTGAAAGTAGTGAGCGCGCAACCGTCGAGGTGGTGCGTTGCTATGGCGGCGGCACATACCTGGTGGACAATCCGTTTATCGCGGGATCAACTGAGACAGCGAGCACGTTGCGCGGGGATAGCAATATCTCTGGTGCAGCTTGGTGGCTGAAGGCAAGGAGCAAGACATGACCGACATGACGCCAGGGCTTGGTGAGTTCGACTTTGCCGGTGACGATCACGTCGTGCCTTTCCAGGTGGAAGGCCTCGACGTGCGCGGCCGCGCCGTGCAGCTCGGCCCGATGCTGGACGCAATCCTCGAGCGCCACAACTATCCGCTTCCGGTTGCGCGCCTGGTTGCTGAAACCGTCGTGCTCACTGTGTTGCTCGGGACCTCGCTGAAGTTCGAAGGCAAGCTGATCGTCCAGACCCAGGGCGATGGCCCCGTCGATCTGGTGGTCGCCGATTTCTCGACGCCGGATCGCGTGCGCGCCTATGCCCGCTACGATCAGGAAGCACTTGCGGCTGCCGAAAAGGACGGCCGGACCCTTTCGCACGAGTTGCTCGGAAAGGGCGTGCTCGCCTTCACCATCGACCAGGGCGCCCATACCCAGCGTTACCAGGGTATCGTTGCGCTCGACGGAGCGACGCTGGAAGAAATCGCCGGCGTCTATTTCCGTCAGTCGGAGCAGATCCCGACCAAGGTGCGCCTGGGCGTGGCCGAGCTTCTCGATCGCGACGAAAACGGCAAGCCGCGGCATCGCTGGCGCGCCGGCGGCATGGTCGCGCAGTTCCTGCCCGAAGCACCGGAGCGCATGCGCCAGCCCGACCTCTCGGGCGGCGACGGCGATGACGGCGAAAGCGCGTTCGAGGACGACGATCTCTGGGCTGAAGCCAAGGTGATGGTCGAAACGATCGACATGGACGAGTTGACCGATCCGATGGTCGGAACCGAGCGGCTGCTCTATCGCCTGTTCCACGAGCGCGGCGTCCGCGTCTATGAACCGCAGGCGGTCTATGACCGTTGCAGCTGCTCGCGCGAAAAGCTTCAGTCGGTGTTGTCGAACCTGAGCACGGACGACCTCGAAAGCACCATCGACGATGGCGAAGTCAAGGTTACCTGCGAGTTCTGCTCGACGACCTATCGCTTCGAAGCTAGCGAGGTGCGCCCGCAGTAGCGGGCGCCTCCGGTCGACTGGCCGCGAGTTAGAGCGACGTCAGTGAAGGACAGGCTGTTCCGGATTGGCTTCAGTTCAGGGTGCGCACGAGCCCGGGTGAATCGAGCGAGAAGGCGGGGATGGCCACGTTGAACGTCTCTCCGCCTTCCGATTCCATGCTGTAGTGACCGAACATCACGCCCGAGGGCGTATCCAGCGGGCATCCGGACGAATACTCATAGGTATCGCCGGGATTGAGCAGCGGCTGCTCGCCGATGACGCCCGGACCGCTGACCTCGTCGACTTGCCCATTCTCATCGGTAATGTGCCAGTAGCGCGTCATCAACCGCACGGTCGCGTCCGAGTGGTTTGAGATGACGATGCGATAGCCCCAGACATAACGGCCGTCATCGGGATCCGACTGTTCTTCGAGATAGTACGGCTCCACCGTAACTTCTATGTCGCGGGTCAAAGCGCGATACATGGGCATCACCTTGCTTCAGGTCTTTCAGGGTATTCTACAGCAAGATGGTTTCGTCAAGAATAACGGCAAGATTGTGCGATCCCACGATGGGACAGATGGTCGTGCTGACGGGATCGCGCGGGTGAAACCGGCTTGGCGCCCTGGCGCTGGGCCGCCGGAAACCATCTTGTGACGGCCGGCAAGGGCGTCGGCCGCCGTTGGTCACGGCGGCCGCGTCTTCGTAAATCAGGCCTTCACCGCCTTCAGCGCGCGGGCGAAATCTTCCACCACGTCGTCGCTGTCCTCGATACCAGCCGAGAAGCGCACGGTGCCGGCTGACATGCCGAGCTCCGTACGGGCCTCGTCGGTCAGGTTCTTGTGCGTGGTCGTGGCCGGATGGGTGATCAGGCTCTTGCTGTCGCCGAGGTTGTTGGAGATGCGCACGATCTCCAGCGCATTCTGCAGCGCGAAGGCAGCGTCCTTGCCGCCCTTCAGCTCGAAGGCGACGAGCGTCGAGCCGCCGGTCATCTGCTTGGCGATGATGTCGGCCTGCGGGTGGTCCTTGCGGCCGGGATAGATGACCTTGGCGACCTGCGGTTGTTCCGCCAGGAAGTCTGCGACGCGGCGGGCTGTTTCCGTCTGCTGACGCACGCGCAGTGGCAGCGTCTCGATGCCCTTCAGCAGCGTCCAGGCGTTGAACGGCGACATCGCCGGGCCGGTGTGGCGGAAGTAGTCGTGCAGGTGCTCGTTGATCCATTCCTTGTCGGAAAGCACCACGCCGCCGAGGCAACGGCCCTGGCCGTCGATATGCTTGGTGGCGGAATAGACGACGATATGGGCGCCCAGTTCGAGCGGCTTCTGGAAGAGCGGCGTCGCAAAGACGTTGTCGACGACGACCTTGGCGCCGATCTGGTTGGCGAGCTTGGCGACGCCGGCAATGTCGATGACTTCAAGCGTCGGGTTGGTCGGGCTTTCGAGGAAGAAGACTTTGGTGTTCTTCTGGATCGCCTTTTCCCAGTTGGCGAGATCGCGCCCGTCAACCAGCGTGCACTCGATGCCGTATTTCGGCGCCAGCGTCTCGACCACCCAACGGCAGGAGCCGAAGAGCGCGCGGGCGGCGACGATATGATCGCCGGCCTTCAGCTGGCAGAGGATGGCGGCGGTGACCGCGGCCATGCCCGATGCGGTGGCGCGCGCGTCTTCAGCGCCTTCCAGCATGCACATGCGCTTTTCGAACATGTCGTTGGTCGGGCTGCCGTAGCGGGCGTAGATGAAACCTTCGGTCTCGCCCTTGAAGCGCGCCTCGGCGGCTTCAGAGGTCTCGTAGACGAAGCCCTGGGTGAGGAAGATCGCTTCGGAGGTCTCGCCGTGCTGGGAGCGGGTCGTGCCGCCATGGACCAGTTGCGTTGCGGGGCGCCAGTTTTTGCTCATGTGACGATCACTTTCAAAAACAAAAAAACCGGCCGCGTGAAGGGCCGGTTTGACACCCGGCCTTTTTAGCTACTTGTTTAACGTGGCTGCAAGCCGACCGGCCAAATCACCACGGGATAAAGCTTCAATACTGCCAGGGTACGCTTGCGTCAATTCCCGGAGTTTGGTTTTGTCTCGCAACTGAAAAGAGGACTGCAATGGGCCGCGACACTGGGATTTTGGCCGATCGCGCGATCGCCGCGCTGTTCGAATCGGGACGCTTGAAGAGCGAGAAGCCGCTGGATGACGATCAGATCCAGCCGGCAAGCCTCGACCTGCGCCTCGGCGCCAAGGCTTTTCGCGTCCGCGCGAGCTTCATGCCGGGTCCATCTCATCTCGTTGCCGACAAGCTCGACCGGCTGAAGCTGCACGTGGTCGACCTGACCGAGGGTGCGGTGCTGGAGACCGGCTGCGTCTACATCGTTCCGCTGATGGAAAGCCTGGCGCTGCCCAAGGGCATGTCGGCCTCGGCCAACCCGAAGAGCTCGACCGGCCGCCTCGACATCTTCACCCGCGTCATCACCGACCGCGCCCAGGAATTCGACAAGATCCCGGCCGGCTACAGCGGTCCGCTCTATCTCGAAATCAGCCCGCGCACCTTCCCGATCGTCGTGCGCCGCGGCTCGCGCCTGTCGCAGATCCGCTTCCGCATGGGCCAATCGATCCTGTCGGAGCAGGAATTGCAGGCGCTGCATGATAGCGACGTGCTGGTGGCGAGCGACAAGCCGAATGTCAGCGGCGGCGGTATCGCGCTGTCGATCGATCTGAAGGGTACCGGGCCCGAAGGCCTGATCGGCTATCGCGGCAAGCACCACACGGCGGTTATCGACGTCGACAAGAAGGCGCAGCACGCGATCTTCGATTTCTGGGAGCCGCTCTACAGCCGCGGCCGCGACGAACTGATCCTCGACCCGGATGAGTTCTACATTCTCGTCTCGCGCGAGGCCGTGCATGTGCCACCGCTTTATGCGGCCGAGATGACGCCGTTCGATCCGTTGGTTGGCGAATTCCGCGTGCATTACGCCGGTTTCTTCGATCCGGGGTTCGGCCATGCCTCTGCTGGCGGCACGGGCAGCCGTGCGGTGCTGGAAGTGCGCAGCCACGAGGTGCCGTTCATCCTCGAACACGGCCAGATCGTCGGCCGCCTGATTTACGAACACATGCTGGAACGCCCGGATGGTCTCTACGGCCTCGGTGTCGGATCCAACTACCAGGCGCAGGGCCTGAAACTCTCGAAGCATTTCCGCGCCGAGTAGGGGATTTCGAAGCGACCCTGGCGCGATCCGGCGCAAGGGTGCTTGACAGATCGCCCCGGTTCGGGAAATTTCGCAGGCGCCGCGGGTGTAGTTCAGCGGTAGAACGCCAGCTTCCCAAGCTGGATGTCGTCGGTTCGATCCCGATCACCCGCTCCATTCCTTCTGACCGCTCATTGCCTCGATGGCATAAGGCCTATGGCCAGTTGCGCCGTGGACGGCTAACCTGGGATGGGATGAATCATCCGCGGTTCTAAGGGCCGCATCTGACACACGAGACGTGCCGGCCCGCTGCCCATGAAGCTTTTCTCCCTGTTCGCCCTTTGTGCGTCCTTGATCGCAACGCCGCTTGCGGCTCAGCCCAAGGACCTGCCGCTCCTTTTCGATGCGCGCGAACGCATCGCCAAGCCGGACCTCACGGGCCTCGCGCGCCTGCGTTTTTTGACGACGGTGGACTTTCCGCCGTTCAACTTCATCGACCAGTCGGGCAAGCTTTCGGGATTTCATGTGGATCTCGTGCGCGAGATCTGCCGCGAGCTCGACATCGAAGCCAAGTGCCAGATCCAGGCGGTGACCTATGCGGAGCTGCTGCCGGCGCTGGAAGAGGGGCAGGGCGAGGCGGTGGCCGCCGGCGTCGCCGTCGGTCCGGAACTGCGCCAGCGCTTCGGCTTTTCGCGCGCCTTCATGCGGCTTCCGGCACGGTTCGCGGTCAACACCAAGGCGGCGGGCGCAGTGGCCGCGCCGAAGGATCTGAAGGGCAAGCCGGTCGGTGTCGTCGCCGGAACCACGCATGAGGCGATGTTCAAGGCGTTCTTCCCGAAGATCGAGGCCAAGGTCTTTCCCGACCGCGAGGCGATGCTGACGGCGCTGCAGAAGGGCGATGTGCCGGCGGTGTTTTCCGACGGCATGCAGCTTTCCTTCTGGATCTCTGGCAGCGCTGCCGGCGGTTGCTGCGCGCTCGTCGATGGCGCCTACTTCTCACAGCGCTTCCTCGGCGAAGGCCTGACGATCATGAACCGCAAGTCGGAGCCGGCGCTGACCCAGGCGATCGATCACGCGCTGCTGGCGTTGTCGCGCAGCGGGCGGTTGGAGGAAATCTACCTGCGCTATTTCCCCAACGGCATCTACTGAGCTTCAGGGCTTCCCGGCGCGATCGTCGGCCGGCCTATCGGCGGAAGCGGGCAAGCGCGCCGCGCTCGATGGCGGCGCAGGTCAGTTTGTCGAGGCCAAGCCGGTCGCGCAGCAGCTGCAGCAGGCGGATTTCTTCGTTGCGGATGCGCTGGTCGGCGGCCGCGATCTCGACGGCGAGCGCGTAGGCCGTCTCGTGGAACTTCTCCGGCAACGCTTCGCGCACGATCTCGAGCATGATGTCGAGCCCCTCGGGCGCCGCCAGCTGTGCCGAACATTCATGGCCGATATGGACGAGGCTATCTTCGTCGAAGCCTTCGAACACGGGCAGGAACTGGACCAGCCGGCCGATGCGGGCAAACTCGTCGTTGCTCATCTCGCGGTCGACCGCCGACATCATCACCATGACATAAACGAGAGCTTCGTGGTGGCTGAGGCTTGGCAGCATGGGGCTTTCCGGCGGTAGGGCAATTCCAGAGAGAGGGTGGTTCCTGATCCGGAGTTGCGTCGTTTCAAAGAGTCGGGCCGTCTGTTGCTTTCGGCAGACGGTCGAGAGCTGGGAATTGTCGCGGCTGTTTACAAGTCTGGCTGCGAGGCGTCCACTCCGAGGCCGAGGGTCGGATCGTCGAAGGTCATCGGCGTTTGGCTGAGGTCGCGCGGATCGTCACCGTAAAAACCGAGCTTTGCCTGGCGTGCCGCGTCGGCGCGTTTTTCGAGGGAGGAGCCCGCGACCGGTGTCGCCCAGCCATTGTCGACGAGCCAGGTGGCGAGATCCTGCCCGCCAAGCGTGCAGGAGGCGGTGGCCGAAGAGCCGGGACCTGCTTCGGGCAGATCGCAGCTGACCGCACGTGCGCGCAGGAAGTTTCTAAAGGCGGTTCGCGCGACGATGCCGCAGGGCCAGCTCTTGCCGCCGCTCTCGCAGGTCCGCTCCGCCTGCTCCGGCTCGATGCCGTCGATCTGCAGGGTCAGCTTGTCGAACTGGATCACGCCGGCTGCAACCGCGACCGGACGATAGAGCACGGTCGGCCCGGCGGCCTTCGCTTCCTTCTTCGGCTCCGACAGCGGCGCGCGCGGTTCCACCCGCTCGAGCGGCGCGCTTGTGACGGTGTCGGGCAGGCCGAACTGCTGGGGCTCGATGGCGCGCGCGGCCTTTTCCGTCGTGGTGGTGCCCTGCGGTTGTTCGCCGGTCTTCGTCGCGCCGCCGGAGGGCGCGCCGGGGTCGAGCGGGACCTCGTCGTCGGCCTGATCCGGCGTCGCCTCGAAATCGGTCATGTCGGGCGTTTCGAGAACGAGTTCCGGCGTGGCGGCGGTCTCGCGGTCGCGGATGGCGACGGCGCCCGCATAGAGGATGCCGGTGAAAAGGGCGATTGCGGCGATGCCGCCGGCATGGGTGTACAAATGCTGCCGCATCAGGAAGGACGTCCTATTGGCTGGCCCAGATGATCCGGGCGATCCATTCGATCTGGCTGGTCTCGAAGCTGCGGTTCGGATGCTCGGGATTGAGCGACAGAAGTTCGATCACACGCGGCGTCTGGCGCGTGAGCACCTTTGCCATGACCTCTCCCTCCTGCGTCTTCACCACGACGCGATCGCCACGCCGGATCGGCGCGCCGGGGTCGACGATCAGGATGTCGCCGTCGCGGTAGAGCGGCAGCATGCTGTCTCCCTGTACCCCGAGTGCATAGGTGCCGCTGCGCTTTTCCGCATCCGTGGGAAAATCGATGACGTCCCAGCCCTGACCGGCGGGAAAGCCGCCGTCGTCGAAGTAGCCGCCGGCACCCGCCTGGGCAAAGCCGATCAGCGGGATCGTGGCAGCGGCCACAGGATCTGAAGGCGCTGTGGCCCCGTCCGGCTGCAGCAGGCTTGTGAACTGGTCCATGGTGGCGCCAGTCGCCTCCAGCACCTTGGCGATCGATTCCGTCGAGGGCCAGCGCTCCCGCCCGTCGGCGGAGCGACGCTTGGACTTGTTGAAGGAGGTCGGGTCGAGGCCGGCACGGCGCGCGAGACCGGAAGGCGAGAGCTGGTGGCGCTCGGCCAGGGTGTCGATAGCGTGCCAGATCGTGCCGTGAGACAACATGACGAGAGATCCAGGCCGGGCAGGCGGCCACTTGCTGCTTTGGTTCCCGGCCACACTACCGAAACGCTGCAGGGCGGTAAAGAATCGGGAGGAAAATAGTCCTCGTCCCGTCATTTGCTTTGCGGGGCGTCGCCCCTATAGTTCCGGTGATGGGCAGGCAGGCTTTCGGTGGAGGGCGTTTTGTTGATGCGCATGAAAGCGGAACGCCTGCTGATCGTCGCCATGCTTGCCGCGGTCGCCGGACTTGCGCTCGAAGATCACCTGCTTGAAATGGGGCGCCTTGCAACGCTTCTCGCTGCCGGCGGCCTGGTGGTCGCGATCGTGCTTGCGTCGCTGCGGGTATCGCATCACGCCGAGGTGCTGGCGTCGAAGGTCGGCGATCCCTATGGCACGATGATCCTGACGCTCTCGGCAGTGCTCGTCGAAGTCGTCGTCCTGGCGATCATGATGACGAGCGAGACGTCTCCGACACTGGTGCGCGACACGATCTACGCGGCTGTCATGCTCGACATCAACGGCATCCTGGGGCTCGCGGCCCTCCTCGGCGGCCTGAAGCACGGCGAGCAGCCCTATAACGACGATTCCGCCCGCACCTACAGCGTGATGATCCTGACGGCGATGGGGATTTCGATGATCGTGCCGGAATTCGTGCCGGCGGCCAAATGGCATCTCTATTCGGCCTTCACCATCGGCGCGATGATCACGCTCTACGCCCTGTTCCTGCGCATGCAGGTGGGCGTGCACAGTTACTTCTTCAGCTACAGCTATCCGAAGGCGAAGGGAGAGGGGAGCGCGAGACAAGGCGATCCGGACCAACCGGTGCTGCCGTCGATCGTGATCCTCATACTCGGCATCGTGCTGATCGGCTTTCTGGCGGAAGTAATGTCGTCGCTGCTGACCTCAGGCTTGAAAGGGAGCGGTGCACCGCTCGCCGTCACGGCCATCGTCGTCGCGGCGATTTCCGCCTCCCCGGAGATCATGACCGCCATGCGCGCCGCTCTCGCCAACCGCATGCAGGCGGTCGTCAATATCGCGCTCGGCGCCTCGCTTTCGACCGTCATCCTGACGGTGCCGGTGATGGAGGCAATCGCGCTCTATACCGGCCAGCCCTTCCTGATGGCGATGTCGCCGGTTCAGACGGTGATGGTGACGATCACGCTGATCGTTGCGGCGATCAACCTCAATGACGGGCAGACCAACGCGATTGAGGGCATGACGCATTTCGTGCTGTTTGCCACCTTCGTCATGCTCTCGGCGATCGGCCTCTGAGCGGATGATGGGGGAGCGTCAGGCCGTCGCCTCTTCGCGCGCTTTCCTGGCCACCACTTCTTCATAGGCGGCCTGCAGCGTCGCGCGCACCCTGGGAGGACCGTCGAGCGGCGTCCCCAGATGGTCGTGCCGCAACTCGTCCATGAAGCGGTCCCAGAGCGCCGGGCCGCCGTTCTCCATGAGTTCGGCACGAATGCTGAGCTCTTCGCTGACCGGCAGGTAGCGTCGCCCCCAGGCGCCAAGCTGGGCCATGATCGGCACCAGTGCAATCGTCATTTCCGTCAGGCTGTAGATCGCCTTCTGCTTGTGCGTGGGGTCGTCACGCTTCGTCAGCATGCCCTGTTCGACCAGCATCTTCAGCCGGTCCGCCAGGATGTTCGAGGAGATGCCCTCCTGCGATCGCAGCAGCTCCCGGAAGTGCCGTTTGCCGCCGAAGATCATGTCGCGAATGATCAGCAGGCTCCATTTGTCGCCGAACACTTCGAGCGAAAGATTGATCGGGCAACCCGAGCGCATGTCGTCCTTCATTGGCACCTCTTTAAAACCGCTTGCATTATCGCATCACTGACGCTAACGTTCAACTGATTTCAAAATTATAGCAGTTCATATTCGAAACCAGTTAATCATAAGCCATCAGTTTCCGACCCAGAGGAGGCAAGACATGACTGACAGATCCGTGGAACATTCGAGCTTCACTATTGAGCGCAACTTCAAGGCAACACCGGTCGAGGTGTTCAGGGCGTTCTCGGAACCGGCCGCAAAGGAGCGCTGGTTCGTCAACGTCGAAGCCGGGGCGCAGATCACCCACGACTTCCGCGTCGGCGGCCGCGAAAGCGGTCGCTTCAGCGTGGACGACGGGACGACCTATTACGACGACACCATCTATCTGGATATCGTCGAGAACCGCCGGATCATCTTTGCCTATACGATGACGCAGAACGACAGGCGGATTTCCGCCTCCGTCGCCACGGTCGATATCCAGCCCGCGGGCACCGGCACGCGCCTCGTCTTTACCGAACAGGTCGCCTTCCTCGACGGGCTCGACAAGCTCGAGTACCGGCGCGGAGGCTGGGAAGAATTGATGGGCGCCTTGGCGAAGGAACTCGGCGAGGCGGTTGCCGCCTGAGACACGACCGGCTGGCCGCTTCTCGCGATCGATCCCGGAGGACACGTGCTGGTCCTCCGGGATTTTTCTAGTGCATGGCGGCAATCGCGCTACCGGCGATGCCGACAGAGAACAGCGTGAGGCAGACGGCAGCGATCCGGCGCGGCAGGTGCGAGGTCGACAGACCCTTGGACATCTGCACCAGCAGGGCGCCGGCCCCGATCCAGGCCGACCCGGCAGCGACGACCAGCAGCGAAAAGCCGGCGATCCAGGGCCAGACGGCTGCCAATCCCGTCTGCGGCAACAGCACCAGGGCGACGATCAGGGCTTTCGGATTGAGCAGCGTCGTGACGAAGACTTGTCGGATGGAGATGACAACGCCTTCGCTGCGTTCGGCATCGGTCGTCCAGAGCGCATAGGCGAGATAGAGCACCCAGCAGGCGGCAATGAACCTCAGCGCCAGGCCGAGGTTCGGATGGGCGGCGAGGAACGGGGCGAGCAGCGCGACGGCGGGAATGATCACCGCAAGATAGCCGCCGAGTTCGCCGGTCAAAAGCGGCAGCGACCGGCGGAAGCCTGCCGATGCGCCGGAAAGCCAGAGCAGCGTGTTCGTCGGACCGGGTGTCGCGAGCAGGACGAGGGCGGCAAGGGCGAAGGCGAGCGGCTGCATGTCATTGAGACCTAGGTTTCATGGTCGTTATCGCCGCCTTCTAGCAGCGGTGCAAGCGCCGGTTCTTGATCTCCATCAAGCCTGGTGCCCGATCGTGGCGCAGGCCACCCCAAGAAATCGCCACAGCGCCGCCCAGCCATGCCCCTTCCGCGCCCGCCGCCGCCGCGCTATCAGACGGGCTCCGCCGCTTCCCTTCCCGCCGGCGTGATCGAGGCTCCCATGAACAAGACCGTCCTGTCAGGCATCGTCATGACGACGTTTTCCTATTTCCTGTTTTCGCTGCAGGATGCGTCGGTCAAATGGCTGGTCGTCGGCTACTCGGTCTGGCAGATCCTGTTTACCCGCAGCATCACCATCCTGGTGCTTTGCCTCGTCATCGGCCGCGGCCAGCTGGTGCGCAATGCCATCGTGTCGCCGGTGCTCAAGCCGCTCTTCGTGCGCAATCTTTTGCTGCTTGCCGCCTGGCTTTGCTATTTCAACGCGGCGCGTGATCTCAGCCTCGCCGAAATGACGACGCTCTATTATGCCGCGCCGATCGTCGTGACGCTGTTGGCGGTGCCGATCCTGAAGGAGGACGTGCCGCCGATCCGCTGGTTCGCCGTCTTCATCGGCTTCGTCGGCGTGCTCGTCGCCTGCGATGTGCTTGGCACCGGCATGAAGCTGTCGCTGCCTGTATTCCTGGCCTTGCTTGCCGCCGTCTTCTGGGCGATCGGCACGGTGATGCTGCGCAAGACCGCACTCCACGAAACGACCTTGGTGCAGATGACGATCTCTAACGTCTTCTTCATCGGCATGACCGGAGTTGCGGTCGGTTTCTTCTGGACGCCGCCGGCGCTCTTCGACGTTGCGCTGATGGCCGGTACCGGCGTCATCGCCGGCATTGCCCAGTACGCCTTTTTCGAGGGCATGCGTCGCGCACCGATCTCGGTGATCGCACCGTTCGAATATACCTCGCTCGTCTGGGCCTTCGGTCTCGGCTTCCTGATCTGGGGCGACGTACCGGCCACCAATGTTTTCGCCGGCGCCGGACTGATCTTTGCGGCCGGCCTGCTGATCATCGTCGGCGAACGCCTGGCGCACCGGCGCCAGGGCGCAACCGCCTGAGGCCGAATGGAAGCGGAACGCTTCACGCCTTGATGACGAGGGCTTCCGGTATACGACCGGTCAACCGGAAGAACAGGTGGGACGTCACGAGCACGGTGGGGTCGGCAAGATGCCGGTCGAGGGCGGCGAGATCGTCATCCAGCTGGACTTGGCTGATGAAGCCTTCGGCAACGAGCCTGTCACGGACATTGTTGATGAAATCCCGAAGGATCGATCGGCGGTCGTGGCCGGGCGGGTAGACGTGCTCGACCGCATCGACGGAAATCGCCTCGACGCCGGCACTTCGGAACAGCCGATGCAGCCGACGGCCGATGTTGAGGTCGATGCCTCTGGCCGTGGAATAGGCGGTGTAGGCGGCCAGCAGCCGGTCCCAGGCGGCAAGCGGCGGATCGCAGATATGCGCCAGGAAATCGGCCTCGAAGCTCGCGATCCAGCCGCCGGGCCTCACCAGCGACACCATTTCGAGCACGATGAGTTCCGGCCGTGGCACGTTGACCAGTACCAGCCGCATATGGGCGCCGTCGAAGGAGCGGCGCGGTAGGCCGGTGGCATAGGCGTCGCCCTCACGCACCTCCACCTGCGGCAGCGCGTGGCCGGCAACGAAACGGCGGGCAAGCTCGACGAAATGCGGGTCGCGTTCGATGCCGAGCACCGAGCCGGTCGGCCCGACGCGCTTGCCGATGAGATGCAGCACGCCGCCGGGACCGCAACCGAGATCGACGACGCGCTCGCCCGGCTTGATGCCGACCCTTTCGAGTTGCTGGTCGGAATCGGGTGCGAGATTGGCGATTTGTCGTTTCAGGCGTGCTTCTTCGGGCCCTGCGCGCCCAAGCAGATAGAGATCAGGCTCGCTCATGGCGTGTCCCCCTCTGAAGTCGCGGAGGATGCGCCCCCGCACGGAGGGCGTCAATCAGAAGATGCTGATAAGCTTAACGCGCCCGCGATGTCATGAAGCGCCGTTCCGCGGTTTCCTCATAGATCACAAGGCCTTCGCGGCGATAGAAGGCCACTGCCGGATTGGTCGTCAGCACGCTGAGCCGCACGGGCAGGCCGATCGCTCCCGCCTCGCCAAGCACCTGCCTCAGGGCGAAAGCCCCGTAGCCACGCTTCTGATATGCGGGCGCGACATAGAGCTTGTTCACCCAGAGATGGTCCGCGCGCGGCGTCACCGAAACACAGCCGGCATCTTCGCCGTCTGCAACGATGAGGCGATGTTCATCGAGGATCAGCGCATCCGCCGGACGCGGGCGCCAACTGCCCCAGAGTGCGACGGCATAGTCGCGCATGCAGGCTTCTTCGAGCCAGTGCAGATAAGGTTCGTCGCCGGGGGCGGCGGCGCGGAATGTCGTTTTCGTCATGGGTTCGTCGTGGGTAGCGGTTCCATCCGCGTGGGCCTAGCACCAGAACTGTAACAGGGTGATGGCGGCCGGGTGAGCGTTGAGCCGGCAAGGGCCTCGAATGTGCCGTGTTCAAACGAAAACAGGCCCCGAGGGGCCTGCTTCCAATGCGATGAGCGAAGCTTACGCCGCCTGCTTCTTCTCGCCGTAGGGATCGAAGCGGCCGTAGAACGTCTCGCCGCGTTCGGCCATTTCCTTCAAGAGCGCCGTCGGCTTGAAGTGGTCGCCATAGTCCTTGGCGAGCTTTTCACACATCTTGACGAAGGCCTTTACGCCCATGCCGTCGATGTAGGAGAGCGTGCCACCGGTATAGGGCGCAAAGCCGAAGCCGAGGATCGAGCCGACGTCGGCTTCGCGCGGATCGGTGACGATGCCTTCTTCCATGGTGCGCGCCGCTTCGAGCGCGATCGTGGCGAGAAGCCGCTGCTTTAGCACCTCGACATCGATCTTGTCGGCGTTTTTCTGCGGATAGAGCGTCTTCAGCTCCGGCCACAGATACTTCTTGGCGGGCTTGGCCGGGTACTCGTAGAAGCCCTTGCCGTTCTTGCGACCGCGGCGGTCGAGATCGTCGACCATCTTGTTGATCAGCGCCAGGTGCTTGGGATCGACGGCCTTTTCGCCGAGGTCGGCGACGGTGGCCTTGAGGATCTTCTGGCTGAGGTCGATCGCCACTTCGTCGTTGAGCGACAGCGGGCCGACCGGCATGCCGGCCATCTTGGCGGCATTCTCGATCATTGCCGGCGGCACGCCTTCGATCAGCATGTCATAGGCTTCGTGGATGTAGCGGAAGACGCAGCGGTTGACGTAGAAGCCGCGCGTGTCGTTGACGACGATCGGTGTCTTCTTGATAGCGGCCACATAGTCGAGTGCCACGCCGAGTGCCCTGTCGCCGCTTTCCTTGCCGAGGATCACTTCCGTCAGCATCATCTTCTCCACCGGTGAGAAGAAATGGACGCCGATGAACTGGCTCGGGCGCTTGGAGTTCTTGGCAAGGCCGGTGATCGGCAGCGTCGAGGTGTTGGACGCAAAGATCGCGTCCTCGGCAATCACCGCTTCCACCTTCTCGATCACGTCCTTCTTGACCTGGCGATCCTCGAACACTGCTTCGACGACGAGACCGGCGGTCTTGAGATCGTTGTAGTCGGCCGACGGCGTGATGCGGGCAAGCAGCGCTTCGCCTTCTTCCTTGGTCAGGCGGCCCTTGCCGACCGAATCCTTCACCAAGCCTTCCGAATGCGCCTTGCCCTTTTCGGCCGCTTCCATGTCGCGGTCGATCAGCGTCACGGCGATGCCTGCAGCAGCCGTCACATAGGCGATCGAGGCGCCCATGAAGCCGGCGCCGACGACGCCCACATGCGTGAACTCCGACTTCGGCACGCCGGCCGGGCGGCGGGCACCCTTGCCGAGCTCCTGCATCGAGACGAACAGCGAGCGGATCATCGAGAAGGCTTCGGTCGTCTGAAGGATCTCGGTGAAGTAACGCTGCTCGATCTTGAGCGCCGTGTCGAACGGAACCTGCAGGCCCTCATAGACACACTTCAGGATCGCGACGGCGCCCGGATAGTTGCCGTAGGTCTCGCGGCGCAGAATGCCGGAAGCGGCCGGCCAGAGCTGGGCAGAGGCCGGCGTCCAGATGCCGCCGCCGGGAACCTTGTAGCCCTTTTCGTCCCAGGGCTGCACCGGCTTCAGGCCGTTCTTGATCATCGCCTTGGCAGCATCGACCAGCTTGTCGGCGTCGACGACTTCGTGCACGAGGCCCATCGCCTTGGCGCGGGCTGCCGTCAGCGACGAACCGGTCGTCATCATCTGCAACGCGTCCTGCGCGTTGGTAAGCCGCGGCACGCGCTGGGTGCCGCCGGCGCCCGGGAAGATGCCGACCTTGACTTCCGGCAGGGCGATCTTCACCGACTTGGAGTTCGAAGCGACGCGGCCGTGGCAGGCGAGGGAAAGCTCGAAGGCGCCGCCCATGCAGGTGCCGTTGATCGCCGAGACCCAGGGCTTGCCGGAGGTTTCGAGCTTGCGGAACAGGCCCGTCATGCGGCCGACCAGATCGAAGAGCTTCTGGGCGGCGTTATCCGGATCCTTCTTCTTCTCTTCCTGCTGGAAGGTGAACATCGACTTGATCATCGAGAGATCGGCGCCGCCGGAGAAGCTCGACTTGCCCGACGTGAAGACGACGCCCTTGACCGCCGCATCGGCGGTGGTCTGGTCGACGATGGCGTTCAGCTCTTCCATCACCTCCTGGGTGAAGACGTTCATCGACTTCTCGGGCATGTCCCAGGTGATGAGCGCAATGCCGTCGGCGTCGGTCTCGATCTTGAAATTGGTGTAATTCGTCATGGTTCTCCCCCTCAGTAGAGAATGGGTTCGATCTGCAGCGAGACGTTCGATCCGCCGCTGTAACGTTGCTTGCTGGTGTTGGTGGCGATCAGCCGCCCGTCGCGCTCGACACGGATGCTGAAGCCGGCGTCGACAGCCTTGTCGAGTTCGGGCTTCGGCACCTGCAGCACGAAGGGCACGCGGGTGGCCTTGCCGTCGCTGACGACGGACGTCTCGGCGATCAGCTTGGCGGCGACGTCCATCACGCCCTGCTCTTCGAGCCGGATCGTGACGGTGCCGACTGGAACCGGGCCGCTGGCGACATTGGTGATCGCACCGGTGAGCGTGAAGCTGTCGCCGCCTTCCTCCTCGTCGGAGACGCAGCCCGCGGCTGCAAGCAGCCCCAGGCCCATCAGTCCAAGAAGGGTGCGGCGCATCACGTCCATCGTCAGACCCTTTCGATGATCGTGGCCGTGCCCATGCCGGCGCCGATGCAAAGGGTGACGAGCGCGGTGTTGAGATCGCGGCGCTCCAGTTCGTCGAGCACGGTGCCGAGGATCATCGCGCCGGTCGCGCCGAGCGGATGGCCCATAGCGATCGCGCCGCCGTTGACGTTGATCTTGTCGTGCGGGATGTCGAAGGCCTGCATGTAGCGCAGGACGACGGCCGCAAAGGCTTCGTTGAGCTCGAAGAGATCGATGTCCGACAGCTTCATGTCGGCGCGCTTCAGCAGCTTCTCGGTGACGTCGACCGGGCCGGTCAGCATCAATGCCGGATCGGAGCCGATATTGGCGAAGGCGCGGATGCGGGCGCGCGGCTTCAGGCCCATGCTTTCGCCGCCGGCCTTGGAGCCGAGCAGCACGGCTGCGGCGCCGTCGACGATACCCGACGAATTGCCGGCGTGGTGCACGTAGTTGATCTTTTCGATTTCCGGATGCGCCTGGATGCCGACCGCTTCGAAGCCGCCCATTTCACCCGGCATCTGGAAGGACGGGTTGAGCGAGGCGAGCGCCTGCATGTCGGTGCCCGGACGCATGTGTTCGTCGCGGTCGAGGATGGTCAGGCCGTTCTGGTCCTTGAAGGGAACGACGGACTTCTTGAAGTAGCCGTTTTCCCATGCATGCGCTGCGCGCTTCTGGCTTTCGACGGCATAGGCGTCGACGTCGTCGCGGCTGAAGCCGTACTTGGTGGCGATCAGGTCGGCCGAAACGCCCTGCGGCATGAAGAAGGCCGGCAGGTTGACCGAGGGGTCCATGAACCAGGCGCCGCCGGACATGCCGAGGCCGACGCGCGACATCGATTCAACGCCGCCGGCAATGACGATGTCGTCGGCGCCTTGGGCGATCTTCGCCGCGCCGAAGTTGACGGCGTCGAGGCCGGAAGCGCAGAAGCGCGAGATCTGCATGCCCGGTGCACGGGTCGAATAGCCGGCTTCGAAGGCGGCAGCCTTCGGGATCACCGCGCCCGCGTCCATCACCGGATCGACGCAACCCATGATGATGTCGTCGACGGTCGACGTGTCGAGGTCGTTGCGGTCACGCACCGCTTCCAGCATCTTGGCGGCCAGCCGAACGGACGGCACTTCGTGCAGCGATCCGTCCTTCTTGCCACGGCCGCGCGGCGTGCGCACGTGGTCGTAAACGAAGACTTTCGTCATGTTTCATCTCCCTTTCGGCAGCACCCGCTGGTGCCGCCCGTCAAACATGTTAGATCGCTTCCGCGACGAGATTAGAAAGCGGCTGCGTCGAGCGCCATCAGCGTGTTGGCGCCGGTTTCGATGCGGGCCTTGCGCAGGGCCGTTTCCGGCAGGATCCTTTCCATGAAGAAGGTCGCGGTGATCAGCTTGTTCTTCAGATAGTCTGCACGCGCCGTTTCGCCAGAGGCAAGCTTTTCCTCGGCCGTCTTGGCGATCTTCGCCCACATGTAGCCAAGCACGACGAGGCCGAAGAGGTGCATGTAGTCGGTCGAGCCGGCGCCGGCATTGTCGGGCTTGGCCATCGCGTTCTGCATGAACCACATGGTGGCGGCCTGCAGGTCGTTGAGGCCCTTCTTCAGCGCCTTGGTATAGGCCGACAGCTTCTCGTTGCTGCGGTTCTCCTCGCAGAAATCGCCGATCTCCTTGAACAGGGCCATGACGGCGCGGCCGCCGTTGAGGCCGAGCTTACGGCCGACGAGGTCGAGCGCCTGGATGCCGTTGGCACCTTCGTAGATCATCGCGATGCGGGCATCGCGGACATACTGGCTCATGCCGTGTTCTTCGATATAGCCGTGGCCGCCGAACATCTGCTGCGCCATGACCGCATGGTCGAAGCCCTTGTCGGTCATGACGCCCTTGAGGATCGGGGTCATCAGGCCGAGGATATCGTCCGCCGCCTGGCGGTCGGCTTCATTGTCGGAACGGTGCGCGATGTCGGACTTGAGCGCGGTCCAGAGCGTGAAGGCGCGGCCGGCCTCGTTGAAGGCCTTGATCGTCATCAGCGTGCGGCGCACGTCCGGATGCACGATGATCGGGTCGGCCTTCTTGTCCGGCGCCTTGGGGCCGGAAAGCGAGCGGCCCTGGATGCGGTCGCGCGCGTAGTTGGCGGCGTTCTGGTAAGCGATTTCCGCGATCGACAGGCCCTGCAGGCCGACGCCGAGGCGGGCCTCGTTCATCATCACGAACATGGCGTTGAGGCCCTTGTTCTCCGCGCCGATGAGGTAGCCCTCGGCCTCGTCATAGTTCATGACGCAGGTGGAGTTGCCGTGGATGCCCATCTTGTGTTCGATCGCGCCGCAGGAAACGCCGTTGCGTTCGCCCGGTTCGCCGGCGCCGTCGAGCTTGAACTTCGGCACGATGAACAGCGAGATGCCCTTCACGCCCTCCGGCGCGCCCTCGATGCGGGCGAGCACCAGATGGATGATGTTGTCGGACATGTCGTGCTCGCCGGCCGAGATGAAGATCTTCTGGCCGGAGATCTTGTAGGCGCCGTTGCCGGTGGGCACCGCCTTGGTGCGCAGGAGGCCGAGGTCCGTGCCGCAATGCGGCTCGGTCAGGTTCATCGTACCGGTCCAGATGCCGGCGACCATCTTCGGCAGATAGGCCTGCTTCTGCTCGTCGGTACCGTGAACCAGGATCGCGGCGATCGCGCCCTGGGTGAGGCCCGGATACATGGTCAGCGCCATGTTGGCCGACGACATGTATTCGCCGACGGCGGTGTGCAGCGTATAGGGCAGGCCCTGGCCGCCGAATTCTTCAGGCACGGCAAGGCCGAGCCAGCCGCCTTCGCGGTAGAGGTCGAAGGCTTCCTTGAAGCCCTTCGGCACGCTGACCGAACCGTCGTCGCGACGCTTGCAGCCTTCCTGGTCGCCGGAAAGGTTGACCGGAAACAGAGCTTCTTCGGCAAGCTTGGCGGCTTCGCCGACGATCGCCTCGATCATGTCGGGCGTCGCATCGGCAAATCCGGGCAGGTTGTTGTAGCGCTCGATGCCGAGCACGTCGTTCAGGATGAAGAGGGTATCGTCGACCGGAGCCTTGTAGATGGGCATTCTTTCCTCGCCTTTGGTGCTTCGGGCCGCCGTCTGTCGTCGTCGACGCCCGGTTGCAGGATGCCGGATGCGCCGCCATCCTCATTGTTTCCAGAGCATCCTCTCCTCCCGTTTTTCCACGGGAAAGCGGATGCCGCCGGGGCGGTCTCGCATCGTTGGCCGGATGCTACAAAATTTTGACGTTTGCGTAAACGTCAAAAATTACGTGTCGCGCAGTTTGGTGGCGTGTGGGGGAGGTCGGCGGCACCGCAGCGCCTCAACTTCGTACGATCCTGCCAAATCGTTAAAAAATCATCCGCAGGTTAACCGCTTGTTTACCACGTTTCGTGAAAGGTGCGTGTTGAGATGGTCAAAGCTGCAACCTGTCCTGGCGTCGCATCGTTGTAGTTTTGCCCGCGTCGGAAGCGCCACAGGGGTGAAGAAAGCAGTTTTCTTCCGTGACGACTTTCGAGATGGCCGACGACAGGGGCGAAGAACAACATGAGTGGATTGCGATCAAATCCTCAGCGCGCAGGCAGCCAGTCCTATAGCGAGCGGCCGTCGCTCGACGCCTTGAACCGCACCATTGAAGGATTGGAGGCGCGGATCGAAGGCCTGATGAGCGGTGCGGCCCGCGACCCGGCGCCAAGGCCGCCCGAGCGCCAGCCCGCCCGCGAACCCGTCCGGGAAACGGCATCGCCCCGCGATGCCGTCGCCGAAATCATGCAACGCCAGCGCAGCCTCAGCGCCTCGCGCGAGCGCCCAGCGCTTAGCGACCGGCTGCCGCAGCGCGGGCCGGAACGGTATGCCCCCGAGCGCCCCGCTTCCGAACGCCCCATTTCCGAACGGCCGGTCCAGGACCGCTACGTCGAAGAGCCGCGCCCCCAGCTTCACAGCCAGCCGCAACGCGCCTCCGCAGCCGTCAACGATATCGCCGAAGCCCTCGTCGGTTTGCGCCAGGACCTGAAGCGTGACATCACCGACGGCCTGACGCGCGAGATGAATTCGCTGCGCTCCGAAATTCGCGGCATCAAGGCCCAGGCACAGGATCACAGCTTCGCCGAAGACGTGCGTGGCGACATGCAGCGCCTTGCCGACAGCATCCAGCATCTCGGCCGTCAGGCCTCGCCCGCCCAGGCTGACGCCTTGCGCGGCGATTTCGACGACCTGCGCGCGATGATCGACGGACTTGCGCGCGAAGACAGCATGCGCCGCATGGAAAACCGCTGGAATGGTGTCGAGGATCGGCTGATCGCGTTCGACCAGAGCCGCGACGACGAACTGGTCGCGCTCGCCTATCGGTTGGACGAAATCAAGTCGCAGATAGGCTCGCTGAAGAGCAGCTCCGCCGTCGATGTGCTCGAAGACAAGCTTATCGCCGTTGCCCAGGCGATCGAAATGCTCGGCCGGCAGATCCAGCCCGACGATCGCCGCCTCGTCTCGCAGTTTGCCGATCTCGACAGCCGGCTCGACGAAATCAGCCGCGCCATTGCCGCCAACAGCCGCACGACCCAGGGGCTTGATACCGGCTTCGTCAATCGCCTCGAAAGCCGGCTCGGCGATCTCTCCCACCAGATCGACAGCCTGTCGCGCCCGAACGATTCGGGCCTCAGCGCCCGTCTGGAAGCCCTGACCGTCCGTGTCGAGGATCTCGCCAGCGAAAAGGCCGCCGCCCGCCTGGAAGAGCGGCTGGACCAGCTGTCGCTGATGATGGAGCGCAGCAACAGGACGGCGCAGTCGGACCTCAACGATTACCTGTCGGATATCTCCCGCAAGATCGAGGCCCTCGACCAGGGCAGCGTCAACGACGCTCTCGCCGAGCGGCTGGACTATCTCGCCCGCCGCATCGACGAGCTCGACGCCCATGGCGCCCAGCCTGTCTCCGATCCGCGTTTCGACCGGCTGGAAGATCGCCTCGCCGGTATCGCCCAGCGGCTGGAGGAAACACAGGCAGCGCCGTTCGACGACCGCGCGGCGCTTCAGAACCTTGAAGCCCAGATCGCCAACCTGTCGACGCTGGTCAGCCAGCCGCGGGCGGACGTCGCCCAGAGCGTGATGCCCGTCGATTTCGAAAACCGTATGACCGCGCTCGAGGACTATTTCTCGACCAGCGACGAATACATCGTCGAAGCCGCCCGCCAGGCGGCCGAAGCGGTGATGGAAGCCTATTCCAAGAACGGCCCAACGCAGGCCTCCTCCGGTAGCGACCTGGCCGCGATCTCGGCGCTTGCCGAAGATCTGCGGACACTTGAGGACTTGAGCCGCTCCAGCGAAGAGCGGACTGCGCGCACGTTCGAGGCGCTGCACGAAACCCTCGTCCACATCGCCGACAAGCTGGAACGCATCGAAAACCGCGAGCCGGCACTGGCGGCCCAGCCTGCCATGGCGGTGGTACGCGAAGCCGCTCCGATGCCGCGCGCCGCGCAGCCGGAGTTCAACGACCCCTTCGGTGGCGGCGACCTCGATGATCGCTACGACGACCTGCAGCGCAATGTCCGCGCCCTCCAGGCGGAGGACCAGGCCGTCGCAGCCGAGGCCGCCGAACCGGTAACGGCCCTTGCCGACGATGCGCAGATCTCGACCGTCGAGCTCGAAGAAGAGCGCGAGCCGGTAGCCGCTGGCCGCACCGGCCTGCTCGCCGGCCTCACCCGTCGCTTTTCCGGCAAACGCTCGGAACAGGCACCGGAGCAGGCGCGCAAGCTCGTCGAGCCGACGCCGTCGATCGATCCCTCCGAAATGCTGGCGCCGGAAGAAGCCAACCAGCTGCTCGAGCCGGGCTCCGGCGTTCCGGACGTGAAGAAGATCCTGGAGCGCGTGCGCGCCGGGCAGATGAACAAGGCAGGCATTCAGCCGGCCGATGGCGACAAGTCGGACTTCATTGCCGCCGCTCGCCGCGCCGCCCAGCTCGCCGTCGAGGAAGCCGACACCCTCAACAAGACCGGCGACAAGGCCGCGACGTCCGGCATCGGCGGCGCTTTTGCCCGTCATCGCCGGCCGATCCTCATGGCCGTCGGCGCCGTGCTTTTGGCGATCATGTCCTACCCGATGGTCAGCTCGATGCTGAACAAGGACGAGATGCCGGTCGAACCGGTGGCGGTCATCGAGCAGACGGTCAACCCACAGGCATCCGAATTCAAGGTCGCCGACGACCAACTGGTGCAGGGCACGACCGTTGCGGCACAGGCAGCACCGGTTGCTGCGTCCGAAACGGCTGTTGCGCCACCGCTCGATTCCGTTGAAGCGCCGGCAAAGACCCCCGAGACCTCGATCGCGGTGACGGCAACGACCGTGCCGACGACCAGCTTTGCAACGCCGGCGGAAGGCAAGGCGCCGATGCTTGCGCCTGTCGCCGAGACGAAGACGCCGGTCACCGAGTTCCAGCCGGCAGCGGCTGCAGCGACGCCGGTGGCGAGCGCTTCGGTCGCAAGCGCGCCGGCCGATGGCGCCGCGATGACCCCTTCGACGACTGCCGCTGCAGCCGTGGCGACCGACGTGGTATTGCCGGAAGGTTTCGGCCCGGTCGCTCTGGTGACGGCCGCCAAGGGTGGCGATCCGCTCGCCTTCTACGAAATCGCCGTGCGCTTCACCGAGGGCCGGGGCGTTCAGGAAAACATGGCGGAAGCCGCGAAATGGTATCAGCGCGCCGCCGATGCCGGCGTCGTGCCGGCTCAGTACCGTCTTGCAACCCTTTACGAGAAGGGCACCGGCGTCACGCGCGACACGGCCAAGGCGAAGGCGCTCTATATCGCTTCCGCCGGCCAGGGCAACGCCAGCGCCATGCACAATCTCGCGGTCATGCTGGCAAGCGGTCGCGATGGAGCGCCTGACTTTAACGAGGCAACGAAGTGGTTTGCGAAGGCTGCCGAACTCGGCATCCGCGACAGCCAGTTCAACCTTGCGGTTCTCTATGCCCGCGGCAACGGCGTGCCGCAGGACCTGACGGAATCCTACAAGTGGTTCTCGGCGGCTGCCCGCGAAGGCGATCTCGATGCCGGCGCCAAGCGCGACGAGGTTGCCAAGGCGATGAAGCCGGAGCAGCTCGAAAGCGCCAAGGCCAAGGCCGAAGCCTGGAAGGCTGAGCCGGTCGACGCCAAGGCAAACAGCGTCGACGTTCCGGATGCATGGGTCGGCCCGGCCAACAAGACGGCCAGCGTCGACATGAGCAAGGCGGTCCGCAACATCCAGGCGATCCTCAACAACAACGGCTTCGACGCCGGCAAGCCGGATGGCCAGATGGGTAAGAAGACCGTCGCCGCCATCAAGGCTTTCCAGAAGTCGGTCGGCCAGGAGCCGACGGGCGAAATCACCGAGCAGCTGGTCAAGGAATTGCTGAAGCGCAATTCCTGACCCTCAGGCCCAGCGCCGTAATAAAGCCGCAGAGCCGGGCGACACGGGTTGCGGGTGGCGAAGCCATCCGCCATGTGGCTGAAAAGGTTGAAATCTCGGGCTGCTGCATAATTCCTTAATCGGAATCGGGCTAAGGAAGAACCGATGCAGCAATCAAGGTCCGATTCGTGGCCTTGGCACGTCCTGGCGGAAGCGCAACGCTGCAGGAGTGCATGACGGAGGCCGCCTCGCCCTCGGGGGAGGTGTCGGCCCTTCGAATAATCCCTCAATCGTGGTGATTTGCTTGCCACACTAACTGGTTTGCCCGCATCGCGGGCCGTTGGCATATCGAGGATCCGGCGTGACGATCTATCTGCCCATCGCAGAGTTGTCGGTGAACATACTCATCATTCTCGGTATGGGCGCTGCCGTCGGCTTTCTGTCCGGCATGTTCGGCGTCGGTGGCGGGTTCCTGATCACGCCGCTTCTGATCTTCTACAATATTCCTCCCGTCGTCGCGGTGGCGACTGGTGCCAACCAGGTGGTGGCCTCGTCGATTTCCGGCGCGATCACGCATTTCCGAAGAGGCACCATCGACATCAAGCTCGGCACGGTGCTTCTGTGCGGCGGTCTTGCCGGCGCGACCGTCGGCGTCTGGCTGTTCTCGCTGCTGCGCCGCCTCGGCCAGCTCGACCTGGTGATCTCGCTGCTTTACGTCGTGCTGCTCGGCACCGTCGGCGGGCTGATGCTCTGGGAGAGCGTCGTCGCCATGCGCAAGGCGGCCAAGAACCAGCAGACGACCTTGCGCCGCCCCGGCCAGCACAACTGGGTGCATGGCCTGCCCCTGAAGATGCGCTTCAAGAAGTCGAAGATCTATCTGAGCGTCATTCCGGTGATCGCCCTCGGTTTCTGCATCGGCATCCTGACCTCGGTCATGGGTGTCGGCGGCGGCTTCATCATGGTGCCGGCGATGATCTATCTGCTGCGCATTCCGACCAATGTCGTCGTCGGCACGTCGCTGTTCCAGATCATCTTCGTTTCCGCCTACACGGTCATCGTCCAGGCTTCGACCAACTACACCGTCGACATCGTGCTCGCTTTCGTGCTGATGATCGCCGGCGTCATCGGCGCCCAATACGGCGTGCGCGTCGGCCAGAAGCTGCGCGGCGAACAGCTGCGCGCATTGCTGGCGCTGCTTGTTCTTGCTGTCGGCATTCGTCTGGCGATCGAACTCATCATCCCGCCGAAGGACGTCTATTCGGTCGTATCCGCGGGGTTCGGTTTCTGATGCACCGTTTCGCCCGCATAGCTCTGACGCTCCTGGCTTTCGCCTTCTCCGCTCCGGCCCTGGCTGCGCTGCAGGACGAGAATGCCGATTTCACCGAGAAGTTGGAGATCGGCATCTCCACCGACGAGATCGCGATCACCTCCGATTTCCGCGGCGCCGACCTGACGATCTTCGGCGCGGTCGACGGCTTCGACCAGGGCCTGCTTGCCCAGGGCCGCTACAACATCGTCGTCAGCCTCGAGGGGCCCAAGGATAATGCGACGGTGCGCAAGAAGGAGCGTGTCTTCGGGATCTGGGTGAACACCAGCTCCATGACCTTCGAGTTGGTGCCGGAATCCTATTCGCTGTCGTCGACGCGCGATATCGAGACGATCGCGCCGCCCGGCGAGATGGGCAATATGGGCATCGGCGTCGACCACATGCGGCTGGTGCCGCTCGGCTTCGTCGGTGACGGCAGCAATCTCGGCGAGTTCCGCAACGCCTTCCGCCGTATCCGCGAGACCAGCGGCGTCTACGAGCGCGATCCCGGCGGCGTGCAGTTCATCAGTTCCAGCCTGTTCAAGGCGTCTGTACGCCTGCCGGCCAACGTGCCGAACGGCGTGCATGTGGTGCGCGCCTATCTCTTCCGCGACGGTGTCTTCGTCGCCGCCAAGGCGCTGCCGCTGCGTGTCGTCAAGACCGGCCTCGAACAGTTCATCACCCAGGCGGCACACCAGCAGCCGCTGCTCTACGGCCTGATGGCCGTGCTGCTCGCCGTCATTACCGGCTGGGGCGCCAGCCTGATCTTCCGCAAGGAATAGTGACGGGCGACCTTCGCCGACGTTTCCTTTTGCGCGCCGGAGCGCTATGGAAAGGCATGCCGCATGCGTTTCATCAGCGCATGCCGTGGCAAATAAAAAACAGAGGAAGCTCGATGAAACCGATTTTTGTCCAGTTGCAGTGCGCTCCCGGCAAGACCTACGAGGTCGCCGACGAGATCTACCGCAAGGAGATCGTTTCGGAGATGTATTCGACGAGCGGCGATTACGACCTGATCATCAAGGTCTATATCGAAGAAGGCCAGGACATCGGCAAGTTCATCAACGACAACATTGCCACGGTGCCGGGCATCTCGCGCTCGCTGACGACGCTGACCTTCAACGCGTTTTGATCGCAGGCGGCGCTCCGGCGCGGGAGAGCCGCGCCGTTTTCACCGCTCTCGTCAGGCGATGAGATTGGCAAAGCGAACTGAATAGATCCGGTCGCGCCCGAGCATATGGGCGACAAGCTTGCTGCGGTCGAAGAGGCCGGTCATGGCGCGGTGCCTGAGATCGAGCCCGCCGGTGGTGACACCGAAAGCCGGCATCAGCAGGCGCGTGCCATCGGTCGCAAAGCAGGCGCGGCGCACAGCTCTTTCCCGTCTTACCACCGTTGCTGCCGGATGCAGGTGCCCGGCGATCTCGCCGACGGCATCGCTGCGCTTCGGCTCGTGCCGGAAGGTCAGTCCCGCATGGCTAAGCTCGTCCATCGAGGCGCCCGGCAGGCCGAAGGCGCCGTCGGGGTCGTGGTTGCCGTTGATCCAGACCCATTCGCGTCCATAGGCCATGGCGGCAATCATATGCCGGAAATGATCGGGCATGGCCGCCGAGCCGACGCGGTCGTGGAAGTTGTCGCCGAGGCTGATGACGAGCTTCGGGTCGTGCCGCGCGATCGCCGCCTCGAGCACGCGCAGCGTCGCAAGCGTATCGTAGGGCGGCAAAAGCATGCCGCGCCGGGCAAAGGCGGAGCCCTTTTCCAGATGCAGGTCCGAGACGACGAGCGTGCCCGTCTCCGGCAGGTAGAGGCTACCAAGCGGATCGCACATCGCGACGACGCCGTTGACGATTGTCTGGGCGTGGAGGAGGGGAGTGGTCGTCTGAGCCGAGAGGGCGTGGGCAAGGCGATGCATAGTCACGGTCTCGCACGTTGTGCGCGGACGGGGTAAAAATCCGCCGACATCGACTGACTGCTCATTCTCAAGGTCATTTTCCTATCAACCCACATCCAGACCGCCCATCGCCTCGTGGATCAGGTCGTCTGCTGCTTCCGAAAGCAGGAAGTCCTGTGCCTCGCCCTGGACCATTTCCTTGCCGATCTCCAGCATGACGGGCACCGCCAGCGGCGAGATATGGTCGAGCCGTCGGTGGGTGATGTGGCCCTTGATTCGTTTCAGCATATCCCCGAGGCGGGCGATGTCCAAAAGCCCCGTTGCCGCGTCGTTGCGAGTCGCTTCGAGCAGCAGATGGTCCGGCTCGTGCGCGTGCAATACGTCGTAAATGAGGTCGGCCGAGACCGTCACCTGCCGGCCGGTCTTTTCCTTGCCGGGATGCCGCTGGTCGATCAGCCCGGCGATGACGGCGCAGTTGCGAAAGGTGCGTTTCAAGAGGAAGGATTCGTTGAGCCAGGCTTCGAGGTCGTCGCCGAGCATGTCCTCGTCGAAGAGATCGGCAAGCGCGCCGCGCCTGAGTTCGAAGGTGGCGCCGAGGTCGTCGAGCGCCCAGACCGCCAGCGAATAATCGGTGGCGACGAAGCCGAGCGGCTTCAGCCCGGCGCGATCGAGCCTGCGGGTCAAGAGCATGCCGAGCGTCTGGTGCGCCAACCGCCCTTCGAAGGCATAGATGACCATGTAGTGGCGGCTGCCGCGCGGAAAAGTCTCGATCAGCAGCTCGTCCTCGCGCGGCAGCATCGAGACGTCCTTCTGCAAGGACAGCCAGTCGCGCACCTGTTCCGGCAGCGCCGCACGCCGTGCCGGATCGGCAAGCATCCTTCGGACCTGTTCGGCGAGATAGGTCGAGAGCGGGAACTTGCCGCCGGCATAGCTCGGCACCTTGGGATCGAAAGTAAAAGCCTGGCTGACGAGGCACTCGTTCTCGCGGATGCCCTCGAAGCGCAGCACCTTGCCAGAGAACATGAAGGTGTCGCCCTGGGACAGCATTTCGAGGAAATACTCCTCGACCTTGCCGAGCGGCATGCCGCCGCGGCCGAGCGAGCCGCGGGCGTTGCGCTTGACCATGCGCACGTTCAGCATCGGCGATTCCACGATGGTGCCGACGTTCAACCGGTATTGCTGCGCCACCAGCGGATTGGAGACGCGATAGAGCCCGTCCTTGGTCTTGCGGATGCGGGCATAGCGCTCGTAGGTCTTCAGCGCATAACCGCCGGTCGCGACGAAATCGATCACCCGTTCGAAGGTCTCCCAGGAAAGCGTAGCATAGGGCGAGGCGGTGGTGATCTCGTCGTAGAGGTCGAGCGGATCGAAGGGTGCTGCGCAGGCCATGCCAAGCACGTGCTGGGCGAGCACGTCAAGCGCGCCCTTGCCGACCGGCGGTGTGTCCTGGGCGCCGACATAATTGGCGTCGAGGGCCGCCTGGCATTCCATCACCTCGAAGCGGTTGGCCGGCACCAGGATCGCCTTCGACGGTTCGTCCATGCGGTGGTTGGCGCGGCCGATGCGCTGGGCAAGGCGGCTCGCGCCCTTCGGCGCGCCCACATGCACGACGAGGTCGACATCGCCCCAGTCTATGCCGAGATCGAGCGTCGAGGTGGCGACCACGGCGCGCAAGCGGTTCTCGGCCATCGCTGCCTCGACCTTGCGGCGCTGGGCGACGTCGAGCGAGCCGTGATGCAGCGCGATCGGCAGATTGTCGTCGTTGTTCGTCCAGAGTTCCTGGAACAGAAGCTCCGCCTGACTGCGGGTGTTGACGAAGAGCAGGGTCGTACCGTGCTCCTTGATCGCCTCGTAGACGTCGGGGATCGCGTAGCGCGCCGAGTGACCGGCCCAGGGCACGTGTTCCTCGGTCTTCAAAATGGTGATCTGCGGCTTGGCCCCGCCCTTTACCTGGACGAGGCCTGCGTGATTGTTCGCGTCCGGCTCTTGCGGAGCCAGCCAGCGCTGCAGATCCATCGGATCGGCGACCGTCGCCGAAAGGCCGATCGTTTGCAGGCCGGGCGCCAGCCGGCGCAGCCGCGCAAGGCCAAGGGAAAGCAGATGGCCGCGCTTGGAGGTGACGAGCGAATGCAGCTCGTCGAACACGACATAGCGCAGGTCCTTGAAGAAGCGTTGCGCCTCGCCGTTGGCGAGCAGCAGCGCGAGCTGTTCCGGCGTCGTCAGCAGAATGTCGGGCGGATTGAGCTTCTGTCGCTGGCGCTTGGCCGTGGGCGTATCGCCTGTGCGGTTCTCGACGCGCACCGGAAGCCCCATTTCGCCGACCGGCTTCATCAGGTTGCGCTCGATGTCGACGGCGAGCGCCTTCAGGGGCGAGATGTAGAGCGTGTGGATGCCGACGAAGGCTGAGCCCGGCGGAATTTTGCCACGGCGGGTGAGATCGACCAGCGACGGCAGGAAGCCGGCGAGCGTCTTGCCGGCGCCGGTCGGCGCGATCAGCAGCGTGCTGTCCCCGGCCTCGGCGCGGGCGAGCAGCTCCAGCTGGTGCGCACGCGGCCGCCAGCCCTTCTCGCCGAACCAGCGCAGAAAGGGAGCGGGCAGGCTCAGGGCATCGCCCTGCGGCTCTCTGGAATCGATCCTGTTCACGGAGAACAAAGGTAGATCAAATCCGCCAAAAGAGAAGCCTGTCCGATGGGTGCAATCACGAGGATTGACTCTCGGCCTGATCGTAGATAAAAATTATCCACGATTACGGAGGCGCCCATGAAACTCGGTGACGGGGTCGAGCAGGCCATTCACAGCGTGACGATGCTGAGCTGTCTTCAGCTCGGCAGCACTCTGTCGGCGGCAGCGCTTGCCGAGTTCCATGGTGTTTCCACCAGCTATCTCTTGAAGCACCTGCAGGCGATGTCCGGTGCCGGACTGCTGGAAGCGGTGCCGGGCCCCAAGGGGGGCTACCGTCTCGCCAAGACGCCGGAGAGGATCACTTTGCTCGATATCGTGCTTGCGGTCGAAGGTTCGGAGCCGGCGTTCCGCTGCAATGAGATCCGCCTGCGAGGTCCCAATCCCTACGCCTGCAAGCCGACGGCACCCTGCACCATCAATGTCGCGATGCTGAAGGCCGAGCAGGCCTACCGCGCCGAGCTGCGCCGCGTGACCATCGCCAGCATCCTGGATGACCTCAATGCCAAGGATGACGGCAGCGTATCGGCACGAACAGAAGCCTTTCTGGCGATCAACGAACGCAAATCGTCCGCCAACGCCTGACCTCCATCAATCCTGTTCAGCCCAAGGAGAAGTCCATGCAGCCGCGTTTCAACTTCGTCAAAGCCGCTCCCGATGCCTACAAGGCTGCTGCGGCTTTCGACAGCTACATCATCAAGGAATCGGGCTTGGAGCCGCGCCTGATCCACCTGATCAAGCTGCGCGCCTCGCAGATCAACGGCTGCGCCTATTGCATCGACATGCATGTGAAGGAAGCGCGGCACACCGGCATGAGCGAGCAGTGGATCCACCTGATCTGCGCCTGGCGGGAATCGCCGATCTATGACGCGCGCGAACGCGCAGTGCTCGCCTGGACGGAATCGCTGACCAACCTTGCCCAGACCGGCGCGCCCGACGCGGATTTCGAGCCGCTGCGCGCGCACTTCAGCGAAGCCGAGATCACCAAGATCACCATGGCGATCGGCGTCATCAATGTCTGGAACCGTGTCGCCGTCGGCCTGCGTTCGCAGCATCCGGTCGATCAGCCGGTTATGGCCGCCTGATATCCAGTGAGAAAGCTCCAGCTAGCCCCGAGGTCCGCTTCGGGGCTAGCTGCTCTGCATCCTAGAGCGTCCTTGCGCGTTCCGGTGAACGCACGGCGCTCTAGAGTGCGATGTAACGATCAGCGCGGTGGTTGATGGCCACGAAAAGGTTCAAGACGACTGCGCCGAGCACCGACCAGGCGACGACCTCGGGCGAAGTCACGCCGAAGGCGAAGACGAGCACGACCATGTCGATCGCAAGCTGCACGAGGCCGGCGCGAATGCCGAAACGCTCCTGCAGGTAGATGCCGAGAATGCCGACGCCGCCGAGGCTGGCGCGGTGGCGATAGAGCGCCAAGAGGCCGTAGCCAAGCAGCAGGCCGCCGAGTAGCGCCGCCCAGGTCGGCTGGATCGTGCCGATCTGGAAGAGGCGCGACTGGATGTCGGTCAGGAACGAGGTCACGCCGATGGCGATGAAGGTCTTGACTGTGAAGGCCGGGCCGAGCCGTTTCAGCGAAAGATAGAAGAAGGGCAGGTTCAGCAGGAAGAAGGCGAGGCCGAAATTGACGCCGAAGGCATAGTGCAAAAGGAAGGCGACGCCCGCCGTGCTGCCGGTCAATAGGCCGGCGCTAGCGAGGAAATAGAGGCCGAGCGCTGCGATCAGGCTGCCGGTAAAGATGCCCTGCAGATCCTCGACGGCGGAATGCCGGGTCGGGCTGGTGTTCCAGAGACCGAAAACGCTGCTGATCTGGGCCATGGCAAATCCTCGATTGCGATGGCTTGAGCAATGCTGCAATGCACAACAACAATCAAGGAAAATATGTCAGTTATGCTGACCTATTTTTGCGACTCTGCCTTGCGTTTTATGCAGGCTTGCGCGCCAGGAACAGGATGCCGAACACCGGCGCGCCGGCATCCATGCGGATGGCGGTGCGCTCGACCGCCAGCAGTGTGAGACCATGCGCCGTGCAGAGGCCGCGGACATAGGCTTCGCCATGGGCGTAGCGCAGCGACGGCCGCAGCAGGAACTCCTCGGCATCGCCGGCATCTTCCACCGAGAAGGCGAAGTAGCCCGCTGGTGCGAGCAGCCGAGTGGTGATGTCGAAGACACTGTCGAGATTGCCGAGATACATCAGCACGTCGGCGGCGCTGACGAGGTCGGCCCGGGCGGGCGCGAAGTTGCCGAAGATGCCGGAGGCATCAGGCGAAAGAGAAAGGTCGGCGCGGGCCAGCCGATCGTAGGTGGATTTCGCCTCGGCCTTGGCGAGCATGTTGATGGAGATGTCGAAACCTTCGAGGAACTGTGCCTGATCCCGGATGCGCTCGCCAAAAAGGCCGGTGCCGCAGCCGAGATCCGTCACATGCTCGAAGATGAGGCCTCCCGTGTGGCTTTGCCCGACATGGCTTTGAATGAGCGCCGCGAGCTTCTGCGGTACGGTATAGCCGAGCTTCTCCACTAAGGCCTTGTCGAAGCGGTCGGCATAGTCGTCGAAGAGCCGCTCGACATAGAGGCTCGGCGGCTGTTCGGGCATGGCGGCAGCGCCGAGCAGCGCCAGTTTCAGGCCGGCGCCGAAGATATCCTGGGGGCTGAGCGCCAGTGTTTTCCTCAGCGCTTCGATCGCCGCCTCTTTCCGGCCAGATTTTTCTTCATAGTCCGCGAGCCGAAACCAGCCGGCTGCCCAGTTGGGTGCCTGTTCCAGCGCTTGCGCCATGAGTTCGGCCGCACTTGCGGGCTCGCCGCCCTCGGCAAGCATTTTTGCGTAGTCGGCGCGGCGGTCGGCGATCAGGTCGCCGGAGGAGAGCTGGTTGAGCGTCATCAATGTGAGATGTTGGTTGCGATCAGCGCTTCTGACGCCGGATGCCGCAAAATACAAGCGGAATCTGGCGTGATCGGAAGCCCGAGCCGTGCCCGCCGGGGCCAGCGACTTGCGACGCCGCCGATCGCGGCTTATGTGAAGACAAATAGGAGAAGTTCGCTGATGTCGGACGGAATGAACAGATTCTTGGGTGACTCGCCGCTGCGCGTGCTGGTCAAGCTCATCGTGGTGTCGATCCTCGTCGGCTTCGTGATGAGGATGTTCGGCTGGTATCCGACCGATATCTACTTCGCCGTCCGCAACTTCCTGCTCGACCTCTGGTACACCGGCTTTGCAGCACTTGGCCGGGTGGGCGACTACCTGCTGCTCGGCGCCGTAATCGTCGTGCCGGCCTTCGTCATCCTGCGCGTCCTGAACTTTCGGCGCTGACGATGCAGGACCGTTTTCTTCTGATCGAACGCCGCGGCCTCCTGCGCGCGACCGCCATCCTGTCGCTCGGCGCGCTCGCCGGCTGCAACACGTCCAAGGTGCTGATGCCCGAAAGCGGCACCGGCAGCGACCAGACCGCAGCGAGCCTCGGCTATGTCAACAAGCTGCGCAAGGGCAAGGGCCTGACCGAGCTCGTCGCCGACCATGCGGCGTCCGTCGCGGCGATGCACCAGGCTGCACGCATGGCCAAGGCCGGCAAGATGCAGCACCTGATCGGCTGGAACGACAGTTTCTACGACCGCATGAAGGGTCAGGGCGTGACGCTTCCGGCCGCTGAAAACATCGCCGTGGGCCAGGACGACGCCGAGCGCGCCTATGACGCCTGGTACAGGTCGCCCAAGCATCTTGAAAACATGCTCGGCAATTACCGTGGCCTCGGCGTTGCCGTCGCGCAGAACGCAGCCTCCGGCAACCGACCCTTCTGGGCGATGGTGCTTTCGGGCTGAATCAGCTGCATTCGTATAGAACTCCGCCCCTCATCCCCCTGCCGGGACCTTCTCCCCGCAGGCGGGGAGAAGGCGGATAGTTGCGCCCTTTCGATCCATCATGACCGCTGACGGGACTGGCCTCCGACGGGTATCAAGGGGTGTGACGTCGCGTTTGCCACGTCCCCTCTCCTCGCGTGCGGGGAGAGGGCTAGGGTGAGGGGCTCTTGCCGCGTTGGGACGTTTTCGCCGAACTGCACGACGCGCTTGCATCCGCCCATGCTCATTCCCTAAAACGGTCATCTCTCATCCAACACGCCCGGACCGCCCGATGACCGCTGCCTCTTCCGTCTCGCCGGGCGATCCCGCCGGCCCGTTCCATGTCACCCATCGGCTGATCCTGGCGATCGCATTGCCGATGACGCTCGGCTTTCTGACGACGCCTCTGCTTGGTCTCGTCGATACCGCCGTTGTCGGACGCATGGGGCAGGCGACCTTGCTGGCGGGTCTTGCGGTCGGGGCCATCCTGTTCGACCTGATCTTCACCACCTTCAACTTCCTGCGAGCAGCGACCACGGGCTTGGTTGCCCAGGCCTATGGTCGCGGCGATCGGCGCGAGCAGCAGGCGGTGTTTTGGCGATCGCTGATCATCGCGCTTGTTTGCGGCACGGTCAGCCTTTTCCTTTCGCCGTTGCTTCTGTCGGGCGGCCTCTGGTTGATGGGGCCGGAGCCCGAGGTAGCCGGCGTCACCAGCACCTATTTTCTCTGTCGCATCCTTTCGGCGCCGGCGGCGCTTGCCAACTACGCCATCCTCGGCTTCGTGCTCGGCCGCGGCGAGGGCACCATCGGCCTGATGCTGCAGACGCTGATCAACGGCATCAACATCGTGCTGTCGATCCTGCTCGGACTGGTGTTCGGCTGGGGCGTGATGGGGGTGGCGTTGGCGACCGTGACTGGCGAAGTGATCGGCGCGCTCGTTGGCTTCGCCATCGTCTATGGCCGTTTCGACAGCAGGGATGCGCCAAGCTGGGCCGAGATCTTCGATCGCGAACGGTTGAAGCCGCTCTTCGGCCTCAACCGAGACATCATGATCCGCTCGTTCCTGCTTCTGGCAGCCTTCACGCTGATGACCCGCATCGGCACTGCCTTCGGGCCGGTGACGCTTGCCGCCAATGCGGTGCTGATGACGATTTTCCTTGTTGCCGGCTACTATCTCGACGGCCTCGCCAATGCGGCGGAACAGCTCATCGGGCGCTCGATCGGTGCCGGTTACCGCCCGACCTTCGATCGCGCACTCCGGATGACGGCCGCCTGGTCGCTGGGGCTCGCGCTGGTGACGACCGTCGCCTTCCTGCTGTTCGGTGACGGGCTCATCGATCTCCTGACCACGGCGCCGGATGTACGCGCGGCGGCTTACGAATACCTGCCCTGGGCGGCGGTGACGGCGATGACCGGTGCGCTTGCCTTCCTGATGGACGGCGTCTTCATCGGCGCCACCTGGTCGCGCGAGATGCGCAACATGATGCTGGCGGCCTTTGTCGGCTATGCCGCAGCACTCGCCGTGCTGGTCCCCGCCTTCGGCAATCATGGCCTGTGGGCGGGGCTGAACCTGTTCCTGCTGATGCGGGGGCTGTTCCTGTTGTCGCGGATCCCGATGAAGGCGCGTCAGACGTTCTTGCCGGCCCAATAGTCGAGACGGCTGTCGCGGATATCGCGGATCGAGGTGAGCCGCTCGCGATCGCAGAGATCCGAGAGGCCACGTACGATGCGGCCGGGCAGGGCCGGGCCTTCATAGACCATGCAGGAATAGAGCTGCACGAGGTCGGCGCCCGCGCGGATCTTCTCTGCCGCGGTTTCGGCCGAGCTGACGCCGCCGACGCCGATGATCGGCAGCTTCGGGCCGACGCGCTTGCGCATGCGGGCAAGCACGGCCGTCGACTTATCAAAGAGTGGCTTGCCCGAGAGGCCGCCGGTCTCCTTCGCCTGGGCCTGGTCCTTCAGGCCCTCGCGCGAAAGCGTCGTGTTGGAGACGATCAGGCCGTCGAGATCGTGCGCCAGCACTTCGGCGGCGATATCGTCCATGCCTTCCTCGGTGAGATCGGGCGCGATCTTCAGGAAGATCGGAACGCGGCGATTGCTCCTCAGGGCCTCTTCGTCGCGCGCCGAGAGCACGGCTGACAGCAGGGCGGCGAGGCTTTCGCGCGCCTGCAGGTCGCGCAGGCCCGGCGTATTCGGCGAGGAGATGTTGGCAGTGAAATAGCGGGCGACCGAGTAGAAGGTATGGATGCCGCCGACATAGTCGGCGATACGGTCGGCGCTGTCCTTGTTGGCGCCGATGTTGACGCCGATCAGCGCATCGCGCGAACAGGCCTTCAGTCGCGCCAGCGCTGCGCCATGGCCTTCATTGTTGAAGCCGAGGCGGTTGATAACGGCCTCATCCTCGACCAGCCGGAAGATCCGCGGCTTGTCGTTGCCGGCCTGCGGCTTCGGCGTGACGGTGCCGATCTCGGTGAAGCCGAAGCCGATCTTCAGAAGCGCTTCCGGTACCTCGGCATTCTTGTCGTAGCCGGCCGCCATGCCGATCGGGTTCGGAAAAACGATGCCCGCGACCGTCTGCGAGAGCCGCTTGTCGGCCTTGGCAGAACAGTTCGGTACGAGCCCGGTCTTCAATGCCTTGATCGAAAGGCCGTGCGCAGCTTCCGGATCGAAGAGGAAAAGGCCGCGGCGGGCAAGGCTGGTCAGCGGGTTCATGCATCAAGTTCCGGGAAGATATGCGCGCCATCGGCGCCGAGCGGCAGTGGTTTTTCCCAGACGACGGCCGACAGGAAGAGGGGGGCATAGAGATGCGGGAAGAGAGCGCCGCCGCGTGAGGGCTCATAGACCAGTTCTTCGCCGAGCGCGTCGCCGTCGACGGCAACCAGCAGCAGGTCTACCTGTCCCTCGAAATAGCGCGCCGCCGTCTCGACCACCTGTTCGCCGGTCGAAAAATGGACGTAACCGTCGGCGAGATCGACGGGCGCGCCGTCGAAGCGTCCGCTGCGCTTGGCTTCCTGCCACAACGATGCCGGAACGATTTTGTAGATGATGGAACCCATGGTGCCCGTCTGTCCCCGTAATTTTCTGTCGTGGCCTTGCCGTAAATATCGGCGATTGTCCATCGCAGAAGGACGACGATTCGCGCATAATCCGCGGTGAAGACCGATTTCGCTCTTCTCGTTCGCGCACAGATCACGTCCCGGCAAGGATCGTAACGGAGAAGATGTCATGAAAAACGCTGCTGCCATACTTCTGTTCGGCACCGGATTGGCTCTGGCCGGCGGCGCCAGCGCACAGGATCCGGCCCCCGGGCGCTACAGCATGCAAAAGTCCGAGACCGGCATCGCCCGGCTCGATACCCAGACCGGCGAAGTGTCGCTGTGCCAGGAGAAGGACGGCCAGTTGGTCTGCCGCATGGCCGCCGACGAGCGAGCCGCCTTCGAACAGGAATTGGACCTCCTGACGAAGCGGGTCGAGGCCTTGGAAAAGACCGCCAAGGCCGGTGAAAGTGTCGCAAAACAGGACCTTCCGGCTGAGGAAGAGATTGACCGCGCAATGGGCATCATGGAAAGAATGATGCGTAGGTTCATGGATATCGTGAAGGATCTCGAAGGCAGCGACTCCACTCAGGAGCCGCAGAAGACCTGAGTTGCCGGATCGGCCATGCGGGATGCGGATCGGCGCGTGGGGGCGCGCAGATTTCAGCCCGGGCTCTTGGGAGGGAGCAGCATGACACCGGACATGACCATCATCATCGCGGACGACCATCCGCTGTTTCGCGGCGCGATGCGCCAGGCACTGAGCGGCGTGGACGGCGCGCCTGCCATCGTCGAGGCTGGCGATTTCGCAGCCGCGCGCAAGGCGGCGGCGGACAACGCTGACGCCGACCTCATGCTGCTCGACCTGACCATGCCCGGCGTCAGCGGGCTCTCTGGTCTGATCGCTCTTCGCGCCGAATTTCCGAGCCTGCCGGTCATGGTGGTGTCGGCCCATGACGACCCGGCGACGATCCATCGCGCGCTCGATCTCGGCGCGTCCGGCTTTCTTTCGAAATCGGCCGGCATCGAGGAAATCCGCGAGGGGATCGAGAAGGTGATGGCCGGCGAGGTCTTCGTTCCCGCGGGTTACGACCAGGCGCAGGAATACGAGCCTGAGGTCGCCGATCTGCTGCAGCGCCTGCAGACCTTGACGCCGCAGCAATCCCGCGTGCTCAGCATGCTCGGCGAGGGCCTGCTCAACAAGCAGATCGCTTACGAACTCGGCGTCTCCGAGGCGACGATCAAGGCGCATGTCTCGGCGATCCTCTTAAAGCTCAATGTCGACAGCCGCACCCAGGCGGTCATCCAGCTTTCGAAGATCGGCACCGTTGCCGCCGCCTGATGCGGCCCGCTTTGACTTTGTGATATCCCCTTGTTTCAGGCGGCCCCGAAATGCGGGAGCCGTTCATTCCGCAGCGGTTCGTGCCGCCGTCGAAAGTTGCGTCAGCCAGGCGCGCATCGCCGCCGGGCGCACCGGCTTGTTCTGGATCGCGATGCCGTCGCGTTCGGCCGCGGCGCGCACCTCCGGCGAACGGTCGGCCGTCACCAGCAGCGCCGGCGTCGCTTCGCCGGTCGATGCCCGGATGCGCGCGACCGCCTCGATGCCGGTCCCGTCGTCGAGATGGTAGTCGGCGATGACGGCATGCGGCTTCTCGCCGGGCTGGGCATTGAATTCGGAACAGGCAGCCAGCGATTCCGCCGTGCTAACGATGCAGCCCCAGCCGGAAAGCAGCACCCGCATGCCCTCGAGGATCCGCGGCTCGTTGTCGATGCACAGCACCCGCAGGCCGTTCAGCGCCTCGCTTGCCTTGCTCTGTGGCACCGGCCGGACAGCGACGCGCTCGCCGGCGCTGGCATCGAGCGGTAGGGTCACCTTGAAGCCCGTGCCCTTGCCGGGCGTCGATTGCAGGCTGACCGGATGGTTGAGCACGCGCGAGATGCGGTCGACAATAGAAAGCCCGAGTCCAAGGCCGGAGGCCGTGCGTGCGCCTTCGTCCAGTCGGGCGAATTCCTTGAAGACGGTGCGGAACTTCGACTGGGGAATGCCGATGCCGGAATCGAGCACCTCGATTGTCGCCATGGCGCCATGCCTGCGCACCCCGACGAGCACCTTGCCGCTGAGCGTGTACTTGATCGCGTTGGAGACGAGGTTCTGGACGACGCGGCGCAGCAGGTTCGGATCGCTACGCACGACAAGCGATGTCGGCATGATGATCAGTTCGAGATCCTTGGCTCGCGCCATCGGGGCAAAATCGGTCTCGATCCTTCTAAGCAATTCGTTGAGCGGAACGGATTGTATCCGCGCCTTCATGGCGCCGGTGTCGAGGCGTGAAATGTCGAGCACGGCGCCAAGAATGGCCTCGACCGATTCCAGCGAGGAATCGATATTTTCGACCAGCGTGCTGTTGTCAGATTCACCGAGCCGCTCGACGAGGGACGAGGAGTAGAGGCGAGCGGCGTTGAGCGGCTGCAGGATATCGTGGCCGGCGGCGGCAAAGAACCGCGTCTTGCCGATATTGGCCTCTTCCGCGGCGGCCCGCGCCTCGGCGAGTTCCCGGTTCACCCGGGTCAGTTCGCCGGTGCGCTCGGCCACGCGCAGTTCCAGCGTCTCGTTCGCCTGCTTCAGCGCCATGTCGGCGGCGACGCGCTGGGTGATGTCGGTATAGGTGGTGACGATGCCCTTGTCGGGCATGGCGTTGGTGCGCACTTCGATGATGCGCTCGCCGTTGCTGAGTTCGAGCAGGAAAGGTTTGTCGAGCGTCAGGAAGTTGGCGACCAGCCCCTTTTCCTGATCCTTGCGAATGTCACCGCGCTTGGTGAGGATCGAGACAATATCGGCAAGCGGGAAGCCGACCTGGCCGGCTGCTTCGGGGAGATCGAGAAGCTGGCGGAAGCGCCGATTCCAGATGATCAGGTTGTTCGCATTGTCGAAAACGGCGATGCCCTGGTCCATCTGCGAGAGCGCAGTCTGCAGCATATCCTGATTGTATTGCAGCGCCTCGCTCGCCTGGTCGAGCAGCCAGGCCGTCTCGGACGAGGTATCGTCGCCGCGCTGCAGCGCGAGCGAAAGCACCAGCCGCGCCGAGGACGAGCCGATGGCGCTGCCAAGCAGTTGCTCGGAGAAATGTACCACCGCCATGTCGGCGGGCGCGTTGTCGTCCAGCCAGCGTCCGGTCTGGCGCTCATAGGTATGGAAGGAGCGCTGCATGCGCTCGGCGCCCATGTAGCGGGCGATCGTCGCCTTGAGGTCGCGCACGGTGACCTTGGTCTTGCGCCCGCGAAAGGCGCCTTCGGTGCGCGACCGCCGGGTGATGAACACGCCGGCCTGGAAGCGTTCGATCGGCTTCGGCGTGCGGGTCAGCGATCCGAGAATATAGGTGGCACAGTTGACGAGCAGGCTGAGCGTCGTGGCGTTCACCAGCGGGTCCGCATCGGGGCCGGAGAACAGGTCGGTGAACGGCAGCAGGAAGCTTAAGACCGTCGTTGCCACATGGGAATTGTCGGGTCCGCCGAGGCTCGGTAGGAAAAGCAGATAGGCCCAGACGAGAAAGCCTGAGACCATGCCGGTGATCGCGCCGCGGGCATTGGCCTGGCGCCAGACAAGGCCGCCGAGCAGCGCCGGCGCCATCTGCGAGATGGCGACGAAGGAGAGCAGCCCGAGCGAGGCGAGGCCGGCGCTGATGTCGGCGGAGCGATAGTAGGCGTAGCCGAGCAGAAGCACGGCGAAGATCGCGGAGCGTCGGATGTTGAGCAGCGTGCCGGCCAGGTTTTCCTGCAAGCCGCCGCGTTGGCTGAGGTTGCGGCGCAGGAACACCGGCATGACGATGTCGTTGGAGATCATGATCGACAGCGCCACGGACGCGACGATCACCATCGCGGTCGCCGCTGAAAAGCCGCCGATGAAGGTAATCAGCGTCAGCACCGGCAGACCGTTGGCGAGCGGCAGCGTCAGGAGGTAGAGATCGGCGTCGCCGGAGCCGGAGAAAGTGAGGATGCCGGCAATGGCGATCGGCAGCACGAAGAGATTGATGCCGATCAGGTAGAGCGGAAAGAGGATGCCGGCGGTGCGAAGCTCGCCTTCGGTGCGGTTTTCGACGACCGTCACATGGAACTGCCTGGGCAACATGATGATCGCAAAGGCGGAGGTGACGATCAACAGCACCCAGCGCGCTATCGGGGTCTCGTAGGAAAGCGCCGACTGCACGGCAGGGCTTTGCGCGGCCAGAGACCACAGATGAGCCGGGCCGTTGAAAATGACGAAGACGATGTAGAAGCCGGCGGTGACGAGGGCCACCAGTTTGACCAGCGATTCCATCGCGATCGCGAGGATCAGCCCGTCCTGGTGCTCGGTCGCATCCGTATGCCGCGTGCCGAAGACGATAGCGAAGCAGGCGAGGAAGAGCGTGACCAGCAGCGGCAGGTCGATGAAGCTTTGCCCGGCGCCGATGCCGTAGTCGCTGGTGTTGATCATGGCGGCGACCGAACTCGAGATCGCCTTCAGTTGCAGCGCGATATAGGGAATGGCGCCGACCAGCGAAATCAGCGCTACGATCGCGGCCACAGCCGGGTTCTTGCCGTAACGCGCGGCGATGAAGTCGGCGACCGATGTCAGCTTCTCGGTCTTGGCGAGCCGTATGATCTTGCGGATCAGCGGCATGCCGAGCGTGAACATCAGGATCGGGCCGATATAGATGCCGGTGAATTCGAGCCCGCGTTCGGCCGCAAGCCCGATGCCGCCGAAATAGGTCCAGGAGGTGCAGTAGATGGCAAGGCTCAGCGCATAGACGAGCGGCCTGCCTTTCAGCGCAGCGCTGTTCCTCCTGGCCCGCCTGTCGCCATAGCTCGCCACTGCAAACAGCAGCAGCAGATAGGCGAAGGCCGAGGCAAAGATGACCGAACCCGAAAGCATGCCTCATTCCTCCAGGGCGGAGCATAGGACAAGTCCGCCGGGTTGAGAATTGCCCTCGCATGAGTCTTAAGTTCAAGGCTCGACACGAGAAATCGGTGTGCAGCGCCAGCTGCCTTCCCGTTCCTGCTCTATCCGGTGCTAATTGATCAAAGGCAAAGAAAGGTTTTCTCGCTGCCCGCTTTGGTTTAGTTTCCGTAAACGCTTGCAGCGCGGGACAGCGCCGCCGGCCGTTTTCAAACGGGGATAATACGGAGAGATTTATGCTGAATGAGTTCAAGGAGTTTATTGCCCGCGGGAACGTGATGGATCTCGCGGTCGGTGTCATCATCGGCGCAGCCTTCAACAAGATCGTGACGTCGGTCGTCGAAGACCTGGTCATGCCGATCGTCGGTGCGCTCACCGGCGGCGGCTTCGATTTCTCCAATTACTTCCTGCCGCTTTCGGCCAACGTGACGGCCACGTCTCTCGCCGCCGCCCGCCAGCAGGGCGCCGTCTTTGCCTACGGCAACTTCATCACCGTGCTGATCAACTTCCTGATCCTTGCCTGGATCATCTTCCTGATGATCAAGGCGGTGAACCGCATGCGCGCTTCGATGGAAAAGAAGAAGGACGAAGCGCCGGCCGCACCGCCGCCGGAAGACATTCTGCTGCTCTCGGAAATCCGCGACCTGCTGAAGCAGCGCGCCTGAGTTTTTCCTCGCGGCCCTGGCTTTGCCGGGGCCGCGAAACATCACAAAAATCGATAAATCGGTCAGATAAAGTCGCGTGATCGCCTCGGCGAAAGCGGCTAGAAGCAACGGGCAAACCGGAGCGGTCCATTTCGCTCTAGTCCATTGGAATCTTTCATGATGATTTCAGGCGGCAGCCTGCACCATCGTGCATCCGGAGCCCGCCGATGACCACGCTTGCCACCATCAGCCCCCGCGCGCTTTCCGCGCCCGAAAGCGGTATCGTCGAGGTGGTGAACTATGCCCGCGGGCGCGAAGGCCTGATCCCGCTCTGGGTGGGCGAGGGCGACCTGCCGACTCCTGCCTTTATCAGCGATGTCGCGCGCGATGCGCTTGCCGCCGGCGAGACCTTCTATACCTGGCAGCGCGGCATTCCGCCGCTGCGCGAGGCGCTGTCGCGCTACTATCAGCGCCGCTTCCAGAAGACGCTTTCGCCCGAGCATTTCTACGTCGTCGGCTCCGGCATGCAGGCGATCAAGCTGTCGATCGAGGCGATCGCCTCGCCCGGCGACGAGATGGTGCTGTTGACGCCGGCCTGGCCGAACTTTGCCGCCGCCGCCGATCTCTCCGGCGTCCGGCCGGTTTCGGTCGAGTTGCGCTTCGAACACGGCAAGTGGCAGCTCGATCTCGATCGGCTGCAGGCGGCGATCGGCCCCAAGACCAAGGCGCTGTTCATCAACACCCCCTCGAACCCGACCGGCTGGACCGCGACCCGCGAGGAACTGGCCGCGATCCTGGCGCTGGCGCGCAGGCACGGGCTCTGGATCATCGCCGACGAGATCTACGCGCTCTACTATTATGGCGGTGCCCGCGCGCCGTCCTTCCTCGACGTGATGGAGGAAGGCGACCGCATCCTCTTCGTCAATTCCTTCTCGAAGAATTGGTCGATGACCGGCTGGCGCGTCGGCTGGATCGTCGCGCCGCCAGAAATCGGCCAGGTGCTCGAAAACCTGGTGCAGTATTCGACCTCGGGTGTCGCCCAGTTCCTGCAGCGGGGTGCTGTCGCAGCGCTCGACGAGGGTGACGCCTTTGTCGATGCCAATGTCGCCAAGGCGGCAAAGAACCGTGATGTCTTCTGCGACGCGCTGATCGCCACCAACCGGGTGGAAACGCTGAAGCCCGACGGTGCGCTCTACGCGTTCCTGAAAATCGATGGCGTCACGGATTCGCGCGCGGCCGCAATCGACATCGTCGATAAGACCGGTGTCGGCCTGGCGCCGGGAACCGCGTTCGGTGACGGTGGCTCGCTGTTCATGCGCGCCTGCTTCCTGCGCGATCCGGGCCACGTGAAGGAAGCGGCGGACCGCCTGCAGGGTTACATTCTCGGGCGCTGACAGCCGCAGGCCGAAAGATCGGCGACGGAGACGTTACTCGTTGCCGGTTTCGCCGAGCAGCTTCTGCTCGTGGGCGATCGCGTGGCCGATCAGGCGAGCCCAGATGTCTTCGTAAAAATCAGGGTCGAGGTTGACGCGCACGGCGTTCTTGCGGGCGTTCTCGCGCACTTCCATCACCCGCGCCGGAATGTCGGCCTTCAGCTTCAGCGGTGCCTTGATCTCGGCCGCCCGGTCGATATAGCCCCAGCGCTCGGCAAACAACGCCATCAGCGCCTGGTCGAGCCTGTCGATCTCCGCTCGCACGTCGGCCATGGTTTCGCATTGCGCGGGGGTTTTCTGCATCTGTCTCGTCCAATTGCCTGGGGCGCGGCCAGCGCGGGCCAGGATGTTCGAGCGTCCCTCGGCTTTCAGCAAGCGGGGCGCTTCTGCGGCGCACTGCTAACAAACGGCGAGCTGTCTTGGAAGGGGCAACAGGGTCGCAGCCGGCGACCCTTCGAGATGGTCACCTCAGCAGGCGATCGCTTTGCAGGGGAGGAGGGTGCGGTCCTGTCTCCGTCTGCGGCGATCGCCTGCTGACGTGTTAAAGGGAAGTTAGCCGGCCAAGCTTGAGCGAGGCTTTTTAGAGCGGGATGAGGAAAAGTGTCTGCGGTTTTCCGCCCACATCTCGCTCCAGCCGATGAGCGGGATGAGGAAAAGTGTCTGCGGTTTTCCGCCCGCATCCCGCTCCAATGGATCGATTACGTTCCGATCATCAGCTTGATCGCAAGGCCGACGAGGGTGACGGCCGCCACCCCCGCGCACCAGAGGCCGACGAACCAGAGAAGCTTGCGGCCGGTTCCTGTTTCGCTGGTCAATGGTAGCCCTCCTCCGGGTCGACCTTGCCGCGGAACACCCAGTAGGAATAGGCGGTATAGGCGAGAATGATCGGCACCAGCACCAGAGCGCCGGCAAGCAGGAAGGAGAGGCTTTCCTCAGGGGCCGCCGCATCCCAGATCGTCAGCGATGGCGGCACCATATAGGGGTAGAAGCTGATGCCGATACCGGCATAGCCGAGCACGAAGAGGCCCAGTGCAGCGATGAACGGCCGGCTGTCGTGGCGATTGCGGATGCCCGTGATCAGCGCATAGAGGCAGCCGAGAACGAGCGCCGGCACGATGACGCTGAAGATCGCCGTCGGAAAGCTGAACCAGCGGTCCAGATATTGCGGCTCCAGGAACGGCGTCCACAGGCTGACGATACCCATCGCGGCAACGGTGGCGAAGGAGCATTTGAGCGCGAGGTCGCGAGCCCGATCGGCAAGGTCGCCATGGGTCTTCATCACCAGCCAGGTGGCGCCGAGCAGCGCGTAGCCAACGACGACGGCAATGCCGGTCATGATCGAGAACGGCGTCAGCCAGTCCCACCAGCCGCCGACATAGGCACGGTTCTCGACCGGAATGCCCTGGACGAGCGCGCCGAGCGTGATCCCTTGCGCGAAGGCCGCCAGCATCGAGCCGCCGGAGAAGGCCCAGTTCCAGAGATATTCGGCCCGGCGCGTACGCCAGCGATATTCGAAGGCGACGCCGCGGAAGATGAGGCCGATGACCATGGCGATGATGGGCGCATAGAGCGCCGGCAGGATGGTCGCGTAGGCCAGCGGAAACACCGCCATCAGGCCGCCGCCGCCGAGCACCAGCCAGGTCTCGTTGCCGTCCCAGACCGGGGCGACGGAATTCATCATCACGTCGCGGTCGTGCTTCTCTGGGAAAAACGGGAAGAGAATGCCGACGCCGAGGTCGAAGCCGTCGAGAATGACATAGGCGAGCACCGCAAAGGCGATGATGCCGGCCCAGATGAACGGCAGATCAAACTCCATGATGGCCTCCCTTGGTGTTTGCATGGCTGCTGTGGATGGCGGGGCCCGGCATGATGCCGGAACTGCGCAATGGTCCTTCGCCGAGCTCCGGCATCGGATCGCGCGGCAATCGCGCCATCAGCCGGAGGATGTAGAAGGTGCCGGCGCCGAAGACGAAGAAATAGACGATGATGAAGGCGATCAGCGAGGCGGCGACCGCGGGTGCCGCGATCGGCGCCACCGAGTTTGCCGTCAGCAGGTGGCCGTAGACGGTATAGGGCTGGCGGCCAACTTCGGTCGTGACCCAACCGGCGAGCACGGCGACGAAGCCGGCAGGCCCCATGGCGATCGCGGCACGGTGCAGCCAGACATTGCTGTCGAGCGTGCCGCGATAGCGACACCAGAGCGACCAGAGCCCGATGCCGAGCATGGCGAAGCCGAGGCCGACCATCACCCGGAACGACCAGAACACGATGCCGACGGGCGGATGCAGCTCCTCGGGGATCGTATCGAGCCCGGCAAGCGGCGCGTTGAGATCATGCTTCAGGATCAGGCTCGAAAGCTTCGGGATCTCGATTGCATAGTCGACGCGCTTTTCAGGCGAGTTCGGAATGCCGAAGAGGATGAGCGGCGCACCGTCCGGATGGCTCTGGTAGTGACCCTCCATCGCCATCACCTTGGCCGGCTGGTGTTCCAGCGTGTTGAGACCGTGCATGTCGCCGGCAAAGATCTGGATCGGCGCGACGATCGCCGCCATCCACATCGCCATTGAGAACATCTTTCGCGCCCGCCGTGGCGCCGTCTTGCGGATCAGGTGCCAGGCGCCGCAGGCACCGACGACGAAGGCCGTCGTGAGGTAGGCGGCCAGAACCATGTGGGTGAGGCGATAGGGGAAGGAGGGGTTGAAGACGATCGCCCACCAGTCGACCGGGACGAATTGGCCCGCCTCGTTCATCGCAAAGCCCGCCGGCGTCTGCATCCAGGAGTTCGCCGAAAGGATCCAGGTGGCCGAGATCAGCGTGCCGATGGCGACCATGACGGTTGCGAGGAAATGCAGCTTCGGTCCGACGCGATTGAGGCCGAACAGCATGACGCCGAGAAAGCCTGCCTCGAGGAAGAAGGCGGTCAGCACCTCATAGCCCATCAGCGGCCCGATGATCGGCCCCGCCTTGTCGGAAAAGACGCTCCAGTTGGTGCCGAACTGGTAGGACATGACGATGCCGGACACGACGCCCATGCCGAATGCGACGGCAAAGATCGTCTTCCAGAAATTGAAGAGCTCGAGATAGACCTCGTCCTTCTTCCACAGCCACAACCCTTCGAGCACCGCGAGGTAGCTCGCAAGCCCGATGGAAAAGGCGGGGAAGATGATGTGGAAGGAAACGGTGAAGGCAAACTGGAAGCGAGCGAGCAGGGTCGCATCGAAACTCTCAAACACGGGCGCAATCCTTTCAGACATACGGACGCGACGCGTCGCTGACGCGGGCCGTATCGCTCTGGCTGCTGCATCATTCGTCCGGTGACCGATCGTCGATCAGGGGACCTATCTTGGCCTCTGGCCGAGGCAAATCCTTGTGTTGCGCCGGCTTTTCAGCATGCACTTGAATCTGCGCCAAATTTGCCAAACGTCAATGACAGCGCGTCCGCCACGTTGTCACACTGCGGCAATGTTGCGCTGCGGCATATTGGAGCGTGCCGCGCAGACGCCGTGGGCGCCAAGGAAACACGACGCCCGGCCGGTGGCCTGTCCGGTAGCGACTAGTCGCTGCTCGCCACTTTGTCGCATGCCGGGGTTTGCGCGTCGCTGCCGTTGTCGTGACACGGTTGCGCCTTGGAGGGGACGGCCAGAGGCCTTGCCGCGAGCACGCCCATCCTCTTGCCGCGGTAGGGACTGTCCATGACCAGCTGATATCCGGAAAAGTCGTCGGCGTTTCGGCCAACGACGATCGCGCGGCCCTCGGGGTGGCTTGCAAACCATTGCGCCAGCCGCTGTGGAGGGACGTCGTCGACAGGTTTTTCCAGGCGAGACAGGAAGCCGAACTCGGCATGATAGTTGGCGACGAAGGCCCAGTCCCGGTCGCGATTTGCGCGCATATAGGCGGCCGTCGGCTCCAGATCATATCGCTTCAGGAACGTCGCCGACGCGATTGCCTGGCCGACGACGATGGCCGCAACCATGACGGCCATGTTCAGCACCAGGCGGCGGCTCGGGACATTTTTGAGACAGAGGACGACGGCAAGCACGACGGCCGGCACCAGCGGCATCAGGTAATGCGGCTGTTTCTCGCCGATCAGGGAAAAGCATAGGAAAGTGGGGGCTGCCCACAAAAACAGGAACCGCGTGCCTTCCTCCTTAAGCCACCCCTGGCGCAGCGCGGCAGCGCCCTTCCAGAAGCTTGGGAAAAATACCCATGGGATCATCATTGCGGGCAGCAGCGGCAGGTAGAAGTAGAAGGGTCGGACATGGGCGTTGAGCGTGCCCGTCGCCCGGCCGACCGTCTGATCCCAGAGCAGCGAATGGGTAAACTTGCCGTCCGCCTGCATCAACACCGGGACGAGCCAGCAGAGAACGATGAGGCCGGCAATGGCCAGCGATGCGAGGATGCCGAGATACCACCGGCCGGGTCGCCTGAGATCGTCCGCCCAGAGCGGAGCCAGCGCGATCGGGAACAGGATGTGGAGGAAGGCCACCGGCCCTCTGGCGAGAACGCCGAATCCCAGCGACAGTCCGATCAGGAGGACAGAGCGCCAGTCCCGCTTGCGGGCATAAAGCACGATGCCGATCAGCGACAGCAACACGAAGACGGTGAGGGTGAGATCGAAATAGATGAGGGTGCTGTAAACGAGAAAGGGCACGCTCGCGACCATGACCATCGCCGTGCGGTCAGCCTGCCGGTCGAAATCGGAAAAGAGCAGGCGGCCGAGCGCGATCGTGAGATAGACGCTTGCGAGCGAAGACAGGACGACCGGCAGCGTTGCCGCCCAACGGGTCACGCCGAAGACCGCCCATGAGGCGTTGATGAGCCAGAACAGCAGGGGCAGTTTGTGATGGTAAGGCTCGAAATTCATCGTCAGCGGCTGAAGCCAGTCGCGACGCAGGAACATTTCCCAGGCGACGCTGATGTAGCGCGTTTCGTCGATCGGAAGCAGCGGCCTGAACCATATCGCTGCGACAAACGGGATGAATACGACGAGCGGAAGCCAGAGGTGCCTTATCGGCTTGGGAAGGGCCAGATGCATGGTGTGTCAAGCTCCGCATCACGGTCGGTTTGCTTGCAGCACCATGCGGAGAGAACCTGTCTCGCGCCTGTCCAACATTTAAGCGAGATGAGGAAACAGGCCCTGGTGGCGCGGGCAGGATCCGCGCCACCAGGGCGGTAACCGTTCACGGCCTATCAGCTTCGGGAGAGATAGGTCTCGGCCAGCTCGGTCCAGAAAGCTGCGCCGATCGGCAGCAGGTCGTCGTTGAAATTGTAGCCGGGGTGATGCAGCGGCCGATCATCGTCGCTGGTCTTGGAGCCGAGGAAGAAATAGGTCCCCGGCCGCTCCTTCAGCATATAGGCGAAATCCTCGCTGCCCATGAAGGGGCGGGCGAGATCGACAACCTTGTCGGCCCCGGCAAAGCGAACCGCGAGATCGCGGACGAAATCGGTCTCGGCCTTGTGGTTGATCGTCGCGTCGTAGCTGCGCTGGTAGTCCACGGTCGCGCGCATGCCGAAGCTCGTCGCCTGCGCTTCGGCGATCATGCGGATGCGCCGTTCGAGTTCGTCGCGCACATCGGGCTCGAAGGAGCGGATGCCGACGACGATCTCGGCGCGCTCGGGAATGATGTTGCTGGCCGAACCCGCATGAAAGGCGCCGACGGTGACGACGGTCGGATCCATCGGGTGGATGTTGCGCGAGACGATCGATTGCAGCGCCATGACGATTGACGCGCCGCAGACGATTGGGTCGGCCGTCTCCTGCGGCTCGGCGCCGTGACCACCCCGGCCGTGCACGGTGATGCGCGCCTCGTCGACGGCGGCCATGATCGGGCCTTCGCGAAGGGCGAACTGGCCGAAGGGAAGACCCGGCTCGTTGTGAAGCGCAAACACCGCGTCGCACGGAAACTGATCGAACAGGCCCTCGTCCATCATGATCTTGGCGCCGCCAAAATTCTCTTCGGCCGGCTGGAAAATCAGGTGAACAGTGCCGTCGAAATTACGCCGCTCGGCAAGCGCGCGGGCAGCACCGAGCAGCATCGTCGTGTGACCGTCATGGCCGCAGGCGTGCATCAGGCCAGAGGTCTTGCTGGCGTAATCGAGTCCGGTTTCCTCGAAGATCGGCAGTGCATCGATGTCGGCGCGGATGCCGACCGAGCGTTTGCCGGTGCCGTTCTTGAGCGTGCCAACGACACCGGTTTTCGCAAGGCCCGTCGTCACTTCGTAGCCGAGGCTTCTGAGATGTTCCGCGATGAAGGCGGAGGTGCGCGTCTCCGCCAGCCCGAGTTCGGGATGGGCATGCAGGTCGTGGCGAATGGCGACGAGTTCCGGCATGGCGTTGGTGATCGAGGGGGAAAGTTTCATGTCAGGCACCGCGGGTTGGGATGCGATTTTCGAACGTGCGGAAAGCCACCACCAGGATGCCGGTGAGGCACATGTAGATGAGCGCGAGCAAAAGCAGCGGCTCGTAGGTGAGGAAGGTTTCCTGCCGCACCTTGGAGATGACCGCATAGACGTCGACGACGGTGACGGTGGCGACCAGCGGGGTCGATTTCAGCTGCAGCACCGTTTCGCCGTTGAGCGTCGGCAGCGCCCGATGGATGGCGCGCGGTAGCCAGATGCGACGGAACATCGTCCAGCGGCCCATGCCATAGGCCTTGGCCGCCTCGAGCTCGCCGTTCGGAACACCGGCAAAGGCGCCACGCATGACCTCGCCCTCGTAGGCGGCAAAGGAGATCGTCAGCGCCGCAACGCCATAGGGCCAAGCCTCGCGCAAATAGGGCCAGAGGAAGGACTGGCGGATCGCCGGAAACTGCGGGAACAGCGAGCCGAGCCCGTAATAGAGCAGCCAGAGCTGCAGGAGCAGCGGCGTGCCGCGAATGACGGTGCAGAAGATTTTTGCCGGCAACTTCAGGAACCACGGCCCCGTCACCTGGACGAGGCCGATCGGCACTGCCAGCAGGAAGCCGAGGATGGCGGTGCTGAACAGCATCATCAGGCTGACGAGGATGCCCCAGCCGAGCCGCGGCAGGTAGCGCGGCAGCCAGTCCCAGCGCATGAAGACGGCGACGGCGACGACGAAGGCTGCAAAGACCAGCATCATGACGATGCGGTGCGGTTGGAAGAAGCTCCTCGCGGTTGGCAGGTCTTCGGGCGTAAACGCAACGGCGTGGGTGGTTTCGTCGGTCATCGGCTCTCCGCAAAACCGCGTCGGGCATGGCGTTCGAGCATGCCGATGAAGATGTTGGAGATCAGCGTCAGCGCCAGGTAGAGGGCGCCGGCCGCCAGGAAGAACAGAAGATAGGCCTTGGTCGTGCCGGCCGCCTGGCGGGTGACCAGCGTCAATTCGCTGAAGCCGACGACGGCGAGAAGGGCCGTGTCCTTGGTGGCGATCAGCCAGAGATTGGAGAGGCCGGGAATGGCATAGGGCAGCATCGCCGGCAGGGTGATCCGCCGCAAGACCATGGCCGGCGACATGCCATAGGCGCGCGCCGCCTCAATTTGGCCGGCAGGCACCGCCTTGATCGCGCCCCGCAATACCTCCGTCGAATAGGCGCCCTGGACGACGCCGATGACGAAGATGCCCGCCATCAAGCCGCTGATGTCGACCGGGCCGACCGAAAACAACGCCAGAACCTGATTGAGCAGGTCGGTGCCGGCATAATAGAGCAGGAGGATCAGCACCAGCTCGGGCACCGCGCGCACGACCGTGGTGTAGCATTCGAGCAGATCGCGCAGGACCGGGCCGCCGTAGAGCTTGCCGAAGGCGCCGCCGATGCCGAGTGCCAGGCCGAGCGTGAAGCCGCCGACGGCGATCTGAATGGAATTGAAAAAGCCTTGCAGCAATACGCCGCCCCAGCCGGGTGCTGAAAGCGAGAGCAGGCCCCAATTGATGAGGGAATCCGCAGCCATGCGTCGTCGAGCTCCGATGGCGCCGGCCGGCGATCGCTACAGCGCTGCGGTCCGTTCGGACGCGACAGCGCTGCGACGGTTCGATCGCCGGCCGATCGCGCCTTATCCGCCGTAGATGTCGAAGTCGAAGTACTTCTTCGAGAACGTATCGTAGGTGCCGTTGTCACGGATCGCCTTGATGGCGGCGTTGATCTTGTCCTTGAGCTCGGTTTCGCCCTTGCGCAGGCCGACACCGACGCCGGGGCCGATCACGGCGACGTCTTCGGCAACGTCACCCTTGTACTCGCAGCATTCCTTGCCCTGGTCGGTTGCCAAAAACGCCTTGAGTGCGATGGCATCCGCCTGCACCGCATCGAGGCGGCCGGCGGCGAGGTCGTTGTTGGCCTCGTCCTGCGTCTGGTATTCCTTGACCTCGACGCCGGCCGGCGCGAAGTGCTTGGCGGCATAGGCCTGGTGAACCGTCGAGACCTGGACGCCGAGCGTCTTGCCCTTCAGCCCTTCCGGCGAGGAGTTCATCTCGACGCCCTTGGTGCCGATGATCCCGGTCGGGGTGTTGTAGTACTTGTCGGAGAAATCGATCGTCTTCAGGCGCTCGTCGGTGATCGACATCGAGCTGATGATCATGTCGATCTTCTTCGACGTCAGCGCCGGGATGATGCCGTCCCAGGCGACCGGCGTCAGCACGCATTCGAGCTTGGCCTCGGCGCACATCGCGTTCATGAACTCGACTTCCCAGCCTTCCCACTTGCCGCTGGCGTCAGGTGCCGTGAACGGCGGATAGGGTTCCGCTGCGACGCCGACCTTCAGCGCTTCCGCCGATGCCGCGACACCGCCGCTGACGGCGATCGCCGCCGCAACGGCCAGGACTTTCAATGCCTTCTTCATGCTGTTCCCCTTTTTGGTTGTTTAGCATTCAGGAATTCAGTGAATGGAACTGATGAACTTCTTGAGCCTTTCCGATTTCGGTGCGCCGAAGATGGCCTCCGGCGGGCCCTGCTCCTCGATCACGCCGTTGTGGAGGAAGACGATGTGGTTGGCGACGTCGCGCGCGAACTTCATCTCGTGGGTGACGAGGATCATCGTGCGCTTTTCACGCGCGAGGTCACCGATGACAGAGAGAACTTCGCCGACGAGTTCGGGATCGAGCGCCGAGGTCGGCTCGTCGAAGAGCATCACGAGCGGCTGGATGGCAAGCGCCCGGGCGATCGCGGCGCGCTGCTGCTGGCCGCCGGAGAGAAAGGCCGGGTAGGCGTCGCGTTTCTCGTAGAGACCGACCCGTTTCAGCAGGGTTTCGGCGGTGGCGACAGCCTCGGCCTTCGGTTTGCCGAGCACATGGATCGGGGCTTCGATGACGTTTTCGAGGATGGTCATGTGCTGCCAGAGATTGAAGCTCTGGAATACCATGCCGAGCTGGCTGCGGATGCGCTGGACCTGTTTGCGGTCCTCCGGCACCAGGCCGCCGCGACCGTCGGATTTCATCCGGATCTTTTCGCCATGCACGCTGACGCTGCCGGCGGAGGGGAGTTCGAGGAGGTTGATGCAGCGAAGGAAAGTGGATTTGCCGGAGCCGCTGCCGCCGATGATGGCGATTACGTCGCCCTGCTTCGCCGTGAGCGAAACTCCCTTCAGCACTTCCAATGGCCCGAAACGCTTGTGCAGGTCAGTGACCGCGATTGCCTGGGCCGCATCCGTCATCGGCGCGCCGCTCCCATGGCTCTGCGAGCTTTGTCTGTCAGCATCGAAACAGTTCCCCTGTCGTCTTCCGCGCGGCATCTTTGGCCTGTCACGGGTTTTTGTTGGCAGGCATGGTTGCACTTGTGCCGCTATTGTTCAAGCGTATAATAATGGACGTCGTCGATTTTTTGACGCCCCGCCGATCGCTCGATTTCCCGAAGGAGCCGCCCATGCCGCCGTTCTGGCCGAAGCCTTTGCCGACCGCGCCTGAACAGGGTTTCGCGCCGGTTCGAGAGCAGAGTGCCGCATGAACAGACGCAGTTTTCACCGTGCGCCGGAAGGCGAACGCCGCCAGGAATTGATCGAAGCGACGCTCGACTGCATCTCGGAATTCGGGCTGAAGGGCGCGACCGTCAGGCAGATCGCGATCCGTGCCGGGGTGACCGCCGGGCTGGTGCGCCACTACTTCGAATCGAAGGACCAGATGGTCGCCGAGGCCTATCGCGCCGTCATCGCCTCGCTCACTGAAAAGGCGAGCAAGGTCGAGGGCGATCCGGAAACCCGGCTCAGGGATTTCATCGCCATCAACCTCACCGAGCCGGTGGCCGACAGCCGCAGCATCTCGCTCTGGGCGGCCTTCATCAGCCAGGTCCGGGTCGATCCGGTGCTGTCGGAGATCCATCGCGAAGGCTATCTCGCCTTTCGCAATTCGCTGCAGGAACTGCTTGCCGATTTCCTTGCGGCCAAGGGCAAGCCGGCCGATGCCGAAACCTGCCGGGCTTTCGCCATCGCCATCAACGGATTGGTCGACGGCCTCTGGGTCGAGGGCTGCCTTGCCGGCGATCTCTTTCGCGAGGGCGAGCTTGTCGCCATCGCCATGTCTTCGGTCGAGGCGCTGCTCGGCACGAAGATCGGAACTGCAAAACAATGAAAACGGGAGAAAGCACCATGCGCTACGCGTCCATCACCGAACGTCTTGCCGATCTTGGTTCGGGCAAATGGTCGCTGCATATCCGTGCCCGCCAGTTGAAGGCTGCCGGTGCCGACATCATCGAGTTGACGATCGGCGAACCGGATCTTCCGCCGGACCGCGCCCTGCTTGACGAATGCCAGCGGGCGATGAACGCCGGGCGCTATCGCTACTCCAACGGCCGCGGGGAGCCGACGGTCGTGGCGGCCGTCGCGGAGAAATACCGTCGCCGCCGTACCGATGTAACGAACGAGAACGTGCTCTGCTTTCCCGGCACGCAGACGGCGCTTTTCGCCGTGATCCTGGGATTGGCGGAGGCCGGCGATGCCGTGCTCGTCGGCGATCCGCTCTATGCGACCTATGAAGGCGTCATCCGCTCGACGGGCGCCCATCCGGTGCTGGTGCCGCTGAAGCCAGAATTCGGCTTCCACATGCAGGCCGAAGATCTCGAAAAGGCGATCACGCCGGAGAGCCGGGTGCTGCTGCTGAATACGCCGCACAATCCGACCGGCGCCGTGCTGACGGCGGAAGAAATTGCCGCGATCGGCGAAGTCGCACGCCGTCACGATCTCTGGATCGTCTGCGACGAGGTCTATGAGGAGCTGGTGTTCGACGCGGTCTTTGCCTCGCCCTTCGACAATCCGGATCTCGCCGAACGCACGATCGTCGTCTCCTCGATCTCGAAGTCGCACGCCGCCCCCGGCTTTCGCAGCGGTTGGGCGGTCGGCCCGGTCGAGTTCACCGAGCGGTTGCTGCCGGTTTCCGAAACCATGCTTTTCGGCACGCAGCCCTTCATCGCCGACATGACCGCCTATGCCCTGACCCATGACATCGACACCGCACGGCAGATGCGCCTGTCCTACAAGTCGCGCGCAGCGCAGATCGTCGCCGGTCTTGCCAAGGCACCCGGCATCGAGGTGTTCGCGCCTGAGGCCGGCATGTTCATCTTGATCGATGTTTCGGGAACCGGCCTCGATGGCGATGCGTTTGCCTGGGCGCTGCTTGAAGAAGAGGGGGTTGCCGTCATGCCCGGATCGTCGTTTGGCGACGAAGCACAGAACTATCTGCGCGTCAGCCTGACCGTGCCCGATGCCGCCATCGACGAGGCCTGCCGCCGCATCACCGCTCTTGCCGAGCGAGCCAGCCAGCGCAAGGAGCGCCGCGCATGACCACGGAAAAAACGGTTGGAGAAGTCCTGGTCGACCTGCTCGAGGCCAATGGTGTCGAGGTGGTGTTCGGCATTCCTGGCGTGCACACGGTCGAGCTCTATCGGGGCCTTGCGGCATCGAAGATCCGCCACGTGACGCCACGGCATGAACAGGGCGCCGGCTTCATGGCCGACGGCTATGCCCGCGTCAGCGGCAAGCCGGGCGTCGCCCTCGTCATCACCGGGCCGGGGCTGACGAACACCATCACGGCGATGGCGCAGGCGCGGCAGGATTCGATCCCGATGCTGGTGATCTCGGGCGTCAATCGCCGCGATTCACTCGGCCATGGCCGCGGCTTGCTGCACGAGCTTCCCGACCAGCACGGCATGATGAAGACGCTAGCGCTCTATTCGCACACGCTCCTCAATCCGGAAGACCTGCCTTTCGTCGTCGATCGCGCCTTCTCGGTGCTCGTCTCCGGCCGGCCGGGACCGGTGCATATCGAGATCCCGACCGACGTGATGTCGGCGAAGATCACGCCGCAGGCGGTGCGCCCCGCAACGGCCACTCGGCCGCGCTCCGACAGCGAGACGCTGCAGCGTGCGGCGATCCTTTGCGCCGACGCCTCGCGCCCGGTCATCATCTGCGGCGGCGGCGCGCTGACGGCGGAGGCGGAAGTGGCGGAGCTTGCCGAAAAGATCGGCGCGCCCGTCGTCACCACCGTCAACGCCCGCGGCATGTTCTCAGGCAGTCCCTTGAGGGTGCCCGCCAGCCCGAGCCTGAAGGCGGTGCGGTCGCTGCTGAAGGAGGCCGACCTGGTGCTGGCGCTCGGCACCGAAATGGGCCAGACCGACTACGACATGTATGCCGATGGCGGCTTTCCGGCCCTGCGCAACCTGATCCGCACCGACATCGATGCGGCGCAGCTCGCACGCGGGCCGCATGCAGCACTCTCCATTCTCTCCGGCGCCAAGGCGGCGACGGCGGGCATTCTCGCCTTCCTGCCGGGCCATGCCGCCAAGGATGGCGCGGGACGGGCTGACACCGCGCGACGCGCGGCGCTGAAGGAACTGACGCCGAAGATGCGGGCCGAGATCGGCATCATCGACACCATCTACAAGGTCCTGCCGGATTGCACTGTCGTCGGCGACTCGACCCAGGCCGTCTATGCCGGCAACCTCTATTGCGATGCACCGCGGCAGCGCAGCTGGTTCAATTCGGCGACCGGCTACGGTTCCCTGGGCTACGCGCCGCCGGCAGCCGTTGGCGCGGCCGTTGCCGATCCGTCGCGGCCGGTCGTCTGCCTCGTCGGCGACGGCGGCTTCCAGTTCTCGCTGGCCGAAATCGGCTCGGCCGTCGATGCGCAAGCGCAGGTCGTCTTCCTCGTCTGGAACAATGACGGTTACCAGGAAATCGAAAGCTACATGGTCGATGCCGGCGTCACGCCGGAGGGCGTCAAGCCTTCGGCGCCGGACTTCCTGATGGCGGCCAAGGCCTATGGCGTCGAGGGGCAGCGGCTTGCTTCCGTCGCCGATCTCTCACAGGCGCTCGCCGAGGCGGGCAGGCGCAAGGGACCGTCGCTCATCGAGATCCACGAGCGGCGAACGAGCGGCCTTACGCCCTGAACAACGACAACGACAAAGCGGGCCGGATTTGACTTTTCCGGCCCGGAATGGTGTTAAAGGCGCCCATGCTCGATTCCGGCCATGTTCTCTAGGTAAGGTCGGGCATTCGGGCTCAATTTTCGTCTCGCTGGCGTTCGACCGCCAGGGAAAGGGACCGCGTCCTCGATGGACCGCATGGGTGGTGGCAGCAAGAACATGCAGGCCGGCCGGCTTCTCGCCGTGCTGTGGCTGTTCTGCGCCTCCTTCGCAATGCAGGTCATCTCGGTCGGACAGAGCATCCCGTCCCGTTCGGCATCCGGCGCCCAGGCCGGCAACGTCACAGACACCGGTTCGACCGACCGTCCCGCCGCCCGGCAACTCTCGCGGGCGACACCGCTTTCTGACCTTCGATTTACGGCGGAGCGCAAGGACGCCAAGTCCGCAGCCGATGACGGCTTGCCGGCGCTCCTGCCGGCATCGCTCCAATTTGAATTTCCCCGCTCGTCGGACGGGCGGGTATTCCGAGAGACCGCCGCGTATCTCGGCGGGGCCGCCAACCATGGCCCCCACATTCGCGCACCTCCGCGCGTCTGATCCATCACACGGATTTTGGCAGGCTGGCAGCTTCGGCTGCAGCTGCCTTTTATGAAACAAGCCCTGACGACGCGCCCCGTGCCCGCGCAGGCTCTTCTGGAACCACAACATGCGTACATCGAAATGGGCGATTCTCGTCTATGTCGTCGTGATCATCTTCGGATGTATCGCGGCGCTTCCGAACGTGCTGACGCCGGCACAACGTGAACAATTTGCAGGCTGGCTGCCGGTCAAGCCGGTGACCCTCGGCCTCGACCTCAAGGGCGGCTCGCACCTCGTTCTCGAAGTCGATGCTGCCGGCCTGCGCAAGGCTCGCCTCGAAACCCTGCTTGACGATACGCGCCGGGCGCTGCGCACCGAGCGCATTTCGGCCTCTTCGGCCCGCATTGCCGGCGACACCGTCACCGTGAAGATCGAAGACCCGGCTGACCGCGAAAAGGTCCTGCCGAAGCTGAAGGAACTCGCTGCCCCTGTCGGCACGCTCGGTTTCGGTGGCTCGGCCTCCGATATCGAGGTGACCGATAGCGGCGACAGCATCAACATCGCCATGACCGAGGCCGGCCTTGCCGACCGCACCACCAAGGCGGTCGAGCAGAGCCTCGAAATCATCCGCCAGCGCGTCGACACCGTCGGTGTCGCAGAACCGCTGATCCAGCGCGTCGGTTCCGACCGTATCCTCGTCCAGCTCCCTGGCCTCGAGGATCCGACGGCCCTGCGCCAGCTCCTCGGCTCGACCGCGCAGATGAGCTTCCACATGGTCGACCAGGCCGTGGATCCCAATCAGCCGCCGCCGCGCGGCGTCGACATCCTGCCTGGTGCGCACGACAACAACAAATACGCCGTCGAAAGCCGTGTGGCGATTTCGGGCGAACGCCTGGCCGACGCCAAGGCTGGCTTCGACCAGCGCACCAACGAGCCGATCGTGTCCTTCACCTTCGATTCGCTCGGCGCCCGCCAGTTTGCTGAAATCACCCAGGCCGCCGTCGGCCGGCCCTTCGCCATTGTTCTTGACGGCAAGGTCCTGACGGCACCGGTCATTCGCGAACCGATCATCGGCGGCAACGGCCAGATCAGCGGCAATTTCACCGCAAAGGAAGCGACCGTTCTCTCCGCGCTGCTGCGCTCCGGCGCCCTGCCGGCACCGCTCACCGTCATCGAAGAACGCTCCGTCGGTCCGAACCTCGGCTCCGATTCCATCCGCATGGGCATCTACACCGGTCTTGCCGGCTTCGCCCTCGTCGTTACCCTGATGGTCGTTCTCTACGGCGCATGGGGTATGATCGCCAATGTCGGCCTGGTGCTGCACACGATCCTGACCGTCGCGCTTCTGGCTATGCTCGGTTCGACGCTGACCTTGCCCGGTATCGCCGGTATCATTCTCGGCATCGGCATGGCCGTGGACGCCAACATCCTGATCAACGCCCGTATCCGCGAAGAGACGGAAGCCGGCGCCGGCGCGATGAAGGCGCTCGATATCGGCTTCAACAAGGCCTATGCGACCATCATCGACAGTAACGTCACGACGCTTTCGGGCACCGTGCTGCTGTTCGCCTTCGGCTCCGGCCCGGTCAAGGGCTTCGCCGTCACCATGATGCTCGGCATCATCATCTCGATGTTCACCTCGATCACCGTCGTTCGCCTGATGATGCGTGAAGTCGTCGTCCGCCGGAAGATGAAGAAGCTCGAGATCCCGTCGCTGTTCGGCAAGGTTCCGAAGCTTCCGTCCTTCTCCTTCATGAAGGGCCGCTTCATTGCCATCGGCATGTCGGCCTTCCTGTCGGTAAGCTCGGTCGTGCTGTTCTTCACGCCAGGCCTCAACTACGGCATCGACTTCGTCGGTGGTATTCAGGTCGAAACCACCTCGAAGAACACGCTCGACCTTCCGACGCTGCGCCACAATCTCGAAGCGCTCAACATCGGCGAGGTGGCACTGCAGGAATTCGGCCAGGACAAGTCGGTCCTGATCCGCGTCCAGCGCCAGCCGGGCGGCGAGCAGGAGCAGACCGCTGCGCTCAACCGCATCAAGGATGCCGTCGTCCAGACGATCCCGGATGCGGCATTCGAGCGTACCGAGGTCGTCGGCCCGACCGTCAGCACCGAGCTTGCCCGTTCGGGCTTCCTCGCTGTCGGTCTCGCGATGGTGGCGATCCTGCTCTACATCTGGTTCCGCTTCGAATGGCACTTCGCCGTCGGTGCGATCGCGGTGCTCTTGCTCGACATCACCAAGACGATCGGTTTCTTCGCGCTCACAGGCATCGACTTCAACCTGACGGCCATCGCCGCGTTGCTGACGATGATAGGCTACTCGGTCAACGACAAGGTCGTGGTCTATGACCGCATGCGCGAGAACCTCAGGAAGTACAAGTCGATGCCGTTCTCGGATCTCATCGACATGAGTATCAACCAGGTGATCGCGCGATGCATCTTCACCTCGATGGCGACGGCCTTCTCGCTGGTGCCGATGGCGATCTGGGGCGGCGATGCCGTCAAGAGCTTCGCCTGGCCGATGATCTTCGGCGTGATCGTGGCAACGACCTCGTCGATCTACATCGGTGGTCCGATCCTGCTTTTCCTCAATCGTTGGTGGAAGGATCGCGAAGCGTCCCGCAGCGGCACCACTACGCCGCAGGCGGGAACGCCGGCGGCCTGAGCGTCGTCTTTCAGGATACAAAACGTGAAGGGGCGGCCGCAGTGGCCGCCCCTTTTTTGTCCGAATGTGCTGTCTTTATCCACCCGTGCCTTGCAGACTGATTCTTCGCTTCCTAAATAGCGTGGGTCTCCGGCTCCGGACTGGGTGGATGGATTTTGCGTCCTCTACCCCTAGAATTTCAGGGGTGAAGAATTTTTTTCTTCTTCTTCATCTTTTTAATTGACGGAATTGGTAGATTATTCTAGTTTGCCAATATGTGACGCGGGGAGTCCGCCTCACGATTGTTCATCGAACGCTCCGGCATTGCTGATGCCGGACCAGCCAAAGGAGTGTGACATGTCTGAAACCGTCTCGACCGCCGCCTTCTTCGGCACGCGTCTCCTTTGTCGCGCAACAGAGAAAAAATGGCTCATTCGCAATCTCTGCCGAATGTGACCTTCGAACCCCTCGAACTTTATCTTTTGCCGAAATTGAAAGTCTCCGCGCCGCCGGCGTGGAAGGAGCGTTATTTGTATGAGCAAGCAGGTTATCGAATTTGGCGGCGAAGCCGTCGGCGTTGTTGTCCCGGATGAAGATCGCTTCAAGTTCCTGGCGGTGAAGTATCACGTCTGGGATCTGGACGCGAAGCGCTTCGGCTCGGCCGATGAAGCGCGTGCCGCGATCCGTCAGCTGTTGGCCCACCAGGCCGTCCAGGCGAAGCGGCAGAACCACAGCGCCGCTGCCTGAAGCAACACTTGAAGCGGATGAGAAAAGCCGGTTTCGGCTTTTCTCCCGCCTCCGCCGCAAGGACTTTCGCAAATCCTTGCCGCATCGGCGGCACGCGATGCCGGCGACATCGGCCAATTCCCCACTATAATTATATGTTGGCAGTACGTTTCTTGTGCTATGCCAAGATATATTTGCATTTGCGCGGATGATTCCCGTTTTCTGGGGTGCCGCCGCAGGGAAAGCGTGCCGGAATGCTGACGAAGAAGGGAAAGTACGGACTGAAGGCCTTGGTCGATCTTGCACGGCTGGAGCCGGGGGAGACCGCCTTCATTACCGAGATCGCACAGCGCAACAATATCCCGAAGAAGTTCCTGGATACGATCCTGCTCGAGCTGCGCAACGCCGGCATGCTGCGCTCGAAGAAGGGGCCTGGCGGCGGCTACTCGCTGTCGCGGCCGGCATCCGAAATCCGCATCGGTCACGTCATCCGCACGCTGGATGGGCCGCTTGCGCCGATCCGCTGTGCGAGCCGCACGGCCTACGAGGTGTGCGAAGACTGCAACGATCCCGAGACCTGTCAGGTGCGGGTGTCGATGACGACGGTGCGCGATGCCGTTGCCGCTATCCTCGATTCGATGACGCTCGAAGAATTCGCGGCCGACAAGTCGATGCCGCTCGAAATGGAAGAAAAGCGCGCCGGCTGACGAAAACGCCGCGGATCGCGCCAGTTTTCCCCCGAACTCTGCTTCCAAGACTTGGTTTGCCAAGAAAAAGCGCTTATCTGCCGTCAATGGTCTGGCGGGCAAATTCATGCCTGTTGCTTAAGTCTTCGCAGAATTGGGGTCATCATGGGTTTGAGACATGCATCGGCGGATGATCGCACCGCAAATGCGGCTTTGGAATCGATCGGCCGGACGCTGACGACCGCGATGGCCGGCATCAAGGCGCTTGCGGATCAATTCGGCGCCGACGAGATCTTTGCCCGCAGCGTCGTCGAAGCCGTCGAACTGATCGGCGAAAGCAAGGGGCGCGTCGTCGTCTCCGGCGTCGGCAAGAGCGGCCATATCGGCCGCAAGATCGCAGCCACGCTGGCATCGACCGGAACATCCGCCTATTTCGTGCACCCGACCGAAGCGAGCCACGGCGACCTCGGCATGGTCACCTCGCAGGACGTGCTGATCCTGCTTTCCTGGTCGGGCGAGACGGCCGAGCTTGCCAACATGCTCACCTACGCCAAGCGCTTCAACGTGCCGATCGTCTCGATCTGCGCCAACCGCGACAGCGTGCTTGCCCGTAACTCCGAAGTGCCGATTGTCCTGCCGAAGGTTCAGGAAGCCTGTCCGCACGGCCTCGCGCCGACGACGTCGGCCATGCTGCAGCTTGCCATCGGCGACGCGCTCGCGATCGCGCTCCTGGAGCGGCGCGGCTTTTCGGCCGAGGACTTCAAGACCTTCCATCCGGGCGGCAAGCTCGGCGCGCAACTGCGGCTGGTGCGCGAGCTGGCGCATGAGGGCGCCCAGATGCCGCTTCTCAGCGTCGGCCGCCCGATGAGCGAGGCGCTGATCGAGATGTCGTCCAAGGGTTTCGGTGTCGTCGGCATCGTCGACGATGGCGGCAAGCTGGCTGGCGTGATCACCGACGGGGATCTGCGTCGTCATATGTCCGGCGACCTGCTGCTGCAGCCGGTCGAAGCGGTGATGTCGCGCAATCCGCGCGTGATCCGCGGCGACGTTCTCGCAAGCGGCGCCATGGAGTTCATGCAGCAGCACAAGGTGACCGTGCTGTTCGTCGTCGACGATGGCGGGGCGCCGGTCAGCATCCTGCATATCCACGACCTGCTGCGCGCCGGCGTCGTCTGAGGCCGCCAGAGCGGATCTCCGTCTGACGAAAGCAGCCTAACCTTTCACCACGGCGGGCCAATCGCTCGTCGTGCCTGGCTGCACCGGCCGTTCCAGATAGGTCGAAAGCACCACATAGCTGCGCGTCGCCTTGACGCCGGGTGTGTCGTAGAGCCGCGCCAGCAGCCCTTCGAGCGCATGCGTGCTTTCGGTGCGCACCTTGAGCAGCATGCAGGTGTCGCCGGCGACCGAGTGGATCTCCTCCACCTCAGGGCATTCCTCGATCGCCAGCAGTGCCTGCGTCTTGCCCCAGCCGGTCGTATCGACATGGACGAAGGCAAGCAGCGTCTTTCCGACCGCGTCCGGATCGATGAGGGCCGACACGCGGCGGATCGCGCCCGAACGCCGGAGCCGTTTCACCCGCTCATGCGCCGCCGGCGGCGAAAGTCCGACGCGTTCGCCAAGCTCGGCATAACTCGTGGTCGCGTCCTCGACGAGGACGCCTAATAGTTTTCGGTCCATGGCGTCGAGGTCGCGCTCCGGCGGACGCTTCCGCCGAACGTCATCTGTATTTTGGTCCATACCGACAATTCCTCTTGTTGCTGAATTTCATTCTGCAAAAATGAAGGAATGACGAACACCAATCAACAAGTTTCGCCAGATCCAATCGACAGGGTCTCGATCGACAGGGCGCGCATCCCGCCCTTCGCCTATGTCCTGACCGTGTGCGTCGGCGTCATCGGCTCGAACTCTCTGGCGCTGGGTCCGATCGCGCCGGAGGTGGCGCGGAGCCTCGGCGCGGATGTTCCCTCCGTGATGGTCGCTTCGGCCGCGTTCGGACTGGGTACGGCCGTCAGCGCCATCTTCCTTGGCCGCTTCATCGATCGGTACGGCCCTCATCGCATTCTGGCTGCCGCGCTGCTGCTTCTGGCCGGCGGGCTTGCCGGCAGTGCGCTTGCGCCCGTGCTGGCCTTCCTGGTCGCCGCCCAGCTTGTTGTCGGCGTCGCCACCGGCATTGCGCTTCCCTCGATCTATACGCTGGCCTCGGTCATCGCGCCGGCCGGACGGGAGAGCGAGACGATCGGCCTGGTATTGACCGGCTGGACGCTCAGCATGGTGGCCGGTGTGCCGCTATCGGCAGCGATCGCCGACTTCGGGGGATGGCGCGCCGTCTACTTCGTCGTTGCCGCGGCGACGCTGGTTGCCTGCGCTGCCGTCAGGCTCGCGCCGGTACGGGAAGGTCTGGCCGGCAAGACGACGTCGCCGCTTGCTGCGCTTGGCGTGCGTGGCGCCGGGCCGCTGCTGATCGCCTGTGCCGCCTTCATGGCCGCCTTCTACGGCGTTTATGCCTATATCGGCGAACACCTGCATGCGGCGCTCGGATTGCCGCTGAGCGCCAATGGCCTCGTGGCCGTTTCCTACGGCTTCGGCTTCGGCGCGGCAGCACTGCTCGACCGGCTGATCGACCGTTTCGGCGCCGGCAACTTGCTACCCTTGATCTTCCTGGTCGTCGCCGGCGTCTATGCGGCGATGGCGGCCGCAAGCGGCTCCTACACGGCCATGCTGGTCGTCGTGTTCTTCTGGGGCCTTGCCAACCATTTCGGTCTCAACGTGCTGATCATGCGACTGACGGGGCTCGACCCCACAAGGCGGGGCGCGATCATGGGACTGAACAGCGGCGTCACCTATCTGTCGCTCTTTGTGGGAACGCTTGGTTTCGGTGTGGTCTATGGCGGGGCTGGCTTTTCCGTGCTGCCCTTGGCCGCAGCCGGCCTTATGCTGGTCGCAGCAATCGCAGCGGCACTCGCGCCACGCTAGATCACCGCCGATAGGTAGGCGATTACTCTAGCGGCAAGCGGAAGGCGCGCGTTTCGCAGGCTTCTGTCTCGGCGCGGGGTCAACAAAGGCCCCAGGCTCGTTGAGGCTGTCTTCGTGCAGCCGCTGGGCAATCGCTTCCGCACCGGCATCGGTTCCGGCGCGGGAATAGAGGTTGCCGCGCACCTGGATCGTCGCCGCAAGCAGGCGGAACATGGCGACACTGAGTTCAGGTTCCGGCGCCTGCGGCGCCCGCCAGAAAGCGTCGAGTGGCTGCTGGTCGGTCAGACCGGCAATATCGAACACGGCAGTGCCGAGTACCTTGACCGGCCGCCCTTGCTTCAAGGCGTGCAGGCCGGCGGTCGAATTTACCGTGACCATGCCGGCGCTCGCCTCGCCAAGCGTATCGAGGTTGCCGCCGTCGAGATAGAAGACCCGTCCGCTCAAGCCACGCGTTGCCGCTTGCTGCTCGATGAAGCTGCGCCACGGGATCAGGTCGTTGTCGAGCGGATGCACCTTGAAGACCAGGCGTGCATTCGGCGCGGCAAAGGCGCTGAAGGAGGTCAGGACGTCAGCGATCGCATCCTTCTGGCTGTGAAAGGGCGAATGCGCCCTGAGCTGAAAGTCGGTTTCGAGCTGAAGCGGATAGACGAAGTAGGGGACGTCCTCCGAAAGCAACTTCGCAACGGTCGCCACCGCTTCGGCGTTGCGCCGCTTCTCGGAGAGCAGCCGCCGTATCCAGCCGGCATATTCGGCGAGCGGATGAAATATCGCGTGACGGCGATAGTGCGGAAACAGGAACCAGAAGAAGACGTTCGGCAGATTGTAGAGCAGGTCGTAGCTCGCATCGGCGAGGAACGTCTGGCTGTAGCGCTTGCGCCAGTCCGGTTCCGGCAGATCTGCGGCGGCCGAAAGGATCTGCCCGGCATCGACGGGAAAATGGGAGTTCGACGACATGCCGTTGCGCTCGAGCGTCAGCCAGTCCGGCCGCAGATAGCCCATTTCGATAATGGCGACATTGACGCCGGTTCTGCGGGCGACGGCGGTCGCTGCCTGGTGATAGGGCCGCTCTTCGCCCAACAGCAGCATGTCGGTGACGCCGTGGGTGGCGATGAATGCCTCGAGATAGCCGGGCCAGGCTGCCGCCGTGCCGCGATAGTTGAAGCCGCCCTTGCGCCGCCAGAAGATCTGGTCGCCGACGTTGAGGTTGATCCTCAGGCAGCGGTGGCCAAGGGCTTCGAGCCGGTCGGCGATCTTGCGGAAGATCGGCGAGGAGGGGCCCTGCAGGAACAGGAAGACCCGCTGCCTTTGCCGGCCGGCCACACCGGCCGATGTCATCGAAGCGTTCTCCATCCGCCGATCGCCGCTAACGCAGCGTATCCTTTCTGAGATTCGCGTGGTTGAGAAGCGCCTCGATCAGGTTCCAGGCTTCGACGTTGCTCGGCTCGGCCGGCTTGTGCGACGACCGCTTCGCCTTGGCGAGTGGCACGATCAGATAGTCCGTGCGCGGATCCGGGAAGGGATCGGCGAAGGATTTGAGCAGCGGCGCATGGTCGCCGTAAAAGACGAGCCAGACCGGACGGTCGAGCTTGTCGAGGCGCTCGCTCAACGTGTTGAGCGCTGCGTCGGACTGTTCGAGGATGGCCAGATAGATGTCGACGGGATTGGTGAGATCACCGACGCGGCCCGGCTCCCACGGGCCGTGATTGGCCATGGAGGCGACGAAGATGAAGCCGCTTTCGTCTTCGGGCAGCTTCTCGCTGGCGTCGATCACCTTCGCCGCGAGCTTCTCGTCGGAGACATAGGGCCCGTCGCGCTCGGGGCGATGGTCGAAGCCGTCGAGCATCGTCAGCTTGGAGAAGCCGAGCTGCGGCATCGCCTTGTGCCGCAGGAAGAACGTGCGGTCATAGGGATGGATGAAGTGGGTGTTCCAGCCGGCGCGCTTCATCTTTCCGGGCCAGACGACATCGGCATAGTGCGACGCGCGCAGATAGGGATAGCTGGCGTCGACATGGATGTCGTCGGGCACGAGGCCGCTGATGACGGCGAATTCGGTGCGTAGCGTATACCCACCTTCGAACACGCTGCTGAGCCGGCCCCACTGCACTGCCTCGCGCCGCAGCCGGTCCAGCGTCGGCAGGTTCAGCGTGTCGACGCCGAAGTGCCGCATGTCGATGAAGGATTCCGATTGCCAGACGACGATCAGCGGCGAGCCGTCGTCGCCGATGAGGTCCTGCACGGCGGCCCGCACGATTTCCGAGAGTTCCGCGACGATCTTTTCGCGCCGGACACCAAGCCAGATGATGAAGCGGAAGACGACCGAGCCGAAGGTGCCGAAGCGCACGGTATTCATCTTGACGTCGAGGACCTTGAGCAGCCGCTGCACCAGGGCCGCCGTCGGCCGGTTCACCGGGCCGTAGAAGAGCAGGAGCCAGGGACCATAGGCGACGCCGAGCATCACCAGGATCCAGAAGGCCTTGCCCCGATCCGGCAGAATGGCCGGCTCGAAATACATGTAGAGGCCGGAAACGCCGAAGACGTAGAGGAAGGCGACGGTCCAGAAGACGACGTTCAGCGAGCTCGCGTAGAAGATGGTCTTGTACTTGAACACGTCGACGACGAGCGCGATGTCCGAGAAGATCAGCGGCTCGCGAATGAACTTGAACTTGGCGCGGGAAATGCCGGTGAAGATGATGAAGAAGCTCATCGTGCCGGCCGCCGCATAGAGCGGACGCCAGGATCCCGCAAAGAAGCCGGCAAAGACCAGCGCGATCACCGGCAGGCGGGCAAGCACATCGATCACGTCCTGGGTGCGTCCGAAGGGCGAGGGATTGGCGCGCCGCTCGCGCTTCGGCAAGGCGAAGCGGTCGGTGAAGAAGATCACCGCACAGGACAGCAGATAACAACTAAGCGTCAGTGTTATCGGGTAGTCGTGCAGCTGAAAGGGAAGCAACGCCAAGCGGAAACCTTCATGTCTTCATGCTGGCCGATGCCGCTTTATGCGGCACAGCGTCCGCCCGACACTTAGATCTTATCGATGCTAGGTACAAGCACCGTCAGGTCCGGTGCTCGGACACTCCACGATTATGCGTCGCCGTGTTGCCGCACCGCACAATCGCCCGGTCGAACCACCAGTTGAGCAAGGGACGAACGGCGGGAGCGAAGCGGCCAAGGAGAAACAATGTCGTGCCGAAATAGACTTCGAACCGGCCGCGGTCGGTCCCCTTGGCGATCCGCCTGGCCACCGCTTCAACTGGCCAGGGCCTGACCGTGCCCATGATCGTGGCGGCTTCCGGCGGTCGGGCCGCGAGCTCGCGCTGAAACTGCGGCGTTTCCGTATCCGGCGGAAAGCAGACGGAGACGCTGACGCCGTGCGGACGAGCTTCCGAACGCAGAGCCTGGGCAAAGCCGTGCACGGCGAACTTGGAGGCGCAGTAGGCCGAATAGCCGTAGATGCCGAGCAGCCCCGCGCCGGACGAGATCATCATGATCCGGCCGCGCCGGCGCCGCTTCATGCTGTCGTAGACAGCGCGGACCGCATGCACCGTGCCGGAGAAATTGGTGTCCATCTGCTGCCGGAACGAGGCGCTGTCGAGTTCCTCGAACCGGCCGGGTTCGACGATGCCGGCGGATGCGACCAGGATGTCGCAGGGGCCGAAAGCCTGTTCGCACCGCCGGATCGCCGCTTCGACATCGCTTTCCACCGCGACGTCGGCGGCCTCGATCCGGATACTGTCGGCGTTCGCCCCGCTGGACGCGACAAGTTTCGCTTGGGCGTCTTCCAGGAGGCCACGGGAGCGGGCGATCAACGAGAGGCGCGCCCCGCGCGCCGCGTAGATCGATGCGACCGCAAATCCGATACCGCTCGAGCCACCGGTAATGATCACATGCGTCATGCTGGTATTCCGCTCCAGAGTTCGGAAGAGTGCGAAGCGGCTCTGCTTCGGCAACCACATGACCCGGCAGCACACGCGGTCAGGTCAGCGCGCCGAGAGCGCTTTCATCATCTGGTCGATGTCGATGCCGCCGAGGCCGAAGTTGCGTGCGGTAAGGTCGGCCAGACGCTCGGCCGTCAGCGTTACCGTGCGGCGGATCTGCTCTTCCGTGTGGTCGCTGGTGATGAAGAAGCGCAGCCGCGCCAGCCCTTCCGGAACTGCCGGGTGGATGATCGGCAGCGCATTGACGCCTTCGGCAAGCAGGTCGTTCGACAGCTGGACTGCACGCAAGGAATCGCCAACCAGAACCGGAACGACGGAAAATCCACTCGAGAGGCCCGTGTCCAGGCCCGCTTCCTTGGCAAGCTTGAGGAAGAGGGCGCCGTTGCGGCGCAGCGCCGCCGTGCGTGTCGGCTCGCGTTCCAGAACTTCCAGGCTCGCGGTAGCCGCAGCCGCCAGCACCGGCGCAAGGCCGACGCTGTAGACGAAGCCGCCGGCCGAGGCCTTCAGCACTTCGACCAACGCTTCGCTGCCGGCGATATAGCCGCCGCAGCTCGACGTGGTTTTCGACAGCGTCCCCATCCAGATATCGATCTCGCGCGGATCGACGCCGAAATGTTCTGCAAGCCCGCGGCCGGTCTTGCCGAGAACGCCGAGCGAATGCGCTTCGTCGACCATTAGCCAGAAGCCGTATTCGGCCCGGAGTTTCAAAAGGGCCGGCAGGTCGGCGACATCGCCGTCCATCGAGTAGATGCCCTCGACGATGACCATGATGCGGCGATAGTCGCCGGCAACGGTGCGCAGCACGTGTTCGAGGTCGGCGACGTCATTGTGCTTGAACAGGCGTCGTGTCGCGCCCGAGAGCTTGACGCCGGCAAGGGCGCTGTTGTGGATGAACTCGTCGTGGACGACGAGGTCCTTCGGCCCCATCAGGCAGCTGATCGCCGCGACATTGGTGAGATAACCGCTGACAAAGCAGACCGCAGCATCGACGCCATAGAAGCTGGCGATCTTTTCTTCGAGCGCCACATGCACTGGGCGCTCGCCCGCGACGAGGCGGCTCGCCGACGCGGAGATGCCGAAGGTGCCGATGGTGTCGCGTGCCCGCGCAAGCACCTCCGCATGGCGGTTGAGGCCAAGGTAGTCATAGGAGGCGAAGTTGATCAGCTTCCGGCCGTCGATGACGGTGGTCGCGCCCGCCGCCGTCTGGTGCGCACGATAGAACGGATTGGCGATGCCGAGCTGCTCGCTTGCGAACTTCTGCGTCATCACCTGCTTGTATTCCGGCAAGTCTTCGAAACGGGCCTGCTGCCGGCGTGCCGGCGGCGGCATCTCCCGCTCCGAACGCGCCATGCGGTTGCGCTCGGAGGATTGATGCGTGTTTCTCATCCGGTCCAGCAGGTTCTCTTTGAGGCTGCTGGTCATCTTGGATGCGCCTGGACCGTTTCCGTTCGTGCTCATTGGCCTTGTGCTTTTTCCTTCGCCGTTCCGACGTGCCGTTGCGCAAGTTCGCTGACGATCTTGTCGTCGGCGGGTTCGGCATCGTCGCTCTGGTCGCGCTTGCTCACCTTTTCATAGAGCTTGCGCGCGACATCGCCAACCGTCGTGTTGTCGGCGACGCCGCTGAGCGGCATGTCGAAGCCGGTGTTCTGCTGGAAGCTCATGCCGAGTTCGACGGCCATGAGGCTGTCGAGGCCGATTTCCTTCAGAACCTTGCTGCGGGTGACCGTATCCTTCGATACGCGCAGGATTGCGGCGATCTCGCCGGCGACGAGATCGAAGAGAATGTCCTCGGCTTCCTGCGGCGACTTGCCCTCGATCATCGCGACGAGGTCCATCTTGGTGCCTTCGCCGCCCGTCGCATGCTGGTCGGCACTGCGCAGGATGACTTCGAAGAGGGCGTTGCGGGCGACAGGCAGATTGCGTGCCGCCGACCAGTCGATCTCCGAGATCATCACGGTCGCCGCATCGACGGTGCCTGGATCGAAGGCCAGGTGGCTTTCGACCATGTCGAGCGCCGTCTGCGCCTTCAGCGCCGTCTTGCCGATACGCTTGGCGAGGATGTCGTTCACGTCCGTGTTCTGGACCAGGTAGCCCCTGTCTGCGATCGCGCCGAAGCCGACGGCGAGACCCGCAAGGCCGCGGGCGCGACGGGCGCGGGCGAGACCTTCGAGATAGCCGTTGGCCGCGACGTAATTCGCCTGTCCGGGGTTGCCGACGAGGGTCGTCGCCGACGAGAACAGGATGAAGTTGTCGATCTTGTCGCCGCTGGTCAGTTGATCGAGAACCGCGGCACCCTTGGCCTTGGTATCAATGACCGGCCGGTTGCGCTCGCGGTTGAGGTTGCTGATCAGCGCGTCGTCGAGCACCATGGCAGCATGGACGATCGAGCGCAGCGGCGCCACAGCGCGCAGCGTCTTGAGCAGGCGCTCCGTCGCTGCCGGATCGGTGACGTCGCAGGCATGAACCGTGGCGGCAACGCCGGCCTTCGTCCAGAGCTCGATCATCGCCGTCGTCTCGGCATCCGCCTGGCCACGGCGCGAGCAGAGCGCGACCTTCGTCGCACCTTTTTCGACGAGCCAGTTGGCGGCAGCGAGGCCGAAGCCGCCGATGCCACCGACGACGAGATGCATGCCGTTCGGATCGACCTTCATGCCGCCATGCGGACGCTTGGCGACACGATGCGTGCCGGCGACCGGAGGAAGCACGACGATCTTGCCGATATGCCCGGCATTCTGCATCAGCCGGAAGGCGTTGCCGATCTCGTCGAAGTCGAAGGCGCGATAGGGAAGCGGGGTCAGCTTGCCGTCTTCGAACAGCGCACCGATCTCGGTGAAGATCCGCTTGGTCAGCTTCGGCTGATTGACCAGCAACTGGTCGGCGTCGATGCCGAAATAGCTGACATTGCGGCGGAACGGCCGAAGGCCGATCTTGCTGTCGGCGTAATAGTCGCGCTTGCCAAGCTCAAGGAAGCGGCCGAACGGCTTCACCAGCGCCAGACTCTGCTCCATGGCCTCGGCGAACAGCGAGTTGAGCACGAGATCGACGCCTTCGCCGTCCGTTACGGCGCGAATGTCGTTGACGAAGTCGAGCGAACGGGAATCGAAGACGTGATCGGCGCCCAGCATCGACAGGAAGCGACGCTTCTCGCGCGATCCTGCCGTGGCGATGACCTTGGCACCCTTCAGCTTTGCGACCTGCAGAGCGGCAAGACCGACGCCGCCGGCGGCGCCATGGATGAGGATCGTCTCGTCAGGCTGGATCCGTCCAAGCTCGACCATCGCGTAATAGGCGGTCAGGAACGCGACCGGGACCGTCGCTGCGGCGACCGGGCTGACCGATTGCGGCAACCTGGCGACGCCGGCGCGCGAAACGACCGCGTGGGTCGAGAAGGCGGAGGACGCAATCGCCATGACGGCATCGCCGACGGCGAGGTCATCGACGCCGGCGCCGACCGCGACCACATGGCCGGAAAGCTCCATGCCGATCGTCGCGCCTGCGAAGCCGTCTTCGAGCGCTTCTTCCGGCAGAAGGCCCATCGCCCACATCACGTCGCGGAAGTTGAGGCCGGTGGCCGCGACCGCGACGACGACGTCACCTGGGCCTGCCGAGGGAATGTCGCTTTCTTCCCAGACGATGCTGCCGACCTGGGAGCTGACGCGCTGGCGGATGGTTGCAGCCTTGAAAGCAGCTGTTGCTGCGTGCGCATTGTCAACCGGCCCAGGCACGGCGCGGATCTCCGAAAGCGCAGCGCCAGCGTCACCTTCGAGCAGCCATTCGCGGTTTGCTCCCGCGGCGCCAAGCAGCGGCAATGCCGCAGCCATCTGGGCAGCCGTCGCCGGCGAACCGTCGATGTCGAGCGAGTGGACGTCGAGGAACTCGTATTCGTTCTGAAGCACGCGGGCGAAGGCCCAGAGGCCGGCATTGACGCCGTCGCTTGCGACCGCTGCGCCGACCGTCCGGCTGGCGATCGGTGCGCCGCCAGGCGCAACAAGCACCAGACGGGGCCGCTTGTCGTCCGCCGGCTCTGCACCGCCGATATACTGGCGCAACGCTTCGGCAAACGTGCCGAGCGCGAGGATCTGCGTTTGCAGAGAGGCGGAATCGTCGGTGCGCGACGCGGCCGTCGGCAAGGCGAGGAAGACTGCCCGAAGCGGTTCGGCCGCCAGCGCCTCGAAGGCTGGCAGGAGCGCGGCCTTGTCCGCAGTCGCATCGCCGGTCAGGCTGACGCGAACGGCTGGCTCAGACGGTCCGCGCTGTTCGTGCCCAGCGATCTCCAGCAACAGGTAGGGGCTGGACGCCGGTACCGCCACGTCTGCGGCAGCAGCAGCTGTGCCACGCGCTTCGAGCAGGATGACGTTGCCGCTTGCACATTCGCGGTCGGCAATGTCGATGTCGCGCAGGTCAAGATCGTCGAGGCATTTCTGCCAGTGCGGCCCAGCCGCGAGGTTGCCGATCGGAAACTCCGCCGTCTGGCTGCGAGCGAACCAACCCTCGGACAGGCCAAGCGCGAAGTCGTTGAACAACGACGGCGCGCTGACCGCGGCGATGATGCCACCGGTAGGACGCAGTGCGGTACGCAACGCCGTGCGAACCGTCACATCGTCTTCGATCAGGCCGTAGAACCCATCGGAGGCGCTGACGGCAAGATCGAAGGCCGCAAGCGTCGCGAGTTCGCCTTTCTTGAGGATGTGGACATGGGCGTCGTTTTCGAAGGAGAGTTCAAGGCCGCGCTGGGCGTTGTCGCGCGCTTCGAACACGGTGAGGCTGGCACCATGCTTTTCGGCAAGCGTCGCCAGGCGTCGGGTGAAGCCGGCGGATACGCTGCCGAGCTCGACGATGCGCAGACGCGCTCCGGCGGGCTGTGTCGAGAGCGCTGTTTCGAGCGCTTCCAGCACGAAGGCCATGCGCTGACGGCTTGCCTCCGAGTGAACCGCCTGATGGTCGATGGTGGCGTCGCTGATGAAGTTCGAGCCCGAGGCCGCTTCGTCACCCGCGTGCAAGGCGTCGATGCGGGCAAGCGCTTCCGCGTAGGCATTGTTGATCAGCACGGCTTCGACGGCGCGGTCAGGCCGTTCGCCGTAGAGTTCGCTCAGAATTTCAGACACGCTCGGCAGGTTGAACTCCTGCGCGACGGTCCAGACACCATCCTTGTGCTCACAAAGCCCGGCATCTTCGAGCACGTAGAGGCAGCTCGTCAGGAAACACTGGAACGCGAAATCGCCGGGCAGGCTGCCGCCCTGGATCGTTGAACGACCCTTGCCGAGCTTGAGGGCGATCTCCTGGCAGGCGCGATAGATCGCGGCATTGAAGAGCAGCGTCGCGTTGTCGATGCCAGCCTCGCCAGCGACTGGCATGGCGATCGAGACCGGTGCCAGGCTGTTGCGCAGAAGGCCCGGCAGGACGGCTTCCGACTGTACTGCCTCGTAGTGGAAGGACAGCGCGTCGAGCGTCTTGTGCTTGCGCAGATAGGTGCGGCGGAAACGGCAATCCTCGAAATGCGCGATCGGTTCGCCCGACTGGCCGAAGAAGTGGAACTTCGCCTTGATCGAGTTGGCGCTGACACGTTCGATTTCGATCATCGCGCGTGCGATCGGCAGGCCGCCATTGACGACACGCACGGAACCGAAACGGACCGGGATATAGGGTGCGCCGCTCTTGTCGCCGGTGAAGCGGTCGAAGAGCGCCACCAGGCCGTGGAAGGTCGCATCGACCGAGATCGGGTTCAGAGCATAGCTGACCAGCGGGTGTCCGGTGGCGTCTGCCGTCTTCAATTCTACATCGACCAGGCGGTCGCCATAGGCAACCGCTTTCGCGAGCAGCTGGAAGCGGGGACCGTAGTCGAGGCCGAACTGCCGTGCCGTTTCATAGGCGCGGCCCGGTGCCACCGTTGCCGTCTTGGCGAGGCCCGCAAGCGACGGATAGGCGCGATCCCCGGCCGGCAGCGGCTTGCGGCAGCGGGCAACCGCATGCACGGCCCAGTCGTCTTCCGACAGCCGTTCGCGCGAACGGATCTCGAGGTCGCCAGTCTCTGGCGAGAGGACGGTCGACAGCTCCATGATTTTCGTGTCGCTGAGTTCCAGCGGTCGGACGATTTCGAGATTGGTGATCTCGACTTCGTCGCTGCCATAGAACTGCTGTGCCGCTGCAACGGCGATCTCGATGAAGCCGCTGCCCGGCAAGATCGCCTTGCCGTCCACCACGTGTTCGGCAAGGTCCGGGAAGAGATGGGCGTCGATATGGTTCTTCCAGCTGCCGCTGTTCGGATCGCTGCGCCAGCCGGTCAGGCGGTAAGGTCTGGCAATCCGGCCGAAGAGGTCGGTGGCATCGGTCGTCGCCGCCGGGCGAAGCTCGACGGGCTCGAACGGCAGGCTTGGCAGGGCGATCGATGCATTGCGCTTGCCGAAGACCCGGGTCGTGTCGACCACGGCGCCATGCGCAACGGCACGCGCCATCGCGGCCGAAATCGGATCCTGGCCGCTTTCGGCGACGTCCCTGAGCAGCGTCGGCACCACCATGCCGGGGGCGGCTGCCTGCTTGATCGTCTCCTTGACGTAGGACGACAGTATTGGGCGCGGCGAGATTTCGATGAACAGGCGGCAGCCCATTTCGATCGCGGCTTCTGCAGCCGCCTGGAAGCGGACCGGCTCGCGAACGTTCTTCCACCAGTATTCCGGATCGAGCTGCGTGCCCTCGAGTGCTGCACCCGTCACCGTCGAGAGATAGGCGAGTTCGGTGCGGCGCGGCGCGATATCGGGGATATCCGAAAGGAAGGCATCCTTCGCCCGGTCGATGATCGGGTGGTGGAACGGATAGTTGATGTCGAGGATCTGGACCGGGATCTTCGCCTTGCGGGCGGCATCGCGGAAGGCCGAGATCTGGTCGGCCGGGCCCGAGATCGTCACGGAGTTATGGGCGTTGACCGCAGCAACGCAGAGTTCGTCAAGGCCGCGAGCCTCGGCGAAAGCGCGAGCAGCCTCTTCACCGAGCATGACGGCAGCCATCGTGCCATGGCCGGCAAGCAGGTCCTGGTGCAGCGAGCGCTTGGCAACGATCGAAACCGCATCGACGAGCGACAGTGCACCGGCCGCGTAGGCCGCGGCGATTTCACCGACGGAGTGACCGAAAACGGCGACCGGCTTGATGCCCATGGCAACCAGCGAATCCGACAGGGCAGCCTGCACCGCAAAGAGCAGCGGCTGGGCGATCTTCGTGTCGGCAAGCTTCTTGTCGAGATCAGGATCGGTCAGGAGATCGGTAAGCGCGATATCCGAGTGGAACTTGAACAGCGCGCTGACCGAGGTGAAACACTGGCGGAAATGCAGGTTTTCACGGAAGGCTTCCACACCCATGCCGGCCCATTGCGAGCCGTTGCCGGAGAACACGAACGCGACCTTGGCGTCGCGAGCGACGGCCTCGCCGACCTCGCCGATATCCGAGCCGGGCTTTTCCAGGTGGCTGGCGATCGCACGGACGATATCTTCGGGCTGGTCGCTACGGGCGGCAAACCGATGGCGCATATGGGTGCGGTTGGCACCCGATGCGGCGATCATCGCACGGGCTTCACTCTTGGAAGCATGCGCGAAAGCCATCTTGTAATCCTTGAGAAGGGCTTCCAGGCTCGACTGCGTATGGGCGCTCGCGAGGAACACGTGTCCCGAGGACGACGGATTAACGGCCTTTTCATCGGCCGCCGGTTCCGGGTCGCTGATAACGACGTGCGCATTGGCGCCGCCGAAGCCGAACGAGTTGATGCCGGCGAGGCGCGCGCGCTTTCCACGCAGAAGCTCGATCGGGTTTGCCGTGACGCGAACGTTCAGGCCGTCGAAATCGATATGCTCGTTCGGCGTATCGAAATGCAGCGACGCCGGCAGGTAATTGTTCTCGAGCGCCATCATGGCCTTCAGCATGCCGAAGAGGCCGGAGGCGGGTTCGGTGTGGCCGATGTTCGACTTGATCGAGCCGATCGGCACGGGCGCCCGGCGCTTGGCGCCGATGACCGTTCCTATCGACCAGACTTCCGCCGGGTCGCCGACCTTGGTGCCGGTGCCGTGGCCCTCGACGAACGCCACCTGATTGGCGTCGATGCCGTTGCCTTCGTAGATCGCTCTCAGCAGATTGGCCTGGGCTTCGCGCGACGGCAGCGAAATGCCGTTGGTGCGCCCGGCCGAATTCACGCCGGTCGCGACGATGCGCGCATAGCTGCGGTCTTTTTCGCGGCGTGCGCGATCAGAACGGCGCAGCACGAAGACCACGCCGCCTTCGGCGCGCACGTAGCCGGCGCCGTCATTGTCATAGGCGCGGCAGAGGCCTTCCGGCGACAGCATGCGCGCCTGGGCGAAGCCGACGAAGGGCAGGGGGTGGGCAAGAATGTTGACGCCGCCGACGATCGCCGTGTCGATCTCGCCCGATGTCAGGGCCCGCATCGCCTGGTCGAGTGCGACCAGCGAGGAGGAACAGGCGGTATCGACCGTCATGCTCGGGCCGCTGAGGCCGAAGATATGCGAGATGCGGTTCGACACGATCGACAGCGTGTTGCCGGTCATGAAATAGGGGCCGGCTGCGGCCGGATCCTCGACCGTCAGGTTGGCGTGGTCGAGGCTCGATGCGCCGATATAGACACCGACGTTTTCGCCGTGCAGCGACGTCGACGAGATGTTGGCGTCTTCAAGCGCCCGCCAGGCAAGCTGCAGGAGCACGCGCTGCTGCGGGTCCATATACATGGCCTCGCGCTGCGACATGCCGAAGACGGCCGGGTCGAAATCGTAGAGTTGATCCAGCACGCCGGCCGCGAAGGAATAGGTCTTTCCCTGCGTGCCCATGACGGGATGCCAGAATCGCGCGACGTCCCAGCGATCCGATGGAATGCTGGTGACGGTGCACTTGCCCTGACGTAGAAGTTTGAACAACGCCGAGGGCGATTCTGCTCCAGGGGCGAGGCATGCACGCCCAATAATCTCAACAGCCATGTATGATCGAACGCTCTAAAATGCCGTTAAAGTTGCACCTGCGATTGCGCGGCGGAGGTCGAAATGCAATCGCCAATCGTCATGCTTGTGGGCTATCCCCAGCTATATTCGTTCCGCCTCATTAGTCAGCTTTTAACTTAAAGTCCCTAGCTTTCAACCCCAAAGACTGAAGATATACACGCTGTCAACGCCAGTCCAAGTCGGATTGGGCGACAAACCACGCTCAAGGTATCGAAGGTATGACCAGAAAGACGCGGGCTCAAATAAATTGCCCGTCTTGGTCTTGGGGTGACTTGTTGTGGGACGGCGATTGTGCTTTTCAGAGACCGGCGAAATTCCCTGCCGGGGGATGATGCGGCGCGGAACCATGAGCAAAATCATGGCTGTGCCGAATGTGGAGTGTCGTAGTTGAAACGAGTCAGTGCCCTTCTGCTTTGTTCCGCCCTTGTCGGATGCCAGGCTGTGCCTGGTGAGGGGCCGCTGGCTGGGGCGATCGTCAAGGATGCCGGCCAGTCCGGCGCCGAGATCGGCCGCCAGAATGCAACGGTTTTCGACATCGTCGATGTGGACGGGCGCTCCGCACGTCTCGTTTCCGATTATGTCTCCTCGACGCTCAATCGCCGTTTCGGCGTCGGCGGCGGCGTCGGCCGCGTCGTGATCGGCGTCGGTGACGCCCTCAAGGTTTCGATCTTCGAAGCCGGCAGCGACGGCCTGTTCTCGACGCAGGATTCCAAGCAGACAAGCATCGATCTCGTCGTCCAGCCGGATGGCAAGGCGGCAATACCTTATGTCGGGCCCGTGCGTTTTGCCGGCCTGACGCTGGAGCAGGCGCGCCAGGAAATTCTGGAAGCCTTGAAGCAGAAGGCGGTCGAGCCTGACGTCATCGTCACGAGCATGAGCACCGCGTCGCGCAACGTTACGGTGTCGGGCGCTGTCGGTAAATCGTCCGTGGTGCCGCTCAGCCTCGTCGACGAGACGATCAACGAAGTCATCGCCAAGGCCGGCGGCCCGGTCGCGCAGCCCTATGAAACCTTCGTCACATTGGTGCGCGGCAAGAAGACCGGAACGGTTCTTCTGAAGTCGATCATCGAAAACCCGTCGGAAAATATCCACGTCAAGCCGGGCGACCAGATCTTCGTGACGCGCGATCCGCGCCGCTTCACGATCCTCGGTGCGGTCAAGGCCAACCAGCGCGTCGAATTCGGCGCCAACGACCTGAACCTGCTCGAGGCCATGGGCCTTGCTGGCGGTGGTTCGGACTACACGCTCGACATGAAGGGCTACTTCATCTTCCGTTACGAAGAACCGGATGTGGTCATGAGCCTGCTCGGTCAGCAGCGTTTCAACGAAATGCTGCGCAAGGGCATGAAGACCGACAGCGTCGGTCGCTACCCGATCGTCTACCGCTTCGACATGAGCAAGCCTGACAGCCTGATCGTCGGACAGACCTTCCCGGTCAAGAATCGCGACGTCATCTATGCCTCGCGTCACCCGTCGGTCGATTTCTCGAAGTTCCTCAACTTCGTCGCCCAGCCGGTCGGCATCGCCAATTCCGGCTTCTCGATCGCGGACAACATCAACAGTCTCGGAAACTGATTGTTTTCAATCGCATTTGTTCAAGGGCGCCGGCTATGCCGGCGCCCTTTTTGCTTATCTATCCTCCTGATCCTCGAAGCCTGCGGAACTGGCTTGTCGTCGCTCAAATTCTGTGATTGATCTTGGACTTAAATCGATTTTGGTGATCGATAACCAGTTGATCGGCCAAGAGGTGAATGATGGCGGATAAAGCGTTGATCGTCGTGGATGTGCAGAACGATTTCTGCCCGGGCGGAGCGCTCGGTGTCGCGGGTGGCGACGAGATCGTGCCGATGATCAATGGCCTGATCGATCGCTTCGAGCATGTGGTTCTGACCCAGGACTGGCATCCGGCCGGCCACTCGAGCTTCGCTTCCAGCCATCCTGGTAAAAACCCCTTCGAAATGATCGCCATGCCCTATGGCGCGCAGACGCTCTGGCCGGATCATTGCGTGCAGGGCAGCGCTGGCGCCGAATTCCATCCGGCGCTCGAATGGACCCGCGCCGAGCTTTTGATCCGCAAGGGTTTCCGCCCTCAGATCGACAGCTATTCCGCCTTCTTCGAGAACGACCGCCGGACGCCGACCGGTCTTTCTGGCTATCTCAGGGACCGCGGCATCAAAAAGGTGACGCTCTGCGGGCTCGCGACCGATTTCTGCGTTGCTTTCTCCGCGCTCGACGCGGTGACGCAGGGCTTCTCGACCTCGGTCGTTCTCGACGCCTGTCGGGGCATCGACCTCAATGGCTCTCTTCATGCCATGATCACGCGCATGCGTGACGCCGGCGTTGAGCTGAATTAGCCGGGATGATCTAGCCTCGCCCAAGAGGAAGGAGCAATTTCACCGATGACGAAGACCGATATCGCCAGGCGCGTCTACAATCACGCCTGGAAGCTCGACCCGATCGTACGCAGCCTGCTGGACACGGATTTCTACAAGCTCCTGATGCTGCAGATGATCTGGCAGCTCTATCCGGATGTCGACGCGACCTTCTCGTTGATCAACCGCACGAAGACGGTGCGGCTTGCCGACGAGATCGACGAGCAGGAACTGCGCGAGCAGCTCGATCACGCACGCGAGCTGCGTTTCTCCAAGAAGGAAATGATCTGGCTTGCCGGTAATACCTTCTATGGCCGCAAGCAGATCTTCTCCCCGGAGTTTCTCGCCTGGCTCGCGAAATTCCGCTTGCCCGACTATGAGCTGAAACGCAGCGACGGCCAGTTCGAGCTGACCTTCCGCGGCCGCTGGGCGGAGACCACCATGTGGGAGATCCCGGCGCTGGCGATCATCAACGAACTGCGATCGCGCTCGGCGATGAAGGGCCTCGGCCCGTTTACCCTCGATGTGCTCTATGCCCGCGCCAAGGCAAAGATGTGGTCCAAGGTCGAGCGCCTCAGGCAGTATCCGAACCTCAGGATTTCCGATTTCGGCACGCGCCGCCGCCACAGCTTCCTTTGGCAGCGCTGGTGCGTCGAGGCGCTGAAGGAAGGAATCGGAAGCTCGTTCTCCGGTACCAGCAACGTGTTGCTCGCCATGGACAACGATCTGGAAGCGCTTGGCACCAACGCACACGAATTGCCGATGGTGGCCGCAGCCCTTGCCCGCAACGACAAGGAACTGGCTGCCGCCCCATACAAGGTGCTGCAGGACTGGAACCAACTCTATGGCGGCAATCTCCTGATCGTCCTGCCCGATGCTTTCGGCACAGCGGCGTTCCTGCGTGACGCGCCGAAGTGGGTGGCGGACTGGACGGGCTTCAGGCCGGACAGTGCGCCGCCGATCGAGGGCGGTGAAAAGATCCTCACCTGGTGGAAGAAGATGGGCCGAGACCCCCGGGAAAAGCTGCTGATCTTCTCCGACGGTCTCGACGTCGACACGATCATCGAGACGTACCGCCACTTCGAGGGGCGCGTGCGCATGAGCTTCGGCTGGGGCACCAACCTCACCAACGATTTCGCCGGTTGCGCGCCGACAGAAATCAGCGGTCTCAGCCCGATTTCGATCGTCTGCAAGGTCAGCGAAGCCGATGGCCGCCCGGCGGTGAAGCTGTCCGACAATCCGCGCAAGGCGACCGGTGACCCGGCCGAGGTCGAGCGCTACCTCAAGTTCTTCGGCTCACAGGATTTCGTGGAGCAGGCGGTCAAGGTCTGACCGCCAAGTAACGCAAGCAAGTAACGCCAAGTACGAAACAGGTGCATCAAAAAAAGAAACCGGCAGAAGCCGGTTTCAAAAGGGGATCAAAGATGTTGCGATTGTCCATCATCGCAATGTCAAATCTGGCAGTGGAATCTTAAGGTCGCGTTAATCTGCCAACCTGCCGTTGCATTTTGCTTCTCTAGAATACGAACATGTAGAGAAGGATGATGACGATGAGCGGCACGCCCATAAGCCAGAGAACGATACCTTTCATTGAGAAGCCTCCGCGTTGCTGCCTTTGAAACTGTAACGCGGCGAAGGCGGATACGTTCCCGATGTCAGCCAGCCAAGCTTCCTATCAATTGATTGATTGGAGCCGAGCCTCCCCTTTACTCAAGAAGCAGGCCTTGTCGAAAAGCCGGAGATCGAGCGGGTTCGGCATACGGATATCGTCCAGGTCCGGAAATCGTCTCGCGGTGGCTTCGAAGGACCGATCGATCTGCGAGATGAAGATGATGATCAGCCCGCGTTGCCGCGCGAATGCCCTCAATTTGCGCACCTGATCGCCAAGCGTGGGGTTTTCACGCCGCTGATCGAGAAGCTGGAGATAATCCACCACCACAAGCGTGCCTGGCGTCGCCGTCGACAGCCTGTCAACGATATGGTCGGCACTGATCGTGTCGGAGCAATCGATCTCGAATAACGACGCAAACTGGTCGTAGTCGGCCTTGATGGCGGTAAAGCGCCCGATCACGTCCGCAACGGTGTATTCCAGCGTGAAGAAGAAGGCTCTGTGGCCGGCCCTCATCGCCTCAACAGCAAGCGCGAGGCCTCGCAGCGTCTTACCCTGGCCGGGACGCGCGCCGAGGAGAACGAGATCGCCGGGGTCGAGTTGCGAATGCTGGATTGGCGTTTCGATACCCGCCGCCGCATGTTTGGCAGCAAGCAGGCTCCAATTGCTGTAACCCTCTTGCACCGCGATGCGATCGAGCGCCTCGTGCAAGGAAATGGCTTCGCCGCGGCATAGGCGTTTCGCCTTGCGTTTCAGATGGTAGATCGGCGCAGTCAGTTTCATCGGTAACCTCCTGATGCGAGCAACCTTCGCAATCCCTCCTTATGCGCAATGCTCGAACAGTCGGTTCGATGATGGATGGCCCCGCATGAAATCTGCTTTCCCGATCGGAGGGGGGAGGCGTGGGCGCGCCCGAATCGAAGTGTAGCGCAGAGGACGTACCAGGTGAATGGCTGTCGGTGGACCGAAAAGGGTAAGGCGTGAGCCACTGAGCCGTCATGGGTGACGCGGGCAAATGTTCGGATGAGGCGGCTTGCAGATGGCAACCGACGGAACATTGCGAAGCGCTTCGCACGCGAATAACCGATTGTATCTCTTGAGAGAAAACTGGTGCTGCTAGAGAGATTTGAACTCTCGGCCTCTCCCTTACCAAGGGAGTGCTCTACCCCTGAGCTATAGCAGCATCTGGCGGCCGGTTCGTGTGTCAGCCGCATCAAGCGAGGGGGCTATTGCCATAGCTGAGCCGGGAGCGCAAGCAGGTTTTCGAAGTTTTTCGTGAAGAGCTGTGAGAAAAGTCGCTGGCGCTTCCGAAGACCCTGGTTTTGCGCTATGGCATGGGCATGCAAACAGACGACGAAGAAAGCGGCAAGGCCGTGTCTACGCCTGACGAGCGGCAGGCGGACGGCAAGGTGCGCCAGAAAAAGATAAAGGATACGACCGAGGCGGACCTGAAAAAGGCGCGTCTTGCCAGGAACTTGCGCGACAACCTCATGCGCCGCAAGCAGCAGATGCGGGCGCGCCGATCCGGCGCTGCTGATGAAGTCAGCGGTCTTCCTGCCGCAAAAACGGACGAATCCCAAGATTAGTACGGGCAGGAAGCGGTATCCGCCGCTTCGTTTTCAATTTGCCGGCGGCATGGCCATCGGCCGTTCGAATGCACAGGTCCGTAAATCGGGACCGATCGCGGGGGAAAGCTGTGCAACGACCTAAATATTACAGCGCCAGGCGTCTGAACGGATGCGCGGCGTTCAAGGTACTTCTAATTTCGCGGCGTCTCCACTAAAGAGGCGCCTTCAGACAACATCGGATTATTTTGGAAAGGCGGGCCAAGCCCGTTCGAGAGGCCTCATGGATCGCATCAGGATTGTAGGCGGCAACAAGCTCAATGGCGTCATCCCGATTTCGGGCGCCAAGAATGCGGCCCTGCCGCTGATGATTGCGTCGCTTCTGACCGACGACACGCTGACGCTCGAAAACGTGCCGCACCTGGCCGACGTCGAGCAGCTGATCCGCATCCTCGGCAATCATGGCGCGGACATCTCCGTCAACGGCCGCCGCGAGCGCCAGGGCGAGAGCTACGCCCGCACCATCCACTTCACCTGCCGCAACATCGTCGATACGACCGCCCCTTACGAGCTGGTCTCGAAGATGCGCGCGAGCTTCTGGGTCATCGGCCCGCTGCTCGCCCGTGAAGGCAAGGCGCGAGTTTCGCTGCCGGGCGGCTGCGCCATCGGCACGCGTCCGGTCGATCTTTTCATCGAGGGCCTCAAGGCGCTTTCCGCCGACATCGAGATCGATGGCGGCTACGTCAACGCGACGGCGCCCGCCGGCGGCCTGATCGGTGCGCGTTACACCTTCCCGAAAGTGTCGGTCGGCGCCACCCACGTTCTGATGATGGCAGCGACCCTTGCCAACGGCACCACGGTGCTCGGCAACGCCGCGCGCGAGCCTGAAGTCGTCGACCTTGCCAACTGCCTCAACGCCATGGGCGCCAAGATCACCGGCCAGGGCACGCCGACGATCACAATTGAAGGCGTACGTTCGCTTTCCGGCGCGCGCCACCGCGTCTTGCCGGATCGCATCGAGACCGGCACCTATGCCATGGCCGTTGCCATGACCGGCGGCGACGTCATCCTCGAAGACACCGACATGGCCCTGCTCGACACGGCTCTCGAAGCGATCCGCCGCGCTGGCGCCGAGATCACCGAGACCAACAGCGGCATCCGCATCGTGCGCAATGGCGCCGGCATCAAGCCGGTGGATATCGTCACCGATCCCTTCCCGGGCTTCCCGACTGACCTGCAGGCGCAGTTCATGGGCCTGATGACGATGGCGAAGGGCACCTCGCACATCACCGAGACGATCTTCGAGAACCGATTCATGCATGTGCAGGAGCTCGCTCGCCTCGGCGCGAAGATCTCGCTCTCGGGCCAGACGGCCAAGATCGAGGGTGTCAGCCGCCTGAAGGGTGCGCCTGTTATGGCGACCGACCTTCGCGCCTCTGTCTCGCTCGTCATCGCCGGCCTTGCCGCCGAAGGCGAAACCATGGTCTCGCGCGTCTACCACCTCGACCGCGGCTTCGAACGGCTCGAAGAGAAGCTCACCCGTTGCGGCGCGCACGTGGAGCGCGTCAGCGACTGATTTCTTCGGTTGCGCCTGATACCGTTGCGGTTTCAGGCGCAACATCCTATGTCCATTTCAATTGTGGCACGTCAAGATGTGCGGCGAAACGAAAGGAATGGATGGCATGACCGGATTGAAGCTGCTGGCGCTCGACGAGGAGGATCTCGCTGTCGTCTCCGCCCACGTCCAGGATGCCGTGTTCAAGGTTTCGGGCCTGGAATACGACGCGCGCCGCAAGCAGTTTTCGCTCATCGTCAACCGCTTCGTCTGGGAAACGGCCGATGGCAAGCGCCGCTCCTTCGAGCGCCGGCGGGCGCTTCTCCTCTTCAAGCGGGTGAATGCGGTCCGCTCCGTCGGCTTCGACCGGCGTGATGGCGAAGCGGTGCTCGATCTGCTGACGCTGAAGTTCACGGTGGAGGGCGAGGGGCCGGAAGGCACGCTGGAGCTGGTTCTGGCTGGTGACGCCTCGATCGCGCTTGACGTCGAATGCATCGAAACGCAGCTTGCGGATACCGGCGGGGCGTGGGAAACCGCTTTCAAGCCCAAGCACCCCGAAGGCGCTTGACGCTGATCGATCCGCCCACATTGGCATGTGACACTGGCATACGAGGACGTCCCTTTGGCAATCAGGCTCAATTTTCTCGACGGTGACTTCGAACAAAAGTTCGCGTCATTCCTGACGACCAAGCGTGAGGTGTCCGAGGACGTCAATGCGGTGGTCAAGGCGATCATCGACGACGTACGGCTGCACGGCGATGCGGCGCTTGCCGAATACTCCAAGCGTTTCGATGGCGTCGATTTCCAGACGACGCCGATGGCGGTCAGCGCCGCCGAGATCGATGCGGCGATCCAGGCGGTCGAGCCGGAGGTTCTCGGCGCGCTCAAGGTCGCCGCCACCCGCATCGAAGCGCACCACGCGCGCCAGCGTCCGAAGGACGATATCTACGAAGACGCCATGGGCGTCGGCCTTGGCTCGCGCTGGACGGCGGTGGATGCCGTCGGCCTCTACGTGCCGGGGGGTACGGCGAGCTATCCGAGTTCGGTGCTGATGAATGCGCTGCCCGCGAAAGTGGCGGGCGTTCCCCGCATCGTCATGGTGGTGCCGGCAATGGGCGGTGCGATCAATCCGGCAGTATTGGCCGCGGCACGGCTCGCCGGCGTCGAGGAAATCTATCGCATCGGCGGCGCGCAGGCCGTAGCCGCCCTTGCCTATGGCACCGAGACGATTGCGCCGGTCGCCAAGATCGTCGGCCCGGGCAATGCCTATGTGGCCGCGGCCAAGCGCCAGGTTTTCGGCACGGTCGGTATCGACATGATCGCCGGCCCCTCCGAAGTGCTGGTCATTGCCGACAAGCACAACGACCCGGACTGGATCGCCGCTGATTTGCTCGCCCAGGCCGAGCACGATGTCGGCGCCCAGTCGATCCTGATCACCGACGATGCGGAATTCGGCCAGGCGGTCGAGAACGCGGTCGAGCGGCAATTGAAGACGCTGCCGCGCGCCGAAACGGCGTCGGCAAGCTGGCGCGATTTCGGCGCCGTCATCCTCGTGCCCGATCTTGCAGAGGCCGTACCGCTGGCAAACCGGATCGCTGCCGAACATTTGGAGCTGGCACTTGCCGACCCGGAGCCGATGGTCGCCAAGATCCGCAATGCCGGCGCGATTTTCGTTGGCCGCCATACGCCCGAGGTCATCGGCGACTATGTCGGCGGCTCCAACCACGTGCTGCCGACCGCCCGCTCGGCGCGCTTCTCCTCCGGCCTCGGCGTGCTCGATTATATGAAGCGCACATCGATCCTGCGGCTTGACGCCGAACAGTTGCGGATCCTCGGGCCGGCGGCGATCGTGCTTGCCAAATCCGAGGGCCTTGAGGCCCATGCGCGCTCCGTCGCCATTCGCCTCAATCTCGGTGATGCTGGATGAAGGCGGACCGCAACCAGCGTCTCTGCGATGTCGTTCTGGACGAGACCATCGGCCGCTCGACCCCGGACGTGGAGCATGAGCGCGCGGTTGCGATCTTCGACCTGCTCGAAGAAAACCTGTTCGAGCCCGCCGGCCATCCCGGCGGCCCCTACAAGCTCAATCTCTCTCTTGTCGATGCGAAGCTGGTTTTCGCGATCTCGACCGAGAAAGGCGACGGTGTCGCCACCCACATCCTGTCGTTGACCCCGTTCCGCCGGATCGTGAAGGACTACTTCATGATCTGCGAGAGCTATTACGAAGCGATCCGCTCGGCGACGCCGAGCCAGATCGAGGCGATCGACATGGGGCGTCGTGGCATCCACAACGAAGGTTCGCAGACGCTGATGGATCGCCTCTCCGGCAAGATCCGGCTGGATTTTGACACCGCCCGCCGCCTGTTCACGCTCGTCTGCGTGCTCTACTGGCGCGGGTGAGGGCGGCGACCGGCATGGCGGGAACCGAGGCTCAGCGCTTGAAAATGCCCCGCTCGGTCCTCTTCATGTGCGGCATGAACGCCATCCGCTCGCCGATGGCCGAGGCGCTTGCCAAGGCGGCGCTGCCGGCCGGAACCTATGTCGCCTCAGCGGGTGTGCGGCATGGGGAGCGCGATCCCTTCGTCGACGTGGTCATGGCCGAAGTGGGCCTGAGCCTCGGTCGCCATCAGCCGCATACGCTGGACGAACTGGAGGACGATTACTTCGACCTCATCGTCACGCTGGCGCCGGAAGCCCATCACAAGGCGCTTGAATTGACGCGGTCCATGGCCGTCGACGTGGTCTACTGGCCGACGCCGGATCCGACGGTGGCCGCCGGCACGCGCGAGCAGATCGTCGATGCCTATCGCGCTGTGCGCGATCACCTGTCGACGCTGATCAATCATCGGTTGGTCGGTTCGAAGAATTCGGAAGACGTCTGAGGCTTTGCCGAAAATCCGCGGGCGGTTTCCAGCCCAAGACGTTTCCATGCCCGCTTAAATCCCGATCGATTTAAGACTAGAGACATGGAGCGGTACGAAGTGCTATAGCGGCTTCGCGCTTCTGATCCGACGCGCGGCACAGTAGCCCGTCACAAAAGCGCAAAAGCCGGTCTTAGATGGTTCACAAATCCTCGTCGATTGTGTAGTTTCCGGCGAATTTTTCGGGATACCTGACGGTTCCCTAAACAAAGATAGAAAGAACAGTCCTACATGGCGAAAGAAGAAGTCCTTGAATTTCCGGGCGTGGTCACCGAATTGCTTCCGAATGCGACCTTCCGCGTGAAGCTCGAAAACGAGCATGAGATCATCGCGCACACGGCTGGCCGCATGCGCAAGAACCGCATCCGCGTGCTTGCCGGCGACAAGGTTCTCGTTGAAATGACCCCGTACGACCTTACCAAGGGCCGTATCACCTACCGCTTCAAGTAAGCCGCTCTGGCTCTTAGCAATTCCTGGAGCATTTCCGCTTCTTCTTCGAATCGCGAAAACGCTCTAACCTTTGGTTGGATTGCAATTCCGTAAACCGCCTATCGCATTTTGCTGGAATTGCTCTGGAGTGACGGCTCGTTCCGATGACAGTGGCCAAGAAACTGATACTTGCGTCCGGTTCGCCGCGTCGCGTCGAGCTTCTGGCGCAGGCCGGCATCGAGCCCGCGCGCCTGATGCCGATGGATCTCGATGAGACGCCGAAGCGTGCCGAACATCCGCGTTCGCTCGCACGGCGCCTGTCGGCCGAAAAGGCACGGGCGGCGCTTGCTGCGGTCAAGGGCGAGGCCGGCTGGGACGGAAGCTACATCCTGGCGGCCGATACGGTCGTCTGTGTTGGCCGCCGCATCCTGCCGAAGCCGGAACTTGTCAGCGAGGCCTCGAGCGCGCTGCATCTTCTTTCCGGCCGCAGCCATCGCGTCTATACCGGCGTCTGCCTGATCACTCCGGACAAGACCGTGCGCCAGAAGGTCGTCGACACCAAGGTGCGCTTCAAGCGCCTGTCCGGCTTCGATATCGAGAGTTACCTCGCGTCGGGCCAATGGCGTGGCAAGGCGGGCGGCTACGGCATACAGGGCATCGCCGGCAGCTTCGTCGTCAAGCTCGTCGGCTCCTACAGCAACGTCGTCGGCCTGCCGCTCTACGAAACCGTCAGCCTGCTTGTCGGCGAAGGCTACGACGTGCACAATCGTTGGCTGGAAGGCTGAACGAGTGACCGACGAAACGAAGAAAAGCGGTTCGAACGTCGCGCCCCTGCGCGCGCCGCGCCCGTGCCCGGAATGTGGCCGGCCGTCGCACCGCGAGCACTACCCCTTCTGCTCCGACCGCTGCCGCAATGTCGACCTCAACCGCTGGCTCTCCGGCTCCTACGCTATTCCGGTCGCCGACGACGAGGCGAAGGCCGACGACGGCGACGACCGCTAAGGCGTGCCGCTACGGCCGGACCCGCCGGTCCGGCTTTCCTTCGCCACATCCTCTTTAGCGCGAACGACACCTCGAAGATCCTCGCGCGCCACCGCGTGCGTGCGATCACCTTTTTCGGCTTGCAACGATCGCTTTCCACGAAAAGTGGACGGGGGAGAGGATGCGATCTCTCTGAAACTCCTGGCTTTTTCGACCATTCGATTGTCCACAGGATTTCGGTCAAAAAACTTTCATTTGGCGCTGGACACCGCCGAACAAGATGCTATAACCCCGCTCGTTCCCGGGGCACACACAAGCGCCCCGATGGTTCCGAAAGGAGCCAATGCCCGAAACGGCAGGATGCCCGGATAGCTCAGTTGGTAGAGCAGCGGATTGAAAATCCGCGTGTCGGTGGTTCAAATCCGCCTCCGGGCACCATTTCTATGGGTTGCCAGCCATTGCATTAGACCAGGCCAAACGCCCCTGCGTATGACGCCGTAGCGTTCATCGAATTCGACGCACTGCCAAAAGTTAACGGAACTTTTCGCCTTCAACGATCGCGAGGCGCGGATGGCATTTCGTCAGCCGCGTTTTAGCTGAAGTACTATTTGCTCGTACTCCGCACGAAGTGACGTGTACTGGCTTTCCAACTCGCCAATTTTGGATCGCCGGTCGAGGGCGCCGACCTTTTCAATAGCGACGTGTTCAAAATAAATGGCGGGCGCGAGTGAGGAATTTGCAGTGAGCAATTCAGAGGTAGAAACAACCCTACTGAACTCGCGTTCCGACCGACGCGCTTTGTAGACGTCTATAATGTGATCGACTGTTGTTTCATTCAAAACCGCTTTCGCGCCTTTGCGATATCCCGATTCGCGTGCGTCAATGAAAAGTGTGCTCGGATGAGCGTTGGGCCCACTTGGCTTAGCCAATACCAAAATTGAGGTCTCAATGGCTGTTATCGGGGCAAAAAGCCGAGGTGGCAATCCGATAACAGCGCTTACAGCTTCTCGTTCGATCAGCGCTTCTCTGATTCGCCGATCAGCCCCCCCTCTAGTGAGAAAGCCGTTGGGGACGATGAGCGCTGCTGTTCCTTTCGAGGAAAGGCTCTCGTATGCCATTGCGACATAAGCGGATTCGCTGGCCACTCGGGCGGACTCTCGTCCTGAAAGAGGCTTTCCGGATAAGAGTTCTGATTGGCGGATCAGCGGAGGCAGATCCGCCACCTGCATCTGAACACCGAACGGTGGGTTCGTAAGTATGATGTCGAAGCCTTGCTTCTCTACATTGAGCGGATGATTTCTGGGACGGAGGACTTGTTCTAGTTCAATTGTTGCGTTTCCGGCGCCTTGGGCCGCTAATCTGATGGTTGCCCAGGAATATGAGTATCCGTTGCCCTCTTTTCCGATCAAGCTGGAGTGCTCAGCGCCGAACCGTTTCAAGGCAGCGGATAACAGGGTACCAGTACCGCAAGCCGGGTCTAGTACGCGGACGTCTCGCCCTTCAAATAGTGAGGTTATCAGATGGGCCACCGATGGTGGCGTCTCTTGGAAGGTCGATAGCGTTAGATTTTCGAATTGGTTTGGGAACCAATTCTTGAACTCGGCGTCGAGGCTAATTCCTTCCGCAAGGGAGAGCCATTTTGCGACAATTGCTGGGCTGAGGGCTTGTATGTGAGATAGCAGGTATCGGCTAAAAGGGCGTTCATTCCAGCCCATGCTGAATTCGACGTCTCTGGCAAGCCTTAAGATGTCATCGGAAGTCGATAGCTCGCATTTGCCGGAATCGATACCAAGTCGCTGGTCAAAGAAAAGCAGACCCAAAAGTGCGAGAGGAGTATTTGGATCCCGGTGCCCTGAGACGCGGCCTAGATCTTGCATCTCTTTGAAAAGTCTATCCAAGGTCGACATCCTCTTCATTCCTGCGCATTTGCGATATGCATATGGTCAGCCAAGATAGACAGCGCTTCGTCGCGCCGAAGTTCGGCGAGCGTGACAGCTATCTGGAAAAGCTCATCCGCTGCACGAACTAGGCGAACCAACGCTTGCTGTTTGTCTAGGGGCGGAACGGCGAGCGACAGGCTTTCGAGATCGCTGATTGTTAGCGCCGGCTGGGCTGTGTTTGATACTCTGCTGAGTAGAAGTGCCTGTGTTTCGGCTTGGCGTAGAAATGCACATAGCAGTTCCGGCTTCACAAGTGGTGATTTCCCTGTTCGAACAATTATGAAGTTAGCGCTTGCGACGGATCCCACGTGCGTTGGTCCGACTACTGCACACTTCAAGAGTGTTCCTCGCGCGCTTACGAGTACATCGCCGTGCCTCAGCTCTTGCCGCCCTAACTTATTTTTTGGAATCCTAAAATTACCTAATTTGTCCCGGTCTGCGAGGACGCCATTATTTAGGTCCTTGACGTGGATCACCGGAGTTTGCGTTGTGCCCGTCTCGTCGGTCGCGAATTTACTCAAGTTAAGACCCATAAACATGGACTCAGTGAGTTCACGGAATTGGCGAACTGTTCCAGTTTCATCGAATGGTGTCATCACGGCTCGCTATGGAGTATTTTTCCTACTTCTATTGAAATTACAGCAGCGGGCGGTTATCTTCAAGCCATAAAGCATGCCCTCTACCTTTGCGGAGGGCGCGGGTGCGTATGGAGGCAGGCTTGAAGGCAATTGACATCAACCGCATCGCGCTTGTCCTAGGCGCTGTCGCGATTGTTGCTATCGCGGCGTCGGCTAACTATCGCGTCGAGATTAGCGCAACTCGACTCACGTTTGAAAAGAACACAGTCACCTCTGAGCCGCATTTGGCGCCGTAGCTTGAAGGTTCAAGGCTCCGAATACGCAGCGCCAGGCTCTACGGTCGCCGCAAAAACGTCCACTCCTGCACCAGCATCTCGCGAAACCTGATCGCCGCCGGCGATAGCCTGCCGCCGCGGCGCTCCACCAGGCCGATCGTGCGGCTGACGGTGGGGGCGGTGAGCGGCACGGTGGCGATGACCGGGTGTTCGACCTGGGGTGTTGCCAGCCGCGGCATCACCGAGATGCCGAGACCCGCCTCGACGAGGCCGAGCGAGGTCGAGAGGTGGTTGACCTCATAGAACCAGTTGAGCTGCACCTGCGCCGTTGTCAGCGCCCGGTCGAGCACGGCGCGGTTGCCACTGGTCTTGCTCACCCCGATCAGCGGGTGGCCGGTCAGATCCGCCCAGGTCAGTTGTTTCGACGTCGCAAGCGGATGGTCGCGGCGGCAGGCGAGCACGAACGGGTCGTCGACGAGCGGCGTGAAGCTGAGATCGGGGCGCGCAGCGCCTGTTATGTTGATGCCGAATTCCACCTCGCCGTTGGCGACGGCATCGAGCCCTTCATTGGCCGAGAGATCGAGGATGCGGAAGCGGATGCCCGGGAATTTCTCGTTGAAGGATTGTACAACCCTGGGAAGAAAATAGAAGGCCGCGGTCGGGACCGAGGCGATTGTGACCTGGGCGCGGTGTCGCCCGCCGAGATCGCTGATCGAGAGGATCGATTCCTCGAATTCGTCCACCAGTCGCCGCACCAGCGGCAGAAGCTCGCGCCCGACCTGCGTCGGCGCCACGTGCCGGGTCGTGCGTTCGATCAGCTGCGCGCCGACGGAGGCTTCAAAACCCTTGATCCGCCGTGAAAGCGCAGGTTGTGAAAGATTGAGCTGGCGGGCAGCTTCGTTGAACGAGCCGAGGTCGAGGACGGCGAGAAAAGCCTTGAGGTCGAGGAATTCGAAATTATTGCGCATATCGGAATAATTACGTCATTCTTTGCATTTCACAACAGATTTGATCCGTGAGATCCCTCCGATCAGCCGGTTGCGGCCGGTGCGGAGGAACATGCGGAATGGATGACTTGATCAGGATACCCTGCGTGATGATGCGCGGCGGAACGTCGAAGGGACCGTTTTTTCTGTCTCGCGATCTTCCGGCTGATCCGGTCGAGCGTGACCGCCTGCTGCTTGAAATCATGGGGTCGGGCCACCCGCTGCAGATCGATGGCATCGGTGGCGGCAACTCGCTGACGAGCAAGGTCGCGATCGTCGGCCCGTCGAGCCGTCCGGAAGCCGATGTCGATTATCTCTTTGCCCAGGTAAAGGTGCTGGAGCGCAGCGTCGATACGGCGCCGAACTGCGGCAACATGCTCTCGGCCGTCGGTCCCTTCGCCATCGAGGCCGGCCTGGTGTTGCCGACCGGCGACGAAACGGTCATCAAGGTGCACAACGTCAACACCGGCAAGATCATCGACGCCCGCATCCAGACGCCCGGCGGCGCGATCGCCTATCAGGGCGAGGCCGCCATCGACGGCGTCCCGGGCAAGGCCGCCCCTGTCTATCTGGCCTTTCGCGACGCGATCGGTGCCAAGACCGGCCGGCTCTTGCCGAGCGGCAAGGCGACCGATGTCATTGTCGGCCTCGAAGTGACGCTGCTGGATGGCGCGACGCCGGTGGTGATCATCACCGCCGAGGATATGGGCTACAGCGGCTCGGAGCCGGCTGCGGTTTTCGACGCTGATGCGGATTTCATGGTCCGGCTCGAGCAAATCCGGCGGGAGGCCGGAAGGCTGATGGGGATGGGGGACGTCAGCCAGTCGGTTCTGCCGAAGCCGGTGCTGATCGGCGCGCCCGCAAACGGCGGCGATCTGGCCGTGCGGTACTTCACGCCCGCCAATTGCCACACGGCGCTTGCAACGACCGGCGCGGTGAGCCTCGGCCTGGCGGCAACGATCCCGACGAGCCTGGTGGGGCAGCGGTTTCCGGAACTCTCGCTGCCGGCGACGATCGCCTTCGAGCACCCGACCGGCGAGCTCCGGGTGAGGGTCGAGAAGGCCATGGGAGACAATAGCCCGACGGTGTCTGTCATGCGCACCACACGTCGGCTGTTTGAAGGTGCGGCTCTTGTTCGCAAAGACGCTTAGGGTCTTGCCGAGCAACGTGTCGCGAATGCATTAACGAACTGGGAGGAGAACAAAATGCCCATGAAATTTACCCGTCGCGTCGCCCTTGCCCTGTGCGGGGTTGCCATGACCATGTCGGTCGCCGCCCCTGTGATGGCGCAGGATGCCTATCCGTCCAAGCCGATCACGCTGGTGGTTTCCTATGCCGCCGGCGGCGGCACGGATGCCATCGCCCGTGTCTTTGCCGCCCGGCTTGAAAAGGCGCTCGGCGGTCGCGTCATCGTCGAAAACCGCCCGGGTGCTGCCGCCAACCTCGGCACTGAAGTTGCTGCTGCGGCTGATCCCGACGGCTACACCCTGCTGATCGGCAATCAGGGCCCGATGGTCGTCAACCCGCATATCTTCAAGCTGAAGGCCGATCCGGGCACCGACCTCGATCCGATCGCGATGATCGCCGATGCGTCCCTCGTCGTCGTCGTCGGACCGTCGCTCAAGGTCAACACGCTCGGCGAGCTCGTCGAGGCGGCCAAGTCCGGAGAGCTGGTCTATGGTTCGGCCGGCAATGCCTCGGCCAGCCATCTCGGCGCCCTGCTGCTCGGCCAGACCGCCGGCATCAAGGTCAGGCACGTTCCCTACAAGGGTGCTGGCCCGGCGGTGAACGACCTCGTCGGCGGCCATATCGACTTCATGGTCACCACCATTCCCTCGGCGATCGGGCTGATCGAGAGCGGCACGCTGAAGGCGCTTGCCGTCACCGGCGACAAGCGCTTTGCGAGCCTGCCGGATGTGCCGACCGCCATCGAAGCCGGCGTCCCGGGTTACACTGCATCGGCCTGGTACGGCCTCGTCGGGCCGAAGGGCATGCCGGCGGACGTGAAGTCGAAGCTCGAAGCGGCGACGACCGAGACGCTCAGCGATGCCGACGTGCTCGACAAGCTGAAGAACGACGGTGCTGTGCCGTCCTCCATGGGCCCCCAGGCCTTTGCCGAGTTCATGGCCAAGGAGCGCGCGCGCTGGGGCGACGTGGTGAAAGCCGCCGACATCAAGGTCGAGTAAGATGCAGGCCACGTCCACGAACACTGAAACCGAGCCCTCTGCGGGAGGGCTCGGCCGGGAGAGGCTTGCCGGCATCGTGCTGGTCGGCCTCGGCGGGCTTGGCCTCTGGGCCGGCTCGGATTTGCCCTTCATGACCTCGGAAGGCGTTGGCTCGGGGTTGATGCCGCGGGTGCTGTCCATCGTCATCCTGGGGCTCGGGCTCCTGCAACTGGTGCTGAGCCGAAAAGATCCGGGGCCATCGACCGGCCGCTGGGCGATCCGCGAGACGATCCCCGTCATCCTCGGCGTCGTTCTCTTTGCCGTTACGGTGCGTGGCTATCATCTCGGTCCGGTTACCATTCCCGGTCTCGGCCTTTCGATCGCCTGTCCGCTGGCGGTCGTCGCTTCCGGCCTTGCCGCGCGCGATGCGCGCCTTGGCGAACTTCTCGTCTTTGCCGCCGTGCTAACAGCCTTCTGCATCGGCCTCTTTCGCTATGCGCTCGGGCTTTCGGTTCCCGTCGCGCCCTGGCTTCTAGGATACTGAGATGCTGGACGTCTTTATCAATCTCGGCCTCGGCATGACCGTGGCGTTCACCCTGCAGAACATCGCGCTCTGCTTCATCGGCTGTCTCATCGGCACGCTGGTGGGCGTGTTGCCGGGCGTCGGCCCGGTCGCCACCATCGCGATCCTTCTGCCGGTCACCCTCTCGCTCGATCCGACCGGCTCGCTGATCATGCTCGCCGGCATCTATTACGGCGCCCAGTATGGCGGCTCGACCACGGCCATCCTCGTCAACATTCCCGGTGAAGCGACAGCGGTCGTCACCGCCATCGACGGCCACAAGATGGCGCAGAAAGGCCAGGCGGGGCTTGCGCTTGGCTTGGCGGCGATCGGTTCGTTCTTTGCCGGCACGGTTGCCACCATCGTGATTGCCGCCCTCGGCGTTCCGATGACGCGCATGGGCCTTCTCTTCGGTCCGACCGAGTATTTCTCGCTGATGATCATGGGTCTCGTCTTCGCCGTCGTGCTGGCGCATGGCTCGCTTCTGAAGGCGGTGTCGATGATCCTCGTCGGCGTGCTGCTCTCCTGCGTCGGCGCCGACATGGAGACGGGCCGCGAGCGCATGACCTTCGGCCTTGAAATGCTCCAGGACGGCATCGAATTCGTCGTGCTGGCCATGGGCATCTTCGGCTTTGGCGAGATCTTCAAGAACCTTGCCGATCCGGAATCCCGCGATGTCGTGCGCAGCCGCATCGGCCGCCTGTGGCCGACGCTGAAGGAACTGAAGGAAAACTTCCCGCCGATCCTGCGCGGTACCTTCCTGGGCTCTGTCCTTGGCGTCCTGCCGGGCAACGGCGCGATCCTTGGCCCCTTTGCCAGCTACGCCGTGGAAAAGCGCATGTCGAAGCGGCCGCAGGACTTCGGCCATGGCGCACCGGCGGCTGTCGCCGGCCCGGAAAGCGCCAACAATGCCGGCGCGCAGACCTCCTTCATCCCGCTTCTCACCCTCGGACTGCCGCCAAACGCGGTGATGGCGCTGATGGTCGGCGCGATGATGATCCAGGGCATCGTGCCCGGGCCCCAGGTGATCGAGCGCAATCCGGAACTGTTCTGGGGGCTCATCGCCTCGATGTGGATCGGCAACCTCATGCTGGTCATCATCAACCTGCCGCTGATCGGGCTCTGGGTGAAGCTGCTGCGCGTTCCCTATCGCCTGCTGTTTCCGGCGATCGTCTGCTTCTGCTGCATCGGCCTCTATTCGATCGCCAACGATGCCGCCCAGGTGATGATGGCCGCCCTGTTCGGGATCATCGGTTACGCCCTCTACAAGCTCGAATTCGAGCCTGCGCCGTTGGCGCTCGGCTTCGTGCTCGGCCGTTTGCTCGAGGAGAAGCTGCGCCAGTCACTGATCATCTCCGGCGGCAGCCCGCTGACGTTCCTGCAATCGCCACTGTCGGCCATTCTGCTTGCGATCGCCGTGATGGCGCTCGTGGTCGCCATCTCGCCGTCGATGCGGCGAAACCGCGACGAGGTCTTCAAGGAAGCCTAGGCTTGGTTTGAAACCTTGGTAAAGGCCATGGGCGTGCCGCGCCCGTGGCTTTCTTGTTTTCGGGTCGGCGGAAGAGGTATCGCCTCTGGTCGATCAAGAACATCGCTCCTCTTCACAAGTGCGCGGAAGCGGCGTAATCTCCAAGGATATTCTTAAGTAGAAATAATTTAAGTATTATATCCTGCGGGGACAAAGGAATGGCTGCGACGGGAGCGCGCGGCGACAGGCGGGAGCAAATTGACGGGCTTCGCGTGATCGCCATGACGGGGGTATTGTACGTTCATTACTGGAACGAGCATCCCACACTTGAATCGGTTCGAGTTTCACTCTTCTTCATCATCAGCGGCTTTTTGATTGGGGTGATCCTGCTGTCGGCAAAAGACACCCAGGCGACGATCAACGTCACCAACTTCTACATTCGCCGATCGCTCCGCCTGCTTCCGGCCCTGTTCCTGATGCTGTTCGTGGCGGCGTTGTTCAACATGGATGGCATACGCAACAGCCTGGTGTGGCACACGTTTCAAATGTCGAGCCTGTATTTCGCCATTACCCAGGACTGGGAGCCCTGGGTTGCCGCGCATCTCTGGAGCCTCAACATCGTCGAGCAGTTCTACCTGACCGCTCCGCTGATCATCATCTTCCTGAGCCGGCGGCATATATTCGTGGCCTATGTCCTCATCTTCACGATGTCGGTGATCGCGCGGACCTATAGCGACGAGCTCGGCCTTCTCGCCTGGTCAAACATCGTTCTTGCCTTCGACCCCGTGGCGGCAGGGGCCATCCTGGCGTTGGTCAAGGACAATGCCGACGTGCGGGCGGTGCTGACGAGCAAGCTCAACAACCTCGTATCGGTCGCCATCATCGCGTCGCCGCTCTTCGTCGGTATCAAGTTCGGCCACTCGGAAACCTACAAGTTGCTTTGCATCTACGCGCTGTCGTCGATCGTTCTGAGTTCCTACATCGGATACAAGGGCGTGTCGGCCTATCTGCTTGCAAACCCCGTCACGCGCTTCCTCAGCCGGGTCAGCTACGCCACCTATGTGTACCATATGGCGCTCTGGTGGCTGGTCGCGGAGCAGTGGCCAGCGCTCTACAAGGCAGGGCCGATGACATTCCTCGTCATGAGCACCATCACCGTGATCGTCGCGACGATTTCCTGGCATCTGGTGGAAAAGCACTTCGACGCCCTGAAAGCCCTGTTCCCGGTAACCCAGCCGGTGCCGCTGGCGGCCGAGCGTGCCTGACCCCGGCTATGGGCCGGGCCGGGGCAGGGCCGCAATTTTTGCCAACGACCGGAAGCGCCGACGCAATATTTGCACGTCGAGGCGGGTTTCTTAAGTCCGCGTTAACCACGTATTTGGTTGTATCGCCACAATCACAGCGGCCCATGAAGGGCATTTTTCAATTTTAAGATGTCACTAATATGGTCAGCATTCTCACGAACGCTGGGGCGATTTCTGCGCTCCAGACTCTGCGTACGATCAATTCCGGCATGGCCGAAGTACGCGGGCAACTGAACTCCGGCCTCAGAATTCAGACGGCGGCCGACAACGCTGCCTATTGGTCGATTTCGACAACCATGCGCTCCGACGCCAAGGCTGTGTCCGCGGTTCAGGACGCGCTCGGGCTCGGAGCGGCCAAGGTCGAAACGGCCTATGCGGCGATGGATGCCGTTACCGGTATTCTCAGCGAGTTCAAGGCCAGGCTGGTGACGGCGAGGGAGCCCGGCGTCGACAAGGGCAAGCTTCAAAAGGAGCTCGACCAGCTCAAGCAGCAGATCCTGAGCATCGTGGATTCGGCGAGCTTCAGCGGGCAGAACTGGCTGAGAACCAGCGTCTCCGACATCTATGACAGCGACCTAAACCGAACCTCCGTCGCCTCCTCGTTTTCGCGAGACGCCCGAAACGGCGTGTCGCTGAACACGGCCGACTTTTTCCTGCGGGACTCCTCGCTGTTCAACAGCACCGGCGGCGGCATCCTGCAGGCCGATACGCGGGATCTGAGAACCGTCGGCGGCATCCGCTTCGTGACCTCGGTCGACGTCGACGGCTATACGACCAACAGCAACTACAACAATCGGATCGGCCAGGCCGGCGAATTCGTGTTCCAGTTCACGGGGCCGCTCAGCTTTTCGAACGCCGGCGACAAGATCACCTTTGATGTCATCGTCGACAAGGACAGCGGCTCCCAGGGCCTGTCGCCGCCGCTACACCCCGGAAAGACAACGCCGGTCACCGTCGACCGCGCGACCGTCGATACGGTGCTCGGTGCAGCCGCCAATGGCGTGATATCCGACTACACGCAGTATGCAGCGGTGCTCGACCATGCGGTCAAGCAGGCCGGGACCGGCGCCACGGTCAAGACCTACAGATACCCCTACGAGCCTTACGCCCCCATCATCAACCAGATCGGCTTTATGACACAGCAGAATTCCGCCCTCGACGGCTCCTATGTCGAGGTCGCCAACCTGGTCGTCAATACGTCGAGCGGCGGCGGAGCGGGTCTCGTCGAAAACTCGGACTTCGGCGAGCGCGGATCGGAAATGACGCTGACCTTCGAGCAGTTCGAGGTCTACAAGGACGTCGTCGTGTCCTTCAATTTTTCGGTGAACGGCGAGGCGCCCAGCACCCATTCCTTCGATCGCAACCAGGTGAACGCGCTGCTGGGCAAGGATACCGGCAAGATTGAGACGGTGGACGAAATGGTGATGGTGCTTCAGTCGCTCATCACCCGGCCCGACACGATCATCCAGAACAACGGGTCAGGCGGGATCCTGATAAAATCAGATCCGGCCGCCGATCGGAAATCCGGTGCCGGAACCTTTATCGGCTTCACCAACATCGATGTGAACATCGAACCGATCGCCCGCAGAAACTTCCTTGACGTCGATATCGCGGCGAACCCGCAATCGGTCGATTCCTATCTCCAAGACATCGAGGTCGTCCTGCAGCGGACCATCGATGGCGCCGCAGCACTCGGCTCGCTGCTGTCGCGCATCGATATGCAGACAACCTTCGCACAGACGCTGATCGCGACGATCGACAAGGGTGTCGGTCGGCTGGTGGATGCCGACATGAATGAAACGTCGACAAGGCTGAAGGCCCTGCAGTCGCAGGAGCAGCTCGGCATCCAAGCTTTGCAGATAGCCAATTCCGACGCTCAGAACATTCTGCAGCTTTTCCGCTGAGACAAAACGCAGCGGTCGATCTGGAGGGTTTGATTCAGGGACGGGAGAAATCCGTCCGCCGTGCGGACCTGCCTTCGACTGACCCCGAAGCTTAACCCAGCCAAGATTCCCCGGCTGTCACCTGCGTTACAGGCGTGTCGCAGCTTCTGCCTATTCTGGCGCCCGGGAGGACCTGAGCGGCGCAGTTCGTCGCCGCACAATTTAGGCCACGACATCCGGGAAAAAAAACGGGGGCGTGGCCGGGTCAACGAGGATCAGACATGCGTAAACTTGCGACACTCTCTCTGGCAGCTTTGGTGACTGCGACGGTCGCCGCGGGCGGCGTCGCTCCGGCATTTGCCGGCGGAAGCTACTACAAGGGCGTATCGACAACGCCCATCAACGAAGGCCACAAGAGCGAGAAGTACAATCCTGAGGCCAAGGTCGTGAACCGCCCGCCGCCGCGCAACGGCGCCTACTACAAGGGCATCATGCGCAAGTAGTGCGGTATCCCTGGGGCGTGCGTGGCCAAGCGGCCTCTTGCCCGTCGCGCTTCCCGGTATAACCTGCGAAAAGAAACGAGGGCGCCAGCGGCGCCCTTTTGTATTTTAAAGCAGAACGTGGTTGAGGATGTCGCTTTCGCTGACCACCAGGTTCGGCAGGTGCCCCTTGCGAAGATAGTGCTTGCGGTCGCTGTCAACAGTGACGAAGACGGCCGTGCGGGCAATTTCCTCCGGCGTGAGTTCCGTCGTGCCGGGAACGACGGCGAGATGGGAGCGCAGGCCAAGATCGCGCAACAGCTCTTCGATCGCTCCATAGTCGTCGACGCCGTGAAGCACCAGACGATCGATCTCGGCCACCGCGTTCGTATGCCACATCACCGTCTGCAGGGCGACCATGAGTGGCAGAACGCCCTTTGACCGCTGCAGTTCGGGATGGTGTTCGAAGCCGCCGAGCATCAGACGGGTATAAAGCTCATAGGCTCGGATGTAGTCCTTCTTCGCGATCCACATGCGCAGCGCAACCGTCATGCGCAGCATGGTGAAATCCCGCACCTGCGCATCGAGATAGGCCCGACGCTCGGGCGTCAGCCGCACGGCGCCGCGCTTGGCGCCGGAATAGAGGAAATATTCAAGGCCGCCGCGGTAGCTGTCCCAGGCGGTGAGCACGTCGGCATGGCCGGCCTGCGGCCGGTCGCGAGCAATCTTCGAGCGGGTGACCTGTCGATAGAACGGCTTTCTCAGGAAGGCGACGGCGCCCTGCTCCAGGAAATGGGCGAGATAGGCGAAGGCCCAATAGGCGAAGTTCCTGGGTACCCAGGCCGATCGAAGCGCCGACGCCCGGTAGATGCCGATTTCCGGAAACACGTGTCGTTCGCAGAGAAAGTCGAACACCTCCTCGAATGCGCGCTTCTTGAACTTCGTGTCCTTGTCGACGATGTAGAACGGCGGATCGTCACGCTCTTCGACTTCGTCATGCGTGTACCAGGGGGCGTAGCAGGCGGTGACTTCCGGGTTGAGATCCAGGTAGCGGATCGCCTCGCGCAAGCCGTCGTTGATCAGGATGTCGTCGTCGGCAAGGTAGAGCACATATTCGCCGGTCGCGCGGCTGAAGGCGCTGACGACGTTTGCGCCGGAACCGTAGTTTTCCGCCTGCCTGAGATAACGAATCGGCAAGCCCTTGGCGATGAAGCGCTCGGCCACGTCGCGCGTATCGTCCGTCGACGCGTTGTCGGAGATGATGATCTCGTACTTGTAGGAGAATTGGTAAAGGTCGACGAAATAGGCGAGCGCCTTTTCGAGAAACGCCGCGCGATTGTAGGTTGGAATGCAAATGCTCAGCTTAACCTGGCTCACGCGCCTCTCCATGGTGCTCATTTCGCGCGATTTCTCGTCGCTCGGACGTTGCCCGTTGCCCGCATTGCCAGCCCTGGAGCTGCCGCAAGACGCGGGGAAACCGCGCATGCAGGGAACTTCCCCTGCCCATTCGTTATTCAGTGTCGATCTTGTGTGAGCCTTGTCTTGGATAGGGGATGCCCGACCTCTCTCGGCATCACTCGAATTAACGCTTTGTTAACCATGCGGGCGCACTCTCGGATCAGGCTCACGCCGCTCCTCGTCCGACGGATCTAAGCGGCGGACGGGATACGCCGTCGCGGTCGTTCCGATGGTGCCGAGGTAAGGGTGTACGATATGGCAGAGCACATGATGAAAATGCTGATGAGCATCATGGCGGCGTTGTCGTTCGGCTCGCTGCTCTTTCTCGTGGCCATCCTTTAGGGCTGGCCACCTTCTAACGCCGCGGCGTCCTTCGACGTCCGTCAGGGGTAGAGGTAGAATTCGTCCCAGCTCTCGTGCGGCACCAACTCGCCGATCTTGTATTCGAAAGACAGGACATCCAGGTGCTCGGCGTCGGTGCGGCACTTGAACTTCAGCTTGTACCATTCCCCCTTGCTGCGGAACACGGCGCCCGGCGCCTTCATCTTGTCTTCCTTCACGACCGGTTCGGCGAAGGTATAGGCAATCACCTTGTCCGGTTTGAAGCTCGACTTGTCGGCGTTGATGCGCTCCATCGCTTCGGTGTCGCAGCGCTGCTCCAGGCGGGTCTGGGGGTCGAGCTTTTCGAACTGGCGTACCAGGGACTGATCCATCGCCAGCGCCGGGGAAAACGTGGCGGCGAAGATGAGCGGGTACGCGAGTAGCTTCATGCTTGACGGACTCCTGGCAACGGAAGGACGGACCCAGCAAATCACTGCCGGGACGCGCCAGCGGTTTCAGTTAAGCTTTGTGGCCATTCCAAGGCAGGCCGCGTATCCGAAACGGCAAACTACGTTTCGGATACGTCGATCCACTCGGCGCCGGTCAGTTCGGCGATGCGGGTTGGGCTGATGTGCACAGCCGCATTGGTGGCGCCGGCGGCCGGCACGACGATGTCGTAGGCCTTGAGCGACATGTCGCAATAGATGCTGTGCGGCTTGGCAAGACCAAAGGGGCAGACGCCGCCGACCGGATGGCCCGTTTCGGCCTCCACCTCGTCGAAGCCGAGCATGCGCGCCTTTGTGCCGAAGCGGGCTTTGTATTTCTTGTTGTCGAGGCGGGCGTCGCCGCGCGTGACGATCAGGATCACGTCGTCTCCGACGCGAAGCGCCAGCGTCTTGGCAATCTGCGCCGGCTCGACACCATGGCCCTCGGCCGCAAGCGCGACCGTTGCGGTGCTTTGCTGAAGCTCGATGACGTCGATGTCGGGGGCATGCTCTGAGAAGAAGTCTTTGACGGAGGTCAGGCTCATGGCGAACAGTTCACGTAATTAAAAGGCAATGGCGGTCGGCTGCGGCACGAAGAGCGCTATGGTTCTTCGTGCCGGGCGTGCAAATCTCTCAGTCGTCGTTGGAGGCGTCAAGGTCTTCCGGACGCAGACCTTCCTGTTGCGGTGGCAGGTAGCCATGATTGGTGAACCAGTTTTCGAGGATCGCGATGATCGCCTGATCCCGTGTCTGCATTCCCGGGTGATCGGCAATGAACGACTTCAGCGCCGTTTCGATCTTGTCGGTGTAAAGCGCGTTCATGCTCGCCTCCGTCTGGCTAAGTGCGATGTCCCGTCCGGCAGATCACAGTGCTACAGCGCCCTTCGCGCGTCCAGATGGAACGTCGCGGGGATGTCCCGGGCGCGAAGGGTACTGCCGTCGGCGATGGGTCAGGCTTGTTTGACGATGCGGATCAGCACCAGAAGGATAACAGCGCCGATCGTCGCGTGCAGGATCGCCGAGAGGATGCCGGTTCCGAGACTGATGCCGATCGCCGGGAAGAGGAAACCGGCGATGAAGGCGCCGATGATGCCGACGACCATATTGCCGATGAGGCCGAAACCGCCGCCCTTGACGATGAGCCCGGCGAGCCAGCCGGCGACCGCGCCGACGATCAGGAAGACGAGAATGCTTTCAATGCCCATGAACGGGTCCCTTTCCGTTTGGATCTCCAAGGGAAAGATAGATCAGGAATTGAAATCAGATAGGGGGCAATTTCATCGCGCAGCGATTTTTTGAGCGGTCGAGCGCAGGATGAGCGGAACCGGGCCTCAAATGGCAGCCCGGTGCCGCTTGGTTCAGGGTCAGACGATGCCGCCGCCACCGCCGGCAACGGCCGGGCGCTCAGCAGCGACTTTCGCGCGGTAGCCGCTCTTGCGGTAGGTCGCAACAGGTGCAATTGCGCCGCCGCTGTCGAGCCGCGCCATTGCGAGGATCGGCTCGACATCGGTGCGGAAGGCTACCTTCAGCGTCTCGCTCGCCATCAGCGCATCGTTGTCGTCCTGGTAGCCTGCGAGCGCCGGGCGGTCGACGATCAGCGCCTGGGCATAGGCGCGGCAAACCTCGGTGGCGCTCGTCATCAGGCTTTCGATCGGGTCGGTGACGTTGTGGCTCTGGTCGAGCATGTGCGCCGGTTGGAACCCTTTGGCCTTGCGGGTCTCCGCATCGACGAGTTCGTTGAAGACGAGGAACAGCCGGTAGGGATCGATCGAGCCGGTGTCGAGATCGTCGTCACCGTACTTCGAATCGTTGAAGTGGAAGCCGCCGAGCTTGCCGAACTGGATGAGACGGGCGACGATCATCTCGATGTTGACGTTCGGCGCATGGTGGCCGAGGTCGACGAGGCAGAAGGCCTTGGGGCCGAGTTCCTGGGCGATAAGGTAGTTGCTGCCCCAGTCCTGGACGACCGTCGAGTAGAAGGCCGGCTCGAACATCTTGTGCTCGGTGTAGACGCGCCAATCCTCCGGCAGCGCCGCATAGATCGCTTTCATCGCATCGAGATAGCGCTCGAAAGCGCGGGTGAAGTTGCTCTGGCCGGGGAAGTTGGAGCCGTCGCCAACCCAGACCGTCAACGCCTTGGAGCCGAGCTGCCGGCCGATCTCGATGCATTCGAGATTGTGCTCCACCGCTTGGGCGCGCGTGGCGGCGTCGGCATGCGACAGCGAGCCGAACTTGTAGGAATGTTCCTGGCCCGGCGCGTCGGAGAAGGTGTTCGAGTTCATCGCATCGAAACCGAGGCCGAGCGACGTGCCCTTTTCTCTCAGTTCGGAAATGTCGTTCACCTTGTCCCAGGGGATATGCAGCGAAACGGTCGGCGTCGCCCGCGTCAATTGCTGGATGACGGCGCAATCCTCGAGCTTGTCGAAGATGTTGCGCGGCTCGCCCTTGCCGGGGAAGCGGGCAAAGCGCGTGCCGCCGGTGCCGACACCCCAGGAGGGAACGGCAACGCCGTAGGCGGCGACCTTGCGCTTGATCTCGTCGATCGCGATGCCGCGCCGGCCAAGCCTCTCGCCGAGGCTCTCATAATCCCGGCGAAGTGCGCTGAGCCGGCTTTCGTTCTCGGCCTCGACCGTCGCCTGGCTGATCATGGTGGTCGTCATGAAGCTCTCCTTGATCAGCGGGTAAACGACTGGGCGTTGCCCGCGTCGACATTGATGATGTTGCCGGTCGATTTCGCCGACATGTCGGAGGAAAGGAAGTAGATCGCCTCGGCGATATCCTCCGGGAAGACGCTGAGTTTCAGCATCGAGCGTTCGCGATAATGCGCCTCGAGGTCGTCCACATCCATCTTGTAGGCGGCGGCGCGCTGTTCCTTCCACTCGCCGGTCCAGATCTTCGAGCCGCGCAGCACCGCGTCCGGATTGACGACGTTGACGCGGATCTGTGCGGCAGCGCCTTCGAGCGCCAGGCAGCGGGCGAGGTGGATCTCCGCCGCCTTGGCGGTGCAATAGGCGGATGCGCCGGGGGAGGCGGCCAAGCCGTTCTTGGAGGCGACGAACACGACGTTGCCGCCGGCCTTCTGCTGGCGGAAGATGCGGAAGGCTTCTCGCGAGACGAGGAAATAGCCCGTCGTCAGGATGTCGATGTTCTTGGTCCAGAGCGCCAGCGTCGTGTCCTCGATCGCCGCAGACGAGGCGAGGCCGGCGTTGGAGACGAGAATGTCGAGACCGCCGAAGGCAAGCAGCGCGTCGGCAAAGCCGCCCTCGACCGCCGCCTCGCTGGTGACGTTCATGCTGACGGAGCGGACGAAATCCTTGCCGTAGCGCTTGGAGAGTTCGCCTTCGGCCGCCGCAAGCGCGGTCTCATCGATATCGGCGAGCACGACGCAGGCGCCCTCCTGCATCAGCCGGTTGGCCGTCGCCTTGCCGATGCCGCCGGCGCCGCCGGTGACGAGCGCGATCCGGCCGGCGAGGCTCTTCGGCTTCGGCATGCGCTGGAGCTTTGCTTCCTCAAGCAGCCAGTATTCGATGTCGAAGGCTTCCTGTTCCGGCAGGCCGACATAGGTGGAAACGCCGGAGGCGCCGCGCATGACGTTGATGGCGTTGACGTAGAATTCGCCGGAGATCCGGGCGGTCGCCTTGTCCTTGGCAAAGGTGATCATACCGACGCCGGGCACGAGATAGACGACCGCGTTCGGGTCGCGCATGGCGGGGCTGTCTTCGTGCTTGCAGCGCTCGTAGTAGGCCGCATAGTTGGCGCGATAGGCAGCGATCGCTTCGGGCAGCGCTGCCAGCGTTTTGTCGACATCGGGACTAGCCGGATCGAAATCGATCACCAGCGGCCGGATCTTGGTGCGCAGGAAATGGTCGGGGCAGCTGGTGCCGAGGGCGGCCAGCGGCTTCAGATCCTTCGACGTGACGAAATCGAGCACGGCCTGGCTGTCGTCGAAATGGCCGACCTTCTTCTCGTCGGCGCTGATCAGGCCGCGGATGACCGGCATCAGCTTGCGCGCCACGTCGGCGCGGGCGGCCGCGTCGAGCACCGGCTTCACCGCACCGCCAAAGGCCGGCTTGGTGTTCTCGGCCTCGAACCAGGCGATTGCCTTGTTGATGATCTCGACCGTGGTCTCATAGGCTTCCTTCGCCGTGTCGCCCCAGGTGAAGAGGCCATGGCTTTCGAGCACGACACCGCGCGCCCGGGGATTTTCCAGGCAGAATTTTTCCAGCCACAGGCCGAGCTCGTAGCCCGGGCGCTTCCAGGGCAGCCAGCCGATGTCGTCGCCAAAAATCTTTGCCGTCAGGTCACGGCTGTTCTTGGCCGCGGCAATCGCGATGATCGCATCGGGGTGCATGTGGTCGACATGCTTCTTCGGCACATAGGCATGCAGGGGCGTGTCGATCGAGGCGGCGCGCGGATTGAGGTTGAAGGTGCAATGCGGCAGGTAGCCGACCATCTCGTCTTCGAACGCGACGCCGCGATAGATCGACTTCAGCGCGTTGAGCTTGTCCATATAGAGCGTGGCAAAGCCGTCGAGTTTGATCGTGCCGACATCGCCGCCCGAGCCCTTGACCCAGAGAACCTCGACCGTGCCGCCCCCAAGCGGATCCTTCTCCATCACCTTGGCCGAGGTGTTGCCGCCGCCGTAATTGGTGATGCGCTTGTCGGAGCCGAGCAGGTTGGAGCGATAGAGCAGGCGCTCGGATTCGCTCATGCCGGCAGCCTTTGCCTCGTCCCAAAGGTTTGCAAGTCGCGCACCCTGCTGCTTGTCGAGCATCTCGAATTCCTCCCGGTCTGATGTCGCGCGGCTTGGCGACCGCGCAGAGATGTGGTTGGCATCAGATCACAGGACTTGAGCGTTAAAGTCAATCAAAAACGATCAAGTTCGCGCATACTGCGCTGCACAATGAAAAAATATGATTGTTTGTGATTGACAATGGTCGATCGTGATGGAAGCATGAACGCCATCGGAGGAACGCATGCACGAGAAAGAAAGACACCGGATCATTCAGTCGGCGGTTCAGGAAAAACCCGTCGTCACCGTCCAGGAACTGGTCGATCTGACCGACAGTTCCGAGGCGACGATCCGGCGCGATATTGCAGCCCTCCACGTGCAGAAGAAGCTGCGCCGGGTGCGCGGCGGCGCCGAGGCGATCAACCCGCCGCAATTCGTCGGTCTCGCCGGCCGGCCGTTCAAGGTCAACGAGGGCCTGCATGCCCGCGAGAAGCAGGCGATCGCCAAGGAGGCGGTGGCGCTCTGCGAGGACGGTGAGCCGATCATCATCAACGGTGGCACCACCACCTTTCAGATGGTGCATTTCCTCAGCAATCGGCGGATGCAGGTTTTCACCAATTCCTTTCCGATCGCCGAGCATCTTCTGAAGCACTCGAAGAACACGGTGATGCTGTCGGGTGGCACGATCTACCGCGAGCAGAACATCATCCTCAGCCCCTTCGACAATGACGTGACGCGCAATTTCTATGCGCGCCGCATGTTCATGGGGGCGCAGGGCCTCGGCCCGCTCGGCCTGATGGAGGCGGATCCGCTGTTGATCCAGGCGGAGCAGAAACTGATCGACCAGGCCGACGAACTCGTCGTGTTGGTCGACTCCTCGAAATTTCACAAGCGTTCCAGCCTGATCCTGTGCGGATTGAAGCGGATCGCTACTGTCATCACGGATTCGGGCATCGAGGACAGGCATGCCGCGATGCTCGAAAATGCCGGCGTGCGGCTGGTCGTTGCCAGCTCGAGAGCCGGCGCAGATGCGGAGAACGTGTCCTCGTCCGCCTGAGGCAGGCGAGGAGAGGGGAAGGTGACGCTCACGACCGGAGGGGCCGGGGCATCGCCAATGGAGGAAATCGCGCCGGCGACGCTTGTCGCGTGCCGGTCATTGGGAGGAAATGAGCATGAAGATCCTGAAGTCACTGATGGTCACGGCCGCCGTTTCGCTGGCGCTGATGGCCAATGCCGCGCATGCGGAAAACAAGAAGATCGCGCTCGTGGTCAAGGCGCTCGGCATCGGCTTCTTCGAAGCCGCCAACAAGGGCGCGCAGGAAGCTGCCAAGGAACTGGGTGACGTCGAGGTGATCTACACCGGCCCGACGACGACGACCGCCGAAGGCCAGATCGAGGTGATCAACTCGCTGATCGCCCAGAAGGTCGATGCCATCGCCGTTTCCGCCAACGACACCGACGCCCTCGTTCCGGCGCTGAAGAAGGCGATGGATCGCGGCATCAAGGTCATCTCCTGGGATTCGGGCGTCGCCAAGGATGGCCGCCTGATGCACCTGAACCCGTCGTCGAGCCCGCTGATCGGCAACATGATCATCAAGCTCGCCGCCGACAACCTGCCTGAAGGCGGCGACGTCGCAGTGCTGTCGGCAACGGCGACCTCGACCAACCAGAACACCTGGATCGCCGAGATGAAGAAGGTTGAGGGCAACTACAAGGGCATCAATGTCGTCGCGACCGTCTACGGCGACGACCTCGCCGACAAGTCCTACCGCGAAACGCAAGGCCTCATTCAGTCCTATCCGAACCTGAAGGCGATCATCGCGCCGACGTCGGTCGGCATCGTCGCGGCCGCCCAGGCCGTCACCGACGCCGGCAAGATCGGCCAGATCAACGTCACCGGTCTCGGCCTTCCCTCGGAAATGGCAGGCCACGTGAAGTCCGGCGCTTCCAAGTCCTTCGCGATCTGGAACCCGATCGACCTCGGCTACTCCGCAACGATGATTGCCTACGACCTGATCAACGGTGCCGAAGCGAAGCCCGGTGCTGAACTGAAGATGGGCCGCATGGGCGCCGTCAAGCTCGACGACAACAACGAAGGCGCGATGGCCGACCCGTTCGTCTACGATGCCAAGAATGTCGAGGAATTCGCCAAGATCTTCTGATCCGGCGAAAGCCCCTCATCCGGCTGCCGGCACCTTCTCCCCGTTCGACGGGGAGAAGGGACAAGCGGCAACGGTTTGCCGCCTTCCCGACGAGGAGGGAGGCGTGCGGCATACTCGTTCCCTGTCTGCGTCAGCGGAGAGGGCAGGGTGAGGGGCATCCTCGCGCGGCGTAACCGTCGCCTCGACAAGCTTTGCATAATCGAAACGACTGAATGGTGGACTGTCTCTTGTTGCAGGATACGCTCACATCGCGGATGAAGCCCGCCATTGCGCTCGAGGGGATTTCGAAGTCCTTTCCCGGCGTGAAGGCGCTCTCCGATGTTTCGCTGGCGCTCTATCCAGGATCGGTGACCGCGCTGATCGGCGAAAACGGTGCCGGAAAGTCGACGCTGGTGAAGATCCTGACCGGAATCTACCAGCCGGACGAGGGCACGATCTCCGTCAGTGACCAGGAGGTTCATTTTCCGACGGCGCTTGCGGCCGCCCGCGCCGGCGTCACTGCCATTCACCAGGAAACCGTGCTCTTCGACGAGCTTTCGGTCGCCGAGAACATCTTTCTCGGCCACGCTCCGCGCAATCGCTTGGGACTGATCGACTGGAAGAAGCTCAATGCCGATGCACGCGCGCTGCTTGCGCGGGCCGGCGCCGATCTCGATCCGACCATCCGCCTGCGCGATCTCGGCATCGCCAAGAAACATCTGGTCGCGATCGCCCGCGCGCTGTCGATCGATGCGCAGGTGGTGATCATGGACGAGCCGACGGCCGCCCTGTCGCACAAGGAAATCCACGAGCTCTATGCCCTCGTCGAACGGCTGAAGGCAGACGGCAAGGCGATCCTGTTCATCAGCCACAAGTTCGATGAGATCTTCCGCATCGCCGACCGCTACACGGTGTTTCGCGACGGAACGATGGTCGATGAAGGGCTGATCGCCGATGTCAGCCAGGACGAACTGGTGCGCCTCATGGTTGGCCGCGCCGTCGGCTCGGTATACCCGAAGAAGGACGTCGCGATCGGCGAACCGGTGTTGACCGTTTCGGGCTATCGCCATCCGACCGAATTCGAGGACATCAACTTCGAGCTTCGCCGCGGCGAGATCCTCGGCTTCTACGGCCTGGTCGGCGCTGGCCGGTCCGAATTCATGCAGTCGCTGATCGGCGTCACCCGGCCATCGGCCGGCGCCGTCCGGCTCGATGGCGAGGTGCTGGTGATCCGCAGCCCGTCCGAAGCGATCCGGGCTGGCATCGTCTATGTGCCGGAAGAACGCGGCCGCCAGGGTGCGATCATCGGCCTGCCGATCTTCCAGAACGTCACCTTGCCGTCGCTGTCACGCACCTCGCGCTCGGGCTTTCTGAAACTCGCCAACGAGTTCGCGCTCGCCCGCGAATACACCGCGCGCCTCGACCTTCGCGCCGCCTCGCTCGATCAGGATGTCGGTACGCTTTCGGGGGGCAACCAGCAGAAGGTGGTCATCGCCAAGTGGCTGGCGACGAAGCCGAAGGTGATTATTCTCGACGAGCCGACCAAGGGCATCGACATCGGCTCCAAGGCCGCGGTCCACGCCTTCATGAGCGAACTGGCGGCACAGGGCCTCAGCGTCATCATGGTCTCCTCGGAAATCCCGGAGATCATGGGCATGTCCGATCGCGTCATCGTCATGCGCGAGGGGCGGATCGCCGGGCGCTTCGAGCGCGCGGATCTGACGGCGGAAAAGCTGGTGCGTGCCGCAGCCGGCATTCAGGAGGCCGCGTGATGGCAAACATCCTCAGGAATCGCGAACTGTTGCTGGTCGGCGCGATCGCCGTGCTGCTGGCGCTGATCACCTGGCGTTTCCCGCCCTTCGTCGCGCCCGCGAACCTCGCACGCGTCTATAACGACACGTCGATCCTGATCATTCTGGCGCTTGGCCAAATGGCGGTGATCCTGACACGCTGCATCGATCTTTCGATGGCCGCCAACCTCGCGCTCTCGGGCATGGTGGCGGCAATGCTGAACGCCGCCTTCCCGGGGCTGCCGATCCCGCTGATCATCCTTGCGGCGGTCGCGCTCGGCACGCTGCTCGGCATGATCAACGGCGCGCTCGTCTGGAAGCTCGACATTCCGCCGATCGTCGTAACCCTCGGCACGCTCACCATCTATCGCGGCATGATCTTTCTCCTGAGTGGCGGCAAGTGGATCAACGCCCACCAGATGAGCGACGCCTTCAAGGCCTTGCCGCGCGACGAGCTCCTTGGTTTCCCGGTTCTCTCCTGGCTCTCGCTGGTAATGATCGCGCTCGTCTTCCTGCTGATGAGCCGCACGGCGCTCGGACGCGCCTTCTATGCGGTCGGCGGCAATCCGCATGCGGCCGTCTATACCGGCATCGATGTCGGCCGCACCCGCTTCTTCGCCTATTGCCTTTCGGGCGCGCTCGCCGGGCTCTCGGGTTATCTTTGGGTATCGCGATATGCCGTCGCCTATGTCGATATCGCTGCCGGCTTCGAGCTCGACATCATCGCGGCCTGCGTCATCGGCGGCATATCGATCGCCGGCGGTATCGGCACGGTGGCAGGCGCGGTGCTCGGTGCGCTGTTCCTTGGCGTGATCAAGAACGCTCTGCCCGTCATCAACATCTCGCCCTTCGCCCAGCTGGCGATTTCGGGCATGGTCATCATCATTGCCGTTGCCGTCAACGCCCGCGCCGAGCGGCGCAAGGGCCGCGTCATCTTGAGAAAGGCGGAGGCTGTCTGATGGCCGAGACCCACCTTACCCCACGGCATATTCCCGACCGGCTGGAAGGCCGCGGCGCGCGGTTGCTGAAGAGCTGGGAAAGCCTGCTGCTCGTGGTCGCCTGCCTCATCTTCCTCGGCAACTCGCTGGCCTCGCCCTATTTCCTCGACCCGTGGAACCTTTCGGACGCGACCTTCAATTTCACCGAAAAGGCGATGATCGCCTTTGCCATGGCGCTGGTGATCATTTCCGGCGAGATCGACCTGTCGGTGGCCTCGATCATCGCGCTCGCCTCGACGGCGACGGGCTATGCCGTGCAGCTCGGCTTCGACACGCCGGCGCTGGTGGTGATCGGCCTCTCAGTCGGGCTCATTTGCGGGGCGATCAACGGCTTGTTGATCACCGGTCTCGGGCTGCCGTCGATCGTGGTGACGATCGGCACCATGAGCCTTTTCCGCGGGCTCTCCTTCATCATTCTCGGCGACCAGGCTTTCACCGGTTATCCCGACAGCTTCTCCTGGTTCGGCCAGGGTTATGTCTGGTGGGTGTTCTCCTTCGAGTTCACGCTCTTCGTTGCCCTTGCGGTCGTCTATGGCGTCGTCCTGCACAAGACCAATTTCGGCCGTGCGGTCTACGCCATCGGCAACAACCAGACGGCAGCGTTGTTCTCCGGCATCCGCGTTGCGCGCATCAAGTTCATCCTGTTCCTTTTGACCGGGCTGATGGCCGGGCTTGCCTCGATCTGCCTGACTTCGCGCCTCGGCTCGACGCGCCCGTCGATCGCGCTCGGCTGGGAACTGGAGGTGGTAACGATGGTGGTGCTCGGCGGCGTCAATATTCTCGGCGGCTCCGGCACCATCCCCGGCGTCGTGCTGGCCGCCCTGATCATGGGCATGGTAACCTTCGGCTTCGGTCTGCTCAACGTGCCGGGCATCGTCATGTCGATCTTCATCGGCCTGCTGCTGATCTCGGTGATCGCGCTCCCCATTCTCTGGCGGCGCGCGCGCCAGCGTCTCGCGCATTGAGGATCCAATGGAAAAATACGCCTTCCGCATGCGCCTGAACCCGGGCATGGCCGCCGAATACAAGGCGCGGCACGATGCCATCTGGCCGGAACTAGTCACCCTGTTGAAGGAGGCCGGCGTCTCCGACTACTCCATACATCTGGACGAGGAGACCGATCTGCTTTTCGGCGTGCTCTGGCGCACGGACGACCATCGCATGGCCGACCTGCCGTCCCATCCCATCATGCAGAGATGGTGGGCGCATATGGCTGATATCATGGAAACCAAGGCCGACAACGAGCCGGTGGCGGTGCCGCTCACGACCGTCTTTCATATGGAATGATCGCATGCGGGTTGTTGGCGTTATCGATATCGGCAAGACCAATGCCAAGGTTGCGGCAGTCGATCTCGACCGTTTCGAGGAGATCGCCGTCCGCAAGACGGCGAATGCGGTGCTGACCGATGGTCCTTATCCGCATTTCGATGTCGAGCGTCTCTGGGCCTTCCTGCTCGAAAGCCTCGCAGCACTCCATGCCGAACACGCCTTCGAGGCGATCTCGATCACCACCCATGGCGCGACCGCCGTCGTGCTCGATGCATCAGGCAATCTGGCGCTTCCGGTGCTCGACTACGAGCACGCCGGTCCCGACAGCCTCGCCGCCGAGTATGATAATGTCAGGCCGCCCTTTTCCGAGACCGGTTCCGCGCGCCTGCCGATGGGGCTCAATGTCGGCGCACAACTCTACTGGCAGCAGAAGACATTTCCCGACGCCTTCGCCAGGGTCGCCTCGATCCTCACCTATGCGCAATATTGGACCTATCGGCTGACCGGCACGCTCTGCAACGAACTGACCTCGCTCGGCTGCCACACGGATCTCTGGAACCCGCGCGCCGGCACGTTCTCGTCGTTGGTCGAAAGCCAGGGGTGGGCGCCCCTTTTCGCACCGGTGCTGAAGGCGAGCGATATCGCCGGTGCTCTGCTGCCGGAGCTATGTGCTGCAACAGGCATCGCATCAGGGACCCCGGTCTATTGCGGCATTCACGATTCCAACGCCTCGCTGTTGCCGCATCTGCTGACGCGGGCCGCGCCCTTCTCGGTGGTCTCCACCGGCACCTGGGTGGTGATGCTCGCGGTCGGCGCCGAGGCGAAGGCGCTCGACGAACACCGCGACACGCTTGTAAACGTCAACGCGCTTGGCGATCCCGTACCCTCCGCCCGCTTCATGGGTGGCCGCGCCTTCCAGCTTCTGTTGGGGGAGGGGGTGGTGCCTGTGTCGCCGGAAACGGAAGAGGCCGTGGCCACCACCGGCCACATGCTGCTGCCGTCCATTCCCGAGGGGTCCGGTCCCTTTCCGGCCGCAAAGGCGATCTGGACGACGGACGAACGGAAGCTAGGCGCCGCCGAACGTTTCGTCGTCGTCTCGTTCCACCTGGCGCTGATGACGGCTACTTGTCTCGACCTGATCGGAGCCCGGGGCGACATCGTCGTCGAGGGGCCCTTTGCTTCCAACAGGACCTATCTGCGCATGCTTGCGGCAGCGACCGGCCGGCCGGTCTTTGCCGATCCCCACAATATCACGGGGACAAGCCTCGGCGCTGCGTGTCTCGTTAAGGGATCCGCGGTCATGACCGGGGTCACGCCGCTTGCAGGCGAGATCGCGGAGAGCCTCGCCACCTATGCGCAGGCATGGCAAAAGGCGACGCAGGACCATGTGGGCATAGAAAAGCGGCCGTAGAACATCCGTTCCCGGCCGCAGAGATGCCTGGTTGTGTCAGTAAGAGACGGGCTTAAACCCGATCAAAACACAGAACTGCGCTTTGCCGACCGGTTGTGCTCGATGTTGAGAACGATCGATACTGCCATCATTGTCAGGATTGCTGTGAGTGCGGCGCCAATGCCAAGAACAATCATTGTTCGTTTCCTGTAAGCGCATCGTCATGATGTCGCTTTGCGTGATGCGAAGGTTTCTTCGCGCATGCAGCGCCCACTTCACTTTCGCTTCGATACGCGAGCGCAAGTCGAAGTACAATTCTAAACTCTTGTGATTGAGAACCTGTTGGTTTCAGCGACGTTTATTACAGTTTTGTTGCAGCGCAAAAATAGCGCGCGAAAACACCCTGTGAATTTTAGTGATTCCGATTAGAGGCGAGGGACCGTTAACCTTCAAGCAAGGAATTAACCATAAACATGGTCCCACACGTCGGAATGGGATAATTCACAAGTCTCCTCAAGGCATGATGCCGCCCCGCCGTACCGGTTCCGGTCCGGTATCCATTCTTCACCGAATTTACTTGCGGGATGAACGACAGCAGACGCTTTTCGGCGGAGGCTGATCTCATCGATGTGGCGTGCACGTCCGGTGGACCGTGGCCCTCCCTGATGCTCCCCAGGCAAGTTCCGAACGTGCACACCGGGGATCAGCGTTGAGGCAGGAAACATCGTCAGAACAGGCAAAAAAGGGCCAGGCAGGCAGCCTGCTGGAGCGCCTGCGCTTTGCCGGGCTCGATGACGAGAGCTGCAACCGCGTCCGCGATCACAGGCAAAAGCTTTCTCCCCGGATCGATCAGGCGATTCGCGACCTCTTCCAGCGTCTCCAGACCTATCCCGACGCCGCCCGCCATTTCGACAGCGACCGCCAGATCGATCGCCTCCAGGATCTTCAGTCGTCGCACTGGAACGTGCTGACCGACGCACGCTTTGACGGGCTCTATGCCGAGCGCATCAAGGTGCTCGCAGACACCGCAAGCCGCATGGGCCTCGACCCGCGCTGGCAGATGGCAAGCCATGCTGTCGTACTCGAACATCTGATCGTCGGGCTCATCGAAGACGCCTGGCCTCGATCTTTCCTGCCGATGGGCAAGGCGCGCCGCCGCGAACTTTGCGACCTCGTCGCCGCTCTGGTGCGCACGACCTTTGTCGACAGCGAGATCGGCGTTTCGCTCCGCTTCAACGCTCTCCGCCAGCAGCATCAGCGGCAGCTCGCCGAGCAGCGCAGCGCCGACGAACTGGAGGTGAAGGCGCTTTTCAGCGACTTTGCCGAAGGCGTAAGCCAGGGCGATCTCGGCGCGCGACTGCCGGAAACGGCCGTCGAAGCCTACCAGCCGATCGTCGCGAGCCTGAATGCGGCGCTCGAACAGATCCAGCAAAGCCTTCAGGCGTCCGATCAGCGCAACCAGGCCGCCGGTGCCCTGGTCGACCGCATGCGCGACGGCGCGACCGCCTTCTCGGGCAAGGCGAGCGCTGAAGCCGAAGCACTTTCCGGGCAGCTTGCCATGCTCTCAGACATGGCCGGACGCATGGCGACCGGCTCGGGCCGGATCAGCGCTACGGAAACGAAGACCAACGAGACCCGCATCGCGGTCGAGCGCAGCGGCGAGATCGCCGGCCAGGCGATCACCGCCATGGCCGACATCGAGGCGTCGGCCGAAAAGATCGGCCAGATCATCGGCGTCATCGACGAGATCGCCTTCCAGACCAACCTTCTGGCGCTCAACGCCGGCATCGAAGCGGCGCGCGCCGGCGACAGCGGTCGCGGCTTTGCCGTCGTTGCCCAGGAAGTGCGCGCGCTGGCGCAGCGCTCCGGCGAAGCGGCGCGCGAAATCAAGCAGCTCGTTTCCGGCACCAAGGCGCAGGTCGAGACCGGCGTCGAGATCGTCGGCCGCACCCAGGACGCGATCAGCAGCATTGTCGAGCAGGTGACGTCGATCAATTCCGCCGTATCCGGCATCGCCCGCGAGGCGGAGCAGCAGGTCGGCGACCTCCGCGGCGTTGCCAGCGAAATCGGCACGATCTCCAGGGGCGTCGAGGCAAGCGCCGCGCTCGCCGGCGATACCGTCCGCTCGTCGGACGATCTTCACACAGTTATCGTCGAACTCGGCGAGACCATCCGTCAGTTCCGCCTGGAGCGCCGCCATCCGGTTGCGCCGGCGCGCACCGGTCGCGAGCCCTTCCGTCACGCATCGGCCGCCGTTGCCGACGAGCCGGCCGCACCGCTGTTTGACGAGGGGCTGCAGCGGCAGCTCGCCGGTTGGCAGCGCTGATTATTAGGGCAGTAGAGAGTTAGCAGTCGAGGAAGACAGGAATGGCCAGCAAGAAGACCGCTCAGAAGACGCTTAGCCTCGCTCCGGTTTTGGACCTGAACGAGGCGACGGCACTGCACGAGAAGCTGCTCGCGCTTAAGGGCAGCGACATCGTGATCGACGCTTCCGCGGTCGAGCGGGTCGGGACGCTTTGTGTCCAGGTGCTGATGGCCGGCGCCAAGACCTGGGAAGAGGATCATTTGTCTTTCACCTTCAGCAAGGTGTCGGACGCTTTCGACAAAACGACACAGCTCATCGGGGTCGAGATCGACCACCTGATGGCAAAGGAGATTTGAGAAATGAAGAAGCGAGTTCTGACGGTCGACGACTCCCGGACGATCCGAAACATGCTGCTGGTCACGTTGAACAATGCCGGTTTCGAAACGATCCAGGCCGAAGACGGCGTCGAGGGCCTTGAGGTCCTGGAGGAAGCCAATCCGGACGTGATCGTCACCGACATCAACATGCCGCGTCTCGACGGCTTCGGCTTCATCGAAGGCGTGCGCAAGAACGATCGCTACCGCGCCATCCCGATCCTGGTGCTGACCACCGAAAGCGATGCGGAAAAGAAGAACCGTGCGCGTCAGGCGGGTGCAACCGGCTGGATCGTCAAGCCGTTCGACCCGACCAAACTCATCGATGCAATCGAGCGCGTAACGGCCTGAAGTCCGGGGATAGCCTCCAATGGATATGAACGAAATCAAAGAGATCTTCTTCCAGGAATGCGAGGAACAACTCGCCGAACTGGAATCGGGTCTGCTGAAGCTCAATGATGGCGACCGCGACCCGGAAACGGTCAATGCCGTTTTCCGTGCGGTGCACTCCATCAAGGGTGGCGCCGGCGCCTTCGGGCTGGACGACCTGGTCTCCTTCGCGCACGTGTTCGAGACGACCCTTGATTGCGTTCGTTCCAACAGGCTCGATCCCGGTCCGGAAGTTCTGAAGGTGATGCTGAAGTCGGCCGACGTGCTCGCCGACCTCACCAACGCTGCGCGCGATGGCGGCAGCGTCGATGAGGCGCGCAGCCGCCAGCTGATCAAGGAACTCGAGGCGCTCGCAAACGGCGAAGTGCCGCAGGCATCGGCAGCACCGGCCGAACCGGTTGCCAAGCCCGTCGCCGCCGTGGCGCCGCCGCCGGTCAACGACGAAGGCTTCCAGCCGGTCGCCTTCTCCTTCGATGACTTCGACGCGGCTGAAGAACCGCCGCTGATGGAAATGCCCACCTACGAGATCGTCTTCAAGCCGAAGTCCGATCTCTACGCCAAGGGCAACGAGGCAACGCTGCTTCTGCGCGACCTCTCGCGCCTCGGCGAGATGAGCATCCATTGCGACACGGGCGCACTGCCGACGCTCGATCGGCTGAGCCCGGAAAGCGCTTACTTCTTCTGGAAGATCTCGCTCAAGACCGACAAGGGCGAGGACGCGATCCGCACCGTCTTCGAATTTGCCGAGTGGGATTGCGACCTGGAAATTTCGCTGATCGAAGACGAGGCTGCACAGTCGAGCGAAGAGCTGCCGATGCAGCCCGTTCCCTTCGACCTGTCGATCCTTGATGACGAACCGGCGGTATCGGTCGGTGTCGTCGAGGAAGAAGAACAGCTTGCCTCCCAGCAGCAGGATCGCGACGCCGCGGTTTCAGCCGCCGGCACGGCAAGCAACGTGCTGCAGATGGCCCAGTCCGCCGCCCGCGCACCGGCCGAAAAGGCAGCACCGGCTGCCAGTGCCGCCGCACAGAGCGCTGCCGCGCAACAGGCTGCCGCATCGGCTGCAACGCCGACCATCCGCGTCGATCTAGATCGCGTCGACCGCCTGATCAACCTTGTCGGCGAACTCGTGATCAACCAGGCGATGCTCTCGCAGAGCGTCGTCGAGAACGACACCAACGGTACGTCCTCGATCAACATGGGTCTGGAAGAGCTGCAGCAGCTCACCCGCGAGATCCAGGATTCGGTCATGGCGATCCGCGCCCAGCCGGTGAAGCCTGTCTTCCAGCGCATGTCGCGTATCGTTCGCGAAATCGCCGACATGACCGGCAAGTCGGTCCGCCTCATCACCGAAGGCGAGAACACCGAAGTCGACAAGACGGTCATCGACAAGCTCGCCGAGCCGCTGACCCACATGATCCGCAACGCGGTCGACCACGGCCTCGAAACGCCGGAAAAGCGCCTTGCCGCCGGCAAGAGCGCCGAAGGTACGGTCCGCCTGACGGCGAAGCACCGTTCCGGCCGCATCGTCATCGAGCTTGCCGACGACGGCGCCGGCATCAACCGCGAGAAGGTGCGCCAGAAGGCGATCGACAACGACCTGATCGCGGCCGATGCCAATCTGTCGGACGAAGAGATCGACAACCTGATCTTCCACGCCGGCTTCTCGACGGCCGACAAGATCTCCGACATCTCCGGCCGCGGCGTCGGCATGGACGTGGTCAAGCGCTCGATCCAGGCGCTCGGCGGTCGCATCAACATCTCGTCGAAGCCGGGCCACGGTTCGGTCTTCACCATGAGCCTGCCGCTGACGCTCGCCGTTCTCGACGGCATGGTGGTCACCGTTGCCAACCAGACGCTGGTTGTACCGCTGACCGCGATCGTCGAAACGCTGCAGCCGGAAGCCTCGGCGATCCACTCCTTCGGTTCCAACCAGCGGCTTATCTCGATCCGCAACTCGTTCTGCCCGCTCGTCGACGTCGGTCGCATCCTCAACTTCCGCGCCATCCAGGCGAACCCGGTCGAGGGCGTCGCGCTCTTGGTGGAATCGGAAGGTGGCGGCCAGCGCGCTTTGATGGTCGATGCGATCCAGGGGCAGCGCCAGGTGGTGATCAAGAGCCTGGAAGCCAACTACACCCACGTGCCGGGTATCGCCGCCGCGACCATTCTGGGTGACGGTCGCGTGGCGCTCATCCTCGATGTCGACGCGATCGTCGCCGCCTCGCGCGGGCACTCGCTGAAACCTGAAATGTCACTTGCTGCAGTCGGATAATGACAATGACCTATGCCGCAAAAAATCTGACGACGGACGGACGGGAGCTGATCGCTTTCCGCGTCGGTGATCAGGAATTCTGCGTAAACATCATGCAGGTGCGCGAGATCCGTGGCTGGACGCCTGCGACATCCATGCCGCATGCGCCATCCTATGTGCTGGGTGTCATCAACCTTCGCGGTGCGGTGCTGCCGATCGTCGATCTCTCGGCCCGGCTCGGCATGAAACCGGCCGAACCGAACGTGCGCCACGTCATCATCGTCGCACAGGTCAAGAGCCAGGTCGTCGGCCTTCTGGTCGACGCTGTCTCCGACATCCTGACGATCACGGACGACAAGATCCAGCCGACGCCGGATGTCATCTCGTCGGAATTCGAAAAGAGCTTCGCCCGCGGCGTGCTCGCAATCGAAGGCCGGATGATCTGTCTTATTGAACTGGAAGCGATCTTCCCGCAGGAAGAAAGGGAAGCCGCATGAGAAGCCAGATCATCGCCGAACAGAAACTGTCGCCGGACGAGTGCCTGGCGAGCGGCGAGTATCCGTTGACCCGTCGCGATCTTACCGAGATCGCCGCGATGATCTATGCGGATGCCGGCATCTACCTCAACGAGACCAAGGCGTCGCTCGTCTATTCGCGGCTGTCGAAGCACATTCGCAATCTCGGGCTCAAAGGCTTCCGCGAGTATTGCCAGCTGGTCGCTTCGCCCGCCGGTGCCGCCGCGCGGCGCGACATGCTTTCGCACCTGACGACGAACTTCACGCGCTTCTTCCGCGAGAACCATCACTTCGAGCACCTGAAGACCGACGTGCTGCCGGAGTTGATCGCCCGTGCCAAGGCCGGTGGCCGGGTGCGCATCTGGTCGGCGGCCTGCTCGGACGGGCAGGAGCCCTATTCGATCGCACTGACGGTCCTGTCGCTGCTGCCGAACGCGGCCGACTACGACTTCCGCATCCTTGCGACCGACATCGACCCGAAGATCCTGGCGCTCGCCCGCGCCGGTGCCTACGACGCGACCGCGCTCGAAACCGTCAATCCGGCCATGCGCAAGCAATATTTCTCCGAGGTCAACAGCGGCGGCCGCTTCAAGTGGCAAGTCGATGATCGCGTCAAGCGGCTGATCACCTTCAACGAACTGAACCTGATGGCGCAGTGGCCGTTCAAGGGTCCGTTCGACGTCATCTTCTGCCGCAACGTCGTCATCTATTTCGACGAGCCGACGCAGATGAAGATCTGGTCGCGCTTCGCCGGCATGCTGAACACCGACGGTCACCTTTATATCGGCCATTCCGAACGGGTGTCCGGTGACGCCAAGGCGCACTTCGACAACATCGGCATTACCACTTACCGCCACACCGGCAAATTTCATGGAGGACGGGCATGACCGCTCCCGCTCGCGTTCTCGTCGTTGACGACTCCGCCACCATGCGTGGCCTGATCACCGCCGTGCTCAACGCCGATCCTGACGTGACCGTCGTCGGCCAGGCGGCCGACGCCATGGAAGCGCGCCAGGCGATCAAGCAGCTCGATCCCGATGTCGTCACCCTCGACATCGAAATGCCGAACATGAACGGCCTCGAATTCCTCGACAAGATCATGCGGCTGCGGCCGATGCCGGTCATCATGGTCTCGACGCTCACCCACAAGGGGGCCGAAGCCACGATCGCCGCACTCGAGATCGGCGCCTTCGATTGCGTCGGCAAGCCGCATCCGGGCGACCCGCATCCCTTTGCCGGCCTCGTCGACAAGGTGAAGGCTGCGGCTCGCTCGCAGCGCAAGTTCATCATCACCGGTAACAAGGTTGCGGCGCCGGCTCCGGCCAATGCGAACACGGCGTCCGAATACCGGGCCGGTCGCAAGATCATCGCCATCGGCGCCTCGACCGGTGGTGTCGAAGCCCTGATCACGGTCCTGCAGAAGTTCCCGGCCAATTGCCCGCCGACGGTGATCACGCAGCACATGCCGCACACCTTCACCAAAAGCTTCGCCGAGCGGTTGAACCGCCTCTGCGCGCCGACGGTGCAGGAGGCGACGGACGGTGCGCGGCTCGAAATCGGCAAGGTTTACCTGGCGCCCGGTGGCGAGCGCCATCTGCAGGTCGCCAATCCGACGGCGCCCTGCTGCCGGCTGGTGGACCGCGACCCGGTCAACGGGCATCGGCCTTCGGTCGACGTGCTGTTCGATTCGGTCGCCGAGCTTGCCGGGCGCAATGCGATCGGTGTCATTCTGACCGGCATGGGGCGCGACGGCGCCTCCGGTCTCCTGAAAATGCGGCATGCCGGAGCAAAGACCTTCGGCCAGAACGAAAAGACATGTGTCGTCTACGGCATGCCGAGAGTCGCCTATGAATTGGGCGCCGTTGAAACTCAGCTCCCCCTCGGCTCCATCGGGGAGGAGGTCCTGAAAGCAGCGGCGCTCCGCAAGGAAGGAAGCGAATAATGTCCATCGCCGAAAAAATCAAAGTTCTGATCGTCGACGATCAGGTGACGAGCCGCCTGCTCCTGGGTGACGCCCTGCAGCAGCTCGGCTTCAAGCAGATCACCGCCGCCGGTGACGGGGAGCAGGGCATGAAGATCATGGCTCAGAACCCGCACCACCTGGTGATCTCCGACTTCAACATGCCGAAGATGGACGGGCTTGGCCTGCTGCAGGCGGTCCGTTCGAACCCGGCGACCAAGAAGGCGGCCTTCATCATCCTGACGGCCCAGGGCGACCGTGCCCTCGTCCAGAAGGCGGCGGCCCTCGGTGCCAACAACGTTCTGGCCAAGCCCTTCACCATCGAAAAGATGAAGGCTGCGATCGAAGCCGTATTCGGGGCGCTCAAATGAACATGGAATCCGCCGGCAAGCGCGTGCATGTCATTCAGGGCGAGTACAAGGTCTTCAACGATCCGAACATCGTTCTGTCGACCATTCTCGGCTCCTGTGTGGCAGCCTGCATGCGCGATCCCGTGGTCGGTGTCGGCGGCATGAATCACTTCCTGCTGCCAGGTTCCGCGACGTCGCCCACATCCGGCGGCGACGCGACCCGCTACGGGGTCCACCTCATGGAGTTGCTTATCAACGGCCTCCTGAAACAGGGCGCCCGGCGAGATCGTCTCGAAGCCAAGATCTTCGGCGGCGCCAAGACGATCGCGCGGTTTTCCAATGTCGGGGAACAGAACGCCGCCTTCGCGCGCCAGTTCCTGCTCGACGAGGGCATCCGCATCGTCGGCGAGAGCACCGGCGGCGAGCACGGTCGCAAGCTCGAATACTGGCCGTCGTCCGGCCGCGCCCGGCAATATGCCCTGACCGGTGTCGAAACGCAGCGCACGGTGCAACTGGAGGAACGCCCGATCGTCGCGCCGAAGCCGGCCGAAAGCTCCATCGAATTCTTCTGATCCTGCGAGGCAGGCGCCTCGCAGGCCCGAAATACGACTTCTACCGCAGCCCCGAGCCACGTGAGACATACACATGCAGACCGACTACCAGGCCCACATGCCGCACGTGGAAGAAGCGCTCCCCGAAGTGCTGATGCGCATCGTCACCGAATTGCACGACGTCGCCTATCTGATCGAGCGGATCGAGCCGCAACTGGCCGGTGACCACGGCGCCGATGCGCTTGCCAATCCCGACAAGATGATGGTGCTGCAGGGCATCGACCTTGCCGTGCAGAAGACCCGCGGGCTGGCCGAATTCATCGACACGATTACCGCATCGATCCCGGACGCCTGGATGGTCGACGTCACCACGGCCGTCAATCTGGTGAAGCTTGCCGATATGAAAAAGGCACTTGGCAACGGCATGTTGCGCCACGGCCACTCCCAGCCTCTGACGAAGGCGGCCGGCGATTTCGAAGCGTTCTGACGCTTGCGAAGCGCGCTTCAGGGCGTGCGTCTGAGAATATCCTTTTATAATCAGTAGCTTGCTGCACCGTGCCCCGATGCCGCCGCAGCTCTGCGGCGAGGCTTGGCTGCGCCCGACGGCCCGTTTCGCGCCGGTGGATAAGTTTTGTGGCGAGGCTTCCGCCGCTTCGATTGGGCTCATCAAGCCAAGTTCGCGCAAGTTTCGTTTCCTACGGTCCGGATCGGGACTGGTGGATTCGCGCGCATTGGAAGTCGATACTCGGCATGTCGATACCCAGAAAACCCGAATGTTGGAACTGCGCAGGGCGCTCGGCCGATGATCGGCCCGATGACCTTGCGATACTGGGTGCGGAAACAGAATGAGTCTGTTGGATCAACTCTCGACGTTCACGAAGAACCTGAGCAGTCTCGGGCAAGGCAAGCTGATCGCGTTGGCGGCGGCTGGCATTGTTGCGGTCGGCATGGTGCTCGGGGCTGGAATTTACGTCAACAGACCCTCGTTCGAGACGCTCTATGTCGGGCTCGAACGCAGCGATGTCACCCAGATCAGCATCGCGCTGGCTGAGGCCAACATCGATTTCAATGTTGGGGCTGACGGTGCCAGTTTGCAGGTTCCGGTCGGCATGACCAGCAAGGCGCGCCTGCTGCTCGCCGAGCGTGGCCTGCCGAGCAGCGCCAATGCCGGCTATGAACTCTTCGACAATGTCGGTTCGCTCGGCCTCACCTCCTTCATGCAGGAAGTGACCCGCGTGCGCGCCCTCGAAGGTGAAATCGGCCGCACCATCCAGCAGATTTCCGGTATCGCCGCCGCCCGCGTCCACATCGTGATGCCGGAGCGCGGCAGCTTCCGCAAGGCAGACCAGAACCCCACCGCCTCGGTCATGATCCGCGCCAGCGCCACGGTCGGCCGCAGCGCTGCCGCTTCGATCCGTCACCTCGTCGCCTCGTCCGTACCGGGGCTCGATGTCGATGACGTGACCGTGCTCGATTCGACCGGGCAGCTTCTCGCCTCCGGTGACGACCCGGCCAACAGCGCCCTTAATCAGTCGCTCGGCGTCGTCCAGAACGTGCAGACCGAGCTTGAGAAGAAGATCGACAACGCGCTTGCTCCGTTCCTCGGCATGGACAACTTCCGCTCGAGCGTCACGGCACGTCTGAACACCGACACGCAGCAGATCCAGGAAACGGTCTTCGATCCGGAATCGCGTGTCGAGCGCTCGACCCGTGTGACCAAGGAAGAGCAGAAGTCCAGCCAGCAGCAGCCGGACAATGCCGCGACCGTACAGCAGAACATTCCTCAGGCCGCCCCGAAGGGCGGTGCCGGCCCGCAGTCGAGCGATCAGGCCGAGAAGAAGGAAGAGCAGACCAACTACGAAATCAACAGCAAGACGATCGCCACCGTCAAGAACAGCTACACCGTCGAGCGGCTCTCCGTTGCCGTCGTCGTCAACCGTGGCCGCCTGGCAGCAATGGTGGGCGAGCCGGCCGACCAGGCCAAGATCGACGCCTATCTCGCTGACATGCAGAAGATCGTCGCCTCGGCTGCAGGCCTCGACACCAGCCGCGGCGATATCGTGACCCTGACCGCCATGGACTTCGTCGAGACGCAGCTGCTCGACCAGGCGGTTGCCGGCCCGGGTGTCATGGAAACGCTTACCCGTAACCTCGGCGGCATCATCAACGCGCTCGCCTTCATCGTGGTCGCCTTCCTGGTGGTCTGGATGGGCATGCGGCCGCTGGCACGCCAGCTCGGTCTCGGTGGTGGCGCCGGCCAGATCCAGGGCGAAGCCGCTGGCCTCGAGCTGCCCGACTTCTCTCCGGCCAATGCCGGCGCCGGTGGCGCGCTCATGGAAGGCTTCGGCTCGGACTTCGGCTTCGACAGCACCGACGACCTGCTCAGCATGGGCGACGACAGCGGCAGCTTCAACCGCCGCGTCAAGGAAGGGCCGGAGCGGCGCCTGGCCCGCATGGTCGAGATCAGCGAAGAGCGCGCGGCGAAGATCCTGCGCAAGTGGGCTCTCGACAAGGCGGCCTGACGGACAGAAAACGGCCCCGGAACTTCTTGCAAATCCCGCCCTTGTGGCGGGATTTTTCTTGTCGCCGCCACGCCTCATCGCGCCTGCGGTGGGTTTTGGTGTTCGGGTCAAATATTGCCGGAGTCCGGCCGCCATATTTCATCTGGCGCCGAAATTGCTTCAAGTTTCCAAGGGAGTTCGGCGGAGTCTCGGTGGAATCTCGGATGGTAATATTTTAACGATATCTTAATTTATAGATTCGGCGCGCCCGCATGACGTGCATTCCGCGTTGCTATCTACTATTCCGGATTCGGGCTATACAGAGTTCATCGCAAATATAACATTATTGCTATAGAAATTTATTCTTTGAGTTTCACAATTTATATATCGATAAAATGAGCTGCGCCTGAAAATAGGCTGGTGCATTTGAGCAACAGCTATGAAAACAAAGTATAATATCGCGCGCATTCGAAATTCTCTGTGCGCGAAAAACCGTCCTTTTTTGGGATGAAATCCCATCATTTTCCACTCGCAATGCGGCCCCCTCTCTCGTTCCGCGCGCGAAAATCGCTGATTTTCAAGAGAAAAGTCCTTTCCTTTCAAGGCGTTGCGATTCTGAGTCGGTTCATGCGGCAGCAGATGGGTGTTGGCAGGGGCGTGTGATTGCGAATCGCGACATGCTGGCGACACGAAGTAAATAGCCAGAAGAGGGCGATGTTTTTTTTCTCGCGTCGATGTACATTTTTAGCAGTTGATTCGCGTCCTGATCTGCGACTGGTGGTAATATTCGGCTTCGGCCGGCTGTTGGCGGCGGCAGCGCAAATGCAGTTCCGGGATGTGGATCCGGCACAGGGGCTGAACTCATGGACATTTCGCAAGCAGACATTGCTGTCTGGCCTTTGCCGACGGCACCGACACGCGCACGCGGCGGCGGGTTTTCGCGCGAGCAGCTTTTGCGACGACTGGGCGAAGTCGCCGGGCGCGGCGGTCTCGGAAGCGGTCTTTCGGCTCTGACGGAATATGTCGGCGCGAGCCATTATCTGTTGGCGCGTTATGATCTGTCGCAGGACAGCGGCCTCGACCACGTGGTCTGCTCGGACTGGCCGTTCGACGTCGTCCGGCGGCTCTCCGGCGTGATCACCGCGCTTCATGCCAAGACGACGGAGCTGGAAAAGTGCCTCGCGGTGCTGCAGCCCTGTTTTCATGCGCTTCCCGACAATACCGAATTGCCGCGCGGCATCAGCCGCGAATACTGCGCAGTTACCTTCAATGTCGGGCGCCTGCGTTTCTCCCTGATGCTGCTCGTCCCGGAAGACGTGATCCTGTCGCAGGAGAGCCTGCGGGACGTCACGCTTCTGGCGGGCTATCTGGCAAGCTTCACCACACGCGCAGAAGTGCGCCATGACCGCGACTTCGAGCTGACCGAGCGCGAACTGGAGTGCCTGTTCTGGATTGCCGAAGGCAAGACCAGCGAAGAGATCGCGGTTATCCTCGGCATCTCGCGCAACACCATCAACAACTACATCACCAGCGTCATGCGCAAGACCGCGACCCGGACGCGGTCCGAAGCGATTGCCTACGCGGTGCGCAATAATCTTGTGTAAGGAACGGGCGCGATGACGCATTTTCTTGGCGGCGGGCGGATCGAGGACGAGCAGAAGCTCGCAAGAAACGGCAACCGCGCCGCGCGAGCGGCCACCTTGGTCACGCGCCTGCAAGCCATGCAGCGTCAGATCAACGCCAAGCACTTCGCAGTCCTGCGCCTCAACGGCAAGGGAACGGGCAGCGCTCGAAAGCTCACCTGCGTCCTCGACAACTGGGGCGTCGCAGCGGAAGCCAACGCCCATGATCTCGTCAACGCCTATGGCGAAGAACTGGTCGCGCATCTCGACCAGTCGCTGCTACCGATCCTTTGGGACGGCGCCGGCGAGCACCAGGCGGCCGAGCTCTCCGAGCTTGCGCCTTTCGCGCATCGCCTGAAGGGTCGCAAACTTCCCTATTCCGGCATTGCTTTCCCCGTCAGGCTCGGCGCCCAGGGCAACGGTTACGTCGTCTTTGCCGGCAGCTACGTCGACGCCTCCACGGAGCAGGTGGTCGATCTGCACGGCCGCAGCTGCATGATCATGACCGATCTTCTGGCGGCCGATGAGAAGCGCGTCGCCCCGGCGGAAACCTTGAGCGATCGCGAGATCGCCTGCCTGCAGATGGCCGGCGACGGTCACATCAGCGAAGAGATCGCCGAGCGCATGGGACTTTCGGTCCACACGGTCAACGCCTATCTGGGGGCTGCGACCACCAAGCTCGATTCGGTCAACCGCATCCAGGCGATCGCCAAGGCGATCCGCCTCGGCTACATCAGCTAGCCGCGGACACGACGGACCACGCTGGCCTTTTGAGCAGCGGAGCCGAGGGAATTGAACCTGCCAGCGTCAATTGCACGTCAAGACGAGATCCGCCCGAGCGGCGCTTTCAGCTCGCCAGCGGCAATTCGTAGGACTTGATGAATTTCGCCTCTGCGAGGCTCCGCGCCAGGAAGGCCGTGTTCTCGTCCGGGTCGGACGAAGGGTTCTGGAAATTGATGTGGCTGATTTCGATCCCGGCCGTCTCGTTGCCGAGCGACAGGCGGACATAGATGGTCACGCCGCGGGGCTTCAGTTCGAGGTCGAGCACGATTTCCGGCTCGCTGTCCCAATCCAGATTGTAGTTGCCGCCGAGGCCGAAATTGACCGTGCCGGGCAGAAAATAGAGCTCCGCTGCCGATTCGACGAGGTCAGCGAGGCTGGCATAGGACTCGAACCGCAATAGCGCGATGAAATCGGCGGCGTCGATGAGACGCAGTTCGGTCGCCACAGGGCGAATTGCTTCAGCTACGATCTGTTCTCGCTTCTCGGAGAATTCGCACTTTTTCATCGGAGTTATGTCATCCGTTTTGGTTGCGACGCATGCACGCGGTGAATGAGTTCGGCAACAGCCTTGTAAAACACCGGTGGAATCACACTATCGACCGAGACTTGTGCAAACATGGAGCGTGCAAGCGGCGGGTCCTCGAAGACGGGAATGCCGTTTTTCTCTGCGATTTCACGGATCTTGAGGGCAACCAGGTCCTGGCCCATTGCCACGACGATAGGCGCGTCGCTCTCCTCGCGGACATAACGCAAGGCGACGGCATAGTGGGTCGGGTTGGCGATGACCAGCGTGGCGCGCGGCACCGACGAGATCATGCGCTTGCGCGCCCGGTCACGCTGCATCGAGCGCAGGCGCGACTTGACGATCGGGTCGCCCTGCGCCTGCTTCATTTCCTCCTTCACTTCCTGCTTGGTCATCATCAGTTCGGTGTACCAATGGTGCCGCGACCAGAAGAGGTCGGCGATCGCCAGCACAGCGGTCGACAGCAGAATGACGATCATGATCTCGTTGAGGTCGCTCGCCATCGTCGAGAACATCGTGACCGGATCGGAAAACATCAGGTCGAGCGTGGCGAAATAGTCGTTCCAGAGCACCAGGACGACGACGACCGACACGATGATGATCTTGAACAGCGACTTGCCGAATTCGACTAGGCCCTGGATGCCGAAGATCCGCTTGAGCCCCGCCATCGGTGAAACCCGATTGAGCTTGGGCTGGATGCGGTCGAGAACCGGCAGGGGCAAGTTCTGGAAGATGGACGCGCCGACGCCGAAGACGATCAGCAGGACGAAAACCGGGACAACCAGAGCCGTCGATTTCCAGATCAGATGGGTGATCAGGGCCACGACGTCGGTGGCGTTTTCCAGCCGCCAGGCCTCGGGTTGCTCGAAGATATCCTTGAGCGCCTCGGTGAGGGTGGCGACGCCGTCGGTCAGGAAGAAGACGAAGAAAATGTAGATCGCGAGCGTCGATGCGAACATCGTGGCTTCGCGTGAAAAGGGCACATTACCCTTTTCGGCGGCGTCGGAGATCTTCTTCTCTGACGGGGCTTCTGTTTTGCTGTCTTTATCCTGATCGTCCGACATGAGACAGGACGGCTCCCAGTTCCTCTGCAGCGACGCGCGTCCGGCGGACATACGCCCTGCATTGCGCCTCCTGTAGTGGACCCAGCGCGGGAACCAGGCAAGAGTTGAGCCCCGGCATTCGCCGGGGCTCAACAGAAATTACCCTTCGAGGAGCGGTCCGTTGGCCGCGTTGCGCGGCTCGTTGGACGGAGGCAGGCCTCACGCGGCCTGCACATCCTTTTCCTTGAGCTCGAGCTGTCCGTTCGCAGCCAGCCTGATGGCTTCCTGCGTGATCGAGCGTCGTGCGATAGCGATATCGCGCGGGTTGATGCCGGCATCGCCCATGGCGAGATCGGACTCGATCATGCGGCGCTGGCGCGCGCCGATGGAGGCAAGCACGGATTCGCGCAGTTCCGACGTCGAGCCGCGCAGCGCCATCGTGATGATGTCGGTCGACACGTCGTTGAAGAGCTGAACGCGGCTGCGCTGCGGCATGTAGAGTACGTCGTCGAAGAGGAAGATCTTCGGACGAACCTTGTTGGCCGACGCGGTGCTGAGCGATTCGAGGGAGGCAAGCAGCGTATCGACCTGCGGCTTGTCGAGTTCGTTCATCACCTCGGCGATCTTGGCCGGGCCTGCCGAATTGCGCTCCGCTTCCATCTCGCCGATCATTTCCATGACGCGGTTTTCGATGATTGCGGCGGCCTTCGGGTTGACGTCCTTCATGTTGACGGCGCGCTTCAGGATGTCCGGGCGCTGTTCTTCCGACAGCTGCAGCAGCACCTTGGCACCGAAGCTCGAAGGCATCATCGACAGCACGTAAGCGATCGTCTGGGCATGTTCCTTGGCAAGCTGGACGGAAACGGCGACCGGGTCGCATTCCTGCAGGCGATCCCAGATGTTGGCTTCGTAAGACTGGAACGTGGCGCGTCGGCCGAGCAGGCCGTCGACTTCGTCCGGCGTCAGGCCTTCCTCGAGAATGCTCTCGATCGCCTTGGCGTTGTCCATGAGGCCGGCGCCCTCGGTGAAGAGGTCTTCGAACTCGTTGACGAGGGCTTCGAGCTCATGCGGCGGAATCGCGCGCAGCGACTGCGCCGAGGCGATGATCGACTGCAGTTCGCTCTGGGTGAAGAACTTCAACAGCTTGCTGGCGACGCCCTTGCCCATGGCAAGCAGAACGGCCGCCGCCTTGTCCGTCTGGCTGAGCGGCCTTGATAGCGCCTGAGCCTCGAAACTTTCGAAATCCATCATGGATTCATCCTTCGCCCAATCATTGGGCCCTATGACTTCTTATTGCCCTTGATCTCGATGAGTTTGACGCCGAAGCGGGTATCGTCGCCTTCGAGAACAGTAATTTCGCCACGGCCGATCACGCGACCGTTGACCATGATCTCCACCGGCTCGCCGATGCGGCGATCCAGCGCGATCGTTGCGCCTTCGCTGAGGTTCATGAGGCCCGAAACCTGCATCCGGCTCGAGCCGAGCACGATCTGCACGTCGATCGGAATGTCCATGATCAGATCGAGATTGGCGTTCATGCCGCTGCCGGGCGGCGTATCGACGGCCGCATCAGCGCTGTCGAAGGACGTCGCGGCAAAATCCGTGCCGCCGAAATCGCTCGTCGCGGGCGCGCCGCCGAGATCGGCGCCGAAGTCGCTGGAGCCGAAATCGCCGCCGAATGCGTCGAGGCCGCCAGCGGCCGGTGCGCCAAAATCGCTGCCGAAATCGGTGGTGCCAAGCGTTTCGCCGCCGAAATCGGAGCCGAAAGCATCAGGCGTGTCGGAATCCTGCTTCAGGACACCGCGCAGGTCGTTGATCGCCTGGTCGAGTTCCATATCTCCGACAGCGACTTCGGCCTGTTCGTTGATGGGTGCTTTTTTGGGTGCCATGTGAGAACTATTCCAGTTGAAGCTTGCCTCAGGCATGCTGCGAGCGCGCGGCAGGCCGATTTAACTCATGATGTGGCGAAGGATGTCCTGTTCGGATCCGTGCGTATCCTTGACCCGAACCGTGTATTTCGATCCGGCGCGCCCGAATTCGCAGACATAGAGGTCGCGGCCATTGGCGTTGACGTCGACGCGAACGTCCTGGGCATCGAGGAAGGGAATGACGTCGCCCGGTTGCAGGCGGCTGATCGTGTCGAGCGTCAGGCTTTCGAGCCGGATGCGCGCCTCGATCGTCACCGCCGAGCGGCGAACCTGCTCCTCCAGCTGTTCCGTCCACTCGGCCTTTGCCTTGCGCTGCTGTCCGCTTCCCTTGGGGAAGACGATCGTCGTCTTCAGAAGCACGCTTTGCGGAACGATGATCGAGAAGGTGGAAAGCACGGGGCCGAAGCCGATCGTCATGTCGATCGCGCCGGCGTGAACGTCCTCGATCATCGGATCGGGCTTGGCGCGCGCGACGCTGTTGAGCGGGCGTTCGACGATCGGCTCGAAGCTGCCAGGCGCATTGACGGCCGTCCTGAGCACGTCGGCGATCTTCTCGAACAGCGGCACGGCCACGTCGATTTCGATCTGGGAAAGGGCGCGCGGCTGCGGTTCCTCGATGCCGGCGGGCTCGGCGCCGAGCAGCGCCTCCACCAGAGCGATGATGATCGGGCTGTCGCAGCCGATCTGAAAGTCCGCGCACCAGTTGCGCAGCGAAACCTCGCTGATCAGCACGCCCGTGCCCATCGACGAGATCAAGTCGCGGCGCATCCCGGTCCGGTGGCCGGCATAGCCGATGGTGATGTCGAGACCCGTCTCCGCCCGGCACATGTCCGGCAGGAATTCGCCGAAGACCTGGCCGAGTTCGAGAGCCAGCCGGCCGATCACCCGGTCGTCGCCGAGCGCGCCGGTCATACGTGCGAGGAGCTTGCGGTCGAATGCGTGAACGTTGGAGGTCATCAGATCAAGCCGCCTTGCTTTCGCCGCCGCCGCCGGGGTTCATCATTTCCTGCTCGACCGCGTCGATGGACGGACGCTCGTAGGCCGAGATGGTCTTGCGGCCATATTCGAGAGCGACCTGCGGAACCGAACCGTTCATGTAGGCAAGCAGTGTCTGCTTGACGATGATGTAGAGCCGGTTCTGCTTCTCGCGCACCGATTTGACGTTGGCGACGAGCGGCGCGACGATCGAATAGGAAAGAAACACGCCGAGCAGTGTGCCGACGAGAGCGGCCGCGATCTTGGCGCCGAGAACTTCGGGCGCCTCGCTGATCGCGCCCATCGCCTTGATGACGCCGAGAACGGCCGCGACGATACCGATCGCCGGGAAGGCGTCGCCCATCGTGTTCAGCGCGTGGTAGCACTTCATCTTGTCGTGGGTGATGGTCTGGATTTCCTCGTCCATCAGCGCTTCGATCTCGTGCGAGCGGGCGTTTCCAATGATGATCAGGCGCACGTAGTCGCAGATGAAGGCGGTCAGTTCCTTGTTCTTCAGAACCGTCGGCGCCGACTGGAAGATCGTGGATTCCTCGGGGTTGTCGATGTGGCTTTCGATCTCGTTGCGCGATTTGGTGCGCAGGTCGCGCATCAGCGAATAGAGGACGCCGAGCGTGTCGAGATACTCGCGCTCCTTCGGCACCTTGTGGCGAAAGGCTTCGCCAAGCGCCTTGCCGGTATCCTTCACCACCTTCATCGAGTTGGCCATGATGAAGCCGCCGACGCCGGCGCCGCCGATGATCAGCAGTTCGAACGGCTGGTTGAGGACTTCCATGTGGCCGCCCATCGCCAGATAGCCGCCGAGGATACAGCCGAACGTCACAAGAAGTCCGATGATGATGTTCATATTCGATACCTGTCGCGATCTTATTTTCCGCTAACGGGATACGGTTTCATCCTTGCGTGAGGCTGGCCGGTCCGGGCGACAGGGCCACCTGGCGGAACAGGTTCGCGCAAGGCTGTCCGGTCAGGATTTGTCAAAACAGGCTCAGGGGCTGCCTGTCTCATTCCGGCAGGGGCGGAGCGATCGTGACCACGACTTATACGAGCTACAAGCTGATTACGGCCGACTTGACGAAGTCGCTGGCCCGCGTTGCCGAGCAGCCGGATGTGGCCCGCGAGACCGCGTACTATCTGTCGAAGATCGGCGACGTCAAAACGATCGACGACTTCTTTGCCGATACCCGCCTCTACAATTACGCGATGAAGGCGCACGGCCTCGAAGACATGGCCTACGCCAAGGCCTTCATGCGCAAGGTGCTGACGGAAGGCGTCGACAACGAAGATGCCTTCGCCAACAAGCTGACCGACAACCGCTACAAGCAGCTCGTCGAATCGCTGAATTTTGCAGCCCACGGCGCGGCCGCCACGTCCTTCGATCGTGCGCAGAAGGGCGTCGCAGAAAAATACACGCGCCAGACCCTGGAACAGGACGCAGGCGAAGAGAATGCCGGCGTCAGGCTTGCCCTTTATTTTTCCCGCATGGCGCCGACAATCAACAGCGGCTACGCCATCATCGCCGACGAGGCGATCGCCCAGGTGGTGCGCACGGCCCTGCAGCTGCCCGACGAATTCGCGGCGACCAATGTCGATCGCCAGGCCGAGACCTATGAGCAGGCGCTCGATTTCAAGGACTTCCAGGACCCGACCAAGGTTGCCGATTTTCTCGACCGGTTCACTGCGCTCTGGGAAACCAAAAATTCAACGGACGGTTATGATCCGCTCGCGGTCTTCGGCTCATCGAGCGGCTACGGCATTTCTTCCGATCTTCTCCTGTCCATCAACAGCCTGAAACTCGGGGGAAACTGAGCGTGCAAACCGGTCTTTACGTCGCGATTTCGTCGCAGATGGCGCTTGAAAAGCGCCTCAACACACTTGCCGACAACATCGCGAACGCCAACACCGTCGGCTTCCGTGGCACCGAGGTGAAGTTCAACCAGATGCTCGGCGACACCAAGCCGACCAAGGTTGCCTATGTCAGCAAGGGCGAGGAGTTCCTCAACACCAGCAACGGTTCGCTGACGCGCACGGGCTCGGCGCTCGATTTTGCCGTCAAGGGCGACGCCTGGTTCCAGATCGAGACGCCCGCCGGCCCGGCGCTGACGCGCGACGGGCGGTTCACGCTAACGGATACCGGCGAACTGGTCACCATCCGCGGCTATCCGGTGCTCGACGCCGGCGGCGCGCCGATCCAGCTCAACGGCAACGGCGGCGAGATTACCGTCGGCGCAGATGGCGCGCTTCACCAGAACGGTGTCGCCGTCGCCTCGCTCGGCCTCTACGAGGCCGATTTCAGCAAGGGGTTCGTTCGCCTCGACAACAGCGCGGTTCAGCCGGCGGCACAGGTCGAGCCGGTCGTCGACCGTTTCGATGTCGGCGTCATGCAGGGCTTCCTCGAAGAGTCCAACGTCAATGCCATTCAGGAAATGTCGCAGCTGATCATGGTCACCCGCGCCTTCGACAACATCACCGCCCTGCTGCGCGACGGCGAAGGATCGCTTGAAGAAGCGGTCAAGACGCTTGGCGGCAGCCGCTAATCTGTGACGGACATCGGCATGCAAAGCGAAGGCCAGAAAACGAGCGCGGGATCGACATCTCTGGCGGCACTTGCCGGCCTGGTCGAACGCTATGCCAAACCCGAATTCTCGATCGCGCCCGGCGGTCACGTCCAGACGATCTCGCCTGGCCACTACACGGTGACCGGCCTGTCGCGGCATGTGCGGCTCGGCGATTTCGTCGCCCACAAAAGCGTCACCGGCACCCATCTCGGCGAGGTGGTTCGGGTCGAACCGGAGCGGGTGGTCGTCTGCCCGATCGAGCCCGGCGACCCGATTGGCATCCATGACACCGTCATTCGCAAGGGCGCCTTCCGTGTCGCGCCGACCGACCAATGGTGCGGCCGTGCGATCAATGCGCTCGGCGAGCCGATCGATGGTCTCGGTCCCCTGCAACAGGGGGACGTGCGCCGCTCGATCACCAACACCGCGCCGCCGTCGATGACGCGCAAGCGGGTCGAGAAGGGTTTCCTGACCGGCGTGCGCGCGATCGACATCTTCTCGCCGCTCTGCCTCGGCCAGCGTCTCGGCATCTTCGCCGGCTCCGGCGTCGGCAAGTCGACGCTGCTCTCCATGCTGGCGCGGGCCGATGCCTTCGACAAGGTGGTGATTGCGCTGGTCGGCGAACGCGGCCGTGAAGTGCGCGAATTCATCGAGGACACACTGGGCGACAATCTCGCGAAGTCCGTCGCAGTCGTCGCGACAAGCGACGAGAGCCCGATGCTGCGCAAGATGGCGCCGCTGACCGCCGTCACCATTGCCGAGCATTATCGCGACAACGGCGACAACGTTCTGTTGATCGTCGACAGCGTCACCCGCTTCGCCCATGCAATCCGCGAGGTCGCAACCGCGTCCGGCGAGCCGCCGATCGCGCGCGGCTATCCGGCCTCCGTCTTCACCGAACTACCGCGCCTGCTGGAGCGCGCCGGCCCGGGCACCGAAGGCGCCGGCACGATCACGGCGATCATCTCCATCCTCGTCGACGGCGACAACCACAACGATCCGGTTGCCGACTCGACGCGCGGCATCCTCGACGGCCACATCGTTCTCGAGCGCAGCCTTGCGGAGGAGGGGCGGTACCCGCCGATCAATCCGCTCGCCTCGATCTCGCGTCTGGCGCGCAAGGCCTGGACCCCCGACCAGGAGAAGCTGGTCTCGCGCCTGAAGGCGCTGATCCACCGCTTCGAAGAGACCCGCGACCTTCGCCTGATCGGCGGCTACCGCCCGGGTGGCGATCCGGATCTCGACATGGCGATCAAGCAGGTCCCGGTCATCTACGAGGTCCTGACGCAGACCGCCGGTGAGCGCCCGGCACAGGACGCCTTTTCCGATCTCGCCAACGCGCTGAAGGCGGCGGCGATGGGCAATCAGCCGGGTGCGAGAGCGAGGTGATGACCATGACCGATTATGATGCGGACGAGATGGTTCATCAGCGCAAGCGAAGCCGCATGCCGATGACCGACAAGTTCCTGGCCGCGACCGGCGTGGCGCTTGCCGCCTTCGCGACCTTCTTTCCCTGGTACGCCTTCTTCCACCAGGACAAGTTCACCATGCCGCCCTTGTGGCAGGGCTCGACCCGCGACCTGCCGGAGCGCGCCGCGCGCAACGTCGTCTCGGTCTCCCCGCTCGCCATGCCCGACGCGGACGGCGAGACCATGGCCGCCATCGACCAGCTGACGACGGCGACCGTGCCCGGCATCGGCGGTGGTCCGGGGCCGGAAGGGACAGCCGCGGAAGAGGGGCTGTCACAGCCCTTTCCCGGCAAGTCCGGCTTCAAGCTGATGCATGTCGCCAACGGTCGTGCGCTGATCGAGGATGCGAGCGGCATGTACATCGTGCGCGTCGGTTCGGTTCTGCCCGACAACACGCGTCTTGCTACGCTAGAGCAGCGGGATGGCCACTGGGTGATGATCACCTCCTCCGGCGAAATGTACCAGGCCAACTGATTTAGGCTTGCCTTCTTGCCCACGACGGCCGCGCCATCTCTGACGGATGACGCGGCTTTCCGCCGTTTGCAGGCAATCTCCGGCCGTGGCCGCCGCGTTCCCTCGGGCATCGCTTTCCGACGAAAGTCCCACGCAAGATTACCGGCCTAGGTTCGCATCACCAAGCATGGAGCTTTTGATGCAACCGATTCAGCTTTTCGAACTCGCGTCCCGGCAAGCCCAGTGGCTGACCGTTCGCCAGAACGTGGTGGCCGGCAACATCGCCAATGCGAACACGCCGCACTACAAGGCCAAGGACGTCAAGCCGTTCGAAAGCGTTCTGCAGGACGCCGGCATCCAGATGGCGGCGACCAACAAGATGCATTTCACGGACGGCCTCGCAGCCTCTCAGGTGGCTGAAGTCGGCATGGTTGACGGTGTGCAGATCCAGCAATCGGGCAACAGTGTCGCGATCGAGCAGGAAATGATGAAGACCGGCGAAATCAAGCGCGACTACGAGCTCTCCGCGGGCCTCGTAAAGGCCTTTCACCGAATGATGCTAATGGCGGTACGGAAGTAAGAACCATGGATCCATTGACCTCGGCCCTCAAGGTATCGGCCTCCGGCCTGCAGGCGGAATCGACCCGCCTGCGCATCGTCTCCGAAAACATCGCCAATGCCCGCTCCACCGGCGATACGCCGGGCGCGGATCCCTATCGCCGCAAGACCATCAGCTTTGCTGCCGAGGTGGACCGCGCAAGCGGCGCTTCGCTGGTCGAGATCGAGCGCCAGGGAACGGACGATTCCGACTTCAACATCGAGTTCGATCCGGGCAATCCGGCCGCCAACGAAAAGGGCATGGTCAAGCTGCCGAACGTCAACATCCTGGTCGAGATGGCCGATATGCGCGAAGCCAACCGTGCCTATGAGGCGAACCTGCAGACCATCAAGCAGTCCCGCGACCTGATTTCCCAGACAATCGACCTGTTGAGAGCCTCGCAATAATGATCGATGCAGTTAAATCCCTCGGCGCGTTCTCGGTCACCAAAGAGACCGACGGCACCCACTCTACGTCATCCTCGTCGTCGATCTTCGGCATGCCGGCCGCCACACAGGGCGTGCCGCAGGGGCAGAGCTTCGCTTCGGTTCTCGGCGACATGGCGACCGACGCCATCGGCGCGATGAAGAAGGCGGAAGGCATGTCGCTCGACGGCATTCGCGGCCAGGCAAACACCCGTGAGGTGGTCGATGCGGTGATGAGCGCCGAACAGTCGCTGCAGACCGCGATCGCGATCCGCGACAAGGTGGTCACCGCCTACCTCGAAATTGCGCGCATGCAGATCTGAAGGAACGAGACATGAAGGCCCTTTCCATTGCCGCCACCGGCATGAACGCCCAGCAGCTGAACCTCGAAGTCATCGCGAACAACATCGCGAACATCAACACGACGGGTTACAAGCGCGCGCGCGCCGAGTTTTCCGATCTGCTGTACCAGACCGAACGCGCTCAGGGCGTGCCGAACCGCTCCAACCAGGCGATCGTTCCGGAAGGCGCGATCATCGGCCTCGGCGTGCAGACGGCAGCCGTGCGCAATCTTCACATCCAGGGCAGCATGGTTTCGACCGGCAACGAGTACGACCTGGCGCTGATCGGCCGCGGCTGGTTCCAGGTCGAAACGCCCGATGGCGAGACGGTCTATACCCGCGCCGGCGCCTTCAACAAGAATGCCCAGGGCCAGCTCGTAACGATCGACGGCTACACCGTTGTTCCGGGTATCACCGTTCCGCAGGACGCGACCGACATCGTCTTCACCAGCTCCGGCCAGGTGATGGTGCGCATCGGCAACGACCCCGCCATGCAGGAAATCGGCCAGCTGACGATCGCCAACTTCGTCAACGAGGCGGGTCTCGAGCCGCAGGGCGAAAACCTCTTCAAGCAGACGCCGGCCTCCGGCGACGCGATCGTCGGCACGCCGGCCGATCCGGGCTTCGCGCAGATCAAGCAGAAGTATCTCGAAGCGTCCAACGTCGATCCGGTCAAGGAAATCACCGACCTGATCTCGGCGCAGCGCGCCTACGAGATGAACTCCAAGATCATTCAGGCCGCCGACGAAATGGCGGCCACGGTGAGCAAGAACCTCAGGTAACGAAAGAGGGGGCAAACATGACGTTTCGCCGATCCGCAGACATCAAGGCTTCGAAGGCCGGCCGCGCCAGGGCGCGGCGGCTGGCGGCTGGCGCGCTCCTTGCCGCCGCTTTCCTGTTGCCTTCGGCAGGTTATGCGGAACGGCTGACGGCGGTAATCCCCACGCAGACCATCTATCCGGGCGAAACCGTCGATGCGAGCCGCGTCGAAGTCGTCGACGTCACCAACCCTGATCTCGCCGACGGTTACATCAGAACGCTGGGCGAGATCGACGGCAAGGTCACCAAGCGCACGCTTCTTCCCGGCCGGGTGATTCTCGCGAGCGCGCTGCGCGAGCAGTACGCCGTCGAGCGCGGTTCGACCGTGCGCCTCGTCTTTAGCAATGGCGGCCTGACCATCAGCGCTGCCGGATCGCCGCTCCAGGACGCCGCCGTCGGCGAACTGATCCGGGCGCGCAACATCGATACCGGCGTCATCGTTTCCGGAACGGTGATGGCCGACGGCACTGTCCATGTGGTGGCGAAATGAAAATGCTTGCATGCAAATGGTTCCTGTCGCTGGCCGTCGCGTTCTCCATGGCGCTGACGCCTGCCTTCGGCGCATCCAGGATCAAGGACGTCGCCTCGCTTCAGGCCGGTCGTGACAACCAGCTCATCGGATACGGCCTTGTCGTCGGCCTCCAGGGCACGGGCGACAGCCTGCGCTCGTCGCCGTTCACCGACCAGTCGATCCGCGCGATGCTGCAGAATCTCGGCATCTCCACCCAGGGCGGCGAGTCCCGGACGCGCAACGTCGCGGCCGTGCTGGTGACGGCGAACCTGCCGCCTTTCGCCAGCCCCGGCAGCCGCGTCGATGTGACCGTCGGCTCGCTCGGCGACAGCACGTCGCTGCGCGGCGGCACACTGGTCATGACCTCGCTTTCAGGTGCCGACGGCCAGATCTATGCGGTCGCGCAAGGCTCCGTCGTCGTCACCGGCTTCAACGCGCAGGGCGATGCTGCGACCCTCAACCAGGGTGTCACGACGTCTGGTCGCGTGCCGAACGGCGCCATCATCGAGCGCGAGCTGCCGTCGAAGTTCAAGGACGGCTTCAACCTCGTGCTGCAGCTGCGCAATCCTGATTTCTCGACCGCCGTCGGCATGGCCGCAGCGATCAACAAATATGCGGCCCAGCAATATGGCGGTCGCATTGCGGAAGCCCGCGATAGCCAGGCCGTTCTCGTCGAGAAGCCGAAGATGGCGGATCTGGCGCGGCTGATGGCCGACATCGAAAACATCGTCATCGAAACCGACGTGCCCGCGCGCGTCGTCATCAACGAACGCACCGGCACGATCGTCATCGGGCAGGATGTCCGGGTCAACGAGGTGGCCGTCAGTTACGGAACCTTGACCGTGGAAGTCAGCGAGACGCCGACCGTGGTGCAGCCGCTGCCTTTCTCGCGCGGACAGACGGCGATGGAGCCGAACACGACCATCAACGCGCAGTCCGACGGCGGCACGGTGGCGATCCTCAACGGGTCGAGCCTTCGCTCGCTCGTCGCCGGCCTCAACAACATCGGCGTCAAGCCGGACGGCATCATCGCTATCCTGCAGAGCATCAAGACGGCCGGTGCCCTCCAGGCGGAGCTCGTGCTGCAATGACGGCAAACGACAATCATTCTCTTGGCCTGATGCCCAAGCTGCTGCTCGCCGCAGCGGCTGTCGCGTCCATGCTCTCGATGCCCGGCGCCTTCGCCCAGGACGTCACGGCGCCGCCGGCCAGCGACGCGACCCAGAACGAAATCCAGCAGTTCTGCACCAACATCGCCGATGCCGCGCGCGACCAGCGCTATGTGCTGCAGCGCAAGGATCTCGAAACGCTGCAGGCCAGCATCGACGAGCGTATCGCAACGCTCGAAAAGCGCCGCGACGAATACGAAGACTGGCTGAAGCGCCGCAACGATTTCCTGAAACAGGCGGAACTCAACCTCGTCGGCATCTACAAGACGATGAAGCCGGACGCAGCTGCCGGCAAGCTTGAGATGGTGAGGCCCGAAATCGCCGCCGCCATCGTCATGCAGCTGCCGGCGCGCCAGTCGTCGTTGATCCTGAGCGAAATGAGCGACGAGAAGGCGGCGGTTCTCACCAACATCATCTCGAGCGCCAGCGACCCGAACACCTCGAAGGAACCATCATGAAAACGCGTCTAACGGCTATACTGACCGGGGCCGCCCTCCTTGCGGGATGTCAGAACCAGGCGCTCAACGAAATCGGCCGCGCGCCGTCGATGAGCCCGATCGGCAGCGGCCTGCAATATTCGCAGACCCCGCAGCTGGCGATGTACCCGAAGCAGCCGCGCCAGATGACGAACGGCTATTCGTTGTGGAACGACCAGCAGGCGGCCCTCTTCAAGGACGCACGCGCGATCAATGTCGGCGACATCCTGACGGTCGACATCAAGATCAACGAAGGCGCCACCTTCGACAACAAGACCGACCGCAGCCGCAAGAATGCGAGCGGCTTCAACATCGGCGCCAACGGCAAGTCGCAGACGAGCGATTTCGATTGGTCGGGCGAACTGAAATACGGCTCGAACACCAAGACCGAAGGCGACGGCAAGACCGAGCGCTCGGAAAAGCTGCGCCTGCTCGTTGCGGCCGTCGTGACCGGCGTGCTCGAAAACGGCAACCTGTTGATCAGCGGTTCGCAGGAAGTGCGCGTCAACCATGAACTGCGCATCCTGAACGTCGCCGGCATCGTCCGGCCGCGGGACGTCGATGCCGACAACGTCATCTCCTACGACCGCATCGCCGAGGCACGCATCTCCTACGGTGGCCGTGGCCGCCTGACTGAAGTGCAGCAGCCGCCCTACGGCCAGCAGTTCATGGATCTATTTTCGCCGATCTGATCGGCAGGGAACGGCAAGATGGAAGAACTCGATTCCAACGCTCCGAAGCCTCCGTCGAAGGTGTTGACCATTGCGGCCATCGCCGTGCTGACGCTGGTTGCCGGTGGCGGCGGCTGGCTGGTCGGCGGCCTGCTCGCGCCACCGCCGCCGAAGGAGCAGGTGGAAGCAGCCAAGGAGCCGGCCGCCAATGCGACCGGCGAAGAGGGGCTGCCGAAGGTCGCGATCGAAGCGAACGGCGTTGTCCAGCTCGACCCGATCACCACGAACCTTGCCTATCCCTCGGAAAACTGGATCCGCCTGGAAGTGGCGCTGCAGTTCGACGGCGTGCCCGACCCGAAACTGGCCGAGCAGATCCACCAGGATATCGCCGCCTACCTGAAAACCGTCTCCCTGCAGCAGATCCAGGGACCGCGCGGCTTTCAATATCTCCGGGATGACATCCAGGAGCGGGTTGACCTGCGCTCCGATGGGCGCGTAACCAATGTGATGTTCAGAACCTTCGTCATCCAATGATTCGATAAATGGTCCGGCTAGTCGCCTTTATAGTTGCCATGATGGCGATGTCCGGTATTGCCGGCGCCCAGAGCTTCCCCTCTGATATCCTGAATACGCCTGTCGACGGCTCTGCCGCCTCGTGGATCATCCGCACTTTCGGTCTTCTGACCGTGCTATCGGTGGCCCCCGGCATCCTGATCATGGTCACCAGCTTTCCGCGCTTCGTGATCGCCTTTGCGATCCTGCGCACCGGCATGGGCCTGGCAACGACGCCATCCAACATGATCATGGTTTCGCTGGCGCTGTTCATGACCTTCTATGTCATGGGGCCGACCTTCGATCGCGCCTGGCGGGACGGCATCGACCCGCTGATGAAGAACCAGATCACCGAGACGGAAGCGATCCCCCGGATCACCGAGCCGTTCCGCGACTTCATGCTCGCCAATACGCGCGACAAGGACCTGCAGCTCTTCATCGACATCGCCAAGGAAAAGGGCCAGACGGTCGTCGTCGACGATAAAGTCGACCTGCGCGCCGTCGTGCCGGCCTTCATGATCTCGGAAATTCGCCGCGGCTTCGAAATCGGCTTCCTGATCATGCTGCCGTTTCTGGTGATCGACCTGATCGTCGCCACCATCACCATGGCCATGGGCATGATGATGCTGCCGCCGACGGCGATCTCGCTGCCGTTCAAGATTCTCTTCTTCGTCTTGATCGACGGCTGGAACCTGCTCGTCGGCAGCCTGGTGCGCTCCTTCAGTTGAGCCTGCCGCGCAAACCTGCGCGGCGCGGTAACGACAGATCAAAAGCTCAAAGTGAGGACGCGGATGCGAAAGACCGCGATGCGCTCACCTTTTGGCGCATGGCGCTCCAGATCATTCGCGTCATCAAGGGTCGCAATCTTCGAAACGGGACAACAAAAAAAGGCAGCGCCGTAGCGCTGCCTTTTGTCTTTTTAGGAATTGTCGTCGTTCAGCGTTCGAACGACCCGCTGCGCGGCGGCAACGCCGGAACGTCGATGTGATCGGGCGCAAGTCCGCGCTTGGCGCGATCGGCCATCATTTCGTAGCCCGTTTCCAGGTGCTGGCAGAAACGTTCCGCGTCGAACAGCGGCATCCGGAACCGGTTCTCGTCCAGCCTCTTCCGATAGTCGGCGATCTTGTCACGGTTGTTGTAGAGCGCGACAGCTTCCTTGACGTAGTCCTCCGGTCCGGCGGCCACGAGCTCCGGCACGCCGATGGCGTTCAGCAGGCTCTCGCTCACGCGTGAAGCGAAATTAGTGCCTTTGAAGGAAAGCACCGGCAGGCCTGCCCAGAGCTGCTCGGATGTGGTCGTGTGGCCGTTATAGGGATAGGTGTCGAGGCCGAGATCGGCCAGCGGAACGCGGTCGACGTGGTTCTGGTAGGCGAGCTTGCCGCAGATGACGATGCGCTTGGTATCGATGCCGGCGCTCTTGAACTTGGCCAGCAGATTTGTACGTGCGTCCGCCCTGTCGCACAGCACCCACAGCAGGCTTCCTGGCGTCTGGCGGAGGATGTCGACCCAGAGGTTGACCGTCTGAAGCGAGATCTTGCGGTTTGCGTTGAAGGAGGCAAACACGAATGCATCTTCGGGAAGGCCGACATTCTGTCGCGACATCGCCCGTGGGCGCGCGCGCTCGTAGGGATCGTTGGGCTGGTAGGTCTCCGGCAGACGGCAGTACTTTTCATAGTAATACGCCTTGCTGCTGTCCGGAAGCACGCACGGGTCGCCGATGATGTAGTCGAGATCGACGTTGACCGTCGTGCCTGGGAAGCCCAGCCAGCCGACCTGCACGGGAGCTGCCGCCCGGTTGAAGATAGAGACCCGGCTTTCGAGCGTGTGCCCCTTCAGGTCGACGAGAATGTCGATGTTTTCCTGGCGAATGACGTGCGCGGCCTCGTCGTCGGAGAGGTCGCCGATCTCGACGATCCTGCCCCATTTTGCGCGTATGTCCTGGTCGCGCGTCGCAAGCGCGCTCTTGGTATGGCAGAAGAGGGTGACATCGAAGCGCGTCTTGTCGTGCGCCATCAACACCGCCTTCAGCAGCTTCATCGTCGCATGGTCGTCCCAGAAATCGGCGGAAACATAGCCGATGCGGATACGCTCGCCCCAGCTGTGCGGCGCGGCGCGGCGGACTTCCGTCAGGCTGCTCGGGAACGGGTTGAGCTGAGCGCCGGCGACACGGTTGAAGCTTTCGTCGCCGCACCAGGTCGCATGGTAGTAGGGCGCTTCAGCCGCAAGAATTTCGGTCTGCCCGGCTTTCAGCGCCCTCTGGATGTCGCGTTCGTGCTTCTCGACCTCGGCATAGTCGTTGGCTTCGCGCGCATAGACGAGGTGGGCCGACCGCAACGTGGTGTTCTTCGGGTTGTTGCGGAAGAGGTTGGCCAGCGCGTCACGATCTTGCAGGTCGTTGATCTCGGCGGTCAAAAGCTTGAAGGCAAGCGCATTATGCAGGCGGTTGGTGCTCAGCGTCAGCGGCGCCTTGAAAAGCCCCAGGATTTCCTTTTCGCCGCGCTTGAGGAAGATCGAGGCGATGATGAAGGCGATCTCGGCGTCCGTCTTGGCCTTCTCCAGAAGCGGCAGTCCGATGCTCAACGCCTCGTCCTCCTGCCCGTTTGCGAAGTAGAGCTTCATGGCGTCGGTGAGGTAATCCTCCGCCCGCGAGCCGCCGGCTTCACCGGCGAGCTGGTAGGCGCGGGCCGCCTCAGCCTTGAAGCCAAGTTTCACAAGCACCTTCGCCAGAAGCACGTAGGTCTTGGTGTCGCGGTTGATCCCCATCAGCACATTCAGCTGGTTGAGCGCGTCCGTGTACTGCCCCTTCTGGTATTGCCGGGAGGCGGTCGAAAAGATGGCTTGGGCGTTCACTAAGAGCTCCGTCGAAGAGGCGCGGCGATCGGCGCCGGCTTGCTAGTCCTTGTTCGAAGGCGAGTTTACTTGGGGGAGCTTGCCTCAGGCAGGAGCGAACGACCGTTGGACACATCTATGCCGGCGGCGGTGGGATTGTGCCCCGTGCATCCGGGACACCATTAAAGTCTTGTTAAGTATAAGTTATCTCGGACCAAGTCGCCTTGGGCATTTAATCAATTCGCAAGCTTTGGACGCGATAGTCCCTTTCACATGACGGGTTTGGTTTCTTCCGAGATAGTTGGAACCGAGTGGCATGAAGCCGATCCGCCATCACCGGGAAGTCCGGTATGTCCCCTAAATCGTCTAAAGTAATCAAGGGACACTCTAATGACGAGCATCATCACCAATTCTTCCGCCATGGGCGCACTCGCCACCCTGCGTTCGATCAACTCCTCGATGGAAACCACCCAGGAGCGTATTTCGTCGGGTCTGCGCGTCGGCACCGCGGCTGACAACGCTGCTTACTGGTCGATCGCGACCACCATGCGTTCGGACAACAAGGCCCTCTCGGCCGTTCAGGACGCCCTCGGCCTCGGCGCTGCCAAGACCGACGTTGCTTCGTCGGCCATGGAAAACTCCAAGGACGTCGTCGACGAAATCAAGAAGAAGCTGGTAACCGCCAGCGAGCCGGGCGTTGACAAGAGCAAGATCCAGAAGGAAATCAAGGAGCTGCAGAACCAGCTCGTGAGCATTGCCAAGTCGGCTTCCTTCTCGGGCGAAAACTGGGTTTACACCGACCCGAACAACGCTGCTGGCACGAAGTCGGTCGTTGGTTCGTTCAACCGCGACGCCAAGGGCAATGTCAGCCTGACGACGCTGCAGTACGACACCAACAAGAGCTCGCTCATCGAAGTGAACGCTTCTGGCGCCAACGTCACGAACGGCACGGGCCTGCTTTCCAGCAACATCTCGTACTCGGACGCAACCGGTGCAACCGTAGCTCTGTCCTTCAGCGTTCTGTCGCTCGACATCACCAACATGACGACCGGCGCTCTGTCGCAGGCTCTCTCGGGTGTTGACTCGGTCCTGACGCAGATGACCGACGCTGCCGCTGACCTCGGTGCGCTCAACAGCCGTATCGACCTGCAGAAGGGCTTCGTCGAAAACCTCTCGGACTCGATCGAGAAGGGCGTTGGCCGCCTCGTCGACGCCGACATGAACGAGGAATCGACCCGCCTGAAGGCTCTGCAGACGCAGCAGCAGCTCGGCATCCAGGCACTGTCGATCGCCAACTCGAACTCGCAGAACATCCTGTCGCTGTTCCGTTAATCGACGGGCTGAAGGGGGCGGGCCACGGCCCGCACCCGAAGCAAGATACGAAACCGCGCCTCGCAAGAGGCGCGGTTTTTCTTTGTCGCCAATGCACTGATAAAACTTCGAAAAGTTTCTCCGGGTTTTAGGGTTCGTTAACCACGATGGTGTTTGTTGTAACCATCGAAACGACGGGTTGACCCGAACAGATTAGAGCGTCAGCAGGCATGAGGCTGACCGTCGTTTCCCGGTAATCCCGGAATGTCCCTTTCCATTTCATCTTTGCCAACAAGGGGCACTCAGCCATGACGAGCATTCTCACCAACTCTTCCGCCATGGGCGCACTCGCTACCCTGCGTTCGATCAACTCCTCGATGGAAACCACCCAGGAGCGCATCTCCTCGGGCCTGCGCGTCGGTACCGCGGCTGACAACGCTGCTTACTGGTCGATCGCGACCACCATGCGTTCGGACAACAAGTCGCTCGAAGCCGTTCAGGACGCCCTCGGCCTCGGCGCTGCCAAGACCGACGTTGCTTCGTCGGCCATGGAAAACTCCAAGGACGTCGTCGACGAAATCAAGAAGAAGCTGGTTGCCGCCAGCGAGCCGGGCGTTGACAAGAGCAAGATCCAGAAGGAAATCAAGGAACTGCAGAACCAGCTCCTGAGCATTGCCAAGTCGGCTTCCTTCTCCGGCGAAAACTGGGTCTACACCGACCCGAACAACGCTGCTGGAACGAAGTCGATTGTCGGTTCGTTCAACCGCGACGCCAAGGGCAATGTCAGCCTGACGACGCTGCAGTACGACACCAACAAGAGCTCGCTCATCGAAGTGAACGCTTCTGGTGCCAACGTCACGAACGGCACGGGCCTGCTTTCCAGCAACATCTCGTACTCAGACACAACCGGTGCGACCGTAGCACTCGCCTACAGCGTCATGACGCTCGACATCACCAACATGACGACCGGCGCTCTGTCGCAGGCTCTCTCGGGTGTTGACTCGGTCCTGACGCAGATGACGGACGCAGCTGCCGACCTCGGTGCGCTCAACAGCCGTATCGACCTGCAGAAGGGCTTCGTCGAAAACCTTTCGGACTCGATCGAGAAGGGCGTTGGCCGCCTCGTCGACGCCGACATGAACGAGGAATCGACCCGCCTGAAGGCTCTGCAGACGCAGCAGCAGCTCGGCATCCAGGCACTCACGATCGCCAACACCAACTCGCAGAACATCCTGTCGCTGTTCCGTTAATCGATCGACCGAACCTGACGGGCGATCCTCGCCCGTCACCTCGAAAAGAAGCCGCACATCCCCCGTGGATCGTGCGGCTTTTTCGTTTTGCGCTCCGGTGTGCCATGGCCGCCAGGCGTCGCCGGCGTCCGTTCCAAGCGAACCGCGCCCACCTTAACGTTTCGTCCATCTTCCCTTATTTTTGTTCACCTTTGTTACTGACTTCCTAACGGTGTTAACCATTTGTTAACTATGAGATCGTTACATATTCGTTAAGAGCGAAGGGTCGCCTCGAGGGCAAAACAGGGGCGATTCGCATGATGCCAGTCCCATCGCTGCCGGTAACACTCCGGAATGTCCTTATGAATTCAATCGGGACAGGTGACCAATGACCAGCATCATGACCAACACCGCCGCCATGGCGGCTCTCCAGACTTTGCGTTCGATCAACTCCGACATGGCCGAAGTCCAGGACCGCATCTCCTCGGGCTATCGCGTGCAGACAGCCGCGGACAACGCCGCCTATTGGTCGATCGCGACCACCATGCGCTCCGACAACGCGGCGCTCTCCACCGTTCAGGACGCCCTCGGCCTCGGCGCCGCCAAGATCGACACGGCCTATGCGGCGATGAATTCCTCGATCGAGGTCGTCAGCGCGATCAAGAGCAAGCTCGTCGCGGCGAGCGAGCCGGGCGTCGACAAGCTGAAGATCGACAAGGAAATCTCCGAGCTCAAGAACCAGCTCATCTCGGCCGCACAGTCCGCATCGTTCTCCAGTGAAAACTGGCTCTACAACGCCGCGACGGCCCCCGTCGGCACCAAGTCGGTTGTCGCCTCGTTCAACCGTGACGCCAACGGCAACGTGTCGGTCACCACGCTCGACTTCGACACCTCGCAGTCGATGCTGATCGACAAGCAGAATGCGAGCCGCGGCATCCTGACCCGGAACTACGACGCGTCCCAGCTCACCTCTCCTCCCGGCACGGCAGGCGCACGCCTGTACCACCTGATCGGCGCGCCGGCGACGACGCCGATCGGCACGACGGCGGAAATCAAGCTGACCGCATCGACGACGCCTGCCGAAATGTCCGACATGATCAGCGTCGTCGAACGTATCCTCAACCAGTTGACGGATGCCGGCTCCACGCTCGGCGCCATCACCAAGCGCATCGAGCTGCAGGAAGGCTTCATCGCCAACCTGATGGATACGATCGACAAGGGCGTCGGTCGTCTCGTCGATGCCGACATGAACGAGGAATCGACGCGGCTGAAGGCGCTGCAGACGCAGCAGCAACTGGGCATCCAGGCGCTCTCGATCGCCAACACCAATTCCGAGAACATCCTGCGCCTGTTCCAGCAGTAAGGCGCGGCGGCGGACAGCGGCCCGAAGCGGCCGCCGGTCTGCCAAACTGAGCCCATCTCCCCGATGTGGGTGACGGCACTTTGAGTTCTGCCACGTCGTCGGTCACGGCACCCGGTGGAAACTGTTGGACCGCGCTAATTGCCCTGGCGCGGTCCAACACATTCATTTTCGCACAAGTTTGACCGAATAGCCTTCCCTCGCAGTCCTGTCGGATGACTGCCGGCCAAAATGACCTTTGCGCCGTCGCCTGCATCGGATCGTTCCGGGACCAACCGACCCCGGATCACGCCGATGTACGTCAAGAATGCTGGGTTCGCCGTATCCGACGGTCGGGCCCGAGGGAGACATGTCAGCAGTGCCAGGAGCAATGGAAGTCCGCGCCAGGGAGCGCCGCCTCTCAAGCAGATGGGGATCGCCGCATTGCCGCAGGTCCGCTGCAGGGGGCCGGCCATGAGTGCAATGCTCTCCCGCTATCTCAAGGACTTCAGCGCGCCGAAAGTCGAGCTGTCGCTGATGCCGCCGAAATATTTCCCTGATCTGGATGCCGACTTTGCCGATGGCGAACGCCTCGGCGCGAGACCCGCCATGCCGGAAATCGATATCGATGCGGAGCGCCGGAGAGCCTTTGCCGAAGGGCGGGCCGAGGCGACCGCGGAACTCGTGTTTGAACACGAAAAGCAGATTGCCGAACTCCAGGCGGCGCACGCGGCCGAACTCGAGGCGCTGACGCGGCGCTTCGAGGAGGAAACCGCGAACCGTCTGGCGCAGCGCATCGACGAAATGACCGAAGGGCTTGCTGTCGCACTCGGCGATCAGACCGCTCGCGTGCTTGCACCGGTCATGGGCGATGCCCTCATGCAGCGCGCCGTTGCCGATATGGCGCAGATGTTGCGCCAGGGCCTTGTGGCCGGCGAAGGCTGCACCATCGTCGTCAAGGGCCCGGCGTCTCTTTTCGAGGCGCTGAAACGCCAGCTCGGAGAAGACATGCCATCCTTGCGGCACGTCGAATCCGACGATGTCGATCTCGCCGTCGAGATGGATGGCACCATCCTCGTGACGCGCATGGCCGCCTGGGCCGATACAGTTCGGAAAGTTCTCGCATGAGCGACGAAAACCACCACAACGGCAAGCACGAGATCATCATCGTCAAGCGCCACAGCGGCAGCCATGACGGTCACCATGGCGGCTCCTGGAAGATCGCCTATGCCGACTTCATGACCGCCATGATGGCCTTCTTTCTCGTGATGTGGCTGATCAATGCCGCCAACGAAGAGACGAAGGCGGCGATCGCTTCCTATTTCAACCCGGTGCAATTGACCGACCAGAAGCCGGCCGAACGTGGCTTGAAGGACCCGGCCAAGGATGCGCAGGGCGAAGAAACGCAGCAGCGTTCGAAGGTCGATGGCGAGCAGGACAAGTCCGGTGGCTCGGCCAAGACCGGCGATCAGCTGACGGCGACGTCGGGCGAAGAGACGAAGTATTCCGACGCTGACTTCTTCGAAAACCCCTATTCGGTGCTTTCCGAAATCGCGCGCGAGGTCGGCCAGCAGGCCAACATCAGCGTCAAGGGTGAGGGCGGTGCGGCCCAGTCCGGCCCGGCCACCGGCGCCGATGGCGGCGAGGCCTATCGTGACCCGTTCGACCCGGACTTCTGGACAAAGCAGGTCGAAGTGAAGGACGCCGGCAACACGGCTGAAACCGTCGCTGCCCTTGCCGACAAGTCGACGGAGCCCGCAGGTGCGACGCCGACTGTCAAGAAGTCCGAGGCGGACGCGTCGGAACAGACGCCCGACGCGGCCAACAAACAGGCCGGTGACGGCAAGGACACGAATACAGGCGCTGGCAAGGACACGGCGGATGCCGCGGCCGGCGAAAAGCCGAAAGCCGAAACTGCCGAGGCCGACGCCAAGGCGCAGGCGGCCGAACTCCAGGCCGAGCTGAAGAAGCAGCTTGCCGGCGAGGCGGGCCAGCTGGCCGAGGGACTTGTCGTGACGCCTGCTGAAGGCGGCCTGATGGTGACGATCAGCGAGCGCACCGATGCGCAGATGTTTTCCATCGGCTCGGCCGTGCCGCAAAAGGAGCTGGTGCTGGCGATGGAAAAGATCGGCCATCTCCTGGCCGAGCGTCCAGGTGCGGTTGCGATCCGCGGCCATACCGACGGCCGCCCCTTCAAGGATGGCACCTATGACAACTGGCGCCTCTCCGCCGCCCGCGCCCAGAGTGCCTATTACATGCTCGTTCGCGGCGGCCTGAAGGAAGATCGCGTCAGCCAGATCAGCGGCTTCGCCGACCGGCGGCTGCAGATCCCCGGCGATCCCTACGCCCCGGGCAACCGGCGCATCGAGATCCTCCTGCAATCGGCTCCGGGTTAACCGCCATGCTGAGACGCCTGCGAACCGCTCTGATGGCCTGCTGCGTGCTGGCGACCCCGTTTGCAACAGGGGCTGCCAGGGCGAACGATATCGAGGAGCTCGCACCCTTCAAGATGATCCGGTCGCTGCAATATGTGCAGGACTCGGTCGTCCTTGGCGACCATTCGGCGATCGAAATGCAGCGCTTCATGCTGGGCGCGATCGACAAGCGCCTGCGTGCGGCCGATGCGACTGTCTTCCGAGATCCGCGCAACGTCGATGCGGCGCTGGTCTATGCGATGAGCGGCGGCAATCCGGAGACGTTGAAGTACCTAGCTGATCACGACGTGGCGGGGAACTTCGATTCCCGCGTCACCGACGCGCTGACGCAATATCTGAACGGCAAGGGCGGCCTGATCGTTGAGAACCTGTCCAAGGCCGCGCCTGAATACCGCAGCGCCCGCATCGGCCCCTATCTCTACCTCATCCTCGGCAATGCGACGTCGCAGCAGGATCCGGTGGGCGCGATGAAGTACTACGACTGGGCCCGTCTCGCGGCCCCGGGTACGATCATCGAAGAGGCCGCCCTGCGCCGCTCGGTCTTCCTTGCGGTTCAGGCGGGCGACGCGGACAAGGGCTTCCGCTACGCGCTAACCTATGCCCGCCGTTACCTGACGTCCCCCTATGCCAGCCAGTTCGCGGATGTCTTCGTCGAACTTGCCGTTGCCCATTTCGATGGCGAAGCGCAGGGGCGGATCTCGGAGATCCTCGGTTTCATGGATGCGCCGCGCCAGCGCGAAGTCTTCCTTCGCGTCGCTCGACGCGCGGCGATCGCCGGCAAGCAGGAGCTTGCGAAGCTCGCCTCTGAGCGCGCCGAGGCGCTGGGCGCTGACGGTGCGGCGCAGCCGAAACTGCTCGCCAGCTTCTATGCCGGATTGGCTTCGGTGCCCTCCAACGACGTCTTCGCCGCGACGGCGAGCCTGGCGGCTATTTCAGACGCGGAGCTTTCGCCGCGCGACCGCGCCCTGCGCGACGCCGCAAAGGCGGTTGCGGACGCCGTCGTTCGGCCACCTGCCGGTGAAAGCCTCACGCAAGCGTTTGCGTCTAAACCCGATAGACCGGTTGAAGCGAATGCGTCGGCCGCAAGCGAGGAAACTGGCAGCGGTATGAGCCCCTTTGGAAGCGGGCAGACCCCGGCGGTAGCGCCGACGACCGTGGCTGCATCCGGCGCTGACGAGGTGGCGGACCCGGAGCACGATGGCTTCGTGGCGAAAGGACGATCGAAGATCGACGAGATCGACGCTCTCCTCAAGGGAGATGACAAATGAGGGCTGAGGACACTCTGCGCATGCCTCCGGCGCCTGTCGGCACGGGAAGCGGACGAACGGGCGGTAAGGAACAGGCCGGTGGTGCATCGGTTGGCGCGTTTGAAGATGCCGTGGCCAATGCGGGGCGACAGAAAAACAACGATCAGCCGGGTTCAGGCAAGGGTGGCAACGACGCCGCTGCCGGCAGCGACGCGGAGGCGGGAGCCTTGATCGACAAGGACAATATTGCCAAGACCGCAGGCAGGGCCGCGACACGCAGCATCAGCCTCGGTCGCAACGAACAGTTTGACGAGCACGCGCTGCGCGACCATTTCCAGATGGCCGAGCGCGGTGTCGGCGGCAAACGTGCCGTCGACAAGGCCGATCCGGCCAAGACGGCTGCCGTGTCCGACGATCTGGCGCAAGTGGTGGCTGATGACGAACTCGCCGAGCGCATCGCTGCGCTGACGAAGGGCGTCGGCAAGGCGTCGGCAGATCGCACCGCGGTCGATAGCGACGCCAACGCTGGCGGCGAGGGTGCAGAAGCCAAGCAGACAAAGACGGCGATGGACGATCTGCTGACGCTGCTCGGCGGCGCCCAGACGGCACAGCCTCAGGGACAGACGGCGGCCGCGCGTCAGGCCGCGGACGGCCAGATTGAAGCTGCAGTGCCGGTTGCCGGTGGCAGCGAGCATAGCGCGAAAGCCGAGGCACAGGCAGGCGAGAGCGATCCCGATCGGCTCTTCCGTTTCGCCCGGGCCGACGGCAAGGGACAGGCCGTTTCCATGAGCCTTTCGAAGGACGGTGACGCGGCGTTCGACGCCGCCCGTTCGCAGGGCTCCGCCAAGGTCGAGAACGTCACCGTGCTCGAGGCACGGCGTTATCTCGGCATCTCGATGAGCCCGAACACCAGCGCCGTGGCAGACGCCATCGCTGGCGAGGCCACCAGTTCCCTGCAGCCAAGTGCTGCCCTCGCTCAGCCGGGTGCGTGGACGCAGGCCGGCAAGACGCTCAACACCCTGAAGATCCAGCTTCACCCGATCGAGCTTGGCCTCGTCACGGCCACGCTGCGCCTGAAGGACGACGAGCTGCAGGTCGAACTCAAGGTCGAGACCGGCGACGCCTTCCGGCAGTTGCGCGACGACCAGAACGATCTGGTCAAGGCGCTGCGCGCTCAGGGCTTTGCGGTCGACCAGGTGAACATCGTGTTCAACTCCAGCGGCGACACGTCGTCGGGCGGCGGCTCGCAAGCCCAGGCCCAGGCACAAGCCGGGCAACAGGGCCGAGATCGCGCCGATGGCAACGGCCAGGGACGACAGCAGCGACAGGACGACAGCCAGTCTTCGGCGGCGGAAAGGTGGGTTGGCAATGGCGGGACGGACGATGCGGCTGCCGGCACTGAGCGCTCTCGTACTGGTCACGTCTACATGTAGTGCTTTTGCGAGCGCAGACGCCGGCGTCTGCGAGCGTGAGATCATCAGCGCGGCGGCAAAGTACAATATCCCGGCCGGGATCCTCTATTCGGTCGGGCTGACCGAAACCGGCCGCAAGGGATCGCTTCAACCCTACGCGATGAACATCGAGGGCAAGGCCTATTTCGGCAGCAGCGAACAGGACGTTCTGACCCAGTTCGGCAACGCGCGGGCACAGGGCGCCAAGCTCATCGATCTCGGCTGCATGCAGATCAACTATTACTTCCATGGCGAGCATTTCAGCTCGCCGCAGGAGATGCTTGACCCGCAGAAGAATGTCGAATATGCCGCACGCTTCCTGGCCAATCTCCATGCGAGGCACGAGACCTGGACGATGGCCGTTGCGCGGTATCACGCGGGCCCGAACAACGACCCGGCGCAGAAGAAATATGTCTGCCGGGTGATCGCGAATCTCGTCGCGACCGGCTACGGCAACTGGACGCCGAACGCCACGCAGTTTTGCCAATAAGCAACCAATAATTGTATTAGCATCCGGTTTGCCGCATTGTGGCGACAATGCGCGGACAATGTGACCGCAAGCGATTTGTCGTAGTCCGTTAACTTTTCCACATTATTTTAGTGTCGCTTCGAGGTAGGTGCCACTAGATATAGATCAAATCGGCGAAACATGGTTAATCAATTATTAATTCCTCCCAGTAACTTCCTCTAGTTGTTCATGAATCCCTCGATTCGTACCTCTCAATCAGTGCGGAGCCATACTGATTCGGAGGCGGGCGAATGATCGTAGTGGTTGATGAAAGAGAGCTGGTGAAGGACGGGTATGCGTCCCTCTTCGGACGTGAAGGTATTCCCTCGACGGGATTCGATCCCAAGGAATTTGGAGAGTGGGTAAACGCGGCTGCCGATTCGGATATCGATGCCGTGGAAGCCTTCCTGATCGGTCAGGGCGACACCACCTTCACGCTGCCGCGGGCCATCCGCGATCGCTCGATGGCGCCGGTCATCGCGATGAGCGACACGCCGTCCCTCGAAAACACGCTTGCACTCTTTGATTGCGGCGTCGACGACGTCGTGCGCAAGCCGATTCACCCCCGCGAAATCCTCGCCCGGGTCGCTGCGATCCGCCGGCGCCTGAAGGCGATCGCCAACTTTACCGACATCGGTCCGATCCGCGTTTTTGCCGACGGCCGTGATCCGGAAATCAACGGCGATGTCTTCGCCCTGCCGCGCCGCGAGCGCCGCATTCTCGAATATTTGGTCGCAAACCGCGGCCGTCGCGTCTCCAAGTCGCAGATCTTCAACGCGATCTACGGGATCTTCGACGAGGACGTCGAGGAAAACGTCGTCGAAAGCCACATCAGCAAGCTGCGCAAGAAACTGCGCAAGAAGCTCGGCTTCGACCCGATCGATTCGAAGCGTTTCCTTGGCTACTGCATCGACTGGAACTGAGCGCCACGCCAATGGGCGGGCGCTGAACCAAGACAGGTTCACGCAAGGCCCGCTTCCTAGTGTCGCCGTAACAAGGAAATGAGGATCCGATATGAGTCTCTATGGCAGCATGAGAACGGGTGTGTCCGGTATGAACGCCCAGTCGAACCGTCTGGGCACCGTCGCCGAAAACATCGCGAATTCGAACACGACGGGCTACAAGCGCGCCTCCACTGAGTTTTCGTCGATGATCCTGCCTTCGGGCGGCGGCAACTACAATTCCGGCGGCGTCGAGACGCAGGTTCGCTACAGCATTTCCCAGCAGGGCGGCTCGAGCTACACCACGTCGGCAAGCGATCTGATGATCAACGGCGGCGGCTTCTTCATCGTATCGGGCAATGGCGGCCAGAACTTCCTGACGCGCGCCGGCTCCTTCGTGCCCGACAAGAACGGTAACCTCGTCAACACCGCCGGCTACACGCTGATGGGCTACGAGTACAAGCAAGGCGTCGATCCGACCGTTGTCGTCAACGGCTTCGACGGCCTGGTACCGGTCAAGCTCGCGGATGACGGCGTGGTGGCCAACGGCTCCAGCAAGGGCGCGATGGGGGCAACCCTTCCGGGCAACGCAGCGACCGGCGACCAATACAAAACGTCGCTTTCCGTCTACGACAGCCAGGGCAACTCTCGCCTGCTCGATTTCACCTACACGAAGCAGGCCGGTAACGGCGCGTGGGAGCTGAAGATCGTCGACCGCACGTCCGGCACCGCCCTTGCCACGCAGGCGTTGCAGTTCGATGCCGCCGGCAAGCTCAACCCAGCGAACCCGGCACCGCTGACGACGCTTCCGCTAGGCCCCTTCACCGGCAGCAACGCATCGCTCGCCTCCCTGAGCATCGACTTCTCCAAGACGACCCAGGTTGGCGACAAATTCGAAGGCGATGGCGGCACCATCGACGGCAACAAACCAAGCAAGATGTCGGGCTTCGAGATCGATAAGGAAGGCATCGTCTACGCCAAGTACGGCGACAACCTCGTGCCGAAGTTCCGCATTGCGCTCGCCAACGTGCAGAGCCCGGACAAGCTGCAGCCGGAATCGGGCAACGTCTACACCCAGGGCGCGGACTCGGGCGTCATTGTCACGGGTTTTGCCGGAAACGGCGCCTTCGGCGAAATCAAATCCAAGGCGCTTGAAAACTCCAACGTCGATATCGCCAACGAACTCACCTCGATGATCGAGGCGCAGCGCAACTACACGGCAAACTCCAAGGTGTTCCAGACCGCCTCGGACCTGCTTGACGTGCTGGTCAACCTGAAACGGTAATTGAAAGAGATACGGTCCGCGTCATGTCGCTGTCCTCCGCTATATCCATCGCACAGCAAGCCTTCAGCAACACGGCGCAGCAGACCGCGATCGTGTCGAAGAACATCGCGAATGCGGGCAATGCGGATTATTCGCGTCGCCTCGCCCTCTTGGGCAGCACCGGCAACGGCGGCGCGCAGGTCGTATCCATCTACCGGGCACAGAACGAGGCGCTGCTCAAGCAGAGCATCGCCAGCATTGGCGAAGCCTCCGGCCAGGCGCGGCTCCGCGATGGCCTGGAGCTTCTGAAATCGGCTCTCGGCGGCAACAACTACGAGACTGCGCCGTCGAAGATGCTGTCGGAGTTCCGCAACAGCCTGCAGACGCTGGCCTCGACCCCCGGCAACAAGACGATTGCCGCATCTGCGGTTACCAGCGCGCAGGATCTTGCCAACTCGCTTAACAAGACCTCGGACACGGTGCAGAACCTGCGTGAGGATGCCGACAAGGAAATCGCCCTCGAGGTCGATAAGCTCAATGGCTTGCTAGCGGAATTCGAGAAGGCAAACAATGCCGTCAAATCGGCGACTGCGACGGGAGGCGACGCAAGCGACGCACTCGACCAGCGCGACAAGATCCTGAAGCAGGTCTCCGAGATCATCGGCATCTCCACCGTGACCCGCGGCGACAACGATACGGTGATCTTCACCACCGACGGCACGGTTCTCTTCGAGAACAGCCCGCGCAAGGTCACCTTTGCTCCGACCACGGCCTTTGACGCGTCGACGGTCGGCAACAAGATTTTCGTCGACGGCGTGCCGATCGCCCCTGGAAGCGGCGCCGACACCACGGCCAAGGGCAAGCTCGCGAGCCTGGTGCAGTTGCGCGACGACATCGCGCCGAAGTTCCAGTCACAGCTCGACGAAATCGCGCGCGGCCTGATCGAGATGTTCAAGGAAGGCAATCCGAGCGCAACGCCGACGCCGATCCCTTATAAACCCGGCCTGTTCACCACGGATCCGGCTTTGGCGACGATGCCGGCGGCAGGAACAGTCGTCCCGGGCCTGGCGTCGAAGATCACGGTTAATGCGCTGGCGAAGGCCAACCCGCTTCTTCTGCGTGATGGCGGTTTCAACGGCGTGGTTTCGAACCCCGGCGGTGCCGGCAATCCGAGCCCCGGCTACACGGGCCTGCTCGACGGCTTCATCAACAAGATGGGTGAGAACATGTCGTTCGACCCGTCGACCGGTCTTGATGGAACCAGCAGCCTGCTGAATTTTGCGACCGGTTCGGTCGGCTGGCTCGAGGAGACACGCAAGACCGCCTCGACCGCTGACGACAACAAGCGCGCGATGCTCTCGCGCACCCAGGAAGCGCTCAGCAAGCAGACCGGCGTGAGCATCGACGAGGAACTGTCGCTGCTGCTCGATCTCGAACAATCCTACAAAGCATCGGCCAAGCTGGTGAGCACCGTGGACGCCATGATGGCGGCCCTGATGGAAGCTGTGAGGTAATCATGAAGACGTCCTACGTTTCTAATCTGGCGATCCAGACCGCCATGCGCATGACGATTCAGCAGAACCAGATGGATCTGCTGAAGGCAACCCAGGAACAGACAACCGGTCGGCACTACGACGTTGGCCTGACGCTTGGCGCGACGGCTTCGCGCTCGCTCAATCTTCAGCGCGAGATCGACCGGCTGAACTCGATGAAGAGCACCAACTCGGTCGTAACCCAGCGCCTCTCCGGCTCGCAGGGCGCGCTGGAAACGATGGCGAAAGCGGCCGAAAAGGTGCGCGACACGCTCGTTACCTACAAGGGTAACGATGCCGCGAGCCAGCTGAAGATCCAGAAGACCGAGATCATGGGTGCGCTGCAGACCTTCACTGCGGCTGCCAACACGTCCTTCAACGGCGAGTTCCTGTTTTCGGGCATCAATACCGACGCCAAGCCCGTCGCCGACTACACCGCTACGTCTGCGGCAAAGACGGCCTTCGATACCGCGTTTACGGCGTTCAAGTCCGCCAATGGCATAACGTCCGACGACCAGATCACCGCCGCGCAGATGAAGACGTTCATCACCGGACTGGAAACCAGCTTCATGGATACCACCCCCGGGGGGTATTGGGACACCAACTGGTCGGACGCTTCCAGCCAGAACATGACGAGCCGGATCAGCGCCAGCGAGGTGATCGAAAGCTCGACCAACGCCAATACCAAGGGCTTCCGGATGTTCGCCTTGGCGAGCGTGATCTCGGCCGAGCTGATGGACAAGAACATCACGCCTGACGCGCGTGCTGCCGTAGGCACCGCGGCGCTGGACTATGCAGAGCAGGGCATCGCCGCGCTCAACGGCGAACGCAGCCAGCTCGGTATCTCGGAATCGCGCGTGAAGAAGGCGAACACCTCAATCGACGCGCAGCTCAAGCTGGTCAACACGCATGTCGCCGATCTCGAAGGCATCGATCCGATCGAGACATCGACCCGGATCAACACGCTCAAGGTGCAGTTGGAAACGTCCTATACACTAACGTCGCGACTACAGCAGATGAGCTTGCTCAATTTCCTCTAGTGTGAGGAGCCGGACAAACATGAAGGATGTCTGAATGTACCAATTTTCCTATGCCGAGATCATGGAGGACGGCGTCGCCGACTCCAAGAATCGGGAACGGCAGGTACTCGATCGCTCGATCGCGCTCATGGAAGCAGCGAAACAGCAGAAAGGGTATTCGAGAGAGGCCATCGAGGCCATCTACTTTACCCGGCGCCTGTGGATCCGTTTCATCGAAGATCTGCGTGCTCCGGAGAACCAGCTGAACGAAGAGCTGCGCGCCAATCTGATTTCGATCGCCATCTGGATACTCAACGAGACGGAAAAGATCCGCAAACGCGAATCCTCCAACTTCCAGGGCATAATTGACATTACCACCATCATCAGGGATGGACTGAAATGAAGAGCACACTGCGTATCTCGCTGAAGTCGGGCGAACGGATTTTTGTAAACGGCGCGGTGCTGCGCGTGGACCGGAAGGTCGCGGTCGAGTTCCTGAACGATGTGACGTTCTTGCTCGAAAACCACGTGCTGCAGCCGGAAGACGCGACGACGCCGCTGAAGCAGCTCTATTTCATCGCGCAGATGATCCTCATCAATCCGGAAGGCGCCGAGCAATCGACCGCCATGTTCCGCAAGTCGATCGTCATGCTCTTGAACTGCTTCAAGAACGAAGAGATCCTTGCCGAGCTGAAGCGTGTTGACGGCCTGGTGACCAACGGTCGCGCCTTCGAAGCGCTCAAGGCGATCCGCGGTCTCTACGCCATCGAAGACCGTATTCTCAACACGCAGGAAATCACGCCGGCAACGGTCGAGCAGATTCGCAAGGAGATCGCACCATGGCGGTAAGCGGCGTCAGCAACAACGGCTATACCCCGAACGTTTCGGCTCAGGATTCGGGCGGCGACGCTGCCAAGGCATCGCTCAACTACGAGAGCTTCCTGAAGCTGCTCGTCGCCCAGATGAAGAATCAGGATCCGACGCAGCCGATGGACGCGACGCAGCAGATCGCGCAGCTTGCGACCTTCTCGCAGGTCGAGCAGACGATCAAGACCAACAAGAACCTTGAAAGCCTGCTGCAGCGCACGTCGTTGAGCGAAGCGGACGCCGTCATCGGGCGCACTGTCACCAGCGAAGACGGCAAGACCACTGGCGTGGTTAAGGAAGTGAAACTATACTCTGACGGAATCATTGCGGTGCTGGATAACGGCAAGGAGCTTGTTATCGGCCCGGGCGTCAAGGTGAAGTGATAACTCCATGAATGAGGCGGATGCCCTCGATATCGTACAGGCCGCGATCTGGACCGTGATCGTGGCCTCGGGGCCCGCCGTTCTCGCCGCGATGATCGTCGGCGTCGTCATTGCCTTCATTCAGGCACTGACCCAGGTCCAGGAAATGACGCTGACCTTCGTCCCGAAGATCCTCGCCGTCATGATCACGGTTGCCGTGTCCGCGCCCTTCATCGGCGCTCAGATCTCGATTTTCACCGACATCATCTTCTCGCGCATCCAGTCTGGGTTCTGATCCCGCACCGCCGGCCATCGGCCAGCGACGCCATGAAACCCTCGCGCAAGCTTGGGCGGGTATCTCCATCTCTATAGTGGGGCAGCGCGTGTGAATGCTGCCTTGATCTCATGATGAGACGGAAGAGACATGGCACAACAAGCAGCGCTGATCATCCCGAAAGTAGCTCCGAAGGGCCGGGACATCGGCTTCGCGCTCGGGATCGTGGCGATCCTGTCGATTCTCTTCCTGCCGATCCCGCCCTTTCTGATCGACATGGGACTGGCTTTCTCGATCGCCTTTTCCGTGCTGATCCTGATGGTCTCCCTGTGGATCCAGCGCCCGCTCGAGTTCTCCTCGTTCCCGACCATCCTGCTGATCTCGACCATGGTGCGCCTGGCGCTGAACATCGCCACCACCCGCGTCATCCTTTCGCATGGTCATGAAGGCCACGGCGCTGCCGGCGGCGTCATCTCCGGTTTCGCCAGCCTCGTCATGTCCGGCGATTTCGTCATCGGTTTGATCGTCTTCCTGATCTTGATCACCGTAAACTTCATCGTCATCACCAAGGGTGCGACGCGTATCGCCGAAGTCGGCGCGCGCTTCACCCTCGATGCGATCCCCGGCAAGCAGATGTCGATCGACGCCGACCTGTCGGCGGGCCTGATCGACGAGAAGGAAGCGCAGCGCCGCCGGCGTGAACTCGAAGAGGAAAGCTCCTTCTACGGCGCCATGGACGGTGCCTCCAAGTTCGTCCGCGGCGACGCGATCGCCGGCCTCATCATCACCGCGATCAACATCTTCGGCGGCATCATCATCGGTTACCTGCGTCATGGCATGCCGATCAGCGAAGCGGCCGACGTTTTCGTCAAGCTGTCGGTCGGTGACGGCCTCGTCTCGCAGATCCCTGCACTCATCGTCTCGCTCGCTGCCGGCCTTCTGGTATCGCGTGGCGGCACATCCGGCTCCACCGACCAGGCCGTCGTCGGCCAGCTCGGCGGCTACCCGAAGGCGCTGATGGTCGCCTCCGGTCTGATCATTCTTTTGGCCGTGGTTCCCGGTCTGCCGTTCCTGCCCTTCGCCGTTCTCGGCGGCGGCATGGCGTTCCTGAGCTGGCTCGTGCCGCGCCAGATCGAGGCTGCCAATGCCGCGCGTCGCGCCGAAGAGGCCGCCAAGGTCCAGCAGACCAAGGAAGGCGAGCAGGACTCCGTCAAGTCGGTGCTGAAGACCGCCGAGATCGAGCTGCTTCTCGGCAAGCAGGTCTCGACCCGCCTGCTCGGCGCACACCAGGAACTCGCCTTCCGCGTCGGCAAGATGCGCCGCAAGTTCGCCGGTCAGTACGGCCTCGTCATCCCGGAAATCAAGGTTTCCGACGACATCAGCATTCCGGACAAGGCCTACCATATCCGCATTCACGGCACGACGATCGCGTCCAACACGGTGCGCGTCGGCGAAGTCCTGGTGGTCACCGGCGGCGGCCGCCGGCCGAGTGTTCCGGGCGACGAGATCCGCGAACCCGCCTTCGGCATGCCCGCGGTCTCGATCCTCGAAACCTTCACCGAGGACCTGAAGCGCGAAGGCTTCCATCCGATCGACAACGTCTCGGTGGTGCTGACCCACCTGAGCGAAGTGATCCGCAACAACCTGCCGCACCTGCTCTCCTATAAGGACGTCAAGGTGCTGATCGAGCGGCTCGATCCGGAATACCGCAAGCTCGCCGACGAGATCTGCACCTCGCACATGTCCTATTCGGGCCTGCAGGCGGTGCTGAAGCTGCTGCTGGCGGAGCGGGTCTCGATCCGCAACCTCCACCTGATCCTCGAAGCGGTCGCCGAACTCGCGCCGCATGTCCGCAAGACCGAGCAGATCGTCGAGCACGTGCGCGTACGCATGTCGCAGCAGCTGTGCGGCGACCTTGCCGACAACGGCATCCTGCGCGTGCTGCGCCTCGGCAACAAATGGGACATGGTCTTCCACCAGGCGCTCAAGCGCGACGCCAAGGGCGAGGTTGTCGAGTTCGACATCGATCCGCGTCACCTCGAAGAGTTCAGCGAGCAGGCGACGAAAGTTATCCGTGAACATCTCGATCGCGGCATGCCCTTCGTACTGGTAAGTTCGCCCGAATCTCGTTCTTATGTGCGCATGATCATCGAGCGCCTCTTTGCCACCTTGCCCGTGCTCTCGCATGTCGAGCTTGCCAAGGGCCTTGAGATCAAGATCATCGGCTCCATTTCATGATCACCGACCCGGAGGGCACGGTGCTGGCGCTGTTCGCGGCTTTCTGCCGGATCGGCGGCTGCATCATGATCATGCCCGGGTTCTCCAGCGCACGCGTTCCTATGCAGGTGCGGCTGTTCATTGCAGTCGCGGTTTCTATGGCGATCCTGCCTGTCATGTGGACGGATATCTATCCGCAGGTGACCGGCAAGGGGCACAGCTACATCTATTTGATCGCCGCCGAGACGGCGGTCGGCGCGGTCATGGGTCTTGTCGCCCGCTACTATGTCCTGGGACTGCAGTTCACCGGAACGGCGATCACCATGCTGATGGGCTTTGCCTCGCCGCCATCGTCGGACGTGATCGAAGATACCCCCGAAAACCAGGTGACCAGCTTGATCAGCTTCACCGGCCTGATGGTGCTGTTCATGCTGGACTTCCATCATGTGATGATCGAGGCGATCGTTCAATCCTATCGCGCCATGCCGATCGGCACGCCCTTCGATCCGCAAGGCGTGCTGATCACGCTCACGGATTCGCTGTCGCAGATCTTCATGATCATGCTGAGGCTCGCGAGCCCCTTCATCATCTATGGCCTGCTGTTCAACGTGGCGATCGGCATGGTGAACAAGCTGGCGCCACAGATCCCGATCTACTTCATCTCGCAGCCCTATTTGATCATGGGCGGCTTGTTCCTGCTCTATCTCGGTATCGCCGCAATGCTGCGCCTGTTCGGCGACGGTTTCGCGCTGGTCATGCAGGGAGGATAGCCGGATGAAAACCCGCTCGCAGAAACTCAAGCGGCTGGTCGCCGTCCAGCGCCATCTCGAACAGATGGCGGAGGCGGATTTCGTCGAGATGGTGCGGCAGCGCGAGATCCTGGCCGAGACGATCGATGTCGTCGTCGATGCCATGGGCTCGGCGCACCCGATGCACCGCATGTTCTCCGGCCACTATTCCTCGCAGATCGGAAGGCTCGTGCAGAAGGACCAGATGCTGCACGGCATCCAGCAAACGCACGAGGCGCGCATGCTGAGAGAGCGCGCGAAAGCCGACCGGCTCGAGGAAAACATGAAGGAGGCCCGCCAGTCCGAGGACCGCGAAGAGGCCGACAATTCCATCTACGACCTGATCGATCAACACGTTACGGGCAACGCGCCAGCTTCCGGTAAGCTTGACGGGCGATAGTGCGTCATTCCCGGTTTGCTCCGATGGCGGAGCGGACCCGGGCCGACCAATGCCCAGGCTCGATTTTGAGAGGATACGTCATGGCCATCTCTCCGCCCAGCGATCTGGTGATGGATGTCGTGCGCGCCGCCGACCCCGCCGAAGTGCAGGAAGCGCAGGCGCGGTTGAAGGCCAACCGTGCCGCCTTCAAGGCGACGAGTCTCGCGGAAAACGGCAACGGCTTTGCCGCTGCCGTCAACGTTCTGAACCTGTCGCCCGAAGGTTCGAGCGGCCTCGGTGACCTCAACAACCGCGTCGAACAGAAGAAGATTCCGGAAACCTATCGCAAGTTCGAGGCCATGGTGCTGCAGAACTTCGTGAAGTCGATGCTGCCGACCGAAAGCGAGAACGTCTTCGGCAAGGGCAACGCGGGTGACATCTGGAAGAGCATGATGGCCGAGCAGATCGGCGACGTGATCTCCAAGAGCGGTGGCATCGGCATTGCCGAACAGCTCGCAGGTGCCGAAGGCACCGATCGGGTTCAGGCATCGCTCGACGGTAACAGCCGAAACCTCGCCGCAAGCCTCGTGCAGGAATACGAGCGCAAGACGCTGACCGGCTTCTCGACCGACAACGACAAGAACAAGCAAGCCTAGGGCGGGGTCGGGGAACTGCTTGCAGTTTTCCATCCGCATTCCGCTCTAATTCATAGGAATAGATCGCTTGAGAATCCGGTCGATCCGACCAGAAATCATCGTGATCCAATTGGGAGTTGATTCATGGAAGCCATGGCATCCAATGACGTCCGGATCCAGAACGTGCTCGGCCGCCTGGAAATGATCCTCGACAACGAGAACAGCCGGATCGGCATCGACCCGGAATTCGATATCAAGACATCGAACGCCCACAAGAGCCGTTGCCTCTACGAACTGACGATGCTGCATCGTGACATGCTGCCGGGCGAAAACTCTTCGGCTTTCTCCTCGCATGCACTGCACCTGCGCGAGAAGCTGTCGGTCAATTCGCAGAAGGTCGAGGCGCATCTCGAAGCGGTTCGCGCCGTCGTCGACCTCCTGAAGACCGCCGCCCAGGATGCCGATGCGGACGGCATCTATTCCGAAGCGCAGTTCCGCTATAGCGATTTCTGATGCTGAAGCTCGTTTTCACCGGGATCTGGGTCTGCGCGGTTACGCTCGGATCGGTTTATTTCTCGATGCAAAGCGCCTCCGCGCCCGTCGTCGCTGACGGCGAGGCCGCCCGGCGCGCAGCGGAGCAATATGTTCCCGGTGAGATGATCACCATCCCGGTCATCCGGGATGGTTCGGTTCAGGGCTATTTCCTGACCAAGCTTTCCTTCTCCGCCACCAAGGAGGGGATCAACAACCTTCGCGCGCCGCTGCGTCAGATGGTTACCGATGAGCTTTACGATTTGCTCGTCGGCTCGAAATTCATCGACATCGCCGACACCGGCACGTTCGACCTCCCGACGTTCAAGACGACGGTCAAGGACGGCCTGAACAAGAAGCTCGGCGGAGAGGTGATCACCGAGGTGCTCGTCGAGCAGCTCGAATATCTGACCAAGGAAGACGTCAAGCGCGTCGCCAACAGCCAGAACGTGCCGCGGCAAAAGCCGGTCCCGATCGTCGACAAGAACGGCAATGTCGCCGATGACAAGTTGCCGGAAGGCGCCGTCAAGGCAAGCAGCTCGCACTGACGAGAGCCAGAGCGTCCGGCCGGGTTCCGCTCGGCCGCCGCCATCGGCAAGACGGTATCCGTCGTCAGTTCTTTTCCGGGGTGCGGTACTGCTCGTTGACAAGGCCGAGCTCCGCCATCAGCCGGCCGATTGCCACATAGAAATGGTATGACCCGGCCGCCGCCAACCCGCTCTTGTTCCACAGTTCCAGCCCACGCGGGATCGATGCGCCAAGCAGCGCCAGCGATTTGCCGAAGGTCCTGAGGCGGCCCTTGAAGCTCGGGTCTCGCCGATGTTCGAGCATCGTCGAGATCGCGCCGTTCCTGAGGCTGCGCGCCCTGATCCAGGATGCGCTGGTGCGGCGGGCCGGCACCGTCTCGGCAACCCAGGCATCGGCCGCCCAGGCAAACGAAAACCCTTTCGCCTTGCAGCGGCTGTAGAAATCCGCATCGCCGCCGCCGATAAAGTTGAAGGCGGGATCCAGGAAAGGTTGGGGCATCGCGTCCAGCACCCCGCGCGTGACGAGCACGTTGCCGGAGGAATAGAGGATGGGAACCGGCCCGGTCGCATCATAATGGGGCGTGAAGACCGGATGGCGTTTCCACTTCTGCCCGCCATCGCCTTCGAAAACCGGAAGCTGCGGGCCGCCGACCATATCGGCGCCGGTCGTTTCCTGTGCCGCGATGAGGCAATCGAGCCATTCGGGCGCTGCCACTTCGTCGTCGTCGATGATCGCGATCGCCTTGAGGTTCGGATAGGTCGCGAGCGCCGTCGCCCAGCCGGCATTGTAGGCGTAGCAGTTTCCGCGCTGGTGCGCGACGATCACGATCGATTCCGAAGGGTGCCCGAGGAAGAAGTCCTTGGCCGCCGCAGCCCCGGCCAGCCCGTCGGCATCGTTCTCGACGACGACCGTGGCGAAGGAGAGGTCAGGCCTTTGGGAAACAATGGTTTTTAGCGTCTTGACGACATGCTCCGGCCGACGGAACGTCGGCAGCACGACGACGAGTTCGATGTCGCCGGCGTCTTCCAGCTCTGTCCGGAAGTAGACGGAAATGTCCTGGCCGGTCGTCGTCATGGCGAAACCTGTAAAAGCAAAATTGCGTCGCAATACAGCAAATCTTCCTAAACAGATGCTGAACCTTGGCAGCAGTTTTTGAAAGGGGTCTTTAAGCGCTCCTTCATCCCATGCTGCTAATGAAGGCCGCAGTTCCATTCATGACGCGTGGCAAAATGCATCTGGTCCTGGTCTCTTCGCTCGTTCCCGTCGCCAACGCGGCGTCCGGTTTCGACATTGCCAACCGGGCGGTGCTCGATGGTCTGCGCGCGCTCGGTCATCGCGTCAGCGTCATCGGTTTTCTCCAGCCGGGACGCGTGCCGGCACCCGATTGCGACATGCATCTGCTTGGCGAACTGGAAGTCACCAATGCCAAGGTGGGAACGCTGCAGAAGCTGAGCTGGCTTGCGACGGCCTTCCTCAACCGCACGACCGTCTCATCCGGCAAGATGCTGGTGGTGTCGGCGAGCCGGATCCAGTCGATCCTCGAGAGTCTCGCTCCGTTCGACGGACTCGTGCTCAACTCGGTGCAACTGCCGGCCGCTTTCCAGCAGGTCTTCCGCCCCTATCCGTCGATCTATGTTGCGCACAATGTCGAGGCGGATTCTGCCTTTGAGAACGCCGAGCGGGCCAAGGGTACGGTCGAACGTTTTCTTTTCCGGCGCGAGGCGCAGTATCTCGAACGCTACGAGCAGCAACTGGCGCAAAATGCCGTGGCCGTCTGGACGTTTGCGGAGGCCGACCGCTTCGGCTTCGGCCGTGCCGTCAGCGACCGGGCCTTCGTGCTGCCGCTGGTCACCGGTTGGGACGCGGCTGCGGTATCGGAGGAAACACCTGACCTCCAGCAGGACCTCGGCTTGATCGGGACCTGGAGTTGGCGACCGAACCGATTGGGGCTCGACTGGTTTCTCGCCGAGGTCGTACCGCATATACCGCAGGATCTTTCGATCGCCATTGCCGGCCAGATGGATGGCATACCGGCGGTTTCCCATCCCGGCGTTCGCTTCGTCGGGCGGGTACCGGATGCACGCGCCTTCGTCACGGAAAGCGCCGTCATACCGCTCGTCAGCCGGGGCGGTACCGGCGTGCAGCTGAAGAGTATCGAGACCTTCGAACTCGGCATGCCATCCGTGGCGACGCAGGCGTCGCTGCGCGGCATCGAGGCGCTTCCTGAGAATTGCGCGGCGGCCGAAGATCCGGCCGAGTTCGCGCGCCTATTGGTCGACAAGGTCACCCGGGCGCGCGGCGGCGACCGCCAGCGGCTTGACGGTTCGGTCTTCCATCGCGCCCAGAAGGCAAAGCTGATGCGGGTCATGCGCAATGTGCTGGCCGGCCTCGCTCCGAGTGCCCCGGCCGAGACTCCCTCGGTTCCGCCCGACCTGAAGGTCCATGACGGGGGACGGTCGTGACCAAGACGACCGCCGGCGCGAACGCCGCCCTGTCCAGGCGCCTCATCCTGGGCATGCCGGTGGTCGATTTCGATTGGGAGGGCGCCTTTGCCTTTGCGGCCGACGCGTTGTCGCGCCCCGGCGGGCAAACGACGCTCGCCTTCCTCAATGCCAACAATGCCAATCTGATGATGCGCGACGGTGCGTACCGCGAGGTCCTCGGCCGCCAGGTCGTCTTTCCCGACGGTCACGGCGTCGATATCGCTTCCTATCTCTTCTACGGCAGCATGTTCCCCGCCAATCTCAACGGCACGGATTTCGTGCCGGCGCTGCTGACCTTCATCGACCGGCCGCTGCGCATCGCGATGATCGGCGCCCGTGGGAAAGTGCTGACGCGCGCGGCCGAGAACTTTCGCAGGCATGCGCCATGGCACGAGTTTATTCCCGTTTCCGACGGGTTCTTCGATCGTGACCGCTCCGAAGAGGTGCTTGCCGATGTCCGGGCGCTGAATGCCGATATCCTGCTGGTGGCGATGGGAAGCCCCGGCCAGGAGAAATGGGTCGATGCGCATGTGGGGCCGCAGGACGCTCGACTGGTCATCACCGTCGGCGCGCTCTTCGATTTCGTCGCCGAGGCGTTTCCGCGGGCGCCGAAATTCCTGCGCCGGATGCGGCTGGAATGGTTCTTCCGCCTGGCGGTCGAGCCGCGGCGCATGTGGCGTCGCTACATTCTCGGAAACCCGCTTTTCCTGTTTCACGTCCTCTGGCACAAGCTGTCGGGGCGGGCGCAGGAAAGCGTCGCCGACAGCAGCCTTCGGACGGGAACATCGTGAACGGTCAGACCATGCGCACAGCCATTGTCACAGCGTCCTACGCCAATGACTTCCAGCGCTGCCGGCTGATGTGCGAAAGCATGGACCGCAAGCTTCAGGGCGATTGGAAGCACTATCTGCTGGTTGCCGATTTCGACGTGAAGCTCTTCCGACAACTGGAGAGCTCCAGACGCCAGGTGATCAGCGAACGCGATCTCCTGCCCTGGTGGCTGCATCCCATCACCGACCCACTGTCGGGTGGCCGCCGGAAGCTGTGGCTCAGCCCGTTCGGCCTGCCGCTGCGTGGCTGGCATGCCCAGCAGCTTCGCCGCCTGGTGCTCGCGCGCCATATCGACGAGGCGGCCATGTTTGCCGTCGATTCCGATGTCGTCTTCCTGCGTGCCTTCGATCCCGCCAGCCTCTGGCAGAAGGAACGGCTGACGCTCTACCGCAAGGACGGGGCGATCAACGCGCATATGCGCTCCAACCACCTCGAATGGCTCGCCCATTCCGACCGGCTTCTCGGCATCGGCCCCTACACGCTGCCGGCCAACGACTATATCAACACGCTGATCGCGTGGCGCACCGATACCAGCCGCAAGCTGCTCGAACATATCGAGACGCTGCATGGCCGGAACTGGGTGAGGGCGATGACCCGTACCCGCGCCTTCTCCGAATGCACGATCTACGGCCGCTTCGTCGACGAGGTGCTCGGCGGGGAAGGGCACGTTCCCTCCGATGCCGCGCTCTGCCATGTGCTCTGGTTCGAAGACAGCTATCGCCAGGATCTCACTGGTCTCAGGGCGTTCCTGAAGGATATGGCGCCGCATCAGATCGGCATCGGGGTTCAGTCCTTCGTCGGCCACGACCTCGACGATATTCGCCGGGCGGTGTTCGAACTCGCGGCCTGACGCTCCTGCTCAGATGACCCGATCGGTTGGTTTCCTGAGTGCCGAATAGGTCAGTCCGAACGACAGCGCGTAGAGGACCAGGAAGATCCCGTTGAGTGCCGGCGCCCAGGTCGCGACATCGGTCGTCGTCTGCAGCAACAGCACCAGTAGCCCCACCTTGACGATGCCGGCAATCAACAGGTTCAGCATGCGCCGCACCGTGCGGCCGGTCGCGTAGAGCAGTTCGGAATGATATTCGATCAGGTTGCGGAACGAGGGCACGAGCAGGATCATCGCCACGATCGGCGCGGCCGCCGACACATTGCGCCCGAGGCCATCGGGAAAGACCCACAGATAGAATGCCATGGCCGCGATCGCGGCAAAGGACGCAAGCGCCACCAGGAGTTCGATCGACAGCCGGACACCCCAGCGGGCGATCGCCTCGGGCGTTCGCATGATGCGCTGAACGAGCAAGGTGTTGAACGACCGCACCGGCAGCGCCGTCAGGTCCGCCAGCCGCATCAGGATGGCATAGAGACCGGACACTGCCGGACCACCGATCGCAAGCACGGCGATCTTGTCGAACTCCGACTGGATGTAGAAGAGCACCTCGGCGCCGGCAACCGACACGGAATCCGCCCAGCGCCGGAAGTAGAGCCGGGGCTGCCAGCGCAGCCGCACACGCGGATAGAACCAGAAAAGAGCCACCAGCAGGCCGAGCGTGTTTGCAAGCAGATAGAGGTAGGACCAGGCTTCGAGCGTTTTCCAGGGGAGCAATGCAAGGAGCAGGGCAGCACCGGTGCGGATCGCCGTTCCGATCACCACGAGCAAGGCGCCGCGCCCGAAGCGTCCGAGGCCGTTCAGCACGATGACGGCGGTCTCCAGCCCGCGCCAGCAGAGGATCTCGGCCATCATGAAGGCAGCAAAGGTGCCGGCCGCCATGTCGCGGGAAAAGAGGGCGAGGAAGGTGACCGCGCCGATGATTGCGATCAACGGCAGCGACAGGAGGGCGCCGACCAGGAAGCCGGCGCTATAGGTGCCGACCAGCAGCGGCTTGACGGTCGCGACACGATAGAGCGGCGACATGAAGCCGAAGGCGAGCACGCGCGATATCATGATGCCGGCGGCAGACGCGGTCGCGAACAACCCGAAGTCGGCGATGGCGAGCGTGTTGGCAACGGCGATGAAATAGACGAGCGACAGCACGAGCCGGCCCGCCGAACCTCCGGTCATCGAGAGGTAAGCGTGGATGAGCGCCCGGTGGCGGAGATAAAGCGCTTTGACGCGATGAGGCACGGCCGACATTCCAGTAGCGCGTCTCCGGTTCGATGCCGATGGAAGCGCTCTATCTCCTTGATATCTCACAGTTCCAAGGGCAGGGCTTGCAAAGCGCCGCCTGGAATTGCGCTCGTCCTTCCGTCATAGGCGGGAAAGCTTAATAAGGCGTGAGATCACGTCGTTCGCATCCTCGTTTCCGCTAAAGTTAACGATTTGTTTTCCATGTTTCCTTAGGTTGGCTTCACTATTCGGAATTCGCCGTTTCGGCAGCCGCGGGATCAGTCATGTTCAACATCGACGACGAGAAACGCCCGGTTCCGCGTGCATCGTTGCTCGATTTTGCAGCAGAGGACACGCGCGATCCCGCGCGTGCGCGCGACAGGCGCACCGCCGACGCGTCGGGTGAGGGCTCGTCCTTGCTTGGTCGCCCGTCCGGCTCCGGTGGATCAACCAATCACGCTGCGGCGCCAGATAAAAACCGCGCGAAAGGCCGTCAGGCGCGCGGCGAAACGGCACGGGCTTCAGGCAAGGCCCCGGTTGCCCGCAGCCAGGGACGCCTCGGCGGCATGCGTGACAAGTTTGCGCGCTGGCTGGTCGATCGTCCGCCCGAGGGTGCTGTGCCGACGGTGGCTGCCGACGGCCAAGCGGCAGGCGATCGTCCGCTCGTTGATATCAAGACCGTGGTGCGCGCGGTCTGGCAGCTTCGCAAGATCATACTCGCGACCACGGCGCTCGGCGCCGTCGGTGGCGTTCTGCTGGCGCTGTCGACGCCGAGCACCTTCGTCTCCGAAAGCAAGCTCTATGTCGATCCGCGCGAAGTGCGGCTGACGGATTCCGATCTGTCGAAACAATCGCTGGCAACCGAAGGCATTCTGGCCATCGTCGACAGCCAGCTCGAAGTGTTGCGCTCGCGGACGGTTATGGAAAAGGTCGCGGCCAGTCTCGATCTGGAAAAGGACGCGGAGTTCGCCGGCAGGATGGCAGGCGGCGATACGTCTGCGCGTGTCCTGAAAAATTTGGGCGAGGCCATTCAGGTCTGGCGCGATCCGAAAACTTTCATCGTCACCATTGAGGCGAAGACCAGGGATCCCGAGAAGTCGGCACTGATTGCCAACCGATTGGTGGACATGTTCCTCGGCGAGGAGACCGCCGCGCAATCCGGCTTCTTCCAGAAGACGACGGTTGCGCTCGACGCGCGCATAAAGGAACTGAAGGCCGAACTAGACGCGGCCGAAAAGGCCGTCGAAGACTACAAGGCGGCGAACGATATCGTCGGTGCTGGCGGTGAGCTGATCGCCGACAAGCAGCTCCTCAGCCTCAGCGACCAGGTCGCTGCGGCGCGCAACCGTATCGCCGAAGCGAAAGCCAAGGCCGATGCCTCCGGCAAGGTGCAGCTCAACGATGTCCTGACCGGCGCTTATCCGGAGGAAATTAGTTCGCTGGCGCTCTCCGAACTGCGCAAGCAATATGCGGCGACCAAGGCGCAACTGAGCGCGCTTGACGCGAGCCTCGGGCCGCGCCACCCGCAACGCATTGCCGTTCAGCAGGCGCTCGAGGCGTCGCGCTCCGAGATCGCCAACGAGTTGCGCCGCATCGCGGCCGCGGCCGGGACCGAGCTCGACCGCGCCCAGCGAACGGAACAGGATCTGGTGCAGCAGCTTGCCGTGCAGAAGGCCCGGCAGATCGATTCCTCGGCCGAATTCGTCGAACTGCGCGAACTGCAGCGGAAGGCGGCGGCAACTCGGGAAATCTACGAATCCTTCCTGAAGCGCGCCGGCGAAACGCGCGAAGAGGAAAAGCTGACCGCAAAGAACATCCGGGTGATCTCCAAGGCCGAGCCGGCGCTGCAGGCAAAGGGGCCCTCCCGCAAGATCATCGTGATTGCCGCCACCATGGCGGGCTTCTTTGCCGGCCTCGGCCTCGGCGTGCTGCTCGGCATCTATCGCAGCCTGAACGGATTGTTCCCCGCCGCCCGAAAGGTCGAGGACGACCCGGCGCCCGAGCCGCCGGAACCTGATGGCGGCCCCGAGCCCACACGGCGCTCACAGCCGCAGCCCGATCCGGCTTCGGCCAAGCTCGAACTGCCGCCGCAGTTCAGCCCGGCCGCGCACCACGCGCAGTCGCTGAACGCTGCCTATGCCGTCGCTCGCCGCAGCGCGACGGCAGGTCCGGCTGCGGCCGAACCGGCGCCGCAGACCGTAGACGAGGATGATGCCGACATCGCCAAGGTCCAGGAAGGCCTTCGCGCGCTGAGGTCTCGCGTCGAGCACTACTCCCGCCAGAAGCTCGCGCGCCGTTGATACGACGGGAAGGCGGAGAGTATGCTCCGCTCGCCTTGCATCTTGTGAGGCTGAGACCTCAAGTCTTTCGACGAAACCACGTCCACCTCTCAGTCTTGAGAGGAAATATCGACGGGGCGCCCGAAACGGCAGCCAACCGCGCCGCCGCCTCTTGCATTTATGCGTTTGGGACAGCATAGGGCGCGTTGAGGCCATCGCCTTTTCTGAGGCGAACTAGAGTATGCCGCGTGAACAGGAAGCCAGGAGGAACATGCCGTGACGACTGTGATTGATGGCAAGAAGGTCGCCGCTTCGGTGATCGAAAGCGTGAAGGCCGCGACCCGTGCGCTCGAAACGGATGCAGGCGTTCGCGCAGGTCTCGCCGTCGTGATCGTCGGCGACGATCCGGCAAGCCACGCCTATGTTTCTTCGAAGAGCAAGATGGCCAAGGAATGCGGCTTCCAGTCGGTCCAGCACACCTTGGCCGAGGCAACCACCCAGGAAGAGCTCGCGGCACTCGTCGCTAAGCTCAACGCCGATCCCTCCATCCATGGCATCCTCGTGCAGCTGCCGCTGCCGAAACATCTGAATTCCGAGCCGATCATCCAGTCGATCCTGCCCGAAAAAGACGTCGACGGCCTGCACGTCGTCAATGCCGGCAAGCTTGCGACCGGCGATCTCGAAGGCGGTCTCGTCTCCTGCACGCCGGCCGGCGCCATGGTCTTCGTGCGCCAGACGCACGGCGACGATCTCTCCGGTCTGAACGCCGTCGTCATTGGCCGTTCGAACCTGTTCGGCAAGCCGATGTCAGCGCTGCTGCTCGCCGCCAACGCGACGGTCACGACCGCCCATTCGCGCACCAAGGATCTGCCGGCCGTCTGCCGCAACGCGGATATCCTCGTTGCCGCCGTCGGCCGTCCGGAGATGGTGAAAGCCGATTGGGTAAAACCGGGCGCGACGGTGATCGACGTCGGCATCAACCGCGTACCGGCGCCCGAGAAGGGCGAGGGCAAGTCCAAGCTCGTCGGCGACGTCGCCTTTGCGCAAGCCGCCGAGGTTGCAGGCGTGATCACGCCGGTGCCGGGTGGCGTCGGGCCGATGACCATCGCCATGCTGATGGCCAACACTGTGATTGCCGCCTATCGCAAGGCCGGCCGCAAGCCGCCGCGCTTCTGATCCTGGCTCACATGGGATGACGGGACGCGTCGCGATTGCGGCGCGTTTTCATTTTTGCGGGGCAGGACCGGTCGAGGCGCGCACGATCAGTTCGGCGCGCCAGAGTTCCTGTTCCGGATAGTCGCCGCGCTTCAGGATGCCGCCGATCAGCCGTGTGGCGATCCGGGCGCCGGCGGCCCGGAGCGACGAGCGCGTCGTCGTCAGCGGGATGCTGAAATTCTCAGGCTTCAGCATCGGCAGCACGTCGTCGTGGGCGATCAGCGAAATGTCTTCGCCGATTTTCAATCCCGCCTGGTTGATCGCCCGGACTGCGCCAAGCGCCAGCACCGTACTGGAACAGAGCACCGCCGTCGGCGGCTGCGCATGCTGGAGGAAGGGCTGCATGCTGCGATAGCCGTGCTCGTCGGTCATCAGCGAATGCTGGACAAGCGCCTCGTCGAGCGAAAGGCCGTGTTCGGCGAGCGCCCGCAGCATGCCCTTTTTCCGGCGAATGGAAAAAGCCAGATATTCCGGCCCGTTGATCAGCGCGATCCGCTGGTGTCCGAGCTGTATGAGCAGCCGCGTCGCGTCGTAGAAGGCGCTCGTATTGTCGATGTCGAGGAATGGGTAGTCGCGGCTTTCGCCGATCGACCGGCCATGGACCACGAAGGGGATCGACAGCGATTTCAGCATGGCGATGCGCGGATCGTTGGCGCGCATATAGGCAAGGAACAGCGCATCGACATTGCCGCTTGCCGCCAGGCGCCGGAAGGTCACTTCCTCGTCCTCCGGCGCGCTCGGATTGAGCACGAAGTGGAAGTCGTGCTTGACCGCCTCTTCCGCCAGCCCCGCCAGGAACTCGCCGAAATGCACGTCGGAATCGATGCCGGGCGCAATCGGCATGACCATGCCGATCGAATAGGCCTTGCCGGTGGCAAGCCGCTGGGCGGCGCGGTTCGGCCGGTAGCCGGTTTCGCGTACGGCCTCAAGCACGCGCTGGCGGGTCTCGGCATTGACTTCCGGATAGCCGTTCAAAGCTCGACTGACCGTCGTCTGTGACAGGCCGAGCAGTTCCGCAAGTTGCTTGAGATTGACCGCCATGGTCAGGATTCCTCCCAAAGCGCTTTGGATATCCCTATGATTTTTAGTGTTTGGTCCCAGCGCCCAAGGTTTGTGTAGCATCCGTTTTTCGAGCAACAAAGCGGAATTCAACCATGGCGCGGTGCAAAACGATACCGCAGAGCACAAAAATGTCGCCGATAGAGCAGGTTCCGGGAAAGCTCTTGACTCCTTTAGTGTCGCAATGGTTTGTTAGCGAACTCAAAGCGCTTTGAATTTTTGCGCATTGACGTCTGCCCGGGGGGATCCGGGTTCATCTTGGGAGGAGAAAGACGTGAAGAGATCATTGCTGTTGGGCGTGGCCGCCTTTGCCCTGATTGCGGGTGCAGCCGGCGCCGCCGACCTCAAGTTCAAGCCGGGCGAAGATAGCAAGTTCAACTGGGCGAGCTTCGAGGAATTCAAGAAGGGCCACGACCTCAAGGGCCAGACGCTGACGATCTTCGGCCCCTGGCGCGGTGAGGACGAGGCGCTGTTCAAGAGCGTCTATGCCTACTTTACCGAAGCGACGGGCGCTGAGATCAAGTACTCCTCGTCCGAAAACTACGAACAACAGATCGTCATCGATACCCAGGCCGGAAGCCCCTCCGAAGTCTCCATCCTGCCGCAGCCGGGTCTGATCGCCGATCTCGCCTCCAAGGGCTATCTGACGCCGCTCGGCGACGACACCCAGAAGTGGCTGCTCGACAACTACGCCGCCGGCCAGTCCTGGGTCGATCTGTCGACCTACAAGGGCAAGGACGGCAATGCCGCGCTCTATGCGTTTCCCTACAAGATCGACGTAAAGTCGCTCGTCTGGTACTCGCCCGAGAACTTCGAAGACGCCGGCTACGAAGTCCCGAAGACCATGGAAGAGCTGAAGGCGCTGACTGAGAAGATCGCCGCTGACGGCGGCAAGCCCTGGTGCATCGGCCTCGGTTCGGGCGGCGCGACCGGCTGGCCGGCGACCGACTGGGTCGAAGACATGATGCTGCGCACCCAGCCGGCCGATGTCTACGACAAGTGGGTCAAGAACGAGATCCCGTTCACCGATCCGGCCGTCGTCGGTGCGATCGACGAGTTCGGTTGGTTTGCGAAGAACGACAAGTTCGTTGATGGCGGCGCTACAGCCGTTGCTTCCACCGACTTCCGCGACAGCCCGAAGGGCCTCTTCGCCTCGCCGCCGAAGTGCTACCTGCACCACCAGGCGTCGTTCATCCCGTCCTTCTTCCCCGAGGGCACCAAGATCGGCGAGGATGCCGACTTCTTCTACATGCCGCCCTACGAGAGCAAGAAGGAACTCGGCAATCCGGTGCTTGGCGCCGGCACGCTGGCGATGATCACCAAGGATTCGCCCGCCGCCCGCGCCTTCATCGAATTCCTGAAGACGCCGATTGCGCATGAAGTCTGGATGGCGCAGACGAGCTTCCTGACACCTTACAAGAGCGTCAACGTCGACACCTACGGCAACCCGCCGCTGAAGAAGCAGGGCGAGATCCTCCTGAACGCCACCACCTTCCGCTTCGACGGTTCCGACCTGATGCCGGGCAAGATCGGTGCAGGCGCGTTCTGGACGGGCATGGTCGATTTCGTTGGCGGCAAGTCGTCGGCTGACGTTGCCGACGGCGTTCAGAAGGCCTGGGACGCCATCAAGTAACAGCGGATGACGGGCGGCAGAGATGCCGCCCGTTGCCGATGCGGGTTCGCTGCCAGGAGAGGGCGGAGATGCGAAAGCAGCTTTCCGTTCACGGGAGAGGTGGGGCACCCCAATGAGAACGGCGACAATCGCCAGCCCTGCACGCGACCGTGCACCGAGGGGGAGGGACATGTCATGTTGTTTCAGCTTCTAATAGCTGCAGGGTTCATGTTGGGCGGGGTGATTGGCTGCGCCGCCTACTTCTGGGGAACCAGCTTCATTCTCGACCTGATCTTCCCGTCGAAAGGGAAATCCGGCGCCGTCGCCTCGAGAAACCTGCGCATCACCAACGCCATCCGCCCATGGCTGTTCCTGGGCCCGGCGCTGTTCGCGCTGACGATCTACCTTATCTATCCGGTCTTCATGTCGCTCTGGTACAGCGTTCATGATCGCGCGGGCCAGAACTTCGTCGGCTTCAGCAATTATGTCTGGATGGTCAACGACGGCGAGTTCCGCCAGTCGATCTACAACAACTTCCTCTGGCTGTTGGTGGTCCCGGCGCTGGCGACGTTCTTCGGCCTGATCATTGCCGCGCTCACCGATCGTATCTGGTGGGGCAATATCGCCAAGACTTTAGTCTTCATGCCGATGGCGATCTCCTTTGTCGGCGCCGCGGTCATCTGGAAGTTCATCTACGATTTTCGCCCCGAGGGTGCCGAACAGATCGGTCTGCTGAACGGCATCGTCGTTGCCTTCGGCGGCGACCCGCAGGCCTGGATCACGCTGCCCTTCTGGAACAACTTCTTCCTGATGGCGATCCTCGTCTGGATCCAGACCGGTTTTGCCATGGTCATCCTGTCGGCCGCCCTTCGCGGCATCCCGGAGGAAACGATCGAGGCGGCCGTCATCGACGGCGCCAATGGCTGGCAGATCTTCTTCAAGATCATGGTGCCGCAGATCTGGGGCACGATCGCCGTGGTCTGGACGACCATCACCATCCTGGTGCTCAAGGTCTTCGATATCGTTCTCGCCATGACCAACGGCCAGTGGCAGAGCCAGGTGCTTGCCAACCTCATGTTCGACTGGATGTTCCGCGGTGGCGGCGACCTCGGTCGAGGGGCGGCCATCGCCGTCGTCATCATGATCCTCGTCATTCCGATCATGGTCTGGAACATCCGCAATGCGGCCAAGGAAATGAAGGGGCACTGAGATGAATCCAGCGACACGTTCCCCTCTCATGTGGGTCGTCCACCTCTCGGTCTTCTTGATCGTCGCGCTTTGGACGCTGCCGACCGCGGGCCTCCTGATCTCGTCCCTGCGCGACAAGGATCAGCTTGCCGTCTCCGGCTGGTGGACGGCGCTTTCGACCTCGTCGCAGAACATCGTCGTTCGCGCACCCGGCCCGGACGCCCAGGTCGAGCGTGACGGCAAGTTCGTCATTTCCGGCAACCTGCTCGACGGGCAGGCGGGGCAGATCTCGGCCTTCGGCTTTAACAGCCGTGAGCCGACCGCGTTCAAGGCCGGCGAAACCGCCGAACTCAACGACGGCGAAAAGCTGACCGTGCAGGCCGACGGCAATTTCGAGATCGTCTCCGACAAGAAGATGGAAGGGTCGCGCGGCCAGCGCGTCTTCGTCACCGCGTCCTCGCCGCCACGCTTCACTTTCGAAAACTACGGCGAAGTCTTGAGTGCCGAAGGCATCGGCCGCTCCTTCATCAACTCGCTGACCGTTGCCATTCCCGCGACGATCATCCCGATCATGATCGCCGCCTTCGCAGCCTATGCGCTTGCCTGGATGCCGTTCCCGGGGCGGGCAATCCTGATTGCCGTCGTCGTCGGTCTGCTCGTCGTGCCACTGCAGATGTCGCTGATCCCGCTCTTGAAGCTCTATAACGGCGTCGGCGCCTTCTTCGGCGTGCCGGCCAAGACCTATGTCGGCATCTGGCTGGCGCATACCGGTTTCGGCCTGCCGCTGGCGATCTATCTCTTGCGCAACTACATGGCCGGCCTGCCGCGCGAAATCATGGAATCCGCCCGCGTCGATGGTGCCAGCGATTTCGATATCTTCGTCAAGATCATTCTGCCGCTGTCCTTCCCGGCGCTCGCCTCCTTCGCGATCTTCCAGTTCCTCTGGACCTGGAACGACCTCTTGGTCGCCATCGTGTTCCTGGGCGCCGGTCCGGACGAACTGGTTCTGACCGGTCGGCTCGTCAACCTGCTCGGTTCACGCGGCGGCAACTGGGAGATCCTGACGGCCTCCGCTTTCATTACCATCATCGTTCCGCTGATCGTCTTCTTCAGCCTGCAGCGCTATCTCGTGCGCGGCCTGCTGGCGGGTTCGGTCAAAGGCGGCTGACAATCCAGGGACGTCCAGAGAAAATGAGCATGACCGAAATGAGCACTTCCACTTTGCAGGCTGATCGGGACTGGTGGCGCGGCGCGGTGATCTACCAGATCTATCCGCGCTCCTACCAGGACTCCAACGGCGACGGCATCGGCGACCTCAAGGGCATCGTCGCCCGGTTGCCGCATATCGCCGCGCTGGGTGCCGACGCAATCTGGATTTCGCCGTTCTTCACCTCGCCGATGAAGGACTTCGGTTACGACGTCTCCAACTACACCGATGTCGATCAGATCTTCGGCAGTGTTGCCGATTTCGACGCGGTCATCGCCGAGGCGCACCGCCTCGGCATCCGGGTGATGATCGACCTCGTTCTCTCCCATACGTCGGACCAGCACCCCTGGTTCGTCGAAAGCCGATCGAGCCGGACGAACGCTAAGGCCGACTGGTACGTCTGGGCGGATTCCAGACCGGACGGCACCCCGCCCAACAACTGGCTGTCGATCTTCGGCGGCTCGGCCTGGGCCTGGGATCCGACGCGCCTGCAGTACTACATGCACAACTTCCTGACCTCGCAGCCGGACCTCAACCTGCACAATCCCGAGGTTCAGGACGCGCTGCTGGCCGTCGAGCGTTTCTGGCTGGAGCGCGGCGTCGACGGCTTCCGCCTCGACACCATCAACTTCTACTTCCACGACAAGCAGCTGCGCGACAATCCGGCGCTGGCGCCGGAGCGCCGCAACGCCCAGACCGCGCCTGCGGTGAACCCCTACAACTACCAGGAACATCTCTACGACAAGAACCAGCCCGAGAACCTCGAATTCCTGAAGCGCTTCCGCGCGGTCATGGACGAGTTCCCGGCGATCGCCGCGGTCGGTGAAGTCGGCGACAGCCAGCGCGGGCTGGAGATCGCCGGCGAATACACCTCCGGCGGCGACAAGATGCAGATGTGCTACGCCTTCGAGTTCCTGGCGCCGGATCCGCTGACACCGGCGACCGTTGCCGAGGTTCTCCGGAACTTCCAGAAGGCGGCACCTGAAGGCTGGGCCTGCTGGGCCTTCTCCAACCATGACGTCGTGCGCCACGTCAGCCGCTGGGGAGCGGGCGTTACCGATCGCGATGCCCATGCAAAGCTGCTCGCGAGCCTTCTGATGTCGCTGCGCGGCTCGGTCTGCATCTACCAGGGCGAGGAGCTGGCGCTGAGCGAAGCCGAGCTTGCCTATGAGGATCTGAAGGATCCCTATGGCATCCAGTTCTGGCCGGATTTCAAGGGGCGCGACGGTTGCCGCACGCCGATGGTCTGGGACGGTGCCGCCGTCAACGGCGGCTTCGGCAGCGCAAAACCCTGGCTGCCCGTGCCGGCGGAACACTTGAAGCGCGCCGTGTCGGTGCAGCAGGGCGACGATGCTTCGGTGCTCGAGCACTACCGCCGCTTCCTGCAGTTCCGCAAGGCGCACCCGGCCTTTGCCAAGGGCGAGATCGAATTCCTGAACACGGATGGCTCGGTGCTTGCCTTCGTGCGCAGCCACGGCAATGAAAAGCTTTTCTGCCTGTTCAACATGAGCGGCGCACCGGCTGCAGCCACACTGCCGAATGAGCCGGTGGCTGCGTTGGAAGGCCATGGCTTCGTGTCCGAGGTCAAGGATCGAACAGTTCACCTGCCGGCCTGGAGCGCCTATTTCGCGCGGCTGGTGTGACGGCGGATGCCAACAGGGATAGACGGGAAGAACCGAAGGGGAGCGTGCAATGACGGGTCTGCTGCTTAAAGATATCCGCAAGTCCTACGGCGCGGTCGATGTCATTCACGGCATCAATCTCGACATCAAGCAGGGCGAGTTCATCGTCTTCGTCGGCCCGTCCGGCTGCGGAAAGTCGACGCTTCTGCGCATGATCGCGGGTCTCGAAGAGATCACCGGCGGCGACATGTTCATCGACGGCGAACGGGTCAACACCGTGCCGCCGTCGAAGCGCGGCATCGCCATGGTGTTCCAGTCCTATGCGCTCTATCCGCACATGACCGTCTACGACAACATGGCCTTCGGCATGCGGATCGCCAAGGAAAGCAAGGAGGAGATCGACCGTCGCGTGCGCAACGCCGCCGATATCCTGCAGCTGACCAAGTATCTCGACCGCCTGCCGAAGGCGCTCTCCGGCGGCCAGAGACAGCGTGTTGCCATCGGCCGCGCGATCTGCCGCGACCCCAAAGTCTTCCTGTTCGACGAGCCGCTGTCGAACCTGGATGCGGCTTTGCGTGTCGCCACACGCATCGAGATCGCCAAGCTCAGTGAGCAGATGGCGGACACGACGATGATCTACGTCACCCACGACCAGGTGGAGGCGATGACGCTCGCCGACCGCATCGTGGTTCTGTCGCAGGGCCATATCGAACAGGTGGGCGCGCCACTCGAACTCTATGAGCGCCCGGCCAATCTCTTCGTCGCCCGCTTCATCGGCTCGCCGGCGATGAACATCATCCCGTCGACGGTGACGGAGACCGGCGCGCAGACGACGGTGAAGCTGACCGGCGGCAAGAGCGTGACGCTCGATATCCCGACCGACTCGTCGCAGAACGGCAAGACTGCGAGTTTCGGCGTTCGCCCGGAAGACCTTCAGGTCAGTACCAGCGACGACTTCCTGTTCGAAGGCACGATCTCGATCGTCGAAGCGCTCGGCGAAGTGACGCTGCTCTACATCGAAGGCCTCGTCGACAAGGAGCCGATCATCGCCAAGATCCCCGGCATCCTGCCGGTTCAGCGCGGCGACAAGGTGCGCTTCACCGCCGACAAGGCCAAGCTGCACCTTTTCGACGCCGATGGTCGCACCTATCGCCGCTGATACGAGCAGGCTCTCCCGTCGAACCCGCCCGTAAAATCGGGCGGGTTTTTTCAATGCAACCTGCGGATCAAACCCTCTGTTAAATCTCTGCCGCTAGTCTGTTTCAAAAGGGGATACGGAAAGGCATTTCGATGAGAGGCGCGGCGCCGGTGATGTACCAGCACTTCCTGAACAAGGAAGAGTCCTTCATGTACGATCGGGAAACCAACTTCCCAATGGAGGACACGCGGAACGAAGCCCGCATCGAATATACCGAAAAGGGCATGACCCAGCTGAGCTCGCGCCGTTGCGAGATCATCAAGCTGTCGAAAAGCGGCGCGTTGATCGGCATCCTCACGCAGTACCAGCTGCCCGAGAACTTCTACCTGGATATCCCGAGCGCGCGCATCCAGATGGTCGGCTGCCTCTTGAAGCGGGTGCATGCCAACAACGTCATCGAGGCGCGGTTCCTGCGCATGCTGACGGACCGCGACCTCAATCGCATTTTCGTCTACAGCACCCATCCGAACCATCGCAACCGCACGCTTGACATCTATCGCTGAGGTGCCGCGCCGGGCTTGACGGCCTTGCCGCGCTCAATGGATGGTTGTGGTCTCAATCAACGGGATCGGACCTGAACCATGCAGCGACCCTATCGGCTTTCCTGCCATTGCGGCGATATCGCCGTCGAAGTCGACGAAGAGCTGACCGGTCTCGTCGACTGCAACTGCTCCACCTGCCGGCGCTCCGGCTTCCTGCATTGGAAGGTGGATGCCGCAAAGGTAAAGCTCTTGACCGAAAAGCGCCGCCTGTCGAGCTACATCTGGCGCGGCCTTAACGAGGGGCATCATTTCTGCCCGACCTGTTCGACGCCGATCATGCGCAGCGGCTATCCGGATAACAAGATCTCGATCAATGCGCGCTGCATCGAGGGGGTCGATGTCTTCACGCTGGAAATCGAGCGCTATGACGGGCGCAACGACATGTTCCCCGGGCCACTGCCCTGAGCTTTTCACGATCGTTTGAAGACCAAGCGCCGCCCCAATGGGAGCGGCGCTTTTTATGTCAGTGGAAGAGAACGCTGGCGCCCTGATCAGCCGCACCCGCGATCGCGCGGAAGGGCGCGAACAGTTCGCGGCCCATGCCGAAGTCGTTGTCCGAAAGATCCGCATGCGCGGGCACGCGTGTCTTGAGTGCGATGTCCTCGACCAGCACCTCGATCGTTCCGGCAACAGCGTCGATGCGGACGATATCGCCTTCCTGGATGCGAGCGATCGGGCCGCCGTCCTTGGCCTCCGGCGTCACGTGGATCGCCGCCGGCACCTTGCCGGAGGCGCCGGACATGCGGCCGTCCGTCAGGATGGCGACGCGCTGGCCGCGGTCCTGCAGGATGCCGAGCACGGTCGTCAGCTTGTGCAGTTCCGGCATGCCGTTGGCCTTCGGGCCCTGGAAGCGCACGACTGCGACGAAGTCGCCCTCGAGCTTGCCGGCCTTGAAGGCGGCGTTGAGTTCGGCCTGGTCGTGGAAAATCTTGGCGGGCGCCTCGATGATGTGACGATCCGGCTTGACGGCAGAGATCTTGATGACGGCCTTGCCGAGATTGCCGGTCAGCATCTTGAGGCCGCCGGAATGCTGGAACGGCTGATCGATGGTCGCAAGCACCTTCGGATCAGCGCTTTCCTTCGGCGTCGGCACGCGTTCGACATTGCCGTCGGCGCCGAGGCGTACGTCGATCTTGTAGGCGTCGAGACCCTGGCCGACAACTGTGCGCACGTCGTCGTGCAGCAGGCCGGCGCGAAGCAGCTGGCTGATCAGGAAGCCCATGCCGCCGGCGGCGTGGAAGTGGTTCACGTCGGCAAGCCCGTTCGGATAGACGCGCGCCAGCAGCGGCACGATGTCCGAGAGCTCGGAGATGTCCTGCCAGGTCAGCACGATGCCGGCTGCCCGCGCCATGGCGACGAGGTGCATGGTGTGGTTGGTCGAGCCGCCGGTCGCATGCAGGCCGACGACGCCGTTGACGATCGAGCGCTCATCGATCATTTCGCCGGCCGGCGTGAACTCGTTGCCCATGGCGGTGATCGCCAGCGCCCGCTTGGCCGCTTCCTTCGTCAGCGCGTCGCGCAGCGGTGTGCCCGGATTGATGAAGGAGGCGCCGGGCAGATGGAAACCCATGATCTCCATCAGCATCTGGTTGGAGTTGGCGGTGCCGTAGAAGGTGCAGGTGCCCGGTCCGTGGTAGGACTTCGATTCCGCCTCCAGCAGTTCGTCGCGGCCGACCTTGCCTTCAGCGAACAGCTGGCGAACCCGCGCCTTCTCGTCGTTCGGCAGGCCCGAGGTCATCGGCCCGGCGGGCACGAAGATCGCCGGCAGGTGGCCGAAGGTCAGTGCCGCGATCACGAGGCCCGGCACGATCTTGTCGCAGACGCCGAGATAGACGGTGGAATCGAACATGTTGTGCGACAGGCCGACGCCGGCCGCCATCGCAATCAGGTCGCGCGAAAACAGCGACAGCTCCATGCCCGGCTGGCCTTGCGTGACGCCGTCGCACATGGCGGGCACGCCACCGGCAACCTGGGCGACGCCACCTGCCTCGCTGGCCGCCTGGCGGATCAGCGCCGGATAGGTCTCGAACGGCTGATGCGCCGACAGCATGTCATTGTAGGAGGTGATGATGCCGAGATTGGCCACGCGGTCGCCCGCAAGCGCTACCTTCTCGGCGGGGGAACAGACGGCAAATCCATGCGCGAGGTTGCCGCAGCCGAGCACGCTGCGATGCGGACCGCTCGATGCCGCCCGGCGGACGCGATCGAGATAGGGCTCGCGATGGGGTTTCGAGCGCTCGACGATGCGAGCCGTGATCGAGGCAATGCGGGAATCGGCGGACATGGCAAATCCTGTTCCGGAGTCTTCGGACTCCTCATCTTCATCCAGTCATCGTCCGGAGCGCGGCGAGCTTGGGAGAGCGCAAGCCGCGTCCCGGCGTTTCTCAGAAACACTTGTCCAATCCGACGGGAGCGCGCCACCGGCTGAACGTGTCTCCAAAGTTCCTATCGGGCCGGTTCGGCCCAACATCATTCCGATCTACGGCGCCCAGTAGATCTGCACCGGCGACGCGGCGCGGCGCAGCATCGCGCGGATCGGCATGTCCTTTTCGTCGCCGGCTTCTTCGGCCTTGGCGAGAACCGTCTTCTTGCCTTCGCCCTCGATGTGCAGCACCAGAAGCCGTGCATCCTGGAGGCTGGCAAAGGTAAAGGTCAGGCGGGTTTCGCCGGCACCCTCGGCTTCCATGGTGATCACGCCGCGCGGCGTTACCGGATCGATGGCGCGCGCGAGTTGCGATCCGCCCGGGAAGAACGATGCAGTGTGACCGTCCGTTCCCATGCCCAGGATCGCCACGTCGAACGGTGCAGCGATCTTCGCCGTTTCCCGGCTTGCCAGATCAGCTGCAGCCTCCGCCGTCGGGGCCGCCTGGTAGAGCGGCAGGAAGGTCGCTGCAGCGGCCTTGTCCTGAAGCAGGTTGGCCGCAACGAGGCCATGGTTGGAGCGGTCGCTTTCCGGCGGCACGAAGCGCTCGTCGACCAGCGTCACCGTCACCTTATCCCAGGCGATGTCCTTCTTCGACAGCGCCTGGAAGAATGCCTTGGGCGTGGAGCCGCCGGAGACGGCGATGCTCGCGGAGCCGCGTGCGGCGATGCCGGCGGCGAGCGCCTGGCCGACGGCATCGGCAAGGCCTTGCGCCAGTGCTGCGCCGTTTTCGAATGTATGAAGCTTAGACGTCATCGGCGCACCTATATCGCGTCGTTCCAGGTCCGGCCGTCACGCTCGATCAGCGCGATCGACTGGCTCGGGCCCCAGGTGCCGGCGGTGTAGCCCTGGACCTGCTGTCCGGTTTCTTCCCAGGCCTTCAGGATCGGATCGACCCACTTCCATGCGGCCTCGACTTCGTCGCGGCGCACGAACAGCGTCTGGTTGTTGCGGATGACGTCGAAGAGCAGCCGCTCATAGGCGTCCGCATTGCGCACCGCAAAAGCCTCGGCGAAGCTCATGTCGAGCGAGACGCTGCGCAGACGCATGCCGCCCGGGCCCGGGTCCTTGATCATCAGCGACTGCTTCACGCCTTCGTTCGGCTGCAGGCGGATGACCAGCTGGTTGGCCGAGATACGGCCGGCATTGTTGTCGAAGATCGAGTGCGGGATCTGCTTGAAGGTGATGACGATTTCCGACATGCGGCCGGCAAGGCGCTTGCCGGTGCGAATGTAGAAGGGCACGCCGGCCCAGCGCCAGTTGCTGACCTCGGCCTTGATCGCCACGAAGGTTTCCGTGTTCGAGACGCCGCCTTCGAGCTCTTCGAGGTACCCCTTGACCGGGCCGCCAGCCGAAGCGCCGGCGCGGTACTGGCCGCGCACCGTCACCTGCTCGACATTCGACGAGGTGATCGGTTTCAGCGCGCGCAGAACCTTGAGCTTCTCGTCGCGCACCGCTTCGGCGTCCATCGAGGTCGGCGCTTCCATGGCGACGAAGCAGACGAGCTGCAGGATGTGGTTCTGCACCATGTCGCGTAGCGCGCCGGCCTTGTCGTAGTAGCCGGCGCGGTTTTCAAGTCCGACGGCTTCCGACACGGTGATCTGCACGTGGTCGATATGGGCAGAGTTCCATAGCGGCTCATAGAGCGCGTTGGCAAAGCGCAGCGCCATCAGGTTCTGCACCGTCTCCTTGCCGAGATAGTGGTCGATACGGAAGATCTGCTCTTCGCGGAAGACCTTGCCGATCGTGTCGTTGAGTTCGGTCGCAGACGCAAGGTCGCGGCCGATCGGCTTTTCGACGACGATGCGGGTGTTCTTGGTGATCAGCTTGTGGTCGCGGATGCGCTCGGAGATGTCGCCGAAGATCGCTGGGCCGACGGCGAGATAGAAGGCGCGAATGCGCTCCTTGCCCTCTTCGAGGATCTTCTTCAGCGCGTCCCAACCCTGGTCGGACTTGGCGTCGACGGAGACGTAGAACAGGCGTGCAGCGAACTTCGCGACTTCCTCTTCCTTGTACTCTTCCGGCTTCAGATGTTCCTTCAGCGCGTCGACGGCAAACTTGCGATAATCCTCATGGCTGAGTGCCGCGCGCGAGGCGCCGATGATGCGCGTCGGCTCGGTGATCTGGCCTTCCAATTGCCGGTGATAGAGCGCCGGCAACAGCTTGCGCTCCGCAAGATCGCCGGTGCCCCCGAACACCACATAGTCAAATGGTTCGACGGGAATGATCTGGCTGCTCATGGGATATCTCGATCTGTTCAGGTCAGGGGCACATATAATCTAATCGATTTAAAGGCGCTAGTGCGGGATGAGGAAAAGTGCGTGCGGTTTTCCGCCCGCATCCCGCATTATCTTCTAACTATCGAACACGTTTATGATTTTGGGTCGAGCCGACCCAAAATCATCGTGATCTCAAGCGCGGCGCAATAAAATGCCGCCGCAAGCCTTCTTCAGAACCTGTCGCGTAATGCGTACCAGCTAAGCGCGAAGAAGAGAAGGGCGGAGCGGAACCGGGTTCCGCCCGGAAAAGCCGGAATTTTCAGCGCCTTCAAGAGGTCGAGCTCGGTGTCCTTGCCGAGCGCGAGATCCGCATAGAGCTTGCCGCAATAGTTGGAGAGCATCACACCGTGGCCGGAATAGCCGCCGATCGAGGTGACGCCGGGCATGACCTCGCGACAGAAGGGCGTGCGCGGCATGGTAATGCCGACGGAGCCGCCCCAGGCATGGGTGATCTCGACATTGGCGAGCTGCGGATAGATCTCGCTAATCTGCCGGCGGATATGGGTGGAGATGTCGCGCGGATTGTCGGCGGTATAGGCTTCGCGGCCGCCGAACAGAAGCCGTCCATCCCGTGACTTGCGGAAGTAGCGCACGACGAAGCGCGAATCGTCGACCGACTCACCACCGGGAATGACGTCAGGGTGGTCCGAAAGCACCGTCGTCGCGCCGATGAAGGAACGGATCGGCATGACATGGCTGGCGCTCACCGGCTCCAGGTTGCCAATATAGGCATTGCAGGCGACGAGCACGCGGTCGGCGGTGATCGTGCCGCGGTCGGTGGTGATGACGATCGCGCCGCCCTGGCGGTCGATCTTCAGGGCCTTGGTCTGCTCGAAGAGGTTGGCACCGGCAAGCGCGGCCTGTTTCGCAAGGCCGACCAGCAGCTTCATCGGGTGGATGTGGCCGGTGCCGGCATCGCGAATACCGAAGTGGTAATGGTCGGATCCGAGCCGGCTTGCGGTTTCCTCGCGCTCCATGAAGGTCAGGTGCGGATAGCCGAAGCGTGTCGCCATCGCCTCGGCATGGTCGCGATAGTCTTTTTCGAGGCTTTGCTTGTGCCCGACCGAGAGCTGGCCGGGCACGAATTCGATGTCGATCTCGTGCGCGTTCGCGAAGTCGAGCACGTAACGCTTGGCGTTCTCGGCCATGTCGAACAGCGCCTGCGCCCGCTCGTGCCCGAGGCTCTCTTCCGTCTCGTCCGCCCAGGCGCGTTGACCTGTGCCGAACTGGCCGCCATTGCGGCCAGAGGCACCGTCGCCGAAGCGGCAGGCGTCGATCAGGGTGACGTCGACGCCTTGCTTGGCAAGGTTGTAAGCCGCCTGAAGTCCCGTATAGCCGCCGCCGACGATCGCGACATCGGCTTTCCGCGATCCCGGCATGGGCGGATAGTCCGGTCGGTCCGGAACAGTCGCCTCATACCAGGAGTAACCGGGCGAGATCGGGCTTTGCCAGGGCATGGAGAACCTCTGAGGTCAGACGTTGAGAAGCAGGAATTCGCGCTCCCAGGGACTGATGACCTGCATGAAGGTCTCGAACTCGCCACGCTTGACGCCGGCATAGATGGCGATGAACTCGGGGCTGAGCACATCTGCAAGCGAGGGTGCCGATTCCAGCAGCGCAACGGCTTCGAGCAGGCCGCGGGGCAGGTCGATCTCGCCCTCGTTGGCCGTGTCCTCGGTCGGCGCCGTCGGATCGCGCTGTTCTATGATACCGAGATAGCCGCAGGCGAGCGAGGCCGCGAGCGCCAGATAGGGATTGGCATCCGAACTCGGCAGCCGGTTCTCGATACGCCGGGCGACCGGCTCCGACACGGGGATGCGGAAGGCGGTGGTGCGGTTGTCGTAGCCCCAGGCGGTGTTGACCGGCGCCGACATGTCGGGCGTCAGTCGGCGGAAGGAGTTCACATAGGGCGCCATCATCACCAGCGTGCGGGGCACATAGTGCTGCATGCCGCCGATGAAGTGGAAGAATTCCTTCGATGCGGAACCGTCCGGGTTGGAGAACAGGTTGCGGCCGGTGTTGATCTCGACCACCGACTGGTGAATGTGCATCGCCGAGCCCGGCTGGCCCTGCATCGGCTTGGCCATGAAGGTGGCATAAATGCCGTGTTTCAGCGCCGCCTCGCGGATCGTCCGTTTGAACAGGAAGACCTGGTCGGCCAGCTCGATCGGATCGCCATGGCGCAGGTTGATTTCGAGCTGCGCCGGTCCTTCTTCGTGGATCAGCGTATCGATCTCGAGACCCTGCTTCTCTGAGAAGTGATAGATGTCGTCGATCAGTTCGTCGAATTCGTTGATGCCGGCGATCGAATAGCCCTGGCCGCCGAGGATCGAGCGACCGGAACGGCCTTTCGGCGGATGCAGGGGATAGTCGGGATCGTCATTGGTGGCGACGAGGTAGAATTCGATCTCGGGTGCGACGACCGGCTTCCAGCCCTTCTGCTTGTAGAGATCGACCACGCGCTTCAGCACGTTGCGCGGCGTGTAGCTGATCTGCTCGCCCTGCGAGCCGACGATGTCGCAGATCACCTGCGCCGTCGGGTCGGTCTCCCAGGGAACGACCGAAAGGGTCGAGAGATCGGGCACGAGCTTGATGTCGCTGTCGCGGGAATCGTAGCGGAACTGGCCGGTTTCATCAGGATATTCGCCCGAGATCGTATGGCGGTAGACGGCCGAGGGCAGCGCCAGCGAGGTGTTGGAGGTGAACTTCGAGGTCGGCATCATCTTGCCGCGCGGAACGCCGGCGAGGTCGGGCGTGATGCATTCGACGTCTTCGATGCCGCGGATCTTGAGCCAGTCCGTGGCTTCCTTCCAGGTCTTCACACCGCGGAGGGAGTGGAGGGCGGGGGGTATTTTCGAAGTCTTGCTGATTTTCGTTGTTTGTTGGGCAGCACTTCTCTTTGAGGGCATAAATCACCGGTTTTGGCTTCGGATAGCGCATCATAACCACAGATTGGCAATTGGCTAGATGGGCTTGATCATTGACTTTCTGCTTTGCCCCCGGAATGGAAGGACAAACGAGCGGAGTGTTTCGTGGCTGAAAAGACAGATGTGGTCATCATTGGCGCCGGTGCCGCCGGCATGATGTGCGCCATCGAGGCGGGCAAGCGCGGCCGCCGCGTGGCCGTGCTCGACCATGCCAAGGCGCCCGGTGAAAAGATCCGCATCTCCGGCGGTGGCCGCTGCAACTTCACCAATATCCACGCGGGGCCGAAGAACTTTCTGTCCGCCAATCCGCATTTCGCAAAGTCGGCGCTGGCGCGCTACACGCCGCGCGATTTCCTCGCTTTTGTCGAAAAGCATGGCATCGCCTGGCACGAAAAGACCCTCGGTCAACTCTTCTGCGATCATTCGGCGAAAGACATCATCAAGATGCTGCTGTCCGAAATGCGCGACGTGCATGCCGATCTTCGCCTCGAAACGACGATCGAGAGCGTCGAGCGCCATGGCGCCGGCTTTCGCGTGATGACGGGCGAGGGACCGATCGATGCGCAGTCGCTGGTCGTTGCCAGCGGCGGCAAGTCGATCCCGAAGATGGGGGCGACCGGGCTTGCCTACCGGATCGCCGAGCAGTTCGGCCTCGGGCTCATCGAAACGCGTCCCGGTCTCGTGCCGCTGACGCTCGATCCGGCGCAGCTCGAAGCGATCGGTGATCTGGCCGGCGTCGCTGCCGATGCGGAAGCGCGATCCGGCAAGACGGCGTTCCGCGAGGCGGTGCTGATCACCCATCGCGGCCTGAGCGGCCCGGCCATCCTGCAGATTTCCTCCTATTGGCGCGAGGGGCAGGAGATCGTGCTCAGGTTGATGCCCGACATCGACATTGCCTCCCTTCTCAAGGATGCGAGGCGCAGTCACGGCAAGCAGGCGGCGCAGACGGCACTCGGTGATATCCTGCCGCGGCGGCTGGCACAGTTTTTCGCCGACGGCGCAAAGCTGACCGGGCGCCAGCTGGCCGATCTCTCGGACAAGACCATCAACCAGCTTGCCACCTCGATACAGGCCTGGACCATCAAGCCAGCCGGTTCGGAAGGCTACCGTACGGCCGAAGTCACGCTTGGCGGCGTCGATACCAACGGGCTCGACTCCAAGACGATGCAGGCAAAGGCTGTGCCGGGGCTCTATTTTATTGGCGAGTGCGTCGATGTGACCGGCTGGCTCGGCGGCTACAATTTCCAATGGGCCTGGGCGTCGGGCTTTGCGGCCGGCCAGGACGCCTGATTTCCCCGGTTTTGGCGGGGCGAGCTTCAGTGATTGTTAATATATCTCGCCGAACCTTTATCCTTATCGGCACAGCCGGCAGTTGGTGGGATCGGATTGTCGCGTAAACGGAAATAACACTGTTTCTGATTTTTTGACTTTCTTCCGCCACGGCATGGCTGCAATATAACTGTGACGGGCAATATGGGTCATGCGGACCCAGCGTTGCCGGTCAATGTGACAAGGACAGGATGCCATGAACCAAATCCGCCGCCGTCCCCGCGCCATCGCGATCGCCCGCACCGATGAAAGCCGTCAGCAGAAGGCCGCACTCACGCGCCTCGCCTTGATTGCATTCTTTGCCGTTGCCGCCCTCGCAGCCCTTCCGGCTCTCTGGTTCTGAGTTCAGGGGATCGGCCTTAAGCGGCCGCCTCGCGGGCGCATTTGACGCGCCCGCGCACGCCTACGGATTTTCTGCCGCGGGTTGAATGCGCTTATACAAATTTTAATCGTTCAAAACAGATAGTGCGACGATGTGAGTTTCGTCAGGTTCACGTTGCCGAGGAGTGGCGCCGTGGATCCGCAATGATTGCCGACGGACTGGCGGTGTGCGCCGCATGATTTTTCGAAAAACATCAGCCTGTTTGCGCATCGGGTGGCTCTCGATCGTTCGCACATTCACGCCCTGTCGTTGAGTGCGGAGACCTAGCGAGCCGTCGGGGGAGGCGAATGCGAGCTGCGAGCCAAGGTGTTTTCCATGTTCATCGATAGAATTCTTGCCCGTTTCAAGATCCAGACGAAGGTGCTGTTTTTCATCCTGCCCTTCGTCGTCAGCATCTGTGCCGTCGGTATCACCGGCCTCTATGCGTCCGGCCTGCTTCAGGGACGCATGGAGATCTCCAACAGCGTGTTGCAGACCTTGAGCGGGTTCAAGGATGTCTATGCGGGCATGAACGCCTTCCTGCATTCGACCACCGAAGAAACCCGCGATGCCGTGCAGTCGACGATCTCGGCACAGAAGGACGTGCTCGCCGATACCGCTGCACAGGTCGCCGGCCAGAACGGCCAGGACGAACTGAAGGCGGCGATCGCGGCGACGAGCGACATCGAGGCCCGCATCGGCGGCCTTTGGACGCTGCACGTTGGCGAGCAGGACCTGCGCACGGCAATGAACTCGAACCTCGACGCCTTGCTGATCGAGCGCGCCAAGATCAACGAAGAATCGAACCGCCTGCAATACGCCGTTCGCAAGAGCGAGAACGCCGCCAAGACCATGTTGCGCGAAGCCGAAAAGCTGATGCGCGCAAGCCGCTTCTTCAATGAGTTCGGCACCGAAGTGAGCAAGGCGATCACGGTCGACGAGAAGCTGAAGGCGGTCAAGGAACGCTTCCCGATGATCGGCCGCACCGAGCGTGATATTTTCCGCCTGCTGCCGAAGGACGAAAAGTCGCTTACCGAGACCATCACCTCGGCATCGAGCGAGATCGGCGCCATCCTGAAGGCGCCGGCCGGACCGGAAACGCTTGCCGGGATCTCCAAATATGTCGACCGCTTCCGCACGGCGAGCTTCCGCCTGGAAGCGGCGTCCGTCGGCAAGATGCGCGACGCGACGCGGATTTTCGCCGAACTCGACGAGCAGATCGTCACGACGGAATCGGTTCTGACCGCCACCCGTCGTCTCTCGTCGTCGATCACCGATATCCAGATTTCCGCCGCCACCTTCATGGGCCTGACGAACGAGAGCAATCGCCAGAAGCTGCTCGACAAGTCGCTCGCCGTTCAGCAGAACATGGCGACGCTTCGCGGTGTCGCGAGCGACGGCGCCTCCTTCGACAAGATCGCCGACACGCTGATGCCGATCCTGACGGCGATGAAGAAGGATGCCGCAGCGCTCGTCGAGATCACCGTCAAGCGCACCGCAGACTTCGACGCCGCCGGACAATCGATCAACCAGATCTGGACCGACCTCACCGAATTTGCCGAACAGCAGAAGGTTGCCGCCGGAACCGAGCGTAACGAGGCGAACCAGATCTCGGTCGCCGCGACCGTTGCCGGTGTCGTCATCGCGCTTCTGGCAGGCATCGCCCTGACGCTGACGCTGAAGAAGCCGATCGGCCAGATCACCGCAGCAATGCGTCGTCTCGCCGATGGCCGCCTCGACACGACGATCGACGGCGACGGCCGCCGCGACGAAATCGGCGACATGGCGCGCGCCCTTGGCGTGTTCAAGGAGAACGCGCTCTCCAAGGTCCGCATCGAGGCCGAAAGCGAAGAGCAGCGGACGCGCGCCGATATGGAGCGCAGCCGCAACGACCAGGAAAAGCGCGAGCTCGATCGCCAGATCGATCTCGCCGTCAGCGAACTTGCCGCTGGCCTTGGCCGCCTGGCCCAGGGCGACCTGTCGCGCCAGATCGACGTGCCGTTCCACGGTCGCCTCGAGCAGCTGCGCCAGGACTTCAACGGTTCGCTGATCCGCCTGCAGGACACGCTCGCCCAGATCCGCGCCAATGCGCAGGCGATCCAGGAGAGCGGCTCCAGCATGCATCATGCGGCAGATTCGCTGTCGAAGCGCACGGAGGCCCAGGCCGCCTCGCTCGAAGAAACCGCGGCCGCCGTCGACCAGATCACCGTTACTGTCCGTTCCTCGGCCGAGCGTGCCGGTGAGGCCAACCATGCGGTGATCCAGACGAAGCGCAGCGCCGACAGTTCGGCGACCGTCGTCACCAACGCGATCGCCGCCATGGGACGCATCGAGGAAGCTTCGCGCCAGATCGAGCAGATCATCGAGGTGATCGACGACATCGCCTTCCAGACCAACCTCCTGGCGCTCAATGCCGGTATCGAAGCGGCGCGCGCCGGTGAAGCCGGCAAGGGCTTTGCCGTCGTCGCCCAGGAAGTGCGTGAACTGGCGCAGCGCTCGGCGGAGGCCGCGCGTGAGATCAAGGGGCTCATCAACAAGTCGACGAACGAGGTCAATGCCGGTTCGCACCTGGTCAAGGAAACCGGCGAAGTGCTCGCCTCGATCAGCGCCCAGATCGTCACCGTCAGCCAGCATGTCGAGATGATTGCGACCGCAAGCCGGGATCAGGCCGTAGCGCTCAACGAGGTCAATGGCTCGGTCAACCAGATGGACCAGATGACGCAGCAGAACGCCTCGATGGTGGAAGAGGCGACGGCGACGAGCCGCGCGCTCTCAAACCAGGCCGACACGCTGATGATGCTGGTCGAGCAGTTCCGGCTGGAGCCGGCGGCGGAAGACTACGACACCTACCGGGCAGCCTGAGGCGTCCGGCAAAGGGTTTCGCTGGCGGCAGGCAACGTCGCTAGCCGAAAGCACGGCACCCGATGCCGTGCGACATAACAAGGGCAGGGGCTAACATTGCACCGCGTGGCCGCAGGGCTTCGCGGTGCTTTTTTTATCGGCGCCGGAATTTCTCATCCGGTGCCCGGCAAGTCTGGCGGCAAGCGCTGCGATGCTGCGCTTGAGAAAGCCCGGCGGCTTCGGGTCGAAATCCGCGTCCCAGCGGCGGTTCTTGAGCGCCAGATCCACTATAAAGACCATTGCCATCGATTCCATCGTGATGCTCCTTGGTTTATGGGCATCACTTCTTTTATGCAGCAAAACCAGTTTTACATACATTGGATATCGCTCTATGTTTTTCACCGATGAAAGACATGGATTGGGATATCTATCGCTGTTTCATGAGCGTGGCACGCGCCGGCGGGCTCACCGGAGCAGCGCAGGCGCTCGGCTCCAGCCCGGCGACCGTCGGCCGGCGGATGCTGGAGCTTGAGGAACGCACCGGCCGCACGTTGTTTCTGCGCAGCCAGACCGGCTACCAGCTCACCGGCGATGGCGAACTTCTGTTCGAGCAGCTTCAGGAAATGGAATCGGCGGCGCGCCGGGTCGAGAGCTGGCGCCAGGAAGGCGAGGGCGCGACGGTCCGCATCACCGTCGGCACCTGGATCGCCTGGCTGCTGGCGGAGAATTTTCCGGCGCTCTGCACCGAAAGGGACGGCTTCAGCCTGGCGATAACCGTCGGCGAGACGCGCGCCAGCCTCGCCTACCGCGAGACCGATATCGGCATCCGCGCCTTCGAGCCGGAAGAGGCCTATCTGGCGGCAAGTCCGGTCGGCGACGTCGCCTATGCCGCCTATCGCCGGAAGAACGCGCTGCCGGGCGCGAGCGCGCGATGGGTGGCCGTCGGCGAGGAGGAGGCGATCTCCGCCTATCTGCGCTGGCCGCACGAGCAGGTGAAGGGGGGCTGGGAGGGACGGATCGTCGCCACGGTCACGCGGCCGCGCTCACTGCTCGATCTCGCACGCGCCGGCGCCGGCTGTGCGGTGCTTCCCTGCTTTGTCGGCGATCTCGATCCGATGCTGGAGCGCGCCGGCGAGGAGATCCCGGCGCTCCGGCACCGGCAATGGATCGTCATGAACAATGAGGACAGGCATCGCAAGGAGATACGAACGGTGGTCGATCGCATGACGAAGCTCTTGCGCAGTCACGTGGATATCTTTGCCGGAAAGCGACCGCGCCGCAGCTGAGACAGGCAAGCCACTGTTGGCTCCGGTTGCAGGGAACGCCGCCGCCCGGGTGCTTCGTGGGTACGGATCAGCGCATCAGCAGCTTGACGAGTGCGGCCTGCGAATTGACCCGGGTCTTGGCATAGATGCTTTTGAGCTGTGTCCGGGTCGTCTCGTAGCTGACGCCGTTGGCCTGCGACATTTCCTTCAGCGTCAGGCCGGCGGCGATACTACAGGCAATGCGGATTTCAGCCGGGGTCAGGCCGTAATTGTCCTTCAGATGGTCGTGCCTGAGGTCGCCGATGAGCGACGTTGCAGGCTCGATCAGAACCGCAACCGTCGGCCCGTCGAGAAGCTCGGTAAAGATGGTGGCGTTTCGCCGGACCAGGGTGATGCGGAAGGCGCCGTGTTCGGCGGTCCTGACGACGCGCAGCTGCGGCTGCGCCGGGGCGCCGACCGGCGAGGCCAGAAGCTCGAGTGCCGCATTGGTTTCCGGTTCGTCCATGAACAGGCGGCCGTTGACCGCGATCCGGAACGGGGAGCCGTTCGCCGCCATCCGTTCGGCGTTGTGGTTCATCGAGCGGATGCGCAGATTTTCGCCCACATAGATCACGCCGACGCCGATCGTATCGAGCAGCGTGCGGCCTTCGTGCTGCTCTGCCATCATCAGATCGCGCCGCCGCAGGAAGTCGAAGGCGCGCTTCAGGTGGGGTGCAAGGTGCGTATACTGGTCGGCCGCCTGCTGGTTGAGGTCCTCGTCCGTCGAAGAGGTGCAGGTCGACAGGAGCAAGGTCCGCGTCGGGCTGCGCACGATGGTCACGCCGACCGTGGTCTCGCTGCCGGTCTGGCGCTTCAGCCAGTCATTGTAGAATTCTGATTTCGTCAGCTCCGCGCGCGAGACGATATGCTCTCCCGAGAGGCCGCGCCCCACCGGCACGAGAACCGATTTCGGTATCCAGGGGTTGATCGCCGCAAAGTGATCGTTGAACTGGTCGATGGCATCGGGGGTAAAGCCGGAGACATAGGGCACGCAGGCCGATGGCGACGCGAGGTCATGGTAATGGAGCGCGGAACGCCCGTTGGGCATGGTCGTCGTCAGCCGGTCGAGAAAATCCTGCCAGCCGCAATCGCCAAAGGCGGCGCCGTAGATCAGCTCCGTCAGTTCGGCGGTATCTGCAGGTTTCGTCGAACGATACATGCGTGCCTTTGCCTAAGACAGGTATGCCTAATATAGCCAGGCATCGCAGATTCGATCAACCTGAAATAGTGGAGACAAGCATTCGTTGCGTGCGATACCATCCTGACAACGCAGAATAGCCGGCAAAGCGCCGGCCATTCCAATTTCTCCCACTTTCAATCGCCTTCGGCAAAATCAACCCTTGGTTGCTTTAATCGCTGCAGCCACAGCTGTGTGGCAGAGCGGTAGCGGCGACAGCAGGATCGCCGCAAGCAGCGTTGTGGTGAGCATCATGGCCGGCCCTGGGTGACGATAACCGGGATCAGCAGGTCGCCCCAGTTGCCTTCGCCGCCGTGGTGGCGAGCCGAGCGCACGAGCTCGACGGAAACGCCGGCATCGACGGCCTTCATCACGGACTGGTTGAGGCGGTGCAGGTCGTTGGCGACCATGCGGATTGCCGCCTGCTGGTCCGGGGTCATCGCCGAAGACTGTTCCTCGGCCCGTTCCTTGACGCGTGTCTGGACTGTCATTGGACTTCTCCTTGAGGTTCGAGGCTGGAGCGTGTTTGCGGTTTTCCGCCCGCATCCATTTCACTTACGAGGGGTCGGCAGGAGCGCAGCGGGCAGGGATTGCCACGCTCCCGCCGGGCTTTCACTCTGCGGCCGGGCGGAACTGATCGTGCTCGGTCGATTCCTTCATCGCTGTTGTCGAGGACTGGCCGCCGGTGATGGCCATCGAGACGGCGTCGAAATAGCCGGTGCCGACTTCGCGCTGGTGCTTGGTGGCGGTGTAGCCGTTGACCTCGGCGGCGAATTCCGCCTCCTGCAGCTCCGAATAGGCGGCCATCTGCCGTGCCTTGTAGCCGCGCGCCAGTTCGAACATGCCGAAGTTCAGCTGGTGGAAGCCGGCCAGCGTGATGAACTGGAACTTGTAGCCCATCGCGCCGAGCTCCCGCTGGAACTTGGCGATCGTCGCGTCGTCGAGGTTCTTTTTCCAGTTGAACGACGGCGAGCAATTGTAGGCAAGCAGCTTGCCCGGATGCACCTTGTGCACGCCTTCGGCGAACTTGCGGGCCTGCTCGAGGTCCGGCTTGGAGGTTTCGCACCAGATGAGGTCGCAATGCGGCGCATAGGCGACCGCGCGGGCGATGCAGGGCTCAAGCCCGTTCTTCACCTGGTAGAAGCCTTCGACCGTACGGCCGGCGTCGTAATCGACGAAGGGGCGATCGCGCTCGTCGATATCGGACGTCAAGAGCTTGGCGGCCTCCGCATCGGTGCGGGCGATGACCAGCGTCGGCGTTCCCATGACGTCGGCGGCAAGCCGGGCCGCGTTCAGATTGCGGATATGAGCCGCCGTCGGGATCAGCACCTTGCCGCCGAGATGGCCGCACTTCTTTTCAGACGCAAGCTGGTCCTCGTAGTGGACGCCGGCAGCCCCTGCCTCGATGAAGGCCTTCATGATCTCGAAGGCGTTGAGAGGGCCGCCGAAGCCGGCTTCGGCGTCCGCGACGATCGGTGCGAACCAGGTGTCGACCGAAAGGCCCTTGCCTTCGGAGGTCTCGATCTGATCGGCGCGCTGCAGGGTGCGATTGATGCGCTTGGCAAGCTCAGGCGCGGCATTGGCCGGATAGAGCGACTGGTCCGGATACATGGCCGAAGCGGTGTTGGCGTCGGCCGCAACCTGCCAGCCGGAGAGATAGATCGCCTTCAGGCCGGCGCGGACCATCTGCATGGCCTGGTTGCCGGAGAGCGCGCCGAGCGCGTTGACGAAGTCGTCCTCGTGAATGAGCTTCCACAAGCGGTTCGCGCCCATTTCGGCCAGCGAATAGCGGATTTCGACCGACCCGCGCAGCCGCTTCACGGTCTCTGCGGTGTAGGGGCGATCGACGCCATCGAAGCGGCCTTGCGGTGCGCTGGGAACGAGCTTGTAAAAATCAGTCATTACTTCCTCCTGTCAAAATCAAACACCCATTCGACTTTTGTCGTATGGCGCCTTGTGTTTCGAGTTCATGTGACAGTTTTTACATTGCGCTGCAGTATTCGGCTATTGGAAACAATGAATTGATGAGATCAAAAGGGTTATCTTGTCTTGCCTTTGACAGAGCGGCGAAGTAAATTTGTAAAGAATGTAAAACGCCCTGTGTTGCGCAGATTGTAAAGGTAGTTACAAATGGCTGAGAACAAGATCTTTGCCGGTCCACGTGTCAGGCGCATTCGCAATGGCCTGTCGCTGACCCAGACGGCCATGGCCGAGGCGCTCGGCATCTCGCCGTCCTACCTCAACCTCATCGAGCGCAATCAGCGGCCGCTGACGGTTCAGCTGCTGTTGAAGCTTGCCTCGGTCTACAAGGTCGATCTCGACGAATTGCAGGGCGAAACCGGCGGCAGCCTCACGCAATTGCGCGAGGTTTTCGCCGATCCGCTGCTGTCGGCCGAGTTGCCGGGAGAGCAGGAGCTGATCGAGGTGGCGGAAGCTGCCCCCAATGCCGCCGGCGGCGTCGTCAAGCTCTATCGCGCCTATCGCGAACAGGCCTCGCGCCTCAAGGATCTGGCGGACCTTCTGGCGGGGCAGGGGCACATGGAGGCGCTTTCGGGTACGCGGCTGCCGATGGACGAGGTGCGCGAAACCTTCGAGGGGCGGCCGAATTATTTCGCCGGCATCGAGGCGGCGGCGGAAGCCTTCCACGAGGCGCTGTCGCCGGGTGACGATCTGATCGGCGCGCTCAAGGCCTGGCTGAAGAAGGAGCACGGCCTCGTCGTGCGCAGCCTGCCGGTGCGCGCCATGCCGAACCTGCGCCGTCGCTTCGACAGGCACTCCATGCGCCTCTTCGTCTCCGAGCGGCTGTCGCCCTACGACCAGTTGCGCGAGATCGCCATGGAGGCCGTGTCGATTGCCTGTCATGAGGCGATCACGGCGGAGCTTGGGATGTTAAGGCTCTCGACGGCCGAAGCGCGCCGAATCGCTCGCTTCGAGCTGGCGCGCTATGGCGCGCACGCGCTGATGATGCCCTATGCCGCTTTCCTTGCCGCCGCGCAGCGGGCGAAGTACGACATCGATGTCCTGCGCGCTCGCTTCCAGGTCTCGTTCGAGCAGGCCGCCAACCGGCTGACCATGCTGCAGCGCCCGGGTGCCCAGGGGTTGCCGTTCTTCCTGATGGAAATCGACAATGCCGGCCACCGGTTGCGGCGGGCCGGCGCATCGGGCTTTCCGCAGGCGAAATTCGGTGGTGGCTGTCCGAAGCTCAATATCCACGCCGCCTTCTCGGTGCCGGGGCAGGTCCTGGTCGATCGTGTCGAAATGCCCGACGGTGCCGCGTTCCTGACGGTGGCGCGCACGCTGGAGGGGCCGCAGGCGGCGTTCCATGAGCGCGTCCGGCGCACGGCGCTTCTTCTTGGCTGCGAGGCGTCGGTTGCCGACGAGACCGTCTATGGAGCCGCGCTGCCGCCGGCAATCGCGATCGGTGCCGCCTGCCGGCTCTGCGAGCGTCAGGGCTGTCTGGCACGCGCCGAGCCGCCGGTCACCCGGCCGCTCGGCCTCGACGAAATGGCGACGGGGCTCAGCGTCTTCGATTTTCAGTAGCTGACGGGGTGCTGGTTGGGCAGAAGCGGCGCATTCGCCGCGAAGCATTCTGCCGGCAGTCCCGTCGTGTAGCCGCGGGTGATGTGCGCCTTGTCGGCATAGGCCGTGTTGCGCATCAGGAGCGCGTGCAGTTCCGGCAAATTGTAGAACGGTACGCCCGGATAGAGATGGTGCTCCAGGTGGTAGTTGATGTTGTGGGGTGCGAAGAACAGCTTCTCCCAGGTATGGGGATAGACCGTGCGCGAACTCGTCAGTTCGTCGCTGTAGTCCATGCTGCCGAAATGTTCGGCGACGCTGCGTATATAAAGGAACAGGCAGAAGAAGGTGAGGAACGGCACCACCCAGTAGAGCGCCACTTCCCGCCAGATGCCGAAGAACGTGAAGATCGCGGCGGCGGCGACGTAGAAGCCGATGCGCAGCAGCTTGTACTGAAGCGTCGAGCGATCGTTCTTTCCCATGCGCTTTGCCATGTGCAGCATGTCGCGTAGCGAATTGACCGCGACGAGATAGCCGAGCAGTTGCGTGATGCCGCGCGCGACCTTTTGCGGAAAGGTGAATTGCGGCATGCCGAGCTTCGCCGTCCAGTCCGGATCCTCATCGGTATTGGCATGCTGATGGTGGGCGAGGTGGTTCTGGCGATAGCCGTCGACGGTGGCCAGCACCGGCCAGGCGAGCAACAGATCGCTCATCCAGTCGCTGAGTTTCCGGTTGCGGATGATGCGGTAGTGCGCAGCCTCGTGGATCATGCAGCCGAGCGCATGCATGCGTCCGGCGATCAGCACCACGGCAACGAGGTAGACGAGGAGGTTGCTGAAATACTCGCTGACGGCGATGGCTGATGCGATCAACGCCCAGTCGAATGCGATTGCCGCAAGGGCCTTTTGCGGCTCGAGCACCGACAGGCGCTTCAACTGCTTCGGATCGATCCTGCGGCTTTTCCCGCCGACGACCTGCTCACCCATGACGACACCTGAGATCCTTCACCGCTACTGTCGGGAAAATCGCATGGCGATCATGGTTAATCAATCGTAAATGGCGGTCCGTACAGAGGCGGCAAAGCTATGGTTAACGGTGCCGCCGCGGCCGGGTCGAGGACGACAGGCTGGAAGCCAGCCGCCATAAGTGCCCGTTTTTCTTCGACTTGTGAAACTGACGGGCTCACAGGGCGGCGCTTCTTATCGGCACGAAAGCGCTTGAGGTTATCGAGAAAGATGCCTAACCTCCGGCCTGAACGAAGCGAATTGGAGGGTGTCCCGGTGTGCCGGGCCCGATACGAAAAAACCAAGAGGGGAGTTGTATGTCCAAGCTCATCGTCACAACCCTGGCGGCAGCCGTTCTGGCCGGCTCGACCATGCTGGCCTCCGCGCAGGAGCGCGTGGTCAACGTCTACAACTGGTCGGACTATATCGACAGCAGCATTCTGGAAGATTTCACCAAGGAGACCGGCATCAAGGTCGTCTACGACGTCTTCGACAGCAACGAGATCCTGGAGACGAAGCTGCTTGCCGGGGGCTCCGGCTACGACGTGGTGGTGCCGACGGCAACCTTCCTGCAGCGGCAGATCGCCGCGGGCGTGTTCCAGAAGCTCGACAAGTCGAAGCTGCCGAACCTTTCCAACATGTGGGATGTGATCATGGAGCGTACGGCCAAGTACGATCCGGGCAACGACTATGCCATCGACTACATGTGGGGCACGACCGGCATCGGCTACAACGTCGACAAGATGAAGGCGATCCTCGGTACCGACGAGAAGCCTAACTGGGACGTCATCTTCAAGCCGGAACTGGCGGCGAAGTTCAAGGATTGCGGCATCCACATCCTCGATTCCCCGACCGACGTCATGCCTTCGGCGCTTGCCTATCTCGGCCTCAATCCGGATAGCCACGAGGCGGCCGATCTGGAAAAGGCCGCTGAGCTGCTGGCGAGCATCCGTCCCAACGTGCGCAAGTTCCATTCGTCGGAATACATCAATGCGCTTGCCAACGGCGACATCTGCCTTGCAATCGGCTTTTCCGGCGACGTCTTCCAGGCCCGCGACCGTGCGGCCGAAGCCAAGGCCGGTGTGACCGTCGACTACGCGATCCCGTCGCAGGGCGCGCAGATGTGGTTCGACATGCTTGCGATCCCGGCTGATGCACCGCACGTCGAGGAGGCGCACGCATTCCTCAACTACATGATGAAGCCCGAAGTCGTGGCCAAGGCATCGAACTACGTCTTCTACGCCAACGGCAACAAGGCCTCGCAGCAGTTTCTTGACAAGGCTGTTTTGGAGGACAGCGCCATCTATCCGTCGGACGAGGTGATGCAGAAACTGTTCACGGTGACGCCCTTCGAGGCGAAAGAACAGAGGGTGTTGACCCGACTCTGGACAAAGGTCGTAACCGGCCAGTAAGAGCGGAAAACGAATTGCCCGGACCTCAAAATCCGGGCAATTTTCTTAAGGGGGCACCGGGGAAAACGAGAGTGCCCATCGGCTGTATCATTCGGGGATAGATGATGAAGTCTCTCGGCAGTATCCGGCGGTCCTTTGCCCCTTGGGCGGATCCCGCTTCCAAGCCATTCATTTCCTTCAAGAACGTGACCAAGCGGTTCGGCGATTTCACCGCCGTCGACGACCTTTCGCTGGATATCTACACGCGCGAGTTCTTTGCGCTGCTGGGTGCGTCCGGCTGCGGAAAGTCGACGCTTCTGCGCATGCTCGCCGGCTTCGAACAGCCGACGTCGGGCGAGATCATCCTCGACGGGCAGAGCCTGGCCGGCATTCCGCCCTACAGGCGTCCGGTCAACATGATGTTCCAGTCCTACGCGCTCTTCCCGCATATGAACGTGGAGAAGAACATCGCCTTCGGCCTGAAGCAGGATGGCATGCCGAAGGCGGATATTGCCGAGCGCGTCGCCCAGATGCTGAAGCTGGTGAAGCTCGAGAAGTTCTCCCAGCGCAAGCCGCACCAGTTGTCGGGCGGTCAGCGCCAGCGTGTCGCGCTTGCCCGCTCGCTCGCCAAGCGGCCGAAGGTGCTGCTCCTCGACGAACCGCTCGGCGCGCTCGACAAGAAACTGCGCGAGGAAACCCAGTTCGAACTGATGGATCTGCAGCAGGAACTCGGCCTCACCTTCGTCGTCGTCACCCACGACCAGGAAGAGGCAATGACCATGGCCGACCGCATCGCAGTGATGAGCCACGGCAAGGTCATTCAGGTGGCGACCCCTGCCGAAATCTACGAGGCGCCGAACTCGCGTTTCGTCGCGGACTTCATCGGCGACGTCAACATTTTCGAAGGAGCGGTCTCCGGGGCCGAGGGCGGTTATGTGCGCCTTGAAGGCACGAACGGTTTCCCCATTCGCATGGCATCACCCGAGACGCCGGCTGCCGGAGGCAAGTCGGCCGTCGCCGTCCGCCCGGAAAAGATCCGCGTCAGCCGTCAGGCGCCGGCCCATGCGCCCGTCAACGCCGTTCAGGGCGAGATCTGGGATATCGGCTATCTCGGCGACATGACCGTCTTCCACGTGCGCCTGAAGGATGGACGCGTGATCAAGGCGTCGTCGCTGAATGCGGTGCGCGCGGTCGAGGATCCGCTCGGCTACGACCAGGAGGTCTGGGTTTCCTTCGGCGAAGACGCCGGTGTCGTTCTGAAGGATTGAGGCCATGACCCGTGTCGCATCCGCTCTTTTCAGCCGCCTCGTCATCATCATCCCCTATGCCTGGCTGCTGTTTTTCTTTCTGATCCCGTTCTTCATCGTCTTCCGCATCTCGCTGTCGCAGACGGCGGTGGCGATGCCGCCCTACACGCCGGTCTTCGATCTCTTCGGTGGCTTGTCCGGCATCCTTGAAAAGGCGAAAGAGTTCTCGTTCGACAACTACGTCTGGCTGACGGAGGATGTTCTCTACTTCAACGCCTATGTGTCGAGCGTCATCATCGCGGCGGTTTCGACCGTGCTGACGCTGCTGATCGCCTATCCAGTCGCCTACGGCATGGCGAAGGCGCCGAAAACCATTCGCCCGACGTTGCTGATGCTCGTGATCCTGCCGTTCTGGACGAGCTTCCTGATCCGCGTCTACGCCTGGATCGCGATCCTGAAACCCGAAGGGTTGCTCAACCAGTTCCTGCTGAGCATCAACGTCATCGACCAGCCGCTGATCATCCTCAACACCAATTGGGCGATCTACATCGGCATCGTCTATTCCTACCTGCCGTTCATGGTGCTGCCGATCTATTCGTCGCTCGAGAAGATGGATCACACCCTGACAGAGGCGGCACTCGACCTCGGCTGCACGCCGTTTACCGCCTTCTGGCGCGTGACGTTCCCGATGTCGCTGGCGGGCGTCGTCGCCGGCTGCCTGCTGGTCTTCATCCCCGCCGTCGGCGAATTCGTTATCCCCGACCTGCTCGGCGGTTCGGAGACGTTGATGATCGGCAAGACGCTCTGGAACGAGTTCAATGCCAACCGCGACTGGCCGGTTTCCTCGGCCGTGGCGACGATCCTGCTTCTGATCCTGGTGTTACCGATCGTCTACTTCCAGAACGCCCAGGCCAAAGCCGACAGCGAGGGGAGGTAGGACATGGGCAACTGGTCACGCTTCAACATCGCCTCGATCGTGCTCGGCTTCGGCTTCCTCTACCTGCCGATCGTGCTTCTGGTGATCTTCTCCTTCAACGAATCGAAACTCGTCACCGTCTGGGCCGGGTTTTCGACCAAGTGGTACGCGCAGCTCTGGCACAATCAGGCGCTGCTCGATGCCGCCTGGGTGACGATCCGCGTCGCGCTGATCTCGGCGACCTTCGCCACCGTGCTCGGTACGCTCGCGGCTTTGGCGCTCGTCCGCTACACCCGCTTCCGTGGCCGCATGCTGTTTTCCGGCATGGTCTATGCGCCGCTCGTCATGCCCGAGGTGATCACCGGCCTGTCGTTGCTGTTGCTGTTCGTTGCCATCGGACTCGACCGCGGCTTCTGGACGATCACGCTGGCGCACATCACCTTCACCATGTGCTTCGTTGCCGTTGTGGTGCAGTCGCGGTTGCTCAGCTTCGACCGGTCGATCGAAGAGGCGGCTCTCGATCTCGGCGCCACGCCGGTGACGACCTTCTTCTCGATCACCCTTCCGGTCATTGCACCCGCGGTGTTTTCCGGCTGGGTTCTCGCCTTCACGCTGTCTCTGGACGATCTGGTGATCTCGAGCTTCACCACGGGACCGGGCGCCACGACGCTGCCGATGAAGATCTACAGCCAGGTGCGGCTGGGCGTGACGCCGGAGATCAACGCGATCTGCACCATCCTCATCGGCGTGGTCGCGATCGGCGTGGTGGTTGCCTCGATCGTTACCAAGCAGCGCGAGGCGCAACGCGAGCGGGACGAGCGGGCCGCCTTCGCCCAGTCCTGATCCGCTGCGCCATCGCTAACGCCTCTTATGAAACCAGCGGCCGGTGTCCCTGACACCGGCCGTTTTCAGTTGGGTTCGCCGAGAACCGACAGGGGCGAGATCACCGCATTCGGCCAGGAACCGCCGACGAAGAAACGCAGCCTTTGCCCGGCGTTCAGCGTGTCGATGTAGGTGCCCGCAAGCGCCAGGCTGCCGCTGCGATAGGGAATGACGCCGTTGACCGAGAGATTGCCGGTCTGGCCGGCAAAGAGCGCCCGGTTGAGCCGCGCCGACCCTTCCTCGAAGCTGGCTTCGATGTCCGCCGTCTGGAAGGCGAAATTGCCGTCGCTCGCCTGCGACAGCGAAAAGAATTCGCCGGCCCGCACAAGGTTCGCAAAGGCATTAGCGTCGAAGCCGGTGAGGTTGCCATTGGCAAGCGAAAGTCTGATGCGGCCGGAAGCCTCGGCCACCTGCGCGCGCCAGAACGGGTGTTGCGTCGTAAGGTCCAGATTGACATTGCCCCGGCCGGTTGGGATCGGGCCGGTGAAGCCGAAGTCTGCAAGGGCTGCAGCAAGGTCGGCATTTTTCAGCACCAGTTCCAGCCTGCCGCCGCCGGCCAGACCCTCTTCCGAAGCGGCGAGCCGGCCGCTGAGCCGGCCATTGGCATAGGTGCTGTCGGCGACGTTGACGGAGGCGCGCCCGTGATCGAAGATGACCCCGGCGGCGAGATCTTCGAGCCGCAGCGGGCCGACCAGCGCCTCCTGCGCCGACAGCCGCACATCGGCACGCCAGCTGCGCATGAACGCATCGCCGAGTTGTTGCCTGAGTTCGTCCGGCTCCAGCGGGTCGATGAACGGCTGCAGTCCGTTGAGATCGATGCGGTCGAAGGCGAGCGTGCCTTCGACGCGGTGGGTATCGTCGATCGGCGTGGAGATGTCGAGGATGCCGGTCGCGTTGGCACCGCCGAGCGTCAGATGAAGTTCGTCGAGCTTCAGCGAGGCCTTGCCGCTGGTGACGTTGGCACTCAGGCTGAAGCCGCTGTCCGGCAACGTGCCTGCCGCCTTGCCCCTGTACCAGGCGGCAAGGGCCTGCAGCGAGGCCGTCGAAACCTGCAGCCGTCCCGCCGCGGACGGTGTCGGGGAGAGATTGCCGTTGCCTTCGAACGAGAGATTGAGCGCCGCCGAGGATAGCGACGTCTTCAGCGCCGCGTTGCGGCCGGTCAGCAGCATCAGCGGTTCGTTGCATTCGAGCGTCCAGGCCACCACCTGTCCGGCAAGGGTGCCGGAAAGCCGGGCGCTGAGCTGCTTGGTGAACGACGGCCAGGAGACTGTTCCGGATATGCCGGAAAATTCCCGCGTCTGGTTGGTGACGAGGTCGATGATCTGCAGGCGGCCGTTTTCGACTGTGATGTCGCCGAACGGCGTATCCTTGTCGGCGGCCTGCACGTCCGGCGTATTCAGCCAGTGCGGCCGCTGCCAGTTGAGTGTGCCGTCCGTGCGCCGCTCGAGCGTGACGACCGGCTCAACCAGCCGGACATCGTGCAGCGCTGGCGTGCCGTCGATCGCCGAGAACAGGCTGAACGTCGCGGTAATGCTGCCGATATGCGCGAGCTTGCGGGACGATCCGTCCGTCGTTTCGATCGTCGCCGAGCGGAGCGTCAGCATCGGTTCCGGCCAGAAGCTGATCTCGGGATTGCCGGCGATCCGGCTTTTGCCGCCAGACCAGGCATCCAGCATGTGTTCTACGGTCGGGCGCACGTTGGTGGTCGAAATCAGCAGAGGCAGAACGGCGTTGTAGCCGGCTGCAAGCCCGACGCCGATTGCGGCCGGCCACAGGAAATGGCGGCGCTTCAGCCGCGACAACAGGCGTACGTCGCGCATCATATGCAGAAATTTACGTCTCATGTCCGCCTGGTCGCCGTCGCTTGGGTCACGTGAGCTTGGATAGGCCTTCGGTCTTCAGAAATCAAATGCGACGGACAGGCAACAGACAGGTAAATGTCGTCCACGCGATGACGAGGCGCTTGCCGGTGCTGTTTATTTTGCGATGCAGCATGGTATAGAGGGCATGGAGCAGGAGTGGAGGAAAGCATGCACGCAGAGCAGCCGTTGTGGGTTCCGGGTCCGGAAATCCTTGCGCATAGCCCCATGGCCGAATTCATCGCCTGGAGCAGCAAACGCTTCGGCAGGACCTTTGCGGATTATGATGCCTTCCACGCCTGGTCGGTAGCCGAGCGCGGCGACTTCTGGACCGCGGTCTGGGAACACTGCGGCGTCATCGGCGAACGCGGCGCGACAGCCCTCGTCAAAGGCGACCGCATGCTCGATGCGCGCTTCTTCCCCGAGGCGAAGCTGAACTTTGCCGAGAACCTTCTTCGCGAGACCGGCGACGACGACGCGCTCGTCTTCCGCGGTGAAGACAAGGTCGACTATCGCCTCTCGTGGGGCGAACTTCGCGCGCTGGTATCGCGCCTGCAGCAGGCGCTGAAGGCTGAAGGTATCGGCCCCGGCGACCGCGTTGCAGCGATGATGCCGAACATGCCCGAGACCATCGCCTTGATGTTGGCGACCGCCTCGATCGGCGCGATCTGGTCGTCCTGTTCTCCCGATTTCGGCGAGCAGGGCGTTCTCGACCGTTTCGGCCAGATCACGCCGAAGCTGTTCATCACGTGCGACGGCTATTGGTACAATGGCAAGCGCCAGGACGTCGACGCCAAGGTTCGCGCGGTCTCCAAGGCGCTTGGCGTGCCGGCGCTGATCGTTCCCTATGCCGGCGACAGCGCGGCACTCGCGGCCTCGATCGAGGGTGGCGCGACGCTCGACGATTTCATCGCACCATTTGCGGCAGCAACTCTGACCTTCGAACGCTTGCCTTTCGGCCATCCGCTCTATGTGCTGTTTTCCTCAGGCACGACGGGCGTTCCCAAATGCATCGTGCATTCGGCCGGCGGCACGCTTCTGCAGCACCTGAAGGAGCATCGTTTCCACTGCGGCCTTCGTCGCGGCGAAAAGCTCTTCTATTTCACCACCTGCGGCTGGATGATGTGGAACTGGCTGGTGTCGGGCCTCGCCGTCGGCGCCACCCTCTGCCTGTTCGACGGCTCGCCCTTCTATCCCGATGGCAACGTGCTCTTCGACTATGCCGCGGCCGAGAAGTTCGCGGTGTTCGGCACCTCGGCGAAATACATCGACGCCGTGCGCAAGGGCGGCTTCGTCCCGGCCAACACGCATGACCTCTCCACCCTTCGGCTGTTGACCTCGACCGGTTCGCCGCTGTCGCCGGAAGGCTTCTCCTTCGTCTACGAGGGCATCAAGTCGGACGTCCAGCTTGCCTCGATCTCGGGCGGTACCGACATCGTTTCCTGCTTCGTCCTCGGCAACCCGCTGAAGCCCGTCTGGCGCGGCGAGATCCAGGGCCCGGGTCTTGGTCTCGCGATCGACGTCTGGAACGACGAAGGGCAATCGGTGCGCGGTGAGAAGGGGGAACTCGTCTGCACCAAGGCCTTCCCGTCGATGCCGGTGATGTTCTGGAACGACCCTGAAGGTGCCAAGTATCGCGCCGCCTATTTCGAGCGTTTCGACAATGTCTGGTGCCATGGCGACTTCGCCGAATGGACAGAGCATGGCGGCATCATCATCCACGGGCGATCGGACGCAACCTTGAACCCCGGCGGGGTGCGCATCGGCACGGCGGAGATCTATAATCAGGTCGAGCAGATGGAAGAGGTCGCAGAGGCGCTCTGCATCGGGCAGGACTGGGAAGACGACGTGCGCGTCGTTCTCTTCGTTCGTCTCGCCGCCGGCGTTGCCCTGACCGATGACCTGACGAAGGCGATCAAGAACCGCATCCGCGTCGGCGCCTCGCCGCGCCATGTGCCGGCAAAGGTGATCGCGGTCGCCGATATCCCGCGCACGAAGTCCGGCAAGATCGTCGAGCTGGCCGTCCGCGATGTCGTGCACGGGCGTCCGGTGAAGAACAAGGAGGCGCTCGCCAACCCGGAAGCGCTCGATCTTTATGCTGGACTGGATGCCCTTAAAAATTGAGGGCGCGTTAACGGATTCGCGTCGTTGGAATTAACCAAGGCTTCAGACTTGCTGAAAAATCCCTAAAATTGCGGATCCGGCGGGTAAGGTCCTGTTAAGGATTGGGGGCGCATGGTCATGCCAACTTGAGGCCGATCGATGTTGGATCGGCGTTCGGCAGAGATGCCGTCGCAGACATGACGTCGTTACTTCTCGAGCGATTGTTGGTTTAGCATTCAACTATCGAGGTGGCCTCCCAGCCACCTTTTTTTTATGCGTTTCTCGTCTGTCCGTGCCTTGCTGAACGAGGCTCAGGAGCGGCGCTCAAGCGACCGCGACACGAGGATGACCGGGATCATGCCGGCGACGACGATGATCATCGCGGCGACTGAAGCGTCTTCGACCTTGGCCCGCGACGCGTCCTCATAGACGAGCGTCGCCAGCGTATTAAAGTTGAAGGGCCTGAGCATGATCGTCGCAGAAAGCTCCTTCATCGTCTCGATGAAGACGAGGAGCGCGGCGGTCAGCACTGCCGGGCGCATCATCGGCAGAAGGACGGTGCGCAGGGTCTGGCCGCCGGTGCGGCCGAGCGCGCGCGCCGCCATGTCGAGATGCGGCGAAAGCTTCTGGAAGCCGGCTTCGAGCGAGCCCTCGGCCATGGTGAGGAAGCGCACGCTGCAGGCGTAGATGATCGCAAAACCGGTGCCGGTCATCATCAGCCCAGTGGAAACACCGAACGTATCGCGCATGCCGGCATCGATGATGTTGTCGAGAGCGGCCAGTGGGAACAGCACCCCGATCGCAAGAACGGTGCCTGGCACGCCATAGCCGAAGGAGGCGAGGCGTCCGGCGATGTCGCTCACCCGCGAATGTCCCGTGCGCGCCGCATAGGCGAGCACGAACCCGAGCAGAACGGTAACCGTTGCGGTCGCGCCTGAGACCAGGATGCTATGAAAGAGCGCGTTGAGCAGCCGCGGCTCGACGAATTGGTCGATACGCTTGAGCGCAAAATTGCCGAGGATCAGCACGGGAACGGCAAAGCCTGAAAGCACCGGCAGCAGGCAGGCGACCATGGCGGCCCACTTCTTCCAGCCGGACAGCACGAGCCGGGCGGCATCATGGACGGCGGAGGTCGTCTTCTGGCTGGAGAAGCGCTGGCGCCGCCGCGCTGCCCGCTCGATCATCATCAGGCCAATGACGAAGACCAGCATGATGCAGGCGATCTGTGCAGCGCCCGCAAGGCTGCCACGGTTGAGCCAGGTGTCGAAGATCGAGAAGGTCAGCGTCTGAACGCCGAGGAATTCGACTGCACCGATGTCGTTCAGCGTTTCCATCGCCACCAGCGTCAGGCCGATCATGATGGCCGGGCGGGCCATCGGAATCTGGATGCGAAAGAACACCTTCAGCGGCCCGGCGCCGAGCGTGCGCGCGACATCGGCGGCGGCGCGCCCCTGCATCAGGAACATCGAGCGGCAGGCGAGATAGATATAGGGATAGAGAACCGAGCTCAGCACCAGCACGGCGCCGCCGAGCGAGCGGATATCCGGAAACCAGTAGTCACGGCTCGTCTTGAAGCCGAAGATCGCGCGGATCAGTCCCTGCACCGGCCCGGTAAAGGTGAAAAGCTCACCGAATGCATAGGCCGCGAGATAGGCCGGGATTGCGAGCGGCAAGACCAGAGCGGCTGACAGGAAGCGTCGCAGCGGAAACTCGCAGCTTGCGACGAGCCAGGCGGTGAGAATGCCGACGAAGGCGGTCGCGGCACCCGTCAGCGAGATCAAGAGCAGCGTGCGCCCGGTGGCGCGCGGAATGACGTTCTGCATCAGATGCGGCCAGTCGCCGCCGCCGCCCGAGATCGCCAGCCAGGCGATCGCGACGATCGGCATCAGCACGATGAGCGATGTCAATCCGGCCCAGGTCGCCAGCAGGGGATGCGAAAGACCGGTTCCGGCACGCGCATGGCGGCGCTTGATGCTCTGAGATGTGGACTGCAATCGATCGATTCCGCGGCATGACGGCAGGACGTAGTCAGCGGCGGCCAAACTGGCCACCACAACTCAACATTTCCTTATAGCATCCGGCCTCAGTTCGCCAAGACGCGTTGTGACGGGAAGGAGATTTCCACCAGCGTTCCCTCGTTCGGCGCCGAGGTGATCGAGAAGTGGGCGCGGTTCGCCTCTGCCATCGCCTTGGTCAGAGGCAGGCCGAGCCCGGTGCCGTCGCCACGCTTGCGCGCGCCCGTCGTCACCTGCCGGAACGGTTTCATCGCCTGGTCCAGTTCGCCGCGGGTCATGCCGACGCCGGTATCGCGGATCCGCAGCATGACGCTGCCATTGGCCTCGTAGGAGGTCGACACCACGATCTGGCCACCCGAGGGCGTGAAGCGGATAGCGTTCGCCAGAATGTTGAGCGCGATCTGCTTGATCGACCGGCCGTCGGCCACGACGTTGGGCACGGCCGCCGACAGCGAGGTGCGGATGATGACGCGCTGGCTGTTGGCCTGCGGCTGAACCAGCGACACGGCTTCCGAGACCGCGTCATTGATCTCCACGGCGCCGAAGTCGAGCTCCATTTCGCCGGCCTCGATCTTCGAGATGTCGAGCAGATCGTTGACGATATCGAGCACATGGCGACCGGAGCGGCCGATGTCGCCGGCATATTCGATGTAGCGCGGGTGGCCGACCGGGCCGAAATGCTCGCTCGCCATCATGTCGGAAAAGCCGATGATCGCATTGAGTGGCGTGCGGATCTCGTGGCTGACGCGGGCGAGGAACTCGGTCTTGTGGGCGTTCGCCGTTTCGGCCGCGCGCTTGGCGTTCCGGAGTTCCTCTTCCGTGCGCTTCCACTGGGTAATGTCGCGGATGACGGCGCAAAAGCCATTGGAGGCCGAAAGCCGCCCGATGGTCATGAACAGCGGAATGAAGCCGCCGTTCGCTTCACGGCCGATCACCTCGCGTCCGTCGTTCAGAACACTCGCGACACCGTGGCCGGAAAGCCCGTGCAGGTAGTCGATGACTGCCTTCTGGCTTTCGTGGGCGAAGAGCGCGGCGAAAGGTTTGCCGCGGATCTCGCCCTCGTCATAGTTGAAGAGCGCGCTCGCCGAGCGGTTCATCGAGCGGATGTCGCCGTCATGGCCGAGAACGACGACGCCGTCGGTCGCGGTTTCGAGGATTGACTTCAGCTCGTCGATTTCCGTCTTCAGGCGATCGACGTCGTCATCGGAGATGGCCTGGTCGAGCTTGCTCGATGGCATGTTCGCGGCCGCCGGCGTCAGCGCCAGCATCAGCGCGCTCCGGCCGTCCCAGCGGATCGTGTGCAGGCGTGCGGTGACCGGACGCATCTGGCCGTCCTTGCGGATCAGCATCATCGTGCCGTCGGGTTCCTGGTCGGTCGCCTCTTCGCCGTTGGCAAAAAGCGCGTCGAGGCCGCCTTCCTGGACGAAGTCGTCGAGGTCGCCATAGGCGGTGAGCCGCAGGAATTCCGGATTGGCGTGCAGCAGTTCTTCACCGCGATGCACGAGCATGCCGATCGGCAGGCTGTCGAGGATCTCGCCGCTAAGGCCGATATCGGCCGCTTGCGGCTGGAGATGCACGTTCGCCTGTTCGTCCTCGGCCACCCCGTCGTCGGTCCCCGCTTCGGTTTCTTCCGCGCCCGGCTGCTCTTCTGCCGCTGGCGTCGAGGATGAGACGGTTTCGTGCGCGTCCACCGGCAAGGGTGTGCTCGCATCGGCCGGCGCGTCGCTTTCCTCGACCGGCGCGGCTTCCGTCGGCTTGCCGAAATGCTCGCCCAGTTGCCGCGCGATTTCGCGGAACGCCGCCTGTTCGCCACGCGTCAGCGCGGTTGCGGCGCGATGTTTCTCGAGTTCGACGATCTTGTCGGAGGCTGGAGGCTCGGTCGTATCGACCAGCTGCAGGGCAGGGCGTTCTCCCTGGAAGGGATCCTCCGGTGCCGCGTCGTGTTCATCCGAGGCGACTTCGGTCGCGTGGTCCGGCTCTGCCTCATCCACACTGGTGGAGGGGGCCTGGTCTTCGGTCGCGTCGTGATCCTGCACCGTTGCGGCAGGCTCGACTTCCGCTTCTGACGACGGCTGTTCGACGACCTGCACCTCTTCCGAGGGCCGTTCCTCGATCTCGGAGCCGGTAGCGGGAAGATGCGCGTGATCTTCCGGCAACGTCTCTTCCGCGTCCGGTTCCTCCGCCGTGTCCGTTGCGGCGTCGAATGTCAGGCCGTTGGCGTGTTCGTCTTCGACGGCATCGGCAAGGCGCACGATGCCGAAACCGCGGAAGCCGTCGAATTCGCGGGAGCGCGAGTAGGTGGGCAGCGCCGCCAGATCGACCGGAACTTTAAGGCTCGTGCCCTGCACGGGCCAGAAAATCGTCTTGCCCGACCAGGTGTCGCGGCGCTGCAGCAGCGCGCCGATCTTCTGGTCAGGATCGAGGCCGTAGCGTGCCGCCACTTCATTAAAGGTGGTTCCGATCACATCGGCGGCGCGCGGGCCGACGGCGGTGGCGAATTCCTCGGAGATCTCGCTGAAGCGGCCTTCGGCGTCGATTTTCCAGACGAAGCGCACCGCACGAGCGCCGGGCACGAACGCAAAGCCGGCCTGTTCGGACGGGGTGGTCTCGGCGGCCTCGACCGTCTCGTCGTCGCGAACGACCTCTTCCGTCAACGGGATTTCATCGGCGGCCGGCGTCTCGGCCGCGGTCACGTCGGTCGCGACCGCAGGCGCTTGCTCGCCGTCTTCTTCCGTTGGCTCCGCGCCCAGCACCGTAATGTCCGCATCTGCACCCGCAAGCGCCTGCGGATCTGCAGCGGCAACCGCCTCCGGTTCTTCCGGCAGAACGACCTCGTCTGCAGCGACGTCGACGTCTGCGTTCTCAAGGTTGCCATCGTCCTGCGCGGCATCTGCTTCGACAGGCTCCACCTGTTCGAATGCGTCGGCCAGGGCAGCGTCTTCGGCTGGTGCAGCGCTTTCATCCGGCGCTTCGGCCGGTTCGACGGTGTCCGCTGCCTCTGGCGCCGCCGCCTCAGGAGCCGTTGCCTCCGGAACCGCTGAAATGGGGGCGGGTGTCTCTGCGGTCGGCTCCAGTTCCTCGGCCGGCGGCAGGATCGGCAACGCTTGCGCTGCCTCAGTCTCTTCGTCCGGATCGAGCGTGCCGAGAATGGTCTCGACAGCAAAGAGCAGGTGCAGCGACGGCTCGTCGGCGATCTTGCCGACCGCGGCCGGCAGGTGCCCTTTCCGCGTTGCGACCGGGCGCTTGATCAGCCAGTCGTGGTCCCGGCCGACGGCGTCGACGAGCTGCTTGCGCGTCTCGTCCGACATGCCGAGATCGATGAAGCCCGGCGAGTGCGCGATGATGCCGCCGTTGCCGTCGAGGACGGCCATGTGGGTGTCCGGCCCATCGAGGCCGGCGATCATGCGTGCAGCGCGATCCTCAAGCGACAGCGGCTCGCCCGAATGCGGTGCGGTAAAGAGCACGGCGTTCTCGTCCGGGCGCACGCGGATCATCTCCACGCTCACATTGAGCGGCGTGCCGCGGAAGCCCGAGAACTTGCGGATCGAAAGCTGGCGCCGGTCGCCGGCGCGCACGAGCTGCGCTCCCGCGGCCTTGAGCTGACGCAGCGACAGGTCGCCCTGGTCCGGTCCTGCATCGATGAAATCATAGATCGAACCGGCGCCGAAAAAGGCCGCGCCCTGGTCGTTGGCCCAGAGAATGCGTGCGAAGTCCCGCGAAAACAGGATCGCCGCGTCGCCGCGGGCAAAATGCTCCCGCACCCGCGCATGCACGGCGATATCAATGAAGGGATACTGTCTCGCGGGCATAAAGGGGGCCTATTGACGGATCGCTTGCGGGTTAACACTCTATTAATACCCGGCAGGCCCGCAAGGGTCCAGCGAGGGCCGGAGCTTCGTCACGGCTTTCGGCGCGAAAGGTTAATTCTCCGGATTTTGTGCACTGCACAATTTTATTGCAATGCACAAGCAAGTAGTTTATATAATGCGCATCAATCAACGGCGCCTCTGAAGAGGGCCAGACACCAAGGAGCGCTTTCATGGCTACCAAGAAGACCGACGACGTATTTTCCCTTTCCTCTTTCGACCCGGCGAAGTTCACCGACAGCTTCCGCGACTTCGCGGAAAAGGGTGCCGTCCAGTCGAAGGAAGCCTATGCCAAGATGAAGACCGCTGCCGAAGAGGCAACGAAGACCGTCGAGGCAACGCTCGAAAGCGCCCAGACCGGCTCCGTCGAACTCGGTCTCAAGGCCATCGACGCACTGCGCACCAATGCTGAAAATTCGCTGTCGCACATGGAAGCGCTGCTCGGCGTGAAGTCGCTGTCGGAGTTCGTCGAACTGCAGACGAGCTTTGTCCGCAAGCAGGCCGAACTCGCCGTCGAGCAGGCGAAGTCGATGCAGGAAGCGACCAAGAAGGTTGCCGAAAATGTCGCCAAGCCGGGCAAGGACGCCGCTGAAAAGGCGATGTCGTCCTTCAAGAAGGTCTAAACACAGCCTACCGCGCTGGCTGAACAACGGCGACAGATTGCTGTCGCCCAATTCTGCCATCTGCGCCCAAAACCAAGAATCCGGATGGCTTGCCATCCGGATTTTTTCCAGGATAATCTCAAGTTAAGGCTTGCAAAGCGACGGAAGTCTCCGTATGTGAGCCGCCAAGCGACTGATGTCGCTTTATGTGCGGTTGTAGCTCAGTTGGTTAGAGCGCAGGTTTGTGGCACCTGAGGTCGTAGGTTCGATTCCCACCAACCGTACCATTTCTTCCCTATTCCACCGGTATAGAGACTTGCAGGGCGCCTTGCTTGGTCAGAACAGCTTGGCCAGGGCTCTGAGCGCCACGATATCCTGTACGCCGTTCTGATAAAGTTCGATGAGCCGGGCAGCGAGCGCCGATGCCTCTGCCGACTGGCGCGAAGGTTCTCGCTCGCGCAGCGCTTCCTTGAAGACATCGTCGATCTTGGTGAGTTCACCCGGCAGGATCGGCCGGCCCGGCATGGACACAAGCATCCTTCCATACTCCTTTGTCGAAGCGTGAGCGCGTGCCGACTGCGACCGGCGTGTCGGAGCCATCGCCTTGAGCAAGCAGCTCTCTTCCCTGTGAAAGCAACGTCGGACCAGCGCGCCGGGTTCCTGTCGTCGAGATACCCAATTCGGGCTAGTATTTGGGCGTTGGGCGGAGCCGGTTCGAATAGACACGAGACCCATCCGCCGGTAAAATTTGGCCAAGAGGATTCCCAGTAAGGCGTCGCAATCCATGGCCAAAGAATCCATCACACGGCGGCTTGCCGCCATCCTGGCTGCCGATGTCGTCGGCTACAGCCGGCTGATGGAGCGAGACGAGAAGACCACCTATACACAATTGATGGCGCGGTGGAGCCAAGTGCTGGAACCGCTCGTCGAAACCCACCAAGGCCGGGTGTTCAAGCGGACGGGCGATGGCGTGCTCGTGGAGTTTTCGAGCGCCGTCAACGCGGTCGAATGCGCCGCCGCCTTGCAGAGAGCGATGTTCCTAGCCAATGCGGACGTGCCCCACGATCAGCAGATCGTTCTGCGCGTCGGCATCAATATGGGCGATATCATGGTCGCCGACAGCGACCTTTACGGCGACGGCGTCAATGTCGCCGCCCGGATCGAAGCGCTCGCCAGGCCCGGCGGCGTGGCGATTTCCGATGGAGTGCACGAATATGTGCACGGCCGCATTAAGCTTGATTTCGTCGACAACGGCCACCACGAGGTCAAGAACATCGAGCGGCCGGTGCATATCTGGAGCTGGTCGCCGGACGAATATGCCGACGCGCCGATTAGGGTCGCCGCCGAGGCCCCGCCGCAACTTCCGAGCCGACCGTCGATCGCCGTGCTGCCCTTCGACAACATGTCCGGCGATCCGGAGCAGGGCTATTTCGCCGACGGCATTACCGAGGACATTATCACCGATCTCTCCAAGGTCTCCGGTCTCTTCGTCATCGCCCGCAATTCCTCCTTTGCCTACAAGGGCAAGTCGGCCGATATCCGTCAGGTCAGCCGCGATCTCGGCGTTCGCTACGTGCTCGAAGGCAGCGTGCGCCGCGCCGCCAACCGCATTCGCATCAACGCCCAGATGATCGACGGAACCACCGGGGGCCATCTCTGGGCCGAGCGCTACGATCGCGGCATCGAGGATATCTTTGAAGTCCAGGACGAGGTGACGCGCACCATCGTGACGGCGCTCAAGGTGAAGCTGACGGCTGGCGAGACGGAGCGGCGCGAGGGGCGCGGAAAGGTCGACCCGGAGGCCTACGATCTGCTCGTGCGGTCGCGCCAGGCGATCCTGCGGTTCGACGCGGTGTCATCGGCGGAAGCGCGCAGCATGCTCGAACGGGCGATCGTCATCGACCCGGAGCTTGCTGCAGCCTACGCGTCGCTCGCGATCATCGCGATGACCGACTACATCAATCGGTGGAACGGTGGCACCGTCGACAATATTGAGCGCGCCCTCAAGCTCGCGCAGAAAGCCGTCGAGACCGACGAGCATGAACCTCACGGCCATCACGCGCTCGCGATAGCGCTCTGCTGGAAGCGCCGCTTCGACGAGGCCGAGCGGGCAGCCCAGCGCACGATCGAACTCGACCCGAACTCCGCCGGCGGCCACACGCAGCTCGGCACGATCAGGGATTTTCTCGGCCAGTTCGAGGAGGCCTTGCCCTTCTACACCCGCGCCCACCGGCTCGATCCGCAGTTCGACCTGGCGCTGCATTTCCTTGGCCGGACTTTGCTCAATCTCGGCCGCTTCGATGAAGCCGAGATCGCCTTCAAGCGGCGCCTGGCCTTGGCGCCGCGGTCGGACATGACGCGCTTCTATCTCGCCTGCCTCTACGGTCGCACCGGACGTCATGAGGAAGCGCGGCGCTACTGGCACGAGGTCTTCGAGGTCAACCCGGACTTTTCCATCGACCACTTCAAGCGGGCGATGCCCTACCAGGATCCGGCCATCATTCCGCGACTGATCGACGGCCTGCGCGAAGCCGGGATTTCCCTTTAAATATCTGTCTCGACCGGGTTCGCTCGCGAGGAGCGTGCCTGGGCGCCTGATGTCTCAGACGAAGATCTGGTGCTCCGCCGTCACCAGTTCCTGCAGGAAGGCGACGACGGTGCGCACGCGTACGAGATCGCGTGCGCTTTCGTGATAGGTGGTCCAGTAGGCGCGGCGGATGGTCGTTTCCGGCAGGATGCGTTTCAGCTCCGGCGCATGGCGGGCAATATAGTTGTGCAGGATGCCGATACCGGCGCTGGAGCGCACCGCCTCCGTCTGGCCGGTGGCGCTGGAGATCTCGAAGGACGCGTCCCAGCTGCGCATGATCTCGGCGGAAAAATTCAAGGACGGCGTGAAGATCAGGTCCTCGACGTAGCCGATGCGGCGGTGTCCCTTCAGATCGTCGATCGTCTGCGGCGTACCGTGTCTTTCGAGGTAGTCGGCCGAGGCGTAGAGGCCGAGCGTATAGTCGGTGAGTTTCGAAGACACGAGCCGGCCCTGTTCCGGCCGCTCGATGGTGATCGCGATATCGGCCTCGCGCTGCGACAGTGAGAAGGAGCGGGGGACCGGCACCAACTGCAGCTTCAGTTCCGGGTATCGGGCGGTCAGCCTTCCGAGGCGGGGCGCGAGGAAAGAGACGCCGAAGCCGTCGGGCGCGCCGATCCGCACCGTGCCGGCGATCGCCGTATCTATCCGGCCGATCTGCGACTGCGCCGCCAGCATCTCTGTCTCCATCCGCTCGGCAGCACTGAGGAAGATTTCACCCTCGGCGGTCAGCTCGCAGCCGTTCGGCCGGCGCACCAGCAGCCGCGTCTTCATCGCCTCTTCCAGCGCAGTCACCCGACGGCTGAGCGTGGCATGGTTGACGCCCAGCCGCTTGGATGCGGCCAGGATCTGTCCGGTCCGCGCGACGGCTAGAAACATTCTGACATCGTCCCAGTTCATGGTGTTGAGCCCCGGTTGCGGTCGTTGGGCTTTAATTCTTGCACAACGGTTGCTGAAGATCGGAAATTGCTTTGTTTAAATCGTAGTGCGATCATGCCGCCACAATCAAGATCAGGAGGAGACATCCATGTACGAACTCGGTCATTTCATCGATGGCAAGCGCGTTGCCGGCAAGAGCGGCCGCGTCAGCAACATCTTCAATCCGGCAACCGGCGAAGTGCAGGGCACCGTGGCGCTGGCAAGCGACGCGGAACTTGCAGCAGCCGTCGAAAGCGCCAAGGCAGCGCAGCCGAAGTGGGCGGCCACCAACCCGCAGCGCCGTGCCCGCGTCTTCATGAAGTTCGTCGAACTTCTGAACGCCAACATGAACGAGCTTGCCGAGATCCTCTCGCGCGAACACGGCAAGACGATCGAAGACGCCAAGGGTGACCTTATCCGCGGTCTCGAAGTCTGCGAATTCGTCATCGGTATTCCGCATCTGCAGAAGAGCGAGTTCACCGAAGGCGCCGGCCCCGGCATCGACATGTACTCGATCCGCCAGGCTGTCGGCATCGGCGCCGGCATCACCCCGTTCAACTTCCCGGCGATGATCCCGATGTGGATGTTCGCCCCGGCCATCGCCTGCGGCAACGCCTTCATCCTGAAGCCGTCCGAGCGTGATCCGTCCGTTCCGATCCGCCTTGCCGAACTGATGATCGAAGCCGGCCTGCCGGCGGGCATTCTCAACGTCGTCAACGGCGACAAGGGTGCGGTTGACGCGATCCTGACGCATCCGGATATCGCAGCCGTCTCCTTCGTCGGCTCGACCCCGATTGCCCGCTACGTCTACGGCACGGCTGCCATGAACGGCAAGCGCGCCCAGTGCTTCGGGGGTGCCAAGAACCACATGATCATCATGCCGGACGCCGATCTCGACCAGGCCGCCAACGCCCTGATGGGCGCCGGCTACGGTTCGGCCGGCGAGCGCTGCATGGCGATCTCGGTTGCCGTTCCGGTCGGTGAGGAAACCGCCAACCGCCTGATCAGCAAGCTGACGCCGATGGTCGAAAGCCTGCGCATCGGCCCCTACACCGACGAGAAGGCCGACATGGGCCCTGTCGTCACCAAGGAGGCCGAACAGCGCATCCGCAGCCTGATCGACAGCGGTGTCGAGCAGGGCGCAAAGCTCGTGGTCGACGGCCGCGACTTCAAGCTTCAGGGCTATGAGCAAGGCCACTTCATCGGCGGCTGCCTGTTCGACAACGTCACCCCGGACATGGACATCTACAAGACCGAAATCTTCGGGCCGGTTCTCTCGGTCGTCCGCGCCAAGACCTACGAGGAAGCCCTCGATCTGCCGATGAAGCACGAATACGGCAACGGCGTCGCGATCTACACCCGCGACGGTGACGCTGCCCGCGACTTCGCCTCGCGCATCAACATCGGCATGGTCGGCGTCAACGTGCCGATCCCGGTTCCGCTCGCCTACCACTCGTTCGGCGGCTGGAAGTCCTCGTCCTTCGGCGACCTCAACCAGCACGGCCCGGACTCGATCAAGTTCTGGACCCGCACCAAGACCATCACCGAGCGTTGGCCCTCGGGCATCAAGGACGGTGCCGAGTTCGTCATGCCGACGATGAAGTAACAACGGGATAAAGATCCTCCCGCCTCGGGGCCTCCTTCGGGAGGCCCTTTTTTGTTGCATTCTGTGTTGCGCCACAACTAATTTGAGATTCGGGCCGAGCGGTTGCGAATATCGATCGCACGCCGGACGTTCTATTGCGGAAGGCCTTGCGGGCGGGGGCGCGCATGGCGCGTTTTTGAATGATTTCATGCTGTTGAAACGCGGCCGCAACGCTTTTCCAAGTACGGCCGCACGTGATCGAGAGGGATATCATGGTGGTAGCTGAAGCGGCATCGTTTCAAGCAACTCCGGCGCGCGACGCGCCGAGCGATTTTCACCGTTTCGCCTTCATGGGAAGCGGCAAGGAGTATTTCGGCATCTGGATCGTCAACGTGCTTTTGACGATCGTGACGCTTGGCATCTATTCGGCCTGGGCAAAGGTTCGGCGCAACCGCTATTTCTACGGCAACACGGTTCTGCTCGGCCGTGCCTTTGAGTACCACGCCAAGGGCAAGCAGATCCTGATCGGGCGGGTCATCGTTTTCAGCTATCTGATCGTCTACAACCTGCTGCTGACATTCGTTCCGATCGCCGGCATCATCCTTATCCTGCTCTCGCTGTTCTTCATTCCCTGGCTCGTGGCGCGGGGCTTGCGCTTCAGCGCAAGGGTGACGAGCTACCGCAACGTGCGCTTCGATTTCGTCGGCGGCTCCGGTGGTGCCTTCAAGGCCTTCATTCTCGGCGGTTTTCTGACCGTTGTCACGGCGGGATTGCTGGCACCGCTCGCCAGCCGTTGGGTCGGGCGCTACGTCGGATCGAACATGCGCTTCGGTGGAAAGGCGTTCGAAACCAACCCGGCATTCGGCCCTCTCTATCGCGGCCTGTTTCTTGCCATAGGACTGGCTTTGGCCATCACCCTTGTCGTCACCGCGATTGTGATGGGAACACTGCGCGCCGCACCACAGTTGTTTGAATCGACAGCCTTTGATCCAGCCGACATCCAGATCTGGCACTGGATCGTCATTGTCGCCGGCTATGTGGTGACGGCGTCGCTCTACGGGGTCGTTGCGTTGTTTTACAGCGCAGCCGTGCGCAACGCAGTCTGGAACGCGACGGTCTTTGACGGGAAACACAGGTTCTCCAGCCGGCTGTCGCGTGGCCGCTACACCTTGATCGCCATCACCAACCTTCTCGCGACGATCGTCTCGCTGGGCCTGTTGCGCCCATGGGCGGCCGTGCGCATGGCGCGCTACAAATGGGCACTGACCGGCGTGACCGTAGTCGGAGCCGTCGGAACGCTGATGAGCGAGATAGAAGCGCAATCGTCCGCGGTTGGCGCCGAGTTCATGGATTTCGAAGGGTTCGATTTTGGCTTCTAGCAGTGTCGAGATCGCCCGCGGCGAATGGCATCCGGCCGGCTCGAGCCGGTCGGAGCCTGCACTGCTGGTGGAAGAGGGCGGACGCCTGAAGGCCCTGGACGGGGCGGGCGCCGAGCTTACAAGCGGCCCCCTTGCGGCCGTCGCTATTTCCGATCGTGTCGGCGCGATTCCGCGTCGAGTGGAATTTGCCGACGGTTCCTTGTTCGAAACGCCAGATAACGAGGCCATCGACCGTTTCCTTAGGCTGAAGGGTCGGGTCAACCATGTCCACGAATGGGAGCGGTTCCGACCGCGTCTCATTGCCGTGGTGGTCGCGACCGCGCTTTGTATCGTCGCCATCTATCGCTACGCGGTACCTGCGCTCGTTGAGATCGCGGTTCTGGTCATGCCGCCGATCGTGCCGGAGCTGATGTCGGCGGGCACGATGGAAACAATGGACAAGACCCTGTTTGCTCCGACCCAACTGGCGGTCGAAAGGCAGGGCAGGATTCGCGAGGGGTTCAGTGCTATCGCAGTTCAATCCGGGCGCGGCGAGGCCGGCTACACGCTTCACTTCCGGCAAGGCGGAGTGATCGGGCCAAATGCGTTTGCGCTGCCGGATGGCACGCTTGTCGTCACGGACGAACTGGTGGAGCTTGCCGGCGATGACACGGAAATGATCGTCGGCGTGCTCGCGCACGAGATCGGCCATGTCGAACTCGAGCATAGCCTGCGCCAGATCTATCGCGCTGCCGGCGTTGCCGGCCTCATCATGATGATCGGCGGCGATATCGGGTCTGGAACCGAAGATCTGCTGGTGCAGGGCGCCGGCCTTCTTTCGCTTTCCTATTCGCGCGGGGCGGAAAGTGCGGCCGATAGGCATTCGGTGGAGCTGATGCAGAAGGCGGGCAGGGATCCGGTGGCAATTGCCCGCTTTTTCGATCTGATCGAGGAAAAGCTCGACGATCATGGCGAAACCAGCATCCTGTCGACGCATCCAGGGACGCCGGAGCGGCGCCAGGCGATCCTCGACTATGCGGCGGAGTTGCGCGCCAAGGCGCAATGAGCCTGCAGGACCTGTCGTCTCGCTATTCCCGAAACGAAAACAGCGGGCCGATGGCCCGCTGTTTCTGTCTTGCGACTTGTCTGTGATCAGTCCTGCGGACCGTCGTTGTAGCCGACCTTGTCGACCAGCTCGGAAGCCTTCTTGCGGTTCGAAGCGATGTCGGCGAGCGGCAGTTCGTCCGGCTTGATCGTGCCGAAGGACTTGACGACGTCAGACGGCTCGGCGCCCGGCAGAACCGGATACTCGAACACCTGCTCGGCGTAGATCTTCTGGGCTTCGCCTTCCGACAGGAATTCCATCAGCTTCAGCGCATTGTCCTTGTTCGGGGAGTTCTTGGCGAGCGCCATGCCCGAAATGTTGACGTGCGTGCCGCGGTCCTTGGCGTTCGGGAAGAGCACCTTGATGGCTGCTGCCCAATCCTTCTGTTCCGGCTCCTTCTCGTTGGTCATCATCAGACCGACATAGTAGGTGTTGCCGAGTGCCAGGTCGCATTCGCCGGCGAGGATAGCCTTGGCCTGGTCGCGGTCGCCACCGTCAGGCTTCTTGGCGAGGTTGTTCTTCAGGCCTGTCAGCCACTTCTCGGTCTCGGCTTCGCCATGGTGGGCGATCATCGAGGCGAAGAGGCCGATGTTGTAGGAGTGCTGGCCGTCGCGGGTGCAGATCTTGCCCTTCCACTTGGGGTCGGCAAGCTCTTCATAGGTGATGTCGTCCTGCGCAACGCGCTCCTTGGAAGCATAGACGACGCGGCCGCGGGTGGTGAGGCCGAACCAGTTGCCCTCAGGATCGCGGAAATGCGCCGGGATGTCCTTGTTGATCGTCTCGTTGACAACAGGCTGGGTGACGCCAGCATCCTTCGCCTCGGTCAGGCGGCTGATGTCGACGGTCAGGATCACGTCGGCCGGCGAGTTGGCGCCTTCGGCCTGGATGCGCTCGACGAGACCCTTGTCGAGGAAGAGCACATTGGTGGTGATGCCGGTTTCCTTGGTGAAGGCGTCGAGCAGCGGCTTGATCAGGTCGGGCTGCCGGTACGAGTAGATATTGACTTCACCATCGGCCCAGGCGGCGCTCGTTGCCAGCAGGGTTGCGGTCAGGGACAGAACGCCCATCGCTGCTCTTGAAACGGACATCGCTTCCTCCATTTTCTCGTTTGAGCTAAGTTAACAAAATTCCTCATCTTTCTGACCGGGGCGCCGCAATCAGTCAATCAGGAAACCGTAAACGCTCAACAAGAAGTGACTTTTCTGGCTTTTTGGAATTGTTCCAAACTACGATCCGTCCTATATGATGAGTTCGTGAACCTCTCGATGCCGGAGTGAATGATGCGTCTGACGAAGCAAACGAACTACGCGGTTCGCATGTTGATGTACTGCGCCGCCAACGGGGAAAAGCTCAGCCGCATTCCCGAAATCGCCAGGGCCTATGGCGTTTCCGAGTTGTTTCTCTTCAAGATCTTGCAGCCGCTGACCAAGGCCGGCCTCGTTGAAACCGTGCGTGGCCGCAACGGCGGCGTACGCCTGCCGAAGCCTGCCTCGGCGATCACGCTGTTCGACGTCGTCAAGGTGACGGAAGACAGTTTCGCGATGGCGGAATGCTTCGAAGCGGGTGAGATCGAATGCCCGCTCGTCGACAGCTGCGGCCTGAACTCGGCGCTGCGCAAGGCGCTGAACGCTTTCTTCGAAGTGCTGCAGGGCTACACGATCGACGACCTCGTCAAAGCCCGCCCGCAGATCAACTTCCTGCTTGGCCTGGAAGAAACCAAGCGTCCGCAGACCTCGGCTGCCTGAAATTTCCGAACACCGTCGCGCATATCGCGCGGCGTGGCCTGGCGGCTAACGTGCCGCCGGGTGTTACTCCTGCGGTAGATATTCCCGCAATATGAAGTCGATCGCAGTGGGGTCGATTTCAGCCTTGTCGATGCGGAAATCGGCGCCGTAATCCTCCAGATTCTGAAAATAGGCATCGGCGAGCGACGCTGAGATCACGCCGATCGGGCCGATATAGCCCTGGTGCCGGAAGGCTGGGACCGTCTCGCGGAAATCGAGCTGCGGCCGCAGGCGGTTGTCGAGCAGGATCATCGACACCGGTTTGCCCGAGCGCAGGAATTCGAGCGCATCGTCCATCGTCTGGCAGTAGTGCAGCTCGATGTCGATGCTGCTCACCTTGCGGATGAGCGCGCGCAGGATCAGGTTTTCTGCCGGGTCGTCGTCAACGAGCAGGATGTGTGCTTTTCGCGTCATGACCGAATACCCTTGCTGATGGCGGGCGTCCCGTTCGTTGGGCGTGGCGGTGCGAAACGCGGCCACGCATCGGCTGCTACTGGATGATCTGCTCTCGGATTGCCTTCGCCACCATCTGGGTGCGATTGACGACGTCGAGTTTCTTCAGGATCGTTGCGGTGTGTGAGTTCACCGTGTGCTCAGACACCGAAACGATGAGCGCGATCTCGCTTGCCGTCTTGCCGTGCGAGATCCATTTGAGGATTTCGGTTTCGCGCGGCGTCAGTCCCATCCCGGCCTTGTTGGCAAGCGCGATGCGATAGAAATAGTCGAAGGCGGCGATCGCGTCATAGGCGAGCGCGACATGCTCGGCCCGGCCGATATCCTCCCCGTCTCCGAGAAAGAGCACGGCGTAGCGTGCGCCGGTCGAGGCTGCGTGCACCGGCACGCTGACGAGCAGTTCGAAGCCGAGCTGCACCAGGAGGTTCTGCCCTGCGTCGCAGCCGGGGTCGTCCGCCCGCCAGACCGACGAGATCGCCGAACGGTGCAGTGTCTTGTAGAACACGGAGTCGCCGAAGCGGTGGCGCTTGTCGTATTCTTCCGCGAGCCCGGAGGGCAGGTCGTGCAGCACCAGGCGGGTGGACAGCATGCAGGCGTCGTTCTCGTTGCCGAGCTGCAGGATGCCGAAATGGCTGAAGCCGAAGCGCAATGCCATCGTATGAAAAATGCGGAAGAAATCGACGCGGTTCAGCGCCTTCTCTAGCTCGTCGCGAAGGTCGTATCGCCTGTGATTTTCCAGCAAAGCCGCCACGGACTGGCTATCCCCTTATCGTCGCGCGGCAGTTTATCCCGCGCGCCGCAGCGATCAATCGGCAATGTGCGTTGCCGGTATTGCAGGCAGGCTGCGTCATGCCCGTCCCTCGGCAAGCCTGCCGAACGACTGAAAGCAGTAAAAGGCAGCTGCCGGTCCCTCCCAAGGACGTCTGGGCACGTCGAATGTCTCCCCCGAGTTTTGTATACATTTTATTGCACAATCCCGTTCGGGATTTCTACCATAGTATCTTGGGATTGACGGAAAGCTGTCGAAACCGAATCGCAGGTCCGTGCGGCCAATGACCACGGCTTTCTCCATCGCGCATTCGCCGAGGAGCGCAGGCGGCTGCCGCGGGCCGGCATCGCGCCGCTGACGGGCGGGCAGGGCGGGCCGCAGGCCCTGCGAAAGCGGCCAAAACGCCATGGAGTTTCAGTGCTGCAGTGCACCGTTTTGTCAGTCGATTCTAAAACAGTGGACGAATATCCCGGCTCTACCTGCGGACGAATTTTTCGCATAGACAAATTTCTGCGGCGACTTATTGCAATGCGACGCCAAATGTCGTTCCATCCGGCCTTGACCGGGGGGCAACGGCATTCCGCGTCAGGAAAACACGAGAACAAAAACAAATCTGGGAAGCAAAGCTCATGAAAAAGCTCACTACTCTGTTTGCAGCGACGGCGCTTGCCACGCTGATGGCCGGCTCCGCCTGGTCGAAGACGTTCGTTTATTGCTCGGAAGGTTCGCCAGAGGGTTTTGACCCGGGCCTGTACACCGCCGGCACGACCTTCGACGCGGCTGCGCACACGGTTTACAACCGCCTGCTCGAGTTCAAGAAGGGCACGACCGAAGTTGAGCCGGGTCTCGCCGAAAGCTGGACGATCTCCGACGACGGTCTGGTCTACACCTTCAAGCTGCGTCCGGGCGTCAAGTTCCAGACCACCGAGTTCTTTACGCCGTCGCGTGACTTCACTGCCGACGACGTGGTGTTCTCCTATGAGCGCCAGCTGAAGGCTGACAACCCGTGGAACAAGTACATTGCTGGCGCTTCGTGGGAATACGCAGCCGGCATGGGCTTCCCGGAAGTCATCAAGTCGGTTGAAAAGGTCGACGACCTGACCGTCAAGTTCACCCTGACGCGCAAGGAAGCTCCGTTCCTCGCCAACATCGCGATGCCGTTTGCTTCGATCCTGTCGAAGGAATACGCCGACAAGCTGCAGGCTGACGGCAAGATGGAGCAGATGAACCAGATGCCGCTCGGCACCGGTCCGTTCGCTTTCGTTGCCTACCAGCAGGACGCGGTCATCCGTTACAAGGCAAACCCGGACTACTGGGGTGGCAAGCAGAAGATCGACGACCTCGTCTTCGCGATCACCTCTGACGCTTCGGTTCGCTTCCAGAAGCTCCAGGCTGGCGAATGCCACCTGATGCCGTTCCCGAACGCTGCCGACGTTTCGAAGATGAAGGCAGACCCGAACCTGAAGGTCATGGAACAGGCCGGCCTCAACGTCTCCTACCTCGCCTACAACACCACGCAGGCTCCGTTCGACAAGCCGGAAGTCCGCAAGGCGCTGAACAAGGCGATCAACAAGCAGGCGATCGTCGATGCCGTCTTCCAGGGCGCTGCCCAGCCGGCCGTCAACCCGATCCCGCCGACGATGTGGTCGTACAACGACAAGATCGAAGACGACACCTACGAGCCGGAAGTCGCCAAGAAGATGCTTGAAGACGCAGGCGTCAAGGACCTGTCGATGAAGCTCTGGGCAATGCCGGTTTCGCGTCCGTACATGCTGAACGCCCGTCGCGCAGCTGAACTGATGCAGTCGGACTTCGCCAAGATCGGCGTCAAGGTCGAGATCGTCTCCTACGAGTGGGCCGAATACCTCGACAAGTCCAAGGCGAAGGATCGTGACGGTGCCGTTATCCTCGGCTGGACCGGCGACAACGGCGACCCGGACAACTTCCTCGACACGCTTCTCGGCTGCAACGCTGTCGGCGGCAACAACCGTGCACAGTGGTGCAACCAGGAATTCGACGCTCTCGTGAAGAAGGCGAAGGAAACCTCTGACCCGGCAGAGCGCACCAAGCTTTACGAAGAGGCGCAGGTCGTCTTCAAGCGCGAAGCGCCGTGGGCCACGATCGACCACTCGCTCTCGGTCGTGCCGATGCGCAAGAACGTCGAGGGCTTCGTTCAGAGCCCGCTTGGTGATTTTGCCTTCGACGGCGTGGACATCACCGAGTAATTTAGTTAACTGATCCTTAAGGGGGCGTTTGCCAAGGGCAAGCGCCCCTCTTTGCATCCACTATAGCGACCCCGAGTTCCTGCTGGAGCGCAAAAGGTCGCTGTGGCATTTCGACTTGCTGTATGCTTGGCCGTTAAGTGGGAAAGCATGCGGTGGTGCCAGCGGCGGGATACAATGCCGCGGCAACATGGCGCGGGGTTTAACATGTTCCGATTTCTCTTGGGGCGATTGGCTGTCCTGATACCGACCTTCGTCGGCGTCTCCATCATCGCCTTCTCCTTCATCCGCCTGCTTCCGGGCGATCCGGTTGCGCTGCTTTCGGGCGAGCGCGTCATGTCGCCGGAGCGACATGCGGAAATCTCACACGCACTCGGCTTCGACCGGCCGATCGTGGTGCAATATCTCGATTATCTCTGGGGCGTGCTCCAGGGGGACTTCGGCACCTCGATCGTCACCAAGAAGCCGGTCATCGACCAGTTCTTCGAACTGTTCCCGGCAACCGTCGAGCTTTCGCTCTGCGCGATCCTGTTTGCGGTCATTCTCGGCATTCCGGCTGGCGTGATTGCTGCGATCAAGCGCGGCTCGGCCGTCGACCAGGCGATGATGGGCACGGCGCTCGTCGGCTTTTCGATGCCGATCTTCTGGTGGGGCCTGCTGCTCATCATGCTCGTTTCCGGCATGCTGCAGTGGACGCCGGTCTCCGGCCGCATCTCGCTGATGTACTTCTTCCCGCCGGTCACCGGCTTCATGCTGATCGACTCGCTCCTGTCCGGCCAGGCTGGCGCCTTCAAGTCGGCCGTCAGCCATCTGATCCTGCCGACGATCGTGCTCGGAACCATTCCGCTTGCGGTCATCGCGCGTCAGACGCGCTCGGCGATGCTTGAAGTTCTCTCCGAAGACTACGTGCGCACGGCACGTGCCAAGGGCCTTTCGACCTTCCGGGTCGTCGGCGTCCATGCGCTGCGCAATGCGATGATCCCGGTGGTCACCACCATTGGCCTGCAGGTGGGCGTCATGCTCGCCGGCGCGATCCTGACCGAAACGATCTTCTCCTGGCCGGGCATCGGCAAGTGGATGGTGGATTCGGTGTCGCGTCGCGACTACGCCGTCATCCAGGGCGGCCTGCTCGTCATCGCTGCGGTGATCATGCTGGTCAACCTGATCGTCGACCTGCTCTACGGTCTCATCAATCCGCGCATCCGGCACTAAGGAGGGCGTCATGTCTCAAGCTGCTGCAACAAGCACCGTTTCGACCGACCCGTCCCGCCGGGCGCGTCTGGCCGAATTCTGGTATTACTTCTCCGAGAACCGCGGCGCCGTGATCGGTCTCGTGTTCTTTGTGTTCCTCGTTCTGCTCGCGGTCTTCGCACCGTGGGTCGCGCCGCATGATCCGGTGGCACAGTACCGCGATGCGGTGCTGGTTCCGCCGGTCTGGCAGGAAGGCGGCCGCGCCGGATTCCTGCTCGGCACCGATGCCGTCGGCCGCGACATGCTGTCCCGCCTGATCTACGGCACGCGCTTCTCGCTGTTCGTCGGTGTCATCGTCACGACCCTGTCGCTCGTCGGCGGCATCGCACTTGGCGTCATCGCCGGCTACTTCCGTGGCTGGGTCGATACCGTCATCATGCGCGTGATGGACATCATCCTCGCCTTCCCGTCGCTGCTGCTCGCCCTCGTTCTGGTCGCAGTCCTCGGCCCGGGCCTCGTCAACGCCATGATCGCCATCGCGCTCGTCTTCCAGCCGCACTTCGTGCGCCTGACGCGTGCTGCCGTCATGAGCGAAAAGACCCGTGACTATGTCGTTGCCGCCAAGGTGGCCGGCGCCGGTCATGGCCGTCTGATGTTCAAGACGATCCTGCCGAACTGCATGGCGCCGCTGATCGTCCAGGCGACGCTCTCCTTCTCGAGCGCGATCCTTGACGCAGCCGCCCTCGGCTTCCTCGGCATGGGCGCACAGCCTCCGACACCGGAATGGGGCACGATGCTCGCCGAAGCCCGCGAGTTCATCAGCAGCCATTGGTGGGTGGTGACCCTTCCGGGTATCGCGATCCTGATCACCGTGCTTGCGATCAACCTGATGGGTGACGGCCTGCGCGATGCGCTCGATCCCAAGCTGAAGAGGTCCTGATCATGGCGCTTCTCGAAATCGAAAACCTGGTCGTCGAATTCCAGACGGCCTCCGGTCCCTTCCGCGCCGTCAACGGCGTATCGATGAAGGTCCATGAAGGCGAAGTGCTTGCGATCGTCGGCGAAAGCGGCTCGGGCAAGTCCGTGTCGATGCTGGCCGCCATGGGGCTTCTGCCCTGGACCGCGAAGGTGACGGCCGACAAGCTCACTTTCAACGGCCGCGACCTGCTCGGCATGTCGGCCAGCGAAAAGCGCAAGATCGTCGGCAAGGATATTGCCATGATCTTCCAGGAGCCGATCGCCAGCCTCAACCCGTGCTTCACCGTCGGCTTCCAGATCGAGGAAGTGCTGCGCATCCACATGGGTCTCGACAAGGCCGGTCGGCGCAAGCGGGCGATCGAACTGTTCGAGGCGGTTGGTATTCCCGATCCGGCCGAACGGCTCGGCCACTATCCGCACCAGATGTCGGGCGGCCAGTGCCAGCGTGTGATGATCGCGATCGCGATCGCCTGCAATCCGAAGCTGCTGATCGCCGACGAGCCGACGACCGCGCTCGACGTGACGATCCAGAAGCAGATCCTCGACCTGTTGATGAAGCTGCAGGCCGAGCACAAGATGGGCCTGATCATGATCACGCACAACATGGGCGTGGTAGCCGAGACCGCCGACCGCGTCGTCGTGCAGTACAAGGGCCGCAAGATGGAAGAGGCCGACGTGCTGACGCTCTTCGAAAACCCGAAGAGCAACTACACGCGCGCACTTCTGGCGGCTCTGCCTGACAACGCGACCGGCGATCGTCTGCCGACGATTTCCGAACTCTTCGTCGATGAAGGAGCGGCCCAATGAGCGTGATCCTCGAAGCGCGCAATCTGGTGCGCGACTACCATATCCCCGGCGGCCTCATCAAAAAGGCAAAGACGGTTCACGCGCTGAAAGGCGTGAGCTTTTCCGTCGAAGAGGGCAAGACGCTGGCGATCGTCGGCGAAAGCGGCTGCGGCAAGTCTACGCTCGGCCGCATCCTCACCCTGATCGATCCGGCAACCTCGGGCGACCTTCTGATCGAGGGCAAGAAGATCGATATCTCCAAGGGCGACATGACGCCGGAGATGCGCCGCAAGGTGCAGATCGTCTTCCAGAACCCCTATGGCTCGCTCAACCCGCGCCAGAAGATCGGCGACATCCTGATGGAACCGCTGGTCATCAACACCGACACGCCGGCCGACGAACGTCGCGACCGGGCGATGACGATGCTGAAGAAGGTCGGCCTCACCGAGCTGCACTTCAACCGCTATCCGCACATGTTTTCGGGCGGCCAGCGCCAGCGTATCGCCATTGCGCGTGCGTTGATGCTGAACCCGAAGCTGCTGGTGCTCGACGAGCCGGTCTCGGCGCTCGATCTGTCGGTCCAGGCACAGGTGCTGAACCTGCTCGCCGATCTTCAGGACGAGTTGAAGCTCACCTACGTCTTCATCAGCCACGACCTGTCGGTCGTGCGCTACATCGCTGACGACGTCATGGTGATGTATTTCGGCGAAGCGGTCGAATACGGCAGCCGCGACGAGGTCTTTGCCGATCCGAAGCACAGCTACACCAAGACGCTGTTTGCAGCGACGCCACGTGCGGATGTCGAGAGCATCAAGGCGCGTCTTGCCAAGAAGAAGCAGGCGGCTTGATCTCGTCGATCTAGCGTCAATGAAACAGGAAGCCGGGACATCGTTCCCGGCTTCTTTGACTTGAGGGCATGATGGTGTAGAGGTGTCGCGCCGCCTTCAACTCTCGCCTTTCGGCGGCGGGCAGCCGCTTTTCGGCCGGACCGATCGTCCGGCCCAACCTCAGGAACACGTCCATGGAAATCAAGCGTTTCGAAACCGGCCCCCGTATGAGCCAGGCCGTCGTCTACAACAACACCGTCTACCTCGCTGGCCAGGTCGGCAACGCCGGTGACGATGTCGTGACGCAGACGAAGCAGGCGCTTGCCGAAGTCGACCGTCTTCTGGCGCTCGCCGGCACCGACAAGACCCGCATCCTTTCGGCCACCATCTGGCTCGCCGACATGGCAGACTTCCCGAAGATGAACTCGGTCTGGGACGCCTGGGCACCGCAGGGCAATACCCCGGCTCGCGCCACCGGCGAAGCCAAGCTCGCGACCCCGGAATACCTCGTCGAAGTCATCGTCGTCGCCGCTGCCGCTTAAGGCCGGCGCTACGGGATTTCCCGTCGTCTCATTTTTGCGCCGCCGGACTGCCGTCCGGCGGCGTTTTTCGTTCCCATTCCAGCTCCCATGCGCGGAACCAAACGGCGCGCCGGCACGTTAAGTGTCCGATCCGAAGAAGCAGGCCAAAACCGGCCGCCACCATTGGGAGGACTGTCAATGCTCTACTGGCTGCCCCGTGTCTGTGTCCTTCTCCTGGCGGGCGTCATGATCGGTTTTGGGCTCGTTCCCTACACCGCCGCAGGTGTCGCCCATACCTTGCTCGTCATCATCCTGGGGCTCGGCCTGTTGTCGCTGACCCTGCATGTCTTCCCGCCGGAACACCACTGACCGTGCAAGATCAATCACGCGATGTGCCGCAAGCAGGGCCTGAGCAAAAGGCAGGGCGGCCTGATCTGTTGACCGGAAACGCGAACGACCCGCGCGCCGCCCTGGCCGAGGGACGGCGCGGCATGATCGCGAACACGCTGCGGCGGGCGGGTGCCGCCCAGCAGCGCAAGCGCGCGCGGCGGATCGTCGAGGAAGAGGCTGCCGTCGCGACGGCGGCGCCATCGACCGCTCCGCGGCGCGACGGCATCGATCTGATGGTCGCCTGGAGCATCATCGGCCTTTTCGCCATTGCCGCATGTGCGGGCATCTACGCCATGGAAACGATCCTGCTGCCGATCACGCTGGCGATCGTCGTCGGCGTGGTGCTCGGCCGGACCGCCGACGGGCTGGCGCGTTACGGTCTGCCGCCGATCTTCGGGGGGCTGCTGTTGGCGGGCATCTTCGTCACCGGCCTCTCGTGGCTCGTCAATGCTCTTCTCGGCCCGCTGACGGCGCTCGCCTCCGAGGCGCCGAAGCTCGCCGAAAGCGTGGTGGCGCGGGTGATGCCGTTCATCGATCGGTTCGAGTGGCTGCGGCTGGCTGTCGCGCGCAGCATCGGCAACGACGCGATTGCCGACACCGTCATGAAGAATGCCGGACCGATGCTTGCCGCCACTGCAGCCGGGCTGACGCCCGCCTTGGTGCAGACCCTGATCTTCCTTGCGGCACTCGGCCTGTTCCTGCTCGGGCGGCTGCAACTGCGGAAGGCCGTCATCCTTGCCTTTGCCAGCCGTGAGCGGCGGCTAAGCGCCATTCGCATCATGAACGGCATCGAGGACGCGTTGGCGCGTTACTTCTCGATCGCCAGCGTGATCTATCTCTCGCTCGGCCTGGTGACGACGGTGATCGCGTTTGTCGGCGGCCTGGGCATGGCTCCGCTGTGGGGCCTGTTCGCTTTCGTCTCCAGCTTCATTCCTTATCTCGGCGTGACGGCGATGACGCTGAGCCTGCTGGTGGCGGGGCTGATGACGCACGAGGTGCTGTGGCTGGCATTGGCGCCGGCCGCGGTCTTCTTCGTCGTTCACCTCGCGATGGAAAACCTTGCCATTCCGGCGATCCTCGGCAACGAACTCGAGGTGAACCCGTTCCTGATCTTCCTGGCGATCGTGTTCTGGACCTGGATGTGGGGGGCGGTCGGCGCCATGCTGGCACTGCCGCTCTCTCTCATCGTTCTCGCCATTGTCGAGGAAATCAGCGACCAGCCACCGGAACGACAGCTTCCTGGATAAGCGACATGTTGCCCGGCTTAGCGCCGGGCAGAGCGAGCGTGTTCGTCGAAGAACAGCGCCTGGCTGATCAGCGCCTTCACCATGTCCGGATTGAACGGTTTGGTCACGAGGAAGGCCGGCTCCGGCCGCTTGCCGGTCAGCAGCCGTTCCGGGAAGGCGGTGATGAAGATCACCGGCACCGCGGCCTGCGTGAGGATCTCGTTGACGGCGTCGATGCCCGAGCTGCCATCGGCAAGCTGGATGTCGGCCAGGACCATCTTCGGAGAGGTCTTGCGGTAGAGATCGAGCGCCTCGCCGTGGGTGCGGGCGATCCCGGTTACGCGGTGGCCGAGGCTGGTCACCATATCCTCGATATCGAGCGCGATCAGCGGCTCGTCCTCGATGATCAGGACGTCGGTTGCGACCTGGCGCGAGATGTCCTCCGAGGCGAGGGTCAGCAGCTTCGAAAATTCGGCCTGGCTCAGGCTCATGACTTCGGCCGCATCGGCGATGGAAAAGCCCTCGACCGACACGAGCAGAAACGCCTGGCGCGGCACAGGCGCGATCAGCGACAGATTGGCGGCGGCCTGCTTCTCCCATGCGAACGGCGAGGTGTTTTCGCTGCGGTCGATCGAGATCTTTTCGAACTGTGAGCAGAACAGCTTGTAGAGGCTGATCCGATCGTTCGAGGCTTCCGGAAAGAGACTGATGTCCTCGATCAGGGCTTCGAGAACAGCGGCCACATACCCGTCGCCTGCGGCCTGCGAGCCTGTAACGGCCCGCGCGTAACGGCGCAGAAAGGGCAGGTGGGGCGCAATCCGGGTCGAAAGTGACATCAACGACTTCCTTACGTGCAATGCGATTCGTTTGATTTCTGAGGATAGGGGGTATGTGGCGGAATAGATGGATGTTTTGAACACGTTTTTCGGCTTAGAGCAAATGGGGGACGTGTTCGAACGGTGTGCCGGCGATTTCGCGCAGGCAGCAAAACCGTGAAGGACGAAGCGGTGGTGAAGCGCAGCATGGACGATGAAACCGGAAAGCATGAAGGCGTGAGCCAACGGCGCGGCGGCACGGCCGAAACGCGAGATATCGGCGGCTCGATCGGCGCCAGCTTGAAGGCGTTCTATCGGTCGCTCGAGCAGGAGCCCGTTCCGGAACTATTTCTCAATCTTCTTGAAAAACTGGATGAAGCGGAAGCTGCGGCCAAAGGCCCGTCGAAGGGTGGGGTTCCGCTCTGAGGGGGGAAGAAACGGACAGCTGCCCGTTTCTTCGTGAGATGCGCCGATCAGCAGGCGGCTTCGTAGCGGCGGCCGTAGCGGTCGCGATAGATGCAGCGGCCCGGCTCGTTGGCATTGCCGATCAGCGCACCGGCGACACCGCCGATGGCAGCGCCCACGGCCGCACCCCTGACGTTGCCCGTCGCGGCGCCGCCGACGATCGCGCCGCCGGTTGCACCGATCGCCGCGCCCTTTTCTGTCTGCGTGCATGCCGCGAGGGGCAGGATCAGGCTTGCTACGATAAGTATCTTCTTCATGACGCGTTCCTATCCGAGGGTTGCTTTGTTGAACTGAGAATCAATTTTCGGTGAAATCAATTTGCCCGCGACTGGTGACGAACAGAATGACGACAATGAGGCATAGCCCGCACCGCTACCGCGCCGTCCTGATCGACCTTTGATGTAACCGTTCGGCGCTCGCAATGGGCGAGCTCCTTGCGGTGTGTCCTTGCCTCGCCAGTATCTCCTCCGTCGCTCGGCCGCGGTCGCAGCGCTTGTTATCGTTGCGAAAACGAGAGCGCGGCGTTTTTGTTCCATTATTGGTGTGGCCGATGGTCGGTGGCAGTCGCCGTTGCGCGCCCTCGCGCCCGGTTGAACGCTGCGAACGGATGCAGGTTCTCGACCGTCTCCCAACCGCCGATGGGGGCTTTTGACGGGCGTCCAAACGCGCAGCTCACGCCAAAGTTCCGGGAAATATTTCGCGCCCCTTTGCGGAACCGCAGATCGTGCATTGCCGTTTGCTGTTGGAGTTTGACGGAAGGGAGCATGCGAATGGAACATATTGCCGCCATCATGGTCCTGGTCGGCTGCATGCAGACGACAGAGGCCTGCCGCGAAGTGCCGGCGCCCACCGTGGCTTTCGAAACCGTGGACGAATGCCGCGAACTGCTTTCGCCCGCGATCGAGGCGACAGGAACGACCTTCAAGCACGCCTATGGCGCTTGCGCGGAAGTCGATCCGGCGCTGTTCGTGGAAGACGCGACCATCGAATGGCAGGTGAAGGCGCCTGGCCGGCTTCAGGTCGAGGTCAAGGTCGATGACGGCAGCTACGCCGTAGCCGCGCGCCACGACGCCGGCGCCAGGACTCGCAACTGATTTCACCGGCCGCCCAAGCGCAATTGCCCAAGCGCAATTTGCGCTTGCGCGGCCGCATCAACCGAAAGGACAGAAAATGAACTGGGATATTGTTGAAGGAAAATGGCACGAGCTGAAGGGCAAGGTTCAGACGCAGTGGGGTAAGCTCACCAATGACGACCTCGATGTCATCGATGGCCGCAGGGAAGAACTCGCCGGGCGGATCCAGGCGCGCTACGGCGTTGCGCGTGACGAGGCGGAGCGCCAGATCGACGACTGGATGTCCCGCCGTTAGTGGTTCGAGCGATGCAGTCAGTCTTCTTTCCCGGAAGAACAACCGTAAAAGCAAAGGCCGCGCGACATCTGTCGCGCGGCTTTGTTTGTGGTGCGTATCGCGCTTATTTCTTCTTTGCCTTGGCCTCTCTCTTGCGGAGTTCTTCCATCAAAGACTGAAGCTTGGCGCTCTTTTCGTCGCCGTCGGTGTATAGGTCGCGCATCGTCTTTCCGATGTGAAGATTTCTATCGGAGAGATGCGTCCGCTCCCGTCCGGCTTCGATCGCCGTTTTCCAGATATGTGCTGTCGGCATCTTCATTTCGACCCTGCGTGTTCCATGGATGAAGAACGTCAGAGTATTGCGAAGGTTCCGGGCATTTCCGGTGCAAACCGTGCCGATTTGGGACTCTTTCGTCTTTCATCGTAAACAGAATATTAATGTCGAGTGAAGCCGCGGAATTCTGCGCGCCGATTTTGATCGATAACTGGAACAAATTGAAAGCTATGGCGTTTGCTTTGCAGTGATTTAGGCAAGGAGAATTGCTATGTTATACTACGCGCTTGTCTTCCTCGTTGTGGCAATCATAGCGGGTGTACTTGGGTTTGGGGGTATTGCCGGCACGTCCGCGGGCATCGCGCAGATCCTCTTCTTCCTTTTCCTGGTCTTCCTGGTGATTTCGCTCGTTGCAGGCCTCGTGCGCCGCGGCTGACCGGAGCCCGAATTTGACGAATACGAATGGATGAAAATGGGCGGCGTGACGGCCGCCCTTGGTGCGTTTGGGGCTCGATCGTCTTGCTTGCCCTTGCCTGCCTGCTTGGCTATTGATGCCGAAACCGTCGCAATAGCCTTGAGGAACCGAACACCATGAAATCGCTGGAACTGCTCGTCGAGCGGATCATCCTCTCCAGCCGCTGGCTCCTCGTTATCTTCTATCTTGGCCTGGTAGCGGCGCTCGCCCTTTACGGCATCTCGTTCGCCTTCAAGCTGTTCAAGATCGCCAGCATGGTCTTCGTCTATGACGATGCGGAGATGATCCTGGCCATGCTCGCCCTGATCGATGCCGCGCTGGTCGCCAGCCTGATCGTGATGGTGATGATTTCAGGGTACGAGAACTTCGTCAGCCGCTTCGACGAAGGCGACGCTGAGGTCTCCTTCCTCGGCAAGCTCGATTCCGGTAGTCTGAAGATCAAGGTCGCGTCGTCGATCGTGGCCATTTCCTCGATCCACCTGCTGCAGATCTTCTTGAACGCGCAGCAATATTCCAGCGAACAGCTGATGTGGGCGACGATCATACATCTTGCCTTCGTCGTATCGGCCGTGTTGCTCGGCTATCTCGAGCAGATCATGACTGCGCTGAAGAGGAAGTGATATTGGTGCCGCGGCCCGACGTAAAAGCCGCGGCTTGTCTTGATCGAGCAACGGGGCAGCCTTTAGATGAAGACTGACGTAGTGGTTCTGGGCGCCGGCATCGTCGGCATTTCCACCGCCATCCATCTCGCCCGCCGCGGCAAGTCGGTGGTGTTGCTCGACCGTCGCGGCGCCGGCGAGGAAACCTCCTACGGCAATGCCGGCCTGATCCAGCGCGAGGGCGTCTTTCCCTATGGTTTCCCGCATGATTTCGGCGCGCTCTTTCGCTACGCGCTCAACAACACCATAGACGCCCATTACCATTTCCGCGCCCTGCCGGGCCTGGTGCCGTTCCTGGCGCGCTACTGGTGGCATTCCGGCTTCACCCAGCACCGGCGCATCGCCCAGCTCTATGCACCGCTGATCGAGCATTCGATCAGCGAACACCAGGATCTGATCGAGGCGTCCGGCGCCGGCGACCTCATCCGCAAGGATGGCTGGATGAAGGTGTTCCGCACCGAGAAGGAGCGCGACGCCGCGTACAAGGAAGCGGAAAAACTCTCGGCCGGTTTTGGGGTCAACCACCAGAAGCTTTCGACGAGTGAGCTGAAGACGCTGGAACCGTCGATCAAGGCGGATCTCGTCGGTGGCCTGCGCTGGAGCGATCCCTGGTCGATCCGCGATCCGCACAGCCTCAACAAGGCGTATCTCGCCTACTTCCAGTCCCTGGGCGGACGGCTGATTTCCGGCGATGCGGCGACGACAGAACACGTGCTCGAAGGTCCCGGTTGGCGCGTCGCCACTCCGGAAGGGCCGCTGGAGACGCGCGAAGTCGTCGTGGCGCTCGGCCCCTGGGCCGATACGGTGACCCGCAAGCTCGGTTACCATTTCCCGCTTGCCGTGAAGCGCGGTTACCACATGCACTATGGCACGCAGGAGGGCGCGCAGCTCAACAACTGGGTGCTCGATGCCGAGAAGGGCTATTTCCTGGCGCCGATGCTGCGCGGCATCCGTTTGACGACCGGCGCGGAATTTGCCTGGCGCGACGCGCCGAAGACGCCGGTGCAGCTGACGCGAGCCGAGCGGGTGGCGCGCGAGTTCTTCCCGCTGGCCGAACGCCGTGACGAAGAACCGTGGATGGGCGCGCGTCCCTGCACGCCGGACATGATGCCGCTGATCGGCAAGGCGCCGCGTCACGAGGGCCTGTGGTTTGCCTTCGGTCACGCCCATCACGGCATGACGCTCGGGCCGGTCACCGGCCGGGCGCTGGCGGAAGCCATGACCGATGAAAAGACGGTCATCGACATCGCGCCCTACCGGCCGGAGCGCTTCCTGGCCTGACGGGTCCGAAGCCACAGCATCACGCAGTGGGAAAAGGCCGGAAGCTGCGCTTCCGGCCTTGTTCTTTGGCTGATCAGGCGTTGGTGCCGCCGTCGATGGTGAATTCGGCGCCCGTGACGCTGCGGCCGTCAGGACCCGCCAGCCAGGCGACGACGCCTGCCACGTCGCTTGCCTCGTTGAAGCGGGGGATCGCCATCAGTCCGCGCTGTGGGCCGGCATGGTCGCCATTGGCCGGGTTCATGTCCGTGTCCGTCGAGCCCGGATGGACGATGTTGACGGTGATGCCCTTCGGCCCGAGATCGCGTGCCACCGCCTTGGTGAAGCCGATCAGCGCGCTTTTGCTCAGCACATAAAGGCTCATGCCCGGCCATGGGACGCGGGCGGCAAGGTTGCTGCCGATCGTGATGACGCGCCCGCCGTCCGGCATGTGCGCTGCCGCGGCGCGCGTGGCAAGGAACACCGCCTTCACATTGACGTCGATCGTCCGGTCGAAATCCTCCGCGGTTACCTCGTCTATCGTCCCGGCATCGAAGATGCCGGCATTGTTGACGAGAATGTCGATGCGACCGTGCTTCTCCGCAACCGACTTGACGGCAGCCTCGACCGCGCCCGGATCGCGGTTGTCCGCCCGGATTGCCAGCGCGCTGCCGCCATTCCGCTTGATCTCCGCCACGAGCGCCTCGGCCTTTTCTTTCGACTGGCTGTAGGTCACCGCCACCGTTGCGCCGTCGCTCGCCAACCGATTTGCGATCGCAGCACCGATGCCGCGGCTGCCGCCCGTTACCAGGGCCACCTTGTCTTTCAAACTCGTCACTGGCTTCTCCAAATCTGTAGTGATCGATACATATAAAGGGAGGCGACTTGCCATCCGCTGTCAAGCGATTTATGTATTGATCGATACAAAAAGGATCAGCGAGCATGAGCCGCGGGCGGCCACGCAGTTTTTCGAGGGACGAGGCGCTTGCAAGCGCCATGCAGCTCTTCTGGGACAAGGGCTACGACAATACCTCGCTTTCGGACCTGACCCGGGTCATGGGATTGAACCCGCCGAGCCTCTATGCTGCCTTCGGCAGCAAGGCGCAGCTCTTCATCGAGGCTGTGGATCTTTACGGCCGCACCGACGGTGCCGGCATCTGGGATGAACTGGAGGCGGTTCCGACCGCAAAGGCGGCGGTGCACGACCTGTTGAGGCGCACGGCTGCGAATTTTACCCAGCGGGGCGAGCCGAGAGGCTGCATGGTGGTTCTTTCCGCGCCGCAGATGGCGGGCGGGGACGCGGAGGTGTGCGACGCATTGAAGCTGCGCCGGCTTGAGAAGCAGGTGGCTCTGGAGCAGCGTTTCGAGCGCGCCGTCGAAGAGGGCGACCTGCCTGCCGGTGTCGATTGCGCCGCGATTGCCGCCTACGTCGCCTCGCTGCAGCACGGCATGTCGATCCAGGCGCGCGATGGTGCCACGCGGGAAACCCTGCTTGCGATCGCCGACTGCGCCTCAGCCGGTTGGGATGCGATGATTTCCGCAAACATCAGGCCGCACTGACCGACGACGTTGGACGGAAACACCCGGTCCGTCATTCGGCCTCAGCGCTTTCGTTCCGGTCAACGACGACGCGAGAGCCGGAGATCAAAACCTCCGGCCCATCGATTTGCGCGGGCTCCGTCATACTTAGGGCGCCGGCTGCGTCATGTCGGGTGTCGTGCCAGGGGTCGAGTTCGGGCTGGCGCCCTGCGTTCCCTGCTGCGGCGTCGTTTCCGGTGCCGGCTGGGTCGTTGTTCCACCGGCGGGGGGCGTGGCCGTATCGGCCGGCGGTGTGGCCTGGCCCGTCGTCCCAGTTGCCGGCTGGTCGGTGGTCGCCGGAGGCGCTGCCGTGTTGGCGGTGTCGCGGCTGAGTTCGGCCGGCAGCCAGGCGATCAGCGCCAATACCAGGCCGGCGAGCAGGATGATGACGATCGGCCAGTTACTGCGGCCGGAGCGGGGTGGAGGCGGCACGTCGCTCATCTGCGTTGGTGTCTGCGGCAGCGGCTGCCCGGTCACCGGATCGATCACGGGCTTGTCCTTGAATTCCTCGTGCTGGTTCATTGTGTGCATCCTTTTCTTGGCGTCCTCCTGGCCTTGATGCGACTGCTCCTGAACCTTCCCGGCAGTCGTGGCACCGGATTTCGCGCCGTCGCGATTGCGCGACAAGGGCGCCCGGAGGGGGCGTGGCATAGGCATAAACGTATGAGGATTTGCAATGTTCCGGACGCTGCAACCGGAGGGAAGCCTGAGTGTCGCTGCCGGCTTTACAGCCCCGCCTTCCGCTGCAAGAAATAGGTGTTCACGGGAGGATGGAAGGCATGATGGATCCGGCATTTCGCACTGGTACCTTTGTCGGCCGCGTCTGGCGGCCGGACGTGGCCGGGCCGTCGCTTGTCGTCCTGCGCGACGGCGCGCTCTGCGACATCACCAGCAAGACGGCGCCGACCATGCGCGACCTGCTCGAGCTTTCGGATCCGGTTCACCATGCCCGCACCGCACCGGGTGAGCGACTGGGCTCGATCGAGGAATTCCTCGCGCAAAAGGCGGACCCGGCGCGTATCCACCTGATCGCGCCCTCGGACCTCCAGGCGGTCAAGGCCTGCGGTGTCACCTTCGCGCGCTCGATGATCGAGCGCGTCATCGAGGAACGGGCGGCGGGTGATGCATCGCGCGCGGAGGCCATCCGCGCCCGCGTCACCGCCGTCATCGGCGACAGTCTGCGAAACCTGAAGCCCGGTTCGCCGGAGGCGGCCCGCGTCAAGGCTGCCCTCATCGAAGAGGGCGTCTGGTCGCAATATCTGGAGGTCGGCATCGGCCCGGACGCGGAGGTCTTCACCAAGGCGCAGGTCCTCTCGGCTGTCGGCCCGGGCGCCGATGTCGGCCTGCACCCGGCGTCGCGCTGGAACAACCCAGAGCCGGAGATCGTACTTGCGGTTTCCTCAAGCGGCCAGGTGAGGGGTGCCACCCTCGGCAATGACGTCAACCTGCGCGACATCGAGGGGCGCTCGGCGCTGCTTCTTGGCAAGGCCAAGGACAACAACGCCTCCTGCGCCATCGGCCCCTTCATCCGGCTCTTCGACGAAAGCTACACCATCGACGATGTCCGCAGGGCGGAACTCAGCCTCCTGGTCGAAGGTGAGGACGGCTACCGCCTGACCGGCCGCAGTTCGATGGCCGAGATCAGCCGCGATCCGCTCGACCTCGTCGCCCAGGCGATCGGTCCGCATCACCAGTATCCCGATGGCCTGATGCTGTTCATGGGCACGCTCTTCGCCCCCGTCGAGGACCGCGAAGAGCCCGGCCAGGGCTTCACCCACAAGCGCGGCGACGTGGTGACGATCGCCAACGCCGAACTCGGATCGCTGACCAACACGGTGCGACTGTCGACGGAGTGCGCGCCGTGGAGCTTTGGCGCCGCGTCGCTGATGCGCAATCTTGCCGGGCGGGGATTGCTGTAGGGACCATGCTCCGTGGCCCACCCGCAAGGGCACCTACGTCATGTTCCTCATGATCCAGAGCGACCGGCCCGCATGCGCGATGTCAGCGACGGACTGAAGGCGGGCGTCTTCCTTCAGTCGTTCCGCTTCAGCGCTGTCGATACGGAGAACCCGCCGATCGGTCTCGTTTGCGTTCGGCGTTATCCACCAGCGCCGTCCTTCCCGGCACAGCCCGGCTTCCGGGTGTTCCTGGAAGTACTCGATCGCATATGCCGCATCCGCTTTTGTCTCGAGCATCGGCCTGTCTCCGCCTGATTTGTGGGCGGCGAAGAGTATGCGCCTCTCTAAGAGATCTGAATATCCGCAAACACCGAAGCTGCAGTGTTTAGGGGCATATTACAGCTGATTTCGCCGCGGGAAGCGCGCCGTTGCCGCTGGGTAACGGCAGCCATGCCCAGACGAGCCGATCGCCGAGTTCGGCCGTCTGGTTCGTCGGGCGAAACATTGCATTAGCGAGCGTCCGTCACGCGTGAGCGTTCCGCATGTCATTGATGTCTTATTGAATTGTCTGTGAAAGTTGGCTGGGGAACCTGGATTCGAACCAGGACTAACGGAGTCAGAGTCCGTGGGTCTACCGTTAACCTATTCCCCAAAGCCGCCGTCGGAGCGAAGCCCGTCGGTGTGGTTGGCGGGCTTATAAACAAATCGGCGGCTGATGCAAATACCTTTTGCAAAAAAAATCGCGCATGAAGTGAAGATCGCAGCCATCAGGGGTGACCGGAACAGGCGGCCTTATGCTCAACCCGCTGTGTTTGCTGGGTTCGGGCGCCCGACGCCTTTGTTGTGCACAAGCCGGTTCTCAAAAAAAGTTTGGCGAATGGGGGTTGCGCTGGTACAGTCGCGCCAACGAAAAATCGAGAGAGCGCCTTGAGCGGCCGTAAGGCCTTGCGCGGCGCCATGGTTGAAACAAGTGAAAGACCCCGATCACGGCGATAAGCCGTCCGAATCCGGGGCGTCGGCAGCAGGCCGCGGTGATGGATCGAAGCTCGGTCCGCGCAACGGCAAGGGCAAGCGCAAACGACGTAAGTCGTCTGCTTCGCCGTCTGCAATTGCCAGCCAGTCCGGCCCAGCCGGTTTGGCAGGGCGTCCCGCAGGAGAGAACGAAACGGAGCCGGCGCGCAAGCGCAAGCGGCGACGTCGTTCGAAATCAGCAAAACAGCAGGCTCAGGCCGGATCCGCCTCGCAAAACAGCGGCGTCCAGGTCGTCGATGCGTCGCTTGGCGAACGCAAGGGCCACAAGCGCAGCAAGAAGGCCAAGCATCGCCGCGGGCTCCAGGGTCGCCCGCTGACGAGCGGCGAGCGCCAGCCGGCGCCGCAGCGTGGCGCCGATGGCGGCGGCAATGCGCGGCAGGCTTCTGCTTCCGGCGGCGGTCATGCGGGCACGCAGTTGCGGCCGGGCAATCGCGGTGAACAACCGCGTGCACCCTATGTTGCCGCCGGCGAACCTCCTGCGCCGCTCTATGCCGCGCTTGATCTCGGCACCAACAATTGCCGCCTGCTGATCGCGCAGCCGACCCGTCCCGGCCAGTTCCGGGTGGTCGATGCCTTCTCGCGCATCGTGCGTCTCGGCGAAGGGCTCGGTGCCAGCGGCCGGCTGTCGGACGAGGCGATGGAGCGCGCCGTCGAGGCCCTGAAGATCTGCGCGTCGAAGCTCGGCGCCCGTACCATCCGCCGCAGCCGCCTGATTGCGACGGAGGCTGCCCGCGCCGCTGAAAACGGTGAAAGCTTCCTTCAGCGGGTTGCGAGCGAAACCGGTCTCGATCTCGAAATCATCAACCGCGAAACCGAGGCACGGCTTGCCGTTTCCGGCTGCTCGTCGTTGGTCGACCGCGAGACGCGCTCGGTCGTGCTCTTCGATATCGGCGGCGGCTCGTCCGAGATCGCCGTCATCCGCATCGGTGATTCGCGCTCGAACCGGCTCGCAAACCACATCACCCACTGGACCTCGCTGCCGGTCGGCGTCGTCACGCTTTCGGAGCGCCATGGCGGCCAGCACGTAACGCCGGCAAGCTTCGAGGCGATGGTGCAGGAAGTCGAAGGCATGCTTTCCCGCTTCGACAGCCCGCCTGTCGAAGCTCTGGCGAACGGCACGTCAGGCAGCGGCTTCCACCTGATCGGCACGTCGGGCACGGTGACGACGCTTGCCGGCGTGCATCTCGATCTGCCGCGCTATGATCGCCGTCGCGTCGATGGCCTGTGGCTGACGGACGATGAAGTCTCGGCCATGCAGGCAAGGCTTCTGTCCTGGGATTTCGACGCACGCGCCGCCAATCCCTGCATCGGCCCGGATCGCGCCGATCTGGTGCTTGCCGGCTGCGCCATCCTCGAAGCAATCCGCCGCCGCTGGCCGTCGACCCGCATGCGCGTCGCCGATCGTGGCCTGCGCGAAGGCCTGCTCACCGACATGATGGCGGACGACGGCGCTTGGCGCCGCTCTCGGCCGCGCCGCCACCAGCGCGGCTCCAATGCCTCCGGCAGCCACGAAGGAAACAAACCATGACGAAACCTCCTGTCGGCGGCAACCGCAGCGGCCGCAAGCTTGGCCAGAAGGTCAAGAAGGGCAAGCTCAAGGCATCCTCCCGCCGCTGGATCGAGCGCCACATCAACGACCCCTATGTGCAGCGGGCGCAACTCGAGGGCTATCGCGCCCGCGCGGCCTTCAAGCTGCTGGAGATTGACGAGAAGCACAAGATCCTGAACGGCGCGCGCCGCATTATCGACTTGGGTGCTGCGCCCGGCAGCTGGTCGCAGATCGCCGCCAAGGTCACCAATTCGACCGATGCCGATCCGCGCGTCGCCGCGATCGACTTCCTGGAGGTGGACCCGATCCCGGGCGTGCGCATCCTGCAGATGGATTTCCTCGACCCCGAGGCGCCGGCGAAACTGAAGGAAGCCATCGGCGGAACGCCGGATCTCGTGATCTCCGACATGGCGGCGCCGACGACCGGGCACCGCCAGACCGATCACCTGCGCACCATGCATCTGTGCGAGGTCGCAGCCTATTTCGCCGTCGACGTGCTGGGCAAGGGCGGACATTTCCTGGCGAAGACCTTCCAGGGCGGCACCGAGCGCGAGCTGCTCAACATGCTCAAGCAGAATTTCCGTCAGGTCATCCATGTGAAGCCGGCCTCCTCGCGCGCCGAATCGGTCGAGATGTTCCTGTTGGCCAAGGACTTCAAGGGACGTCAGCAGACCGCCAGCGAAACGGAAACCGAAGACGAAGCGGCCGAATAGCATGCTGCTTTACGTCACGGTCGGCAGCAACGATCTGACACGCGCCGGCGCGTTCTACGATGCGGTGTTGCCGGCGCTTGGGTTTCACAGGCAACGCCAGGACGAGACCGAGATCGGCTATGGTGCTGAGGGTGACCGCATCCGTTTCTGGGTGGTGACGCCCTTCGACCGCGCGCCCGCCACCTATGGCAATGGTGTGAGCATCGCGCTTGAAGCCGAGACGCGTGCCGCCGTCGATGCTTTTCATGCCGCAGCCCTTGCCAATGGCGGTACGGACGAGGGCGCACCGGGCCTGCGCCCGTTTCACGCAAATTTTTACGGCGCCTGGGTGCGCGATCACGACGGCAACAAGATCGCCGCGGTCTGCGAGCGGCCGGAGTAACCGCTCGCGGGCCGCCGACTTTCCAGAAATCTCCTCATCATGAAGGCAGGGCGGAGCGATGGGCCGGGCTGGCTTGTGCCGATCGGCCGCACCCCTGATCGCTCTGTAAAACCCGGTTCCCCCTAAAGACGGTGCATCGTGGTTAATCGGCCATTAACCAGTTGAGTGCAACTCTGGTGTTACTCTCTGGTCCATTAGGACCTCCTAAGGTTTTAGTTCCACCGAGCGCTGGCTGCCGATCGACGATTGGCGACGGGTCGAGCACGTGCTCGGTTGGCCTGCATGTGGAAGTACCTGTATGTCGATGATTTCGCTTGCCGTTCGGCTCAGAAGCCGCGCGCATTTTTCTGTAAAGAGGAATGGTGCCGGCAAGCCGGGGGTCATCATCGGCACCAGCGCCGGCCGTAGGAACCAGGCGCGGCAGCGCGTGGGGATACTGATCGCCGGCTTCGCCGTGGTCTTCCTCGTGGTCGGCGGACGGCTGGTTCAGTATGGCCTGTCGGCGCCGGCCGACACCGCATCGATCGGTGGCAGCGGCCACGTGATTGCCTCTCGCCCGGATATCGTCGACCGCAACGGACATCTGCTGGCGACCGATCTCAACACGATGTCGCTCTATGCGGAGCCGCGCAAGATCGTCGATGCCGACGAGGTCGTCGAGAAGCTCGCGACGGTCATCCCCAATCTCGATTGGCGCGACACGCATCGCAAGCTCCAGTCCGGTTCGGCCTTCCAGTGGCTGCGGCGCCAGCTCACCCCGAAGCAGCAGTCCGATATTCTGGCGCTCGGCATTCCCGGCATCGGTTTCCGCCCGGAGAAGCGCCGCTTCTATCCCGGCGGCGTCACCGCTTCGCACATCCTCGGCCACGTCAATGTCGACAACCAGGGACTGGCGGGCATAGAGCGTTATCTCGATCAGCAGGGCTTTGCCGATCTGCGGGCGGCTGGCCTCACCAGCAATGCGTCGCTGGAGCCGGTACGGCTGTCGATCGATCTGCGCGTGCAGAACATCGTGCGCGAAGTGGTGGCCAACGCGATGACGGCCTATGAGGCCGAAGCCGCGGGTGCGGTGGTGCTCGACGCCGACACCGGCGAAGTGCTCGCCATGGCGTCGGTGCCCGATTACGATCCGAACGAACCCTCGCGAACCTTGCCCGGCGGCGGCGTCGACAAGGAGTACGAAAAGGGTTGGTTCAACCGGATGAGCAACGCCACCTTCGAGATGGGCTCGACCTTCAAGAGCTTCACGCTGGCGATGGGACTGGATGCGGGCAAGGTCAATCTGAATTCGGTCGTCGACGCGTCGCGGCCGATCCGCATGGGCGGCTTCACCATCAAGGACTTCAAGGGCAAGAACCGTCCGCTGTCGATCCCGGAGGTGTTCCAGTATTCGTCGAACATCGGCACGGCGGCTGTCGCCGATATGGTCGGGATCGAAGCGCACCAGCAGTTTCTGACCAAACTGGGCCTGCTGTCGAAGATGGAAACCGAAATGCCGGGCGTGGCAACGCCGACCCAGCCGCGTACCTGGAAGAAGATCAACTCGGTAACGATATCCTTCGGCCATGGCGTGGCGACGACGCCGCTGCAGACGGCGGTTGCGGCCGCCGCCCTGATGAACGGCGGGCACCTGATCCCGCCGACATTCCTGCCGCGCTCGGCAGAAGACACGCAGCTCGTTGCGCAGAGGGTGATCAAGGAATCGACCAGCGCCGACATGCGCTTTCTCTACAACTGGAATGGCGTGAAGGGGTCCGGCAGGCGGGCGCAGGTGGAAGGCTTCCATGTCGGCGGCAAGACCGGCACGGCCGACAAGGTCATTAACGGGCGATATGCCAAGGACCTGAACTTCAATGGGTTCCTGGCGGCATTCCCGATGGACAAGCCCAAATACATCGTTCTTTCGATCATCGATGCGCCACGGACCGGCGAAAATGGCGGGCGAACGGCTGCGGCCAATGCCGCCCCCATGGTCAAGGCCATCATCGGCCGCGCGGCACCGCTTCTCGGCGTGAAGCCCCGCTTTGGCGACGTGGGTGCCGAGCAGGTGCTGGCCGACTACTAGGCGGCGCGAGAACCGCTTGGGGCAGCTGGGCTCCCCGCGCCTTGATCAGACGCGCAAGGGGCCCTGTAATCCTTTGATTTGCCGCATGCTGCCGTCCACGAGGACGGTCGGTTTAAGGCGACATGCAGCAGCCGTTCGAAAAGCCGCCGCCGTGTTCGCCGCCGGCGCATGTGTCGGGCGGCTTATTTCCCCGCAGCCGTTTCGATCTCGCGCGCCGGTAGCCGGTGGCCCGATACGGAGGAACCGGCGTTCTTCGCCATGGTGAGGAACGGGATCGCCGCGATCAGGTTGGCGGCGGCGATGATCATGAAGGCGGTATGGAAATCGTCGAGCTGCAGCGGGCCGCCGCTGAGCTTCGTCTCGATTTCGAGGATCGCACCGGCGACAGCGACGCCGAGTGCCAGGCTGATCTGTTGGAGCACGGCGCTCATCGAGGTCGCCTTGCTGGCGTCCGCATCGTCGATATCGGCAAAAGACAGCGCGTTGACGCTGGTGAAGAAGAAAGAACGCGCGAAGCCGGCGATAAGCAGGATCGTGATCAGCACCAGATAGGGCGTCTCCGGCGTGAAGAAGCCATTGGCGAAGGTGGTGATCGCCGCAATGATCGCCGCAATGATCAGCGTCGTGCGGAAGCCGGCAAAGGCCAGGACCCGGCGTGCATAGAACTTCGTGGTGATCGCGCCGACCGCGCCGATGAAGGTGATCATGCCCGATTGAAACGGGTTGAGGCCGAAGCCGACCTGCAGCATCAGCGGCATCAGGAAGGGAACGGCGCCGACCGAGATGCGGAAGATCGTGCCGCCGATCGAAGCGGCGCGAAAGGCGCTGTCCTTGAAGAGCTTGAGGTCGAGGACCGGGGCCGGATGGCGCCGCGCATGGCGCATGTAGAGCAGGGCCGAAAAGAGGCCGATCAACACCGAGGCGATGCCGATGACCGGAGGCAGGGCGGGCAGGCTGATCACCGACAGGCCGAAGACGATGCCGGAGGCGGCGACGCCGCCGAGCAGGAAGCCGAACACGTCGACCGGCGGCGGATCGAGTGGCTCCATCTTCGGCAGGTAGATGCCCGACAGGATGTAGCCGGCGATGCCGACCGGCACGTTGATCAGGAAGATCCAGTGCCAGGAGAAATAGGTGGTGATGAAGCCGCCGAGCGGCGGCCCGGCAAGCGGACCGACGAGCGCCGGGATCGTCAGCAGCGCCATCGCCGACACCAGTTCGCTGCGCGGCGTGCCGCGCACCAGCACGAGGCGGGCGACCGGCGTCATCATCGCGCCGCCCATGCCCTGCAGGAAGCGGGAGAAGACGAAGGCGAGAAGGCTGTTCGAAATGGCGCAGAAGATCGATCCGGCAATGAAGACCAGGATCGCCGCGCGAAAGATCTTCTTGGCGCCGAAGCGGTCGGCCATCCAGCCGCTCAAGGGGATGAAGATCGCCAGCGCCACCATATAGGCGGTCAGCGCCAGCTTCAGCGTAATCGGCCCGACGCCGATGTCGCGGGCGATTGCCGGCAACGACGTGGAAATCACGGTCGAGTCCATCTGCTCCATGAAAAGAGCGACGGCGAGGATCATCGGGACGATACGGTTCATGAAACGATGCTTCGGACGGTCAGCGATAAGCAGAAGCTAATAATACCGGTCATGGCTTTTGTCGGGGCAAAACCGGTGATTGCGGATCAAAAGCCTGTGATCCCGACTGGCCTTTGCTGTCAAGACGCTAGTTCTGGCCGGGTTGCCGCCGATGGCAACGGACCCAACAGAAAGCGAAAACGGACCATGAGTGAAATGTCGATGAAGCGCAGGACCTTGATGGGAGCGGGAACGCTCAGCGTGCTCGCAGCGCCCTCGCTGATGACGGGCATTGCAGTCGCTCAGGAAAAATCGGAAAACACCGGCATGAAAGCCAGCCCTCCGACAAGAATGCTCAAGCTTGGCGCGTTCAAGATCGTCGTCGTCAACGACGGCACGCGCGTCAGCGACAAGCCGCACGAGACCTACGGCACCAACCAGCCGCAAGAGGCCGTGGCCGAACTGCTGCAGCAGAACTTCCTGCCGACGGATGCGCTGCTCAACAGCTATTCGCCGGCCCTGGTCGATACTGGATCGGATCTCGTGCTCTTCGATACCGGCATGGGCGAGGGCGGTCGGGACGCGGGGGCGGGCCGTCTGCTCGACGGGATCCGCGCTGCCGGCTATGCGCCCGAACAGGTCTCGGTCGTCGTGGTGACCCATATGCATGGCGACCACATCGGCGGCCTGATGGAGGCCGGGAAGCCGGCCTTCGCCAATGCCCGCTATGTGATGGGCGAGGTCGAATACGCCTTCTGGAAGGATCCGGCCCGCGCCGGCACGCCGGCCGAAAACGGCCACAAGGCGGTGCTGGAAAAAGTCGTGCCGCTTGCGGAGAAGACCACCTTCATCGGCGACGGCGCCGCGGTCGTGCCCGGCATTTCGGCGATTGCCGCCTTCGGCCATTCGCCCGGGCACATGGTGTTCCGGCTGGATTCCGACGGCAAGGGCCTGATACTGACGGCCGATACCGCCAACCATTATGTGCTGTCGCTACAGCGGCCGGACTGGGAAGTGCGTTTCGACATGGACAAGGCGAAGGCGGCAGAGACGCGTCGCCGGGTATTCGACATGATCGCCAGCGAACGGCTGCCCTTCATCGGTTACCACATGCCGTTTCCGGCGGTCGGTTTCGTCGAGAAGCAGGGCGAGGGTTACCGTTTCGTGCCCGCAAGCTATCAGCTCGACATCTGATCGGTTTTCGCGCCTCTTTGCGCGGAAATGCTGCTCTGCAACAAATATCGGCCGAAGGCGGGACATTTCCCGGCTTTGGCTATTTTCATCCTGACATATCCGTGTTACGAGCCCTCGCCAACTTCCAAGACACGCTTTGAAGTCGCCCGGTGGACAAATCGCAGCCCGTCCCCGGGGATTTTCGCTATTTGAAGGGAATTGGCCATGGCGCGCATCATCGAAACGGCAACTGGTCTGGAGGCTTTGACCTTCGACGACGTCCTGCTCCTGCCGGGACATTCCGAAGTCATGCCCGGTCAGACCAACATCGCGACCACCATTGCCCAGGACATTGACCTCAACCTGCCGATCCTGTCGTCGGCCATGGACACGGTGACCGAAGGTCGTCTGGCGATTGCCATGGCGCAGGCCGGCGGCATCGGTGTCATCCACCGCAACCTGACACCGGCCGAGCAGGCCGAAGAGGTTCGCCAGGTCAAGAAGTTCGAAAGCGGCATGGTCGTCAATCCGGTGACCATCGGCCCCGACGCCAAGCTTGCCGATGCACTCGGCCTGATGAAGCAGCATGGCATTTCCGGCATTCCGGTCGTCGAAAACGGCGGTGCCGGTGGCCAGAAGCAGGGTCGCCTCGTCGGTATCCTCACCAACCGCGACGTCCGCTTCGCTTCGGATCCGAACCAGAAGATCCACGAGCTCATGACCCATGAGAACCTGGTCACGGTCAAGGAAAGCGTCGACCAGCAGGAAGCCAAGCGCCTGCTGCACGCCCATCGCATCGAAAAGCTGCTTGTCGTCGATGGCGACGGCCGTTGCGTCGGTCTCATCACCGTCAAGGATATCGAGAAGGCGCAGCTGAACCCGAACGCCTCCAAGGATGCGCAGGGCCGCCTTCGCGCCGCCGCCGCCATCTCCGTCGGCGATGACGGCTTCGAGCGTGCCGAGCGACTGATCGATGCCGGCGTCGACCTCATCGTCGTCGATACCGCCCATGGTCACTCGCAGCGCGTTCTCGACGCGGTCGCCCGCGTCAAGAAGCTCTCGAATTCGGTTCGCATCATGGCCGGTAACGTCGCGACTGCCTCCGGCACCAAGGCGCTGATCGATGCCGGTGCGGATGCGGTCAAGGTCGGTATCGGCCCGGGCTCGATCTGCACCACGCGCATCGTCGCCGGTGTCGGCGTGCCGCAGCTCGCTGCGATCATGGGCGCCGTCGAAGCCGCTCAGGCGGCCGGCATTCCTGTCATCGCCGATGGCGGCATCAAGTTCTCCGGCGACCTCGCCAAGGCGATCGCTGCCGGTGCTTCGGCCGTCATGATCGGCTCGCTGCTTGCCGGCACCGATGAAAGCCCGGGCGAAGTGTTCCTCTACCAGGGCCGTTCCTTCAAGGCCTACCGCGGCATGGGCTCCGTCGGCGCCATGGCGCGCGGTTCGGCAGACCGCTACTTCCAGGCGGAAGTGCGCGACACGCTGAAGCTGGTGCCGGAAGGCATCGAGGGCCAGGTTCCCTACAAGGGTCCGGTCGCAGGCGTCCTGCATCAGCTCGCGGGCGGCCTCAAGGCCTCCATGGGCTATGTCGGCGGCCCGACGATCAAGGAATATCAGGAGCGCGCCCAGTTCGTGCGCATCTCCGGTGCTGGTCTGCGCGAAAGCCACGCCCATGACGTGACGATCACCCGCGAAAGCCCGAACTATCCGGGCGCGCACTGATTGCGATTGCATTCGAAGGGCGCCGCGGCATCGCGCGGCGCCCTTCGCTTTTTCAGAGTAAGCGTGTTTGAGGGAGTAACGTAATGACGGGTTTCGAGATTTTCTGGCCGATCGTGGCACATGTCTTCCTCGTCTTCTGCCTCTACGCTCTTCTCTCCGTCCGCCGCATGGGTCTGGTGCGCGCCGGCAAGGCGAATGCCGGTCAGTTTCGCGAGAACCGCGACGAACCGGGCGAAAGCCTGGTGGTCAAGAACAGCATCGCCAACCAGTTCGAGCTGCCGGTTCTCTTCTACGTCTGCTGCGTGCTGCTCTACATCACCGAGGCCGACAACATCGTCTCGCTCGCGCTTGCCTGGCTCTTCGTCGCCCTGCGTTATGTGCACGCCTTCGTGCATGTCACCAGCAATCGCCTGCGCTATCGCCGCCCGCTGTTCATGGGCGGCTGCGCAACGCTGTTTGCGATGTGGGTGTGGCTCGCCGTCTGGATGGCGATGAGCTGATCCGGGATAGGCGAACCGGCATTCTGGCGCAGATCTGAGACAGTCTGCGCCTTCATCTTCCCGTCTTGATGCGTATCAATTACCCGATGCCGCTTTTGCGCGTAGTCTCTCCGGCGTTGGGCAACAACGCATCGGAGGACGAGATGACCGCAACGATGAAAGCCGCCGTGGTGCGCGAATTCGGCAAGCCGCTGGTAATCGAGAATGTGCCGATCCCGGAGCCGGGTCCCGGCCAGGTGCTGATCAAATACGAGGCAACCGGCGTCTGCCACACGGACCTGCACGCCGCCAACGGCGATTGGCCGGTCAAGCCGAAGCCGCCCTTCATTCCCGGACATGAAGGCGTCGGCTACGTCGCCAAGCTCGGCAGCGGTGTGACGCGCCTGAAGGAAGGCGATCGCGTCGGCGTGCCGTGGCTGCATACTGCCTGCGGCGGCTGCACGCCGTGCCGCACCGGTTGGGAAACGCTCTGCGGCAGCCAGCAGAACACCGGCTATTCCGTCAACGGCACGTTTGCGCAATACGGCCTCGCCGATCCTGACTTCGTCGGCCGCCTGCCGGCAAAGCTCGAATTCGGAGCGGCGGCCCCCATTCTTTGCGCGGGCGTCACGGTCTACAAGGGGCTGAAGGAGACCGAGGTGCGTCCGGGCGAATGGGCGCTGATCTCCGGCATCGGCGGGCTCGGGCACATGGCGGTGCAATATGCCAAGGCGATGGGCATGCATGTCGCCGCCGTCGATATCTTCCCGGACAAGCTGGAACTTGCGCGAAAGCTCGGTGCCGACCTCGTCGTCGACGCGCGCGACAAGGATGCGGTCGAGCAGGTGCGAGATGCGACCGGCGGTGTGCATGGCGCCCTGGTGACGGCCGTGGCGCCAAAAGCGATGGAGCAGGCCTTCAACATGCTGCGCTCCAAGGGAACGATGGCGCTTGTTGGCCTGCCGCCCGGGCAGATGTGCCTGCCGATTTTCGACACGGTGCTGAAGCGCATCACCATCCGCGGCTCGATCGTCGGCACGCGGCAGGACCTGGAGGAATCGCTCGAGTTTGCCGGCGAAGGCAAGGTCGCGTCGCATTTCACCTGGGACAAGATCGAGAACATCAACGCCATCTTCAAGCGCATGGAGGAAGGCAAGATCGACGGCCGCATCGTACTCGACCTCAACGGCTGATCGACCTGCGCGGGACCTTCGGCCTTTAAGGGCGAGGGAAACACGTGGCAGTAACGCAAGTTTGTATGTTCCAGACCGCCCGCCGACCTATTCTGTCGCGGGCGGTTCTGTCTGCCGCCGCGGGAGATATGAACCGGAGGAGGCTGGCATGCAGGAACCGAAGATCACGCAGGCGATGATCGACGCCTATGACGAGTACACGCATCTGACCCTCGATCGCCGTCGTTTCATGGAAAAGCTCACTGGCCTTGCCGGCTCCGCGGCGGCGGCGGCAGCGATCGCGCCGCTGCTCGCCGCCAATGGCGCAAAGGCCGAGATCGTGGCTGCAAACGACACCCGGGTAACCGGCGAGGACATCACCTATCCCGGCGCTGGCGGCGATATGAAGGGCTACCTCGTTCGCCCGGCAGAGGTGAGCGGCAAGCTGCCGGCGGTCATCGTCATCCATGAGAACCGCGGGCTGAACCCGCATATCCGCGACGTTGCGCGGCGCATGGCGCTCGAAGGCTTCCTGGCGCTGGCGCCCGACTTCCTGTCGCCTGCCGGCGGCACGCCGACGGACGAGGATAAGGCGCGCGAGATGATCGGCGCACTCGATGCGGCGGCAACGACCGCGAATGCGGCGGCGACCGTGGCGTTTCTGGAAGGACATGCGCAATCGACCGGCAAGGTCGGCGCCATCGGCTTCTGCTGGGGCGGCGGTCTCGTCAACCGGCTTGCGGTCGGCTCCCCGGATCTGAAGGCCGGCGTTGCCTATTACGGCGCGCAGCCCAAGGCCGAGGACGTGCCGAAGATCAAGGCGGCGCTGTTGCTGCACTATGCAGGCCTCGACGAGCGCATCAACGCCGGCATCGAGGCCTACCAGAAAGCGCTCAAAGACAACGGCAAGGACGCGACGATCTATGTCTATGACGGGGTCAACCACGCCTTCAACAACGACACTTCTGCCGCGAGGTATGACAAGGCCGCAGCCGATCTCGCCTGGAGCCGGACGGTCGAGTTCCTGAAGACCAAGCTGGCCTGAGCGTCGCTAGGTCAGGCGGCTGCCGCCTGGAGAATGTGGTCGGCGCAGCCGCTGATCGCCGCTGCGAGCGCTTCCATGTCGCGCTCGCGCGGGCTGCTGCGCCGCCAGATAAGCCCGATCTCGCGCGCCGGTTCAGGGGCGGCGAAGGGCACGATGCGGATGGAATTGCGGGCTGCCTCGGTCGCGATCGCGATCTCCGGGATGAGCGTCATGCCCATGCCATTGGCGACCATCTGCAGGAGCGTCGTCATCGAGGTCGCACCGAAGGAGACGAGGCGTCGCTTGCCCGCCGTGCTGCAGACGGCGAGCGCCTGGTCGCGCAGGCAATGGCCCTCTTCGAGCAGCAGCAGCTGTTCGACATCCACCTGGTCTTCGGTCAGCGGCGACATCAGGATGTTTCGCTCGTCGTCCGCCATCGCCATGAAGAAGCGGTCGGAAAAGAGCGGCTTCGTCGAAAGCCCGTCGGTCTCGATCGGCAAGGCGGCGACGACGGCATCGAGCAGGCCCTCTCCGAGATCGGCCACCAGTCTCGATGTCACCGATTCCTTCAGTTCGATCTCGATGGCCGGGTAGACCTGGCGCAGGTGCGGCACCAGCCGCGGAACGAGATAGGGCGCAAGCGTCGGGATGACGCCGATGCGGATCCGCCCTTCGAGCGTGCCGGAACTGGTCCGCGCGCTTAGTTCCAGCTGATCCACTTCGGCGAGGATGGCGCGGGTGCGGGCCAGCACCTCTTCGCCCTTGCGGGTGAGGAAGACGCCGCTGCGGCTGCGTTCCACCAGCTTCACCCCCAGGTGGTTTTCCATTTCGATGATCTGGGCGGAGAGCGCCGGCTGGCTGACATGGACGAGTTCGGCGGCCTTGCCGAAGTGGCGAGCAGAGGCAAGCGCCTCGAAATAGCGCATCTGTCTGAGTGTAAGCATGATAGGAAAATCTTATCGATTTTTAATTTTTATGCAATTGGAGATTATCGAAGCGCTGTGGGAAAACCCTCTTGCCAGAGCGTTCGGGCTTTGATCGCCGCGCAGTTTGCGGCCGGCAGTCGCCACGGCTGCCGCCGGTCCTGTGTGACCACCCGGACGCGAAACCCTTTGACAGGAGGACGCGATGTCTGATCGACCCATATTGACGACGAGTGCCGGTGCCCCGGTGCCGGACAACCAGAATTCGCTGACGGCCGGCCCGCGCGGCGGCGTCATGATGCAGGACTATCAGCTTATCGAGAAGCTGTCGCATCAAAACCGCGAGCGCATCCCTGAGCGCGCCGTGCATGCCAAGGGCTGGGGCGCCTATGGCACGCTGAAGATCACCGGCGACATCTCGAAATACACCAAGGCCAAGGTTCTGCAGCCGGGCGCCGAGACGCCGATGCTGGCGCGTTTCTCCACCGTTGCCGGTGAGCTTGGCGCCGCCGATGCCGAACGCGATGTGCGCGGCTTCGCGCTGAAATTCTATACGCCCGAGGGCAATTGGGACCTCGTCGGCAACAACACGCCGATCTTCTTTGTCCGCGACGCCTACAAGTTCCCGGACTTCATCCACACCCAGAAGCGTCATCCGAAGACCAACCTGCGCTCGGCGACCGCCATGTGGGATTTCTGGTCGCTGTCGCCGGAAAGCCTGCATCAGGTCACGATCCTGATGTCCGACCGCGGATGTCCGGTCTCGCCGCTGCACATGAACGGCTACGGCTCGCACACCTTCTCGCTCTGGAACGATGCCGGCGAGCGCTATTGGGTCAAGTTCCACTTCAAGACCCAGCACGGCCACAAGCACTACACCAATGCCGAGGCGGCTGATGTGATCGGCCGCACGCGCGAAAGCTACCAGGAAGCGCTCTATGGCGCGATCGAGGAGGGCAATTATCCGCGCTGGACGCTTCAGGTGCAGGTCATGCCCGAGCTCGAGGCGGAAAAGACCCCCTACAATCCCTTCGACGTCACCAAGGTCTGGCCGCATGCGGACTATCCGCCGATCGAGGTCGGCGTGCTGGAGCTTAACCGCAATCCGGAGAACTATTTTGCCGAGGTCGAGAACGCCGCCTTCTCGCCGTCTAACATCGTGCCCGGCATCGGCTTCTCGCCGGACAAGATGCTGCAGGCGCGGCTGTTCTCCTATGCCGACGCCCATCGCTATCGGCTCGGCACGCACTACGAGCACATTCCGGTCAACCGGCCGAAATGCCCGGTGCATCACTATCACCGCGATGGCCAGATGAACACGTTTGGCGGCATCCAGACCGGCAATTCCAACGCCTACTACGAGCCCAACTCGTTCAACGGCCCAGTCGAGCAGCCCTCCGCGATGGAGCCGCCGCTGCGCATCAGCGGCGACATGGCTCGCTTTGACCACCGCGAAGGCAACGACGACTACAGCCAGCCGCGCGCGCTGTTCAACCTGTTTGATGCCGGCCAGAAAGCGCGCCTGTTCTCCAACATCGCCGCGGCGATGCGCGGCGTGCCGGGCCTGATCGTCGAGCGCCAGCTTGCGCATTTCAAGCGCGCCCATCCGGACTATGAAGCCGGCGTGCGCGCGGCGCTTCACGCGGCTTATGGCTACGAAGCGGAGGCTGTCGGCACGGCAGCCGAATAGACCGGTGGCGGGGTCGGCCGCGTGCCGATCTCCGAACAAGAAAAAGGCCACGCACCGGCTTGGTGCGTGGCCTTTCCTGTCTCTGCGTTCCGCTCTTACCAGCCCGGCAGCATATGGCTCTGCCGGAGACGCGGATAACGCGGGAAGCCCTTGATATCGGCCTCGAGGTCGTCGTTGGCGCTGATCGGCGTGATGTTGTCGAGGCAGGCGGTGATGTGGTTGCTGATCGCGTTCGAGAGCGAAGGCGACAGGCCCGGCCGCTTCATGATGCCGATCTGGACCGGCGCGAGCGCCGGGAAGCCGTCTGCAAGCGTCAGCACCTTCATGCCCGGGCGAAGCGCCGATTCCGGCAGGACGGACACGGCCATGCCGGCAAGCACCGCGGCAGCGACGACCGTCGACGACCAGCTGGTGAACAGGATCTGGTATTCCCGGCCCGTCGCGTCGAGTGCGGCGCAGGCGGCCTGGCGCCACAGACAGTCGCGCCGGCCGACAGCAAGCGGGATCGGCGCGTTCTCGGGCAGCGGGTGGTTGATCGAGCTCACCCAGCAGAGCGGCTCGGTCCTGACGACGTCGGAGGCGCGGGCGCGCGGATTGTGGGTGACGAGCGCGATGTCGAGGTCGCCCTTGGCCATCTTTTCGGCGAGGTCCACGGAGGGCTCGCAGACGATGTAGAGCTCGACATTCGGATGCGTCTTGGCAAAGCGCATGATGATCTCGGGCATGTAGCGGTCGGCATAGTCGTCGGGCGTGCCGATCCGGAGCGTGCCTTCGAGCCGGTTGTCGTCGAAGGAGGCGATCGCCTCGTTGTTGAGGCGGATCATCCGGCGTGCAAAATTGAGCAGCCGGTCGCCTTCGACCGTCAGCCTGTTGCCGCGGCCGTCCTTCATGAACAGCGCCTTGCCGATGCGCTCTTCCAGCCGGCGCATCTGCATGGAAACGGCGGATTGAGTCTTGAAGACCCGGTCGGCCGCCTTGGTGAAGCTGCCCGTATCGGCGATCGCGACAAAGGTCTGGAGCTGATCGATATCAAGGGGTGCGGACATGGCCGTGATGCATCCATAAGATTGTTTGATGAATATCATTAAAAACATTCGTTGGACTGATCAATAAGGATTTGCGATCTATCGGAAGCAAATTCATCGATCCCCGGCCGGCAATTTCGCCGGCGAATCCCAAACTCTTCGGCCCGCCCCTGCGTTCGACCTCCCCGCAGGGGATGGGCCTCTTCGTGCCTGAAAGGAGAAATTGTCATGCGCACGACACAGCACGCCCTCGATCTCGACCTCGTTGCCGGAAAGCAGTCCTATGCCTCCCGCGCCGTCGGCGTGACAGGCATGCTCACGTCCGTATGGCAGCAACTCCGAAACCGCTATGCGATCGGCCGTCTGAAGGACCTGGATGACCGTCAGCTCCTCGACATGGGGCTGAAACGCGAAGATGTGCGCGAGGCGATCACCTCGCCCTTCTTCGACAATCCGGCCAGCTACCTGACCCGCGCGTCGCGAAACCGGGCGAGCCTCTTCTACAAAGGGGCCCGCCACGACTGAACGTCCCCCTATGGCGCATCCCGCCGCTTGAGATGTGCCAGTCGAGCATGATCCGCGAAAGCCTGCCGCCGCCGCGGGTCATGCTGCGAATTTCAGAGTTTCGGCGCTGCTGACCTCAAGGGTCGCGTGCCCAAACGTTCCCCGCAGGGTAGAGCCAATAGACCCTGCCGCTTGGCCCGGTGCATGACCAAGACATGTACCGGGCCTTTTTCTTTCTGAAGCTATTCGAGACAACGCGCTGACGCCCGCACGTGCAGGCGCTCGCTGCGTCCGATAGAGGCGCGGGATGTCTTTCGTCGGGGAGGGGTGGCCTCAGCCCTTTGTGCCGGGGCCGGTCTTGTAGAGGTCGAACAGCGCCTCGACGTTCTTCTGGTATTCCTTCTGCATCTCCAGCCCGGTGTCGAACATGCTGTTCATCACCTGGGAGAATTGGGCCAGCGCCGGGTTGTCGGGTGCCGGCTTCTGCCCGCCGGCGGCACCGGCCTGCATCATATCCTGAAACGCCTTGACGAAGGGGTTGTCGGCAAAGACGTCAGCTGTCTTCGGCTTCTCTTCCTTTTTCGGAGCCATGCCGAAGAAGCCCTGCATTGCCTGGGTGAAGGGATTGTCGAACGGGTTCGGCTGCGGTTCCGGCTTCTTGGCGAAACCGGCCGCTTCCATCCATTGCCGCATCGCGGTTGCCATCGGATTGTTGGCAAAGGCATCGCTTGCGGCAGCAAACTGGCCGGTCGTCTGCTTGAACAGCCCGCCCATCAGCGTATCGGCCATCACCGGCAGCATCTGCTTGTAGATTTCCTGGCTGACACCGGTGACCTGGGCCGCCTGCGCGGCGATCGCGCGCGACATTTCCTTCGAGCCGAACAGTTGCCCGAGAACGCCGTTGCCGTCGGCCATGCCCTGCGGCGTAAAGGCCTGGCTCATGTCTTCGAAGTATTTGGCGTAGTTGCCGCTGCCAAGCGCCGTCAGCAGGGCGCCGAAGTCATAGGGGTTGGCGGTGTTGCGCTTGAAGGCGGCGGAGAAGGCCGGCAGCAGTGCCGCCGTCGCCTTCGTCATCTGCTCCTGGGCGATACCGAACTGTTGCGCCATCAGCTCGATGGCTTTGCCGTTCTGCGCCTGCGCGAACATGTCGAAAAGCGGTGCCATCCCAGTTCCCCTTTATGGACGCGCGGCGCTCTAAGCGACGCATATCCTTGCACTATAACGGGAAATCGGGGCCTGGGAACCGCTTTTTGAAGGGGCGCGACAGGCGTCGCGCGCCCGTGTGGGCCTTAGTACTGGTATTCTGCGAAGACCGGATCGACGGAGCCGTTCCAGCGACCGTTGTAGAGCGCCAAAAGGTCTTCCGCGAGCGTAGCCTTCTTGGCCAGCACCTCGTCGAGCGGCGCCAGGAACTGGCTTTCGTCGATACCGTCGCCGTTCAGCCGGTTGCGGCGCTTCAGGCCGCCACGCGAAATGGCGATGATCTCGCGCGCGACGTCGTAGAGCGTGCCGGTACGGAACTTGGCGGCAAGCGCCTGCGCCGGCACGGCGTTGCGCATGGCGCTCACCTCTTCGAACGTCCAGTCACGCGTCAGCGCCTCGGCGGCGTCGAGTGCTTCGCCGTCGTAGAGCAGGCCGACCCAGAAGGCCGGCAGGGCGCAGATCCGCCGCCACGGGCCGCCATCGGCGCCGCGCATTTCGAGGAAGCGCTTCAGGCGCACGTCGGGGAACAGCGTCGACAGATGGTTGGTCCAGTCGCCCATGTTCGGCTGCCAGTCGGCGACCTCGCCCTTGAGCGCGCCACCCATGAACTGGCGGAAGGTGATGTGGGTGCAATCGTGGTAGTGGCCGTCGCGCACGACGAAGTACATCGGCACGTCGAGCGCCCACTCAACGTAGTCGGCAAAGCCGAAATCCGGGCGGAAGGCGGACGGAAGCAGGCCGGCGCGCTGGTTGTCAGTGTCGCGCCAGATGTCGCCGCGCCAGGAGAGCAGCCCGTTCGGCTTGCCGTCGGTAAAGGGCGAGCTGGCAAACAGCGCCGTCGAGAGCGGCTGCAGCTTCAGGGACACCTGCATCTTGCGGCGCATGTCCTCTTCCGAGGAGAAGTCGAGGTTCACCTGGATCGTACAGGTGCGGTACATCATGTCGAGGCCCTTGGTGCCGACCTTGGGCATGTAGCGGCTCATGATGCCGTAGCGCGATTTCGGCATGCGCGGCGTTTCTTCGAAGGTCCACTTGGGGCTGCCGCCGATGCCGAGGAAACGGATGCCGAGCGGCTCGGCGACTTCGCGCAGGACCGCCAGATGCTGGTTCGATTCCTTGCAGGTCTGGTGCAGGTTTTCGAGCGGCGCGCCGGAAAGCTCGAACTGTCCACCCGGTTCCAGCGAGATCGCGCCGTTGCCCGATTGCTCGGCAAGGCCGATGATGTTGCCTTCGTCGATGATCGGTTCCCAGCCGCTTTTCGCCGCCATGCCGTTCAGAAGCGCCTGAATGCTGGCCTCGCCGAAATAGGGGACGGGGCTGTTGTCCGCCTTAAAGAAGGCGAACTTTTCGTGCTCCGTGCCGATCCGGAACCGCTCCTCCGGTTTCGAACCTTCTGCCAGGTAGGCGGTCAGGTCAGCGACAGAGGTTACCGGCGTCTGGTCGGTGGTATCTCGGGCCATGAGCGTCTTCTTTTGTTTGGGCGGCTCCCGCAGGTTAGCGGGAGATGATGGAGGCTGCTTGAACCGTTATCAGGTGCGGTGCAAGTCAATTTCTTTCAAGATCTCATCAAAAAAACTAGGACATTTGCTTGCTCTGGAGCAAGCACCGCGGAAATGGGGTTTGTTGACCCAACTCTGCCTTGTCGCAGTGATCGCCTTCTTCTAGGGGAGCGAGCGGCGTCCGATTTGCTTGGCAGCGACCGGCTATCGCCAGTCGCCGACAGTGGCCTGGATGACCGCCATGGCGGCAACCGCTGCCGTGTCGGCCCTGAGGATGCGTGGCCCAAGCGGAATGGCGGTGACGAAATCGAGGCTGTGCAACAGCGTGCGCTCGGCTTCCGAGAAACCGCCTTCCGGGCCGATCAGCAATGCGAGCTTATCTTCCTTGATGCCGGAAAGGATCGGCAGCGGGTTCTGGCTGTCGCTGCCTTCGTCGCAGAAGATGATGCGCCGGTCGCCCGGCCAGGTGGCGAGCAGGTCTTCGAGCCGGCGCGGCTCTAAGACATCGGGAATGCCGAGCACGCCGCATTGCTCGGCGGCTTCGATGACATTGGCGCGAACGCGCTCGATGTTGCCGAGCTTTCCCTGCACGTGCTGCGTCATGACCGGCTGCAAGGTGCCGGCGCCCATTTCGACAGCCTTCTGCACGAGATAGTCGAGCCGCCCGACCTTGAGCGGAGCAAAGAGGTAGACGAGGTCGCAAGGCTTAGGCTGCGGGCGCGTCTGCTCGACGGGGGTGAGCACCAGCCGCTTCTTGGCTGCGAAGGAAAGCTCGGCCCGCCACTCGCCGTCGCTCCCGTTGAAGACCAGGATCGAGGCACCCTCTTCGTACCGCAGCACGTTCACCAGGTAGTTGAACTGCTCCTTGGTCGCCTCGTGCGCCGAGCCGGCGCTCAAGGAGTGTTCGACGAACAGTCGCTGCATGCGAAAATTGGCGCGCATCGAGAGGACCTTCAGGTGAAAATGCCGGAGAGGATGAAATAAAGCACGGCCGATAGGGCCGCCGATGCCGGGACGGTGATGACCCAGGCGCCGATAATGGTGAGGAAATGCGAGCGGCGCACGAGGCGTCGGCGCCGAACTTCGGCGAAGTTCGTTTCGGCCGATTCCATGAAGTCGGCCTGTCCCGTTTTCTGCCGGACATATTCCAGGCGACGCTTGGAATTGCGGATGTACCATTCGCGGAAGAAGCCGACGCCGAAAACGGCACCGACGGCCGTGTGGGTCGAGCTGATCGGCAGGCCGAGCGCCGATGCCAGAAGCACGGTGACGGCGGTGGCGAGCGCGACGCAGAAGGCACGCATCGGGTTGAGCTTGGTGATTTCCTGGCCGACGACGCGGATGAGCTTCGGGCCGTAGAGCAAAAGACCGATCGAAATGCCGAGCGCGCCGATCGCCAGTTCCCATAAGGGGGCAGGCGCTTTGTCCGTCGTGATCACGCCATCGAGCGCCGACACGATTGCCGACAACGGCCCGATCGCGTTGGAGACGTCGTTGGCGCCATGCGCGAAGGAGAGTAGTGCCGCAGCCACGATCAATGGAAGGCGGAAGAGCCGGCGCAGCGACTGGTTGCGGTTGTCGAGCCCTTCCGATTGCCTGACGATCCAGGGCTTCGCCTGCAGATAGACCGCGAAACCCGCAACGACGCCGGCGGCAAGGCCCACGGGCATGCTGATCGCAGCCACCTGAACCAGGGCGATCACCGCGAGATAGGCCGTAAAGCAGCCGGCGGTCACGCCGAGGATGACTGGCATCCATCGCCTGGCCGCGGCGATCTTGTCCTCGCGGTAGATGATGAATTCCTTGAGGAAGGCGAGGAAGGCGGCGGCGATCGCGCCACCGAGAAGCGGTGAGACCGACCAGCTGAGCGTGATGCCGGCGAGTGACCACCATTGCACGCTGGAAAAGCCGGCGGCGGCAATGCCGGCGCCGACGATGCCGCCGATGACCGAATGAGTGGTGGAGACCGGCGCACCGGAATAGGTGGCGATGTTGATCCACGCCGCCGAGGAGGCGAGGGCCGCCATCATGATCCAGACGATCGTCTGCGCGCCGAGCACGTCTTCGCCGTAGACGATGCCGGCCTCGATCGTCAGCGAAACCTGCCGCCCGGCAAGCAGAGCCCCGGCGATTTCGAAGATCGCGGCGATGGTGAGTGCGGTTGCCATCGACATCGCCTTGGCGCCGACGGCCGCACCGACGTTGTTGGTCACGTCGTTGGCGCCGATGTTCATGGCCATGTAGCCGGCGATGGCGGCAGCCGCGATGATGATCGGCGCGGTTGCTGAACTCGTCACGAAGCTCGCGGCAAAGGCCATGCTCAACAGCAGGAACAGCCCGGCGAGCGCGGGCGCCGCCAGGCTGCGCTTGACATGCTGCGAAGCTTCTTCGGCAAGGCTGAACTTGTCGAGGTCTTTATCGATCGTCTGTTTTGCGAGGCGCGTGCGCGGCTTGGCCACTGCCGGAAACTCCATTGTCACAACGGCCACTAAGGCCACTGCGACACGCATTCAAGTGGATTTGATGGACATCCGTGTGGCGCAGGCCGGGAACCCGCGTCGGGAGGCTTTGAATGTCCTCGGGGGACGGACGGAGAGATTAGCCGTTCACGGCCTTCGGCATCGGCGTTGACGCGCTCTCCATGCGCTCGCCGAAGGCGAGGATGAGATCTTTCAACGACGGTTCGGCAACCCGTGAGGCCGCTTCCCTGTAGTCGACCCATTCGAGCTGCCGGCGCCCTTCCTCGGGGAAGTGTTTGCAGAGGTCGTCGACTTCGAGCGCGTGGACCTGCACCTTGACCGAAATCTTCAGGCCGTGGTCCATGCGTTTCTGATAGAGATAGTACCCGGCAGTCGCCTTCTGCACATGCCCCTTGACGCCGGCCTCCTCGTAGGCTTCGCGCTCGGCCACTTCGTGGGCGCGCTTGCCCTGCATCGGCCATCCCTTGGGGATGACCCAGCGGCCCGTATCGCGGCTGGTGATCAGGAGAATTTCGAGGGCCTTGGTCTTCTTGCGGATCCGATAGCAGAGCGCGGCGTACTGCATGCGCGCCGGGCGACGCAGCATCAATTGGACATCGGATGCGAGCCTGTTCAAGAAGTTCAAGGTCGTCTGTGCTCCTCTCGGCGAATCAGTGATCTCAGTTGCTTTATCGGCCAGTATGGCAGCGTCCTGCAGCGTGTAAATGTCGCGGCCATTCGGCAGCCGGATATGCGGCTTGCTTTCCGCAGAACTGTGGTCCGGATACGACAGGATATGGTGTTTTCGCGGCAAGTTTACAAACCGACTGACAGCCATACGTTGTCTTCCGATCACGATTGGTTGCGGATTGGAACGGTTCGAGATCGCGAGTGTGATCGATTGCAACCGGGTGAGGCTGCTGCGGAGGTGGAGCCGAGGGGTGGCGCGCCGGGCCGATCCGTCAGTTCGCGCGGTCGCGCTGCTGCATGCGCAGCCGGGCGATGCGGTTCCATTCTCCGGTGCGTTCCGCCTCGCGGGTGGCGGCGGCGACGAAGTCAATATGGCTCTGCGAGGCGGCTTTCGCCTTCGCCGGATCCCTTGCCATGATCGCCTCGTAGATCGCTTCGTGCTGGACGAGAAGCCGGTCGCGCGCGCCCGGCGCATCGAAAACCGAATTGCGATGGAAGAAGATACCTTGCTGCAGCAGCCGGTAGCAGGCGCGCAGCGTGTGCAGGAGAATGATGTTGTGGGCGCTTTCGCCGATCGCCTGATGCAGTTCGATGTCGGCTTCGAGTTCGGCATCGAAATCGCCGGCGGCGTGCGCCTTGCGCATGCGCTCGATGATCCGTGTCAGGATGTCCCGGTCGTAATCGGTCGCGCGGGTCGCCGCCAGTTCCGCGGTCAGACCTTCGAGCTCGCGCCGGTATTCGAGGTAGTCCTGGGTCGCCTTGTGATGGCGCGCGATGAGATCGATCAGCGGCCTGGAAAAGATCTGCCCGACGACGTCGGCGACGAAGGTGCCGCCGCCGTGGCGGCTTTCAACGAGGCCGCGCCCCTCCAGTTCCTTCAGCGCCTCGCGCAGGATCGGCCGCGAGACGTCGAAGCGCTTGGAGAGCTCCCGCTCGCCGGGCAAGCGGTCGCCGTCGCGCAATACGCCCTCGAGGATCAGAAGTTCGATCTGCTGCACGACCTCGTCCGCCGTGCGGCTGTGGCTGATACGGGCGAAAAGGTCGATCTGGTCTTCGGTCACGTCTGGTCTCCAGACCACGAGGATTTCGGCCGGGTTTCGCCCGAAATCGCGAATGGTCGGTTTGCAATGCGGCAAGGGCGGCGGAAGAGCGTCGATGCTCGGCGCTCCTCCTGTCAGCGCCGCAATCTAGGCAGGTCGCGCAAAGTGGTCAATTTGATTGTCCACTTGGCTGCGTCCGGTGGGATGCGACTGACAAAAGTCAAACTGCGGCAATGCGTCCTTTGTTCTTTTGCTCTTTCCGTTGATAAGGAAGTTGTGATGAACGCGTGAGGGGGACAAGGCGCTTCATGGCAAAGGGTAGTTTTGCATTTCCAGTGGCGCCGATGCGCGCCGTCGCCTTGGGCGAGGTTCATTCGCGCCCCTACGCGCTGGTGACCACGCCAAGGGTGATCTTTCAGCTCGCCTTCCTGACGGATGGCGGCTCGATCGTCGACCATGCGGTGTTGTCGGAGCTTACGCGCGCCCGTGGCATCGCGCCGCCCGGGCGCGATGCCAACCATCACGCCATGCCCTGGGGGCAGGGCACGTTGCGTTGGGAGCGTCACACCGAGTTTTCGACCTATTTCTGGGATGCGCCGGCGCCGGAGCAGTTCGGCGGCGAGGTGCCGATCCATCCGTTCGGCGACGGCTTTTCGCCGCCAGGCTCGCTGATTTCGGGCATCCGCCTGGAGATCCGGCCGGATACGCCCGAGACCCGCGAAGCCATCGGCCTCTTCGACCCAACCAGCCTCTGTTACAGCGAGACCAAGAACGGTCAGGCGGTGATCGTTACCGACTTCCGCCAGAACGGTGACGGCCTGACGCAGATCCTGGTAATCGATTGCGGCATGACGGAAGCCGGCACCGGCGCACTCGTCCAGCGTCTGCTCGATATCGAGACCTACCGGACCCTGGCGATGATGGGCCTGCCGCTTGCGCAGTCGCTGTCGCCGGAAATCCGCCGGACGGAGGACGGGCTGACGGCAGTGACCCAGCGCATGAAGGAAAATGTACGCGAGGAGGCCGACGACATGCTGGCCGAGATCACTCGGCTTGCGGCCGATCTCGAGGCCGGTGCCGCACTCAGCCTTTACCGTTTCGGCGCCAGCCGCGCCTATTACGGCATCGTCCAGGAACGCATCCGCACGCTCGCGGAAACGCCGGTGCCGGGCTACGAGACCATCGGCACCTTCCTCGAACGACGCCTGGCGCCGGCCATGCGCACCTGTCAGTCGGTCGAGGAACGGCAGGCGAACCTGTCGCGCAAGCTCGCCCGCGCAACAGCGCTGCTTCGAAGCTGGGTCGATGTCGAGCTTGAGCGCCAGAACAGTGCGCTTTTGAACTCGATGGACCGGCGCGCCAGACTGCAGCTGCGCCTGCAGCAGACCGTTGAGGGCCTGTCGGTCGCCGCCATCTCCTATTACGTCGTCGGGCTGTTCGGCTATCTCGCCAAGGCGGTCAGCCACGAGCTGCCGATCGATCCCGGTCTGCTGACAGGGCTTGCCGTGCCCTTCGCCGTCGCCGGCGTCTGGTTGATCGTGCGCCGCATCCGGCGGCACCACGAGGACAGCGAGCACAAGTAAGCAATTCCAGCAAAAGTGCGCAGCGGTTTTGCGCCCGGAATTGCGAGAGACAGGCAATTCCGGCAAAAGTGCGCAGCGGTTTTGCGTCCGGAATTGCGGAAAACCAGTCTGCTAGGGCTACTGCTCCCAGTAGGGGATCGGTCCGTAGAGTTCGGCGAGATAGTCGATGAACAGGCGCACCTTGGCCGGCAGGAACTGCCGGCTTGGGTAGACCGCCGAGAGCGTCAGCTGCTTCGAGCCTTCCCATTGCGGCAGCACTTGCACCAGCTGGCCGCTGCGCAATTCCGGGCCGATATCCCAGGTGGAGCGTAGCGCGATGCCGGCGCCGGCGATGACGGCGGCGCGCACAATCTCCGAGGAGTTGGTGACGAGCGGCCCTTCCGGGTGCCAGACCAGCGCGCCCTCGGGCCCCTCGAGTTTCCAGTTGTCGTTGTTGTGCGCCGGCAGGCAGAGGTGGTTGGCGAGGTCGCCGATCTCTTTCGGCGCGCCGTTGCGGGCGATGTAGTCCGGCGAAGCGCAGAGCAGGCGGCGCACGGGGGCAAGCTTGCGGGCGACCAGCGACGAATCCACCAACTCGCCGATCCGAACCGCCATGTCGAAGCCTTCCGCGACGATGTCGGTGAATTCGTCCGTCAGCACGATATGCAGCTTCAGGTCCGGATGGTCCTTCATGAACGTCGTCAGATGCGGCGCGATGTGCATGCGGCCGAAGGAAGTGGGCGCCGATATCCGCAGCACCCCGAGCGCATGCGACGAGCGGCCCGAGGCGTAGGCTTCAGCCTCCTCGATGCCGGTCAGGATGCCGAGTACCCGGTCGTAAAACCCCTGGCCGGCTTCGGTCAGCGAAATCTGGCGTGTCGTGCGCTGCAGCAGGCGCGTTCCGAGCCGATCTTCGAGCCTCTTGATGCGCTTGGAGATCACAGCTGGGGAAAACCCCAGCGCCCGCCCCGCTGCCGACATACTGCCGGTGGAAACGACCCGTGCAAAAATCTCAAGATCGCCTAAATTCGTCATCAATCGTTGCCATTGTTTCCAAAACGGAAAAGCTCAATAGCATTTGCGAGGCCTCTGTCCTAGTGGTAAAGAAAATGAACCAATCGATACGCGGCGGGAGGAGCTGATGGCGGAGACAATCGGTTTTCTGCAGCCGAAACCAGAGGTTATCGCCCGGCGCCGCGAGATTGTCGCAGACCTCTCGGACCTCCTGCCCGAGGGCTGTCTGATCAGCGACGAGCGCGGACTGAAGCCGTTCGAGACCGATGCCTTCATCGCCTATCGCCGCATGCCGCTGGCGGTCGCCTTGCCGGAAACCACCGAACAGGTGGCCGCGCTCCTGAAATATTGCAGCCGCTACGGCGTTCCGGTCGTGCCGCGCGGCGCCGGCACCTCGCTTTCGGGCGGCGCTATCCCGCAGGAGGATGCGGTCGTCATCGGTCTCTCGAAAATGTCGCGCATTCTCGACATCGACCTTTTCAACCGCACCGCCACCGTCCAGGCGGGCGTTACCAACCTCAACATCTCCGCGGCCGTTTCCGCCGACGGCTTTTTTTACGCGCCTGACCCGAGCTCGCAGCTTGCCTGCACCATCGGCGGCAATATCGGCATGAATTCCGGCGGCGCCCATTGCCTGAAATATGGCGTCACCACCAACAACCTGCTCGGCGTGAAGATGGTGCTGTTCGACGGCACCGTTGTCGATCTCGGCGGCAAGGCACTGGATGCGGCGGGCTACGATCTGCTCGGCCTCGTCTGCGGCTCGGAAGGCCAGCTCGGCATCGTCACCGAGGCGACGGTGCGGCTGATCGCCAAGCCGGAGGGAGCCCGCCCGGTGCTCTTCGGTTTCTCGTCTTCGGAAGCGGCCGGCGCCTGCGTCGCCGACGTCATCGGTTCCGGCATTATCCCGGTCGCGATCGAGTTCATGGACAAGCCGGCGATCGAGATCTGCGAAGCCTTCGCCCATGCCGGCTACCCGCTCGATGTCGAGGCGCTTCTGATCGTCGAGGTCGAAGGCTCCGAACAGGAGATGGATGCGATGCTCGCCAGCATCGTCGCGGTCGCGCGCCGTCACGGGGTCGCGACCATCAAGGAATGCCAGTCGGCCATGGAAGCGGCGGCGATCTGGAAGGGGCGGAAATCCGCCTTCGGCGCCACAGGCCGCATCGCCGACTATATCTGCATGGATGGCACCGTGCCGCTCAGCCAGCTGTCGCATGTGCTTGCCCGCACCGGTGAAATCGTCGCGAGCTACGGCCTGCGCGTCGCCAATGTCTTCCACGCCGGCGACGGCAACATGCATCCGCTGATCCTCTACAACATCAACGATCCGGAGGATGCCGCGCGTGCCGAAGCCGCCGGTAACGATATCCTGAAGCTTTGCGTCGATGCGGGCGGCTGCCTGACGGGCGAGCACGGCGTCGGCATCGAAAAACGGGATCTCATGCTGCACCAGTACAACCAGATTGACCTCGACCAGCAGATGGCGGCGCGCGCCGCCTTTGATCCGCAATGGATCCTGAACCCGTCCAAGGTCTTCCCGCTTAAAGGGCGTCCCGCCGCATGATCGTGCATTTCGAACCGGCCAGTGAAGAGGGGATTGCGACCGTCGTTCGTGCGATGGCGGCGGACAAGGCGTCGCTCGCGGTGATCGGCGGCAACACGCGCTCCGGCCTCGGCAATCCCGTGCGCGCCGACCGGGTGCTGTCGACCCGCCGTTTGTCCGGTATCGTCAGCTACAACCCGGCCGAAATGACGATCACCGCGCTTGCCGGAACGCCGTTGCGCGAGATCGACGAGGCGCTTGCCGAAAACCGGCAGATGCTCGCCTTCGAACCGATGGATCACCGGTCGATCTTTGCCTCCTCGGGGGAGCCGACGATCGGTGGGGTCTTTGCTGCCAACGTGTCCGGCCCCAGGCGCTATGTCGCCGGTGCGGCCCGCGACAGCCTGCTCGGCATTCGCTTCGTCAACGGCGAGGGTGAGGCGATCAAGGCCGGCGGCCGGGTGATGAAAAACGTCACCGGCCTCGATCTGGTCAAGCTTCTGGCCGGCTCGCACGGCACGCTCGGTATCCTCACCGAAGTCACCTTCCGCGTCCTGCCGCTGCCGCCGGCGTCGGAGACCATCGTCGTCTCCGGGCTCAACGATGCGGAGGCCGCGGCGGTCATGGCCGAGGCGATGGCGCAGACGACAGAGGTTTCCGGCGCGGCGCATCTGCCGGAGAGCGTGCGCGGACGGTTCCTGGAGGGCAGCCTTCCGGATGGTGCGGCCACCGTGCTCAGGCTCGAAGGGCTGGAGGCATCCGTTGCCATCAGGGCCGAAAAGCTGACGAAGGCGGTTGGTCGCTTCGGCGCAGTGACGCGGCTCGATGCATCGCAGACAGCAAAGCTCTGGGTCGAGATCCGCGACGTCAAACCCTATGCCGACGGTACCAGGAGGCCGCTCTGGCGCGTGTCCGTCGCCCCGTCGCTCGGCCATCAGCTGGTGGCAGCCCTGCGGCTGCAGACGGGCGTCGACGCCTTCTACGACTGGCAGGGCGGTCTCGTGTGGTTGCGCATGGAGGCCGATCCGGAAGCGGAACTGGTGCGCCGCTACATCAAGGTTCTCGGTGGCGGCCACGCGACCCTCGTCAGGGCCGATGATAGTTACCGCCAGGCCATTCCATCGTTTGAACCGCAGCCCTTGCCCGTGGCACAGTTGAGCGAGCGCGTGCGCGTGAAGTTCGACCCGCACCGCATCTTCAATCCTGGCCGTATGGCAGCAATTTCCTAAGCGTCCGCGAGAGGGAGCAGGAGGGACAAGCAATGAGCGATAATGGTCCGCAGACACCGTTCTCCCGGGAGACCGATCGCTGGCTGGAGCCGGGCAAGATCAATGTCCAGGTGATTTATGTCCTCTATCTCGTCGGGTTTGCGGTGGGTATCACGCCGATCATCGGCGTCGTCATGGCCTATCTCAACCGCGGCAAAGGCGCGCCCTGGGTCCAGACGCACTATGTCTGGGCAATCCGGACCTTCTGGATATCGCTGCTGTTCCTGTTGATCTCGCTGTTGCTGACGGTGGTGCTTGTCGGCATCCTCGGCTTCATCGCCACCGCCGTCTGGATCGTCGTGCGCTGCGTCGTCGGTCTGCAAAGGGCCGCGCGCGAGGAACCGATCACCAATCCCGAGGGCTGGATGGTCTAGGCCGGCATGCAACCCGAGGCCGGCAAGGTCGACGGAAGCTGAAAACAGAATGTTGCAATCGACCGCGGCGCCAAGCGCGCGGTTCCGCAGGACGAAGAGTGGAGTTCGCACTTGCAGACCAATTTTACCGCCGCGCAGCTCGCCGATCCGCACGTGGCCGAATCCGAGGCCATTCTGCGCAAGTGCGTGCATTGCGGCTTCTGCACCGCGACCTGTCCGACCTATGTGACGCTCGGCGACGAGCTCGATAGCCCGCGTGGGCGCATCTATCTCATCAAGGACATGCTGGAGAACGGCCGGGCGGCCGACAAGGAAACGGTCACCCATATCGACCGCTGTCTGTCGTGCCTCGCCTGCACCACCACCTGTCCCTCGGGCGTCGACTACATGCATCTCGTCGACCATGCCCGCGTGCATATCGAAAACACCTATCGCCGCCCGTTCAAGGATCGGCTGGCGCGTTCCGTGCTCGCGGCGGTACTTCCTTATCCCCAGCGCTTCCGGCTGTCGCTGAAGGCGGCCGGCCTCGCCCGGCCGCTCGCCGGCCTGATGAAGCGCGTCGCCTTCCTGAAGACCTTCGGGGTGATGCTCGACCTGGCGCCGGCGGCCGTGCCGGAGCCCTCGGCATCGGCGACGCCCGGCGTTCATGCGCCCAAGGACAAGCGTGTCGGCCGCGTGGCGCTTCTGTCCGGCTGCGCCCAGCCGGTGCTGAAACCGGAAATCAACGAGGCGACGATCAGGTTGCTGACGCGGTTCGGCATCGAGGTGGTCGTTTCGGCCGGCGAAGGTTGCTGCGGCGCGCTGGTGCATCACATGGGCCGGGAAAACCAGGCGCTCGACGCCGCGCGCCGCAATGTCGATGCCTGGCTCAAGGTCGCCGATGAGGGCGGGCTCGATGCCATCGTCATCACCGCTTCGGGCTGTGGAACGACGATCAAGGACTACGGCCACATGCTGCGGCTCGATCCTGCCTATGCGGAGAAGGCGGCGCGTGTCTCGGCACTGGCGAAAGACATCACTGAATACCTGGCGACCCTCGACCTGCCGGAACAGGAGGCGCGCGGCATGACGCTCGCCTATCATTCCGCCTGCTCGATGCAGCACGGGCAGAAGATCACGCTTGCGCCGAAGCAGCTTCTGAAGCGCGCCGGGTTCGCCGTGCGCGATCCGGCCGAGGGCCATCTCTGTTGCGGCTCGGCCGGCACCTACAACATCCTGCAGCCGGAAATCTCGGCGAGGCTGAAGGCGCGCAAGGTCAAGAATATCGAGGCGACGAAGCCGGACGCGATTGCCACCGGCAACATCGGTTGCATCACCCAGATCGCCAGCGGCACGAAAATCCCCATCCTGCATACGGTCGAATTGCTCGACTGGGCCTATGGCGGGGCGAAGCCTCAAGGGCTCTGAGACAAAGAAAAAGGCCGGCACCTTTCGGGAACCGGCCTTTTTTGTGGATGTCTCGGCGTTCTCAGCCGCCAAAGATCTGGCGGAAGATATCGACGCCGCGATCGTCGAAATAGGTGTCGCCGGCCTTGCTGCCGGGGCCGATGACGATGACCTTGGTGCCGACGTCGGCGCGGTCGTAGAGATGTTCCACGTCCTCGTTCATCATGCGGATGCAGCCGGACGACATGTTCTGGCCGATGGTCCAGGGCTGATTGGTGCCGTGGATACGGAAGATCGTGTCGCGGCCGCCCTTGTAGAGATACATGGCGCGGGCGCCGAGCGGGTTGTCAATGCCGCCTTCCTGGGTGATCGGCAGAATGCGGCCCTTGGCGGCTTCACGGCGGCGCATTTCCGCCGGCGGCGTCCAGGTCGGCCATTCGGCCTTGCGGCCAACCTTCACCACACCCGACCAGCCGAAGCCGTCACGGCCGACGCCGATGCCATAGCGCGTCGCGCGGTTCGGGCCGTCGATGTAATAGAGAAACTTGTTGTTGGTATCGACGATGATCGTGCCGGGGGCTTCATCGGTGCGGAAGCGAACCTTGGTGCGCCAGTATTGTTTTGCCGGCTTCTTCGGAGTGGCCACGAGTACAACGTCTGACGACTTGACCTTGGGGCCCGCTACGGGCGCCGGCGTGAAAGCCGAGGCGCTGGCGGCCACAAGAATAGTGCTGGTCGCAATCGCGATTGCGACCACTTTGCTGGCATGACGCTTCATTTACGATTCCCTCTAAACCCTCGTTGCAGGCAGGCTATGCAAAATGCATCGAAGTTCAAGCGCGCGATACATCCGGTAGATCAAACGTGATCACAAAACTTGCCCGTCCTCATGCCGCTGTTGCCTGAATATCACGCATCGACAACAGCAACACGGGTGAGGAGAGGGGAATATTCTATGCTGTGCTGCAATTAAATGACGATAACCTTCGTGCCGACTTTCACGCGCTCGTAAAGGTCGACGACGTCTTCGTTGCGCATGCGGATGCAGCCGGAAGAGACGGCATAGCCGATCGTCCAGGGCGCGTTGGTGCCGTGGATGCGGTAGAGCGTCGAGCCGAGATACATGGCGCGGGCGCCGAGCGGGTTTTCGGGGCCGCCATCCATGCGCGCCGGCAGGTAGTGACCCTTGGCGGCTTCGCGGCTGATCATTTCCTGCGGCGGTGTCCAGCTCGGCCATTCCGCCTTGCGGGTGACCTTGTGGGCGCCCGCCCACTCGAAGCCGGGCTTGCCGACACCGACGCCGTAGCGCCGTGCCTCGCCGTTGCCGGTCACCAGATAGAGGAAGCGGTTGTTGGTATCGATGACGATCGTGCCCGGCTTCTCCTTGCTCTCATAGGCGACCGTCTGCGGCAGGTACTGCGGGTCGAACTTCGACTTCACCGGCCGCTGGGCGCGAGTGGCGTTGGCCGGCTGAAGCAGCGGATTGACGACGCGGCGCTTGACCTGCGGCTGCGCGGCCTGTCCCTGCTGATAGTATTGTTTTCGGGTGGCCTGCGGAATCTGCTGCCGGTAGATCACCTGCCGCGCCCGGGGCTGCTGCCCGCCGAGCTGCATCACCCAGGGGGCGGTAAGATCGGGGCTGACAACGACAGGCGGCCTGTTCTGATACCGGTCCTGTGCTGCGGCCGGGCCGGCCACCAGGGTCAGAAGAGAGGCGGCTATAAGAAGAGGCTTTTTCAACATCGGACGGACTCGCTACCTTTCGCCGAAAATCACAAAGGGGGCGCAGTCTGCCCGAGAGCGGAATGCTCGAACGGACGGGTTGCGCCTTGGCAATGGGGGCGATCGTGTCATTTGGAGGGCGACCGAATGGTAAACGGTGCCTCGTTAAAAGGCGAAGGCGCCGATAAAGCTTTGGGTAGGGTTATCCGCGGCTTTAGGAATCTGGTTTGCAAATGGTAAAGGCATAAAAATGAGCAGGATGGAGCAAAGAGGGCGATGACGGCCAAGGGCATTGTGATCGGAGAGGACGGATATCTGCGCTGCGCCTGGCAGGGCAATCTCGACGATTATCGTCGCTATCATGACGAGGAATGGGGGCGCCCGGTCACCGACGACCGTCGCCTGTTCGAGAAAATCTGCCTGGAAGGATTCCAGTCTGGCCTGTCATGGCTGACGATCCTGCGCAAGCGCGAGGCGTTTCGCGCCGCCTTTGCCGGTTTCGATTTCGACGCGGTCGCGACCTTCGGCGACGCGGAAATCGAGCGTTGCCTTGCCGATACCGGCATCGTGCGTCACCGAGGCAAGATCGTCTCGACCATCAACAATGCGCGCCGCGCCCAGGAGCTGAGGCAGGAGTTCGGGTCGTTGGCCGCTTATTTCTGGTCGTTCGAGCCGCAGGCGGCCGAGCGTCCGCAGGTGGTGACCTATGAGGTGATCGTCGCCAATCCGACGACCCCGACCTCGACCCGCATCTCCAAGGATCTGAAGAAGCGCGGCTGGACCTTCGTCGGCCCGACGACGATCTACGCTTTCATGCAGGCCATGGGCCTCGTCAACGACCACATCGAAGGCTGCCATTGCCGCACAGTCGTCGAGGAGCTGCGCGGCAAGCTTGCTAGGCCCCGGGCCCGGGTCGCCTGATACCGGCACCCGTCGCCTGCGTTGGGACGGACATTCGCCAGCAGCGGTGTTGGATTAGCCGCCGTTCTCGGCAAGCCACGCCTTCATCGTCTTGATCTCGCCTTCCTGCGCCTTGATGACCTCTTCGGCGAGCTTGCGCAGCGTTTCGTCCTTGCCGTATTCGAACTCCACCTTCGCCATGTTGATCGCACCTTGATGGTGGGCGATCATGCCGCGCACGAAGTCGACATCCGCGTTGCCGGTATAGGTGATGTCCATGTCCTTGTGCATGAGGGCATTGGCTTCGGCGAAGGCCTTGCTTGAAGGCGAGCCATCGCCTTTCGGCGCTGCGGCTTCGGCTGCGCCATGGTGCATGCTGCCGTGCCCGGTGTCTTCGGCCATCGCGGGTAAGCCGAGGCAGGCGGAAAGCGCGAGTGCGGCGATCAGCGGTTTCAGCGACATGGTGTGTCCTCCTTCTCTGATGTCTCGCGCCATGAGGCCTGCTGTTGCCGGCATCCGGGCGCTGCAACAATCTAGGGAAGGGGGCGCTGCGGTTTCAATCCGCCCGTTCAGGCGTCGAGCGCCGCGCGCTCACGCGGAAAGGCGAAAACGCCCTGCAGCATGTTTTCGCCGGTGGACGCGTCGAGCGACGATCGGCCGACGCAGAAGAGCTGTGCCGCCTTCAGGCTTGGCGAGTGCACGAGCGCCGTGAAGCAGAACGAGGACGGCGACGCGGTTGCCTGCTCGAGGATGTTCAGCACGGTCGCGCGATCCCGGCCGCCATAGGCGCGCACCAGGTCGACGATGCCGCAGGAGCGGGTGGAAGCGCCGAGCAGCGCGGCGGTTCGCTGGCCGAGGTGAAAGACGCCGCTGGCCAGGTCGCAGCGCCAAGTCTCGACGAAATAGTCGCTTTCATCGAGGTGGTCCATCCAGGCCAAATGCGCCCCGAGATGCCCCGGTTGGATGGCTCCCGAGCCAGGTGTCATGAACCTCAACATGATGCCCTTCCTCTCGCCGCGCGGACGTGATGTCTCGTGCTGGAGACCGCCATTGCCGCAAGGCGCTTCGATGCGTTGTTTGCCATTGAAGTGTTTCCCCGATGCAGTCATTGCAGCGAGAATTCGTTTGTGGGTACTCGGCCCTTGGCCGCGAAGATAGCCGATCACCGCTGCAGCCGGAACGTCGTCGATCGGTCGGGCGATAAACTTTTAGTGATTGCATGCTGTCTAATACGCCTTGTGGTTGAGGTCAAGTCCTCCCCGGCGCGTCGCGATGGTGCGTGATGCGAAGCCGACCCGTACCTGGCTTAGGCGCAAAGCGCCGGCGTATGGTCCGGGCGAACGCTTTGCGCGGTCCAAACCCTTGCCGCACCTCGACTGATCCGATAGGGAAAGCAGCCAACACGTGACAGTCCGGAATGCTCCCATGACCGAGAAACAGAAGAAACCGCAGAAGCTCAAGGCGCGTCTTCCGCGCGGCTTCGTCGATCGCTCCGCTGCCGATATCCGCGCGACCGACGAAATGATCGGCAAGATCCGGGCGGTCTACGAGCATTATGGTTTCGATCCGGTCGAAACGCCGCTGTTCGAATACACCGATGCACTCGGCAAGTTCCTGCCCGACAGCGACCGGCCGAACGAGGGCGTCTTCTCGCTGACGGACGACGACGACCAGTGGCTGTCGCTGCGCTACGACCTGACGGCGCCGCTCGCCCGTCACGTCGCCGAGAATTTCAACGAAATCCAGCTGCCGTTCCGCACCTATCGCGCCGGTTACGTCTTCCGCAACGAGAAGCCGGGCCCGGGCCGCTTCCGCCAGTTCATGCAGTTCGATGCCGACACCGTCGGTGCCGCCGGCGTCCAGGCGGATGCCGAAATGTGCATGATGATGGCCGACACCATGGAAGCCCTCGGCATCGCACGCGGCGACTACGTGATCCGCGTCAACAACCGCAAGGTACTCGACGGCGTGATGGAAGCGATCGGCCTTGGCGGCGACGACAAGGTGAATGCGCGGCTTACGGTACTTCGCGCCATCGACAAGCTCGACAAGTTCGGCCCCGAAGGTGTCAGGCTCCTGCTCGGCGAAGGCCGCAAGGATGAGAGCGGCGACTTCACCAAGGGTGCTGGCCTCAATGCCGAGCAGATCGACAAGGTCCTGTTCTTCGTCGGTATCCAGAATTATGCCGAAAGCGCCGACGAACTGGCGGCGCTCGTTTCAGGCACCGCCAGGGGTGGCGAGGGCGTCCAGGAACTCAACACCATCCGCAGCCTGGTCGTCAGCGCCGGCTACGGGGCCGACCGCATCAAGATCGATCCCTCGGTCGTGCGTGGTCTCGAATATTACACCGGCCCGGTCTTCGAGGCCGAGCTGCAGTTTGCTGTGACCAACGAGAAGGGCGAGAAGGTCGTCTTCGGCTCGGTCGGCGGTGGCGGTCGTTACGACGGCCTCGTGTCGCGCTTCATGGGTCAGCCCGTACCGGCAACCGGCTTCTCGATCGGTGTTTCCCGCCTGATGACGGCGCTGAAGAACCTCGGAAAGCTCGGTGCCTCGGACGTGCTCGCACCTGTTGTCGTCTGTGTGATGGACCGCGACATCGAGGCGATGGGCCACTATCAGCGCTTCGTGCAGCAGCTGCGCCATGCCGGCATCCGCGCCGAAATGTACCAGGGCAACAAGAAGAACTTTGGCGACCAGCTGAAATATGCCGACCGCCGTGGCTCGCCGCTTGCCATCATCCAGGGCGGCGACGAACGCGCCGCCGGTGTCGTGCAGATCAAGGATCTGATCGAGGGCAAGCGCCTGTCCGGTGAGATCGAGGACAATGCGGCCTGGCGCGAGGCGCGCGTGGCCCAGGTTTCCGTGCCGACGGCCGAACTGGTCGAGAAGGTGCGCGAGATGCTGACGGCGCAGGCCGAGGATCGGGCAAGGGGCTGACGACCATGGCCCTCATCAATCTGCCTGCTTTTGCCGATGCGCTGCTTGCCGACTTCGAAAGCCTCGGCACGCTGCGCGTCGACACCCCGGTGATCCAGCCGGCCGAGCCTTTCCTCGCGATGGCCGGCGAGGATCTGCGCCGCCGTATCTTCATGACCGAGAACGAGACCGGCGAGAGCCTGTGCCTGCGGCCGGAATTCACCATCCCCGTCTGTCTCCGCCATATCGAGGCGGTCACTGGAACGCCGAAGCGCTATGCCTATCTCGGCGAGGTCTTCCGCCAGCGCCGCGAAGGCGGCAACGAATTCTACCAGGCCGGCATCGAGGATCTGGGTGATACCGACACGGCGGCAGCCGATGCGCGCGCCGTCTCTGACGCCATGCGCATCGTCGCCAACCGGGTGCCGGGCCAGTCCCTCAGCGTGACGCTCGGCGACCAGGCGGTGTTTGAAGCCGTCGTTGGCGCCTGTGGCCTGCCGGCCGGCTGGCAGAAGCGGCTGATCCACGCTTTCGGCGACCAGAAGCACCTGCAGAAGCTTCTGACCGAGCTTGCCCATCCGCGGACCGTCGGCGTCTTCGGTCCCGAAGTGGTGCGGCTGTCGATGGACGGCCTGCTCGAGGACGAGGAGCGTCTCGTCGCGCATGTTGCCGCAACGATGGAAGCGACCGGCTATTCGACCAATGCCAGCCGCTCGCCTGAGGACATCGCGCGCCGGCTGAAGGAAAAGATGGAGCTGGCGAACACGCGGCTCGACCGCAAGACGCTGGACCATGTCGCTGCGTTCCTGGCGCTCGATGTGCCGCTTGCCGAGGCGCCGGCCGCACTCTTCGCTTTCGCGCAGAAATCCGGCCTCAAGATCGATGATGCGCTCACCCGCTTCGATGCCCGTGTGTCCGCACTCACCAAGACCGGTGCCGACATCGGCGCCATTCGCTATCGCGCGGCCTTCGGTCGCCCGCTCGACTACTACACTGGCCTTGTTTTCGAGGTCGAGCTTGCCGGCACGCATGCCGTTCTTGCCGGCGGTGGCCGCTTCGATCGGCTGCTGACCCTGCTCGGCGCCCGCGAGCACATCCCGGCCGTTGGCTTCTCGCTCTGGCTCGACCGCATCGAAAAGGCGATTGCCTCTGAAGGAGGCGCTCAATGACCATCACCATCGCGCTGCCGTCCAAGGGGCGGATGAAGGATGACGCCTCGGCGATCTTCGAACGCGCCGGCCTGAAGATCGTTGCCGTCGGTAACGACCGCTCCTATCGCGGCCGCGTCGAAGGCGCCGACGACGTTGAGATCGCGTTCCTTTCGGCGTCGGAAATCTCGCGCGAACTCGGCAACGGCTCGATCGATTTCGGCGTGACCGGCGAAGACCTCGTGCGCGAGGGTCTCGCCAACGCCGACGCGCGCGTCGAATTCTGCGCCCGTCTGGGCTTTGGTCATGCCGACGTTGTCGTCGCAGTCCCTGAGGTCTGGTACGACGTCGACACCATGGCCGATCTCGGCGACGTTGCCGCCGATTTCCGCGCCCGCCACGGTCGCCGTCTGGCGATCGCCACCAAATACTGGCGGCTGACGCAGAACCATTTCTCCGGCAGCCACGGCATCCAGCTCTACCGCATCGTCGAGAGCCTTGGCGCCACCGAAGGCGCGCCGGCCTCCGGTTCGGCCGACATCATCGTCGACATCACCTCGACCGGTTCGACGCTGAAGGCAAACCACCTGAAGATCCTGACGGACGGCGTGATCCTGCGTTCCGAGGCTTGCCTCGTTCGGGCGCGCAAGGCCGCCCACGACGGCGATCCGGTCGTGGCACGGATTATTGCGGCCGTTCGTAGCGTGCTTTGATGCTGCAAACGGGGCAGGGCGGGATCTCACGATCCCGCGGTTACAAAAATAAAGTAGGGCCCTCAAAAGGCGCGCCCTCCACTCCTATGTAAGTCCTGCGCGCGGCGTTCCTGCCGTTTCCCGCTGTTCCGTTCCAGGAGACCTTCATGGCCGATCTGTCCGCCTTTCCGATCACCAAGCGCTGGCCGGCGAAAAACCCTGATATCATCCAGCTCTATTCGCTGCCGACGCCGAACGGCGTGAAGGTTTCGATCGCGCTCGAAGAGTTGGGCCTGCCCTACGAGCCGCACCGCATCGCCTTCGATACCAACGATCAGAAGTCGCCCGAGTTCGTCTCGCTCAACCCCAACGGCCGCATCCCGGCGATCATCGATCCCAACGGCCCGGATGGAAAGCCGATCGGGCTGTTCGAGTCCGGCGCGATCCTCATCTATCTCGCGGAAAAGACCGGCAAGCTGCTGCCTGCCGACGCGGCCGGCCGTTACGAAACGATCGCCTGGGTGATGTTCCAGATGGGCGGCGTCGGCCCGATGTTCGGGCAGTTCGGTCACTTCTTCAAGTTCGCCGCCGACAAGGTCGCCAACAATTCCTACCCCGTCGAGCGCTACCGTGACGAAGCCAAGCGGCTGCTCGGCGTGCTCGAAGCCCGACTTGAAGGGCGGCAATGGCTGATGGGCGACGACTACACGATCGCTGACATTGCCACCTACCCATGGGTCGAGGGCGCGCGCAGATTCTATGGCGGCGCCGAGGTTCTGGATTACAAGAGCTTCCCGAAGGTGATGGCCTGGGTCGAGCGCGGCCTCTCGCGCCCGGCGGCTCTAAAGGGCATGGATGTGCCGCGCAAGGAATAGCAAACGGCGTGGCCTGTGCCAGAGTTGACGAAGCTCGGGCGGAAGGCTAGGCCTTGTTGTACAGATGAATAAAGGCAGGTGGGAAGCGTGTCCGGAAGGCTTGTTGTTGTCGGTGGCGGTCAGGCCGCCTTTGCTCTGGTTGCCAAGCTGCGTGCACTGAAGGACGAGCGGCCGATCACCATCGTCGCCTCCGAAGCAAGCCTGCCCTATCAGCGCCCGCCGCTCTCCAAAAAGTATCTCCTGCGTGAGATGAGCCTCGACCGGCTGCTCTACCGGCCGGAAGCCTGGTACGGCGAGCACGCGGTCGACTTGCGCCTCGAAACGACCGTGACAGGCCTGGACCGGGCCGGCAAGCGGGTGACGCTCAGCGACGGCACGTCGCTCGACTATGAGGTGCTGGCCTTTGCCACCGGCGCCACGCCGCGCCGGCTGCCCGCCTCTGTCGGTGGCGATCTCGAGGGTGTCTTCGTCGTTCGTGACTTCAGGGATGCCGATCGCCTTGCCGAGGAGATGAAGCCCGGCCGTCGCGCGCTCGTCATCGGTGGCGGTTACATCGGCCTCGAGGCGGCGGCCGTCGCGCGCACCTGCGGGCTGGACGTCACGGTCATCGAAATGGCCGACCGCATCCTGCAGCGTGTAGCCTCCTCGGCGACATCGGGCCTCGTGCGCGACATTCATCGTGGTCGCGGCGTCGATATCCGCGAGGGCACCGGCCTCAACCGCCTCGTAGGCGACAATGGCCGTGTCACCGCAGCGGAACTCTCCGACGGCTCCGCGTTGCCGGTCGACGTCGTCATCGTCGGCATCGGCGTGACCGCCAATGATCGCCTGGCGCATGATGCCGGGCTCGAAACCGCAAATGGCATCGTCGTCGATGCGCACGGCCGCACCTTGGATCCTGCGATCTTCGCGATGGGTGATTGCGCCGTTCTGCCCTTCGAGGATCTGCGCATCCGGCTGGAGTCGGTACAGAATGCCGTCGATCAGGCCGAAGCGGTCGCCGCGATCCTTGCCGGCAGCGACGCCCCTTACGAGCCCAAGCCCTGGTTCTGGTCCGACCAGTATGACGTCAAGTTGCAGATCGCCGGCTTCGGGCTCGGCCATGACGAAACGATCGTCAGGCCCGGCCAGCGCGAAGGCAGCGTGTCGGTCTGGTATTTCCGGCAGGGGCGCCTGGTGGCCGTCGACGCGATCAACGACGCCAAGGCCTATGTGACCGGCAAGAAGATGCTGGAGACCGGCGTCAACCCCGACCGGGCCGTCATCGCCGATCCGCAATCCGACCTCAAGGCGCTGCTGTCGCAAGCATAGGCGGCGAAACCACGCCAGGCAGCGCCTTTTGCAAAGTGCAACTTCAAGGCGGCTTGGTTTCAATTTTCATTAACGACGCCACTATTGTTTTGCCGCGCAACCGGGCGGCAAAGCGACGATTTATCATTTCCTTAAATCACCTACCGGCAACACAGATCGATTAACTGGAGGCGAGAGGTCTCGTTTCCCTGTGGTTGTTGATTTAGGCGATTGGCGATGTTCAAGGTTCTTACATGCCTGGTGGTCGAGCATAATCCCAGACTGGTCGTTTTGGCCGCACTTGTCTGCTTCCTCGCGAGCTACGGAGCAGTCACGCTGTTGCAGCGTGCTCGCGGCTCCTCGGGCAAGGCAAAAGCGATCTGGGCGACGGCGGCTGGCATCGCCAGCGGCTTCGGCATCTGGGCGACCCACTTCATCGCCATGCTCGCTTACGACCCCGGCGTCGTCCTCGGCTACCAGATGGATCTCACCGGCCTGTCGCTGGCCGTCGCGATTACCCTGACCACGACGGCACTGTTGATCGCCACCCATGTTCAGGACCGGCTCGGCTGGATTGCCGGCGGCTTCGTTCTCGGCGGCGGCGTCGCCTGCATGCATTTTCTCGGCATGGCGGCGCTCGACGTGCCGGGCAGCATCCGCTGGGATGCGACGCTGGTCGTCGCCTCCGTGGTCGTCGGCTCGCTGTTCGATATCGCCGCCCTGCGTACGATCGCCAGCATCGGCAACCGGTTGAAGGCGAAAGTCCTTGCCACCCTGCTGATGACGCTCGGGATCGTCGCGCTGCATTTCACCGCCATGGGCGCGGTCACGATCGAGGCCGATCTGCTGACGCCGACCCATGCGGGCATGATCCAGCCGCACCTGCTTGCCTTCGTCATCGCCGGCACGGCCTTCTTCCTGCTGTCGATGGTGCTGATCGCCGCCGGCTTCGCCCATCATGCCGAGCTTTCCGCGGCCGCTGCCGAACGGGAATTTGCCCGCTTCGTGCGCAGCGTGAAGGACTACGCGATTTACATGCTCGACACCGACGGCCGCGTCGCCAGCTGGAACGCCGGCGCCGAGGCCAACAAGGGCTATAAGGGCGAGGAAATCGTCGGCAAGAATTTCGCCTGCTTCTACTCGCAGGAGGATCAGCGCGACGGCGTACCGCAGCGGGCGCTCGAGGTCGCGCTGGCCGATGGCAAGTACGAGAACGAAGGCTGGCGCTATCGCAAGGACGGATCCCGCTTCTGGGCCCATGTGGTGCTCGACCCTTTCATGGACGATGAGGGCAAACACGCCGGCTTCATCAAGATCGTCAAGGACATCACCAAGGCGAAGCTTGACGCCGATCGCATCGCCGAGGTCAGCAACAATCTCGACGTCGCGCTCGAAAACATGTCGCAGGGCATCTGCCTGTTCGACAGCAACGACCGGCTGTTGCTGTCGAACCGTCGTTGCCGCGAAATCTTCGGCTTTTCCGAGACGCTCGCCGGCAAGGGGCTGACCTTCCGCGAGATCCTCGACATCGTCTTTGCCCGCATCTACTCCGATCCGGAAATGGCGCGGACCAAGGCCGACGAACTCTACCAGAAGCACCGCATCGAAATGGTCGGCAACGGCGGCGGCGATATCGTCGAGAAGCTGGTCAACGGCCGTTCGATCCTGACCAAGCATCGCACGCTGCCCGATGGCGGTTGGGTGAGCACCTATGAGGATATCACCGAGCGGCTGGACACCGAGGAGCAGATCACCTTCCTTGCCCGCCACGACAGCCTCACGGGCCTGCCGAACCGGCTGCAGTTCAGCAGCTATCTCGAAGAGGAACTGGACGCAGCCGCCTGGTTCAACCGCAAGGTCGCCGTCATCGGCATCGATCTCAACAAGTTCAAGGAAGTCAACGATCTGCACGGTCACGCCGCCGGCGACTTCGTGTTGGTGACGATCGCCCAGCGCGTCAAGGGCCTGCTGCAGGAGGGCGAGTTCGTGGCGCGCCTGGGTGGCGACGAGTTCGCGGCGGTCAAGCGCTTCGAGGAACTCTCCGAGCTCAACGACTTCCTGCGCCGCATCGAAAAGAGCCTGCACGAGGAAATGCGCTTTGGCGATTTCGAGCTCAAGTCGGGCGGCAGCATGGGTGTCGCGATCTATCCGCAGGACGCGGAGACGGCCGACACGCTGATCAATAATGCCGACCTCGCCATGTACCGGGCGAAGGCTGCGCTCAACCAGACCGTCTGCTTCTACGAGGTGTCGATGGACGAGGCCGCCCGCCAGCGGCGCGCGCTTGCCAACGATCTCTGGGACGCGGTCGAGAAGAAGCAGCTTGCCTTGCACTACCAGGTGCAGAAGTCTGTGATGACCGGAGCCGTCATCGGCTACGAGGTGCTCCTGCGCTGGAGCCATCCGGAACGCGGCATGGTGCCTCCGAGCGAGTTCATCCCTCTTGCCGAGGAGTGCGGCGCGATCCTGCCGATCGGCGAATGGGTGCTGCGCGAAGCCTGCCGCGAGGCGGCGGGCTGGGAGAGCAGCCACAAGATTGCGGTCAACCTCTCGCCGGTCCAGCTCGCCAACGGCGACATCGTCAGCCTGGTGCAGGACGTGCTTGCCGAGACGGGTCTCGACCCGAACCGGCTGGAGCTCGAAATTACGGAATCGACGATCATCGACGACAAGGAGCGGGCGCTGCTGACGCTGCGCCAGATCAAGGAACTCGGCGTCACCATCGCGATCGACGACTTCGGCACCGGCTACTCGTCGCTCGAGACGCTGCGCTCCTTCCCCTTCGACAAGATCAAGCTCGACCGGAGCTTCATGTGGGAAGTGGAGGGCAGCCCGCAGGCCAAGGCGATCGTGCGCGCCATTCTTGCGCTCGGCCAGAGCCTGTCCGTGCCGGTTCTTGCCGAAGGCGTCGAAACGCAGAAGCAGCTCGATATTCTGCAGGCCGAGGGCTGCGATGAGGCGCAGGGCTATCTGCTAGGCCGCCCGGCGCCGATCACGGTGCTCTTCACGGGCAAGGACGACGCGGCGGCCGCCTGAGCCGCGCTTCCGCCGCACGCCTTCACCGCAATCGCCCATCGGGCGGTTGCGACGGCCAGGTATCTGATCAGGGATGATCTACACCCGAGCCCGCGGGCGGGCAGGGCGGGTTTACTGGCGCAGCAGCGCGCGGCCCGCGACTTCCACGAGAAAGCGTGGGAAGAAAAAGATGCCGGTGATCATGCCGGAATAGCGCTGTTCGAGGCCGGAAGATTCACCGATGCAGAACAGCGGCTGCTTCTGGCCGGATTCCTCCAGCGCGATCGTCGTCGAAAAGCAGAAGGACGAGCAGCTCGTCGCCGCCTGCTCGAACAATTCGAGCACGTGGTTGCGATCGGCCGGATCGTAGCAGCGAACGAAGTTCAGAAGGCCGCACTCCCCGTCGCGCAGGCCATGGATGGCGGCCGCCTTCTCGCCGAGACGGAACAGGCCCGTCGACAGGTCGCCGGACCATCCCTCGGAGACGCAAAACTGCTCCATGAATTCATGATGCGGAAGGCCGGGATGCGGCTGTCCCGGAACGCCGAGGGGAGCGGAATTTGCTCTGGTGATCTTAAACACGGTCTACCCCAGCAGAGTTCCCGGAGCCGCCTTCGGCGCCCCAGGGAAACGCGTCCCAATGTGCAAACTGCGCCCGACATGACCAATACGAGAGCGCACGCCACATGGTGTGGGTGTTTTCTCAAGTAGAAAGGTCGATAGATGGTAGTGGATCTCGCCGGCGAACTTATTTCGAAGGAGAGTGTCGGCTTAATTTGCGATTAAATACTTTTATTCTTTAGGTATAGTCTCGAAGATTTTCCGGATGGGCAGCGAATACGAAAAAGCCCCGGCGATTGCCCGCCTGCCTCAAGTGTGCCGCCCAGTCTCCCCTCAATCTTCGCTCACTTGGGGCGCTGTTATAGTTCGTTTTTTTTCGACTTCAACGGTTTTTTGAAGCCTGACTACAACCGATGGGTTTTTTCCTGCCGGCTGTTCGGCAGATGCTTCACCGGCGATGAATGGCATTGATAAAAAACAAGAAAGGCGACCCGAGGGCCGCCTTTCCGATCCGGATTGGATCGCTGATGCAAGAAGGCTTATCGCCTTATCACATCATGTCCATTCCACCCATGCCGCCCATGCCGCCAGGCATGCCGGCCGGAGCGTCCTTCTTCGGCAGTTCGGCAATCATGGCTTCCGTCGTGACGAGGAGGCCGGCAACCGAAGCTGCGTCCTGAAGGGCGGTGCGAACGACCTTGACCGGGTCGACGATACCCATGGCGATCATGTCGCCATATTCGCCGGTCTGGGCGTTGTAGCCGTAGTTGTCTTCGTTCTTGTCGAGGATCTTGCCGACAACGATCGAAGCTTCATCGCCAGCGTTCTCGGCGATCTGGCGGGCCGGAGCCTGCAGAGCGCGACGAACGATGTTGATGCCGGCTTCCTGGTCTTCGTTGACGCCCTTGACCGAGATCTTGGAGGCCGAACGCAGGAGAGCCGTGCCGCCGCCCGGTACGATGCCTTCCTGAACAGCAGCGCGCGTCGCGTTGAGAGCGTCGTCGATGCGGTCCTTCTTTTCCTTCACTTCGACTTCCGTCGAGCCGCCAACGCGGATCACGGCAACGCCGCCAGCGAGCTTGGCAAGACGTTCCTGCAGCTTTTCGCGGTCGTAGTCGGAGGTGGTGTCTTCGATCTGGGCCTTGATCTGGGCGACGCGGCCTTCGATGTCGGCCTTCTGGCCGGCGCCGTCGACGATCGTCGTGTTTTCCTTGGAGATCGAAACCTTCTTCGCACGGCCGAGCATGTCGAGCGTAACGTTTTCGAGCTTGATGCCGAGGTCTTCGGAGATCACGGTGCCGCCCGTCAGGATGGCGATGTCTTCGAGCATGGCCTTGCGGCGGTCGCCGAAGCCCGGAGCCTTGACGGCAGCGATCTTGAGGCCGCCACGCAGCTTGTTGACGACGAGCGTTGCGAGGGCTTCGCCTTCTACGTCTTCAGCGATGATCAGGAGCGGCTTGCCGGTCTGAACGACAGCTTCGAGAACCGGGAGCATGGCCTGGAGGTTCGAGAGCTTCTTCTCGTGGAGGAGAACGAAGACGTCGTCGAGGTCAGCGACCATCTTTTCCGGGTTGGTGACGAAGTAGGGCGACAGGTAGCCGCGGTCGAACTGCATGCCTTCGACGACTTCGAGTTCGGTTTCGGCGGTCTTGGCTTCTTCAACCGTGATGACGCCTTCGTTGCCGACCTTCTGCATTGCTTCAGCAATGTCGAGGCCGATCTGACGCTCGCCGTTAGCCGAGATCGTGCCGACCTGTGCAACTTCTTCCGAAGTGTTGATCTTCTTGGCCTTGGCCTGGAGATCCTTGACGACTTCGGTGACAGCGAGGTCGATACCGCGCTTCAGGTCCATCGGGTTCATGCCGGCAGCAACGGCCTTGGCGCCTTCGCGAACGATCGCCTGGGCAAGAACGGTTGCAGTCGTGGTGCCGTCGCCGGCGATGTCGTTGGTCTTCGAAGCAACTTCGCGGACCATCTGGGCGCCCATGTTTTCGAACTTGTCTTCGAGTTCGATTTCCTTGGCGACCGATACGCCGTCCTTGGTGATGCGCGGAGCGCCGAAGGACTTGTCGATGATGACGTTACGACCCTTCGGGCCGAGCGTGACCTTTACGGCGTCAGCGAGGATATCGACGCCACGCAGCATCTTTTCGCGCGCGGTGCGGCCGAACTTGATTTCTTTTGCAGCCATTAGAGAACTCCCGGGCTCATTGCCCATTGGTTGTCATGAAAAGGGTGGACGACGGCTGGATCAGCCGATGATGCCCATGATGTCGGCTTCCTTCATGATCAGAAGGTCTTCGCCGTTGATCTTGACTTCGGTGCCCGACCACTTGCCGAACAGAACGCGGTCGCCAGCCTTGACGTCGAGAGCGACAACCTTGCCGCTTTCGTCACGGGCGCCCGAACCGACGGCGACGATTTCGCCTTCCTGCGGCTTTTCCTTGGCGGTGTCCGGAATGATGATCCCGCCCTTGGTCTTCTCTTCAGACTCGACGCGGCGAACGACGACGCGGTCGTGCAGCGGGCGGAAGTTGGTGCTTGCCATTAGTCTAATCCCTCGATCAAATGACACTACGGATCGCAGATGGACCCGATGGATGGGTGTTAGCACTCTCATTTATCGAGTGCTAGCGATGCCGAGATAAGCTTGGGTATGGGGTGAGTCAAGGATCGGCGCCTAGATTTTTTGCTGACGGCAGTTGCCATGGACGGGCGCAGCAGGCGAGGGCGTAGGCAGCCTAGCCTCATTCTTGGCGAAATCTAGGCGATCGCGTCGATGCGTGGCATCGGCCGGATTTTGACGGTTGATAACCACGACAAAGTGCTTCTGCGTGGCGGGCGGCGTCCACAACGCATTTTTTCCTGGCTCTCGACGCCGCCGGAATCCTTGGGAAGGGGCGCCTTTTTCGGGAGACGAGACTTGTAATCTCCTGCCTTCCTTGCCATGCAAGCCGGAAACCGTGTTTGCAGGAAGCCAGAATGGCCGCAAGGATCAACAGTTTTCGCGAAATCGCCAAGCGCTACGATGTCGTTCTGTGCGACGTCTGGGGCGTTCTTCACAACGGCGTGCAGGCTTTCGCCTCCGCCTGTGAAGCATTGGCCGAGGCGCGTGCCGCCGGGCTGACCGTCGTACTCATCACCAATTCGCCGCGCCCGAGCCCGATGGTGAAGGTGCAGATCCGCAGCCTCGGCGTGCCCGACGAAGCCTATGACCGGATCGTCACCTCGGGCGACGTGACCCGGGCTTTGATCGCTGCCGCCGACAAGAAGATCTTCTTCATTGGCGCCGAGCGCGACCTGCCGCTGCTCGAGGGCCTGGGGACGCAGATCGTTTCCTCGGAAGATGCCGAGACGGTCGTCTGCGCCGGCTTCTATGACGACGAGACCGAAACGCCGGAGCACTACCGCGCGACCCTCACCGGCCTTGCCAAGCGCAAGATCCCGTTCATCTGCGCCAATCCCGATCTGGTCGTCGAACGCGGCCACCGGCTGATCCCTTGCGCCGGCGCGATTGCCAAGCTCTACGAGGAACTCGGCGGCGAGGCGCGCATTGCCGGCAAGCCCTATATCGCGATCTACCGCGCCGCCCTCGGCGAGGCGAAGGCTGCGCGCGGACCGATCGACCTCACCCGCGTCATCGCTGTCGGCGACGGCATGCCGACGGACGTCAAGGGCGCGCAGGATGCGGGCCTGGATCTGCTCTATATCAGCGCCGGTATCCATGCCCAGGAATACATGAACGAAAGCCGGACCGACGAGGCGAAGCTTGCCGCCTTCCTCAAGAAGGAGGGCGCCTCGCCGAAATATTGGATGCCACGGCTCGCCTGACGGGAAGACGGAGATGACGGTTTTTCATCGCAACGAGACCCGTGATCCGCTTCCGGAGCACTTGCGCGGTGGTGTCGTCGCCATCGGCAATTTCGACGGCGTGCACCGTGGCCACCAGTCGGTTCTCAATCGGGCGCTGGAAGAGGCGAAGTCGCGCGGCGTGCCGGCGCTCGTGCTCACCTTCGAACCGCATCCGCGAACCGTCTTCCGCCCGGACACGCCTGTCTTCCGGCTGACGCCGGCGCCGTTGAAGGCGCGCATCCTCGAAGGCATGGGCTTCGGCGCCGTCATCGAATATCCCTTCGATCGTACCTTCTCGCAGCTTTCTGCGTCGGACTTCATCCATCGCATCCTGCTCGAATGGCTGCATGCCTCGCATGTGGTGACCGGTTTCGACTTTCATTTCGGCAAGGGTCGCGAGGGTGGCCCTGCGTTTCTGATGGCGGCGGGCGGCGACAACGGGTTTGGCGTGACGCTGGTCGACGCCTTCCGTGATGAAAATGCGTCCGTCATCTCGTCGAGCTACGTCCGCGCGCTGCTCGGCGAGGGCGATGTCGCGCAGGCCGCCGGCATGCTCGGCTACCGTTATCTCGTCGAAGCCGAGGTGATTGGCGGCAAGAAGCTCGGCCGCGAACTCGGTTTTCCAACCGCCAATATGCGGCTTGCGCCCGAGGTGGAACTTCGGCCCGGCATTTATGCCGTGCGTTTTCGTCGCGCCGACGGCTCGCTCTACGACGGCGTCGCGAGCTTCGGCCGCCGGCCGACGGTCGATAGCGACGGCGAGCCGCTGCTCGAAACCTTCGTCTTCGATTTCTCCGGTGATCTCTATGGCGAGGTCTGCGCCGTGACCTTCTTCGGTCACCTGCGCGACGAACTGAAATTCGATGGCCTCGATCCGCTCGTTGCGCAGATCCGTCAGGACGAGGCCGAAGCCCGCGCGCTGCTTTCCGGCGTCACGCCGCTCGGCGACATCGACCGCAGGCTCAACTTCGCCCGATAAAAGATTTCGGTCTTCGCGCGGCGGCGGACCTTTTCAAAAGGCGGAAAACGCCTTAAACAACCGGCCACCATGACCCGGCACCGTCGATTGATCATCGATCAGCGAATTATTGGCCCGGCCTTCCGCGTGCTGTGATCAGCCGGAAGGTCCGGGATTTCGGCGTTTCCGACGCCCCAGTCATCTCTCGATACCGAGCCCATTTCGTATGCGCGGCCGTTCGCGCGAAGAAGCGATTGCAAAAACCATGACCGACACCGCTGAAAAGATCGACTATTCCTCGTCCCTCTATCTGCCGCAGACGGAATTTCCGATGCGCGCAGGCCTGCCGCAGAAGGAACCGGAAACGGTGGCCCGCTGGCAGAAGATGGGCCTTTACAAGAAGCTGCGTGCGTCGGCTGCCGGCCGCGAAAAGTTCGTGCTGCACGACGGTCCTCCCTACGCCAACGGCAACATCCACATCGGCCACGCGCTGAACAAGATCCTCAAGGACGTCATCAACCGCTCGTTCCAGATGCGCGGTTTCGACGCCAATTACGTACCCGGCTGGGACTGCCACGGTCTGCCGATCGAGTGGAAGATCGAGGAGAAGTACCGCGAGAAGGGCCAGAACAAGGACGAGGTTCCGGTCAACGAATTCCGTCAGGAATGCCGTGACTTCGCCGCCGGCTGGATCCAGGTCCAGGCCGAGGAGTTCAAGCGTCTCGGCATCGAGGGTGACTTCGACAATCCCTACACGACGATGAACTTCCACGCCGAAGCGCGCATCGCCGGTGAACTGATGAAGATCGCCAAGCTCGGCCAGCTCTATCGCGGCTCGAAGCCGGTCATGTGGTCGGTCGTCGAGCGCACGGCACTGGCCGAAGCCGAAGTTGAATACGCCGATATCGAAAGCGACATGATCTGGGTGAAGTTCCCGGTCACCGAAGGTCCCGACAGCCTTGCCGGCACCTTCGTCGTGATCTGGACGACCACGCCCTGGACCATCCCCGGCAACCGCGCCATCGCCTATTCCTCGCGTTATGCCTACGGTCTCTATGAGGTGGCGACCGCCGAGAACGACTTCGGCCCGCAGCCGGGCGAGAAGCTGATCTTTGCCAAGCGCCTGGCAGACGAGTCCGCCGCCAAGGCCAAGCTCACCTTCAACTTCGTTCGCGACCTTGAGGCCGATGAACTGTCGTCCGTGACCTGCGCCCATCCGCTGCACGGTCTGGGCGGCGGCTACGCCTTCAAGGTGCCGTTGCTCGACGGCGATCACGTCACCGACGATGCCGGCACCGGCTTCGTGCACACGGCCCCGAGCCACGGTCGCGAGGACTTTGACGCCTGGATGGACAATGCCCGCGCGCTCGAAGCCCGCGGCATCTCCTCGGCGATCCCGTTCACGGTCGACGACGCCGGCTACTTCACCGCTGACGCCCATGGCTTCGGCCCGGACGCCGAAGGTGGCGCCGGTCGCGTCATCGACGACAAGGGCAAGAAGGGCGATGCCAACGAGCGTGTCATCAAGGCGCTGATCGGTCGCCACGCGCTCTTTGCCCGCGGCCGCCTGAAGCACTCCTATCCGCATTCCTGGCGCTCGAAGAAGCCGGTGATCTTCCGCAACACGCCGCAATGGTTCGTCTACATGGACAAGGCCTTCGGCGACGGCACGACGCTGCGTTCGCGCGCCCTTTCGGCGATCGACGACACCCGCTTCGTTCCGGGTGCTGGCCAGAACCGCCTGCGTGCGATGATCGAAGGCCGTCCGGACTGGGTGCTCTCGCGTCAGCGCGCCTGGGGCGTGCCGATCGCGATCTTCGCCGACGACCAGGGCGAAATCCTGATCGACGAGGCCGTCAACGCCCGCATCCTCGATGCGTTCGAACTGGAAGGCGCCGATGCCTGGTTCGCCGAAGGCGCCAAGGATCGCTTCCTTGGCAACGACCACGATCATGCCAAGTGGCACCAGGTCATGGACATCCTCGACGTGTGGTTCGACTCAGGTTCGACCCACACCTTCACGCTCGAAGACCGTCCGGACCTGAAGTGGCCGGCCGACGTCTATCTCGAAGGTTCGGATCAGCATCGCGGCTGGTTCCATTCTTCGCTGCTCGAGGCCTGCGCCACGCGCGGCCGCGCACCCTACAACGCCGTTGTCACCCATGGCTTCACCATGGATGAGAAGGGCGAGAAGATGTCGAAGTCGAAGGGCAACACGGTCACCCCGCAAGAGGTGATGAAGGATGCCGGCGCCGACATCCTGCGCCTGTGGGTGATGACGACGGACTATTGGGAAGACCAGCGTCTCGGCAAGACGATCATCCAGACCAACATCGACGCCTATCGCAAGCTGCGCAACACGATCCGCTGGATGCTCGGCACGCTCGCCCACGACAAGGGCGAAGAGATTGCCTATGCCGAGATGCCGGAACTCGAAAAGCTGATGCTGCATCGCCTGGCCGAGCTCGACCAGGTCGTGCGCGAAGGCTACGACGCCTTCGACTTCAAGAAGATCGCCCGCGCGCTGATCGATTTCTCGAATGTCGAACTCTCGGCGTTCTATTTCGACGTTCGCAAGGATGCGCTCTACTGCGACGCGCCGTCGAGTCTGCGCCGGCGCTCGGCTCTCGCCGTGATCCGCAAGCTCTTCGATTGCCTCGTGCTGTGGCTGGCGCCGATGGTGCCCTTCACCACGGAAGAGGCCTGGCTGTCGCGCAAGCCCGATGCCGTGTCGGTGCATCTCGAACAGTTCCCGGCGATCCCGGCGGAATGGAAGAACGATGCGCTCGAAGCCAAGTGGGAAAAGATCCGCGCGGTTCGCACCGTCGTCACCGGCGCGCTCGAGATCGAGCGCAAGGACAAGCGCATCGGCTCGTCGCTGGAGGCTGCACCGGTCGTCCACGTCGCCGATCCGGAGCTGTTGAAGGCGCTGGAAGGCCAGGACTTCGCCGAGATCTGCATCACCTCGGGGATCACCGTCGAAGCCACCGAAGGTCCGGCCGACGCGTTCCGCCTGGCCGAAGTGGCCAAGGTCAGCGTCGTGCCGAAGCTTGCCGAAGGTCAGAAATGCGCCCGCTCCTGGCGGATCACGACCGACGTCGGTTCTGACGCACTCTACCCGGACGTGTCTGCCCGGGATGCCGCTGCCTTGCGCGAGCTTGGTTTCAAGGCTTAACGCATTGTTACCGGATGAATTGCACTCCTTGCGTTCATCCGGTAAAACCTGCCCGAAATTTGGCGGATTTCTCCGCCATGGGCGCTTGAGTGGCCGCGCTGACCGGTGGCCGGCTGGAAGGAATCTCATGGAAATGACGCGAGAGTTGCGAGTGCTTGCCAGCGTGGCCGCCATTTTGACGAGCGGCCTGGTGCTTACGGGCTGCATCGGTGGCCCGACCTATGGCACGGACAAGACCGCTGGCGAACAGCTCATGGACGACCTCGGGAGCGTCGCAAGCTTCGGGCCGCCGAAGCGGGATCCGGTCAAGTACCAGCCGCGTCCGGGCCTCGTCCTGCCGCCGTCGGCCCAGCAGGCCTCGCTCGTCGAGCCGCAGAAATCGCTTGCCAGCCGCGAGGCAAACCCGGAATGGGTCGAGTCTCCGGAAGAGGTGCGCAAGCGCCTGCGTGAAGAGGCCGACGCCAACAAGAACAACCCGAACTATGTCTCGCCGCTTGCCAAGGCGAGCGCCAACGGTCGCCGTCTCTCCGCAAAGGAGCAGCAGGAGGCCTATCGCGAAGGGCGCAAGATCGAAATGGGCGCCTATTCCGACAAGCGCCGCTTCCTGAGCGATCCGCCGCTCGACTACCGTCGCCTGCCTGAGGGCACCGAGACCGATCTCGGCGAGCCGGAGAAGGACAAGGAGCGCCGCCGCAAGAAGGAGGCGCAGATCAAGAATTCCGGCTCCAAGTGGTATTGGCCCTTCTAAACCCGTTTTCGCCGTTTCGTTGAAACGGCGAAATGCCTCTCTCCCCTTGATCCATGCAGTTCCGGCGAAACGCGCGTTTGTTTGCTGGAAGTGCTTGAGAAGCGCCTGAGCCATGACCATCAGCATTCGTGACGCCCGCCCGGAAGACGCCGAGACCATTCTGCGCTTCATCACCGAACTTGCCATCTACGAGAAGGAGCCCGACGCCGTCGAGGCGACGGTCGAGATGCTGCAGGCTTCGCTCTTCGGTCCCGGCGCGATCACCCGCGCGGTGATCTGCGAGAAGGATGGCAAGCCGGCGGGCTTTGCCATGTGGTTCTACAACTATTCCACCTGGCAGGCGCGCAAGGGGCTTTACCTCGAAGATCTTTACGTCACCCCGGATTGCCGCGGTTCCGGCGCCGGCAAGATGCTCCTGAAGCATCTGGCTAAGATTGCCGTCGAGGAAGGCTGCGGCCGCTTCGAATGGAGCGTGCTCGACTGGAACGAACCGGCGATCCGCGTCTACGAATCGGTTGGCGCAGAGCCCATGTCCGAATGGACGCGCTACCGCCTGTCTGGCGCGGCACTCGATAGCTTCGCCGCCGACTGAAGCGATTTCAGGAAGTCACGCCGTCGCAAGGCGCTAAGGGGTCTCACCGCTTGCCGGCAAAGAAATCCCTGAGGATATCGGCAGCTTCCCGCTCGGCAAGGCCCGAATAGACATCGGGCGCATGGTGGCAGGTGGGCGAGCCGAAGAAACGCACGCCGCTGTCGACCGCGCCGCCCTTCGGGTCGTCGGCGCCGTAATAGAGGCGGCGGATGCGCGCAAACGAAATCGCCGCTGCGCACATGGTGCAGGGTTCGAGCGTGACGTAGAGATCGGCGCCTGTCAGCCTTTCGTCCTTGAGGACGGCGGCAGCTTCGCGGATGGCGACGATCTCCGCATGGGCGGTCACGTCGTTGAGTTCGCGGGTGCGATTGCCGGCGCGCGAAATGATCCGGCCGTCGAAAACCACCACGGCGCCGATCGGCACTTCGCCGCGTTCGGCAGCCTTGCGGGCCTCCTCAAGGGCCACATCCATGAAGCGTGTCGTCTCAGCCATCGCTCAAACAATAATTTCTCTTAACCCACGGGCCGCGACCTGATAGGACAGCCGCAAAAGGCAGGCAACACAAATGACATCCAAAGACAAGCCCACGCGGCCTGGCGGCAAGTCCGCTGGCCGGGACAAGAAACCGCATTTCGCCGACAAGAAGGGCGCTGCGCCGAAAAAGGCTGCAGGAGCCAAGGCTTCCGGCCCGAAATCTTTCGGTGCCAAGGGCCCCGGCAGGAGCTTCGATGCAAAGACGTCTGATCCCAAGGCCGGCGCTTCGCGTCCGGCCCGGGAACGTCCGGCTGCGGCTGTAGCGGCGGCCGACGAACCGCAGCGTATCTCGAAGATCCTCGCGCGTGCCGGCGTTGCCTCGCGTCGCGACGTCGAGCGGATGATCATGGAAGGACGCATCAAGCTCAACGGCGTTATCCTCGATACGCCCGTCGTCAACGCCACGCTTGCCGATGCGATCGAGGTGGACGGCCAGCCGATCCGCGGCATCGAGCGCACGCGCCTCTGGCTCTACCACAAGCCAGCCGGCCTGGTGACCACCAATGCCGATCCCGAGGGACGGCCGACGGTGTTCGAGAACCTGCCGGACGAACTGCCGCGCGTCCTGTCGATCGGTCGTCTCGACATCAACACCGAAGGCTTGCTGCTGCTGACCAACGACGGCGGACTTGCCCGCGTGCTCGAATTGCCGTCGACCGGCTGGCTGCGCCGCTACCGCGTGCGCGCCCATGGCGAGATCGATCAGGAAGCGCTCGACAGGCTGAAGGACGGCATCGCCGTCGACGGCGTGCTCTATGGCGCCATCGAAGCGACGCTCGACCGCGTCCAGGGCTCGAACGTCTGGATCACGATGGGGCTTCGCGAAGGCAAGAACCGCGAAATCAAGAACGTGCTCGGCGCGCTCGGACTCGACGTCAACCGCCTCATCCGTATCTCCTACGGCCCGTTCCAGCTCGGCGAACTGCCGGAAGGGCATGTCCAGGAAATCCGCGGACGCACCCTGCGCGACCAGTTGGGACCGCGCCTGATCGAGGACGCCAAGGCGAACTTCGACGCGCCGCTCTACAACGACCAGGCAGCAACCGTTGCCGGCGATGCCGCGGACGACGATGGCGGCGATACCCGCCGGCCGGAACGCTCCAACCGCTGGGAAAAGCCTGAGGACAAGCGCGAACGTGCTCTGTCGCGGCTCGACACCCGCCGCGACGATCGTCGCGATGGCCCCCGCGGCAAGGGTGGCCCGCGCGACGACCGCGACGCCAAGTTCGAGGACCGGCCGAAGCGTGCGCCGGCGCAGCGCGCCCGCACGGCCAATGTCTGGATGGCGCCGGGCGCCCGCCCGCTTGCCGAGAAGAAGCCGAAGTCCGTTGACGGCGACGCCACCGAGAAGTCCGCCCGTCGCGAGCGTCCGGAAAGCGCACCGAAGTCCAAGCGCTACGGCCGCAACAAGGATGGCCTGGCGACGAAGACGACTGGCAAGTTCGACCCGGACCGCAAGGGCGCTTCCAAGGATTTCGGCCGTGGCGCCGACAAGCCGGCCCGCCCCTTCGTCAAGAGCCGTGACGAGGACGGCGAGTGGATCAGTGCCGCCGAGCCGGTTCGTCGCCGCGACGAAGGCCGGGATGGCGGCTTCGATCGTCGCAAGTCCTTTGATGGCGGCGACCGCAAGTCGCGCGATCACGGAGATCGTCCGCCGCGCCGCGAGGGTGGAGATCGCCCGCGCGGTGACCGTCCGGCCCGTGCCGAGGGTGGCGAACGCCGTTTCGACAAGCCGCGCGCGCCGCGCGCCGAGGGTGACCGCCCGCCGCGCCGCGAAGGCGGAGAGCGTTCGTTCGGCGACCGTCCCGCCCGCAGCGAAGGCGGTGATCGCCGCTTTGACAAGCCGCGGGCTCCGCGCGCAGACGGTGACCGTCCGCCGCGTCGCGAAGGCGGCGACCGTCCGTTTGGCGACAAGCCGCGCGGCAAGTCGTTCGGCGGCAAGCCCTCGGGTGGAAAATCCTTCGGCGAACGCTCCGGTGGCCCGCGTGGCGGCAAGCCCGGCGGTGGAAAACCCGGCGGACGTCCGGGTGGCGCTGGTCGCCCCGGTGGCGCTGGACGCCCGGCCGGTGGCGGCAAGCCGCGCGGCAGAGGAAACTAAGCGGCCGTGCGGATCGTCGGTGGAGAGTTTCGGGGTCGCAGCCTGGCGACCCCCAAGTCCAACGATATCCGGCCGACCACGGACCGGACTCGCGAAAGCCTCTTCAACATCCTGAGCCATTCCTATCCGGAAGCGCTCGACGGCACTCGTGCGCTCGACCTCTTTGCCGGCACCGGCGCGGTCGGCATCGAGGCGCTGTCGCGCGGGTGTCGGCAGGCGCTGTTCGTCGAACAGAGCGTCGAGGGCAGGGGCCTGCTGCAGACCAATATCGAGACGCTCGCGCTACAGGGGCGGGCGAAGGTCTTCCGGCGCGATGCGACCAGTCTCGGTGGTGTCGGTACGATGGAGCCGTTTCATCTCGTCTTCGCCGACCCGCCCTATGCCAAGGGACTGGGCGAAAAGGCGTTGGAGTCGGCTGCCGTCGGCAACTGGCTGGTGCCCGGAGCGCTGGTGATCCTTGAGGAGCGGGCGGATGTCCAGCCGGCGCCGGTCGCTGTCTTCGAGAACCTTGACGTCAGGGTGTTCGGCGACACCCGCATGCATTTCTATCGGTTTCGCGGAGCCTGATGCCGTAATTTCGGTTGAGTTGCCGGGGTAGGCTCAGCCGGACGACGCCATTTTCTCAACCCGCCCAGCGCGGAGGCATGCCGATGAAGCAGGATCTTTCGATGACGCATGGAGCGGCGGAAGCCCCGGCACGGCCCACCGTGGCGCTGGCGCTCGGCGGTGGCGGCGCCCGCGGTCTTGCGCATATCCATGTCATCGAGGCGCTGGATGAACTCGGCATTCGGCCGGTCGCGATCGCGGGCTCGTCGATCGGCGCGATCATGGGCGCCGGCATGGCAGCGGGCTTGCGCGGCGAAGAGATCCGGGCCCATACGCTCTCGACCGTCGGCCACCGGCGCGAAGTGGTCAACCGCCTGTGGCAATTGCGGCCGTCGAGCCTTTCCGAAGCCATGGCGAGCGGCTTCCGCTTCGGCCAGTTCAATGTCGAGCGGGTGCTCAAGGCCTTCCTGCCCGAGGCCATCCCGCAAAAATTCTCCGACCTCGAAATCCCGCTGAAGGTGGTCGCTACCGATTACTACGGCCAGACGGAGAAGATCTGCGACAAGGGCGACCTCCGCAAGGCGCTGGCTGCGTCCGCGGCGCTGCCGGCGATCTTCACGCCGGTCCGGATCGACGGGCGAGTCATGATCGACGGCGGCATCTACAATCCCATTCCCTTCGATCACCTGCGCGGCCTTGCCGATATCGTCATTGCGGTCGATGTCGTCGGCGGGCCGGATGGCGACGGCAAGGCGATCCCGAGCCGGATCGACAGCCTGTTCGGGGCAAGCCAGCTGATGATGCAGTCGATCATCGCCATGAAGCTGAAAGAGGGAGCACCGGACATCCTGCTGCGCCCCGATGTCGGCCGCTACCGCGTGATGGATTTCCTGCGCGCCCAGGACGTGCTGAACGCAACGGCTGCGATCAAGGACGAACTGAAGCGCGCACTCGAAGAGCGGATGCCCGCGCCAAGGCTCACCTGAAATCCTGGCGCCGGAACCCTGGCGCCTGAACCTTGGCGGCAATGACGGCGCGCGCCGTCGCCGCATGTGCGGTCAGGCGCTTTCGCGCTCGTCGGCGGGAAGGCCCGGGAGGATCCGTTCGCCGGTCTCTTGCGAATGGTCCACCTCGCGCTTCGGCTTGACCAGCGGCTCCGGACGAACAGGTCGCGAGTGCAGCATATCGCGGCCGGCAGTGATGCCCTCGGCCTCCTGCAGCACCAGCCGAGCCTCGTCGCGCTTGCGGATGTCGTCCATGATCGCGATCGCCTCATCGTCGCCGACCCCCAGTGCCTCCAGTGTCTTGCGGCCGAAGAGCAGGCCGGACTCGAAGGTCTCGCGCAGCTCGTAGTCGACACCCTTGGCGCGCAGTTCCAGCGTGTGCAGACGATCGTAGGAGCGGGCGTAGATGCGTGCATTCGGATATTCGGATTGCACGAGATCGATGATGTGGTCGGTCGTTTCCTTCTTCTGGGTGCAGACGGCGACGATCTTGGCCCGTTCGATACCGGCGGCGCGCAGCACGTCGAGACGGTTGCCGTCGCCGAAATAGATCCGGAAGCCGAACGTCGCGGCCTGGCGGACGCGTGCGGCGGAATGATCGATGATCGTCACATCGCGACCGCCGGCAAGCAGGATCTGGGCGGCGATCTGGCCGAAGCGGGAGAAGCCGATCATCAGCACATCGGCGTTGGCGCCATCGAAGTCTTCTTCAATCTCTTCGTCCATCTCGTCCTGCTCGCGCATCAATTTCGGCGCGAGCATGGAGGCAAGCGGTGTCAGCGCCATCGACAGGGTCACGATCGCGACCAGCAGCGAGGCGTCACCATCGGAGAAGACGCCGGCTGTTGCCGCAGCCGTGAACAGAACGAACCCGAATTCACCACCCTGCGGCAGAAGCAAGCTGATGCGCACCGCGTCATTGTGGTGCGATCCAGTCAGTCGGCAGAGCCAGTAAAGCACCAGGCTCTTCAAAGCCATGAGCAGCGGCACGGCAATGATGATCAGCTGATAGCGCTCGACGATGACACCGAGTTGGAGCGACAGGCCGACAGCCATGAAGAAGAGCGCCTGCAGGATACCACGAAAGGGCTCGATATCGGCCTCGAGCTCGTGGCGATAGGAGGATTCCGCCAAAAGCACGCCGGCGAGGAAGGCGCCCATGGCCATGGACAACCCGGCGAGCTGCATCATAGTCGCCGCGCCCATGACGATGAGCAGTGCCGCGGCGATCATGACGTCGCGCGCGCCGGTGCGGGCGATGACCTGGAACAGCGGATTGACCAGGTAACGACCGGCGGCAAAGAGCACAACGATCGCGGTGGTGGCGATCGCGAAGTCTTCGAGCGGCGGCGTCGTGTCCTCGGGTGCCTGCAAGGCCATCAGCGGGATGAGCGCCAGCAGCGGCACGATCGCCAGGTCCTGAAGCAGGAGGATCGAAAAAGCCCTCTGCCCGTAACGCGTGTTGCGGTCGTTGTTCTCGTCGAGGATCTGCATCGCAAAGGCGGTCGACGACAGCGACAGGCCGAAGCCGGCGATGATGCTGCCACCATGTTCGAGGAGCCCGAGCGCATAGATGGCGTAGGAAAGCAGGATGCCTGTCAGCAGCACCTGCGCCGTGCCGAGGCCGAAGATATCCCGCCGCATTTGCCAGAGGCGCGAAGGCTTCAGTTCGAGCCCGATGATGAAGAGCAGGAAGACGACGCCGAGTTCCGAAACGTGCAGGATCTGCTCGCCTTCGGTAATGCTCTGGGCGACGGGTCCGATCAGAATGCCGGCCGAGAGATAGCCGAGGATCGTGCCGAGTCCGAGCCGCTTGAAGATGGGAGCGGCGATCACTGCACCACCGAGCAGCATCAGGGCCTGGGAGTAGATGATCGGTGTCGTTGCCATGCCTCAGGCTTTCACTGTTGATGAACCCGGCTCCCAAGCGGAGCTTTCGAGAGCGCTTCATTTTGCGGTGTTTGAGCGGGAATCGGGCCGATGCCCTTGATGCCTGCTTCGCCGCACAATAAATGGGGCAGGAATGAAAGGCCACACCATGTCAGACACGATCGATTCTGCCGACCTCGAAAAACGCGCATCCGAACTCGTGGACCTCGCTCGCAAGGCCGGCGCCGATGCGGCGGACGCGGTGGTGGTGCGCGGACGCTCCCGCTCCGTCTCCGTCCGCCTCGGCAAGGTCGAAGCGACGGAAGCCTCCGAAAGCGACGACTTCTCGCTCCGCGTCTTTGTCGGACGGCGTGTCGCCAGCGTTTCGGCCAATCCGGGCTTTGACCTGAAGCTGCTCGCCGAGCGCGCGGTGGCCATGGCCAAGGCTTCGCCAGAAGATCCCTTTGCCTCGCTGGCGGACGCCGACCGGCTGGCGAAGTCCTATCCGGACCTCGACCTCTTCGACGCCACGGCGGTTTCGACCGAAACGCTGACCGAAGCGGCGCTTGCGGCCGAAGAGGCCGCACTTGCGGTCTCCGGCGTTACCAATTCCAGCGGTGGCGGCGCCTCGGCCGGCATGGGTGGGCTCGTACTCGTCACCTCGCATGGCTTTTCCGGCTCCTACATGGCCACCCGCTTCGGCCGCTCCGTCAGCGCGATTGCCGGCGAGGGCACCAAGATGGAGCGCGACTACGACTATGACAGCCGCCTGTTCTTTGCCGACCTGCGTGACGCCGACGAGATCGGTCGCCTTGCCGGCGAGCGTGCGGTCGCCCGCATCAACCCGCGCCAGGTGCCGACCGCCAAGAATGTCTCCGTCGTCTTCGATCCGCGCATGGCCCGTGGCTTCGTCGGCCACCTGGCCGGCGCCATCAATGGCGCGGCTGTTGCCCGCAAGACGAGTTTCCTGCGCGACATGATGGGCAAGCAGATCCTGAAATCGGGTCTTTCGGTGACGGACGACCCGCTGATCGTGCGCGGCTCCTCGTCGCGTCCGTTCGACGGCGAAGGGGTCAGCGGCGAAAAGCTGGCGATGGTCGAGGATGGCGTGCTGAACCACTGGTTCCTGTCCACCTCGGCAGCGCTCGAGCTCGGGCTTCAGACCAACGGCCGCGGCGTGCGCGGCGGTCCGACCGTCAATCCGTCCTCGACCAATCTGGCGCTCGAACCGGGATCGATCTCACGGGACGATCTCATCCGCAGCGTCGGTTCCGGCTTCTACGTCACCGAGCTGATCGGCCAGGGCGTCAACATGGTGACCGGCGAATACAGCCGCGGCGCCTCCGGCTTCTGGATCGAGAACGGCGAGCTGACCTTTGCTGTCTCGGAAGTCACGATTGCGTCCAATCTCAAGGACATGTTCATGGCGCTGACGCCGGCAGACGACATCGACCGCAAGTTCGGCGTCGCGGCACCAACGCTCGCCATCGAGGGCATGACGCTCGCCGGCCTCTGACAAGGCCGCAGGAAAAGCAGGCGCGGGGAGCCCGCGCCGATCCCGCCTTCCGGACAAGGGAGAGGCGGGCTGACGGGGTTTTGAATGTCTGACACTGCACCATCGGGCGCGGACTGGAAGCCGGATCTCGACGTGATCCGCGCCGCCGCGGTCGTCGCCGGCGAAACCGCGCTCGGCTACTTCCGCAAGGCGCCCGACGTCCGCTGGAAGAACGAGGGCCGCTCGCCGGTCAGCGAGGCGGATCTCGCCGCAAACGATGTATTGAAGACGCGCCTGCTTGCGGCCCGGCCCGATTACGGCTGGCTCTCGGAAGAGACGGACGACGATCTCAGCCGTCTGTCGCGCGAAACCGTCTTCGTCGTCGATCCGATCGATGGCACACGCGCCTTCATCGCCGGCAAGGAGCTCTGGTGTGTCAGCGTCGCCGTCGTGCATCGTGGCCAGCCCGTTGCTGGCGTGCTCTATGCTCCGGCGCTCGATGAACTCTTCGAGGCGGTCGCAGGCGGCCGCGCGCTGAAGAACGGTGCGCAAATCTCGGTGCGTGAGGCAAGGCCCGGGGAAACGCTGCATCTGGCGGCTGCCGAAGACACGATCGACAAGCTTCCGGCGCCCTATCGCAGCGCCGTTACCCGTATCCCGCATGTGCCGTCGCTTGCCTATCGGCTGGCCATGGTTGCCGACGGGCGGATCGACGGTACGCTGGTCAAGAAGAACGCCCACGACTGGGACCTGGCTGCGGCCGACCTCATTCTAGCGAGCACCGGCGGCGCGCTGGTCGATCTCGACGGGCGGGCGCTTTTCTACAATCGATCCACTGTCGTTCACGGGGTTCTCTGCGCGGCGGCAAAGCCGCTCTTGCCGGACCTGATCGCCGCATCGCGGTCCATGGAGCCCCATTGACCTTTGAGGCCGAATGCCTCAAATCAACGCCCACACCCAACAAGAATAAATGGAAGTCCGATGGCTCACGACACCGAGAAAAAACAACGTCTGCATCTCGTCTTCGGCGGCGAACTCACCACGCTGACTGACGTGCATTTCCGCGACCTGGACAAGCTCGATATCGTCGGCATCTACCCGGACTACGACAGCGCCCTGACTGCCTGGAAATCCAAGGCGCAGATGACCGTCGACAACGCGCACATGCGTTACTTCATCGTCCACATGCACCGTCTGCTCGACCCGGAAAACGGCTGATGCCGATGAGGTCGGGATGCGCGGTGTTTACCCGCATGCCAGTCGCCCTTAAATCTCTCCGGGCCGGAACGGCCGGGGAAGGTGACCTGACATGAGCAGCTTTCGCGCGCGCCTGGCGCTCTCCAGCTACCGCTGGATCGGCTCGGCCATCTATCCCCTCGTCTGGTCCTACCTTGCCGTTCGCGCCGCGAAGGGCAAGGAGGATCCGGCGCGTCGCCGCGAGCGCTACGGCCATGCCAGCGAACCGCGGCCGCAGGGTCCTCTGGTGTGGTTCCACGCGGCAAGCGTCGGTGAGACCAACGCCGTCATCCCGATGATCAAGGAAATCAGGCGGCGCGGCATCCACGTCGTCTTGACGACCGGGACGATGACCTCGGCGCGGGTCGTTGCCGAACGCCTGGGGTCGACGGTCATCCACCAGTATGTCCCGCTCGATTTCAAGCCGGCCGTCAGCCGGTTCCTGAACTATTGGGAGCCGGATCTGGCGATCATCGCCGAATCCGAAATCTGGCCGATGACCATCCTGGAACTCGGCCGTCGCCATATCCCGCAGGTTCTGGTGAACGGGCGCATGTCCGACCGGACCTTTGCGCGCTGGAAGCGCCGGCCGGCGCTAGCCGACGCGCTGTTCGAGAACCTTGCGCTCGTCATTGCCCAGTCCGACGTCGACGCGGAGCGCTTCCGCACGCTCGGCGCGCTGCCGGTGATGGTGTCGGGCAACCTCAAGGTCGATACCGACGCGCCGCCGCACGATCCGCAGGCGCTGAAGGAGTATCGCCAGCAGATCGGCGCCCGCAAGACCTGGGCGGCGATCTCGACCTTCGACGGCGAAGAGGCCGCCGCCGGCGTCGTGCACCGCGCGCTCAAGGAGCGAACCGGCCTTCTGACGATCATCGTCCCGCGCCATCCCGATCGCAGCGACGCCATCGAGGCGGCGCTGACGGCCAAGGGGCTGAAGGTCGCCCGGCGCACGCGCCGCGATCCGCTGACGCCGGACGTCGATATCTTCCTTGGCGATACGATCGGCGAAATGGGCCTCTATCTTCGCCTGACCGAGGTTGCCTTCGTCGGCCGTTCGCTGTTTGCCGAAGGCGGCCAGAACCCGCTGGAGCCGGCGATGCTTGGCTGCGCGATCCTTTCGGGCGGCAACGTCCAGAACTTTCGCGAGACCTACCAGACGCTGGCCAAGAACGGCAGCGCCAAGATCGTGCGCGATGTCGAGATGCTGGCCAAGGGCGTCAACTATCTGCTCGCCAACGACGACATGCGTCGCTCGATGATCGATGCCGGCCTTGAAACCGTGCAAGAGATGCGCGGTGCCCTGTCGGCGACGATGAAGGGGCTCGAGCCCTATATCAATCCGCTCGTCGTCAAGGCGCGCCTCAACCCGCCGACCGACAACTGATCCAGCAGGAGACGAAGCCTCGTCATGACCGCAGCCAAAGCCATCGCTGGCATCCTGTTCGACAAGGATGGAACTCTGCTCGACTACGCAAAGAGCTGGGTGCCGGTGAACTACGAACTGGCGCGGATCGCGGCAAAGGGTGACGAGGCCCTGGCCCGCACGCTGCTTGCAGCCGGCGGCATGGATGCTGACACCGGCCACGTGCTGCCCGACAGCCTGTTGGCCGCCGGCAACACGGTCGAGATCGCGACCGGCTTCGTCGGCGCGGGCGCGCCCTTCACGATTGCCGAACTGACGACCCTGCTTGACGGCCTGTTTGCGCGCTCGGCGGAATATGCGGTGCCTGTGACCGATCTCGGTGCTTTCTTCGCCGGGCTGCATGCCAAGGGCTACCGCCTTGGTGTCGCCTCCAGCGACAACGAGCGCTCGATCCGCGAAACCGCAAAGCGCTTCGGCTTCGAGAACTACCTGCACTATGTGGCGGGCTACGACAGCGGTTACGGCGTCAAGCCCGAGCCGGGCATGGTGCTTGGCTTTTGTGCTGCGACCGGCCTTGAGCCGCAGCAGGTGGTCGTGGTCGGCGACAACAATCACGACATGCATATGGGCCGCAGCGCCGGCGTCGGCATGACGGTCGCGGTCCTCACGGGCACGGGCTCGCGCCAGTCGCTTGCGGCGGCCTCGGACCATTGCCTCGCCGACATCACCGAACTCGAAGCTGTCCTCTAGATCGGGTTGCGGCACCGGCTTGCCGCGATTGCCTTCGGTTGCGCACCGCGATCGGTCTGGTTCAGCGCCTCTGCCGTGGCTGCATCGGTCTCCATAGCTTGCGTTTTTTCCCGTTCTGACGTTTTTTGTCGCAATCCGCCGGTTTCGACCGGCGAACAAACCGTCCCTCCCGGACAAGGAAGGACCTGAGCGGCCGGGAGGCCACGGAACGAAGATGGTATCGGAAGCGCCGCCATTCTGGTGGACCAAGGCGGATTGGCGTGCGCGCGCGTTGTGGCCGTTCTCATGGGTTTACGGACGGATTGCCGGCATGCGCATGGACCGCGCGCAGCGCGCCTCGGTGCCGGTCCCGGTCATCTGCATCGGCAACTTCACCGTCGGCGGCGCCGGCAAGACGCCGACCTCCATCGCGCTTGCCCGCGTCATCCGCGAGAAGGGCCTGAAGCCCGGGTTCTTGAGCCGCGGTTATGGCGGCTCGCTCGACGTGACGACCGTCGTCGATCTGGAACATCACCGCGCCCGCGATGTTGGCGACGAACCGTTGCTTCTGGCGAAGGAAGCCTTGACGGTCGTCTGCCGCCGTCGCGTCGATGGGGCTCGGCGGCTGGTGAAGGAAGGTGTCGACATCATCATCATGGACGACGGTTTCCAGAGCGCGCGGCTGGCCTTCGACTTCGCGCTTCTGGTGATCGATTCCCGCCGCGGCATCGGCAACGGCTATCTGGTCCCGGCCGGTCCGGTGCGCGCGCCGCTGTCGAACCAGCTCCGCCACGCCACGGCCCTGCTCAAGATCGGCGACGGCACCGAAGCCGACGCCCTGATCCGTCGCGCCGCCCGCGCCGGCAAGCAGATCTATGAAGCCGAGGTCATAAGGCACGACGACGGATCGCTGAATGGCGTCAAGGTGCTTGCCTGGGCGGGCATTGCCGATCCGGAGAAGTTCTATCGCACCGTCCGGGAGACGGGCGCCGTCATCGAGGAAACCCGCAGTTTTCCCGACCATCACCATTTTTCCGAGGACGAGATCGCCGATCTGCTCGACCGCGCTGCAGCGCTCGGATGCCAGCTCGTCACCACCGCCAAGGACCTGGTGCGCCTGGAGCCCGGCCACGGCCGCGCCGCGGAGCTTGCCGCAGCGAGCAGGGTGATCGAGATCGACGTACGCTTCGACGATCCGATGGCTCCAAAAAAGATCATCGAGACGGCGCTTGCCGCGGCGCGTGCCCGCAAGCTGCGCGAAGGCGCGGCTAAGTAACGGCGCCTTTCGGGCTTTGGTGTGCCGGCGCTCGAGCTTGGTTAGCGGCGTTGGTTGGGCAGCGCGCCTGCGCGCTTTTCCGCTTCGAGCGAGGCTTCCGCGTCGACATAGGGCTCCTGCCGGGCGACGCTCCAGTAACGCAGCTCATCGACGGGGATGGTCTTGCCGGTCATCGCGCAGATCACGTGCGAGCCCGCAAGCACGATCTGAAAGTCGCCGTCGAGATAACGGATCTTCGCTTCGCGCGAAGCGCTTCCTTCAAACCGGTTCATCATGCTCGGCGCCTGTTTCCGTCTTCGTTATGGGTTCTCTGGTCTAGCTCGCCGCCCGGAAAAATGCCAGTCGCATTTCGCCGGACGGGAAGATCAGCTCCGGCCGAACAGCCGTTCGATATCCGAGAGCTTGAGTTCGATATAGGTGGGGCGGCCGTGGTTGCACTGGCCGGAGCCGGGCGTCGCCTCCATTTGCCTCAAGAGCGCGTTCATCTCCTCGGTGCGCATGCGCCGGCCCGAGCGCACCGATCCGTGGCAGGCCATGGTCGCGGCGAGATATTCGAGCCGGTTTGTCAGCCCGCTTGCCGTATCCCATTCGGCAAGCTCGTCGGCGAGTTGGCGCACGAGACCGACGGCATCCATTTCGCCGAGCATGGCCGGCGTTTCGCGCACCGCGATCGCGCCCGGGCCGAAGCGCTCGATCGCAAGGCCCAGGCGGGAGAACTCCTCCGCATGGGTCATCAAGCGGTCGCAGTCGTCTTCGGGCAGATCGACGATCTCCGGGATCAGCAGCGCCTGGGCGGCGACCGGCCGCGAATGCAGTGCCGTACGCATGGCTTCGAACACCAGCCGCTCGTGGGCGGCATGCTGGTCGACGATGACGAGGCCGTCATTGGTCTGGGCGACGATGTAGTTTTCGTGCAACTGGGCGCGCACGGCGCCGAGCGGGAAGGACTGCGGCTGCGGCGGTTGCTGGACCTCCGGCGCCGGCACGGGCATGTCCCGCTCGAACGGGGTGGCAACACGCGCCGATGGGGCGGAAAACGCCGCAAAGCTCGCCTGCGGCTGCTCGCCGAGATGGCGCAGCATGGAGTCAAATTGTGTCGGCCGGGAAGGCGACGTCTCGGCGCTCCAGGGCTGCGGACGATAATCACCGGAGCGGAACGCCTGCATCATGCCGCGGGCGCCCGTCGTTGCGGCGCGGTCGCCGTCGCGTGTCAGCGCCTGGCGGATCGCACCGATGATCAGTCCGCGGATAAGGCCGGGGTCGCGGAAGCGCACGTCGGACTTTGCCGGATGCACGTTGACGTCGACGAGCGCCGGGTCGAGCGTGATCGACAGCACGGCGACCGGATAGCGTCCGCTCGGGATCGTCTCGGAATAGGCGGCACGGATCGCCGACAGCAGCAACTTGTCCTGCACCGGGCGGCCGTTGACGAAGACATATTGCTGCAGCGAGTTGCCGCGATTGTAGGTCGGCACGCCGGCAAAGCCGGTCAGTTCCACATCTTCCCGCGCTGCATCGATCTCGATCGCGTTGTCGCGGAAATCCTTGCCGAGCACCTGCGCCATGCGCGCCAGCCGGTCGTCGCCGGTTGCCGGGAATTCGAGTGTCGAGCGGTCGCTGCCGGAGAGCACGAAACGGACCGCCGGAAACGCGATCGCCATGCGACGCACCACTTCCGAAATGGCCGCTGCTTCCGCCTTCTCGGTCTTCATGAACTTCAGTCGGGCCGGGGTGGCGAAGAAGAGATCGCGCACTTCGACGACGGTGCCGGTATTGGCGGGCGACGGGCGGACCGCCTCGGTTTTGCCGCCGGTAACCGCAATGACCGCGCCTTCGCTGGCGCCGGCCGTGCGCGTCGTGATCGACAGCCGGGCGACCGAGCCGATCGAAGGCAGGGCCTCGCCGCGAAAGCCGAGGGTGCGGATGTCGAAGAGGCTGTCGTCGAGCTTCGATGTGCAGTGCCTTCGAACCGCAAGTTCGAGGTCGCCAGGGGCCATGCCCGAGCCGTTGTCGGTGACCCGCAGCAGCGTCTTGCCGCCGCCGGCGGTTGCGATCTCGATGCGGGTCGCGCCGGCGTCGAGCGCATTCTCGATCAGCTCCTTGGCGGCGCTGGCGGGGCGTTCGATCACCTCGCCGGCGGCGATCTGGTTGATGAGGGTTTCTGAAAGCTGCTTGATGGCCATGCCCCATTTTCCGGGATTCGCCATGGAAACGGAAGGGGTAACGATATCTCGTCCCCGGTCACGAGCATCTGGTGCGGTTACCCTTGAAAAATGAGCGAGGGTTTAATCGGCCCTTAACACTCTGCTGCGATTTTCCACAACAACCTGAATGATCACGGGTTTTGTCTTTTGAGCCTTGCGGCGTAGCTGGACGCCGCACTCCCGCCGCTCGAAGAGACGCCTGCCAAGGCCACCCCAGCATGTCCCGAAATGAAACCGCCGTTGCAGCGCCGCGCGTCCTTGCAAAGACGCGGCAGGCCGTTGTGGCACTTTGAATGGCCGCCTGTCTGCCTTGATCCAAGGGTGATCCAGGGACACATGCGGTAGGCGAGTGAGGACAGTGCGATGAGCGATGGGGCGCCCAACGGCGCGGACATCAACAGGGTCATTCTTGAGTCGAGTTGCGACGCACTCGGCATCGCTGTGCTTGTCTGCAGCCGGGACGATACCATTCTCTTTGCCAGCCGCACGATGCTGCAATTTTTCCCGGTGCCGGCGGAAGCCCTGATGCCGGGCACGCGGCTCCGCGATTTCCTCGGCGCCGTCTACGACACCGGCGTCCGTCCGGGCACGGTTCCGGAAAACAGCCGCCGGCGCACCAACCGCGAGGAATGGATTGCCGAGCACATGGCGCTGCATTGGCGCGAGCGCTACGAGAGCGTCGAGCGCGCCGGCCGCACCCGCTGGGTTTCCATGCGCAAGCGCCGCCTGTCGAGCGGCATGGGCATCCTGTCGATCAGCGACGTCTCCGACCAGAAGAAGCGCGACGAACAGCTCCAGACCGACCTGGAGCGGGTGGAACTGACCGAGCAGATCCTCGACGGCCAGCCCAATCCCATCTGCGTCAAGGACCGCAATCTCAATTACATCGCGGTCAACAAGGCCTTCTGCCTGATCCATGACCTGGCGCAGGACGCCATCCTCGGCCGGTCGGCCTGGGATCTGGTCGAGAGCGACCTGGCGGAGCGCTTCGAACAGTCCGATCGCATGGTGCTTGAAACCGGCAAGCCGTTTTCGCAGGCCGAGCACATCGTGCGTGCCGACGGCAGCGACCTCTGGGTGCTGACCCGCAAGTACCGCGTCGGCATGCCCGGCCGCCACTTCGTCGTCACCTGCATGAACGACGTGACCGATATTGCCGTCTGGTATCAGGGCGGCGAGGAACCTCCGGCCGAGGTCACGCTGCAAATCCGCGACTACAGCATTTTTGCCGCGGCGCAGAATTTCTACGATCCTTTCCGGGCGCTGAATGTCCAGCAGCTCGTCGAGGCGGGGTCGATGATCGAGACCTTGCCGGCGCGCGGCCTGAGGGTGCTTCTCGCTACCGACGACCGATCGCTGGAGGAGCGGCTTGTCGCCCGGCTGCGCGGCTCCGGGCTCGACGCCTGCGCCGTTCGCGATGCCGACGAATTGCACGCCTTCCGCGCGGCCGTCGACGAGGCGGGGCTGAAACTCGACATCCTCTTGCTCGACGCGGCTTTCCCTGAGCGGCAGAAGGTCGCCGCCGGCTGGCGCGACAGCCCGATCCTCCCGGTGTCTGAGGATCAGGACGGGGCGGCGGTGCTTGCGGAAGTCTTCCGCGTCTGCTCCGAGCGGGCTGGCGCCGCGCCGCAACAGGAATGGTCGCTATCGTTCGAGGCCGAGGAGATCGCGCCGCCGCCGCCGGCGCCGCAGGTCGATGTGCTCGTTGCCGAGGACAACCAGATCAACCAGTTCGTCTTCACCCAGATCCTCGAAGGGCTCGGCGTTTCTCATCGGATCGCCGCCAACGGCCGCGAGGCCGTCGAACTCTGGCACGAACTGCAACCGGCCCTTGTGCTGATGGATGTGTCGATGCCGGTCATGAACGGCTTCGACGCCACCGTCGCGATCCGGTCGGCGGAGAAGGGACGCACACAGAAAACGCCGATCATCGGCGTTACCGCCCAGGCCCTGGATATCGACCTGCAGCAATGCAAGGCATCCGGCATGGACGACCACATCATGAAGCCGGTGAGCCCCGACATGATCGAGGCTGTGCTGAGAAAATTCATGCCGATGAAGGCAGTACGAACGGCTGGTTGAGTAAAAGGCGTGTCAACTCGCTAGAATTGGGGAGGCCAATGGCAAATCTTGGAGCGGCGCGATATCGGATTGTTAACCGCCGATTGCGATCGTCTGCACCGAATTGCCGCTAAAGTGTAGAGCCCCATCCGTATGCCTCGCATCCACCTCGTTGCCCAAGCCCCGGTCGTGTCGGAAGGACACAGCCGGTCTGCGTCGTGGCGCGGGCTGGCGGTGCGGTCTATTGGGCATCGCCCCTGCCAGATGAATGGGGGACGGCGATGATGACAGCTGAAACGCCCTACCACCGCGTTGGCCGCGAGGCGTCTACTGCCTGGGGCGACGTCGATCCGCTGACCGGTCTCGGCAACGCCCGTTGCCTGCGCCAGAGCGTGCTTGACCTCGCTGAGGAGCGGGCCAGCGACCCGGCGCCGTTCACCATCGGCCTTGCCAATATCGATGGCTTCAAGCCGATCAATGACCTGTTCGGACCCGAAGCGGGCGACGAGATCCTCTGCCAGGTGGCCTATCGGCTGAAGGCCTGCGCGCCTGAGGGCGCCACCATCACCCGTTTCGACAGCGACGAATTCGCCTTCGTGTTGCCGCTGATCTTCGAGCGCAAGGGCGCCGAGAAGATCGGGCAGATGCTGAAGGAAGTGCTGTCTGCCCCCTTCGATCTCGGCGACCGTCATGTTCGTCTGTCCGCCTCGTTCGGCTTCGCCGTCTATCCCTTTGCGGGCGAGGTGTTCGAGGACCTCCTGAAAAGCGCGGACACTGCGCTTTATCGCTCGAAGCGCCGCGGCCGCGGGCAGATCACCGTCTATTCGCAGGAGATCGCCCAGGAGATGAAGCGCGCGACGCAGCTCGAACAGGCGCTGCGCAATGCCATCATCGCCAACGAGGTCGACGTGCACTTCCAGCCGATCGTCGATCTGCGCAACGACGCGGTTGTCGGCTTCGAGGCCCTGGCGCGCTGGTGCGATGCCGATCTCGGTTATGTCTCTCCGGCGGTGTTCGTGCCGCTCGCCGAGGAGCGCGGCTTCATCGATTCGCTCGCCGAGGTGCTGCTGCGCAAGGCGGCCCATGCCGCCCTTTCCTGGCCGAAAGAGCTCTTCCTTTCCTTCAATCTCTCCTCGGCGCAGCTGACGGACCCGACCACCAGCCGACGCCTGCTGTCGATCATCAGCCAGATCGGTCTCGACCCGCGGCGCCTGGAGCTGGAGATCACCGAGACGGCCGTCATGGCCGATGCGGATATCGCCCAGAAGATCGTTGCCGAACTGCGCGCCGCCGGTGTCCGCGTCTCGCTCGACGACTTCGGTACCGGCCAATCGAGCCTCGGCCGGCTGCGCGATTTTTCCTTCGACAAGGTCAAGATCGACCGGGCCTTCGTCTCACGCATCTCGGCCGATCGCGCCTCGGAGCACATCATCAAGGCGATCGTGTCGATGTGCGAGGGTCTCGAACTCGAGGTCGTCGCCGAAGGTATCGAGGATTTTTCCGAGGCCCTGAAGCTGAAAGCACTCGGTTGCGGCCTGGGGCAGGGCTATTTCTACGGAAAACCCGCCGATGCGGTGGCGACGATGCGCTACCTTGCCGATCGCTACCGCGATCTTCCCGTCCAGGCCTGATCCGGGTTAGTCCTCGGTCCCGGACATCTCAGCGCGGTCGCGCCGTCCTTCATCCAGCAGCCAGTCACGCACCCTTTTGGCCTGCGCATTCAGTTCGCGCGATCGCGGCCAGACGACGTAGAAGGCAAGGCCCGTCTTCAGCACGTGCCCGGCGACCGGGACCAGCGCGCCCGAGCGGATCTGCGGATAGATCAGGTGTTCCCAGCCGAGCGCCACGCCTTCGCCGGACAGTACCGCCTGGATCACCAGGACATAGTCGTTGATCGAAAGCCGGCGCGCCTGCTTGGGATAGGCATGGCCGGCGCTCGCGAACCACTCGGTCCAATCGCAGGCGCGGCGCACCGGCTCTTCCAGGTGGATGAGATTGTGGTTGGGCAGGTCGGCGGCCGTCTTCGGCAGGCCATGCCGCTCGATATAGGCGGGTGTGGCGACCGCGTTGACCACCTCGTCGGCGAGCAGGGCGGCATGGTAGCGCGGCCAATGGCTGGGGTCGCCGCCGCGGATGCCGAGCGGGATCGGCTCTTCCTCCAGGTCGAGGTCGCGCACGCTGGTCTGGATCCGGAGGTCGATTTCTGGCAGGTCCTCGCGCATGCGGTTGAGGCGGGGCAGCATCCACATCGAGGCAAAGGCGGTCGACGCCGCCAGCGTCACGTTGGTCTCGCGGCCCTTGGCGCGAATGTCTTCGGCCGACTTCTGGATGCGCGACAAGCCGACCGACACGTCGGCATGGAATTTTTCCCCCGCCTCGGTCAGTTCCACCGCGCGGTGAACGCGGTGAAACAGCGGCACGCCCAGCTGTTCCTCAAGACCGCGCACGGCGTAGGAGACTGCAGCCTGGGTCATGCCGAGCTCGTTGGCAGCACGGGTGAAGTTCTGGTGGCGGCCGGCCGCCTCGAACACGATGAGGCTTGCGGCGGACGGGAGCAGGCGGCGCAGGTTTTCCATAAATCACGCTTATAGCATGGATCGAATTTTTCCAGCGTTACAGTGGAATTTTTCGCCCATAGCATCACCTGAGATGATGGGAGGATGCGGGCATGGACACAGCATTGGCAACGGAGGTGGCGGCACCGAGACGGACGCGCGGCACACGGCCAAACCGGCGCGAGGGCGCGGGGCGCAGCCTTGGCGTTCCCTACATTATCCGCAACATTCCCACCTATGATATCCTTGGCGAGGAAAGCCTGCTTCGGATCGAGGCGGTCGCCGATCGTATTCTCGCCGAGGTGGGCATCGAGTTCCGCGACGACCCTGAAGCGCTCGACCACTGGAAGCGGGCCGGTGCGAAGGTCGATGGCGTCCGGGTGACCTTCGAGCCGGGCATGCTCAAGGAAATCGTCGCCTCGGCGCCGCGCCAGTTTACCCAGCATGCCCGCAATCCGGCCCGCAATGTCGAGATCGGCGGCAACAACGTCATCTTCTCGCCGGCCTATGGTTCGCCCTTCGTCATGGACCTCGACAAAGGGCGGCGTTACGGCACGATCGAGGACTTCCGCAACCTTATCAAGCTGGCTCAGTCGAGCCCCTGGCTGCACCATTCGGGCGGCACGATCTGCGAGCCGGTCGACGTGCCGGTCAACAAGCGCCACCTCGACATGGTCTACAGCCACATCAAATATTCCGACCGCGCCTTCATGGGTTCGATCACGGCGGAAGACCGTGCCGAAGATTCGATCGAGATGGCGCGCATTCTTTTTGGCCGCGATTTCGTCGACCGGAACTGCGTCATCCTCGGCAATGTCAACGTCAACTCGCCGCTGGTCTGGGATGGGACGATGACGAAGTCGCTGCGCGCCTATGCGCGGGCAAACCAGGCCGCGGTGATCGTGCCCTTCATCCTCGGCGGCGCCATGGGGCCGGTCACCAATGCCGGCGCCATTGCCCAGTCCTATGCCGAAACACTCGCCGGCTGTGCGCTGACCCAGCTCGAACGCAAGGGCGCCCCGGTCATCTTCGGCAACTTCCTGTCGTCCATGTCGCTGCGCTCGGGCTCGCCCACCTTCGGCACGCCGGAGCCGGCGATCGGCAGCATGGTCGTTGGCCAGCTTGCGCGCCGGCTTGGCCTGCCGCTGCGCTGTGCCGGCAACTTCTCCAACTCCAAGCTGCCGGATGCGCAGGCGATGCAGGAAGGCGCGATGTCGATGCTGTCGGCGGTGCATTGCGGCGCCAACTTCATCCTGCACTCGGCCGGTTTCGTCGATGGGCTGCTCGCCATGTCCTACGAGAAGTTCGTCATGGACACGGACTTCTGCGGCGCGCTGCATTCCTATCTCGCCGGCGTTGTCGTCGACGACAACACGCTCGCCATGGACGCCTTCCTGCAGGTCGGTCCCGGCAGCCATTTCCTGGGCTGCGACCACACGATGCGCAACTACCAGACCGCCTTCTGGGACTCGGCTCTTTCGGACAACGAACCCTTCGAGAAATGGGTCGAGGAGGGCGAGACCGACATGGCGACACGCGCCAACCGTGCCTGGAAGAAGACGCTTGCCGAATATGAAGCGCCGCCGCTGGATGTGGCGCTCGACGAGGCGCTGATCGATTATGTCACGCGTCGCAAGGACAGCATGGCGGATGCTTGGTACTGACGAAGCCGGCATGCTCGGTCGCCTTTCAAGGAACAGGAAATGACATCGTCGAAAGACCCGCTGCTGCAGCCTTACAGCCTGAAACACCTGACGCTCAAGAATCGGATCATGTCGACGTCCCATGAGCCGGCCTATTCCGAAGATGGCATGCCGAAGGACCGCTACCGGCTCTATCATCTGGAAAAGGCCAAGGGCGGCATGGCGCTGACGATGACCGCCGGCTCGGCGATCGTGTCGGAGGATTCGCCGCCGGCCTTCGGCAATCTCCACGCTTACTCAGACGAGATCGTGCCGTGGCTGAAGAAGATCGCCGACGACTGTCATGAGCATGACTGCGCCGTGATGATCCAGCTTACCCATCTCGGCCGCCGCACCGGCTGGAACAAGGGCGATTGGCTGCCGGTGCTCTCCGCCTCGCCGGTGCGCGAGGCGGCGCATCGTTCTTTTCCGAAGGAGATCGAGGACTGGGACATCGAGCGCATCGTTAGCGACTATGCAGCGGCGGCAAGCCGCATGCAGGCCGCCGGTCTCGACGGTATCGAGCTAGAGGCCTACGGCCATCTGATGGACGGTTTCTGGTCGCCGGCAACCAACCAGCGCGACGACGCCTTCGGCGGCTCGCTCGACAACCGCCTGCGGTTCACCGACATGGTGCTCGACGCCATCCGCGCCTCCGTGGGCAAGGACTTTATCGTCGGCATCCGCATGGTCGCCGACGAGGATTGGGACAAGGGGCTTTCGAAGGAGGAGGGCGTGGCGATCGCCCGGCGGCTCGCGGGGTCCGGCAAGGTCGATTTCCTCAACGTCATCCGCGGCCATATCGATCACGACGCGCCGCTCACCAAGGTCATCCCGATCCAGGGCATGGCTGCGTCGCCGCATCTCGATTTCGCCGGAGAGGTGAGGGCGGCGACGAAGTTCCCGGTGTTCCATGCCGCCCGCATCGCCGATGTGGCGACCGCCCGCCATGCGATTGCCGAAGGCAAGCTCGACATGGTCGGCATGACCCGCGCCCATATCGCCGACCCGCACATCGTCAGGAAGATTGAGGAGGGCCGGGAGGCCCAAATCCGCCCCTGCGTCGGCGCCACCTACTGCCTCGATCGCATCTATGAAGGCGGCGGCGCGCTCTGCATCCACAATGCCGCTACCGGGCGTGAGGCGATCGTGCCGCATGTCATTCGCAAAAGCGAAGGGCCGAAGCGCAAGGCCGTGGTCGTCGGCGCCGGCCCGGCTGGGCTCGAGGCGGCCCGGGTGCTCGCCGAGCGCGGGCATCAGGTGGAAGTGCTGGAGGCGACCGGCGAGGCCGGCGGCCAGATCCTGCTCGCCCAGCGCAATCCACGTCGCCGCGAGCTGATCGGCATCGTCGACTGGCGGCTCTCCGAACTGGAGCGGCTCGGCGTGCCGATCCACTACAACATCTTTGCCGGCGTGGACGACATTCAAGAGCGCGTCCCGGATCTGGTCGTCGTCGCGACCGGCGGCATTGCCCAAAATCCTGCGCTCGACAAAGGCGACGACCTCGTCGTGTCGAGTTGGGACATCATCGCCGGAACAGTGAAGCCGGAGGGGCCGGTGCTGCTCTATGACGACAACGGTGCCCACAGCGGCATGACGGCGGCCGAGTTGATCGCGCGTGCCGGCGTCGAGCTCGAAATCGTCTCGCCCGAGCGCATGTTCGCGCCCGAGGTCGGGGGCATGAACCATGTGCCCTATGCCGCCGCCTTTGCCGAACACAATGTCCGGGTGACGATCAACACGCGGCTGAAATCCGTGCGGCGGGAGGGCAACGGCCTGGTGGCGACGCTCGGTTCCGATTTTTCGGACAAGGCCACGGTCGAGCGACGCGTGGCGCAAGTGGTGGTCGAGCATGGCACGATGCCGATGGACGACCTCTATCGTGAACTGAAGCCGCTTTCGCGCAATCTGGGCGCCGTCGACTACAAGGCGCTGCTTCGCGGCGAGAACCCCATCCCGCAGAAAAACCCGGATGCCGGTTTCGACATGTTCCGCATCGGCGATGCGGTTTCCAGCCGCAACATCCATGCGGGGATCTACGATGCCTTGCGTTACGGCGTGCTCGTCTGAACACGGCAAGAGCGGCGGTGTGAACCGCCGCTCCCTGCGCACTCAACAACAACCTGATACCGATTACTGCTGCGGCTGAGCCGGTGCCGTGCTTGTCGAAGAGGTCGTCGATGTGTCAACCGGCTGGTTGGCGTTCTGCTCGGCGATCTTCTGCGACTTGGTCTTGAATTCCGGAGCCGCCTTCAGCGTATCGGCGGTTTCCGTCGTCGTCAGCTTCAGCTTGTCCGTGTTGGGCTGCTCGGCGATCGTGATGCGATCGAACGGAACCGCTACGTCCTTTTCACCGAGGCCCAGGAAGCCGCCGACACCGATCACGGCCGCTTCCACGCCGCCATCCTTCTTCATGATCAGGTCGTTGATCTCGCCGATGCTTTCGTCACCGGCATTATAGACGCTCTGGCCGATATAGGTGCTGGCCGCAATCTGATCGCTCTCCTGCTCGGTCAGATAGGTGGCGTTCGATTGCGCCATATCAGCGGGCTTGGTTTCCGTGATCGGCGGCTTCGTTTCAGCCTGGTCGGCCGGAGCCGTGGCGTCCGGCGCAGGCTGCGCCGGCTGCATCGTCTGCGGCTGATCCATCGGCTTGGTTGCGTCCTGCGCGAAAGCCACCGGGGCGACAGTAAGACCCGCGAAGAGCGCGCCGGCCGCGACGGTTGTTACGAGTTTCTTGATCATCTCAAACTGCCTTTCCTTGACGTTTCGATCAGGGCGCGGGCCTGGCTTCTGCCGCCAGGTCCACCGCGCCGGTGATATGGGGTCAACGCCCGGGGGCGCGAACGGTTCCGGAAAAATAGTCAAAGTTTCAGGGACGAAAGATCCGTTGCCGGTGAGCGTGGCCTCGGATCGCGATTTTCCAAGGATTGCCGGCAATCTCCTGCGGACATGTATTTCAGTCTTCGAATATATGTATTTTAGTGATCAATTATGTACTTCGCGCCATTCATGAATTCTTGAGTGTTCTTGCTGATACTTGTCCCATGGCAGGAAATAGCGCGCAGCGTCGTCACCCTGTTATGCCGGGATGGTTTTCACGATGTTCTTGCCGCGCCGCTTTCTTTCGATTTCCTTGCTCTCCGTTCTGGCGATGGCTGGCCTCGTTCTGATCGAGCGCAATCTTTTCGGCTTGCGCTATTTTTCGGAGCGGGTTCCCGGCGTCGAGCCCTACAATCTCTGGCATGCCTGGGTGGCGCTGAGCCTGTCGCTTGCGGCTGTTCAGGGATTTACCCGCGACGCCGCCTGGCTGGGCGCGCCGGAGCTGCGGCTGGCGTCGGGCCGTGAGCTTGGGTTTTGCGTCGCCAACTGGATGCTCGCCGTGCTGATGGCGCTGGTGTTCGTTGCCGATCCCCTCGGCTTCAGCCTACTGGCCCGCGAAGACGGCCTGGTCGAATGGGCATCGGCTCTTTTGATCTTCGTCGCCAGCGGCTTCTTTGCGTTTGCCGCCGTCGGGCAGCTGCGCGTGGCCCGATCGGGAATGGGGCGCCGCGCCTGGATGGCCGCGGCCTTTGCAGCGCTTCTGGCGCTTTGCTTTTTCGTGATCGGCATGGAGGAGATATCCTGGATGCAGCGCGTCTTCGGCATCGCCACGCCGGAGGGCCTGCTCGCGCTCAACAAGCAGCAGGAACTGAACCTGCACAACATCTCCACCGGCTTCTCGGAGCTGCTCTACTACACCGGCAGCTTCTTCCTTCTGACGCTGGCGCCCTTCGTCTGGCTCTATCTGCGCAGGAGCATCAGTCTCGGTCGGCTGGATGCCTTCGCCCCGAGCGTGCTGGTGCTGGTGGCAAGCGCACCGATGGCCGCCTTCAACAGCGACAACTGGAGCATGCTGCCGACGCAAATGATGGTGATGATGACCGTGATCATACTGCTGGTGATCGCCGACATCGCGCTGAGGGCGGGGCACTGGCGCGAGTTCATCGTGCTGACGGCCGGCGCCGTTCTGATTGTCGCGATCCAGGAGCTCTTCATCCTCCAGGCTTCCACGCTCGTGCGCCTTTGGGATCCGACCGAGTACAAGGAGTTTTTCATCGCGCTCGGGTTTGCCATCTACGGCTTTGAAACCTGGGTGCGGCTGCGTTCGCCGGCCTCGAGCCTTTCGCGATTGGGCTCCCGTCCTCTGGCCGGATAAAAATACCCCGCCGGATGGGCGGGGTATCTGGAGCGCTTCTGCTTCGAACTGGATGCGAAGCCGTCAGTGGCTTTCGCGCAGCACTTCGCTGCCGCTGGCGCCGACGAGGAAGTCGAGGTCAGCACCCTTGTCGGCCTGCAGCACCGTGTCCTGGTAGAGCTTGTAGTAGCCGCGGGTCCATTTCTGCGGCGGCGCCTGCCAGGCGGCCATGCGCGTCTGAAACTCTTCCTCGCTGATCATCAGGTTGAGTTCGCCCTTCATCGCGTCGAGGCGGATGCGGTCGCCGGTCTTGACGATGGCGAGCGGCCCGCCGGCATTCGATTCCGGGCTGACATGCAGGACCACGGTGCCGAAGGCGGTGCCCGACATGCGGGCGTCGGACACGCGCACCATGTCGCGCACGCCCTTTTCGACGAGGCGCCGCGGGATCGGCATGTTGCCGACCTCGGCCATCCCCGGATAGCCCTTGGGCCCGCAGCCCTTGAGCACGAGGATCGTGTCTTCCGTGACCGGCAGGTCCGGATCGTCGATCTTCGCCTTCAGTTCCTCGATCGTCTCGAACACATAGGCCGGGCCCTCATGCACCAAGAGATGCTCGCTGGCGGCCGACGGCTTGATGACGGCGCCGTTCGGCGCAAGGTTGCCCTTGAGCACGCGAATGCCGGCAGCGGCTCGCAGCGGATTGTCGAGCGGGCGGATCACGTCGTCGTTATAGACTTCGGCGTCTTCCCAATATTTGCTGATCGGTACGCCGAAGACCGTCGGCGCATCGGCATGCAGCAGGTGCTGGATGCGGTTCATCACCGCCGGCAGGCCGCCGGCATAGGCGAGGTCTTCGATCAGATACTTGCCAGACGGCATGCAGTTGACGATGCACGGCACCTGGCTTCCGACCCGGTCGAAATCCTCGAGACAGAGATCGACGCCGGCGCGACCGGCGATCGCCAGCATGTGCACGACGGCATTGGTCGAGCCGCCGACGGCGGCGTTGGCGATGATGCCGTTCTCGAAATTCTTCTTGGTCAGCACCTTCGACAGGCGCAGGTCCTCGTGCACCATCTCGACGATGCGCTTGCCGGTCATGTGCGACAGCGCCATGCGGCGGGCGTCGACGGCCGGCAGTGCTGCATTGGTCGGCAGCGACAGGCCCATGGCTTCGACGATCGAGGCCATGGTGGTGGCCGTGCCCATGGTCATGCACACGCCCGGTGAGCGCGACATGCCGCTTTCGGCCGCCATGAACTCCTGCATGCTCATGTCACCGGCGCGCACGGCCTCGGAGAACTTCCAGACATCCGTGCCGGAGCCGATGTCCTTGCCCTTCCACTTGCCGTTCAGCATCGGGCCGGAGGAGACGACGATCGTCGGCAGGTCTACGGAAGCAGCGCCCATCAGCTGGCCGGGTGTGGTCTTGTCGCAGCCGCCGAGCAGCACCACGCCGTCGATGCCATAGGCGCGGATCGCCTCTTCGACGTCCATGGCGAGCAGGTTTCGGAAGAGCATCGCGGTCGGGCGCATCTGTGTTTCGCCGAGCGAGGACACCGGGAACTCGACCGGGAAACCGCCGGCTTCCCAGACGCCGCGCTTCACGCCCTCGGCCAGGATGCGCAGGTGGCTGTTGCAGGGGGTCAGTTCCGACCAGGTGTTACAGATGCCGATGATCGGGCGGCCATCGAAGACGTGGTCCGGAAATCCCTGGTTCTTCATCCAGGAACGATGGATGAAGCCATCCTTGTCGGTGCCGCCGTACCAGTGACGGCTGCGCAGTTCTTTCTTCTTGTCGCTCATGCGAGCTTCCTCCTCACCATGCGATCAAACGCGTGGCTGAATTGTATGACTTTTTATTGGCGCTTCGCCAAGAGTTCCGTGGCCAAGAATTTCCGGTCAGAGACGGAAAGACGGCTCGAACCGGCCCTTGACGCTGACGCCGAGGTCGAAGGTCTTGCCGGCATGCGGGTCAGCCGCACGCGTTGCCTCGTCCATGTCCTGCCAGGCGGATGTCACCAGCATGCGGTCGGCCTTCGGCCCGATGAAGGCTGTGCAGCTCGGCTGCGTCGTCGGCATCGCGTAACGCGCGATGCGCGCGCCGTCGGGGCGGTAGACATCGACCGTGCCGCTGCCCCAGCGGGCGTTCCAGATCAGGCCGTCGGCATCGCAGACGGAACCGTCGATGCCGCCAGCTTCACCGCTGCCATCGACGAGCAGGCTCGGTTCGCCCTTGGGCAGTCCCGTCTCGGCATCGATGTCGACGCGCATCAGGTGGTTGATGTCGGTGTCGACGAAATAGGCGACGGTTCCATCCGGCGAGAAGCAGATGCTGTTGGGAATGGTGATGGCGTCGTAGAGCTTCGTCACCCTGGTGCCGGCGACGTGATAGATCGCGCCGGAGCCCTTTTCGGCGCTGCGGCCCATGGTGCCGATCCAGAGCGAACCGGACGCATGCACGCGGCCGTCGTTCGAGCGATTGATCGGCTTGTCCTCAAGCGTGGTGAGCAGGCTGAGGGCACCGGTCCGCGTATCCCTGACAAAGAGGCCCTGGTCGGAGGCAATCAGTTGCCGGGCCGGATCGATGACGGCGAGCACGCTGCCGAGGAAGGGCAGGGCATGCACGGTCTTGCGCCCGCTTTCCAGGTGCAGCTCATGCAGTTCCTGACCCTTGATGTTGAACCACCAGGCGGTGCCGGTCGCCGGATCATAGGTCGGGCCTTCGCCGAGGATCGACGTCGCTTCGCACAGAATGCTGCCGGCAAAGGGAATGGTGTCGCTCATCACTGTGCTCCGTAGACGGCGTCGTAGGCCTTGATGGTGGCAACGGCGCGCTCGCGGACTTCGGCCGCGCTCATGCCGGGCTTGTAGAGGCTCGATCCGAGACCGAAGCTGCGGATGCCGGCCTTGGCGTAGTCGCCGAAGTTCGCGTCCGAAACACCGCCGACGGCAGCGATCTCCAACTCCGGCGGCAGGATCGCGCGGATGGCGATGATGCCCGATGGACCGAGCACGCTTGCCGGGAAGAACTTGAGGCCGGTCGCGCCGGCTGCTGCGGCCGAAAGTGCCTCGGTCGGGGTCAGCACGCCCGGCATGGTGACCATGCCCTTCTCTGCGGCAAGCGAGATGACCGCTGGCTCGACATTCGGGCTCACCATCAGGCGGCCGCCCACATCGGCAAGCTGTTCCACCTGCGCCGTCGTCAGCACCGTGCCGGCGCCGATCAGGCAGCCCTCGGGCGCCATCTTCACGGCGGTCTCGATCGAGCGGAACGGATCGGGCGAGTTCAGCGGGATCTCGATCGCGGTGAAGCCGGTTTCGATCAGAGCGCCGACGACGCCTGCGGTTTCCTCGGGCTTGAGGCCACGCAGGATGGCGATCAGCGGGTACTTCATCGGCGGAAAGGGAATGCGGGTCATGAGCGTGTCTTTCGTTCAGAGGGGCCAGATCGCTTGGGCGGCGGTCGAGAGGCCGGAGCGGACGGCGGTGTCGGCATCGACCACCTGGAGCGGGCAGTCGAGGCTTTCGAGCGCCGCCTGATAGAGCGTGCCGAGGGAACCGGAGGCGACGAGGCAGATGCTGTCGATCGTCTTGGCCGAAGCCAGCGCCCCGGCGATCTCAAGCCCGATCAGCGTGCCCGACAGTAACGCCTTGGCATCGGTCGCGCTTGCCCCGTGCAGCAGTTGGCCGGAGCGCGCGCCGAAGATCAGGCTGGTGGCAAGCGCCGGATTGGTGCGCGCCTCGGCCACCGCCGCCGCAAAGGCGGGATGGTCGCCGGAAAACGCGTGCGCGTCGGCGATCGAGTGGCTGAGGATCGAGTGCTTGGAGATCACGTCGAACAATTCGCCGGTCATGAAGGTGGAGAAGCCGCTGACGGCGCCGTCTTCGAGTCGCACCCATTTGCTGTGCGTGCCCGGCATGCAGACGAGATGTCGACCGCGACCGAGATCGCCGGCCGCGCCGAGCAATTGCGTCTCCTCGCCGCGCATCACGTCCGGATGCCGCCGGTCGCGTTGCGCGAGGCCCGGCAGGATGCGGATGTCGCGATCGAGATCCGGCACCGCCACCGCATGGGAGGCGATATCGGCGAGAGCGGCCGGCGTATCGAGATAGCCGGCTTCGACCCAACCCTGCTTGGCGCCGGCCATGCCGCAGATGATCGCCGGCAGGTGGCCTGGCGCATCGACGGCGGACAGGTGTTTTTCAAGGATCGAATGGAACCCGGTCTTGTTGGCGGTGGTCATGCCTTCGCCGCTTCGGCGTTCGGCGAGTACCGTGCCGTCCTCGCCGATGATCCACAGCCGGAAACTCGTCGTTCCCCAATCCACCGCGGCATAATAGGCTGCCGTCATCACAGTGCGCCTCCATCGATGATCATTGTTTGCGCGGTCATGCCCGAGGAACAAGCCGACGCGAGAAATAGGCAAGGGCCGACGAGATCGTCGGCGGTGAGGCTTCGCTTCAGGCACTGCCGTTCCTGCATGCCGGCGATCGCTGCGTCGCTCAGCCACAGCCGCTTCTGTCGCTCCGTGACGATCATGCCGGGCAGGATCGCGTTGACGCGGATATTGTCGGGGCCGAGTTTTCCGGCGAGCGATTTGGTCAGGCCGACGATCGCGGCTTTCGCCGTCGCATAGGCCGGGATTTCGGCCATGTTGAGCAGATAGGCGATCGAGGAGAAATTGATGATCGACCCGCCGCCGGCTTGGCGCATATGCGGCGCAATCGCCTGGCTCATGAAGAAGAGATGCCTGAGGTTGACCGCCTGGCTCTCGTCCCAGCTCTCTTCTGTCACGCTCTCCAGCGGCTCGCGATCGTCACGCGCGGCATTGTTGACGAGCACATGGATCGCGCCGAGCGCGGTCGCCGCAGTCTCCGCGGCCTTCTTTACCGCGTCGATGTCGCGCAAGTCGGCGGGAATATAGAGTGGTGTCGTGCCGGCCCTGGCGGCGAGCCTTTCGACGAGGTCGAGACTTGCCCGTTGGTCGATATCGACGAAGGCCACCCGTGCGCCCTGGTCGACGAAACCCTCGACAAGCGCAGCGCCAATGCCGGAACCGCCACCGGTGATCAGCACCGCGCGGTCTCTGAGATCATGAAACTGTGCCCTCGGCACCGGCATATTCCTGTATCCCCGATCAGTTTTGTAGTGAGATTATCGTTCCATTATTTGGAACTTGATTTTATTATATGGAATTATCGCGTCGAAGCGTCTACCTTGTCAAGGTCGCGCGCCGATCGCGCGACGGCAATCGGACACAGGCGAGCGACGATGACGAGCAAAGAGGCAGGCGGCGGGGACGAGGGGCGTGCGGAGGCTGGCACGGGCACGCTCGGCAAGGCGATCGCCGTGCTGGAAGCGGTGGTCACCGCCGACGGCCCGCAGCGCTTCACCGATATTCTCGCCCGGTCCGGCCAGCCGCGCGGCACGTTGCATCGGCTGCTCAGCCACCTCGTCGAGGAAGGACTGCTGATCCAGCGTCGCGACCTCTCCTATGAGCCTGGCCTCCGGCTGCTGACGCTTGCCTACCGCTCCTGGTCTGCCAATCGCTTCCGCGATGTTGCCGAACCGCACCTGCAGCGCCTGCACGAGTTGACGGGCGAGACCGTGCATCTCGGCATCCTGCGCGAGACCGAGATCGTCTATGTCGACAAGGTCGAGAGCCGCCAGACGGTGCGCATGAGTTCGCAGATCGGCAAGGCCTCGCCGGCCTATTGCACCGGCATCGGCAAAGCGGCGCTGTCCCTGCTTGGGCAGCCGGAGTTGGAAGGCGTTCTGGCTCGAACCGAGTTTCACGCTTTCACGCCGCAGACCCATCGCTCGGCCGCCACCTTGCTGGCGGAGATCGAGGAAATCCGGCGCGACGGACACGCTTTCGATCGCGAGGAGCATGAAACGGAGATCCGCTGTGTTGCCGCGCCCATCCTCATTCCCGGCAGCGAACTTGCGGCCGGCCTGTCGGTGACGGGGCCTGCCTACCGGGTCACCATGGAGCAATTGTCGGCCTGGGCAGCTGCGGTTCGGGCCGCGGCGCAAGCGGTTGGCGAGGACGCGGCGATCCGTCTCGGGCCCGGCCGTGGTGGACCTTGAATTCACTTTACGGTAAATTAGAAACATCGACTGGACGTGGCGCGTCTCGCTCGATAGCTTTAATATATCAGACTCAGGTTCGTGGATGGTCTTAGTCTGGTTCGTTTTTGGTATTGGTATAAATTTTTGACGTGATCTTCATGCGGCGTCAGCGGCCGGTTCCCGCATGGAACCGGATGTGGAGAAGGGCGGAAGATGATCGATTTCAGCGCGAATTTGTCGGCGTTGGCGCTTCCTGATGGGCGAACCATCCGTGGGCCGATTTGTTGTGAAGAGGATATCAGGCGCGTGATCGCCCAGGTTGCGGATTCCTATGGTTTCCGTGGTTTCCTGGTGCTGGCCATTCCGGAGACGGAGAGCAACAGCCTGTCGGTCAGCGCACTGATGACGAACTACCCGGCTGCCTTTCTCAAGGGTTATGACAGCGCGGGCCTGATCAACGGCAGCCCGGTGATCCAGCGGCTGCGGCGCAGCACCATTCCCTTCACCTACGACGCGCACCAGCTTGCCCGCCGTCGTGCCGACGGCAAGGGCGACGCGGCGGTCTGCGTCTTCGAGCAGGCGAACATGCCGCGCGGCCTCTATCTGCCGGTGCACGATGCGAGCGGCCACCGCGCCGCGATCGCCTTTGGCGGCGACCGCCCCGTGGTTTCCAATGACGAGCTTCAGGAGCTCAATCTTTGGGCCGGCGTGCTCTACAGCAAATACATGGAGGTTCGCGATCGCGACAAGCGCGGAGCGGGAAGCCTTTCGCGCCGCGAGGTCGAGTGTCTGCGCTGGGCGGCGGCCGGCAAGACCACCAGCGAAATGGCGAAAATTCTGGCGCTGTCCGAATATACGGTCAACCACTACCTCAACCGGGCAACGCGCAAGCTGGATTCGGTCAATCGCGTTCAGACCGTTGCAAAGGCCGTGCGCGCCGGGTTGATCAACTGATCGCCGGCACGCGTCGTGCGCGAGGCTGATGGCCATATCGGCCCTCACCAGGGGAAATACACAGACTTTTGGGTCGAGGCGGCAGGGATTTTCGATCATCTGTTGGCATTGGCAGGCTGCTCGGTCTATTTGATACGTGATGAATGCCATGGAACGCGCGAATGCAGGATACGATGACGACCGGGATGACTGACGCAGATCTGCCCCGGGGCGGAGATTTCGCGTCCGAGATCGCAAAGCTTGAGACCCAGTTCGATATCATCCGCTACATGCGGCGGATCACGCAGGTCTTTGGCTTCAAGACGTTTCTGATCTGCTCGATCCCCTCGATCGACGTGGAGCGCCTTGCCGCGAGCACGGTCATCTCCAATATGCCGGCCGAACTGCTGAACAAGTATGACAGCCTGTCGATGCTGCGCTTCAGCACCGGCGTACGACGCCTGCGCGAGACGACGACGCCGTTCCAGGTGACGCTTGCGGCGTGGGAGGGCGAGGGCGGCAAGCCGGAAACGGCGGCCGAATACATCGCGATGCTGCGCGAAAACGGCATCTTCCAGGCTAGCTACTTCCCGGTGCATGACGCAGAGGGCGGCCGTGGCGCGGTCATCCTGATGGGCCCGCTGGTCGAACTGCCGATGACGGTGACCATGGAACTGCAGATGATTGCAATTCATGTCTATAACCGTCTCGCTGAAATTGGCTCCGTGTGGAAAAGCAGCGGCGCCGCACTATCCGAGCGCGAGATCCAGTGCCTGAGCTGGACGGCGGCCGGAAAGACCAGCGCCGAGATCGCCGGCATCCTCGGGCTCTCCGAGCATACGGTCAACCACTACCTCAACCACGTGACCAAGAAGCTCGACGCCGTCAACCGCACCCAGGCGGTCGTGAAGGCGATGAAAAAGGGCTACATCAGCTAGGCGGCGACCCGGTTCGCGCTTGCCTGTAGTCCGCTGTCGGCTCGTGGCCGATCCGGCGGACCAGATGTGCCAACGGGATTGCGCTCGTCTCGTCCCAAAGCACTCCGGCATCGGTGAGGTCTGTTGCTATAAACGCATGGCGGCAGCCACCGCGATGTGAAGCCGCCGATCAGTTTCACGGCGCCTCGGTTTCAAATCCGCTCTCTTGCCGCCTCGTCCTTCAACCAATCGATGAAGGCCCGTACCAGGTCGCGTTTCGCGGCGTTCGGCATCGTGACGGCATAGTAGGCGAAGTCAGTCGGCCAAGGCAGGTCCAGTGCGAGCGCCAGGCGGCCGGCTGCAATGTCATCGACCGCATAGACGTCCCGCACCAGCGCCAGCCCCTGTCCGGCGATTGCAGCGCGCAAAAGCAGGAAATCATCCTCGAATGACACGCCGCGTTCAGCGCGCGGATTGTCGGCCACGCCCATTGCCCGAAACCACAACTGCCAATCGGCTCTGTCGGAATCCTGAAGCAGTGGGTAGCCCAAGCAATCAGCTGGCACCTGTAGTCGTGGCCCTCTTTCAAGCAGGGCCGGAGATATGACCGGCAACAGCACCGGTGCCATCAAATGCTCCGCCACGAGGCCGGGATAGTCCCCGAGGCCGTGCCGAATGGCAACGTCGACCCGGTCCTTGTGCAGGTCAACCAAGCTCGCCGTTGCCTCGACGCGGACCTCCACATGTGGATGTCGGCTTGTGAACCGCCCGAGACGGGGCACGAGCCAGGATGCTGCAAAGGATGGGACCGTGCTGATGGTCAACGTCGGTCGGGCGTTGATGGCCTCCAGTGTTTCGAGGCTCGACGCGATCTGGTCGAACGCCAGGACAAGGGCCGGGTGAACCTTGGCGCCCGCTTCGGTCAGGCGAACGCCATAACGTGTGCGTGTGAATAGCGTCACGCCGAGGCGCTCTTCCAACTGTCTGATCTGCTGGCTCACTGCTCCGGATGTAACGCCCATGGCTTCGGCGGCCTTTTTGAGGCTGCGATACCGGCCGGTCTCGGTAAAGGCCCTCAGAGCAAGGAGCGGGAGAACAGGGTTCATTATGTAGTTTTCCTAAATTCTTCGCTCAAATCCTATCGTTTCCGATCCCCTATGAAAATGGGTAATTCTGCACGTGAAGGGGAAGTCATAACTGAGCCTTCCTCAATTTTAATTTCAAAGCGGATCGGTTGGCTATGGAGATCTCGACACACAAGGACAGTCGCCGAGAGGCGGACGCCAGCGCGTGGCTGGCGCTGGTAAGGAGGGCTGGCAGATGATCGACCTCTACACGGAATCGTCCCCGAACGGCTTCAAGGCGACGATCGCTCTCGAGGAACTGGCGCTGCCCTATCGCCTGCACCATGTGAACATCGACAAGGGCGAGCATCGGCGGCCCGAATTCCTCAGCCTTAACCCGCATGGCCGCATCCCCGCGATCGTGGATCGCGAGACGGGCATCATCCTTTTCGAGTCGGCGGCCATCCTGCTCTACCTTGCCGAGAAGACCGGCCGGCTCCTGCCGAAGGAGCAAAGGGCGCGCTGGGAGGCGATCAAGTGGCTGCAGTTCCATGCATCGAGCATGGGACCGATCCTCGGCCAGCGTGTCCATTTCGAGATCTTCGCCGATGAGAAGATCCCTGCCGCCATCGACCGCTACAGGCGCTTGACCGACGATGCTTTCGCCGTTCTCGACGGGCAATTGGCCGGCAATCGCTGGCTTGCGGGCGAGGACTACTCCGTCGCCGACATTGCCACGTTCGGCTGGACTCATATCGCGGCTATCAGCGGTTTCACCTTCGCCCAGCACCGATATCTGACGCGTTGGCACGAACAGGTGAGTGCACGCCCGGCCGTCGCGCGCGGCGTCTTGCTTCCTGCGCCGGCGACCGGCCCCTGATGATAGAAGAGGAGTTTCCCTTGAACATTGCGACTTCAAGTATTGCAACGTCCGGCGCGCTCGCGGGCGCTTCGTCCGAGACGTTTGCCGACCACCCGGGCTATCGACGCATGTTCGCCCGAGATCACCTGACCGTCGGCATCTTCCTGCCGCTGCGTTTCTATCAAGGCGACATGGCGGTATTGCAGGGGCAGGCTGATCTTGTCGCTGAGGCGGATCGGCGCGGCTTTGCGGCAGTCTGGGTGCGTGACGTACCGTTGTTCGATCCCGCATTCGGCGACGCCGGGCAGCTTTTCGAACCTTTCACCTACCTGTCCTATCTCGCCGCGCGCACGAACAGGATCGCGCTGGCGACCGGCAGCGCGATCTTTTCGCTTCGGCATCCGATCGATCTGGCAAAGGCGGCAAGCACGATCGATCATCTTTCAGGCGGTCGGCTTGTACTCGGAATCGCATCGGGCGACAGACCGGTCGAGTTCCCGGCCTATGGCCTGGACATGGACGAGCGGGGTACTCGGTTTGCGCAGGCCGTAGCCTATTTCCGGCAACTCCTTGCCCCCGGACGTTTGGCCATCGATACGGGCCTCGGCATGGTCACCGGCGCGGATTTCTTGCCCAAACCGCCGGTCGGCCGAATTCCGCTGATCGTCACGGGTTCCAGCCGGCAATCCTCCGCATGGGTCGCGGAACAGGCCGACGGTTGGTTGACCTATCCGCAATCCACGCATACGGCCGATGGTCCGCGGCGGCTCGCTCTGAACATACGCGCCTGGCGCGAGCGGATCGCGGATGGCGGGTTCAGGCCGCACATGACCAATGAATGGATCGACCTCGCCGACGATCCGAATTTCCCGAGAACGCCGCTTCGCGGCGGCTTCGTCCTCAAGACGGGTCGAAAGGGATTGATCGATCTTCTCGGCGAGTGGCGCGAGGCAGGGGTCAATCACGCCGCACTGGGAATGCAGTTCGCCGGCCGGCCGGCGCCCGAAATTATTCAGGAACTGGCGGAAGAGGTCTTGCCCCAATTTCCGTCGCTGGAGGGGCCGAAGCCGCTTGCCGCAAAATGGTAACACCGGCCAAGGACGCGGCCTCACCCGATGCGGCGTTGAAATCGCTGTTCGCGCAGATTCCTACCGCAGTAACGATCGTAACGGTGGGAACCGGAGGGGAGCGCTACGGGGCGACGGTCGGATCGGTGGGGGCTCTTTCGCTCGATCCTCCATTGCTGATGTTTGCGATGAAGGAGGAGTCCATCCTTCTGCGTCGCCTCGACGTGGGCTCGCCGATCGGCTTCAATCTGCTCGCAGCCAGGCAGCACGACATAGCCCGGCGATTTTCAACACCTGGTATCGATCGCTTTGGCCTGACACATTGGTGCGAGGAGAATGACCTGCCTCGCATCGATGATGCTCTGGTCTGGATTGCTGCGCGGGTGCGAGACCGGGTGCGTCTGGGCGATCACATGCTCGTCACGGCCGAAGTCAAACACGCAGAGATCGAAGCTGGCGCACCGCTGGTATACTGGAGGCGGGAATTCCGGTCGCTTGCCGAACACGGGACGGCCGGGCCCGATTCGAGATAGCGGGCACGGTCTTTCGTTCGCCAGCATCCCGGCAATCTGCTCCATCATTGGACGATTTGCAGACGGTTGCTCAGAAACTGGGCATATGCCATCGTCGATCGATAAGCGGAGTATGAGTTTATCTTTCTGAAATTGCTGATTATTTTCGCCGGATATGAATCTGGCACGCATCCTGCATTTCTATTGGCATGTCCAGAGGGGACTAAAAAGAAGACAGCGCCCACGAAGGTCGCGATGAAAAGGGCCACTGCCCGCTCAAAGGTGATCCCGGATGTACGGACACCAAGGCGGGTGGTGGCCCTTGCTTTTTCCGATATGTCGCATTGGCGAAGCGCCTAGCCTCGACTATCTAAGAGATAACAAAAGAATGAGAGGGCGCGATGCCGGAAGTCACGAAAGAAGTGGTGCTTGAAAAACTGCGCACGGTGCGTGGCCCGGGCATGGAAGGCAACATCGTCGACCTCGGGCTTGTGTCTGACGTCTTCATCTCCGACGGCAAGGCCTATTTCTCGATCACCGTGCCGGCCGAACGCGCCAAGGAACTGGAGCCGATGCGCGCTGCAGCCGAGCGCGTGGTGCGCGACATTCCCGGGATCACCGCGGCAATGGTCGCTTTGACGGCCGATCGCAAGGCTGCCGCCGGCAGTGCGCCGGTGCAGCGCCCGCAGCCGCAGGCGCCATCCCATGCAGGCCATTCCCACGCGCCGCGTCCGGCTGGCGGACCGCCTGCCAAGGCGGGCATCCCCGGCGTCGGCGCGATCATCGCCGTCGCCTCGGGCAAGGGCGGTGTCGGCAAGTCGACCACCTCGGTCAATCTGGCGCTGGCGCTCAAGGCAAACGGCCTGAAGGTCGGCCTGCTCGACGCGGACATCTACGGCCCCTCGATGCCGCGGCTCCTGAAGATCTCCGGCCGGCCGCAGCAGATCGAGGGCCGGCTCATCCGCCCGATGGAAAATTACGGCCTCAAGGTCATGTCCATGGGTTTCCTCGTCGATGAGGAAGTGGCGATGATCTGGCGCGGACCGATGATCCAGTCGGCGCTGCTGCAGATGTTGCGCGAAGTTGCCTGGGGCGATCTCGATGTTCTCGTCGTCGACATGCCGCCGGGCACGGGCGACGCCCAGCTCACCATGGCCCAGCAGGTGCCGCTGGCCGGCGCGGTCATCGTCTCGACGCCGCAGGACCTGGCGCTGATCGATGCCCGCAAGGGCCTCGCCATGTTCCGCAAGGTGGAAGTCCCGGTGCTCGGCATCGTCGAGAACATGAGCTACTTCATCGCGCCCGACACCGGAAATCGCTATGACATCTTCGGTCATGGCGGCGCCCGCAAGGAGGCAGAACGCATCGGCGTGCCCTTCCTCGGCGAAGTGCCGCTGACAATGGGGATTCGCGAAACGTCGGATGCGGGAACGCCGCTGGTTGCCTCCGATCCGGCCGGCGAAGTCGCGCGCGTCTATCGCGATATCGCGACCAAGGTCTGGGAGCAGGTATCGGCCACGCAGCAGGACAAGAGCCGCGCCGCGCCGAACATCGTGTTCGAGTGAAGTTCCCCACGGGAACTTTGGCTCTTCGCCCCGCGTAGTTTTGCCCTTGATTCGATTTTGATTTAGGCGAACATGGGATAGGGTGGCGCCGAACTGGCGGCGCATGCCCGCGTGCCGGATTGCAAGAGGGCATTGATTTTGCGTTTGCGTTGCGCCATATGCCTTGCCGCACTTGCGAAGGTGCCCAACTTGACGCCCTCTCGCCCGAGATCTTGGCCTCTCGCGATGACTGAGTTGAAGACTTTGTCCTGACTGGCGGAACGTTCCATCCGATGGATCTCTATTGTGGGTATTTTGTGGCGCACGACCTTTCGCCTCTTCCATTCGACCCTAAGGTTGGCATGACGAGGATGCTCGCATGATCACCGGCTATTGCGCCGATGGAACGGCCGTCGTCCTGACGCCCGCCGAGCCGCCCGATAGCTTGCGCCCGGACGTCATCTGGGTGGATCTGCTCGAACCGAGCAAGGCCGAAGACCTGATGATGGAAAAGCTGCTCGGCATCTCCATCCCGACGCGCGACGACCTCAAGGACATCGAGCCTTCGAGCCGTCTCTATGTCGAGGAGAGCGCCGTGTTCATGACGGCGTCGCTGGTGTTTCGGTCGGAGACGGAGATACCCGGCCTGACCGACGTCGGCTTTATCCTGGCGGGTAGCCGGCTCGTCACCATCCGATACGCCGAGCCCCGGTCCTTTGCCCTGTTCAAGGCGTCGATGCATCGTTTCCCCGGAAACTGCCGCGACGGCGCGGTGGTTCTGACCCGGCTGCTGGAAACGATCGCCGACCGAACTGCCGAAATTCTCGAAGAGGCCGTGACCAAGATCGACGATCTGTCGATCGCCGTCTTCGGCGACAAGGCGGCCGGCAAGCGCCGCCCGCCGCATTTTCTCGAGGCGCGCCTGCGCGACGTCGCCGGGCATCATCGCCTGGTCGCCAAGACCCGCGACAGCCTTGCCTCGCTCTCGCGCCTGCTGACATTCGTCTACACGGTCCCGCAGGTGCAGGACGACAAGGAAACGCGCGAACTCTGCCGCTCGATTTCGCGCGATATCCAATCGCTGTCCGAACATGCCGGCTTCATTTCCGGCAACATTACCTTCCTGCTCGATGCATCGCTCGGCCTGATCAATGTCGAGCAGAACGCCATCATCAAGATTTTCTCGATCGCGTCGGTCGTGCTCCTGCCGCCGACGCTGGTCGCCTCGGTCTACGGCATGAACTTCCGCGTCATGCCCGAACTGGAATGGCAATTCGGTTATCCCTGGGCGATCGCGGCGATGGTGATATCGGCCGTGATCCCCTTTTTCTTTTTTCGCTGGAAAGGCTGGCTTTGAACGCCAGTAGGTTTGCATGACCCAATCGCATGCCCCTTCCACTCAAGAGCCGAAGGACCTGCGCCGCCTGCTGGTCCTCGGGCTTGGTTCGATCGGTGTCGTCTATGGCGACATCGGCACCAGCCCGCTCTATGCCTTCCGCGAAGCGTTGCGCCCGGTTTCCCATGACGGTGTAACCGATGCGGAGATCATCGGCCTGATCTCGCTGATGATCTGGACGCTGACGATCATCGTCACGATCAAATACGTGCTGTTCCTTCTGCGCGCCGACAACCAGGGCGAGGGCGGCACGCTGTCGCTGCTGGCCCTGTTGATGAAGTCCGCCAACGGCCACGCGTCCATTCTCTTCTTCATGGGCATTGCCGGCGCCGCGCTCTTTATCGGCGACGCGATGATCACGCCGGCGCTCTCCGTTCTTTCGGCGGTCGAAGGCCTGAAGCTGGTGACGCCGGCGCTGTCGGAATATGTCGTGCCGATCGCGGTGGTCATCCTGCTCATGCTTTTTGCGGTGCAATCCAAGGGAACGGCGGCGGTCTCGAACTTCTTCGGTCCGATCACGCTCGTCTGGTTCCTGGTGATGGGCGGCATCGGCTTCGTGCACATCGCCGACGACCTGTCGATCTTCAAGGCCTTCAATCCCTATTACGCCGTGAGCTTCATGCTCAGCGAAGGCTATGTCGGCATCATTGTGCTCGGCGCCGTCTTCCTGACGGTGACGGGTGCCGAGGCGCTCTACGCCGACCTTGGCCACTTCGGCCGTCGGCCGATCCAGTGGGCCTGGTTCCTGATCGTCTTTCCGGCGCTAACCCTCAACTATCTCGGCCAGGGCGCCTTCGTCCTGAAGAACCCGGAAGCGATGTCGGATCCGTTCTTCCTGATGTTCCCGAAATGGGCGCTGCTGCCGGTCGTCATTCTGGCGACGGCGGCAACCATCATCGCCAGCCAGGCGGTGATAACCGGCGCCTTCTCGCTGACGCGCCAAGCGATCCACCTCGGCTTCCTGCCGCGCATGGCGATCTTCCATACGTCCGAGACCCATACGGGCCAGATCTACCTGCCCAACGTCAACACGCTGCTGATGTTCGGCGTTATGGCCCTGGTCTTCGTCTTCGGTTCGTCCGAATCGCTCGCGACCGCCTACGGCATCTCGGTCACCGGCGCGATGGTGGTGACGACCGTGCTTTCCTTCGAGTTCCTGCGCATGCGCTGGAACTGGTCGGCGCTCGCGGCTGCCGCGGTGCTGGTGCCGCTCTTTGCGCTGGAGTTCATCTTCCTCGGCGCCAACATGCTGAAGATCCACGACGGCGGCTACGTTCCGGTGCTGATCGCCGCCACCTTCATCATCATCATGTGGACCTGGCGGCGCGGAACACAGATCCTGCACGCCAAGACGCGCCACATCGACATTCCGCTGGCAAGCTTCATCAAGTCGATCGAGCGCAAGAGCGAACATGCGCCGGTGGCCGTGCCCGGAACCGCCGTGTTCCTGACGAGCGATCCGGAATCGACGCCGGCCGCACTGCTCCACAACATCAAGCACAACCACGTGCTGCACAATCAGAACTTCATCCTGACGATCCGCACGGCCAATACGCCGAAGGTGCCGAAGTCGGAACGGGTGAGCATGCAGCCGTTGTCGGACCGCTTCACATTGCTCGAAATGCGCTTCGGCTTCATGGAAACGCAGAACGTCTCGCAGGCACTCGGCCTGTTCCGCAAGTCGGGCCTGAAGTTCGACATCATGTCGACGTCCTTCTATCTCGGCCGCCGCAAGCTCGTGCCCGATGCGGAGAGCGGCATGCCGCACTGGCAGGACCGGTTGTTCATCGCGCTTGCGAATGCGGCAATCGATCCGTCGGATTACTTCCGGCTGCCGACCAACCGCGTGGTCGAACTCGGCTCGCACGTGATCATCTGACGTTATCCGTCCTTGGTCGAGCGCGAGAAGCGCTGATCTGCAACAGAAGAAGCCGCCTTCCGACGGGAGGGCGGCTTCGCTGCTTTATGGGGCATCTGCCTTTCAGCGATCGCGCATTAACCAAACATCAAGGTTAATGCTTCATTTTCAAAGCACGAACGGAGCGGTCCCGGCGAAGTGTCCGGCTGCTTGATTGTCTAATCTTCCCGCGCGGAATTCTCGACGCTGGCGCATAGCCGGCGCGGGCGAAGCCGTGCCGCCTGATAGCGTTGCGTGGAGTCGGTTGGTGCGTAAGAGTCGGAACCTGCGTCTAAAGTCTCGCCTGAGCCCGTCTGCCTGGATGGCGCCCGCGATCATCGGCCTTGCACTTTATCTGGGCTTTCCCTCGGCTGCCGCCTATGCCGACCTTGCGACCTTCCTGTCCGGCATCAACCGGGGCGGCGAGCGCTGGCGCATGTATATGACCGCGTCGCCCGCCGGTTCGATCCATGAAGCCGAAATGGTGTTTGCCGATCCGGTCACCACGGGCGCGCTCGACGGCGGTGCCGGCATCATCATGCCCGATGGCAGCCGCGTCGCGCTGACCGCGGAAACCAAACATTCGGGCACGCCCGACGAGGACCGCGTCAACCGTCAGGCCAAAAAGGGCCGCGTCGTCGCCGTGACCCCGGTAACGCCGCCCAAGGATTTCTCCGCCGGCTCCATCCTGCAGCGCACCAGCTCTCTGATGGAGCCAAGCCTGGGGGAGGGGGAGAAGATGGTCTTCGCCAAGTCCCGCATCGAAGGCAAGGAGATCGAGATCGCCACCGCCTTCTACCGGAAGACGCCGCCAAAGGCGGAGCCCGGCGTCTCGCCGATGCTGGCCAAGCTCGTTACGAACGATCGCCCCGACATTCTTGCGACTGCTTACGTCCGGCCCGAGCCGGACTATGCGCGTGAATCACCCTTCGATTCGATCCTGCGCGAAGACAAGAACGCCGGTCGTTTCATTCCCGAGATTGCGCCGGACGATCACGCCTGGGCCGCCACCGCATTGCCGGGCTCGGTTTTCAGCAAGGAAGAGCAGACCTGTCTGGCGGAAGGCATCTATTTCGAAGCCCGCAGCGAGCCGCTCAAAGGTCAGGCCGCCGTCGCGCAGGTGATTCTCAATCGCGTGCGCAATCCCACCTATCCGAAGACCATTTGCGGCGTCGTTTACCAGAATAAGGCCTGGCGCAACCGTTGCCAGTTTTCCTTCGCCTGCGACATGATCCGCGACCTTATCTATTCCCGCTCGCACTGGAAGACCGCCAAGGAAGTTGCCATGGCCGTCACCGCCGGCAAGATCTGGCTGCCGGAAGTGGGCTCGGCCACCCATTACCATGCGACCTATGTCAATCCGCCATGGGCAAAGACGATGAAGCGGGTCGGCAAGATCGGCATGCATATCTTCTACCGCACCTATGGCGGCGGCTGGAGCTGATCGGCGCCTGACGCGATTCCGCCGTCTTTCCCGAGCGCACGCTAAAGGGGAGATTCCCGCCGGTCTCCGGCCGGAATCCTGCCGCGACCTTGCTGCAGATCGATGAATGCGTGCTTAACCCATTGAATTTCATGGAAAACATTGTCCACGATCAAGCGGCCTGCACGCCTTGACTATGCGGGTGCCTAAAACTATGTTGCGCGCGACTTCAAATGGGGCCGAAACGTGGCTTGTGCGAAGGCCTATTGTGTGACCGAAATCGCGGTCTGAGACCCGATAAGGACGACAAGGGAGTAGCCACGTGGCGGAGAAACCTGAAGAAAGTCTGGAAGCGCGGCTGAAGCAGCTCGGCGACAAGATTGAGTCCAAGAGGCCCAATACGCCTGATGCAGCGGAAGCCAGAGCCGCCGAAAGCCGTAAAGGCTATGCGGCGGCGATGAAGCTCTCGAGCGAGTTCATCGCCGGCATCGTTGTCGGGGCGTTTCTGGGCTATCTTTTGGACCACTTTGCGGGTACAGGGCCGTGGGGATTGATTATCTTCCTGCTTCTCGGCTTCTGCGCTGGCGTGCTGAATGTGCTGCGCTCGGCCGGTATGGTGGCGACACCGGAAGCCGGAAGAGGCGGTTCTGGGAATGACAAGAAGGACGGCGACGCCCGCTGAGGCGTTGCCCCGAAGAAAACGGTTTCCGCTTCCGGGCGGGTAGAACGAAAGAGAAGCGCGGTGTCAAACGATCCGACCCACCAGTTCCTGGTCAATAAGATTGTCCCGATCGAAATTGGCGGAATGGACTTTTCCTTCACCAATGCGTCGCTGTTCATGGTTGCGACCGTAGGTGTTGCCGCAGGCTTTCTTTATCTGACGACGTCGCAGCGCGGTCTTATCCCGACCCGCATGCAGTCGGTCTCGGAAATGTCCTACGAATTCATCGCCTCGATGCTGCGCGAAGGCGCCGGCAGCGGTGGCATGAAGTTCTTCCCGATGGTGTTCTCGCTGTTCATGTTCATCCTGACGGCGAACCTGCTCGGCATGATGCCCTACTTCTTCACGGTCACCAGCCAGATCATCGTCACTTTCGCTCTGGCGCTGTTCGTTATCGGTACCGTCATTCTCTACGGCTTCTACAAGCACGGTCTCGGCTTCCTGAAGCTCTTCGTGCCGCATGGCGTTCCTGGCGTACTTCTGCCGCTCGTCGTCGCGATCGAAGTCATCTCGTTCCTTTCCCGTCCCATCAGCCTTTCGGTCCGTCTTTTCGCCAACATGCTGGCCGGCCACATCACGCTGAAGGTTTTCGCAGGCTTCGTCACCTCGCTCAGCGCCCTCGGCGCAGTCGGCATCGGTGGCGCCATCCTGCCGCTCATCATGACCGTCGCCATTACCGGTCTTGAGTTCCTCGTCTGCTTCCTCCAGGCCTATGTCTTCGCGGTACTGACTTGCATGTACCTCAACGACGCTGTCCATCCCGGAAGCCACTAAGGAATAACAGTCGCTTGCTTCCGGCCGGTCCCCCGTCGGAAGCGCAATCCTAAGCCGCAACACCATTCGAAGGAGTTCACACATGGAAGCGGAAGCAGCAAAGTACATCGGCGCAGGTCTCGCTTGCCTCGGCATGGCCGGCACGGCTCTCGGCCTCGGCAACATCTTCGGCAGCTACCTCTCTGGCGCGCTGCGTAACCCGTCGGCTGCTGACGGCCAGTTCGGCCGCCTCGTATTCGGCTTCGCCGTTACGGAAGCTCTGGGCATCTTCTCGCTGCTCGTAGCCCTGCTCCTCCTCTTCGCCGTCTAATATCGGCTGGAGTTTCGGCCGCGACCCGTCAAAAGGTCGCGGCCGCGCATATTCTTGAGTGCACCTGGAGGTGAGCATGTTTGTGACCGCGGCTTATGCCCAGTCAACCACCACTGAAGGCGCCGAAGCACACGATGCCGCTGCGGCCGGTGAGGTGCACACCGAAACGGGTGTGGCTCACGAAGGCGAGGCTGGCTCCGGCGTGTTCCCGCCCTTCGATACGACCCATTTCGCATCGCAGCTGCTTTGGCTCGCGATCACGTTCGGCCTCTTCTATCTCCTGATGTCGAAGGTCATCATTCCGCGGATCGGCGGAATTCTGGAAACCCGTCACGATCGGATCGCTCAGGATCTCGATGAAGCGTCCCGCCTCAAGGGCGAAGCCGACGCTGCCATCGCTTCCTACGAGCAGGACCTGGCAGCCGCCAAGTCCAAGGGTCACAAGATCGCCGACGACGCCCGCGAATCCGCAAAGGCCAAGGCCAATGCTGACCGCACCGCCGTCGAAGCCGACCTTGCCAAGAAGATCTCGGCTGCAGAAGACCGCATCGCCGACATCAAGGCAAAGGCACTGGCCGACGTCGGCGCCATCGCCGAGGAAACCGCAACGGCTGTCGTCAAGCAGCTGATCGGCGGAACTGTCACCAAGGCCGAGATCACCGCTGCCGTCAAGGCATCGGGTGGCAACTGAGGAGCACTGAACTATGCATCTTGATGCAACTTTCTATGCCTTCGTTGGCCTGATCCTGTTCTTCGTCCTGATTGCCTATCTCAAGGTTCCGGGCATGGTCGGCAAGGCGCTCGACGCCCGTGCCGAAAAGATCGGCAACGAGCTGACCGAAGCCAAGCGCCTGCGCGAAGAAGCTCAGGGCCTCGTCGCTGAGTACCAGCGCAAGCGTAAGGATGCCGAAGCGGAAGCTGCCGGCATCGTCGCTGCCGCCCAGCGCGAAGCCGAAATGCTGACCGCGGAAGCCAAGCAGAAGACCGAGGAATACGTCGCTCGTCGCACGGCTCTTTCGGAACAGAAGATCAAGCAGGCCGAAAGCGATGCGATCAACGCGGTTCGTTCCGCTGCTGTCGATCTCGCGATTGCCGCTGCCGAGAAGGTCGTTGCCGCCAAGGCCGACGCCGGCGCTCAGAACGATCTGTTCAAAAAGGCACTTGGCGACGTGAAGGCGCGCCTGAACTAAGCGTTCGGACATTCCGATTGAAAGAGCCCCGCTTCGCGCGGGGCTTTTTTTATGCCTGTCTGTAGAAGCTGCATTGGCCCGAAGGATGAGGCGCCAAGCTCCGCTGGGATTTCGGCAGGCGTCTCGCCTTCAGCTGCCGAAGCGAAGTAGTGCCAGCGTTCAAGGCCAAACGTGGCGCACGGCAGCATGCGCGCCACCGGATGGCTTCTGACGCGAGAAAAGCTGTTGGCGAGATATGTCGGAACCGAAACCGGAAGCGCCTACGTGGCGCTCGCTACGCGGTTGCGCGCCGGTTAGTCGTCCTGGCGCAGTGGCCGGAAGCTCATGCGGTGCAGCGGGCAGGGGCCGTGGTTTTCGATGGCGCGACGGTGGGTCACCGTCGCATAGCCGGCATGGAGCGCAAAGCCATAGCCGGGATGCGCAAGGTCGGCGCGGGCCATCATGCGGTCACGGGTAACCTTGGCGACGATCGAAGCAGCGGCGATCGACAGCGAGCGCGCGTCGCCCTTGACCACCGCCTTGGCGTGGCAGGAGAGGCCGGGCGGTACGTCGCGGCCGTCGACGAGCACGAAGCGCGCGTTCGAGGGCAGGCCGGCGACGGCCCGCCGCATCGCTTCGAGGCTCGCCTTGCGGATGTCGGTGGCATCGATCGTGCCGGCCGACGCCGAGGCGATCGACACTTCGGATGTGGCGAGGATTTCTTCGAACAGTTTTTCGCGCGCCTGGGCCGTCAGCTTCTTGCTGTCGTCGAGTCCTGCGGGAATGGCGTCCGGATCGAGAATGACGGCGGCGGCGACCACCGGTCCAGCGAGCGGTCCACGACCGGCCTCATCCGCTCCGGCGACCGGCCAGAACCCATCGCCCCTGGCCGAAAGCTCGAAACTGAAATCGGGCGCTACGATGATATCGGGAAAAAGGGGAGAATCGGACGATCTGCGAGACATAAGTCTAGATCGCATGATCGACCGATTCTCTTCAAGCCCCCAGGTCCGAGTGCGGCGGCGGACGGGGGATTACCGGGGCCCACGGCGGGTAAGGGGGCACCGGAACTGCTATATGGTCTCAGGCGCCCGCCATCGGTCTTGCCTGGCGGGGCGGTGCGATCATCTCTCACCGTGCGCCATTACGGGTAGCGACGGTTACCGAGACATCGGAAAGCCTTCAAAGAAGCGAGAGCTGCACCCCCGTTCCAAGCGGCGGCACGAAGAGATCGTCCCGCAGTTGCCGGCGCGTCGGGTTGAAGCCGAGACGCTTGACTGCCAGGTCGAAGCGGCGGCCGATCTGCCACGCATAGGGGCCGGCGCCCTTCATGCGCTTGCCGAATTCGGCGTCATAGTCCTTGCCACCCCGCATGGAGCGGATGAGGGACATGACGTGCCGGTAGCGGTCCGGATAATTGCGCAGCAGCCAGTCGCGAAAGAGCGGGCTGACCTCGAGCGGCAACCGCAGCAGCACATAGCTTGCTTCTGTTGCTCCGGCCGTCCTTGCACCTTCGAGCACGCGCTCGATCTCGTGGTCGTTCAGCGCCGGAATGATCGGCGAAACGAGAACGCCGGCCGGGATGCCCGCTTCGGCGAGCATGCGGATCGCCTCCAGCCGCTTGCTCGGGGTCGAGGCACGCGGCTCCATCGTGCGGGCCAGCTTCCGGTCGAGCGTCGTGACGGAGATGCCGACGCGCACCAGTCCCTTTTCCGCCATCGGTGCCAGGATATCGATGTCGCGCGTGACCATCGCCGACTTGGTGACGATCATGACTGGATGGTTGGCATCCCGCAGCACCTCGAGGATCTGGCGCATGATGCGCCACTCCTTCTCGATCGGCTGATAGGGGTCGGTGTTGGTGCCGATGGCAATCGGCCTAACCTTGTAGTCCTGCCGCGCCAGCTCGCGCTCCAGAAGCCGCGGGGCGTCCGGTTTGGCAAACAGCTTCGCCTCGAAGTCGAGGCCGGCCGACAGGCCCATATAGGCGTGTGTGGGGCGGGCGAAACAATAGATGCAGCCGTGCTCGCAGCCGCGATAGGGATTGATCGAGCGGTCGAAAGAGATGTCGGGCGACTCGTTCCTGGTGATCACCGTGCGCGGCTTCTCGACCTGAACCTCGGTCTTGAAGGGCGGCAGATCCTCCAGGCTTTCCCAGCCGTCGTCGAACGTCTCGCGGCTGCGCGGTTCGAAGCGGCCGGACATGTTGATCCCGGCGCCGCGGCCGCGACGGCGATCGATATCGATCCGCAGGCCCGTTGCGCTCATCATCGCTTCGGCCACATCTGCCGTATTGGCGGGCGCAAGCGCACCCTGCCTGATCTGAGACAGCTCGGTCATTGGAATCTCCCCGGAATCAGATATTTGATCCCGTTTTGTTCTGATTATTTTCCTATCGCGAATGGAGGAACAATTCAAGAACAAAATTGGAGTTTCGAATTTACCGGTCAAGGCGCCGCTGCGGGCCGTGTCCCGGATGTAGCAATTGCCGTGCCGATGCGTTACGAGAAACCATGCTCACGATCATCATGGAAACCCGCGACAACGAGGCCGAACTGGCGCAGACGCTTGCTGTGCTGGTGGCAGGCGCCGTGGAAGGCCTGGTCAGCGATGTGATCATCCTCGATCACGGCTCGAGGGACGGTTCGTCCGACGTGGCCGATGCCGCCGGCTGCCGTTTCTGCCGGGATTGGGATCTCGCCGATGTGGTGGGCTCGGCGCGCGGCGAGTGGCTGATGTTGCTGGAGCCGGGCGCGCGCCCGATCGGCCGCTGGATCGATGAGTTGGCCGAGTACGTGTCGATGAACAAGGCACCGGCCCGTTTCTCCGGATCGAGACTACATCGCAAGCCTTTCTTCCGCCGGCTGACCGGGCGTGGAAAGCCGCTGGAGACGGGATTTCTCCTGCGCAAGAACGACGCGCTTGCGGCCGCCCGCGGCAACATGGGCCTGGATGCGATGACGAATGTCCGCTCTGTCCGCAGGCTTTCGACCGAACTCGTTCCGGCCTGGGTCGCTGTCGAAGCCAGGCGGTAACGCCGGCTCCCGCGCGAAAAAATTAAAGGTGCCAGTCCCTTAGGGGACGGCACCTCCAAGCGGCTCTCAAATGACCTTGTTTGGAAGATTTCTGTCCGGGCAGCATTCTGGCTGCCCGTCGTATCCAACATTTCATTCCGCCCGGGGGACAGAGGCGGAAGGGTCTTGCGGTGCGAGGAACGGAACGTGCGGCGGTCGTTCCTCGCTGTGTCAACGCTTGAAAACTATCGGGAGGCGAAGCGAGCGTCAGTTACTAAGGTAACAGGTCGGCCGGGCCGGAACGGTCCATGCTCTTCAGCCGCGTTTCAGGTGCTCGTCGAGTCGCGGCATGATCTCCACGAAATTGCAGGGCATGTGCCGGTAGTCGAGCTGCTGCTTGAGGATGCCGTCCCACGCATCGCGGCAGGCGCCGGGCGAACCCGGAAGGACGAAGATGAAGGTGGCGTTGGCAACGCCGCCGGTTGCGCGCGACTGGATCGTCGACGTCCCGATCTTCTCGTAGGAGATACGGTGGAAGACCTCGGAGAACCCGTCCATGCGCTTTTCGAACAGCGGTTCCAGCGCCTCGGGCGTCACGTCCCGCCCGGTGAAGCCCGTTCCACCTGTCGTGATCACCACGTCGATGGTGGGATCGAGCGTCCAGGCCTTCACCTGGTCGTAGATCTTCGTCTTGTCGTCGGGAACGATGGCGCGCGCCTCAAGGCGGTGCCCGGTGTCACGCACCCGCGCTTCCAACGTGTCGCCCGACTTGTCGTCGGCGCGCGTGCGGGTGTCTGAGACCGTAAGGATGGCGATCCCGACAGGAATGAAGGGGCGCTTTTCGTCGATGCCGGCCATGCTAATTCCCTTTGTCCACTGTCTTGCAGGCGAGAACGTACCACCCGGGGTAGGCCTCTGAAAGAGCGCGCGCTGTCGCAGCCGCGCGCGCCTCGCTGTCGAAAAGGCCGAAGCACGTGGCGCCTGAACCGGACATGCGCGTGAGTGTCGCTCCGGCTTGCGTCAGCGCTTGGCAGACCTCGCCGATCACGGGTTCAAGGCTCTCCGCCGGCGGCTGCAGATCGTTGCGCATCGTGGCGATGGCGGAAATCCACTCGGCAACAGTTCCGGCACCGTGAGGCGCAGCGAGCGGCGGGTTCGTTTTGTTGGAGAGCGTCCGGAACACGACCGGCGTCGAGACGGCGACGAGCGGATTGACCAGCACGATCGGCAGGGCGGGGAAATCGTCGATCGGCGTGATCTCCTCGCCGATCCCCTTCGCCAAGAGGGGTCCGCCGGCAAGGCACATCGGCACGTCCGCCCCGAGCCGCAGCGCGATGGCGGCAAGGTGGGAAGGTTCGATCGTCGCGCGCCAGAGTTCGAGAAGCCCAAGAAGCGTCGCCGCAGCATCCGCCGACCCACCGCCGATGCCCGAGGCGAGCGGCAGGTTCTTTTCGAGATGCAGGTGAACCGGCCCGGCCGCGTCGGGGGCATGCGCCCGCAGTTCGGCGCGCAGCAGGTCGCGCGCCTTCAGAACCAGGTTGCCGCCATCAGCGCCGGCATCCATCGGCAACGCGGCGGCAAACGCGCCCGATACGGTGAAGCGGTCCGCATCCGCCGCCGAGAGACCGATGCGGTCGCCGCGGTCGGCAAAGGTGACGAGGCTTTCGAGAAGGTGGTGGCCGTCGGCGCGCTGGCCGACGACGTGAAGGGCCAGATTGATCTTGGCGGGGGCTGCGCGCGTCAGCGCGAAGCCCTCGATGTCATCGTCCGACATGGAACGATCAGGACTTCTTGTCCGGCGCCGGTGCTTCCGGGGTCACCTTCTTCGGCGCAGTTTCCTTGGCGTCGGCCGAGGCGGGGACCGTTTCCTTGAGCGGCGGCAGCCCGTTCTCGATCTTTGCCTTGATCTTCGGGATCTCGGCTTCCTCGGGCTTCAGTTCGAGCGTCTGCGTCCACTGGAACACGGCCTCGAGCTTGCGGCCGACGCGCCAGTAGGCGTCGCCAAGGTGATCGTTGATCGTCGGGTCGCCGGCCATCAGTTCGGCCGCCTTCTCCAGCTCCACAACCGCGTCGTCGAAGCGGTTCATGCGGAAATAGGCCCAGCCGAGGGAATCGACGATATAGCCGTCATCCGGCTTCAGCTCGACGGCCTTGCGGATCATCTCCAGGCCTTCTTCGAGATTAATGTTCATGTCGACCCAGGAATAGCCGAGATAGTTCAGCACCTGCGGCTGGTCCGGATTGAGCTCCAGCGCCTTGCGGAAGTTCGGCTCGGCCTTGTCCCAGAGCTTCTGGCGCTCGTATGCGATGCCGCGCTGGAAGAACACGGTCCAATCGCTGCGCGTCGGCACGGAGCCGATCTGGTCGACGGCGCGATCGTAAAGCTCGCCCATCTCCTTGTAGTCCTTGGCGTCGGAAAGCACGCTGCCATAGGCGAGATAGTTGCGGATGTTCTTCGGATCGACGTCGATCAGCGCCTTCAGGTGCTTCTTCGCCTCGTCGACCTTGCCGATGCTGGCGAGGCTGAGGCCGAGCTGCAGTTCCGAAACGCGCCGCATCGGCGAGGTCTCGGGAATGGCCTTGTAGAGTTCGATCGCCTCGTTCGGCTTCTTCAGGTTTTCAGCGATGCCGCCGAGCATGACCAGGATGTCGGCGCTGTCAGGGTCGAGCCGGCGCGCGGTCTGCAGGTAGAGCGAAACGATATCTTCGGCGCCGTCGCGGTTGAGTGCGGCACCGATCGAAAAGAGCACGGCCGCAGTGCCCTGGGTGGCGTTCTTGACCTGCTGTTCCTGCGGGACGCCATTCTCGATCTCGGTCCTCAGCGCCTGCAGCGGCGTGTAGTTGTTGACCATGTTTTCGCCGACGGCGACGGTGTCGAGCGCCTTCTGCTTGTTGCCTTCGCGTGCCTCGAAACGGGCGAGCGCTTCCACTGCACGCATGAAGGTGTCGGGAGCGGCACTTCCGCCCTCGCGGTCGAGAATGGCGTCGTTGAGCCTGCTGCGTGCCGTCTGCTTGTCACCCGCGGCAACCGCGATCGCGCCGGCATGGTAATTCTTGAACACGCGGAACCATTCGGGACCATCGAGTTCCTTGATCTGGGCGAGCGCTTCCTTCGGCTTGCCCTGGCCGAATTTCGCCCAGGCAGAGAGCAGGCCGTTCATCAGCCGGTCGAGATCGTTCGGGCCCTGGTAGTTCAGAAGCTTCTGCGCGTTGCGATACTCGCGCTTGCGGATCGCTTCGATCGCCCGAATGACCGTCGTGATGCGCTCGACGGCTGGGTCGGACTTCAGCTGCTCGGCGATCTTCGCGCCTTCGTCGAACTGGCCCGCCATCAAGAGCGTGATCATCAGCCGCTGCTTGACGTCGTTGTTGTTCGGCTCGAACTGTAGCGCGATCCTGTAGAGCTCGGTGGCGGAAGCGAAGTCGCGGTCCGTATCGGCGGTGCGGGCAGCGAGAAACGCGCCGGAAAAGGTATTGACCGATTTGATGTCGAAGGGTTCGCTTTCCTCGGCGGCTGCAGCCTTCTCCTCGGCAAATGCCTGGTGGCCGCCGCTGACAGCAGCAAGAGCCAGCAGTGCTGCGCCGCTGAGGAGGCGGAGAATCGTCTTTTGCCGCATGTCAAACCTTTCGCGCCGATTGCTCGGCTTTCGCACCACTAAGGGTTGTTTCGGAGTCAGCCACATATTGCCCAACGCAACTCTTGAGGAACAGAATGGCTTTTTTGGCGCAACGCGGCAAGAAAATCCTGTCGTTCGTTCTGGCCTGCCCGGAGCCCGTCAGCTGACGCGATCGATGCAGAAGTCGATGACTTCCGTAAGCGCCGATTTCCAGGGTGACGCCGGCAGCGGCGCCAGGGCGTCGCGGGCAATCGTGCCGTAGTGCTGGGCGCGCGCGATGGTGTCGCTCAAGCCGCCATAGCGCTTGATCAGTCCGAGCGCCTTGTCGAGGTTGGCGTCGCTGCTGTCGCCGCCTTCGATCGCCTCGCGCCAGAAGGCACGATCTTCCGCCGTCCCGCGGCGGTAGGAGAGGATCACCGGAAGGGTGATCTTGCCTTCGCGGAAGTCGTCGCCGACGTTCTTGCCGAGGTCGCTCGACGAGCCGCCATAGTCGAGCACGTCATCGACGAGCTGGAAGGCGAGGCCGAGGTTCATGCCGTAGGATTTCAGCGCGTTGCGGTCGGATTTGCTGGTCTGGGCAACGATCGGGCCGACTTCGGCGGCCGCGGCAAAGAGCGCTGCGGTCTTGGCGCGAATGACCTGGAGATAGTCGTCCTCGGTCGTTTCCATGTTCTTGGCGACCGAGAGCTGCAGCACTTCCCCTTCGGCGATGACCGAAGCGGCGGTCGACAGCACGTCGAGCGCGTCGAGCGAGCCGACATCGACCATCATGCGGAAGGCCTGGCCGAGCAGGAAGTCGCCGACCAGCACGCTTGCCTGGTTGCCCCAGATCGTGCGCGCGGTGGACTTGCCGCGGCGAAGGTCGCTTTCATCGACGACGTCGTCATGGAGAAGCGTCGCCGTGTGCATGAATTCGACGCTGGTTGCGAGCTTGACGTGGGCGTCGCCCTCATAGCCGAACATCGCAGCGGAGGCGAGCGTCAGCATCGGGCGCAGGCGCTTGCCGCCCGAGGAAATCAGGTGGTTGGCGACCTCAGGAATCATCTGAACGTCGGAGCCGGCCTTCGACAGGATGAGCTGGTTGACGCGCTCCATGTCCGCCGCTGTCAGGTCAACGAGCGGCTTTACGGACGCCTGTTTGTTTTTGCTGTCTTCCAGCGGTATCACTACGCCCACACCGGGACTCCTGTTTTCATTGTCGCTTTCGACAATAGGAAGGGGTGTCCCGTGCGGCAAGAGGCGAATTGTCCCGCTTGCTGAAATAGGACAGGAAAAACCGCCGGATGAAGGAATTGATCCGTACCAACGATGCCGTCCTGCTCTCCTTCGCCGAGAGCCTGATGAAAGACGCCGGCATCGCAAGCCTGATTGCCGATCAGGGGATGAGCATTCTCGAGGGCTCGCTTGGCCTCTTGCCCCGCCGCTTTCTGGTCGCCGAGGAAGACGCGGATGCCGCGCGCCGGATCCTGATCGACGCCGGGCTCGAGGCGGAGTTGCGATCGTGAGTTCGGTTCCGGCTCCGGCGGCCGCAACCGAGACCGTCGATGCCTTTCACCGCGGCAAGTTCCATGTCGTCCAGCCGCTCGGCCAGGGCCACCGGTCGGGCATGGACGCCATGCTCTTGGCGTCGCTCGTCGCATCGGATCGTCCCTGCCGCGTCGCCGATCTCGGTGCCGGCGCGGGTGCGGCCGGCATGGCGGTTGCTTCGCGGATCGACGATGCGGAAGTGGTACTGGTGGAACGCTCGCCCGTTATGGCGGAGTTTGCCCGCCGCAGCCTGGCGCTCGCAGAAAATGCCCGCTTTGCGCAGCGCGTCTCGGTCGTCGAGGCCGACGTTTCGTTGACAGGTAAGGCGCGCGTCGCGACGGGCCTGGCGGATGACAGCTTCGACCACGTGATCATGAACCCGCCCTTCAACGATGCCTCCGACCGCAAGACGCCGGATGCGCTCAAGGCCGAGGCCCATGCGATGAGCGACGGGCTGTTCGAGATCTGGGTGAAGACGGCAGGCGCGATCATGAAGCCGGGCGGGCAACTGTCGCTGATCGCCCGGCCGGAATCGGTCGCCGAGATCATCGCCGCCTGTGGCCGCCGCTTTGGCGGTATCGAGATCACGGCGCTGCATCCGCGCGTCGGTGAAAATGCCGTGCGCATCCTGGTGACGGCGATCAAGCAGAGCCGCAAGCGGCTGGTCCTCCGCGCGCCGCTCGTCATGCACGAGGAGGGGCATCGCTTCGCCGACCATGTCGACGACCTCAACAATGGCCGCGCCGCCTATCGCCGCCGTTGATTTACCGTATGCGGCATTGCGTTCGCCGCGTCAGTGCATACATGGCATGGAAGAGCCCCTGACGACGATCCGGGCAGGGGAGGCGAAGCGTTTCGCTTATCGCCAATGAGACGCGGTCACGTCTTTGATTTCCGGCTGTTCCGGCCCAAGATCATAGGCATGGCCCAGCAGGCAGGAGTTGAAATGAAGGCGTTCCTGAGACGGTTGTTGCCCAAGCGTTTTCGCAAGGAAGGCGTGACGATCCCCGTCGTCCGGCTCCACGGCGCGATCATGGCCGGCGGCGGTCAGTTCCGGCCGGCGCTCAACCTGGCGACGGCGGCCCCGCTTCTCGAAAAGGCCTTCGCAATCAAGGAGGCTCCGGCGGTTGCGATCTCCGTCAATTCGCCCGGCGGCTCGCCGGTGCAGTCGCGGCTGATCTACCAGCGCATCCGCGATCTCGCCCTTGAGAAGAAAAAGCGCGTGCTGATCTTCGTCGAGGACGTCGCCGCATCCGGCGGCTACATGATCGCGCTTGCCGGCGACGAGATCATCGCCGACCCGACCTCGATCGTCGGCTCGATTGGCGTCGTCTCCGGCGGCTTTGGTTTTCCGGAACTCCTGAAGAAGATCGGCGTCGAGCGCCGTGTCTATACCGCCGGCGAAAACAAGGTGATGCTCGATCCGTTCCAGCCGGAAAAGGAAAACGACATCGCTTTCCTGAAGAACCTGCAGCTCGATATCCATGATACCTTCATCCAGATGGTCAAGGCCCGCCGCGGCCAGCTGCTCGCCGACGATCCCGATATCTTCTCCGGTCTTTTCTGGACCGGTCGGCGCGGGCTGGAGCTCGGCATCATCGACGGGCTTGGCGACCTGCGCGGCGAGGTGAAGAAGCGCTATGGCGACAAGGCGCGCCTCGAACTCATTCAGCCGGTGCGCAGCCTTTTCGGCCGCCGGCAGAGCGGTGCGGCCGTTGCGGGCGCGATCGCCGCTCCATTGGCCGCTTCCGCAGCGGCGGGACTTGCCGAAGCCATCGAGGAAAGGGCATTGTGGGCCCGCTTCGGGCTTTGATGCCTGCCCGGCCTGACATGTCCTTGGAGGGAAAATGCCGCAACTCATCCTGCTCCTGATCGCAGGTTTCGTCTTCTGGCTCGGCTATCGCAAGTTCGTGGCGGATGCCCAGAAGCTGACGCGCCAGCGCGAGCGGGCGCGTCGCGAGGAGCAGACCGGGGCCCAGGGAACATTGGTGAAGGATCCGGAAACCGGCGAATACAGACTGAAGCGCGACGGCGAGTGAGGGCGGTCTGAACGCGTCAGTGCGGCGGCGGTCTATTTGCCTGCCCGCTGCCGTAGCGCTTGACCCCTGTCATCAGGCATGGCACCTGTCCGGCACATTTTCCAGAAGAAATCCGGACGCGATCCATGACCACTCTGCCTGATCATATGAACCCGAAGCGCTCGTTTCAGGCTCTGATCCTGACACTCCACAACTACTGGGCCGATAAGGGTTGCGCCGTGCTGCAGCCCTACGACATGGAAGTGGGCGCCGGTACCTTCCATCCGGCAACGACCCTGCGTGCGCTCGGCCCGCGTCCCTGGCGCGCGGCCTACGTCCAGCCGTCGCGTCGCCCGACCGATGGCCGCTACGGCGAAAACCCGAACCGCCTGCAGCACTACTATCAGTATCAGGTGATCCTGAAGCCGAACCCGTCCAACCTGCAGGAACTCTATCTCGGTTCGCTCGAGGCGATCGGTCTCGACCCGCTGCTGCACGATATCCGCTTCGTCGAGGACGACTGGGAAAGCCCGACGCTCGGCGCCTGGGGTCTCGGCTGGGAATGCTGGTGCGACGGCATGGAAGTCTCGCAGTTCACGTACTTCCAGCAGGTCTGCGGCATCGAATGCTCGCCGGTCTCGGGCGAACTGACCTACGGTCTCGAACGCCTGGCCATGTATGTGCAGGGCGTCGACAACGTCTACGACCTGAACTTCAACGGCCGCGAGGGTGCCGAGAAGATCAGCTATGGCGACGTCTTCCTGCAGGCCGAACAGGAATATTCGCGCTACAATTTCGAATACGCCAATACCGCGATGCTGCATCAGCATTTCATCGACGCAGAGGCCGAGTGCCAGGCGTTGCTGGCTGCCGGCGCTCCCGGCGACAACAGCAACAACCACCTGCACAAATGCGTCTTCCCGGCCTATGACCAGTGCATCAAGGCGAGCCACGTGTTCAACCTGCTCGACGCCCGCGGTGTGATCTCGGTCACCGAGCGCCAGAGCTACATCCTGCGCGTACGCACGCTCGCCAAGGCCTGTGGCGAAGCCTTCCTGTTGACCGACGCCGGTGGCGCGAACCTTAGCCGGGACGCCGCTTGAGCATTGAATCGTCCGGCCTGGTCGTTCACATCAACGGCTGGCCGGGCACCGGCAAGCTGACGATCGCGCGCCAACTTGCCGAAAGGCTGGGCGCGCGGCTCGCCGACAATCACACGCTGATCAATCCGGCCGAGGCGCTGTTTGACCGCGGCACGCCGCTCTACCGGTCGCTGCGCGCGGCGATCCGCGAAAGCGTGTTCGAACACATCGCCAAGGCGCCGGCCGAGCAATCCTTCGTCTTCACCGATGCACTCTCGGATGATGCCGCCGATACCCGTGCCTTCGAAGACTATGCAGCACTCGCGCAAAGACGGGGTGCGCGCTTCGTCGCGGTCGTCATCGATTGCAATCTTGAGGAAAACTTGAAGCGGCTGACGCGCGCGGGCCGGGCCAAGCAGCACAAGCTCACCGATCCCGAGGTGCTCCTCGGATTGCGGCGCGCCCACAGGCTGTTGCGCGGCAACGGCGACCTGCTGATCGAGATCGACGTCACTGGCCTGGGAGCGGATGAGGCGGCAGAAGCAATCGTGTCGCAGATCAAGGGGTGGTCGGCGGTCAGATGATCCGGGTGGCGCCGACGTCGTTCTTGCAGAACGGTTTCATCGTCGGGTAGGCGCCGGTATAGACTTGACCGGAATAGGTCTGCAGGGCGCGGCGGACACCGGCCGGCCGTTCGGGCGAGTGAGCGCTCGCATAGGCAACGAAGAGCGCCGAAAAGGCGATCACGTTGATGAGAGTTGCGAGCGTTTTCATGGTCTTCACTTCGGTTCCGGGTTGTTCGATGAACCGACTATCGCCGATCGCCGGTGGGTCCGCCGTTACCATTGGAACAGGAATCGAGAGGTTTTCGCCTGGCGGGGCGTTGCTGCGGTGAACAGTGTGTTCACGCTGCAGGTGGCAATTGGGGAGGAGTGCGTTTCTCGGCCCAATTGCTGCAGAAAGCGCTATGAAGCTGAGAAGCGAATGCTAATCTCTGCGCGAGTTTTTTGGAGGGTGCCCTATGATCGGTCTGGCAATCGCCGTCGTCGTGATCCTGTATCTGGTTTTCGTCTATAACGGTCTCGTCAAGGCGCGGCAGATCGCCGAGGAGGCGTGGTCCGGCATCGATGTGCAGTTGAAGCGCCGCGCCGATCTGATCCCGAACCTGATCGAAACCGTGAAGGGTTACGCCGCCCACGAAAAATCGACGTTCGAAGAAGTCATTGCCATGCGCAACCGCGCGCAGGCGGTGCCAGCAGGCGACGTCGAGGGGCGGGCCCAGGCGGAAGGTGCGCTCTCCCAGGCGCTCGGCAAGCTGTTTGCGCTGGCCGAAGCCTATCCGGACCTCAAGGCCAACGAGAACTTCGCCGAGCTGCAGCGCTCGCTGGAAACGATCGAGGGCGAGATCCAGATGTCGCGCCGCTACTACAACGGTGCGGCCCGTGACCTGAACGTCAAGGTCGAGAGCTTCCCGTCCAACCTGATCGCCAACGCCTTCCGCTTCGTCAAAGCTGGCTACTTCGAAATCACCAACGAGGCCGACCGCGCGGTGCCACAGGTCAAGTTCTAACCGCCACGCTTCCCGAACATTCCTCGCCGCGGGATCCCGCCGCGGCGCCATTCGCATCAAGAGACCCATTCGATGACCTCCGATAGCATGAAAAAACTGACCATCCTGCCGACCGACCATCCGCTCCGCGGCCATGTCCGCCCGCCGGGCTCGAAGTCGATCACCAACCGGGCGCTGCTTCTGGCCGGCCTTGCCAAGGGCACGAGCCGGCTGACCGGTGCCCTGAAGAGCGACGACACCCGCTACATGGCCGAAGCCTTGCGCGCGATGGGCGTCGAGGTCAGCGAGCCCGATGAAACGACCTTCGTCGTCACCAGCACGGGCAAGTTGCTCCCGCCGGCAGCTCCCTTGTTCCTCGGCAATGCGGGAACCGCGACACGCTTCCTCACGGCGGCAGCCGCACTCGTCGATGGCACTGTCGTGGTCGATGGCGACCAGCACATGCGCAAGCGGCCGATCAAGCCCTTGGTCGAGGCACTCGGAACGCTCGGCGTCGAAGTCACATCCGAGACCGGCTGCCCGCCGGTCACCGTCAAGGGCACCGGCGGTTTCCCGGCCGGCCGCGTCGTCATCGATGCCGGCCTTTCGAGCCAATACGTCTCGGCCCTGCTGATGGCGGCTCCCGGCGCCAAAGGTCCGGTCAGCATCGAGCTTGCCGGCGACGAGATCGGCGCGCGCGGCTACATCGACCTGACGGTTGCCGCCATGCGCGCCTTCGGCGCCGAAGTCGAGCAACTGAGCCCCTCCGTTTGGCAGGTCGCGCCGACCGGCTACAAGGCAGCCGACTATGTCATCGAGCCGGACGCTTCGGCGGCGACCTATCTCTGGGCTGCGGAAGTCCTGACCGGCGGCGCCATCGATCTCGGCGTTCCGGCGGACGCCTTCTCGCAGCCGGATGCCCGCGCCCATGCGGTGATCGCGAGTTTCCCGAACCTGCCCGCCATTATCGACGGCTCGCAGATGCAGGACGCGATCCCGACGATCGCCGTGCTTGCCGCCTTCAACAACACGCCGGTGCGCTTCGTCGGTCTCGCCAACCTGCGCGTCAAGGAATGCGACCGCGTGCGTGCGCTGTCGCTCGGTCTGACGGCGATCCGGCCGGATCTGGCGCATGAGGAAGGCGACGACCTGATCGTCTCCTCCGATCCCACGCTTGCCGGCCAGACATTGCCTGCCTCGATCGACACCTTCGCCGACCATCGCATCGCCATGAGCTTTGCGCTTGCCGGCCTGAAGATCCACGGCATCACCATCGAAGATCCCGGCTGCGTCGCCAAGACCTATCCGGCCTATTGGGACGCGCTCGCTTCGCTGGGCGTCGAATTCAGCGGCGACCGGCCTTGATGCCGGGCGGGATGCGGGACCGCGTCTGCGGTTTCCGCGCGCATCCCGCTCTCACCCATAAGAACCGATCTCGTGCCTTGAACCTCAACCGGAAGAAAGCTTGATCCTTATGCCTCGTTTCGCTGCCGCATTTGCCGTTCTGGTGTTTTTGCTGGCAACGGCGGGGGGTGGTCGGGCGGAGGAGGTCTTCTCCGCCTATCGCTCCGTCATCGATGTCGCCAAGGACGGCACGATGACGGTGACCGAGACAATCACGGCGACGGTCGAGGGCAACAAGATCCGTCGCGGCATCTATCGCGACCTGCCTTTGACCTTCACCGATGCGAAGGGCAAGCGCAGCAAGGTTGATTTCAAGCTCCTTTCGGTCGAGCGCGACGGCGAAGAGGAGCCCTACCGTACCGAAACGATCAGCGGCGGCATCCGCATCTATACCGGCTCGGCCGAGGTCTTTCTCGATCAGGGCGAACATACTTTCCAGTTCACCTACGAGACCGGCCGGCAGATCCGCTTCTTCGACGATCACGACGAACTCTACTGGAACGTCACCGGCACCGAGTGGGATTTCCCGATCGACGAGGCGAGCGCGACCGTGACGTTGCCGCAGGGTGTCAGGGCCGAAGCGCTCGACTACTTCACGGGCGGCTATGGCGCGACCGGTAAGGATGCGCGCGCCTCCAGGGATGGTCGTGAGATCTTCTTTGCCACCACCCGCCGTCTCGATCCCCGCGAAGGCCTGACGATCGCGATCAAGATGCCGAAGGGCAGCATCGACAGGCCCACTTCCAGCCAGGAAAATGCCTGGTGGCTGCACGACCATCTGGCGCTCGTCATCGCCGGCGCAGGCCTGGCCGTCGTCCTTCTCTACTATAGCCAGGCCTGGCTCAGGGTCGGGCGTGACCCGGACCGCGGCGTCATGGTGCCGCGCTGGGATCCGCCGGAGGGCATCTCGCCGGCTCTGGTCAACTATATCGACAACAGGGGCTTTTCCGGCGAAGGCTGGACGGCGCTGTCGGCGGCCGCACTCAATCTCGCGGTCAAGGGACACGTCGTTCTCGAAGACCTGAAGAACGCCATCGTCATTGCCGCCACCGGCAAGAAAGCCGACGAAAAACTGCCGACCGGCGAGGCGGCGGTGATGAAGGCGGTCAATGCGAGCGGCGGCAAGCTCACCATCGACCGCGCGCATGGCACCCGGGTGCAGGCGACCGGCGCCGATTTCCGCAACGCCATGGAGCGCGAGCATCGCGGCAAGTACTACCACGCCAACAGCGGTTACATCGTCGCCGGCGTCATCCTGTCGGTATTGGCGGTTGCGGCCGTCTTCCTGTTCGGCGACCTCAGCGAGGACAGCCTGCCGCTGGTGATCGTGCCGGTTTTCATCGCCTTCTTCGTCTCGATCCTCGCCGTCTCCTTTGGCAAGTCGCTCCGGCGCGAAAAGAGCCTGATGAGCCGGATCATGTCGATCGTCGTGATCGCCTTCATCGGCTTCGTCGCCTTCACGATCTTCTCGGCCATCCTCGCCACCGTCTTCTATTCGGCCGCCGAAACCGACGAGCTGCCGCTGCTCTTTGTCATTGGCGCGATCGTGCTCGTCAACGTGCTGTTTTTCTTCCTGATGGGGGCGCCGACGCCGCTTGGAACGCGGATGATGGATGGCATCGACGGGCTCCGGCAATATATGACGCTCGCCGAGAAGGACCGGATGAACATGCAGGGGGCGCCCGAAATGTCGCCCCGGCATTTCGAGACGCTGCTCCCTTACGCCGTGGCGCTCGGCGTCGAGAAGCCGTGGACCGAGACCTTCGATCGCTGGCTGCTGGCCGCGGCGGCTGGGGCGGCCGCGGCCGCCGCTTATCAGCCGGGCTGGTATCACGGTGACGGCTTCGGCTCGAGCACCTTCGGCGATCGCATCGGCGGTTTTGCCGGATCCATGGCCGACACGATGACGTCGTCCCTGCCGCCCCCACCCAAATCGTCGTCGTCGGGCTTTTCGACCGGCGGCGGCTTCTCCGGCGGCGGCGGTGGCGGCGGTGGTGGCGGCGGCTGGTAAATCCGCCGCGCACTTGCCCTTGGAAAGCCAAATTCATCGCGGCGCTTGGTGACAATCTTGCCAGAGATTGCTAAGTCCGCCGCAACCGTCAGGAACAGAAAAAGTCACTCCCATGCCCGATCTTCTTATCGAACTCCGCTCCGAGGAAATTCCTGCCCGCCTGCAGCGCAAGGCGGCCGGCGACCTCAAGAAGCTGCTGACCGATGCCCTGGTCGAAGCGGGCCTGACCTATGAGGGGGCGCGCGAGTACTGGACGCCGCGCCGGCTGACGCTCGACATCCGTGGCCTCAACGCCCGCTCCGCCGATGTTCGCGAAGAGCGCAAGGGCCCGCGCACCGACGCCAACGAAAAGGCGATCGAAGGCTTCCTGCGTGGCGCCGGCCTTTCCTCGATCAGCGAGGCGCATGTCCATAGCGACCCGAAGAAGGGCGACTTCTACGTCGCCCACATCGTCAAGCCTGGCCGTCCCGCCGAAGAGATCATCGCCGCGGCGATGCCCGAAATCATCCGCAATTTCCCCTGGCCGAAGCCGATGCGCTCCGGCGCGGCCTCGGCCAAGCCCGGTGCCTTGCGCTGGGTTCGCCCGCTGCAGTCGATCGTCTGCACCTTCGGTTCTGAAACCGAAGAGACCCAAGTGATTGCGTTTGAGGTCGACGGCATCGTCGCCTCGAACGTCACCTATGGTCACCGCTTCCATGCACCCGAAGCGATCACCGTTCGCCGCTTTGCCGACTATGCCGAGAAGCTGGAAAAGGCGAAAGTCGTTCTCGATGGCGAGCGCCGCAAGGAAATGATCCTTGCCGACGCGCGCAACGTCGCCTTCGCCAACGGCCTCGAACTCGTCGAAGACGAAGGTCTGCTCGAAGAAGTCTCCGACCTCGTCGAGTGGCCGCAGGTGCTGATGGGTAGCTTCGAGGAAGCCTATCTCGAAATCCCCTCGGAAATCATCCGGCTGACGATCAAGACCAACCAGAAGTGCTTCGTCACCCGCGCGCCGGGCGCCGACACGCTCTCCAACAAGTTCATCCTGGTCTCAAACATCGAGGCGAAGGACGGCGGCAAGGAGATCGTGCATGGCAACGGCAAGGTCGTGCGCGCCCGTCTTTCGGACGCAGCGCATTTCTGGCACCGCGACCAGGGCAACTTGCCGGATCTCGAAACGCTGGCAGCATCGGCGAAGACGTTCAATCTTGATCTTGCCAAGCCGCTCGACCAGCGCATGGCCAAGCTCGATGCCCTGAACGTCACCTTCCATGCCAAGCTCGGCACCCAGGGCGAGCGTGTCGCCCGTATCCGGGCGCTGGCCGGTGAACTCGCCAAGGTGACCGGTGCCGACACCAAGCTCGTCGACCGAGCGGTCGTGCTCGCCAAGGCGGACCTGCGCACCGAAGCCGTCGGCGAATTCCCCGAGCTTCAGGGCATCATGGGCCGCAAGTATGCATTGCTTCAGGGTGAAGACGACGCGGTGGCCACGGCGATCGAAGATCACTGGAAGCCGAACGGTCCCTCGGACCGCGCGCCGACCGATCCGGTGGCAGTGACCGTGGCACTTGCCGACAAGCTCGACACGCTCGTCGGCTTCTGGGCGATCGACGAAAAGCCGACCGGCTCGAAGGATCCCTTCGCGCTGCGCCGCGCCGCACTCGGCGTCATCCGTCTTATCCTGGAAGGCAAGGCGCGCCTGGCGCTGTTGCCCGCTTTTGAAACGGCGCTCGTCGCCCTTCGCGCACAGAAGCCGGCGCTTGCGGACGACGTTTCGGCCGATCTGCTTTCCTTCTTCCATGATCGCCTCAAGGTCTACCTGCGCGACCTCGGCGCCCGTCACGACCTGATCGATGCCGTGCTGACGCCGGACGCCGACGACCTGCTGATGATCGCCCGTCGCGTTGAAGCGCTGACCGCCTTCATCACTGACGAGGAAGGCCGCAACCTCTTGGCCGGCACCAAGCGCGCCACCCAGATCCTGGCCGCCGAAGAGAAGAAGGGCACTGCCGTCGCCGACGCTGTCGATGCTGGCCTCTTCCGTCTCGATGCCGAAAAGGCGCTGCACCAGGCCGTCGAAATTGCTTCGGCTGAAGCACGCGATGCGATCGCCAAGGAAGACTTCCGTTCGGCCATGGAAGCGCTGGCCAAGTTGCGCGAACCGGTCGACCAGTTCTTCAACGACGTCCTCGTCAATGACGATGATGCGGCAATCCGCGCGAACCGTCTGGCGCTGCTCGGCCTGATCCGCTCGGCCACCGGCACGGTCGCGGACTTCTCGAAGATCGTCGGATAAGGCGGGATCGCCGCCGGGAGACCGGCGGCATCACGCCCGCGCACAAACGTTCAAGCGGTTCGCCGCCGGGCGACCTATATCCTGTCTTCATCACACAAGATGGAGACAGCCGATGACGATCGCGACGAAGACCTACAAGCCGATCAATTTCGCCGAAAAGCTCTCGCTCTTCAGCGATCAGTGGCAACCGCGCGTCCTTGCCGAACTCAACGACTACCAGTTCAAGATCGTGCGCATCGAGGGCGACTTCATCTGGCACGATCATCAAGATACCGACGAGGCCTTCATCGTGCTCGAGGGCACGTTGCGCATCGATTTCCGCGATGGGGCTGTGACGCTCGGTCCGGGCGAAATGTACGTCGTGCCGAAGGGCGTCGAGCACAAGCCTTATGCGGAGCAAGAGGTGAAGATGCTGCTGATCGAGCCGCGCGGCACGCTCAACACCGGCCACGAGGGTGGAGAGCGCACTGCGGAGAACGACCGCTGGATCTGATCCCTTGTCCCAGGGCACCACGATCGCACTTGCTGATCGGCATGGCGCCGGAGTAGAGAAAAGCATGCCCGCAAAGATCCTCGTCAGCGCCTGCCTAATGGGCCATGCCGTTCGTTATGATGGCCAGTCGAAGCCGCTTGTCCATCCGGCGATCGATCGCTGGCGCGCCGAAGGCCGTCTCGTGACCATCTGTCCGGAAATGTTGGCCGGCATGCCGGTGCCGCGTCCGCCGGCCGAGATCGCCGCCGGCGCTGTCGGCAATGACGTGCTCGCCGGCAAGGCAAGGGTGGTGGAGATCAGTGGCGGCGACGTTACCGAAGGGTTCATCCAGGCGGCCGAAAACGCACTTTCGCTTGCCAGGCAAGCCGACTGTCGCTTCGCGCTCTTGATCGATGGCAGCCCGTCCTGCGGATCGGGCTTCGTTTACGACGGCAGCTTTTCCGGCGCGCGCCATCCGGGTGAGGGCGTAACGGCCGCCTTGCTGCTTGCCAACGGCGTCGAAGTCTATTCGGACAGGCAGATCGAAGCGCTGGTCGCGCGGATCGAAGAATTGGAAAGCTCGCAATAAAAAGATTGCGCCCCCGCTTCTCTCAGGGGCGCAATCTCTCGCTTTTGCAGCGATACGCCCGTCAGCCATTTAGTGCAGGGGACGGCTGAGCGGGGCAGGGAACTTTCCCGATAGGCGATCAGTCTAGCCGAAGTTCGAGGGTGGACGGATCAAAATCCTGTGAGCCCTCGTTTGCCGCGGGGGTCGCCACCATGGACGCGCCGATCGGCGTCACCGCGGCGGTCTTTGCGGTCTGATCGATGGCAAGAAACTCCGGCTTGGAAGCCTGCGGGTTCTGGTCGTTCGAGATGTTCGAGACTGTCACGGTTGCCGCGTCGCCGCCGGTTTCGGCTGCGGCCGTCTTGATCATCTCGTGAGACGGCTTGCTGACGAAGACCACCGGCGAACCGCCGAGCCAGGCCTCGGTGCGCACCATCTTCATCTCGCCGTTGATTTTCTTGAGCTCGATCGTTTCGTCGCCAGTCGCAATCGTCGGCACGACATAGGTGACCTTCTTCCGCGATTGCAGCGGCGGGCAATCGGCGCAGGAAACCGTGGAGACGCTGGCATTGTCGGTCGTGCCGGAAGCGATCGCTTCGATCGACGACGCCGCGGCATTGCCTGCGGCAAGGCCAAGGACGGTGGTGATCAGCAACAGGCGCATTGTTTTTCTCCCGGATCGTTATCGGGGAGAATATGCGTGCTCCCTTACTTTCCCGTCAGGAGAATTGGTAAAAATAGAATGATCCGCGAATTGACCGGCTTCCGGTCACGCCTTCTCGCGTGCGACCGCGCGCCAGCCGATATCGTGCCGGTAGAAACCGTTCTCCCAGGAGACGGCCGAAAGAGCCGCGTAGGCCCTGTCCTTGGCGGTGCCGGCGCTTGCCCCCGTCGCGGTGATGTTGAGCACGCGGCCACCGGTTGCGACCAGCACGCCGTCCTTCATCGCTGTACCGGCATGAAACACCTTGGTGGTGCCGGACGCTGCGGGGAGGGCACCGATCGGCGTGTCTTTCGCGTAGCTGCCGGGATAGCCCTTGGAGGCCATGACGACGGTCAGCGCGGTCTCGTCGCGCCACTCCACAGCCATGCCGGCGAGCGTGCCGGTCGCGGCGGCATAGAGCAGCGGCAGAAGATCGCTCTTCATCCGCATCATCAGCACCTGGCACTCCGGGTCGCCGAAACGGACGTTGTATTCGATGAGTTCCGGACCCTTGGCGGTGATCATCAGTCCGGCGAAGAACACGCCGGAGAAGGGATGGCCGCTTTCCGCCATGCCGCGCATCGTCGGCTCGATGATTTCCTTCATCGTACGCTCGATCATCTCCGACGTCATGACCGGAGCCGGCGAGTAGGCACCCATGCCACCGGTGTTCGGTCCGGTGTCGCCGTCGCCGACGCGCTTGTGGTCCTGCGCTGACGCCAGCGCCAGGGCCGTCTTGCCGTCCGAGAGGCAGAAGAAGCTCGCTTCTTCGCCATCGAGATAGGCTTCCACCACCACCTCGGCGCCGGCGGCGCCAAAGGCACCGGCGAAACAATCGTCGACGGCGGTAAGCGCTTCGTCGAGCGTCATGGCGACGGTGACACCCTTGCCGGCGGCGAGGCCATCGGCCTTGATGACGATCGGTGCACCTTGTTCGCGCACATAGGCCTTGGCGCTCTCGGCATCGGTGAAGCGGCCATAGGCGCCGGTCGGAATGTCGTAGCGGGCGCAGAGATCCTTGGTGAAGCCCTTGGAGCCTTCGAGCTGGGCGGCGGCGGCAGAGGGGCCGAAGACGGCGATGCCGGCAGCGCGCAGCACGTCGGCAAGACCGGCGACCAGCGGTCCCTCAGGCCCGACCACGACGAAATCGATCGCTTCCTTCAGGCAGAAGTCGGCGACGGCCGCATGGTCGTCCGTGTCGAGTGCTATGATTTCCGCTTCTTCGGCAATGCCTGGGTTACCCGGCGCGGCATAGAGCTTCGTCAGTTTCGGCGACTGCGCGATCTTCCATGCAAGGGCGTGTTCGCGCCCACCCGATCCGATCAGAAGAACCTTCATTGCAGCCCCCGATATCCCGAAAATGTTGCGCTGCGGTTAGGACGGCAGGCCGGCAAGGTCAAGGGAAAATGGGAGTTCGGGCGGCGATTCTCGCAATCGCCACCTCTCAGGCGATGGCCTGGCGGCTCTGTTGCTCGTCCAGCGCTTCGTCATGCGCATAACGGGCGGTGCGTGTCAGCGCCCAGATTGCCAGATCCTCGATCGGCAGCGGCTTGCTGATGAGGTAGCCCTGGAACAGGTCGCAGCCGGCCGCCGTCAGCATGGAGAGCTTCTCCGGCGTGTCGATGCCTTCGCCGACGACCGCGACGTCCTTGGCGTGGCAGAGCGCGATCAGCGCCTTCAGGACCGGCAGGGAATGCGACGCGGTGAGGTTCGACACCAGCGCTCGGTCGAGCTTGATGGTATCGGCGGTGTATTCGATGATCTGCTGCACGGACGTGTAGCCGGCGCCGAAGTCGTCGATCGAAAGCCGGAAGCCATTCTGGCGCAGCGCGTCGATGTTGCGGCGAAGCTGGTCGCTGAACTTGATGGCGAAGGTTTCGGTCAGCTCGATCTCGATCGAGCGCGCCTCCAGCCCATGCCGTTGCAGGCAGTCGGCGAAGTGGTCGGCAATCGCCTTGGAGTGCAGTTCGGCCGAGGAAATGTTGATTGCGAGCACGGTTTCGGGGCCGAACAGGGCCTTCAGCTGGCCGCAGTCGGACATCGCCTTGTTGATCACCCACCAGTCGATCTTGGTGAAGAGCCCCGAGCTTTCGGCGATCGGCACGAATTCGTCCGGGGTGACGTTGCCGAGCACCGGCGAGTACCAGCGCAGCAGCGCCTCGCAGCCGGTGACCCGGCCCTCGGTGTCGACCATCGGCATGTAGACGAGGTGGAACTGCTCATCCGGATCGAGCGAGCGCAGTTCATCCTGGATCTGGCGCAGGCGCGTACGCTTGTCGTGAAGCGCACGCGAGTAGCGGGCGGAGCGGTTCTTGCCGCTGGTCTTGGCCTGATACATCGCCGCATCGGCATTCGCGATCAGTTCTGTAAGATTGGTGGCGTCATCCGGGCAGATCGCGGCACCGATGCTTGCGGTCACCGGATAGCGCTTGTCGGAGACTTCGAAGCCGTCCTCGAACAGCGAGAGGATGGCGCCCGAGATTTCCCGGACCGTCCCGTCGCCCGGGCGCGAACGCACCAGCACGGCGAATTCGTCGCCCGAAAGGCGCGCGAGGATGGCCGGCTTCTGGCCGCGGCGCTCGGTAATCGCGTCGACCCGCTCGGCGATGCGGGTCGCCAAGGTCTTCAGGAGTTCGTCGCCGATCTCGTGGCCATGCTTGTCGTTGACGAATTTGAAGTTGTCGATGTCGATGAACAGCAGGCTGCACTTCTCGCCGGCCGCGATCGCCTCGCGCACGACACCGGCAGCGAGCGCATTGAAGTGGCCGCGGTTGCTGATCCCCGTCAGCGTATCGGTCCACGAGCTGCGCTGCACGAGTTTCAGCGATTGCACCGACTGGCGGTGCAATTCGCGGATGTTTTCCGTGAGGCGCCCGATCTCGCCCTTTTCTTCCATGTCGCGGATTTCGTCGCGCGCGCCCACCATCACGGCCATCACATTGGCATCGAGGGTGGCGATCGGATCGGTGATGAAGCGGCGGATCAGCATGATGATCAGCCAGATCGAGAACAGGCTCATGGCGACGGCGCCGAGCGCCAGCAAGAACTTCTGCTGCGCCATCAGCGCATCGAAATGCTCGCTCGAAACGGTGAGCGTCGCATAGAGCGAGGGCCCGAGATGCACGCTTGCCGAAAGGTCGTCGGTCACGGCCAACGGCCAGGGCTGCAGAACGATGTCGGAGCCATACTCTTTCTTCAGCGCTTGCTGCATGTCGAGGAAGCGGTCGGGCTGGATCGCGACCTGGACGAGCAGGGCGTTCGATTTCTTGCTCGGCAACGGCCGGGTAAAGGCAATCGGGTCGAGGAAGAAGGAATAGACGATACGCGGTCTCTGGCCCGCCTCATAGAGATAGGTCCAGTCGGCGAGCTTGTCTTCGCGGATCAGCCGGCGGGCGAGGTTGAGCTGCGCCTCGTCGATCTCGGCGAACGGATCCCAGCTGTTTTCGAAGTAGTATTCGGACTTGAGCTCGGAACTGAGAAGTGCCAGCGAAACATAGCCCGTCGGATCGTCGAGCAGCGATTTGACACTCTCCTGCAGCCGCACGCCGAGCGCATTCGCGCGATAGCTCGCATCTGTTTCGGAAACGTACTGGCGCAGCGAATTGCCATTCAAGAGCGCATTGAGAAAGCCCTTGCTGCGGCCGATCTCGTTCTGGAAGACGGCGGCTGCGTGTTCAAGGCGCTGCGAGAGCTTGGCATGCTCGAGCGCGCGAATGGAGCGGCTCTGCGTGACGTGGACCGAGATCGCCGCCAGCAGATAGCCGGCAAGCACCACGGGAAAAATCAGGATGAGCGCGCGTTTGCCGAGGTTCACTGGAAATTCGCCAATGTGCTGATGATCCGTCGGCGCAGTTGCACCGATTCTGTGGACAGTTCCTGTTGATACTGGCTCTTGGCCAGAATGTCGGGCGAGGGGTAGATCGCCGGGTCGGAGCGGACCTCTTCCGGCAGGAGTGCGTGGGCTGCCCGGCTTGCTGTCGGCATGTTGAGCGCCAGCGCATTGGCGGCGGCACTTCCCGGCGATCCGAGATAGTCGAGCAGCGCCAGCGCCCGATCCTTGTTTTGCGAATTGGCAACGACGGACATGCAGTCGAGCCAGGAGAGCGTGCCCTCCTTCGGAACCGCATAACGCCATACGCCAGGGGTGCCGGCCTTGGCATTGAGGACATGCTGGTCGCCGCTGTAGCCGAGCGCCATGTAGATGTCCTTGCTGACGGCAGGGTTCTGGATCGAGCTGATGATGTATTCGTAGGTGAGAACCGACGGGGCCTGTTCCTTCATCAGCGTGAAGGCGGCCCTCAGCGTGCTGCTGTCGTTGGTGTTGATCGATTGGCCGAGCAGCATCAACGGCGCGACGAAGGCCTCGTTGTGGTCGTCGTACATCGCCACATGCTTGGAAAGCGCAGGGGCGGGGCGCATCAGATCCTGCCAGGAGGTCGGCGCTTCGGCTAAGACGTCGGAACGGTAGAGAATGCCCATCGTGCCCCAGAGATAGGGCAGGCCCCGGCCGGAGCACCGCGTGCGCCAGCTTTCGTCATAGTCCCTGAGCGAGGCGACGTTGGTCTCGTCGAGCTTTTCGAGAACGCCCTTGCGGCCGAAGAGGGCGGCGCTGTTTTCGCCGGTTACCACCAGGTCGACGCGGCTGTTCGGATCGGCCAGCACCTCGTCGCGGGTGTCGCCGCTGTCGTAATAGACCTGGTGCACGGCAACGCCCGTGATCGACGACCAGCGGTCGAGGATCTTCTGGTCGATATAGGATTCCCAGATGAGCAGGTTCAGGGTCTCGGCCGGTGCCGCCGTTGCGAATAGCAACGTCGCCAGTAAGGCCGGAATCGCCGTTCGCCCCTGCATTGTATACCCCTGCCCAAGCCCGTCAGACGACCGTAGCGCGCAAAAATTGATGAATGATTACGTAGGGCTGCGACGAGTAGCAGGGGTGCAGCATACCGTTTGCCGCGCAGACGGAAACCGGGCGCCGCATGGCGGCGCCCGGTTGGATTTCCTGAGTTTATCTGACCGAGCGGCTACCGCGCCGGGATCCTCGGCAGGAGGATGGTGAGCACACCGAGCAGCGGCAGATAGGAGCAGATCGTATAGACGAACTCGATGCCCTGTCGGTCGGCGAAGATACCAAGCACGGCAGCGCCCATGCCGCCAAAGCCGAAGGCGAACCCGAAGAAGACGCCGGCAATCAGCCCGACCCGGCCCGGAACCAGTTCCTGGGCGAAGACGACGATCGCCGAGAAGGCCGAGGAGAAGATCAGGCCGATGATGACGGAGAGCACGCAGGTCCAGAAGAGGTTCGCATAGGGCAGAATCAAGGCGAAGGGGATGACGCCGAGGATCGAGAACCAGATGACGAAGCGGGCGCCGTAGCGGTCGCCGATCGGGCCGCCGAGGAAGGTCCCGGCCGCGGCCGCACCCAGGAACAGGAACAGCATCAGCTGCGCCTGCTGCACCTCGACGCCGAACTTCTCGATGACGAAGAAGGTGAAGTAGCTGGAGATGCTCGCCATGTAGACGTTCTTGGTGGCCGTCAAAAGCACGAGCACGGCAACCGCCCACATCACCCGGCCCTTCGGCAGAGGCAGGGCCCGGCTCGGTGCTGCGCGGCTCATGGTCGTGCGGCGATGGCGGACATACCACGTGCTAACCCAGGAGAGCACGAAGAAGCCGATGATCGCGACGATCGAGAACCAGCTGAGGCTGCCCTGGCCGAACGGGATGACGATAAAGGCGGCGAGCAGCGGACCCATGGCGCTGCCGGCATTGCCGCCCACCTGGAACAGCGATTGAGCAAGGCCGTGGCGGCCGCCGGAGGCAAGGCGGGCGATGCGGGAGGATTCCGGATGGAAGATCGCCGAGCCGACGCCGATCAGGCTCGCTGCGACCAGCAGAACCCAGAAGTCATGCGCATTGGCGAGCAGGATCAGGCCGCTGCAGGTCGAGAGCATGGCGAGCGGCAGGGAATAGGGCAGGGCCCAGCGGTCGGTGATGATGCCGACGGCCGGCTGCAGCATCGACGCCGTCAGCTGGAAGGTGAAGGTCAGGAGGCCGATCTGCACGAAGTCGAGCGAGTAGTTCGCCTTCAGCAGCGGATAAAGCGCGGTCAGCAGCGACTGCATGATGTCGTTCAGCATATGGCAGAAGCTGACGGCGAGGATGACGGAGAAAGCCGTCTTCTCCGGGGAGATCCCGGAAGTTGAAGTCACGGTAGACATGGGTGATTCCTTGCCGTCTCGAAGGTTGTGTGCGGCGTGGCCCCATCTCTACTGAGGTTGCGATTGGCCTGCTTTTGTGATCTGGTCGATTTCTTTCGTGAGTGGGCCAAATGCCGATCCGTCGATATCCGCTGCCGCAGCTTCCCGATGACGATCACTTCCGGAACCTCGACTGGGTCGAGACCGGAAATGCCCCGGTGCTCGCCCTCGGGCGGGATTACAATGCCGGCCTCCTCGTGCCTTTTCACAAACACACCCGGACCCAGCTCTGGTGGGCGCGCGGCGGCGTCGTGCTGATGCGCACCGAGCGCGGGCGGTGGATGGTGCCGCCCGGCCACGCTCTTTTGATCCCGGCGGGCATGGAGCATTCGGCCGAGATGATCAGCGACGTGCGCATGCACTCGATCTACTTTGCGCCGGACCTTTTGCGCGCCGAGCGGCCGATGGTCATGGAAATCAATCCTTTGGCCGGCAGCCTCGTCGATGCCCTCGTCAGCGTCGAGAACGAGGCGATGTCGGAGCGGCGCGAACAATTGGTGACCGATCTGCTTCTGGAGGAAATCGGCCGGCTGCAGGAGCGACCGCTCGGCCTGCCGTTCCCGCGCGACGAAAGGCTTGCGGCGCTCTGCCGCCAGTTCCTGCAAGCGCCGTCGGCGGCTGCCAGCATCGACCAGTGGGCCGACAGGCTGGGTCTCAGCCGCCGCTCGTTCACGCGGCTGTTTCGCAACGAGACGGGCGTCAGCTTCGTCACCTGGCGCCAGCAGGCCTGCATCTTCGCCTCGCTGCCGCTTTTGGCCGACGGCGAACCGATCATCAACGTGGCGCTCGATGCCGGCTATGAGAACGTCGCAGCCTTTACGACGATGTTCCGCCGCATGCTCGGCAGCCCTCCGAGCGTCTATCTGAAGACCTATCTCGGCCAGTGATTGCGGGCAGATAAGCGCTCATGGGAAACGAAAGCTGAATTGACCTGGTTAACGGAATCGTAGGAACAAGGGCCAATAACTCGCCCTGTGCCGTTCCTGCCCACTCCCTCCTTCGGCCCGACGGCACGGCCAATTTCGCCCCGGCGAATGTATCTTCCGGAGTTGTTTCTTGCGTATCCGTTCTCTTCTTCTCCTTTCTGGAACCCTTTTGCTCTCGGCAAATGCCGCCTCCGCCGGCGACGGCCAACATTTCTGGTCCGGCGACTGGTACCTGAAGGTCGGCGCCACCGGCTTCTACGGCCCGAAATACGAAGGCGCTTCCAAGCGCATGTTCCAGGCTGCCCCGCTGATCTCGCTCGGCAAGGCCGGCAGCACGGTCCGCTTCTCCTCGCGTAACGACAACATGTCCTATGCGCTGGTCGATCAGGGCAGCTTCCGCGCCGGTCTCGTCGGCAAGCTGATTTTCGAACGCGATGCCGGCACGTCCAGCGATCTCAAGGGACTTGATCCGATCAAGTTCGGCGGTGAAGCCGGCGGCTTTGCCGAGGTCTACCCGACCGATTGGCTGCGTGTGCGCGCCGAAGTTCGCCAGGGCATTCGCAGTCACCATGGCGTCGTCGCCGATGTCGCGGCGGACGCCTTTACCGATGTCAGCAGCAATGTCCGCATTTCCGGCGGCCCGCGCCTGTCGGCGGCCACCAGCGGCTACTATACGGCCTATTACGGTGTGAATGATCGCGAGGCGGCGGCCTCCGGTCTCAGCAACTATACCCCGCATGGCGGCGTCGGCTCGGCTGGCGTCGGTGCCGCGATCACCTGGCAGGCAACCGAAAAGCTCGAGACGAGCGCCTATGCCGAATACAAGCGCCTGCTTGGCCCGGCAGCCGATTCCAGCCTCGTTCGCGAACGCGGCAGCCGCAACCAGGTTCTCGTCGGCCTGTCGGCCACCTACCGCTTCGACTTCACGCTTCCCTGATCGGGCGTTTTGCTCCCTAGGTCGGCGGCGATCTCGCCGCTTGACCGGCCGGGCCCGCAGCGTCAAACAGGGATATGAACACAATCTCTGCCGATTCCGGCCGCGTTCAGGACGCGCCATCCAACAACTGGGTCTATCGCGTGCTGCCGCGTGCGCTCTGGCCCTATGCGCAGCTTGCTCGTTGGGACCGTCCGATCGGCTGGCAACTGCTGCTGTTGCCGTGCCTGTGGTCCGTGGCCCTGGCGTCGGGCGCGGCGGCCAGCGCCGGTCAATTCTCCTCCGGCCGCTTCCTGTTCCATTGCTTCCTGTTCACCGTCGGCGCCATCGCCATGCGTGGCGCCGGCTGCACCTACAACGACATCGTCGATCACGACATCGACATGGAAGTTGCCCGCACCCGCTCGCGGCCCTTGCCGTCGGGTCGTGTTTCGCGCCTTCAGGCCAAGGTGTTCATGGTGCTGCAGGCGCTCGTCGGCCTTGTGGTGCTGTTGCAGTTCAACACCTTCTCGATCGTGCTCGGCATCCTGTCGCTGGCGATCGTCGCGATCTACCCATTCGCAAAGCGGTTTACCGACTGGCCGCAGTTCTTCCTGGGGCTGGCGTTCTCGTGGGGAGCGCTGATGGGCTGGGCGGCCGAGTTCGGCACGCTCTCCTTGGCCGCCGTTCTGCTTTACGGCGCGGCCATCGCCTGGACGATCGGTTACGACACGATCTACGCCTACCAGGACAAGGAGGACGACGAACTGATCGGCGTGCGCTCGACGGCGCGGCGCTTCGGTGAAAACCCGCGCCCCTGGCTGATCGGCCTTTACGGCATCGCGACGCTGCTTGTCCTTCTGTCCTTCGTCGCAGCCGGCGCCGGTGCGGTCGCCTATGTCGGCCTCCTGATCGCAGCGGCGATGCTGACCTATCAGATCCTCGTCCTGAACATTCACGATCCCGCACAGTGCCTGGCGCTGTTCAAGTTCAACGGCATCGTCGGCCTGATCATCTTCGCCGGGCTGGTGCTGGCGCTTCTCCTGCGCCTGATATGAAAAATCCTCCGTTGCGGCGGAGGATCGTCTTCATTGCCCCATGGTCGGCCCGCCCGTTGCGGGCCTGCAAAAAATCTCAGGCCCAGCTGATGTCGCGGGCGGCCTTGCGCTTGCGTGCCTCGTGACGCGCACGGAAGCTGGACAGGACGGCGGCAACGATTGAGGCGATGTGCTTGCGCATCGGGTTTCTCCTTCTTTCGTGGTCTTGGCTATGAAGCCCATATGGCACGAAGAAGGCGATGCGACTGTTTCCGGGGGAACATCCGGTAAATCGTCGGGGAGGCGGCAACGCCGTCAGGGCACGCGTGCCCGCAGGAAATATCCCGACAGATCTGACCGCACCAAACGCGACAGCCGGCCGCAGGGAACGGCCGGCTGTCGCGCTGGAGGTAGGCTCTGCAATTAGCTGCGGGCGATGATCTCGCGCCCGTCGATCTTCATGTGTACGCCAAGCGTGCCGGTGGAACGGCGCACGAGGAAGCGCGGGCGGCGCTCGGCGAAGAAGGAGTGGCGGCGGCGCGGCTTGACGGGCGCGGTGCGTACGTCGCCAAGGTGCTCTTCGAGCGGCCTTGCCACGCCATCCGCTTCGACCATCAGCATCGGAATGCGGTAAGCTTCTGCCCAGGCGCGCCAGTCGGCCGCGATGTCGGACAGGTCGTGTGCGACGAGCAGCGGGACACAGAGGTCCGGGTCGTCGTGATGAAGTTCCAGCGTCACTGTAACGTCTCCGTCGCCGTGATCGATCGCGCGAGCCGCGACCCCCTTGAATGCGCGCGCCGGCAGTGCGATCGAAAGCGGCAGGCCGCTCGATGGTAGCACCTTGCGCAGAACTGCGCCACGCTCGTCCAGGCTGATCGTGACATTACCGGTGTGACCGCGCAAAGCGTAGCTCGCCTGCTGTGGAAAGCGCTGCGGATCAAGACGGAGCGTGTTTTCGACCCATGCGGGTTGAGAGAGTGTGTTGCGCATTTCAATCGCCCTTGTTTTTCCTTGAGAGCCGGTTTCCGGTCTTCTCGTCGGGACTTTTTCGTCCTCTATGAGCAGGAGAATAGGCGGCGCCCTTTCCGAACGACTTAAAATTCGCGGTTAAGAAAACTTTGCGTTTTTCGATGGTTAGCAAAAGCCGACCGGTCAGGGTTTCCGTTTCGTCAACAGTGCGGCTGCATTCGTTCCGATCAGGCGCACCTGCGCTGTCGCTCGAACGGCCGGGAAAAGCCACACGCAAGCCAGCTCTGCAATCATGACGCGTCAGAATTCTGTTTCGGGGCTCGGGTCCGGCCTGTCCCCATGGGTAACCGACGAGGCGCCAGGGCATGGTATCGACCTATCTCGACTACAGTCGCATCACGCGGGACATGAGGAGCAGCCTCAACCGCATTGCCCAGCAGCCGCAGATCGCGCGTGAAGCCGAATATTATAAAGAGAACATCGGCAGTGTGAAAACTGTCGAGGAGTTTCTGGACGACTATCGACTCTACTCATACGCGATGAAAGCGCATGGCCTGGAGGACATGACCTATGCCAAGGCCTTCATGCGCAAGGTCCTGGAAAGCGACCTTTCGGACGAAAACAGCTTTGCCAACCGTCTCACCGATGAACGCTACCGCAACTTCGCGCAGGCCTTCAGCTTCAGCTCGTCGAAACCGGTGGCTCAAACCAACGCACAGCAGGATGCGCTGATCGGTCTCTACAACGAGCGCATCGCCAGTCTCGACACGGTCATGCGGGGCGAGATGGCCTATTTTGGCGCGGCCATGGACCTCGTTACCGATGTCGATCAATTCCTCGGCAACGAAAGGCTGCGCTCGTTTGCGTTTACGGTTTTCGACCTGGACCCGAAGACATTCAACTACACGGAAGTTCGCGACGGGCTGACCACCAGTTCTGCGGACCTGGGCAACGCCAGGTTCGCCGCAGCGACGAGACGGGATGAAGCGCTCAAGCTGTATACGGATCTCGACACGCGGATCAAGACTCTCGGTGCGATCGACAAGCTGACCGCCGAACTGGCGGAGGCGCCCGCTGCCGACAAGCCGGCGATTCAGGCGAAGATCGACGAACAGAACGCCATCGTCGCCGATCTCGATGCCAAGCTGCCGCCACGCGACCAGGCGCCGGCGCTGATGACGTCGCTCGGACAGGAATTGAACACGCTGAACGGACGCATCCGCAATCTCGACACCTATATCGCCATGAAGAATTTCTTCAACTTCAACCCCGACGGCAGCGTGCCGGCTGGCGGGAAGGCGATCAGCGACGCAAAGAAGACGGAACTCAACAATATCTACGTCTTCAAGAAACCTGGGGAGACGCCATTGGGGGGCGAGCGCCTGACGGGCGCCGGGGCGCTGCTCAACAAGGAATACTACGAACAGAAGATCGCCGGCATCACCACCATCGCCGAGCTGACAAGCGAAACCCGGCTGTTCAATTACATCGTCACGGCCTTCGGTCTCAAGGCATCGACGACGATGCCGTCGACGATCGAAAACATCCTCACCAGCGACATCAACGACCCGAACAGCTACGTCAACACACAGGGCGGCGAGTACAATGCCGCCTTCAAGGAACTGCACAAGGCCTTCAACTTCCAGGCCGACGGCACGCTGCAGCCGGGCAAGACGGCCCAAGACGCCGATCAGTTGAAGAAGACGTCCGACAGCTACATGGTGCGCTACAACGACAAGGGCGATGCCGAAGACGAAGCCGTGGTCAGGAGGTTCAAGCTCTTGGTCAACTCGATGGAATCGGTCGACAAGTTGCTTGCCGACAAGGGCGTGCTGACGTTCACGCTGCGCGCCTTCGGGCTCGAAGAAGAGGGGCTGAGCACGCGTGAGCTGAAGCGCATCCTGACCAGCGATCTCAACGATCCCAGGAGCTATGCCAACACGCTGCGTGACGAGCGCTACGTCAAGCTCGTGAAGGCGTTCAATTTCAATCCGGACGGAACACTCGGCGCGCCGAAACTCGCGCAGAGCGACAACGACATCATGAGCACGGCGCGGGACTACATCATCGCCAAGTCCCGCTTCGGGACCGAAGACGAGAAGAAGGTCGCCAAGCAAAAGGCCCAGGACGAAGCCAAATACTACACCGCCGAGATCGCGAAGATCGAAACGCTGGATGACTTCCTGAAGAACCGGCGACTGGTCGATCTGGTCCTTGTCGGCTCCGGTATCGATCCCGAGACGGTCAAGAGCGATTATCTCAGGGAGATGTTCACGTCGGATCTCGAAGATCCGAAGAGTTTCATCAACACCGACCCGAACGGGCTGAAATACCGCGAGATCGTCTCGTCCTTCAACTTCGACAAGGACGGCAAGATCGTCAGGGGCGAGGCAGGCCAGATCCAGACCCGTCGAGGTCTCATCACCACGGTCGATCTCTTCCTCAACCAGTCCCTCGAAGAACGGGAAGGCGCGGACAACGGCGGCATTCGTCTTGCGCTCTACTTCAAGCGCAAGGCCCCGGAGATCAACACGGCATACGACATCCTGGCCGACCGCGCCCTGTTCGAGGTGATCAAGACCGCCTACAGCATGCCGGAGGGCTTGCAGAACGCCAAGATCGAAGCCCAGGCGGCCTATATCGAGCGCACGATCAACCTCAAGGAATTGCAGGAGCCCGGGAAGATCGACAAGCTGCTGCAGCGCTTCACGGCACTCTATGACGTCGAAAACAACCAGGACGTTTCGCCTGGTCTCGCGATCCTGACCGGTGGCGGAGGCGGTAGCGTCAGTGCCGAAACGCTGATGACGCTCTCGCAGCTACGCGCAGGTGGTCGCTGACGCCAGCCCCCTGATGGCCGAGCTTGAGCGCGGCGGCTGCTTCGCAGCCCGCCGCGCAAGACGGGCCGTCGTCATCGGTCGGCGCGCAACACCTTGTCGGGGTTCATGATACCAGCGGGATCGAAGGCGTGCTTGATGCGTTGCATCAGCTCGATTTCGATCGGCGTCCGGACCTCGGCGAGTTCGTCACGCTTCAGCTGGCCGATGCCGTGTTCGGCAGAGATCGAGCCGTTATACCCAAGCACGATGCCGTGGACGATGGCGTTGATTTCGCGCCAGCGGTCGAGGAAGGCCTGCTTGTCGGCACCGACAGGCTGCGAAATGTTGTAGTGGATGTTGCCGTCGCCCATGTGGCCGAAGGAGCAGATGCGCGCGCCGGGGATGGCTTTCATGACGGCCGCATCCGCCTCCTTCATGAAGGCCGGAATGCTGGAGACGGGCACGGAGACATCGTGCTTGATCGAGCCGCCCTCGGGCTTCTGCGCCGGCGACATGCTCTCGCGCATGTGCCACAGCGCCTTGGCCTGTGTCTCGTTGGCGGCGATCACGGCATTTTCGACGAGGCCGGCCGCATATCCCTGTTCCAGAAGATCCTGCACCATCCGTTCCGCGCTTTCGGCGCTATCGGATGTCGAGATATCGATCAGCGCGTACCAGGGATGGATCGTGTCCATCGGGTCACGAACGCCGGGGATATGCTTGGCGGTGAATTCGACGCCGAGCCGCGGCATCAGCTCGAAACCGGTCAAAGCCGGCCCGCAAAGGCTGGACGCTTTTTCGAACAAAGCGAGCGCATGCTCGACGCTGCCAACCCCGGCAAAGGCGACCTGATGCCCGAGCGGCTTCGGAAAGAGCTTGAGCACGGCGCCGGTGATCACGCCGAGCGTACCTTCGGCACCGATGAAGAGATCGCGCAGGTCGTAACCGGTATTGTCCTTCTTCAACCGGCGCAGGCCGTCCCAGATTTCGCCGGTCGGCAGCACCACCTCGAGGCCGAGGCAGAGCTGGCGCATGTTGCCATAGGCAAGCACGGCCGTGCCGCCGGCATTGGTGGAGAGGTTGCCGCCGATGCGGGCCGAACCTTCCGAGCCGAGCGACAGCGGGAACAGGCGATTGTGCTCGTCCGCCGCCTTCTGGATGTCGGCAAGAATACAGCCGGCATCGGCGACGATGACATTGCCGACCGGATCGACGTCGCGAATGCGGTTCAGCCGTTCCAACGAAAGAACGATGTCCGCTTTGCCCTCCCGCGGGATCTGCCCGGCGACGTGGCCGGTGTTGCCGCCCTGCGGCACGATCGCCGTACGGGTGGCGCTCGCAAGCTTCATGATGCGCGAGACCTCGTCGACGGAGCCCGGACGCAGCACCATCGGCGTCGTGCCGCGGTAAAGTCCACGCGATTCGACGAGATAGCGCGCCTTGTCCGGTTCGGCCGTCAGCACGTTGGCGCTGCCGACGATGTCGGCGAAGGAGGCGATGAGTTCGGGAGAGGGAAGGGTGGTCATGGGCCTCACTTCGCGTTGCGCCTGTGCGCTATCGGATCGGTCGATCTGAGGATGTGATCCTCGGTTCCTGGTCGGCGGCGATCATAACCGCAATTGGCGCCGTTCGCTGAGGGCGGGTGCGCAGAAGATGCCGCACGCCATCTTACCCTCGTGGTGCGGCTGCCCGCTGCAACCGATCGATGATGGCTTCCCCCAGCCCGTCCGAAGGGATCGGCCCGAAGGCGATGGTCTCTGCGCCGCTGGCATCCGCCCGCTTCATGTAGTCGAAGAGATTGGCGGCGGCTTCGCGCAGATCGCCAGCCGGACTGAGATCGAGAACGATGGCCGCCTGTTCCTCGCCGGCGATCCGATTGCCGCCGAAACGGATCAAGGCTTCGCCGGCATGCACCTCGGCGGCATCGAGCCGGACGGCAGCGCCGGGCGCATAGTGCGAGGCGAGCATGCCCGGCGCCTCGATCGTCGCTCCTGCCGTCTCCGGCCGGATCACCGGACGGTCGAGCAGGCGTTCGATCTCGGCAGCATCGAGGCCACCCGGCCGAAGCAGCCGGATCTCGTCGCCATCGACCTTGATGATTGTCGACTCAAGGCCGATTTGGGCCTGGCCGGCGTCGAGGATCAGCTTCAGTTTTCCACCGAGATCGGCCTCCACATGGGCCGCACTGGTCGGGCTGATCTTGCCCGAGGTATTGGCGCTGGGCGCAGCCAGCGGGCGTCCGAAGCGGGCAATCACCCGGCGCGAGAAGCCGTCCGGCATGCGGATGCCGAGCGTGTCGAGGCCGGCGGACGCCAGCGCATGAACCGTGCTGGCGGCGCGCTGCCGAAGGATCAGCGTCAGCGGGCCGGGCCAGAAGGCTTCGGCCAGCTGCCGGGAAACCGGATCGAAATGCACATGGGCTTCGGCCATCGCCATGTCGGAGACATGCGAGATCAGCGGATTGAAGCGCGGGCGCCCCTTCATCTCGTAGATGCGGCTGATCGCATCAGGATTGGTGGCGTCGGCGGCAAGGCCGTAGACGGTCTCGGTCGGAATGGCGACCGGTTCGCCTTCGGCAAGAACGGCGCAGGCGCGCGCGATCGCGCGGTCCGGTTCCCTTTCCGTATCGATGATCTCAGCCATGCCGTTTCCTTTCCGATGCTTCCTTAACGGACGCACCGGAAAAACAGAACGATTTTCTTTGAAGCAACCGGTTCGGCTCAGAGGCTGCGGATGATGCGGCGCAACGCGTCGTCCTTGGCACCGAGCATCAGCACGTTTTTCAGCGCGACCTTGGGATCGTCGGTGCGAAACAGCAGACCGTTGTCACGAAAATTGCGGTTGATGACCATTTGGCCGGCTTCCGCGCCCGGTTCGATGGCGACGGCGAAATACATGCGCGAATAGCCGGGCTGGATGCCTTCGAAAAAATGCGTCTCATGGCCGAGGTCGCAGTAGAAGTTGGCGAAGTAGAAGGACCAGGTGATGTCCTTGGAGGGCGTGACCGGCGTGCGCGCCGCCGTCACGTGACAGTAGCCGAGATGCGGCCGGCCGACGAGCGTGCGGTGGAAGATCATCTTCGGGAACTGGATCGAGGTGTGAAAGCCGTTGATCCGCTTATGGGTCGTGTCGCCGGCGGTGTTGAGCTTCTTGCCCGTCCTGTCCGCAACTTCCTCATAGCTCAGGTAGCGCCGTTCGCTCGGCACCCATTGCCTGCGATTGATCCGGCCCGTGCGCAGGAATTCGGTATGAACCGCCGTCTTCGGCGGGATTGTCGGCGGCGCCTCGGCTGCCGCGTCGTAGTATCTCAACTTTGCCATGATCGTCAGCGCGCCATCTGCCTGCCTGCAGGACCTCTCTCGTCCGCCGGCTAGGCTAGCGGCTCATGGTTAATGAATGATTGCCTCCTGGCTGCATCATGAGCGTTCCCTATCTGACGGGATGTCGCAAACGGGCGAAGCTTTCCCGCGTCTGCGCCGCCCGCGCCGCAAAAGGCGGCAAATGCCCAAGATGTGGGCTATCTATATGTTTGTAGTGTAAAAAATCTAAGAGAGGCGCCGGTGATGGCGGTTTTTCCCGTGTCGTCATTCTGGAATTGGATGTCGCTATCCGGCAGCTGCCAGGGCGGTTTCCGCGATTACATATCCTTACTCAAGGTGCCGTCTTCGAAGAGAAGGCGGAGAATTGGGAAGCCGGTCAAATCCCGGCGCTGCCCCCGCAACGGTGGTGGAGCGAAAGCCTCGGCAAAGGCCACTGGACGGTTCGTCCGGGAAGGCGCCGGGCTGGTCCGAAGGGACGGCTCCTGAGCCCGGAAACCAGCCTTGACGGACATAACCGTAACGGGTTGCGGCGGGCAGCCGGATCGGAGCCGACAACGCATGGGCGTGCGCCCGTGCGGGTTCCTGTCCTGCCTCTCCAAGACATGGCGCATGAGGACAGGACATGGAAACCAGAAACGATATGCTTCGAAAGCTGAAGGGTCGGCGCGACGGCTACAGCCTCGATCGGGCTTTCTACATCGATCCCGACTACTATCGGCAGGATCTGGAAAACATCTGGTACAAGGATTGGCTGTTCATCGGCCATGACTGCGAGATCCCGCGGGCCGGCAATTACTTCACCGTCCAGGTCGGCGACTTTCCCGTCGTCATCACCCGTGACCGCCAGGGCACGATCCGCGCCTTGCACAATTCCTGCCGCCACCGCGGCTCCCGCGTCTGCACGCAGCAGAAGGGCTCGTCGGCAAAACTCGTCTGTCCCTATCACCAATGGACCTACGAGCTCGACGGTTCGCTGCTGTTCGCCCGACAGATGGGCGAGGATTTCGACAAGGCCGCCCACAGCCTGAAACCGATCCACTGCGAAACGGTCGGCGGCTACATCTTCATCAATCTTTCGGAGAACCCTGCGGACTTCGCGGCATTTCGCGAACTGGTCACGCCCTATCTCGCGCCGCACCGCCTCGGCGAAACCAAGGTCGCCTTCGAAAGCACGATCATCGAAAAGGGCAACTGGAAGCTCGTCTGGGAGAACAACCGCGAGTGCTACCATTGCGCCGCCAATCATCCAGAACTCTGCCGCACCTATCCGGAAGCCCCGACCGCGACCGGGGTGCAGGGCGCCAAGGATGATCCCGTGATCGCCGAACATTGGGCGAAATGCGAGGCCGAAGGCTTGCCGAGCGAATTCAGGATGTCGCCGACCGGCCAGTTCCGCGCCGCCCGCATGCCGCTTGTCGACAATGCCGAAAGCTACACCATGTCGGGCGCGCGCGCCGTCAGGCGGGCTTTGTCGGCCGATGTTTCCCAGAGCCAGATCGGCACGCTTCTGATGTTCCATTACCCGACCACCTGGAACCATGTGCTTGCCGACCACGCCATCACCTTCCGCGTACTGCCGCTCGGGCCTGAACTTACCCAGGTGACGACGAAGTGGCTGGTCAACAAGGATGCGGTCGAAGGCATCGATTACAATCTCGAAGAACTGACGCATGTCTGGACCGAGACCAACGATCAGGATCGCCAGATCGTCGAGGAGAATGCCTTCGGCATCCGCTCGCCGGCCTATGAGCCCGGTCCCTATTCGCCCGAGCACGAAGGCGGCGTGATGCAGTTCGTCGAGTGGTACTGCAAGTTCATGGAGCAGCGCCTTGCCGGCGACGCGGCTCCGCTTTCAAGGGTCGCCTGACATGCAGATGGCCTCCTCGTTTCACCATTTCGACGCGCTGCATGTCTGGATCGACCGGCAGCAGATGCTCGAATGCACATCGGCGGTGGTCGAGACCGCCGATGTCATGACCTTCACCTTCCGGGCGGAAAAGCCCGCCTGGTTCCGCTATCTGCCCGGGCAATTCGTAACGCTCGAACTGCCCGTCGCCGACGAGCCGGTCATGCGCACCTACACGCTGTCGTCGACGCCGTCGCGGCCGCTTTCAATCGCGGTCACGGTGAAGGCGCAGGCCGACAGCATCGGCACCCGCTGGATGTTCGACCACCTGAAGCCGGGCATGAAGCTGAGAGCCTTCGGTCCGCTCGGCGATTTCAGCTTCGTGCGCCATCCCGGCGACAAGTACCTGTTCATCTCGGCCGGCTCCGGCATCACGCCGATGATGTCGATGACGCGCTGGATGGCGGACTGCGTGCCGGAGACGGATGTGACCTTCATCTCCTGCGCGCGTCGGCCGGACGATCTGCTGTTCCGTTCGGAACTGGAAGTCCTGGCCACGCAGATGTCCGGGCTCAACCTCGGCTTCATCGTCGAGGGGCATGAGGCGCGCCACGGCTGGCACGGATTGCGCGGCCGCATCGACGGCGCCAAGCTGCCGCTGCTTGCGCCCGATTTCATGGACCGCACCGTCTTTTGCTGCGGCCCCGAGCCTTTCATGCGCGGCGTGCGCGAGATGCTGAAATCGGCCGGTTTCGACATGGGCCGCTATCACGAGGAGAGCTTCCAGCCGGCGGCGGCACCCGCCGCCGAAGAGATCGCCGTGCGCGCCGGTGCCGGAGACGAGGGCGAGGTCCAGGCGGCCAAGGTTGCCTTCACCATGAGCGGCAAGGAGGTCGAGGCCAAGCCCGGCCAGACGATCCTGCAGGCGGCGCGCGCCAATGGGGTGCGCATCGGCGCTGCCTGCGAAGGCGGCATCTGCGGCACCTGCCGGGTGATGAAGGTCGCGGGCGAGGTCGAGATGAACCACAATGGCGGCATTCTCGACGACGAGATCGACGAGGGCTACATCCTCGCCTGTTGCTCGCGACCACTTGGCGACGTCCAGATCGAAGCCTGAGGGCGTCAATGCATGTCGCGAGAAGTGCGCCGCAGTTCTGCAGCAGCGACGTGCATAAAGGATGAGAGCTTAAAGCCTGGCGCGAGATCCTTTTTCACGCGACAGGCTTAGGGCGCGTTGCAGGGGATCGGATTGGCCGAAACGCTTGCCGGGGCGTCGGTGCCGGTCGCCGTTTTCGGGCATGTGCCCTGGGCAGCTTCATTGCCGGCAATCGCCACCTGCAGGGCGCGCTCCTGGCGGGCGAAATCGATCGAGCCGGTCACCATCATGTCGACGCCGCTGCCGACGCCGCTCGCAGCGTCGGCGCGGCTGACGAGCAGCGGCTCGCTAAAGATCGCAGTCGCCTGTGCGACCGCCTGCATGCCCGTTCCCCGCTCGGCTTGGGCGACGAGCATCAGCGGTAGCGGTTTTTCCGGCAGCAAGGCGCCTTGTGCCCAGATCGCTTTTAGCGCCGGCGGCGACATCGCCGCCACATTGACGTCGATGTCGTCAAGCGTTCCCGGCACCCGGTAGGGGCAGCGGCGCTTTCCGCAGTTGATGCCCGAGGAGAACTGCCACAGCGCGTAACTGTCCCAGTTGCCCATCGGGAAGACCTGGCGGATATCCGGCTTGTAGCGGGCGTACCAGAGTGGCAGACGCGACAGCAGCCGGTGCTCGGCCCGGTGCGCGGCGATGTATTTGGCGGTGATGTGGTTGGTGTAGAGGATCGGGTAGCGCCCGGTCCGGGTCTTGATGTGCCCGGCGAAGATGGCGGCGTCCTCGAGCGACATGTACTTGTCCGGGTCGATGCCTTCGAGATCGAGCACCATCAGTTCGTCGTCGCGCGGATCGGCGTAATCAAGGAAATGGTTCGCCTGGTCGACGGGATTGCCCGGACGGGCAAGATGATAGGCACCCCACAGCAGTCCATGCGAGCGGGCAATCATCCGGCGGGTCTGGTAGAGCTCGCGGCTGACGGCGTATTTGCGCCACATGGTCTTGCAGTGGTTGAAGGTGTCGCCGTTGTGGTCGCCGGTGCAGGAGAAGCTTTCGGGCAGGCCGTCGGAGGCCTTGGCGATGAAGCCGGAAATGCGCTTGTCGCCAAGCATCGTTTCCCAGTCGATGCTATTCATCTCATAGGCGTCGACGATGATGGCGTTCGATTTGGTCTTCCAGGGCTCCAGTTCACCGGCGCGTGCGATCGCCGCCGCGAAAGCCAGACCGATGAAGGTCGCGAGGCGCAGAATCATCCCTGTCGTGGAGATACACCGCTTTGCCATTCTCTGAGATTGCCGACAGTATCGTTAACGCATCGTAAATCCCAGCCCCCGCGCGGACTGTGCGGGAGCGGCGCGCGAATGTATACCGACCTGCAGCTGTATATAAGCAATTGCTTTCATGGTCGCGGCAGGTGGTCGATGATGCGGTAAGCGCGCCACGGCAACGGGTGTCGGCCGCGCGGCCTGATCCCAAAGGACGCGGAAGATGGAACAAAACCGGTGACTTATGCGTTATCGGTCGATTTCGGATTTCCCGGCTGAGGGACATCCCCGGATCGGCCTCGGTCGGGGTGAAATCATGGAAAAGGTTGAAATGTCGCGGCATCCCGAAGCCGGGGGCGCGCAACATGCTTTCGGTGATGGAGGGATTTGATGAAGAACGTGCTGAAGTCCGGGATGGGCCGGTGGTTTTCCGTGGCCGTTGCGGCGGCCATGCTGGTGACGTCGGCTGCCCCGTCGCAGGCCTTCACGCCGACCCCGCCGCGCGTCGAGCGGCAGAACGATGTGGTCAACGTCCAGTATCGCCGACCGGGCATGGAGCGTCGCGGCGGCTATTACTACTACAACGGCTACCGCGGTTATAACTACCGCCGTCCTGGCTATCGCTACTACAATGGCTGGTGGTATCCGATGGCAGCCTTCGGCACCGGCGTCATCATCGGCGGAGCGATTGCCCAGCCGCCGCGCTACACGCGTCCGGCGCCCGTCTATGGCAGCCGCCATGTGCAGTGGTGCTACGACCGCTACCGCTCCTACCGGGCCTACGACAATACCTATCAGCCCTATGGCGGTCCGCGTCGCCAGTGCTATTCGCCCTATAGCTAACGGGGAGGCAGGGCCGGGCGCTTCCGCTCCCGGCCTTTTTGCGCCGGGCTTCGCATGAGACCCCTCACTGCGCGCGCTGGGACTGGCCGATAGCACCGTCGTGCCCGGGCGAGAACTTGTCTTGGCGGTGCTAAAGTTCTTGGGCGAGCCCGATGAGCAGGCCTTCAGGCCCGCGGATGTAGCAAAGCCGGTAGGCGTCCTTGTACTGGACCACTTCCCCGACCAGTTGCGCACCGCGTTTGCGAAGCCGCTCGAGCGTCTCGTCGACGTCGTCGACGGCGAACATGACACGAAGGTAGCCAAGCGCATTGACCGGAGCCGTGCGGTTATCGGCGACGACCGGCGGCGCGAGGAAGCGGGAAAGCTCAAGCCTGCTATGGCCATCCGGCGTGCGCATCATGGCAATTTCGACATGCTGATCGCCAAGTCCGGTAACACGCCCGGCCCATTCTCCTTCGATCTCCGCCCGACCTTCGAGCTCAAGGCCAAGTTCACGAAAGAAATCGATCGTCCCTTCGAGGTCTTCGACGACGATACCTATGTTGTCCATTCGCTTGAGCGCCATGCTTCCAATCTCCACGGTGTCGTTCTGGTCGCTCTCTTCAACACCGAACGCTTGGTGAGGGTTCCGAGCGGCGTCTCAGAGAATGCCGATCCGCCGGAGAATCCACCAGGCAAAGGCCATGGAGAGCGCGATGAACAGCGCTGCGTAAAGCGTGCCAGTGCCGTCGGCGAAGGGCAGTGCCCCGGTGTTCATGCCGAAGAAGCCGGTGACGAGCGTCGGCGGCAAGAGGAAGGCGGTCATCAGCGACAGGATGTAAAGATGCCGGTTGGTCTCCGAGGAGATCTTGCTGTCGATCTCTTCATGCAGCAGCCGTGCCCGCTCCTGCAGCGCAAAGACGTCGCGGTCGACCGCTTCCAGCCGGTCGGAAAGCCGCTCCGCTGCGTCGATGAAGCCCGGCGGCACCTCGTCCTCATCCGATGCGCCCGCACGCCGCAGCAAGGCGAGGATCGTGCGCAGGTGCCGATGCAGCCGCACCACGGTCCTGCGCAGCGGCGCAAGCCCCGGCTGCTGGCGATGCCCGGCCTCGCCATAGACATGGTCCTCGATGACGTTCAGGTCCTCGGTCAACTCCAGAACCAGCGAGATCAGCGTGCGCTGGAATTCGACGACGATCATCTCGAAGAGGTCGATCGGGCGTGCACATTTCGTGCTCTTCTCGACAGCCGCCTTGACCCGATCGATGCTGCGCAAAGGATGCAGGCGCGTGGTGATGATGATGCGGTCGCTGACGGCAAAATGCAGCCAGCCGATCGTCTTCGTCACCGCGTCGAAGGTGCGCTCGAAGTCGACGAGCGTGCCGTGCACGATATCGTCCGAAACTGTGATGGCGGCCTGTGTGTCGTGGCTCGTCAGCGTGGCGACCGCGAGCGGCGGCAGGTTGCCGATCCTCTCGATGAGCGCGGGCGTTCGCGCGTCCGAGAGCGCCAGATGAACCCACACCCATCCGTCGCCTTCAAGCAGGCTGTCGATCGAGGCGTCGGTGGCGATGCGCTGGCAGCGGCTTTCGCCCGGCACGAAACGATAGGCCCAGACGATGCCGGGTATTTCGGGGGAAATCAGGTTCATCTGAACGCCTTGTCCAGGGTGGGCCGTCTGTTCCGATCCATGGCTGGCAATGGAAGGGCAGAACATGCAGCCATTCAAAGTGCTACAGTGACCGCCGCGTCTTCGACAACGTGCGGCACTGTCTGTCTTGGCTTCTATGCGCCGTTGATGACAGTTTTGTTACGGGTGGCCGAAGCCCGACGCTCGGGATGCCGACGGCAATTGACGTTGACGTTTACGTAAAAATCAATAGTGTTCGGCGCACAAGGCAGCGCCCGGCGCGACCTGGCTATCTGGGAGGATCATCATGTACAAGGCACCCGTCGACGAGATCGCGTTCACGCTGAAGCACGTGGCAGGCATGGGCGATGCGCTGCAATCAGGCGCGCTGGGCGATCTCGGTGAAGACCTGGTCGATGCGATCCTTTCGGAGGCTGGCCGGTTCGCGACGGAAGAGGTGGCGCCGCTTGGCGACATCGGCGACAAGCAGGGTTCGCGCCTCGTCGAAGGCAAGGTCGAGACCCCGGACGGTTGGCGCGATCTCTATCACAACTGGATCGCCGGCGGCTGGAACGGGCTGACGGCCCCGGAAGACTTCGGCGGCCAGAACCTGCCGCACATGCTGCACGTCGCCGCCATGGAAATGTGGAACGCCGGCTCCATGGCCTTCGCACTTGGCCCGACGCTGACGATGGGCGCCGTCGAGGCGCTGGAAAAACACGGCTCCGATCAACTGAAGGCCACCTATCTGCCGAAGATGGTTTCCGGCGAATGGACCGGCACGATGAACCTGACCGAGCCGCATGCCGGCTCCGACCTCGGCGTCCTGAAGACGCGCGCCGAGCGCCGCGACGACGGCACCTACCGCATCTTCGGCCAGAAGATCTTCATCACCTGGGGCGAACACGATTTCACCGACAACATCGTCCATCTGGTGCTGGCGCGCCTTCCGGATGCGCCGGCCGGCACGCGGGGCATCTCGCTGTTCCTCGTGCCGAAGTTCCTGGTTAACGCGGATGGATCGCTTGGCGAGCGCAACGATCTCTTCTGCCATTCGCTCGAACACAAGCTCGGCATCCATGGATCGCCGACCTGCACGATGATCTATGGCGACGGCAAGTTCGGGGCGGAAAAGGGCGCGATCGGCTATCTGATCGGTGAGGAAAACCGCGGTCTCGCCTGCATGTTCACGATGATGAACAACGCCCGCCTCGCGGTCGGCATGCAGGGTGTGGCCATCGCCGATGCCGCGACCCAAAAAGCGATCGCCTTTGCCAAGGAGCGCACCCAGGGCAAGGCGCCCGGATGGACGGGGCAGGGCATGAGCCCGATCATCGAACACCCGGATGTCGCCCGCATGCTCCTGACGATGAAGGCGCTGACGCAGGGTTCCCGCGCGATCTCCTATGCCTGCGCCCACGCCGTCGACATGGGGCACGCGGCTGAAAGCGAGAAAGCGAAGTTCTGGCAGGAACGCTCCAGCCTGCTGACGCCGATCGCCAAGTCCTTCTCGACCGACGCCGGCGTCGATGTCGCCTCGCTGGGTATCCAGGTCCATGGCGGCATGGGCTTCATCGAGGAAACCGGTGCCGCCCGCTACCTGCGCGACGCCCGCATCGCGCCGATCTACGAGGGTACCAACGGCATCCAGGCGATCGATCTCGTCACCCGCAAGCTGCCGCTTTCCGATGGCGGCCACGTGCGCGGCTTCATCGGCGAACTGCGCGAAATTGCGTCGGCCGTGCGCGCCTCGAACCGCGACGGTTTCGGCGAGACGGCGGCGCGGCTCGATACGGCGCTGGACGATCTTTCGGCCGCGACCGAGTGGCTGATTGCGGCGGTTGCCGGCGGCAAGCTCGCGGAAGCACTCGCCGGCGCCACCGCCTACCAGCGCCTCTTCGGCCTGGCGCTGACCGGCGCCTATCTCGGAAAGGGTGGTCTGGCGGAAGTGAGCGATGGCAAGGACGATCAGCGCATCGCACTCTGCCGCTTCGCCGCTGAAAACCTGCTGGCCGAGACTGCCGCGCTGAAGGACCGTGTCGTCAACGGCGCCGACAGCCTCGCCGTCGCCCGCGCCGTTCTGGCTTGAAAGGATCCATCATGACCGACCACGTGCTCATCGAACGGCCGGAAGCCCACCCCGGCGTCCAGGTGATCCGCTTCAACAGGCCGGAAAAGAAAAACGCCATCACGCGTGAGATGTACGCGAAGATGACCAATGCGCTGACGGTAGCGTCGAGTGACCCGGCCGTGCGCGCCACCGCCTTTCTCGGCACGGATGGCTGCTTCTCCGCCGGCAACGACATGGCGGACTTCCTGGCCTTCGCCATGGGCGGCTCCATGGGCATGGAAGTCATCGAATTCCTGAAGGCGCTCGCGACCGCAACCAAGCCTGTCGTTTCGGGCGTCGATGGTCTGGCGATCGGCATCGGCACGACGATCCATCTCCATTGCGACCTGACTGTTGCCTCCGAGCGCTCGCTGTTTAAGACACCCTTCGTCGACCTGGCGCTGGTGCCGGAGGCGGCCTCCAGCCTGATCGCGCCGCGCATCATGGGCCACCAGCGCGCCTTTGCTCTGCTTGCCGCCGGTGAGCCGCTCGCCGCACGCGAGGCCGTCGATGCCGGGCTGATCTGGAAGATCGTCGGCCAGGATGCAGTCGAGAGCGAAACGCTGGCGCTCGCCGCCCGGCTCGCCAAGAAGCCGCCGGAGGCGCTTCGCATCGCCCGCGATCTCGTGCGCGGCGACCGCAGCGACGTGCTGGCCCGCATCGACGAGGAAGCAAAACACTTCGCAGCGCAGTTGAAGAGCGCCGAAGCGCGCGCCGCCTTCGAGGCCTTCATGCGCCGCTGAACCAGCTTGGATTTCGTGAAGGACGAGACGGGTGCCGCTGTGCACCCGTTTTGCATTCGGGGGCAAGCTCCTACTCGCCCCGCGGTAAAGATCCCGTTGCCGACGCTATCGCGAACTTGCATATATCAATTTTAATTTCTTCTTAAATACCGGTCGCTAGCGTCCTGCGCGATAGGCCTATCCTCTTTTCGGGATGGCCCCAGCCGCATGAAGCAGGGCTGGCCCCGCCTTCTGGCATGTTCAACGTTTTCCCGTCAGCCTCTGCGCGCCGTCTTTCTGACGGACGATGGATGCTGCGCGAAAATCATCAAGAGCTCATGTCCGGCGGTCGCCGCCGGCACCCATTGGGAGCCCACCTTGTCCAAGCGATCGAACCTCATGACGCGCATCCTTGTTGCCGCGTCCTGTGTCGTCGTCGGCGCCTTCGCCGGCTTTTCCGTATACATCGACAGCCTGCAGCGCGACACGACCACCAAGGCCGTCGAGGAGAACATTGCCTCCTCCGGCACCCAGGCTGCGCAGAGCGTCGCCAAGTGGCTTAACGGCCGCGTCACGCTGACGGCAATGGTTGCCGATGCCACCGGCAATGTCGCGGATGACGGCGCCGTCCAGCCGATCCTGAAGAACGATGTTCTCACCAGCGAATTCATGTCGACCTATGTCGGCAACGAGAGCGGCAAGTTCATCACCTGGCCCGACAATCCGATGCCGGCCGGCTACGATCCGCGTCAGCGCCCCTGGTACCAGCAGGCCGTCAAGGCTGACGCCCGCGTGCTGACCGAACCCTATGTCGACGCGTCCAGCGGCGCGCTGATCATCAGTGCGGCCGTCCCGGTCAAGCGCGACGGTAAGCTCTATGGCGTTGCCGCCAGCGACTTCTCGCTCGAAACCCTGGTGACCATGATCAAGGGCGTCGATGTCGGCGGCGAGGGCTTTGCCTTCCTCGCGAGCAAGGACGGCCAGATCCTCGTCCATCCCGATGCAAAGCTCGTCACCAAGTCGCTTGCCGATGCCTTCCCGATCGACACGCCGGCAATCGGCACCGGCATCATGAACACCGAGCTCGACGGCAAGCCGATGCTGGTGAGCTTCGTTCCGGTCCAGGGCCTGCCCTCGGTCGAATGGTATGTCGGCTTCGTTATCGACGCCGATGCCGCCTATTCGGCGATCGACCAGTTCCGCATTGCCGCGACCATCGCCACGATCCTTGCGGTCGGCGTGATGCTCGTCTTCCTCGCAACCTTCCTCAACCGCCTCGTCATCCGTCCGGTCACGGACATGACCGGCGCGATGGAAAAGCTCGCTTCGGGCAACCACAACGTCGAGATTCCCGGCGAAGAGCGGACCGACCAGATCGGCTCCATGGCCGCCGCCGTCGCCGTGTTCAAGGCTAATGCCGTCGAGCGTGCACGCCTTGAGAGCGAAGCGGATGCGAACCGCTCGCTGTCGGAGCGCGAGCGTCTGGAACGCGAAGCGCAGAAGGCGCGGGATGCGGCAGAGATCCAGCAGGCCGTCGATGGCCTCGCATCCGGCCTCGGCCGCCTTGCCGAAGGCGATCTCGCCTACCGCATCGACAACCCCTTCGCCGACCGTCTCGACCGCCTGCGCGCCGACTTCAACAACTCGGTCGCCAAGCTGCACGACACGCTCTGCGCCGTCGGCGCCAATGCCCGCGGCATCGATGCCGGCGCGACGGAGATCCGCTCGGCCGCCGACGATCTCGCCCGCCGCACAGAACAGCAGGCAGCCTCGGTCGAAGAGACCGCGGCGGCGCTCGAAGAGATCACCACGACCGTCAAGGACTCGGCCCGCCGGGCCGAGGAAGTCGGCGCGCTCGTCGCCCGCACCCGCGCCGGTGCCGAGAAGTCCGGAGAAGTGGTCGCCAACGCCGTCGACGCCATGCACGCGATCGAAAAGTCGTCCGGCGAGATCTCCAACATCATTGGCGTCATCGATGACATCGCCTTCCAGACGAACCTGCTGGCTCTGAACGCCGGCGTCGAGGCGGCGCGTGCCGGGGAAGCCGGCAAGGGCTTTGCCGTCGTCGCCCAGGAAGTGCGTGAACTCGCGCAGCGCTCGGCCAATGCCGCCAAGGAAATCAAGGCGCTGATCACCACCTCGGGCAACCAGGTCAGGAACGGCGTGACGCTCGTCGGCGATACCGGAAAGGCGCTGCAGACGATCGTTTCCGAAGTGCAGGAGATCAACAAGCACGTGAGCGCGATCGTGACCGCGACGCGCGAACAGTCGACCGGACTTCAGGAGATCAACACGGCCGTCAACACCATGGACCAGGGCACGCAGCAGAACGCGGCGATGGTCGAGGAACAGACGGCCGCCAGCCATGGTCTCGCGTCCGAAGCCGCCTCGCTCAACGCGCTGCTCGCCCAGTTCAATCTTGGTGATACGCAGAGCGCCTATGCGTCGGCGACCAGCCACCGCCGCCGCGCAGCCTAGTCTTCGCCGACATTCGACAGCTAAAGGCCCGGGAGACCGGGCCTTTTCTTTGCGCACTGCATCAGGATTCTCGCTTTTCACTGCAGGATCGCGAGTCATCCCCTTGTTTCTTAAGCTTTGATAAAGCGGTCGCGCATACCGTTTCTTCGCCGCGAAATGACTTCGCCCGCACGTCGCCTCCAGCATTCATCATCGCGATGTGCTCCAGACACCTGTCCCAATGCTCAGCGTGCCCGTCACGCAATCGATGATTTGGCCGCGCACGACCGCAATGGCGGAGGCGCGAGGGGAGACATACGGTGATCCTAAAGACTGCAACGGCAAGAAACATGTTCGCCATCGTGATGACCGGCCTTCTGACCTCGATGGTCACCGCCGCCGTCGTCTTCTGGCTCTCCTATCAGCAATTGCGTGAGCGCAGCATCGCCGAGATGACCAATGCCGCATCCGCAAGCGCGCGCAGCGTCGAGACGAAGTTTGCCGAGGCAAAGACGCTCGCAAACAACATCCGCTCCGCGCTCTATGCGGTGAAGGGCACCGGCGAGCCCTCGCGCGCCGAAATCGAAACCCTGATGAAACGCTGGATCGTCGACAACCCGCTTGCCGTCGGGATGAGCACCGGCTGGGAGCCCAACGCTTTCGACGGCAAGGATGCCGAGTTCGTCGGCAAGCCCGGTCACGATGCGACCGGCCGCTTCGTTCCCTATATCGCCCGCTCCGGTGACAAGGTGATCCACGAGGCGCTGGCCGATTATGACAAGCCGGGTCCGGGCGACTACTACCAGATCCCGAAGAAGACTGGCCTCGACATGGTCACCGAGCCCTATGTCTACCCGATCAACGGCAAGGACGTGCTGATGACCTCGATCATGGTGCCGCTGAAGAAGGACGGCGCCTTCATCGGTGTCGTCGGCGTCGACATGGCGCTCGGCGAACTGTCGACCGAGCTCGCCAAGCTGAAGCCCTTCGGCACCGGCTTCGTCTCGCTGCTCAGCAAGGACGGCAGCATCATCAGCCACCCCGATGCCAAGGTGCTCGGCAAGGTGCTGAAGGACACGCCGCTTGCAGGTGAGGGGTGGGGAGACCTCTTGAGCCACACCGGTCAGGCCTTCGCGCTGAAGCACACGGACGGCAGCGCGCATCTGGCCGTCGCCGTTCCGGTCAACCTGTTGCCCGACACGGAATGGTATGTCGTGGTCTCGGTTCCCGAAGCCACGGTCTTTGCCGGCCTTTCGCAGCTTGCAATGATCTCGATCGCCGTCATTGCCGTTGCCGCCGCGATCATGATCATCGTCGGTTGGACGCTGGCAAGCCGCTTCCGCAAGCGCGTCGCCAATGTCATCGGCGTCACCGGCCAGATCGCCGCCGGCGAGACCGACGTCGACCTGTCCGAGGCCGAGCGCAAGGACGAGATCGGCGATCTCGCCCGCTCACTCCGCGTCCTGCGCGATGCGACGATCGCCAAGATGCAGCTCGAAAGCGAGGCGGATGCGAACCGTTCGCTGTCGGAGCGCGAGCGCCGGGAGCGTGAGGCGCAGAAGGCGCGCGATGCGGCCGAAATCCAGCAGGCGGTCAATGGTCTCGCGACGGGCCTTGGCCGTCTGGCTGAGGGCGATCTCGCCTACCGCATCGACGACCCCTTCGCCGATCGCCTCGATAGTCTCCGAGCCGATTTCAACAACTCGGTCGCCAAGCTGCACGACACGCTCTGCGCCGTCGGTGCCAACGCCCGCGGCATCGACGCGGGTGCGACGGAAATCCGTTCGGCCGCCGACGATCTCGCCCGCCGCACCGAGCAGCAGGCAGCCTCGGTTGAAGAGACCGCCGCAGCGCTCGAAGAGATCACCACGACCGTCAAGGACTCGGCCCGCCGGGCTGAGGAAGTCGGCGCGCTCGTCGCCCGTACTCGTGCCGGTGCGGAAAAGTCCGGCGAAGTCGTTGCCAACGCCGTAGACGCGATGCACGCGATCGAGAAGTCTTCGGGCGAGATCTCCAACATCATCGGTGTCATCGACGACATCGCCTTCCAGACGAACTTGCTTGCGCTGAACGCCGGCGTCGAAGCGGCCCGGGCCGGGGAAGCGGGCAAGGGCTTTGCTGTCGTCGCGCAGGAAGTGCGTGAGCTTGCCCAGCGCTCGGCACAGGCCGCCAAGGAGATCAAGGCGCTGATCACCACCTCGGGCAACCAGGTGAGGAGCGGTGTGAGCTTGGTCGGCGAAACCGGCAAGGCGCTGGAGACGATCGTTGCCGAAGTGCAGGAAATCAACAGACATGTGAGCGCGATCGTGACGGCGACGCGTGAGCAATCGACGGGGCTTCAGGAGATCAACACGGCCGTCAACACCATGGACCAGGGTACCCAGCAGAACGCGGCAATGGTCGAGGAGCAGACGGCGGCCAGCCATGGCCTTGCGTCCGAAGCCGCCTCGCTCAACGCATTGCTTGCCCAGTTCAATCTGGGTGACGTTCAGATGCGTGGTGGTGGTCGTCGTCGCGCGGCCTGAGTACGAGTGGATCGACAGAACGCTGCAATAACAAGGTGATAGGGCGCTTGCCGTGAATCAAAATGGCAAGCGCTTCAAGCCTGACATGACAAAGGCCCGGGAAACCGGGCCCTTGTCGTTGGTACGCCTCTTCTTCGTTCGCCGGCGCCTCCACCTGTTATCCTCGGGCTTGACCCGAGGATCCAGTGCGATGGAATTCGAGGCTCGGAGATGGATGCTCGGGTCAAGCCCGAGCATGACGGCGACGATGGGCGACGTTCACGGACGGCGGTGAAGCAATTGGCTTGAGGCCAGCCTTGCAGGCTTCGTCACTTCTCCAGTGTCACCACCGCCTCGACGTGAGACGACCAGAGGAACTGGTCGATCGGCGTCACCGAGGTGATGCGGTAGCCGGCGGCGGTCAGGATCGAAAGGTCGCGCGCGAGCGTGACCGGATTGCAGGAAACGGCGACGACCTTCTTGACGCCGGAGCGGGCGATCTCGTGACACTGCACCTCTGCGCCGGCCCGTGGCGGGTCGAAGACAATGGCATCAAACACCTTCAGTTCCTGCGCCATGACCGGGCGGCGGAAGAGGTCACGCTTCTCGACCGTCACCGGCTTCAGCCCTTGCGTATTGCGGGCGGCGACGTCGAGCGCCTTTAGCGCCTTGTCCTCGCCTTCGACCGCATGCACGCGTGCCTTGCGGGCGATGCGCAGCGCGAAGGTGCCGCAGCCGGCAAAGAGGTCTGCGACGCGCTTGGACTTGCCGAGATGGTCGAGCACCAGCTTCACCATCGCTTCTTCGGCCTGTGCCGTCGCCTGGGTGAAACTGCCGGGTGGCGGCGAAACGGAAACGCCGCCGAAATCGATGACCGGCTTCACCGGCTCGACGATGATTTCGCCATTGAGGCTGACGCGCGCGATGCCGCGTTCGCCAAGCACGGCTTCGACCGTGTGGCGGCGCACGCTGTCGTCAAGCTTCTTGATGCCGTCGACGTTGAGATCGAGCCCGGAGAGTGTTTCGAGCACGGTGATGCGGAAAGGCTCGGCATTGACCGCCATCGCAGTGCCGATCCTGGCGATGGTTGCGAGCTTCGAGACGATGCCCGGGCTCGCGATCGGACATTCCGAAATCGCGACGATGTGGTGGCTTTCGGCCTGGTTGAAGCCGAGCAGCAGGTCCTTCTCGGTCTTGCGCGCCGTGAAAACCGCACGCCGGCGCTGGCCCGGCTCGGCGGTGATGAGCGGCGCCACCTCGGGCGTCAGGCCTTTCGACTTCAGGGCGGCGATCACCAGATCGCGCTTGAAGCCGTGGTAGAGCGTATCCGAGGCATGCTGCATCGTGCAGCCGCCGCAGGTGCCATTGACGCCATCCGGCCCGAAGTGCCGACAGTGCGGCTCGACGCGTTCGGGAGAAGCTTCTCTCACCGAGATCAGCGTGCCGTGCGATTTGTTGACGGCGAGCGCGACGCTTTCGCCGGGCAGCGTGAAGGGCGCATAGATCGGTCCGTCCGGACCGTCGGCAATGCCGTCGCCCTGGGCGCCCAGCCGTTTGACGGTGACGGCTTCGGTGGTCATGGCTTCTTGCCCGCGAGCAGGAATTCGACATTGCCGTCGCCGCCGGCAATCGGCGAGGGGATGAGCCCGAGGCTCTGCCAGCCCATGTCTTCGACAAGCCAGCGCTCGAGTTCGGCGGCAACATCCGGCGCGCTCTCGGGATCCTTGAGCAGGCCCGCCTTGCTGATCGCGTCGCGGCCCGCCTCGAACTGTGGCTTTACGAGCAGGATGCAGTGCGCACCGGGAAGCGCCATGTCGAGTGCCGGCGGCAGTGCGAGCTTGAGCGAAATGAACGAGACGTCCGAGACGACGAAGGTGATGTCGCGGTCGTCGATATCCTCTTCGGTCATGGCGCGGGCATTGAGGCCCTCGATGCTGGTGACGCGTTCGTCGCCCTCGATGCGCGGATGGATCTGGCCATGGCCGACGTCGATCGCGACCACGTGCTCGGCTCCGCGCTTCAACAGCACTTCGGTGAAGCCACCGGTCGAGGCACCGATATCGACGCAGCTTTCGCCTGCGGGGTCGAGCCCGAAATGATCGAGCGCCGCGACCAGCTTCAGCGCGGCGCGCGAGACGTAGTCCTGCGCCGGATCATCGATGGTGATCGTCACGGTCTCGGCAAACATGGACGCTGCCTTGGTGACCGTGCGGCCGTCGACCTTGACGGTCCCGCGCTGAATTGCGTCACGGGCGCGCGCGCGGCTTGCGACGAGCCCCGAGTTCAGCAGCAACTGATCGAGGCGGACCCGGTTCTTGTGTTCTTCGTTCTGGCGATCTTCTGACATGTGCTTCTCATGGCGGCTTGCCGGCGCATTGGCAAGCCCCCCGCGCTCACGGCGATCGGAGGACACAGTTAGAAACCCCTAAAAAATAACTGAATATTCACCCAACCTTAAATGATGGGTGCGACATTGCGGGGATGTCGCACCTGCATGACGCAGGCTCTCCGCCGCAAGCCGGACCTCCCGACACAATCCGTTCTTCCCCACCTGACGCCTCCGGGCGCAAGGAGTTGCTGCATGCCGCGTTTTCACCTCAGGATCTCCCATCGCATCGGTCTGCTCGTGCCGATCGCCATCGCCGGTATCCTGGCGATCGTCGCAATCTTCGTCGTGGAGAAGGGCATCGAGGAGGACTATCGACAGCAGGTGCAGGTGCATCGTGACGCGGAGCGCGCCTTGCTGAGGCTGGAGATACAGTTCCTGCAGAACCGCCGTGCCGAAAAGGACTTCCTGCTGCGCAGGGAAGATCGATATGCCGCGGCCCATGACGAAACCGCCGCAAAGGCGCAGGCGACGATGGCCGAGCTCGGCAAGCTGCTCGACAGCTCGTCGACACGGAGCGAGCTGCAGACGATTTCCGCGGGCTACGATCGCTACCTGAAGGCCTTCTCGGCCGTTGCCGAGGCCAACCGCACGCTCGGTCTCGATCCGGCGGCGGGCAAAGAGGGCGCGATGCGCACCGCCGTCCATGCGGTCGAGGAGTTGTTGAAGCCGATCAAGGACAAGGGGCTCCAGGCGAGCATGCTGACAATGCGTCGCCACGAGAAGGACTTCATCATGCGGCGCGACCACAAATACGTGGAGAAGCACGCCGAGGAAGTGAAGGCTTTCATCGGCGCGCCGGCAGAGCTGTTCGGCGGTGCGGACCTGCAGGGCAAGGTCCTGGCGGCGCTCAAGGACTACGCGACTGCCTTCAACGACTACGCGGCTCTTGCGGAAAACGAGACGGCGCTGCGGGCGACGATGTCGAAGGCCTTTGCCGATGTCGAGCCGGTGTTCGAGCAGATGGCGGGCGCCATCGAAACGGAGAAGGTCAAGTCCGAAACCGAAAGTGCGTCTACCCAGAAGTCGCTCGAGGCGATCGCACTGGCGGCCGTTGTCGCGGCGATTGCTGTCATTGCAGCGACCGTCTTCCTCGTCGGGCGCACCATCTCGCGGCCGATCGTTGCCACCACCCGCTCCATGACCCGCCTTGCCGACGGTGATGTCGCATCGTCGATCCCCTATGCCGGCCGCAAGGACGAGATCGGCGAGATGGCCGGCGCGGTCGAAATCTTCCGCCAGGCGGCGATCGCCAACCGCAGGCTGGAGGCGGAGGCCGCTGAAAACCGCAAACGGGCCGAGGCCGAACGCATTCGCCTGCAAGAAGACGCCGAAGCCGCTGCACAGGCCCGCCTGATCCAGGCGACATCCGGCCTTGCCGGCGGTCTCAAGCGCCTTGCCGCCGGCGATCTCGCCTTCCAGCTTAGCGAACCCTTTGCGCCCGATTTCGAGCAGCTGCGCCACGACCTGAACAGCGCCGTCGCCCAGCTCGGCGATGCGCTGTCGGCAGTCGCCGACTCGAGCCGCTCGATCGACGGTGGCTCGCGCGAGATCAGCGAGAGCGCCGACGACCTGTCACGCCGCACGGAACAGCAGGCCGCGGCCCTGGAAGAGACCGCGGCCGCCCTCGACGAGATCACCGCCAATGTCGCCAACTCGACGAAGCGCGCAGAGGAAGCCCGGCATGTCGCCGTCGAGGCCAACGCCAGCGCCGCAAAGTCCGGCAGCGTGGTTGCCGATGCGGTCGAGGCCATGCGCCGGATCGAGCATTCCTCCGGTCAGATCTCCAACATCATCGGCGTCATCGACGAGATCGCCTTCCAGACGAACCTTCTGGCCCTCAACGCCGGCGTTGAAGCGGCGCGTGCGGGCGAAGCCGGCAAGGGCTTTGCGGTCGTTGCCCAGGAGGTCCGCGAACTTGCCCAGCGCTCGGCGCAGGCCGCCAAGGAAATCAAGGAACTGATCCGCAATTCGTCCGTCGAGGTCGAAGGCGGTGTCCGGCTGGTGCGCGACACCGGTGCGGCCCTGCAGGCGATCGGCGCTCATGTGGTCACCATCAACGAACACATGAGCGCAATCGCCGTGTCCTCGCGAGAACAGTCCGTGGGCCTGACCGAGGTGAACACGGCGGTCAACCAGATGGACCAGGTGACGCAGAAGAACGCAGCCATGGTCGAGGAAGCCAACGCCGCAAGCGCCCAGCTTGCCAATGAGGCTGTCCGCCTCCGCGAACTGATCACCCGCTTCACCCTTCCGGGCCAGGCGCGCGCGGCAACGACCGCAGATCTGCGCACCGCCGCCCGCGCCATGGCGGCACCGGCAGCCACGCCCGCACAGCGCTTCACACCCACCCGCCCGCTGTCACGCGGTAACGCCGCGGTGGCGCAGGACGATTGGCAGGAGTTCTGATCGACTGATGCAGAACGCAAAAACCCCGGCGATGAGCCGGGGTTTTTGTTTGATGCTATGCGAGGACCTATCAGCCGGCAGCGCCGATGCCGATGTCCTGCTTCTGGCCGAGTGCCTTGAAAACGGTCGAGACGATACCGGCGCGGTCGAGGCCGGCGGCGGCATACATCGCCTCGGGTTTGGCCTGCTCCATCCAGACGTCGGGCATGACCATCGGGCGCACCTTGAGGCCGCCGTCGAGCAGGCCGTCTTCGGCCAGGAACTGCAGCACGTGGCTGGCAAAGCCGCCGACCGCACCTTCCTCGATGGTGATCAGTACCTCGTGGTTGCGGGCAAGCTCGCGGATGAGATCATGGTCGAGCGGCTTGGCAAAGCGCGCATCGGCGACCGTGGTCGAAAGCCCGGCGGCGTCGAGGTCTTCGGCGGCCAGCAGACAGTCGGCAAGGCGCGTGCCGAAGGAAAGCAACGCCACCTTGGAGCCCTCCTTGACGATACGGCCCTTGCCGATCTCGAGGATCTGGCCGCGCTCCGGCATCTCGACGCCCACGCCTTCGCCGCGCGGATAGCGGAACGAGATCGGGCCGGCGTCGTAGGCAGCGGCCGTGCGCACCATGTGCTTCAGTTCCGCCTCGTCGGCAGCCGCCATCACCACGAAACCGGGGAGGGTGGCAAGATAGGTCGTGTCGAAGGAGCCAGCGTGGGTCGGGCCGTCGGCGCCGACGAAACCGGCACGGTCGATCGGGAAGCGTACCGGCAGCCCCTGGATCGCCACGTCGTGTACCACCTGGTCGTAGCCGCGCTGGAGAAAAGTCGAATAGAGCGCTGCGAACGGCTTGTAGCCTTCGGCGGCAAGGCCGGCGGCAAAGGTGACGGCATGCTGTTCGGCAATGCCCACATCGAAGCAGCGCGACGGATGGACCTTGGCGAACTTGTCGAGCCCGGTGCCGGACGGCATGGCGGCGGTGACGGCGACGATCTTGTCGTCGAAGCCGGCTTCCTGCGTCAGCGCGTCGGCGAAAACCGAGGTATAGGCCGGCGCGTTCGGCTTGGCCTTCGCCTGGGCGCCGGTGATGACGTCGAACTTGTTGACGCCGTGGTACTTGTCGGCGGCGGCTTCCGCCGGCGGATAGCCCTTGCCCTTCTGCGTCACCACATGGATCAGCACCGGACCTTTGGCGTTGTCGCGCACGTTGCGCAGCACCGGCAGCAGATGGTCGAAGGAGTGCCCGTCGATCGGGCCGATATGGTAGAAGCCCATCTCTTCGAACAGCGTGCCGCCCGTGACGTAGCCACGGGCGTGTTCGACGGCGCGGGTGATCGCGCGGTCGACGGTCTTGCCGAGATAGGCGGTCAGTTTCTTGCCGACTTCGCGGATGCCCATATAGGTGCGGCCGGAAGCAAGGCGCGCGAGATAGGCGCTCATCGCGCCGGTCGGCGGCGCGATCGACATGTCGTTGTCGTTGAGGATGACGATCAGCCGCGCATCGAGCGCGCCGGCATTGTTGAGCGCCTCATAGGCCATGCCGGCCGAAAGCGCACCGTCGCCGATGACGGCAATGACGTTACGGTTCTTGCCGTCGAGATCGGCGGCGACCGCCATGCCGAGGCCGGCGGAAATCGAGGTCGAGGAATGCGCAGCACCGAAGGGGTCGTATTCGCTCTCGGCGCGGCGGGTGAAGCCCGAGAGGCCGCCTTCCTGACGGAGCGTGCGGATACGGTCGCGGCGGCCGGTCAGGATCTTGTGCGGGTAGCACTGGTGTCCGACGTCGAAGATCAGCCGGTCATGCGGCGTATTGAACACCTTGTGGATGGCGATCGTCAGTTCGACGACGCCGAGGCCTGCGCCGAGGTGGCCGCCGGTGCGCGACACTGCGTCGATCATTTCCGCCCGGACTTCTCCGGCAAGCTGCGGCAGATCCTTGTCGTCGACCTTCTTCAGGTCGTCGGGGTAGGTCACCTTGTCGAGCAAGGGAGTAGCCGGCATCGGATTGGTTGGCAGTTGTGTCACGCTGCATGCCTCATGCGCGCCCCAAAGGTCGGGCGCGCGATAGTTGGTGGGTACCGTCGAAGCGGCTCTTTAGACGCAATCGTTGCTGAATGCAAAATTAGGCGTTCCTGCGTCGTCAACCAAGAGACTAGCGCATGATTCTGTGAATCGAAATCGATTCAAGCACCATGAGGCAATGTTGCGCGGTTTTCCGCACACAGCCTGTGCCACTTTAGGTCGCGGTCAGCCCTCGGGCAGCGGAACGAATTCCTCTTCGTCTCCGGGCACGATGTCGAAGCGTCCGCTGCGCCACTCTTCCTTGGCTTTCTCGATGCGTTCCTTGGACGAGGAAACGAAATTCCACCAGATGTGGCGGGACGATCCAAGCGCTGCGCCGCCGAAAAGCATGACGTGACAGCCCTGCGGTCCGGCCGTGACCGTGATCTCGTCTCCGGCGCGGAAGACGAGCAACTGGTTGTCGGCGAAATGATCGCCGGCGATGATCGCCTCGCCGGAGAGGATATAGAGCGCGCGCTCTTCCCACTGCGCCGCAAAGGGAGCGCTCTTGCCGGGTGCGATATTGAGGTCCACATAGATCGTGTCGGTGAAGACCGATACCGGCGACTTCGCACCCTCGAAATTGCCGATCACCACCCGCGCCTTGATGCCGTCGTCGCTCATATGCGGCAGCATGCGCTCTTCGGTGTGGGTGAAGATCGGGTCGATTTCTTCCTTGTGGTCGGGCAGTGCCAGCCAGGTCTGCAGGCCCGAGATCGAGCGCTCGTGGCCGCGCTGGTTTTCGGGCGAACGCTCGGAATGCACGATGCCGCGGCCGGCCGTCATCAAGTTCACGTCGCCGGGGCGGATGACCATTTCGGTGCCGAGGCTGTCGCGATGCTTGATCTCGCCGTCGAAGAGATAGGTGACGGTCGAAAGGCCGATATGCGGGTGCGGGCGCACGTCGATCGCCTCGCCGGCGCGCAGCAGCGCCGGGCCCATGCGATCGAAGAAGATGAAGGGGCCGACCAGGCGGCGCTTCGCCGTCGGTAGGGCGCGGCGAACCTGCAGCCCGCCGATGTCGCTGGTGCGCGGAACGATCAGATGTTCGATGGCGTCGCAGGCGGGCTTGTCGCCGGCGAGCGGGTCGGGGCCTGGAAAGAAAGACATGGCGCGTGCTCCCGTTTTTGCTGTCGCATCAAGTACTAACGCCTATGAGACCAGGCGGGTAGGGGCGAAGCCGGGACGCAGTGTTTCCGCGCGGCGATCAATCTGATCTCGGCAATTCCGGGAAACGCGTGAAGCGGTTTCCGTCCGGAATTGCGATGAGTGATCAGTCGGCGTCGAGCGGCTCCACGCCCTGCGGCTTGCCGGCGCGGTCGAGGCGGATCTTTTCGATGCGGTCCTCGGCTGCCTTCAGCAGGGCCTCGCAATGCTTCTTCAGCGCTTCGCCGCGCTCGTAGATCTCGATCGACTTGTCGAGGGCGACATCGCCGCGCTCCAGCGCCGAAACGATCCGCTCCAGTTCTTCGACGGCCTGCTCGAAGGAGAGGGCGGAAACGTCCGGTTGCGTGGTGGTGTTCATCGTTACCCTCTCATCAGTCTCAAAATGTGCAGGCCGGCCGATTCGGCCAAACCCTGAAGGTCATAGCCGCCTTCGAGCAGGCTGACCATGCGGTTGCCGGCGCTGCGATCGGCGATCTCGTGCAGGCGCCCGGTCGCCCAGTCGAAATCCTCGGCGACGAGATTGATCTGCGCCAGCGGATCGCGGTGGTGGGCGTCGAAGCCTGCGGAGATCAGGATGAAGTCCGGACGGAAATTGGTGAGGGCTGAAAGCACCCGGCTACGGAACGCCTCGCGGAAATGCTCGCTACCCATGTTCGGCGACAGCGGTGCGTTGACGATGTTGCCCTTGACGCCCGTCTCGTCCTTGGCGCCGGTGCCGGGATAGAGCGGCATCTGGTGCGTCGAGCAGAAAAGCACCGAGGGGTCGTCCCAGAAGATGTCCTGCGTGCCGTTGCCGTGGTGCACGTCCCAGTCGACGATCGCAACGCGCTCGGCCCCATGAACCTTCTGGGCGTAGCGGGCGGCGATCGCCACGGTGTTGAACAGGCAGAAGCCCATCGCCTTGTTCTTCTCGGCGTGGTGGCCGGGTGGCCGCGCCGCGACGAAGGCGTTGTCGGTCTCGCCGGTAAAGACGGCGTCGACCGCGGCGGTCGCCCCGCCGATCCCGGTCAGCGCCGCGTCGAGACTCAAGGGGCTCGCATAGGTGTCCGCCTCGAAATTGTTGAGGCCTTCCTCCGGAATGGCGCGCCTGACGGCAGCGAGATGCTCTTCCGGATGGGCGAGCAACACGAGATCTTCGCTTCCCTTCTTCGCCTCGATCCGCTTGAGATCGGAGAAGTTCGGGTGTTCGAGCGCAAGGTTCAGCGCCTTCAGCCGGTCCGGCCGTTCAGGATGCCCCTCCGGAACCTCGTGTTCCAGAAAGACCGGATTTTCGTAGAGGAACGTGGTCATGTCCGGAACCTAGTGCTCCAACCCCGCAAGGTCCATGGCGAGGCGATGGAAAGGCGGAATTTTCAACAGCGCGGATCGATCAGCAACTTGCCGTCGCGGCCCGGATCCGCCTGATGCGCAAGCGCCGCGTCGAGCCGGCTCAGCGGATAGATTTCCGCGATGCGGCTGGAAAAGAGACCCGACCGCAAACCTTCGAAACTCCTGGCAAAGGCCGCCTCGATCGCCGGTCGCCCGGCCGAATGCACCCAGGTGCGCAGCCAAAGGAAGGAGAAGCGGATGTCCGGCCGCGCCTGGATCGCGGCCTGCGGCACCGGCACGCCACTGAGCGCCCCGTACTGGATGAAGGCGCCGCCGGGGTCGAGCGTGCGCTGGATGAGATCGCCGGCAAACGCACCGCCGACCGCGTCGATGATAGCATCGAGGCGAAGCTGCGGCACATGGCTCTCGTCGCCAAGCACGATGTGGCCGGGGACCTCGGTTGCCAGTCGTTCAGCGCTGCGCGCGCTTCGAACGATGCCGGTGGTATCAGCGCCTTCGCCGGCCAGCAGCTTCATCAGCATGCCGCCGATCGCCGAGCCTGCCGCGGTGACGCCGATACGGCGGCCATCGAGCGAGCCGAAATGCGTACGCAGCGCCTCGATCAGTTGCAGCGCCGTCAGCGGATTGACGTAGCAGGTAGCAGCATCGGTCTCGCCGATATCCTCGGGCACGGCGAAACACCATTCGGCCGGCCGGATCAGATATTCCTGCCACAGACCGCTGGCGCCGATCGGGACCACGCGGTCGCCGACTTTCAGCGTCGTGACGCCGGTGCCGATGCGCGTCACCGTGCCGAAGCCCTCGAAGCCGGGCACGAAGGGCAGCGTGGTGCGGGCGCTATAGGCGCCGGTCACCGGGATGAGATCGGACGGGTTGATGGCGGCGAGCGACAGCGCCACCTCGACTTCGCCCGCCGCAGGCGCCACGCGTTCGGCGTCGACGAGCGCAATCACTTGCCGGGGATCGCCGAACTGGCTAACGAGGGTGGAGCGCATCGTCAGGGAGCCTCGCATGGACGGCAGGGAGCTGGAGAACGTCACGGAAATCCGTATTCCGTTTCGCGATATAGACATGCACGGCCATATGCACAATGCCGCCTATTATGCCCATGCGGAGGCGGCACTTTCCAGCCTCTGGCGTCACCGTCCGCATGTGGTGAACGAGCCAAGCTATCTCGTGCGCCGCTCGGCCTGCGTCTATCACCGTGGCCTGCGTTACGACGAGCCCGCCCGTCTTACCGTCAACGTGGCGAAGGTCGGCGGCAGCTCGATCAGCTTTGTCGTCAACGTCGAAGCGCGCGGCCAACTCGCGGCCGAAGTCGAGGTTGTCTGGGTCGCAGTCGATCCGCAGCGCCACACGCCGCTGCCGCTGCCTTCAGCGACGCGCGAATGGCTGGCGGCCTATTCGGTCTAGCCCAAGCAATTCCAGGAAAAGTGCGAAGCGGTTTTCCGTCCGGAATTGCTGACCAACAGACCAATTCCAGGAAAAATGTGAAGCGGTCTCCATCCGGAGCTGCGCTGCTTAAACCGGATGGACCGAACGAAACAGCGCGACGATGCCCATGCCGCCGCCAACACCCATCATCGCCAGCCCCTCCGCGTCTTCCGGCGATGCGAGCATCTGCGAAAAGAGCCGAACCGTGAGGATCGCCCCGGAGGCGCCATAGGGATGGCCGAGCGCGATGGCGCCGCCGTCGAGATTGACCCTATCCGCGGCGATATCGAGCTGATCGAGGCTGCCGAGCACCTGCGAGGCGAAGGCCTCGTTGAATTCGATAAAATCGATCTTTGCCGGATCGAGCGCCGGTTGTCGGGCTTTCAGCTTCTGCATCGCCGGAACCGGGCCAAGCCCGAGCAGGTTGGGATCGACGCCCGCGGTCGCCGCATCGACAAATTCGAGCACGAAGGGAATGCCGAGCCGTCGCGCTTCGGCAAGGCTCGTTACCAGGACCACGGCTGCGCCGTCGTTGATCGGGCAGGCATTGCCGGCCGTCACCGTGCCGCCCTCGACGAAGACCGGCTTCAGCCTCTGCAGTGTTTCCATCGAGGCATTGGCGCGCGGGCATTCGTCGCGCAACACAGGACCTGCCGCTGTTTCGATCGCCACGATTTCGCGGGAGAACCGGCCGGCCAGATCGGCATCGACGGCGCGGCGATGGCTTTGAAGCGCAAAGGCGTCCTGCCGTTCACGGGAAATCCCGCAGGCGGTCGCGACGTTTTCGGCGGCCACGCCCATGTCCGGATCGCCGATCTCGTCCGGCGCCATGCGGGCGCGCTTGACCGGCGCGAGCTCGCCGCCGCGCTCCAGCGGCGGCCGCAGGCGGATATGCGCACGGCTGGCGCTTTCCGTGCCGCCGGCCAGATAGAAGCGCCCGGCGCCCGCCTGGATCATCCGCGCCGCAAGCGCGATCGCCTCCAGCCCGGAACCGCATTGCCGGTCGACGGTCACGCCCGGTGTCGAGACCGGCAGGCCGGCTTCAAGAGCGGCGAGCCGGGCGAGATTGCCGGCGCTATTGGCGGCATTGCCGAGAATGACGTCGTCGATCTCGCTCGTCTTAACGCCGGTATCGCTGAGAATTCGGGCGATCAGCGGTGCCGCCAGCCGCGACGGTTCGATATCGCGAAGCGTGCCGTTGACGCGGCCGATCGGTGTGCGGAGTGCGGCGACGATGACAGGTATGCGTGCCGGGTCAGTTGATGAGGTCGAGAGCATCGTTTCCATCCGCGATCCATTGCCTGAGCGTGCCCGCCGCTACCTTGCCCGACTGCGTCATCGGCATGTTCGCGCAGAGCCAGATGCGCCGTGGATGCTTGTAGCGCGGCAGCTGGGAGGCGAGATGACGCTCAAGCGCCTCCCGATCGAACATAGCACCTTCCGGCTCGATGACGGCGACCAGTTCGCTGCCGAGATCCGGGTGATCGAGGCCAAGCACGAGTGCCGCGTGAACGCCGGCATCGGCGACGAGCACCGCTTCCACTTCCTGCGGGTAGATGTTGTTGCCGCCCGAAAGCACCATGCCACCAGAGCGGCCGAGAAGGTGCAGGGTGCCGCACTCATCGAGGAAACCGACATCGCCGACCGTCGCCAGCGACCCGAGACGATGGAACCCGGCGCCGTCGGCGGCACCGATGTAACCGTCGGAGATGAGGGCGCTGTCGACGAAGATCGTGCCCGTCTCGCCGCTCGGCATTTCGCGCCCCTGGTCGTCGCGAATGCTGAGCGTGACGCCGGGAAAGGCGCGGCCGACGGCGGTGGCCGAAGCGGTATCGCCCTTGGTCGCAACGCTGATGAAGCCCAGTTCAGAGGCGCCGTAGTATTCGATGATATCGGCTTGCGGAAACGCGAGCGCCGCGATTTCTCGATCGTTTTCGGTCAGCTTCGCGCCGGCGACGGTGATCTGTTTGACCGACATTTGTGGCCGGCCGGCGGCTGCCGCGCAGAGCCGCCGCAACACGGTCGGCACCAGCGCCAGTCGCTGGACCGCTTTCGCCTCGATGACGGACATTGCCCGGGATGCCTCGAAATGTGTGGCCCCGATGAATTCGGCGCCGGCGACGAGGGTTTCGGCAAGCGCATAGAGCGTCAGCCCGTGCGCGAGTGGCCCGGGGGCAAAGGTGCGGGTGGCGCAATCGATGCCGAAGAAGGGCTCGCCCGTGGCCAGGCTCCTGCGCCACGAGCCGCGATCGCGGATGATCGCTTTCGGCGTGCCCGTCGTGCCCGAGGTGAAGACGATGAGGAACGGCTCGCTGTCGTCGCCGGCTGCGAGCGGCTTTCGCTCTTTGCCATCGGTCTCGCGGAAAGTCCGCGTCTCGCCGCTTGCGGGCGCTTGAAGCGACAGGTTGGCGCCATCGGCGCTGATGATGAGATCGGGCGACAGGCGATCGCGCATGGCCTGGCGCGCCGCCTCAGGCAGATGCGGATCGATTAGTGCGACGCAGTTGCCGCCGCTGGTGGCGGCAAGCAAGGCCGCGGCGAAGAGCGGATGATTGCCCGCCTCCAGCGCGATCAGCCGTGAGCGGTCGCCGAGCACGCTACGGCGCGCGACACTTCCGGCCAGCCCGTCGAACGTTTCGGCAAGCGTCCCGGCGATGCGTGCGAGGTCACCGAAAGTGAAAACCCGGCCTTCGATTTGGAAGGCCGGGGCATGCGGATGGTCTTGCGCGTGGCGACGGATCGCGGCGGCAAACGGCATCGGCTCAGGCGCGGGCCGGCAGCAGCGGATAGCCGGCGTAGACGGCGCGTGCGGCAAGCGTCGCGATCGCAGCCTTCAACAGGTCGCCCGGAATGAAGGCGAGCGAGCCGGCAGCGACGGTCATGAGCGGGGTGCCGGTGACGGCGGAAACCCAGGGCATGCCGATCGCATAGAGCACAACGATGCCGCCGAGGACGGAGGCGAGGAAGAAGCCGATGAACTGGCGCGTTTCTGCCTGGCCTTCACGCACGGTGCGCTCGGCGATCAGGCCGGTGACGAAGGTGGCGATAACCCAGCCGATGATGAAGCCGCCCGACGGGCCGGCAAACACGGCGAGACCGCCGCGGCCGCCCGAAAGCACCGGCAGGCCGATGGCGACCAGCAGCAGGAACAGCAGGAAGGCGAGCGCGCCGCGCTTGGCGCCGAGGATGCAGCCGGCGAGCATGACGCCCATGGACTGCGCGGTGATCGGGACCGGAATGAAGCCGAGCGTGATCGGCGGAATGAGGCCGAGCACGACGACGATCGCGGCGAAGAGGGCGATGAGCACGAGATCGCTGGTATTCATGTAGTTCCGGTTCCCTGTCTTTTAGAATTCGCGAATTTATTGACGGCGAAATCCGCGCGCGTCAATCGCCGCGGCAATCGTATCGGCATCCTTCAGCGTCAGGATGATCAGCGGCCCGATGATCGTCAACGGCCGAACAGGCAGTCCGCGAGCGCGGTGGGCTTCGCGGATCGCCTGATAGCGCGCAAAGATATCGGGAACGAAGCGCAGCACCAGCCCGAGCGCCAGGCTGACATCGGCCGCCTTCAGCCAGCCAAGCCGTTCCAGCGGGCTCAGGAGAATGGTGATCTCGTCCATGAAGGCGCTGATCGTCGTCGTCGCCGTGACGGCGGCAGCAAAAAGAACCAGCGCCATCAGCCGGAAAGTCAAAGTCGCGACCTCGGAAACCGAGACGTAAAAGAGATTGACGGCTGCCAGAAAGAAGATCGTCAGGAAGACGAAGCCGACGCGCTTCAGCGCTTCCTTGGGCGAGAGACCGACGGAGAGATAAAGAGCGGCCGCAACGACGAAGGCGATCGCCTGAACCGCGAGTGAGGCGCTCAGAAAAAGCCCGATGCTCGACGCCACGAGTGCAATCAGCTTGACCCTGACCGGCAGCCGGTGGAGCAGGCTGTTGCCCTCGATATGCAGGCTCGTCAGCATCCGGCGATCTCGTGATAGTAGCGGATCGCCTCTTGCGGGTTGCCGTCGAACGCAAGCCGGCCCTCATGGAAGAGCAGCAGCCGTTCGACAGTCTCGACGAGCCCGAGATCATGGGTGATCACCACCGTATCCTCCGGCAGGTCATCGATCGCCGTGGCGACACGGCGCCGGTTCTTCAGGTCGAGCTGGTTGGTCGGCTCGTCAAGGATCAGTATCTTCGGATCGGTAACGACGACGCTCGCCATGGCGACGAGCTGCGTTTCCCCGCCCGAAAGCTCATGCACGCGCCGCCTTGCCAAGTGTTCGATGCCGAAGCGCGAAAGTGCCGCCTGCATGCGGCGGTCGATCTCGTCACGCGAAAACCCGCGGTTCTTCAGCCCGAAGGCGATGTCCTCGGCAACGATCGGCATGATCAGCTGGTTGTGCGGATTCTGGAAGATGAAGCCGGCTTCGGAAAGCACGGCGCGATCGTCCCTGACGGTATCGAGACCGTTGACCGTGACGCCGCCGGAGGAGGGCTTCACCAGGCCGTTGATCAGGCGCGCGAAGGTCGTCTTGCCGGAGCCGTTGAGGCCGATAATGCCGATGCGTTTTTCGTTGAGTGTGAGCGTCAGGGGGTGCAAGGCCACCCGCTCGCCGAAGCGGACCGCGCAATCGGTAAAGCGGATGTCCATCCCGTTCCTCGCTGTCTCCGGCCCGCGCCGTTTTCGGGTTGCTCTATAGGCCAAGTGCGACAACAAGGGCAATGCTGTCCGCGGACCGATGCGGCATTTGAATTATGGGAATAAAAGCCTATTGTTATCGCTATGACGATTCGCCTTTCCAACAGCGACGCCCGTCGCATCTTCCTCGCCAAGCAGGGCCTTTCAGGCGCGCCCAATCGCGCGCTCGGCAAGGAGGGCCTGTTGAAGCTCATCCACGACATCGGCTTCGTGCAGGTCGACAGTATCGCCACGGTCGAGCGCGCCCATCACCAGATCCTGTTCTCCCGCAACCAGACCTATCGTCGGGAACATCTGACGGCGCTGCTGGAGGACGATCGCGACCTCTTCGAGCATTGGACCCACGATGCCTCGATCATTCCCAGCAGCTTCTTCCGCTACTGGAAGCATCGCTTCAAATGGGAAGGCGAGACGATCGTCGAGCGCTGGAAGGCGTGGCGAGGCGAAGGTTTCGAGAAAGGCTGCGACGACACCTATCAGCGCATTGCCGAAGGCGGCCCGGTGCTTGCCCGCGATCTGAAGGAAGCCGAACACCAGTCTGGTGGCTGGTGGAACTGGCATCCGTCGAAGACGGCGCTGGAAGTGTTGTGGCGCACAGGCAAGCTAGCGATCGCGCGGCGCGAGAATTTCCAGAAGGTCTACGATCTCACGGAAAGAGTGATCCCATCGCACCACAACGAGGGTGACGTCAGCCATCCGGAATTCGTCGACTGGGCCTGTCGCGGCGCACTGGAGCGTCTCGGCTTTGCGACCCATGGCGAGATTGCCGCCTTCTGGGATCTGGTGTCTCCCGAGGAGGCCAAGACCTGGGTGGCCGAACATCGCGACGAACTCGTGGAAGTGCAGATCGAAGCGATCGATGGCGGACGTCCGCGTGTCTCCTACGCCTTCGCCGGATTTCCGGAAGCACTCGGGGATATCCCCGAGCCGCCCGGCCGGGTGCGCGTGCTCAGCCCCTTTGATCCCCTCTTGCGCGATCGCAATCGCACGGAGCGGCTCTTCGGCTTCTTCTATCGCATCGAGATCTTCGTTCCCGAAGCCAAGCGCGAATATGGCTATTACGTCTTCCCGTTAATCGAGGGCGACCGGCTGATCGGCCGCATCGACATGAAGGCGGACCGCAAGCGCGGTAGCCTCGATGTCCGCAGGCTCTGGCTCGAAAAGGGTGTCCGCGCCTCGGCCGGCCGCCTGGAGCGCATCGATGCGGAGCTCGATCGGGTTGCCCGCTTCGCCGGCGTCGAGCGCGTGGAACGGCTCGACGGCTGGAACACGTCGCTGTAGCGACTTGAATCCGCACGTTGGCGTCGATCGGTGCGGATCGGGGGAAACTTGCGGCCCGTGATATTTTCCTTGGCTTGAACCCGCCGCCTTCCTAAATGGAGGCGATAGAAATTCCTGACGCGGGAGCGTGCCACTATGAACACCGATCTGATGAGCCTCTTCGATGCCGACGAGGCAACGGTCCGCAAGGTTCTCTCGGAAACGCTCGCCGGTGCCGACGACGGCGAACTGTTCCTCGAACATGCCCAGGCAGAGGTGCTGTCCTTCGACAACGGCCGGCTCAAGGGCGGCAGCTTCAACACCGACCAGGGCTTCGGCCTTCGCGCCGTTGCCGGCGAAGCGGTCGGTTATGCCCATTCCGGCGAGCTTTCCCTGTCGGCACTGCGCCGCGCCTCGGACGCGGTGGCGCAGGTGACGCGCGGCTATGCCGGCTCCTATGCCGCAGCCCCGCAGCGCACCAACAAGAAACTCTACGGCGACGAAAACCCGATCGGCGAGCCGAGCTTCGAGGCGAAGGTCGCGCTGCTCCAGGAAATCGACGCCTATCTGCGCGTCAAGGATCCGAAGGTCCGTCAGGTGACGGCGACCATCGCCGCTAGCTGGCAGGTCGTCGATATCCTTCGCGCCGATGGCCACCGCGTCCATGACGTCCGGCCGATGACCCGCATCAACATCTCGGTCGTCACCGGCGAAGGCGATCGGCAGGAAAGCGGCTCCTTCGGCACAGGCGGACGTCGTGGCTTCGGCGATTTCGTCACCGAGGAGAACTGGAAGATGGGCGCGGACGAGGCGCTGCGTCAGGCGCTCGTCAATCTCGAAGCGATCGACGCGCCGGCCGGCACCATGGACGTGGTGCTTGCCTCCGGCTGGCCGGGCGTCATGCTGCACGAGGCCGTCGGCCATGGTCTGGAAGGCGACTTCAACCGCAAGAAGACCTCGGCCTTTGCCGGCCTTTTGGGCGAGCAGGTGGCCGCCAAGGGCGTCACCGTCGTCGACGACGGCACGATCGAGGCGCGCCGCGGCTCGATCTCGATCGACGACGAGGGCACGCCGTCCGGCTACAACGTGCTGATCGAGGACGGCAAGCTGGTCGGCTACATGCAGGACCGGCAGAACGCCCGGCTGATGGGCATGCAGCCCACCGGCAACGGCCGTCGCCAGGGTTATGCCCATGTGCCGATGCCGCGCATGACCAATACCTACATGCTCTCCGGCGACAAGACGCCGGAGGAAATCATCGCCTCGGTCAAGAAGGGGATCTATGCCGTCTCCTTCGGCGGCGGCCAGGTGGACATCACGTCGGGCAAGTTCGTCTTCGGCTGCACCGAGGCCTACCTGATCGAAAACGGCAAGATCGGCGCGCCGGTCAAGGGCGCCATGCTGATCGGCAACGGCCCGGATGCGATGAAGCGGGTGACCATGGTCGGCAACGACACCAAGCTCGATACCGGCATCGGCAATTGCGGCAAGGCCGGCCAATGGGTGCCGGTCGGCGTCGGCCAGCCGCATCTGCGCATGGACCAGATCACGGTGGGCGGCACGCAGGCGTAAGTTCCGGTGGCGGTCTTCGTGCTTTCGTTCCTGTCGCCGGAGACCGCTACGCCCAGCCACGAACTGCGGTTCGATGGGGATGCGGGAGACATCGCGCGTGCCCTGGACCTGGACGGCGGCGCCATTGCCGACCATGCCTGTTACCTGCTTGACCGCAAGGATCTGACTGCGCTTGCCTCGGCGCTCGGGTTTGTCTTGCCGGATACGGGGGAGGAGGCCCTGCTTCGCCGGCCACACCGGATCGATGCAACGCCCTACCTCGTCCATACCGGCTACGAACTTCCGCTGATGCTGGAAGGGCGCAAGCCCTTTGCCTATTTCGGCGACGATCCCGCTTCGCCTTGGCTCGAGGAAACGAAGGCGCTCTTTGCCCCGCATGTTGCCACCGGTGTGCTGCTGCTGGACACGTTCGAGCTGGCAAAGATGTGCCCGACGACCACGGGAGGCGAGAAAGAGGAGCGGGTCCGCTATTTCCTCTATGCGCTGCCGGGCGAGACCTGGCGCTTCGAGCGCTTCAGGAAGCGCTGCGACCAGCTCTTCTACAATTGGCGTCCATGGACGGATGAAGATGAGCGCGAGGAGGGATTGCTTCTCGGCTACAGCGAAGAGCAGTGCGACTGGTGGATGGCCAATCGCGCCCACAGAGCCGCAAGCGCGTGAAGCTGCGGCGAACCGCTGCCGTCAGCCGCGCGACGGCAGCATCATGCAGTCATAGGAGCGCTGCTTGAGAGCGTCACAGGCGGCCGCGGCCGCATCCTTGCTCGAAAAGCCGACGAAGCGGGCGCGGTAGATCGCCTTGGCACCCTTACCGACGGCTTCCGTATAGGGCGTGGCGCCTGCGAGCGGCGCACCGGCCTCCGAGCGCGCCTGCGCCAGCAGCATGCGCGCAGCCTCGGCCGAAGGTGCGGCCGAAATCTGGATCTGCCAACCGCCTGACGCTGCCGGAACCGCAGCGGTCGTTTCGATCTCGGCAAGTTCCGTCGGGCGTTCCGCCGGGATCGCGGTCGTCGACGTCGCCGCAATCAGGGCGGCAACCGAATCCTGCTTGGCCCGCTGCGGTGCGGCGTAGGGCATCGGAACCTCGGATGTTGCGACCGCGGCCACTTCGACGGGGGCTTCGACCGTCTTGCCACCGCGCGTCGACGCCACGAGCTGCCGTCCACCCTTGGCCGCCTTGCCGACGTGACGATCGAGAAGGGCCGCCATCTTGGCGTCGCGGCTGCGCGCCGTCTTGCCGCCGAGCACGACGCCGACCACCCGGCGATTGCCGTCCTTGACGGCGCTGACGAGGTTGAAGCCGGAGGCATTGGTATAGCCGGTCTTGATGCCGTCCATGCCGTCGTAGCGGTACATCAGGTTGTTGTGCCCCCGCACCTTGCGGCCACGGAAATTGAAGCTTTCGGTCGCAAACAGCCGATACTCCCTGGGGAAGTCGCGCATCAGCGCCACGGCGAGCGTCGACATCTCGCGGGCCGTCGTCACCTGCTTGCTCGCCGGCAGGCCGGAGGCATTGATGAAAACGGTCTTGCTCATGCCGAGCTGCCGCGCCTTGGCGGTCATCATCCGGGCGAAATTCGCCTCGGAGCCGCCGAGCTTCTCGGCCATGGCGGCTGCGGCATCGTTGCCCGAGCGCACGATCATGCCGAGGACCGCCTCGCGCACCGTGATCGTCATGCCGGACTTGAGGCCGAGACGCATCGGCGGCTTGGCAGCCGCCGCCTTCGAAACCTTGATCTTGCTGTCCCAGGAAAGCTTGCCGCTCCTCAGCGCCTCGAAGGCCATGTAGACCGTCATCATCTTGGTCAAGGAGGCCGGATGGTTGAGGACATCCGCGTTTTCGGACGAGAGGACCTTGCCGGTGCGCGCATCCAGCACCAGCGAGGCGCTTCCGGCGACGGCACTCGCCGTCCCGAGCGCCAGTGCGAAGGTCGCCAGCAGGAGGCAGCGCAGAGTTTTCATGTCGATCCCCGTCGAAAGGCGCCCGCGGTCAGGCGCAAAGCTGTTTCGTTTTGTGACAAGATCCGTGTCTTTGCTGCAACTTTAGGGCGGAATGTGGCAAGCCGACCTTGTTTTCGGGGTTGTGGTAAATGGCCGATGAACGCTCTCCCCGTTCAACAAGGTTTAACGCCCTCGCCGTTAACTTTCCAGGCTTGCAGGCCGCGCGGGGAGCACGTGGGCCAGATTTCTGGGGGCGACCATCAAGGGCATGATCAGGACAATTGTTCGCCGCGCCGCAATTGCCGGCGGGCTGGAAGTCGCCGGGGGCCTGAGCCGCGCCGGGCTGATGGCCGGCGCGCGCGGGCAGGGGGCGATCTTTACGCTGCACCATGTCCGGCCCAAGCTTGCCCGTGCCTTCGATCCCAACGCCCATCTGGAGATCACGCCGGAATTTCTCGATGTCGCGCTGCGGACGCTGAAGCGCGACGGCTATCGCTTTGTCCCGCTCGAACACTTGCCGCAGGCCTTGGTTGCCGAGGGCGGACCGGTCGCCTGCTTTACCCTCGACGACGGTTACAGGAACAATCTCCAGCACGCCTTGCCGGTCTTCGAGCGCCACCAGGCGCCGTTCACGGTGTTCGTTGCCGGCGGTTTCGTCGACCGCACCCATACGCTTTGGTGGGAAACGCTCGCCGATATGCTCGAAACGAACGAGACGCTACACTTTGACTTCGGCCGCGGTGTAGAAACACTGCAGGCGTCGACAACGGCCGAAAGACAGGCCGTCTTCAATCGCTTCGCGGCGTTCATTCACGGCCATGACGAGGCAAAGGCGATCGCTTCCCTGAACGCTGCCGCCCGTGACCGCGGCATCGACCCCCTGTCGATCACCGAAAAGCTGACACTGGACGAGGCCGGGTTACGGCGCCTGATCGAAAGTCCTCTGGCGAGCCTAGGTGCCCACACGGTCAGCCACCGCGCGGTCGCGCGCCTGTCGGATGCCGAGGCGCGGCGAGAGATCGAGGGATCGCTGCGGCGGGTCGAGGCGATCACCGGTCGGCCGCCCCAGACTTTCGCCTATCCCTATGGTGACGCGCCAGCGGTATCCGCACGCGATCATCGCATCGTCGCCGATCTGGGTCTTACCTTGGCCGTCACCACCCAACCCGGCACGCTCACGGCGCGGACGCAATCCAGCCCTTATGCGCTCCCGCGCATTTCGCTGAACGGCCATTTCCAGCGTGCCCGATACGTCTCGGCGCTGGCATCCGGCATCCCGTTCCGCCTGACGGCCGGGTAGAAAAGGCGAGTTGGACAGCCGAGCGCTTTGGCGTCAATTGAAGGCAAAAGCCATGAGAATGCTGTCCTGGTAAACGCCGCCGTATTTCCAGTCGCGCACGCGGCGACCTTCGATTTGGAAGCCAAACTGCGCATAAAGCGCCCGGGCCGCAGCATTCTCATCAAGAACGGAGAGTTCGATGCGTTCCAGCCCCCGCTCGCGACCACGCTGCATCGCCAGTTGCAGAAGCCGGCCGCCGATTCCCTTGCTGCGATAGGTGGCGAGAAGCCCCATGCCTAAGGTGCCGACATGCGCGCGAACGGGCGAAGCATCCAGCCGGATATCGCACCAGCCGATCACGCGATCGTCGACTGCTACGATCTGGGGTGCCCGGCCGCGATGCAGGTCGGTCATGTATGCGGCAAAGCCGTCGAAGGGTGGAGCGCTCAGCCGTGAAAGCCAGCGGCCTTCCTGGGCAACCTCGTCGAGGCAGCGGTGACAGCCGGCGACATCGTCGAGCGTCGCGTCACGAACATCGATCGTCATCAAAAGCCACTCGATGAAAACGCCCGGCTTGGGCCGGGCAAAGAATAATATCCGCTCGGCCACCTGCATGGCCGGGCGTCGTCATTGCATCTGGCGTCTCTCTTGCAAGAGACAGGCAGGCTAAGGGTACATACGTACCTTTTCCCAGCCGCCTTCGGGCGTTTCACGGCGAAACTCCATCCGGTCATGCAGCCGGAACGGGCGGTCGTGCCAGAATTCGATCGACGTCGGGCGGATGCGGAAGCCCGACCAGTAGCTCGGGCGCGGGATTTCGCCGAGGGCGTGGCGGGCGGTGTACTCGGCAACGGCCTTCTCCAGCGCGAAGCGGCCTTCGAGCGGTCTCGACTGCTTCGAGGCCCAGGCGCCGATGCGGCTGCCGCGCGGCCGGCTCTTGAAGTATTCGTCCGCCTCCTCGTCGGTGACGATCTCGACCGGGCCGCGCACGCGCACCTGCCGACGGAGCGATTTCCAGTGAAAGCACATCGCCGCCTTGCGGGCGCCGAGGATCTCCTCACCCTTCTGGCTTTCGAAATTCGTGTAGAAAACGAAGCCGCGTTCGTCGAAACCCTTGAGCAGAACCATGCGGACATTCGGCAGCCCGTCGGCATCGACGGTCGCGAGCGCAACCGCGTTCGGGTCGTTGATCTCGCTGCCTTCCGCGTCCTTCAGCCATGTGCCAAACAGGGAAAAGGGTTCATTTGATTCGGTGAAGTCACCGCTTGTTAACTCATTCGCCGCCATTATTGCGTTCCAATGCCGTGATGTCTGGCGCGGAAATGCTTCGGGATGAGCCCGACCGGTGTTTCCGCATCGAAAATGTCGGAGCCTGTATGTTGACCTTGTCGAGAAACGTGCGGCTCCAGCGAGTCTGACAGGATTGCCGTGCAAGACATAGCAAAGTGGATCGACGCCAAGAAGGGGTATTCCTTCGCCTTGCTGCGTAGCGCGGCAATTTGCCTGCCGGTCCTGGCGCTGTCCGGCTGCATGGGGGCTGGCCTCGACCTTTTCGGCAACGGTGTCGACCGCACGGTTTCGACGGGCACCGTTCCCGTCGCCAAGACTTCCGATGGCCTTTCCGACGCAGTGATGGTTCGCAATGCCGTGACGTCGGCCGAACTCAACAGCGGCGCCATCAATCCAATTCCCTGGGCCAATGCGACCTCCGGCAGCGCCGGCGTCATCAGCAGCATCCAGGAAGACCGCGCCAGTGGCATGCTTTGCCGCCGCTTCACCACGACGCGTCATTCTTACGAGGGCATCGCCAAGTTCGACGGCAGCACCTGCCAGGGCGGCGACGGCGCCTGGTATCTGACGAGCTTCGGCCCGCGCGCCTGAGCTGCGCCCGACCCAAGTCGTTGAAATCGGTGGTTAACCACGTTTCGGCAAATGCGCGCATGACGGCCCACGATGCCGTCCCAATGGCCGCATGAGCACCCGTGGCTAACCACTATTTAGCAACTTCTCCTGATCATCGGCATTCAACGGACGGGCGACGATGGCGCCTGCAATCGGGGCGAAGGCGGGCGTCAGGGAGCGGCTGCCGATCAGAGAAGATGGTAAAACCATGCGTGATCCCTATGTGATCCTCGGGGTACGGCGCAACGCCGGGCAGGATGAAATCAAGGCCGCCTGGCGTTCGCTGGCAAAGGCCGTGCATCCGGACCACAACCAGGACGACCCCAACGCCGCCGAGCGTTTTGCCGAGGCCGGCAAGGCCTATGAACTCCTGCGCGACCCGAAGCTCAGAAGCCGCTACGATTATGCGCGCCGCGAGGCCGAGCTTCGTCGCATGGAGGCGATGAAGGCGAAGATGCGGCCTCAGGAAGAGGCACCCGTCGACGCCGAGACCGCCGAGGATGCCATTTCACAGATTTTCGGTGCGGAGACCCGCACCAAGTCGGCCCGGCCCTCCCCAAAGCCCACACCCAAGCCAGCGCCCAAGCCGGCTGCGGCGGCGAAGGAGCCGGAGCGCCCGGCCCAGGCTTCCGAAAGCAAGCCGGAACCAACGCCCGAGCCCCAGCAGGAAAGCGCTCTCAAGACCGAGACGCCGCTGATGCAGCGTGCAGCCGCACCGGCAGCCGAGCTTGTGGCGGCGATCGTCCGGCGCATCCGGGGGCGCGCGGCAAAGACGGCCGAGAAAGTACCTGATCTTCCCGTCGATCTCGCCGTCAGCATCGACGACCTGATCAACCGCCAGCGCCTCTCCGTCGAGCTTCCTGACGGCGAAAGCCTGAAGGTGCAGATCCCACCGGGCGCCGTCGACGGTCAGAGCATTCGTCTGGCGGAGCAGGGCTATCGGGTGACCGGCATGACCCGCGGCGACGTCGTCGTCACGCTCAGGGTTGACCAGGGTGGGACGTTCCGCGCCCGCGGCCTTGATCTCATGACCACTTTGCCGGTCGACCTGCAGGGCGCCGTGCTCGGTTGCGAACAGGTGCTCGAAACTCCGGTCGGGCAGGTTACCGTGGTCGTTCCGGCCTGGTCCGGCTCGGACAAGGTCATCCGTCTTGCGGGCAGGGGGATGCCCGGCGCTTACGGTACGCATGGCGACCTGCTGGTCGAATTGCGACTGGTTCTGCCCGAGGCGCCCGACGACAAGATCACCGATTTGATGAAGTCGCAACGCGACGGCCTCTATCTGTGACGGGTCATTTGTGACAGTTCGCTGACACATTGACCCAATATTACGGGGACTAACAGTTCCTGATCTCAGCCGCGCTTGAACCACCCTTGCGGCTATGCCATAGGCAATTCTCGACATTTTGCCGCACCCGTTCTCGTGGGGCGTCTTTGACATTTTTGATCTTTGGCACCGGCGCCCGCCGATGCTGGAATAGTATTGGGGACTTACCATGGCTCAGGCATCCGGTCTGATGAAGGGCAAGCGCGGCGTCATCATGGGCGTTGCAAACAACCGTTCCATCGCATGGGGCATTGCCAAGGCCATCCACGCGCAGGGTGGTGAAGTTGCGTTGACCTATCAGGGCGACGCTCTGAAGAAGCGCGTCGAGCCGCTGCTTGCGGAAATCGACGGCTTCATGGCCGGCCATTGCGACGTCAGCGACGAAGCCTCCATCGATGCCGTCTTCGATACGCTCGAGAAGCAGTGGGGCAAGATCGATTTCGTGGTGCACGCGATCGGCTTCTCCGACAAGGACGAACTGACCGGCCGCTACGTCGATACCTCGGCCGACAACTTCGCCAAGACGATGCAGATCTCGGTCTACTCCTTCACCTCGGTTGCCCGTCGCGCTGAAAAGCTGATGACGGACGGCGGCTCGATGCTGACGCTGACCTATTACGGCGCCGAGAAGGTCATGCCGAACTACAACGTCATGGGTGTCGCCAAGGCTGCTCTCGAAGCAAGCGTCAAGTACCTCGCTGTCGACCTCGGCCCGAAGAACATCCGCGTCAACGCGATTTCCGCCGGCCCGATCAAGACGCTGGCTGCCTCCGGCATCGGCGACTTCCGCTATATCCTCAAGTGGAACGAGTACAACGCGCCGCTGCGCCGCACCGTCACCATCGAGGAAGTCGGCGACGTCGGTCTCTACATGCTTTCGGACCTGTCGCGCTCGGTCACCGGTGAAGTGCACCACGCCGACAGCGGCTACCATGTCGTCGGCATGAAGGCAGTGGACGCGCCCGATATCTCCGTGATCAAGGACTGACCGAACCGCAAAGTCGGATTCGGCAGCCTGCTGCCCGGAGACATGTTGTGCTGATCTATGTGATCCGTCACGGACAGACCGACTGGAACGCCGAAAGCCGGCTCCAGGGGCAAAAGGATATCCCTCTCAATGACTTCGGTCGCCAGCAGGCGACCGGCAACGGCGTCGCGCTTGGAGGCATCCTCGGCGCCGATATCAGGCATTTCGACTTCGTCGCCAGTCCGCTCGGCCGCACCCGCGAGACCATGGAGCGCGTCCGGCGGGCCATGGGGCTCGATCCGGAGGCCTACCGCACCGACGAGCGGCTCAAGGAAGTTTCCTTCGGCGATTGGGAAGGACACACGCTGCCCGAACTCAAGCGCTCGGCGCCGCAGCGGATCGCCGAGCGGCGCGCCGTGAAGTGGGACTTCATTCCCCCCGGTGAGGACGCCGAGAGTTACGAAATCCTGTCCTGGCGCATAGCTGCCTGGCTCAGGGACGTGACGAAGCCGACGGTCTGCGTCAGCCATGGCGGCGTCATTCGTGTGCTGTTCAAGCTTTTCGGGGAAATGGAAGCTGAGGAGGCTGCGACCGCGGCGATCCCGCAGGACCGCCTTCTGCGGATCTCCGGCAACGCCATCGGCTGGGTCTGAAGCCTGGGGCGTAGTTTGGCGCGGTGGCGCGCAATGTGCTTCACATGGATGCCCGCGTGCGGGGCATCCGAGAAACCTGCTTCCAGAAATGTGAAAATCGGCTCGTCCGAACCGTGCAGTGGCCGCTAGGAAAGGCCACGCCTTGTTATTGAACGATTTCGAGGTCGTTGATGACCCTTTTGCCGTCCACTTCCGTGTAGAAGACGAGAACTTTTACGCCGGCCTTTAGGCCTTCGAAATTGAATTCCTCGGGCGCCTGGTAGTTCTTGCCGTCGTCAAGCGACAGGCTCAGCCTATCGGTATCAACACCCGTAATGGTAGCTTCAACGTCGGCGCTTTCGGCCAGGGCGGACAAGGGGGAGAGCAGCCCTGCGGTGGCCATGAGTGCGGCAATAACAAAACGCATTCTTCTTGCCCTCTTCAACGTTTCTGCGAACATCCTTGTCACTCCCTTTGATCCCCGATTGTGGCAAAAATTGCCTTGCGGCGTGGCTTTTGGCCGGACGCCCCGCTTTTTTTGATGGTCTATCCGAACTCTGGAGACTGGACGGCGATACCGTATTTTTCAAGCGGGCAGGGGCCGAACTCCGGGTATCGGCGGGGTGGTTTCCCCATGAATTATAGGGTTTGCCAAGGAATTGTGACGAAAGCCAATCTTAAGACTCGCTCGCTACCTTTGGTTGGGGATCGAGGGGAAGAGATTGAAGATCATTGACGTTCTGCGCCAGCGCATTCGGGCCGCCGCCAGATTTGCGAAACCGTCGCTCATTCCGGCGGCGATCGCTGGCCTTGTCGTTTTTACGGGCGGGCATGTCTATGAGCGACAAAATCGCGAGAATTTCCAGAACGACCTTAGGATCGACGTCGAGAACGAACTGAACCTCATTGCCAACCGGCTGCAATCGGAGGTTAATACCAGCATTGCGGCGTTGAACGGTTTTGCCAACAGCATCGGCGTCCATCCGGCCATGACGTCAGACGATTTCACGGTCATGGCGACGAAGCTCCTCCTGCAGAACCCACAGATGGTGCGCGCTTCGGCAGCGCCGGGCGGCGTGGTGCGGATCGCCTTTCCGCGCGAGAGCCAGCAATGGTTCGTCGGCAGCGACTTCAACCGATTCGGCGCGACAAGACACGCCATCGAGCGCGCGTCCTCGACGGTCAGGCCAGTGATGATCGGCCCGATCCGGCTGCCGAGCGGCCGCAATGGTTTCGAACTGTTCCTGCCGGTCTTCTCCAAGATCCAGGGCCGCATGGAGCGTTGGGGCTATGTCGAGGCCATACTCGACGAGAAGGCGCTTTACCGCGCGGCACGCCTGCTCGAATCGGGCGGCGAAGCGCCGGAACTGGCGCGGGATCACCGCCACATCGACGTTCATCTGGCGATCCGCGACATTTCCGAGCCGGAGCGCATACAGGATGCGTTCTACGGCGACGACGCTCTCTTTCGCGCCGCGCCGGTCAAGCGTCGGTTGGAGCTCGCCGGCGGCGTGTGGGAGCTTGCGGCCATGCCGGTCGGTGGATGGAAGCAGCTTCCCGAAAACAGCAGCTTCATCCAGATGGCGATCGTTGCCGCCGTCACGGTGGTGGTCATCCCGATCCTCCTGGCCGGCGGCCTCGTCAACGAGCGACAGCGCAACATCGCCAAGCTGAAGGCGCGGGAAGGGGAGGTGATGACGCTGTCTCATCGCCTGAACCTGGCGCTCGACGCGTCGAAGATCGGGATCTGGGAGATCGACGTCGAGAGCCAGCAGCGCTCCTGGGACGACCGGATGTTCCACCTGCACGGGCTGGAGGCCCATGTGGACGAGCCGACATATGACGAGTGGCGGGCGACCGTGCATCCGGACGATATCGGCATTGCCGCCAACGCGCTCTTCCGCAGCCTGGACGATGGCCTGGAATACCGGTCGCAGTATCGCGTCCTCCTGCCCGACGGAACGATGCGCCATATCCGCAATGTCGGATCCAGCTACCGCGGCGCCGACGGACGCGCCAAGGTCACCGGCATCAGTTGGGACGTCAGCGACGACGTGGCGAGAAATGAGCGGTTGAGCGCCGCAAAGGCGCAAGTCGACCAGCAGAACCACGAACTTGAGCAGGCGCTGAAGGGGCTCTACGAGCGTGAGCAGGATCTCGAACTGCTGTCGCGCCGGCTCGATCTGGCGCTCGATTCCTATCGCTGCGGCATGTGGGAGGCCGATCTCGACAGCGGCCTGACCTATTGGGACGACCGCATGCACCAGCTTTACGGTCTCGTTTACACCGACGGCATCACCAACGAGGAGACGTGGCTGACTGCGCTTCATCCCGATGACCGCCGGCCTGCGCTCGATGCGGTCAACCGCGCCATCGCGATCGATGAAACCTATGTGCATCAGGCACGCGTGGTGCTGCCGACCGGCGGCGTCCGCCACATCCGCTCGGTCGGCAAGCTGCATGTATCGCCCGATGGTGCGCGCAAGTTCGTGGGCATGGCGCTCGATGTCACCGACGACGTGTTGATGACCGAGCAGCTGCGCGCGGCAAAGGCGATGGCGGACGCGAAAAACGCCGAACTGGAGCAGGCGCGCGTGCGCATCGAGCACAATGCGCTGCACGATCCGCTAACCGGGCTTGGCAACCGCCGCATGCTCGACAAGGCGCTGGAGCGCCTGACGTCGTCGCCCGACGGTGATCGGGAAGACATCGCCATCCTTCATATCGACCTCGACAGGTTCAAGCAGATCAACGATACGCTCGGCCATGCCGCCGGCGACGCCATGCTGGTCCATGCCTCCGAGATCCTCAGGGCGAACACCTCGCCCGGCGATATCATCGCGCGGATCGGCGGCGACGAATTCGTGGTTGCCGTGATCGGGGCTGTCGGCGAGGCCGCACTTGCGCCGCGCTGCGACCGCATCATCGCCGCCATGCGGCAGCCGGTCGATTACAACGGGTTTCCCTGCCGCTTCGGTGTCAGCATCGGTGTCGCGGTCGGGGAAGGCCCGGAAATCGACGCGCGCAAGCTGCTGGTAAACGCCGACATCGCGCTCTATCGCGCCAAGGAAGCTGGCCGAAACCGCTATCAGTTCTTCACCGAGACGTTGCAGGCGGAGGTGGTGACCGCCAAACGTATCGCCGATGAAATTCTCGAAGGCATCGAGCGGGACGAATTCGAGCCCTGGTACCAGCCACAGTTCGACGCGACCTCGCTTGCGCTTTGCGGCGTGGAGGCGCTGGTGCGTTGGAAGCATCCGCGCGAGGGTATCCTGACGCCGGACCGTTTCCTCGGGATCGCCGACGAACTCAACGTCACCGCTGCGCTCGACCGGCTGGTTCTGGAGAAAGCCCTCAAAGACCAGATGCGCTGGGCCGCCGCCGGCGTGCGCGTTCCCAAGATTTCGGTCAACGTCTCGGCCAAGCGGCTTCAGGACGACGATCTGCTGCTTTCGCTTGAAGGCCTGAGCATTGCGCCCGGCCAGATCTGTTTCGAGCTGGTGGAATCGATCTTCCTCGATGAGAGCGACGATATCGTCGCGACCAACATCGAGGGTATCAAGCGACTGGGTATCGACATCGAGGTCGACGATTTCGGGACCGGGCACACCTCGATCGTCAGCCTGTTGAAGATCAAGCCGAAGCGGCTGAAGATCGACCGCCAGCTCGTGGTCCCGGTCCTGAGCGCACGCAGCGAACAGGCGCTGGTTCGCTCGATTATCGAGATCGCACGCTCGCTCAACATCGAGACGGTGGCCGAAGGTGTAGAGACGATGGCGCATGCCGAAATGCTCGGCATCCTCGGCTGCGACGTGCTGCAGGGCTACGCCTTTGCGAGGCCCTTGAGCTCCGAGAAGTTTCTCGCCTTCGCAACCGAGCGGGGTCTGCGCCTGGCATCGTGACGGAGGATGTCGCGCTGGGTCGCGAAAGTCTTTCCCCGTCTTCGGCTTTCCACCACAGCGCCGCGCGTACTTTGAGACGCGCTAAGGCCGCTATAGCACTCTGAAGTGCTACATAATTTTGTCCTTAAATCGATATCGATTTGAGGAATTATGCAGTAAGAGAGGGCATCCGCGTACAAACGTACGGCCGTTGCTTGCTTAGGGTCGGTTGCCTTCATGTCGCATAACACTTTCGGTCATCTCTTCCGCGTAACCACCTGGGGCGAAAGCCACGGGCCGGCGCTCGGCTGCGTCATCGACGGCTGCCCGCCCGGCATCCGTTTCACTCTCGCCGAACTCCAGGTCTGGCTCGACAAGCGCAAACCCGGCCAGTCGCGCTTTGTGACGCAGCGCCGCGAGGACGATCTGGTCAAGGTTCTCTCCGGCGTCATGTTCGACGAGGACGGCGAGACAATGATCTCGACCGGAACGCCGATCTCGATGCTGATCGAAAACACCGACCAGCGCTCGAAGGACTATTCCGAGATCGCCAAGCGCTATCGCCCGGGCCATGCCGACTACACCTATGATCTGAAATACGGCATCCGCGATTATCGCGGCGGCGGGCGTTCGTCGGCGCGCGAAACGGCGGCACGTGTGGCTGCCGGTGGTGTCGCTCGCAAGGTCGTGCCGGGGCTCGTCGTGCGCGGCGCACTCGTGCAGATCGGCAAGCACAAGATCAACCGCGCCAACTGGGACTGGGCCGAGGTCGACAACAACCCCTTCTTCGCGCCGGATCCGGAGATCGTGCCGGTCTGGGAAGAGTATCTCGATGGCATCCGCAAGTCGGGATCCTCGATCGGTGCCGTCGTCGAAGTGGTGGCCGAGGGCGTGCCCGCCGGCATCGGTGCGCCCATCTATGCCAAGCTCGACCAGGACATCGCCTCGAACCTGATGTCGATCAACGCCGTCAAGGGTGTCGAGATCGGCAACGGCTTCGGTGCGGCCGAAATCACCGGCGAGGAGAATGCCGACGAGATGCGCATCGGTGCCGATGGCAAGCCGGTCTTCCTGTCGAACCATGCTGGCGGTATTCTCGGTGGCATCGCCACCGGCGAGCCCGTAATCGCGCGTTTCGCCATCAAGCCGACCTCGTCGATCCTCACCGAACGGCGCTCGGTCGACAGCGACGGCAACGAGGTCGACGTGCGCACCAAGGGGCGCCACGATCCGTGCGTCGGCATCCGTGCGGTGCCGATCGGCGAGGCGATGCTTGCCTGCACGATCGCGGATCACTACCTGCGTGACCGCGGCCAGACCGGTCGCCTCAAGTAATTCGGCTTCAGCCGGCCCAGACAAATTCGGGAAGAACACCATGTCCTATGATCAGAAGCGTGTCGTCGATGCCATCCGCGCTTTCGAGGCCGGCGAAATCGTCGTCGTCACCGATGACGACGGCCGCGAGAACGAGGGCGACCTGATCGTCGCGGCGGTGCATTGCACGCCGGAAAAGATGGCTTTTATCGTCCGCCACACCTCCGGCATCGTCTGCACGCCGATGCCGCGCGAAGAGGCCAAGCGCCTGAACCTCAACGCCATGGTGGCGGAAAACGATTCCGCTCACACGACGGCCTTTACCGTCTCGGTTGATTTCAAGCATGGCACCACGACGGGCATTTCCGCAGACGACCGCACGCTGACGGTGCGCAACCTTGCCAATCCCAATGTCGGGCCGACCGACTTCGTTCGCCCCGGTCACATCTTCCCGCTGGTCGCGCGCGAAGGCGGCGTGCTCATGCGTTCCGGTCACACGGAAGCAGCAGTCGACCTCTGCAGGCTTGCCAGCCTGCCGCCGATCGGCGTCATCTGCGAACTCGTCAATGACGACGGCACGGTCATGCGCGGGCCGCAGGTGGCGAGCTTCGCCGACACCCATGGCCTGAAGCAGGTTTCTGTCGCCGACCTCATCGCCTACCGCCAGCGCAAGGAAACCCTGATCGAGCATGGCGGTTCCTTCGATATCGAGACGCCCTACGGTGCGGCCAAGGGACATTCCTATGCGCTGCCCTGGGATCCGATGCAGCATCTCGCCGTCGTCTTCGGCGATATCCGCGACGGCGTCGACATCCCGGTTCGCCTGCATCTCGAAAATGTCGGCGCTGACGTCTTCGGCAAGGACTGCCAGATCGACCGCATCATGAAGCGCATTGCCGACGAGGGCAGGGGGGTCATCGTGTATCTGCGCGAAGGTTCGGTTGGCGTCGGCGTGTCGCAGACGGCGCGCAAAGGCAAGCACGACCGCGAGGCCCACGACGAGGCGCAGGCCCGTGAAAACGAGTGGCTGGAAATCGGCCTCGGCGCGCAGATCCTGAAGGATCTCGGCATCAGTTCCATCAGGCTGCTCGCTTCGCGCGAACGCTACTATGTCGGGCTCGAGGGCTTCGGTATCAACATCGTCGGGACTGATATCATCTAACGACGCGTCGCCTCCGCGATGTATCAAGCCCGGATCATCGATCCGGGCTTTGTCTTTTATGCTCGCCAACAAAAAAGCCGCGCTCGAAGCGCGGCTCTTTGTTTGTCTTTGAATATGTCGCCGATCAGGGCAGCGCGTCGTAGCCTTCGCCGAAACCCTTGAGGTCGACGGGAATGCCGATGCCTTCCTCGGGCGACTGGAAGACGATGAAGGTCGCGGTTGCGCCGGAGCGGAAGGTCTTCAGGAGTTCGTCCTCGAGCACCACTTCCGCGTAGCAGCCGTCGGAGAAGCAGCGCACGAAATAGGCGCGGCCGATATCCTTGCCGTCGACATTGAGGCCGAGGCCGTTCGGCAGAAGCACGCCGAGCGGAGCGAGCACGCGCAGGATCTTGGCCTTGCGATCCGCCGTCTTCAGAACGACCACCGAAAGGCCGACTTCCGGCCGGTCTTCGGCGATGACGTTTTGCATCAGCGCGCACTGGTCAGCGGAAGCGCCCGGCGGCTGATCGCAGACGATCGACCACGCGCCATGGTTGGACTTGACCGTGCCGGGTGTTCCGGCGGGCTGCTGGGCCAGGCTTTGAGCCGGGAGAGCGAGAACGGCAAGGCCGAAGGCGGCGAAGGCCGACAGTCGGGAAAAGAGGGGCAGGCCCATGTAAACCTCAAAACGTCGAATCATCAGGGCTATTCTTGAAGTGCGCAGGAATAAATGAAAAGCCCTGCGGGGCACATTCCAGCGCCATATGGCGGAAATTGGGCGGGTTCGGCGCCCTATCCGGCGCGCCGCCGTCAAAGCGCTGTGCAATCGGATCGCCAAGCGCGCAGAACAGCCCCTATAGGTGGTTTCGCCGCGGGTTTCGAGGGGTGCCTGTGTGAAAAGCAACGTTTGTGCAAAAATGCCGCATGGGGTTGATTGGTCAGATGTTGCGGCATCGGACAAACTGTGGTTTGAAGCGCAGCAGTATCGCAGGGATTCTGCGTTCCGGTTTGATCCTGATCAAGCGCATTGGGGAGACACATTGTGAAAAACAAGGCTTATGCAGTTCTGGCAGCGCTTGCCTGTCTGCTTTTTGCTTCGAGCGCCTTTGCTGACAAGCCTGTCGAATGGCAGACGAACTTTCAGTCGGCCGCTACGGGCATCATGGAAGAAATCACGTGGTTTGAACATTATACCCTGTGGTTCATCATTCCGATTACACTTTTCGTTCTCCTCCTTTTGATCATCGTTGTGATCAAGTTCCGCGAAAGCGCGAACCCGGTTCCGTCCAAGACCAGCCACAACACCGCGATCGAAGTCGTCTGGACCGTCGGTCCGGTCGTCATCCTTCTCTTCCTCGCGATCCCGTCCTTCCAGCTCCTGACCGCGCAGCTGACGCCGCCGGCCAATCCGGACCTGACGCTCAAGGCGACCGGCAACCAGTGGTACTGGTCCTACGAGTATGAAGTCGGCGAAAGCCCGCTCACCTTCGACAGCATCATGATGAAGGAAGAAGACCGCGCGACGCTCGGCAAGGAAGACAAGAAAGAATATCCGCGCCTGCTCGCCGTCGACAACGAAGTCGTCGTTCCGGTCGGCAAGACGGTTCGCGTTCTCGTCACCGCTGCTGACGTGATCCATGCATTTGCAATGCCTGCCTTTGGCGTGAAGATCGACGCCGTTCCCGGCCGCCTGAACGAAACCTGGTTCAAGGCCGAGCGCGAAGGTCTCTACTACGGCCAGTGTTCCGAGCTCTGCGGTAAGGACCACGCTTACATGCCGATCGCCATCCGCGTGGTTTCGCAGGAAAAATACGACACCTGGCTCGCAGCCGCCGCAACGAATGTTGGCGATGCGAACAAGGCGCTCATGGCGTCCATCGACTCGGCCAAGACCGTCGACGTCGCCGCTAACGCCGCACAGTAATCGGAAGGGGAGCTCGACCCATGGCTGGAACAGCCGTTCATCAAGACCAACGCCATGATCACTCCGATCATGGCCACGCAGACCATGCGCACAAGCCTTTGAGCTTCTTCCAGCGCTGGTTCCTGTCGACCAACCACAAGGACATCGGCACGCTCTACCTGATCTTCGCGATCTTCGCGGGCATCATCGGTGGCACGCTGTCCATCTTCATGCGCGCCGAGCTGCAGGAGCCGGGCATCCAGATCTTCCACGGTCTGGCGCAGATGGTTTACGGCTTCGAGGGCGATGCTGCCATCGACGGCGGCAAGCACATGTTCAACGTGTTCACGACCGCGCACGCGCTCATCATGATCTTCTTCATGGTCATGCCGGCGCTGATCGGCGGCTTCGCCAACTGGATGGTTCCGATCATGATCGGTGCGCCGGACATGGCGTTCCCACGCATGAACAACATCTCCTTCTGGCTGATCATTCCGGCCTTCCTGCTCGTGCTGCTTTCGATGTTCGTCGAAGGTCCGGCCGGCGCCTATGGCGCAGGGGGAGGGTGGACGATCTATCCGCCATTCTCGACATCGGGCATGCCAGGACCGGCGATGGACTTCGTCATCCTCGGCCTGCACATTGCCGGCGCGTCCTCGATCCTCGGTGCGATCAACTTCATCACCACGATCCTGAACATGCGCGCTCCGGGCATGACGCTGCACAAGATGCCGCTCTTTGCCTGGTCGGTTCTGATCACCGCGTTCCTGCTTCTGCTCTCGCTGCCGGTTCTGGCAGGCGGCATCACCATGCTGCTCACCGACCGCAACTTCGGCACGGCCTTCTTCGCGCCTGAAGGCGGCGGCGACCCGATCCTGTTCCAGCACCTGTTCTGGTTCTTCGGTCACCCGGAAGTGTACATCCTGATCCTGCCGGGCTTCGGCATCGTCAGCCACATCGTTTCCACCTTCTCGCGCAAGCCGATCTTCGGTTACCTCGGCATGGCCTACGCTATGGTCGCGATCGGCGCCGTCGGCTTCATCGTGTGGGCTCACCACATGTACACCGTCGGCATGTCGCTCGACACGCAGCGCTACTTCGTCTTCGCGACGATGGTCATCGCTGTCCCGACCGGCGTTAAGATCTTCTCGTGGATCGCGACGATGTGGGGTGGTTCGATCCGCTTCACGACCCCGATGGTCTGGGCGATCGGCTTCATCTTCCTGTTCACCGTCGGTGGCGTCACGGGCGTTCAGCTCGCCAACGCCGGCCTCGACCGCTCGCTGCACGACACCTACTACGTGGTTGCTCACTTCCACTACGTTCTGTCGCTCGGCGCCGTCTTCGCAATCTTCGCGGCTTGGTACTACTGGTTCCCGAAGATGACCGGCTACATGTACTCCGAGTTCGTCGGCAAGCTGCACTTCTGGGTCATGTTCATCGGCGTGAACCTGATCTTCTTCCCGCAGCACTTCCTCGGCCTCGCCGGCATGCCGCGCCGTTACATCGACTATCCGGATGCCTATGCCGGCTGGAACATGGTTTCGTCCTACGGCTCCTACGTCGCAGCCGTCGGTGTCCTGATCTTCCTCTTCGGCGTCTTCGAAGCCTTCGCAAAGAAGCGCGTCGCTGGCGACAATCCGTGGGGCGAGGGTGCGAACACTCTGGAATGGCAGCTGTCTTCGCCGCCGCCGTTCCACCAGTGGGAACAGCTCCCGCGCATCAAGTGACGGGCAACGAACAGAAGCCGCCGGTTCCGGCGGCTTCACCCCGCCGGGAAACCGGCGATACACGGCCCTTGCGGCCGGGACTTTTGCAGGGACAAGACATGACGGTCATCGACAATCACGAAGCAGTCGGCATGGAAGGCGTACCGCGCCTGTCCGAAGCCTCTGCGCGCGATTACTTCGAGCTTCTGAAGCCGCGTGTCATGTCCCTGGTCGTCTTCACGGCGTTCGCCGGGCTGGTACTCGCACCAGGACACATCAATCCTTTCATCGGTTTCATCGCCATCCTGTGCATCGCCGTCGGCGCTGGCGCGTCCGGCGCGCTGAACATGTGGTATGACGCCGACATCGACGCGGTCATGACCCGTACCGCCAAGCGCCCGATCCCGGCCGGCAAGATCCTGCCGCAGGAAGCGCTGGCTTTCGGTCTGACGCTGTCTGCCTTTTCCGTGATCATCCTCGGGCTCGCCGTCAATTGGCTCGCAGCCGGGTTGCTCGCTTTCACCATTTTCTTCTACGTGGTCATCTACACGATGTGGCTGAAGCGCTCGACGCCGCAGAACATCGTCATCGGCGGTGCTGCCGGCGCTTTCCCGCCGATGATCGGCTGGGCCTGCGTGACCGGCGCCGTATCGGTCGAAAGCATCGTTCTCTTCCTCATCACCTTCCTGTGGACCCCGGCGCACTTCTGGGCGCTCGCGCTCTTCAAGATGGGCGACTACGGCGCCGTCGGTGTGCCGATGATGCCGAATGTCTGCGGCCAGGCGACCACCAAGAAGCAGATCGTCATCTACGCCGTGCTGACCGCACTGATCGGCATCTGTCCCACCTTGCTCGGTTTTGCGAGCATCGGTTACGGCGCAGTCGCAGCGGCTCTCGGCCTCGGCTTCGTGTGGTACTCGATCGGCGTCTTGCGCATGCCGGAGACGGACGAGCGCATGCTGCCGGCCAAGAAACTCTTTGCCTTCTCGATCATGTATCTTTTCGTGATCTTCTCCGCCCTGATGGCGGACCACCTGATCGTCAATATCTGGCTGAATGCCGGGAGTATTGCCTGATGGAAACCGTCAAGCTCACTGATGCCCAGAAGAAATCGCGCCGCGGCCGCAACATCGCGCTCGGCTTCGTCCTCTTCGGCCTCGTCGTCCTGTTCTACATCGTCACGCTGATCAAGTTCGGCAACGGCATGGTCAACTGAGGCGGGATGGCATGACGAATTCACCGCAGACCACAAGCTCGCAGCGCTCCAACCGCGTCGTCGTCGGCACTTGCCTGGCCTTCGTTGGCGGCATGGTCGGCATGGCCTATGCGGCCGTGCCGCTTTACGACATGTTCTGCCGCGTCACCGGCTATAACGGCACGACGCAGCGCGTCGAGCAGGCGTCCGACGTCATCCTGGACGAAAAGGTGAAGGTCACCTTCGACGCGAACACCTCGGGCGGCCTGCCCTGGGAGTTCAAGCCGGTCCAGCGCGACATCGACATCCGCATCGGTGAAACGGTGCAGGTGATGTACAAGGCGAAGAACCTGTCGTCGAAGCCGACGACGGGTCAGGCGACCTTCAACGTCACGCCGATGCAGGCGGGCGCCTACTTCAACAAGGTACAGTGCTTCTGCTTCACCGAGACGACCTTGCAGCCGGGAGAGGAGATGGAGATGCCAGTGGTATTCTTCGTCGATCCGGACATGGTCAAGGCGGTGGAGACCAAGGACATCAAGACGTTGACGCTTTCCTACACCTTCTATCCGCGCGAACCATCAAAGCCGGTCGCGCAGGTGAAGACGGAAGAGAACAAACTTTGAATGGAGGTCCTTTTCGGCTATGCCGGAAGGGCGACGAGAGAGAGACATTTCGGGGATTACTGACATGGCCGGTGCGCATCAGAAGAATCACGACTACCACATCATTGACCCAAGCCCCTGGCCGCTGCTTGCCTCGATCGGCGCCTTCGTCATGGCGTTCGGCGGCATCTGCTACATGCGCTACCTGTCGGGCAGCTCGCTGAAGATCTTCGGCCTCGAGTTCGCAAACGTCTGGATCCTGCTCGCAGGCCTCATCATCGTTCTCTACACCATGTACGGCTGGTGGTCGGACACGGTGAAGGAAGCCCACGAAGGTCACCACACGCGCGTCGTTGCCCTGCACCTGCGCTACGGCATGATCATGTTCATCGCTTCGGAAGTGATGTTCTTCGTCGCCTGGTTCTGGGCTTATTTCGATGCCAGCCTATTCCCGGGCGAAGCCATCCAGGCAACCCGCACCGCCTTCACCGGCGGCGTCTGGCCGCCGAAGGGCATCGAGGTTCTCGATCCCTGGCACCTGCCGCTTTACAACACCGTCATCCTGCTTCTGTCCGGCACGACGGTGACCTGGGCGCACCACGCGCTGCTGCACAACGACCGCAAGGGCCTGGTCAACGGCCTGGCGCTGACGGTCGCGCTCGGCGTACTGTTCTCCTACGTCCAGGCTTACGAATATGCTCACGCTCCGTTCGCCTTCAAGGACTCGATCTACGGCGCGACCTTCTTCATGGCGACCGGCTTCCACGGGTTCCACGTCCTGGTCGGCACGATCTTCCTGCTCGTCTGCCTGATCCGTGCGCTGCGTGGCGATTTCACCCCGAAGCAGCACTTCGGTTTCGAGGCGGCCGCCTGGTACTGGCACTTCGTTGACGTCGTCTGGCTGTTCCTCTTCTTCTCCATCTACATCTGGGGTGGTTGGGGCGCGCCTGTCGCCCACATGTAAGCGAATAGAGCCTACGCTCGTTTCGACAAGGCGGTTGCAGTCATGCAGCCGCCTTGTTCTTTTGGTGGTGTGCCCACAGGACGGCTCGAGGGGTGACGGAAATGAGGTTGGGATTGGCGGCGGCGCTTGTGGTATCCGGCTGTTTGCCCGCCGTGGCCGCCGATAGCGCAGACAGAGTGGTCGTGCACAAGGAACGGCGGCTGTTGCAGCTCTTCCAAGGGGACCAGGTGATCCGTGAATACACGGTTTCGCTCGGCGGCAACCCCATTGGCCACAAGCGCCAGGAGGGCGACCAGAAGACGCCGGAAGGGCTCTATTCGCTCGACTGGCGCAATCCCGGCAGCGGCTACTACAAGTCCATTCACGTCTCCTATCCGGCGCCGGCCGATGTCTCGGCCGCCGCCGCAAGCGGCGTCGATCCCGGCGGCATGATCATGATCCATGGCCAGCCCAATTATTTCGGCTGGCTGGCCTTTTTGACGCAGCGCTTCGATTGGACGAATGGCTGCATTGCCGTTACCAATGCCGAAATGGAAGAAATCTGGGCCATGGTGCCCAACAACACGCCAATCGAGATCAAGCCGTGAGTGAAGACAAGGCACATTTCCCGCCGGTTGACCCGGTAATGACCGGGATCAAGGGGCTTTGCCCGCGCTGCGGCCAGGGCAAGCTTTTCGACGGGTTTCTGAAGGTCAAGTCGTCCTGTGCGAGCTGTGATCTCGACTACAAGTTTGCCGATGCCGGCGATGGTCCTGTCGTGTTCGTGATCCTGATCGTCGGCTTCATTGTCGTCGGCGCGGCGCTTTGGGCTGAGGTCAACTTCAACCCACCGCTCTGGCTACACTTCATCCTGTGGATCCCGCTTGCGGTGATCTTCAGCCTCGGCCTGACGCGGATGCTCAAGGGCATCCTGATCAACCTGCAATTCCGCAACAATGCGCGTCCGGGCGAGATCGACCGTGGCTGAGATCGCGACCAGGAAAAAGAGCGGCCTGATCGGTCGCATCGGCACGTTGCTGCTGCTCGTCGCGACATTTGCCATTCTCGTCTCGCTCGGCACCTGGCAAATGCAGCGGCTGCACTGGAAGGAAGGCCTGCTTTCGGCCATGGCCGAGCGCAGGTCTGCACCACCGGCGACACTTGCCGAGATCGAGAAGATCCTCGCCGATGGCGGCGACATCGACTACCGCAGCGTCACGGTGACTGGCGGGTTCGACCATAGCAAGGAGCGGCATTTCTTCGCGACTTTCAATGGCCGCACCGGCTATTACGTCTTCACGCCGCTACGGTTGGACGACGGCCGCTTTCTCTTCGTCAATCGCGGTTTCGTGCCTTTCGAGCAGAAGGATTCCTCGACCCGGCTTGCCGGCGAGCTTCCCGCCTTCGTCGGCATTCATGGTCTTGCAAGGCCGAAGCTTGACGGAAAGCCGTCGTCGCTCGTTCCCGACAACGATCTCGCCAAGAACATCTTCTACTGGAAGGACCTCGACACGATGGCGTCTTCGGTCGGCCTTCCCGCCGACAAGGTCGTGCCACTGTTCGTCGATGCCGATGCAACGCCCAATCCGGGCGGTCTGCCGATTGGCGGTGTGACCCAGTTCGACCTGCCCAACAACCACCTGCAATATGCGCTGACGTGGTATGGGCTGGCAGCGGCTCTGGTGCTGGTCAGCGGCATCTATGCAATGCGGCGCGGGCGATAGCCGCGGGTTTACCGTCATGCTAACCGTGCGTGACGAACGGCAGCGGAGGCAACGTGACGATCATCGCGAACACACTGATTGCTTTGACCGGCTTGCTGCATATCGGTTTCCTGGTGCTGGAAATGTTCCTTTGGACCGGGCCGAAGGGAAGGGCCGTGTTTCGCATGACGGCCGAGCAGGCCGAGACGACACGGGTGCTCGCGGCCAACCAGGGGCTCTACAACGGCTTTCTTGCCGCCGGCCTGTTCTGGTCGTTGCTCCAGGCGGAAGCCGCCTTTGCCATCCAGCTGAAGGTGTTCTTCCTTGTGTGCGTGGTCGTTGCCGCTATATATGGCGCGTGGTCGGTCAAGCCGCGTATCCTCCTCATCCAGGGCGGCCCGGCGATCGCAGCGCTCGTTTTCCTCCTAATGGCATCCTGATCCATGGCATCATCAGCGGCAGAAAAATCCCCGATCACCATCCGCCTTTGCGGCCCGCGCGGCTTCTGCGCCGGCGTCGACCGCGCGATCCAGATCGTCGTCCTGGCACTGAAGGAATTCGGCGCGCCGGTCTATGTCCGCCATGAGATCGTCCACAATCGCTACGTCGTCGAAGGCCTCGAAGCCAAGGGTGCGATCTTCGTTGAAGAACTCGACGAGATCCCGCCGGAACACCGCAAGCAGCCGGTCGTCTTTTCGGCGCATGGCGTGCCGAAGTCGGTGCCCGCCGACGCGGATGCACGCAACCTGTTCTATCTCGACGCCACCTGTCCACTGGTCTCCAAGGTCCATAAGCAGGCGATGCGCCACAATCGCCTCGGCCGCCACGTCGTCCTGATCGGTCATGCCGGCCATCCGGAAGTGATCGGCACCATGGGCCAATTGCCGGAAGGAACGGTATCGCTGGTCGAGACCGTCGAGGATGCGGACGTCTACCAGCCGCCGGACCCGGACAATCTCGGTTTCGTCACCCAGACGACGCTGTCGGTCGACGACACCGCCGGCGTCATCAAGCGGCTGCACGAGCGTTTTCCGAACCTCACGGCGCCCGCCGCCGATTCGATCTGCTACGCCACCACCAACCGCCAGGAAGCGGTGAAGCAGGCAGCCCCCGGCTGCGACCTGTTCCTCGTCGTCGGCGCGCCCAACTCGTCCAATTCCAAGCGCCTCGTCGAAGTGGCGCTGAGAGCCGGCGCGAAAAAATCCGTGCTGGTCCAGCGGGCGTCGGAAATCGACTGGGACGAAATCGGCGACATCTCTACGGTAGGCCTGTCGGCCGGTGCGTCTGCGCCGGAAGTGATCGTCAACGAGATCATCGAGGCGTTTCGCGAACGCTACGACGCTTCCGTGGAACTCGCCGATACGGTCGAGGAAAACGAGAACTTCCTCGTCAACCGCGAGATCCGCCACGTGCCGCTGACGGCTGCCGACATGGCCTTCGTCAACGGCGAATAAGCCGCATTTCCTGCCCGCATTTTCTTGAGAGTGGACACCTTTGGCCGTTTACACCGATATCACGGAAGACGATCTCGCCCGTTTTCTCACCGCCTATGACGTCGGCCGGCTGACCTCCTACAAGGGGATCGCCGAGGGCGTCGAGAACTCCAATTTCCTGCTGCACACGACCAAGGGCTCCTACATCCTCACGCTCTACGAAAAGCGCGTGAATGCCGGCGACCTGCCGTTCTTCCTGGGTCTCATGCATCATCTGGCTGAGCGCGGCCTGTCCTGCCCGCTGCCGCTACCGCGTTCCGACGGCGAGCTGCTCGGCGAGCTCTCTGGTCGTCCTGCCGCCGTCATCTCCTTCCTTGAAGGCATGTGGCTGAGAAAGCCCGAAGCCAGGCACTGCCACGAAGTGGGCAAGGCGCTGGCGGCCATGCACGTCGCCGGCGAGGGTTTCGCGCTGAAGCGCGCCAATGCGCTTTCCGTCGGCGGCTGGCGGCCGCTCTGGGTCAATTCCGAAGCGCGCGCCGACGAGGTGCAGGCAGGTCTCAAGGACGAGATCTCGGCCGAGCTCGAACATCTGGAGCGCCAGTGGCCGAAATCGCTGCCGGAAGGCGTCATCCACGCCGACCTCTTCCCGGACAACGTCTTCTTCCTCGGCGACCAGCTTTCCGGGCTCATCGACTTCTATTTCGCCTGCAACGACTATCTCGCCTATGACGTCGCCGTCTGCCTTAATTCCTGGTGCTTCGAGAAGAACGGCTCCTATAACATCACCAAGGGCATGGCGATGCTTTCGGGCTACGAGAGCGTGCGCAAGCTGACACCTGCCGAGGTCGACGCTCTGCCGCTGCTTTGCCGCGGTTCGGCGCTGCGCTTCTTTCTGACGCGGCTCTACGACTGGCTGATGACGCCCGCTGGCGCGCTCGTGGTCAAGAAGGATCCGCTCGAATATCTGACGAAGATCCGCTTCCACCGCGCGATTGCGTCCAGCGCCGAATACGGCCTGCGCCGCGACGGGGGCCAGGCATGAAACATATCGACATCTTCACCGACGGCGCCTGTTCGGGCAATCCCGGACCGGGCGGCTGGGGTGCTGTGCTGCGCTATGGCGAGGTGGAAAAGGAACTCTCCGGCGGTGAGGCCGAAACCACCAACAACCGCATGGAACTGCTGGCGGCGATCTCGGCGCTCGACGCGCTGAAGAGCGCCTGCGAGGTCGATCTCTACACCGACAGCAAATATGTGATGGACGGCATCTCCAAGTGGATCCACGGCTGGAAGAAGAACGGCTGGAAGACCGCGGACAAGAAGCCGGTGAAGAACGGCGAGCTCTGGCAGCGGCTGGACGAGGCCAACCGGCGGCACAAGGTGACCTGGCACTGGGTCAAGGGCCATGCCGGCCATCCGGAGAACGAGCGTGCCGACGAACTCGCGCGCAAGGGCATGGAACCCTACAAGAAGAAACGTGGCTTGGGCTCGCTTCTGGTGAAATGAAAAACGGGCCGTAAGGCCCGTTTCCATGTGCACTTGCTTCTGTGCTCAGAGCTGCTCGAGCATCGCGGCAGCGCCCGAAACGGTCGCCTGGCCGGGGCTTTCCTCAAGATTGAGCGACTTTACCACGCCGTCCTCGACAAGCATCGAATAGCGCTTGGAGCGCACGCCGAGCGTGCCGGCCGACAGGTCGATATCCATGCCGAGCGCCTTGGTGAAGGCGGCGTTCCAGTCTGAGAGGAAGTGGATCTTGCCCATGCCGCCCGAAGTGGTTGCCCAGGCGCCCATCACATGCAGGTCGTTGACCGAGACGACGGCGATGTCGTCGACGCCGCGGGCAAGGATCGCGTCGCGGTTTTCGAGATAGCCGGGCAGGTGGTTAAGCGAGCAGGTGGGCGTGAATGCGCCCGGGACAGCGAAGAGCACGACGCGCTTGCCGGCAAAGAGCTGATCGGTGGTGACCTCGACGGGACCGTCGGCGGTCTTTTCCTTGAAGGTTGCGGCTGGCAGCTTGTCTCCGACGGCAATGGTCACGGCACTCTCCTTGCGTTGCTTGCGTCTCGCGTCTCCGCGCTTGTCGGAGAACTCGGCGGACTATAGATGCGCCCTAATCAAAGGCAAGGGTCGTCTCCATGCTGCGGCCCTGGGCGCGCACAGTCAAAACGATCGGCTTGCCTTTGAGTTCCCTGTCCTTGCCCGTGAGCCTCACCGGAACGGCTGCGTTCAACGCCCTGTCGCCGGCAGGCTGGATCTCGGGCTTGCCGAACGAAATGCCCGAAGGCCCGGCGAGGAAGACTTCCGGATCCTTGTGGTCGGCGGGTAGGCGAACCGACAGATGCATCATCGCCTTTTCGGCGTCGTAGCGGCTCGCGGCGACTGCGAAATCCGTGGACGGCGCCTCCGGCAGTGCAGCCACGGCATCGTCGATCCGTGCGCCGTCGAGCGGATTGTCGAAGCCGCCTTGCTTGATGGCGAGCGTGAGTTCACCCTGCACCGGAATGCAGATGTCCTCGCAGATACCGAGGAAAACGGAGGCGCGAATGGTAACGTCGCCGCTGCCGTGGAGGCGCTTCAATGTCAGCGGGAAGGCGACCGGCTTGTCATAGCCGATGTAGCGCACGACGCCGTCGTCAAACGTCTTCGGCACTGGGAAGCCGATCTTTTCCAGCTCCACGCCGCCTTTCGGGTCGAGCGTCACCTGCGGGGGAATGCCGCTTGCACCGGGTTCGCGCCAATAGGTCTTCCAGCCAGGGTTGAGCTTGACCTCCAGTGTTGCCGGGATCGTGCCGTCCTCTTTGGGCTGGGCGGCGACCAGACGGATCATGCCGCCGGGGGAGGTGACCCACTCGCTGGTGGCCGCATTGGCGCCGAAGGGGAGAAAAAAACAGCCAGCCAGGCTTGCCGCGCCGATGAACTGGGCCATTTTCTGGTGTGTGAAGCACTGGATCATACGGCAAGCAATATCGCTTTTGCCAAAACCGCTCCAGACGCTGCGACGGAGGCAACGATCATAATTGCTTGATCGGACACGGCGAAGTGAACGCCGTGCGTGCAATAATTATGGGCCGCGACGCTGAGGCGCTTTTCATTTCGCGGCGAATTGATAGGCTGTTCGCATGATGGCTACTCCGATGGCGCAAAAGAGACGCGAGCGAGGCTTTCTTGACGGTCAGTTCCTGATCGCCATGCCCGGGATGTTTGACGCCAATTTCGCCCGCACGGTCATCTTCATCTGCGCCCATTCGGACGATGGCGCCATGGGCTTCATTCTCAACCGGCCACAGCAACTGACCTTCCCGGACGTGCTGCTTCACCTCGATCTTCTCGATGAGGATGAGGCGATCCGGCTTCCCCAGGTAACACGGGATTTCCAGATCCAGGCGGGCGGTCCGGTCGAGACCGGGCGCGGCTTCGTGCTGCATTCCGACGACTATCTGAGCGACTCCAGCATTCCCGTCAGCGACGATATCTGCCTGACGGCGACGCTCGACATCGTCCGTGCCATTTCGCGTGGGCAGGGGCCGGTGCGCGCGACGATGATGCTCGGCTACGCCGGGTGGGGACCGGGGCAGCTGGAAGCGGAAATCACCCAGAACGGCTGGCTCACATGCCCGGCGCGCGACGAGCTGATCTTCGACAAGGCGCTCGACGACAAATACGATCGGGCGCTGGCGCTGATGGGTGTTTCGGCCGCGATGCTCTCCATGGATGCCGGCCACGCCTGATTGACGGCGCGCCCGCTCTCTTCCAGATCCTTGACGCACAAACGAAAAGCCCGCCGGATTGTTACCGACGGGCCTTAAGGCTTTGGTCTGCGCGCCGAGTGGCGTCGCCTTGGCGATTACGCCCGCTTCATCAGCGGAAAGCGTTCCTTCAGCAGTCGCTGGATCGATTCCGAGCCGATCGGCGGACCGAAGAGGAAGCTCTGTCCGTAGTCGCAGCCCATCTGCGACAACTGGATCGCGTCATCCTCGGATTCGATGCCCTCAGCCACCACCTGCATGTCGAGCTCACGCGCCATGGTGATGACGGAGCGCAGGAGGATGCCGCGCTTGTCGCTCGGGTCACGCACCAGCGCCTTGTCGATCTTGATCGTGTCGAAGGGGACGCGGGTGAGGTAGGAGAGCGATGAATGGCCCGTGCCGAAGTCGTCGAGCGCGAGCTTGAGGCCGGCTTCCTTCAGCTTTTCGAGGACGAGGCGGGCCTGCTCCGGATTTTCCATCACAAGCGATTCTGTCAACTCCATCTTCACCTTGCCCGGATCGCAGCGGTTCTTGGTGAGGATGGCGCGGACGTCGTCATAAAGCTCGTTGTTGAGCAGCTGCGCGCTCGAAAGGTTGATCGAGACGAAGATCGGCAGGTCGCCGGTCTGCAGCTGCCATTCCGTCAGGTCGCTCGTCGCCCGATCGAAGGCGAACATGCCGAGCTGGTTGATGAGGTCGGAATTCTCGGCGATCGGGATGAACTCCGTCGGCGAGATATTGCCGCGCTTGGGGTGATCCCAGCGCATGAGGGCCTCGAAGCCGGCGATCTCGGCATCGTTCAGCCGCACGATCGGCTGGTAGACGAGCGAGAGTTCCTTGCGCTCGATTGCCTTCTTGAGGTCGGCTTCGAGCTGCATGCGGTCCGAACCGGAGGTGCGGAAGGCCGGGCGGAACGGCTCGACGCGGTTGCCGCCTTCCTTCTTGGCCCGGAACATGGCGAGCTCGGCATCATCGAGAAGCCCGGCAGCACTCTGTTCCTGGTCGAGCCACGAGACGAGCCCGATGGATGCCGTCAGGTTGATTTCGCGGTTGCCGTAGTTGAGCGGCACCATGATTGCCTTGCTCACCGCGTCGGCGAAATCGGCAACCTTGGCGGGATCGCGCTCGGACATCAGGATCAGGCCGAACTGGTCGCCACCGAGGCGGGCCAGCGTGTCCTGCGGGCGCAGCAGCCGGCGCAGGCGCCGCGTCAGTGCGATCAGGATGTTGTCGCCGGCGGCAATCCCCAGGAGATCGTTGACCTGCTTGTAGCGGTCGATGTCGATCGCAAGCACCGTCGGGCGCACGGAATTGCTGCCGTCGGCCATCAAGAGCATCGCCTGCAGCCGGTCGAGGAAGACCTGACGGTTCGGAAGGCCGGTCAGGTTGTCGAGAAGTGCGTTGTGCAGCAGCCGTTCGACGGAATTGCGCTGTTCGGTGATGTCGATGATCGTGCCGACGCAGCGGATGATTTCGCCGTTGGCGCCAAGCACCGGCCGCGCGCGGATCGAGAGCCAGTGATAGTGACCGTCCTCGGCGCGCACGCGGAATTCATGATTGAGCTTGCCGCGGCGGCGCTCGAGGAGCACGTCGAGCGTGGCGCGGAAGCGGTCGCGATCGTCGGGATGCAGCCGCGGCAGCCAGTTGCGCAAGGGTCCGTGCATGCTTCCGAGCGACAGGCCGAGCTGGGTCGAGATATCGGGCATGGTCACCACACGGTCGCGGGCGACGTCCCAATCCCAGACGGTGTCGCCGGATCCGGTGAGGGCCAGCGACTGGCGCTCGAGATCGGAGAACAGGCCCTGCTGGTAGCCGCTGCCGGCAACGGCATGCTGCATGACGGTGAAGCCGATCAGGAGCACGATCAGCACGAGACCGCCACCGAGCGCCGGCTGCACGATGTCGTTCGCGAGTTGGCCGGTGACCGTCAGCCACGCGCCGAACAGCCAGACGAGGATCAGCAGCCAGGCGGGAACGAGCAGGATCGCGCGGTCGTAGCGGTTGAAGCCGAGATAGGCGATCAGCACGATGCCGACGGTGCCCGTCAGCGCAAAGGAAAGACGGGCGATGCCGGCCGCGATCGCCGGGTCGTAGACGGCGACGCCGAAGAGCAGACCGAGGCCGAGGATCCAGGCGAGCGTGGCATAGCCCAGATGCTGGTGCCAGCGGTTGAGATTGAGGTAGGTGAACAGGAAGATCACGAGGCCGGCCGCGAGGAAGACCTCGGTGCCCGCTCGCCATATTCGCTCGTCCCCCGCCGTCACGCTGATGAGCTTCGACAGGAAGCCGAAGTCGACGCAGATATAGGCAAGCACGGCCCAGGCAAGTGCTGCCGTCGCCGGCAGCATCGAGGTGCCCTTGACGACGAAGAGGATGGTCAGGAACACTGCAAGCAGGCCGGCGATGCCGAGTACAATGCCGCGATAGAGCGTGAAGGCGTTGACCGTGTCCTTGTAGGAGTCCGGCTCCCAGAGGTAGATCTGCGGCAGGTCCGGTGTCGCCAGCTCGGCGACGAAGGTGATGATGACGCCCGGCGCCAGCGAGACGCGGAAGACGTCCGCCTCGTCGCTCGGTTCGCGGGTGAGCGCGGAGCCTTCGCTCGGCGTGATCGAGAGCATGCGCTTGGAGCCGAGGTCCGGCCAGAAGAGCTTGGAATTCACCAGTCGGAAATGCGGCGCGACGATCACGCGCTCGAGCTGTTCGGCCGAAACGTTGGCGAGCGCGAACACCGCCCAGTCGCCCTGATGGCCTTCGCTGTTGGAGCGCACTTCGATTCGCCGCACGATGCCGTCGGTGCCGGGTGCTGTCGAAACCTGAAAGGCTTCGTTGCGGCCGCTGTAGATTTCGGTCGTCGCCGTCAGGTCGAGCGCCGTGTCTTCACGCGAAATCTTGACCGGCTCCAAAGCCTGGGCCGCGCCGCCGAGCGCACAGAAAATCGTCGTGAGCGTTATCAGAAACGCTGCCAGCTTGGAGGCTGACCAGGCGAAGGGCGAGCGGGCTAGAGGCATCAAAGGGGCATATTCCTGTTCGGTACGGCATCGTCGGACAGGAGAGAAAAGAGCAGATGGTCTCGCCACTGGCCGTTGATTCTCAAGTACTGTCTTAAATAGCCTTCACGCTCAAAACCGGCCTTTTCAAGGAGCCGGATGCTTCTTGAGTTGTCCGGAATACAGGCTGCTTCAATACGGTGCAACTCAAGGGTCGAAAAGATATAGGGGATCGCGAGCTTGAGGGCGGCAAACATGTGGCCTTTGCCGGCGTGGCGAGCGCCCATCCAGTAGCCGATCATGCAGTTTTGCCCGGCGCCGCGGCGAATGTGGCCGATCGTCAGTCCGCCGAGCAGAACCTCGCCTGGCTTGTGGAAAAGGAAGAGCGGCACCGCCTGGCCGGAGGCATATTCCTGTTCGTTGCGGATGACCCGGCTGCGAAAGGCGCTCTCGGTCATTTCGTCGGTGCGCCAGGTCGGCTCCCACGGCTCCAGGAAGGTGCGGCTGTCGCTTCTGAGCTGATACCACTGGCGGTAATCGGAGTAGCGGGGGAGGCGGAGCAGGTAATTCTGGTCGGCGATTTCGATCGTCTCCGGCTGCCGCGACAGGAACCGAAAAACCGATCGTGTCATAGCTGCCTCCGAGGCCGTTCCGTTTACGCGCGAGGACCTTGTACCATCCGCCCGACGGCACGCCTTTGCGCCGTCACAAATCGAAACGTTGCACAACTTTGCGCGCAAATCGAATCCGATTTTGCGAAAAGGTGCAAAGACTTCACCATTCGCACACGCTGTCGTCATCCGCGGAGCGCCGGCTGACCGAACGCAGTTTCCGGGCGGCGCTTGAAAGCGCCTCCCGTGCTATATTGCTCACTGTTTGGGAGGCCGGGATCGCTTCACCGTTTTGATGAAGCGGAGCCCGGCCGTTAAGCCTTCGGCTTAGCTTGCGACGGCGTGCGGGACGGCGGCCTTGCCGGTCAGCGACGACAGGATGTCGTCCATCGGGGCAAGCTGCTCGAGCGGGCCGATCGCAGAAAGCGTCGGTATGGTGTCGAAGAACAGCCGTCCGGCAAGGTCGGTCAGGCGCTCGATGGTGATGCCGGAGAGGCGCTCCATCAGTTCCTCGTTGGGGATCGGACGACCGTAGAGCATCATCTGTCGGGCGATCTGGCCGGCGCGGGCCGCCGGGCTTTCCTGGCCCATCAGAAGCTGTGCGCGGATCTGGGCGCGGGCGCGCTCGATTTCCTGCTGCTCGATGTTCATCGAAGATTTGCGCAGCTCGTCGACGATGACGGGCATCAATTCCGGCAGGTTCTCGCCACCGGTCGCGGCATGTACGCCGAAGATGCCGGTGTCGGAAAAGCCCCAATGGAAGGCATAGACCGAGTAGCAGAGGCCGCGATGCTCGCGCACTTCCTGGAACAGGCGGGAGGACATGCCGCCGCCGAGAATGTTGGCGAGGATCTGCGAACAGTAGAAATCGCGGGCGTGGTAAGCCTTGCCTTCAAAACCGAGCAGCACCTGCGCGTCCATCAGGTCGCGGGTTTCGCGGCTCTCGCCGCCGGTATAGCGCGCAGCTTCCATCACAGGCGTTGCGATCGGCGTGCGCGGAAGAGAAGCGAAGCGCTGCTCGACCTGGCGAACGAAGGCATCGTGCTCGACGGCGCCGGCGGCGACCACGAACATGCGGTCGGTCGTATAGTTGCGGCCGAGATACTGGCGGATCTGGTCGGCGGAGAACGACATGACCGTATCCGGGGTGCCGAGGATCGGCCGGCCGACGGTCTGGTTGCGATAGGCGGTCTCGGCGAAGCGGTCGAAGACGACATCGTCGGGCGTGTCGTCGGCAGCGCCGATCTCCTGCAGGATCACCTGCTTCTCGCGGCGCAGTTCTTCGTCGTCGAAGCTGGACTCGGTCAGAATGTCGGCGAGGATGTCGACCGCGAGCGGCACGTGATCCTTCAGGACACGGGCATAATAGGAGGTCGTCTCGGTCGAGGTCGCAGCATTGACCTCGCCACCGACATTCTCGATCTCTTCGGCAATCTGACGGGCGGTGCGCCGCGCGGTGCCCTTGAAAGCCATGTGCTCGAGCAGATGGGCAATGCCATGTTCGCCGAGGGTTTCATTGCGCGAACCGGACTTGATCCACACGCCGAGCGCCACACTTTCAAGATGCGGCATCTGCTCGGTTACCACCGTCAACCCGGAAGGGAGCCGGGTGCACTCAACTTTCATCATACGTTTCTTCTCGTTCTTACCCCCGGAGGCGGGTCCGCTCGCCGATAAATGTCTCGACGGTTTTCAGGTCCGGATCCAGGATATCGAAACGCTCCTCCCTGTTCATCAGGTCAGCAAGCCACGTCGGAAGCGCCGGGTCAATACCACTTGCCGATTTTACCGCGTCCGGGAATTTCGCCGGATGGGCGGTCGCAAGGGTCACCATTGGAGCGGACGCCTTCTCGTGTTTGGCGGCGACGAAGACGCCGACGGCGCTGTGCGGATCGAGCAGATAGCCCGTGTCGGCAAGCGTCTTTGCAATCGTCTTGGCGACGTCCTTCTCCGAGGCGCGACCGGCGCGGAACTCCTTGCGGATCGCCTTCAGCGCCTTCTCGCGGATGGTGAAGGAGCCGGACTGCTTCAGCCCGTCCATCGCCGAGCGGATTTCGCCCGGGTCGCGGTCGTTCGCCTCGAACAGGAGCCGTTCGAAGTTCGACGAAATCTGGATGTCCATCGACGGTGCGGTGGTCGCCTTGACGTCGCGCATCTCGTAGCGGCCGTTCTTCAGCGTGCGGGCGAGAATGTCGTTTTCGTTGGTGGCGATGATCAGCTTGTCGATCGGCAGGCCCATGCGCTTGGCAACGTAGCCGGCGAAGATGTCACCGAAATTGCCGGTCGGGACCGTGAAGGAGATCTTGCGGTCCGGCCCGCCGAGCGCGACCGCCGTCGTGAAGTAATAGACGATCTGGGCCATGATGCGCGCCCAGTTGATCGAGTTGACACCCGAAAGCTTGACGCGGTCGCGGAAGGCGGCGTCGTTGAACATCGCTTTGACGAGGTTCTGGCAGTCGTCGAAGTTGCCGTTGACGGCGATGGCATGAACGTTCGATGCGCTCGAGGTCGTCATCTGCCGCTGTTGCACCGGCGAGACCTTGCCGTGCGGGAAGAGAATGAAGATGTCGGTACGCTCACGACCGGCAAAGGCGTCGATCGCCGCACCGCCTGTGTCGCCCGAGGTCGCGCCGACGATCGTGGCGCGCTCGCCGCGTTCGGCAAGCACATGGTCCATCAGCCGTGCGAGCAGCTGCATCGCCACGTCCTTGAAGGCGAGCGTCGAGCCGTGGAAGAGCTCCATGACGAAGGCATTCGGTCCGGTCTGCACCAGCGGCGCCACCGCCGGGTGGCGGAAGGTGGCGTAAGCCTCGTCGATCATTTCGCGGAACTTGGCCGCCGGGATCTCGCCATTGATGAAGGGCTCGAGCACGGTGAAGGCAATGTCCTGATAGGATTTGCCGCGCAGGCCGCGGATTTCCTTCTTGGAAAACGTCGGCCATTCCTTGGGGAGATAGAGACCGCCATCGCGCGCAAGACCGGCAAGCAGCGCGTCGCAGAAGCCGAGAGGAGCGGCTTCGCCGCGCGTCGAGATATACTTCACCATCTTTGTCCTTCGTTCCACCTCAAGGGTTGCGGCGACCTTGGGAAACGTCGTCGCGACACGCTCGTCTTATTGCGTCAGTCCTTGACAAAGTCTGCATCTATTCTTGTCACCGACCCAATTTCCGGTCGCAAAACTAGCTTCGGAAAATTCGGAAGGGACGGACTGACCCAATCGATTTTTCAGTTTGTCGCTGCTATAGACGATGCCCGAAGGCCATGAAAGGTCTTCCGGCCGAGATTTCGGTCAAGGAGTTTCAACCGGTCCAGCAGAGGTTGTTCAACGTGTTTGGCAAAGTATCCCGGCCTGTTCTCGCAATATCTTTTCTCGCGGTCCTCGCCGGCTGCAATCAGACTCAATCCGGTGGGGCGATCGACGCAGGCGGCAGTGCCGCTGCTCCGACGCCGGCCGTCGTTCAGGCCGCGTGCCCGCAGGTCATCCTGCGTGACGGCACGTCGGTCTTCACCAGCTACGCCAAGGGCGCCAAGAACGACCCGACCAAGGTCGTCTACCAGGCCTCTCTTGCCGACACCACGCGCCAGTGCGTCCAGAGCGAGAACTCGCTGACGATGACCGTGGTGGTTCAGGGACGCGTGGTCAGCGGACCCGCGGGCGGCCCCGGCAAGGTCACGATGCCGATCCGCGTTGCGGCGACCGATGAGGACAAGACGCTTTATTCCGAGTTGACCCAGCACGCCGTCGAGATCCCCTCGACCGGCTCCGGCCAGTTCGTCTTCACCAAGGCCAACGTGACGCTGCCGGCCGGTGCCGGATCCAACGTTACCGTCTATGTCGGCTTCGACGAAGGTCCGCCGGCCAAGGGCAAGAAGAAATAAGCAGCGGCCCATGCCGCATAAAAAACGCCGGGGCTTGCCCCGGCGTTTTCATTTCCATTGTGTGCGGCTTATTCAGCCGGAACGCTCTTGCCGCCTTCCCACTTGTAGAGCGAGAAAGCCTGCGAGGTGAGGTCGCCGGCTTCGCTGTAGGTCAGCTTGCCGAGAACCGTGTCGATGGCGTCGCCCGACTTGATCGCGGTTGCGACCGCGGTCGCGTCCTCAGCGGAGCCCGCCTTCTCGATGCCGGCCTTCAGCACTTGGACGGCAGCATAGGCGTTCAGCGTGAAGGCTTCGGCCGGGATGTTCTTCGCCTTCAGCGCTTCGACAGCCGGAGCGGAGGCCGGGTTGCTGGTCGCGTCGCTGGCATTGGTGTAGACCGTGCCGGTCGCAGCTTCGCCGCCGATTGCCCAGAACTCGGTGTTGGACAGGCCGTCGCCGCCGAAGATCTGCGCCTTCACGCCCTGGTCGTGCATCTGGCGTGCGAGCAGACCGCCTTCCGGATGGTAGCCGCCGAAGTAGACGACATCGACGTTTTCGGCCTTCAGGCGGGTGACGATGGCGCTGAAGTCCTTGTCGCCCGGGTTCAGGCCTTCATAGACGACTTCGGTGATGCCGCCAGCGTTGATCGCCTTCTTGAAGCCATCAGCGAGGCCCTTGCCGTAAGGCGCCTTGTCGTGCAGTACGGCGACCTTCTTGTCCTTGAGGTTCTTGAGCACATAGGCGGCCGCAACCTCGGCCTGCTGGTCGTCGCGGCCGCAGGTGCGCAGCACGTTCCAGAGACCGCGGGTGGTGAGGTCAGGCGTTGTTGCCGTCGGCGTCACCATCAGGATGCCGTTTTCGGCAAGGATGTCCGAAGCCGCCATCGAGGTGCCGGACAGAACCGGACCGACGACGTAGCGGATGCCTTCGCCGGCAGCCTGGTTGGCAACCGAAACGGCCTGCTTCGGATCGCCGGCGTCGTCGAGCATCTTCAGCACGATCTTTTCGCCATTGATGCCGCCAGCCTTGTTGATCTCGTCTGCAGCCGTTTCCGCGCCGTTTTTCACCTGCTCGCCATAGGCCGCGACCGGGCCGGTAAGCGGCGTGATCACGCCAATGGTGATGTCGGCGAAGGCGAGCGGGCCGAAGGCGACGCTGGCCGCCAGGGTCAGGCCGGTCAACATTGAAAGACGCATTGTGTTTCCTCCTAAAAATACCCCGATGGGGCTTGCTTGGTACGGCCCTCGTGCGCGGCTCCTCGAAAACCGGGAAGATTTTCTAGGGGACGTGACGCCACTGCAATGTGTCATCATGTCCCTTGGCGTCTAATTGGACGTCTGCCGTGTTGGCCGAAGGCTTCTTTCCCGCTCCGGCCGAAAGCCGGAGCGAAAGGGGCATGGCGGTGCGCAACCGCCTGCGGCCAATTAGGCCGTCATCGACTCCGACCATGCGGAAAGGGCCGCGATCACGCCCGGCAGCGCCGTCATGCGCGAAATCACCGTTTCCGCACCCGCTTCGGTCAGCTGGTCGGCATGCGAGGGATGGGTGTGCGAACCGCCGGTGAAGCCGACGACGCGCATGCCGGCGGCACGTGCACCGTGGATGCCGTGGACGGAATCCTCGATCACCAGCACCCGCGACGGGTCGACGCCCATCTGCTTGGCGCCGTGCAGGAAAATGTCCGGCTTCGGCTTGACGCGGTCGGCGCCGAGGTCGCGCGCCGAATAGATGTGGCGGCCGAAATGGTCCTTGATGCCGACCTTGCCGAGCATCATGGCAAGTCGGGCCGAGGTCGAGTTAGAGCAGATGCAGTGCGGCAGCGTCAGTTGCGCCAGCATCGGCTTGACGCCGTCGATGATGTTGAGGTCGCGGGCCAGGCGCTCGTCGAGGATGGTGTCGACCTTGCTGATGAGCTGGGCCGAAAGCGGAATGCTCGCTTCCTTCTCGATCTGCAGCAGCGTGTTGTGCCAGGTCATGCCGGCAAAACGCTCCGCCATTTCCTCGACGCTGATCGGGTAACCCGCTTCTGTCAGCAGTGCTGCTTCGACTTCCGACGCGATGATTTCGGAATCGACGAGAACGCCGTCGCAATCAAAAATGATGAGATCGATACCGGTCATATGGAACAGTTCCCTGGGAGGAGAGGCGCCGCAGGCGGGGGGGAGGAATGTTCGCGCGGCGCGGGGCTTTCGTACGGCAGAGCTTTTATACGATGGTAGGCCAAAGCTCAACCATTGGAAATTGTCGAAACCGCCGCTGCGCTTGCTCGACAGCATTGTTTCGCGGCTCTATCAGTAGGCGATGGAAAAGCAGCAGGACGATACGCTCGCAAGTCGCATCAGCAAGGCCCTGGCCGAGCGGATCATCTCCGGCATGTTGATGCCGGGAGAGCGCTTGCGGCAGGATCATATCGCCGAGGAATTCGGTGCGAGCCATGTACCCGTCCGCGAAGCCTTTCGGCGGCTGGAGGCCCAGGGCCTTGCCGTCAGCGAACCGCGCCGCGGCGTTCGCGTCGCCTCCTTCGACCTGAAGGAGGTGAGGGAGGTCGCCGAAATGCGCGCGGTGCTGGAGGTTCTGGCGCTTCGCCATGCCATCCCGCATCTGACGCCGGCGATCCTCGATCGGGCCGAGATGGCCACGGCCGCCGCCGATACATCGCGCGACGTGCGCTCCTGGGAGGCGGCAAACCGCGCCTTCCATCGGCTGATACTCGAACCTTGCGGCATGCCACGGCTGCTTGCGGCGATCGACGATCTGCATGCGGCGAGCGCCCGCTTCCTGTTTTCCGCCTGGCGCACGAGCTGGGAGGCGCGCACCGACCACGATCACCGCGCGATTCTCGCCGCCTTGCGCGAGGGCCGGGGCGACGAGGCGGCAAAGATCCTCGAACGGCATGTGGGCTGGATCGGCAAGACGCCGGTCAGGACCGCCGCGGGCGAAACCCGTGAGGCCTTTTCCATCGTCGGCTAAAGTGGCTGGCAGCAGCTACTGCGGAAACAGCTCGGAGAAAGCCTTCTCGCCATTGGCGGTGAAGCGGATGACGCGGCTGTTCGCCTCGCGCTTGGCCCAGCCCTTGTCGATGAACAGCGTCAGCAGCGCTTCGCCAAGCGAGCCGGCCAGGTGCGAACGGCGCTCGCTCCAATCGAGGCAGGTGCGGCATATCGGGCGGCGGGATTTTTTCAGCGCCGTATAGTCGATGCCGAGCGCCTCGATCCGGCTTTGCCCGTCGGGCGTCAGCGCCAGGTCGTCGCCGGTGACTTCGATCTGATTTTCGGCAATCAGGCTGTCATACATGCGCACGCCATAGTCGCCGGCCAGGTGGTTGTAGCAGACGCGCGCCTTACGCAGTGCCGGATCTTTCGGCCCGGGCCGGTGGCGGGTCATGCCGCGGCCGGCGGCAAAGCCCATCAGGTTCTCGAGCATCAGCCCGACTTCGTCTTCTGCCAGCTGAAAATAACGGTGACGGCCCTGCTTGCGTTGGCTGAGCAGGCCGCCGGCCTCAAGTTTGGCGAGATGGGAGCTGGCGGTCTGCAGCGTGATGCCGGCATGGGCGGCAAGCTCGGTTGCGGTCAGCGCGCTGCCGCCCATAAGCGCCGTCAGCATGTTGGCGCGGGCGGGATCGCCGATCAGCGAACCGATGAGAGCGATGTCTGGACCTTCCTTCATACTTCGATCGTAATCGAAGCATTCCCGACAGACAAGCGGGCATAGTCACCTCATCGAAGACCGGGCGAAAGGCCCCAAGGACCTGGAGATGACGATGATCACCTGTTTCATCCGCTACGAAATCGATCCCTTTAAAAAGGACGAGTTCGCCACCTATTCGCGCAATTGGGGCGAAGTCATTCCGCGCTGCGGCGCCGATCTCATCGGCTATTTCGGTCCGCACGAGGGATCGGCGACGACGGCTTACGGCGTTTACAACATCGAGAACCTCGCGGCATACGAGGCCTATCGCGCCCGGCTTGCTGCCGATCCGCTCGGCCGGGAAAATTATGCCTTCTCACGCCGCGAGCGGTTTATCCTGAAGGAAGATCGGATTTTCCTGAAGAACGTCTCGATGCCAACTGGAGGAAAGTGAACCATGATTGCCGTCATCTTCGAAGTCCTGCCGGCCGAGGGCCGGCGTGACGCCTATCTCGGCATTGCCGCCGACCTGCGGCCGCTTCTCGACGACATCGATGGCTTCATCTCGATCGAACGGTTCCAGAGTCTGACCAATCCCGACAAGGTGCTTTCCCTGTCTTTCTGGCGCGACGAGGAGGCGGTGAAGGCCTGGCGGAACGGCGCCGAACATCGGGCCGCCCAGGATGCCGGGCGCCACGGCGTCTTTGCAGACTACCGCCTGCGCATCGCTTCCGTGATCCGCGACTACGGGCTGAATGAGCGCCATGAGGCACCCTCGGACAGCCGCGCCTTTCACGACAACAGGTGAAGTGCGTCCGAGACGCCTAAACGCTGCGGCAGGAGGCGGGTGAACACCCGTTTCCGCCTTTCCTGTTCACTCCAGAAGACCTCTCTAACATAGCGTGACTACGCACTTTTTCGAAACGGCCTTCAGGCTTTGGTAACCATCTTCGGTAACCATAAGCTCCATGATCCGTTCCGAGTAAGCGTATTTGCGAGTTGTCCATGTCTTCAGTTGTTTCGCTTGCCGAAGTCTCCCGCTCCGCCCGTCCGCAGGGCTGGCTAGACACCATCATCAAGGGTGACTGCGTGGCCGCGCTCAATGCGCTTCCCGACAATTCGGTCGACGTCGTTTTCGCCGACCCGCCCTATAACCTCCAGCTCGGCGGCATGCTGACCCGCCCCGACCAGTCGGTGGTCGATGCCGTCGATGACGAGTGGGACCAGTTCGCTTCCTTCGAGGCCTATGACGCCTTCACCCGCGCCTGGTTGCTCGCCTGCCGCCGCGTGCTGAAGCCGACCGGCACCCTCTGGGTGATCGGCTCCTATCACAACATCTTCCGTGTCGGCGCGATCCTCCAGGACCTGCACTTCTGGATCCTCAACGACATCATCTGGCGCAAGACCAACCCGATGCCGAACTTCAAGGGCCGCCGTTTCCAGAACGCCCATGAAACGCTGATCTGGGCGACGCCGAACGCCAGCGCCAAGGGCTACACCTTCAACTACGATGCGATGAAGGCGGCCAATGACGACGTGCAGATGCGCTCCGACTGGCTGTTCCCGATCTGCTCCGGCCACGAGCGGTTGAAGGACGACGACGGCAAGAAGGTGCATCCGACCCAGAAGCCGGAAGCGCTGCTTGCCCGCATCATGATGGCCTCGACCAAGCCGGGCGACGTCATTCTCGATCCCTTCTTCGGCTCCGGCACGACCGGCGCCGTCGCCAAGCGCCTCGGCCGCCATTTCGTCGGCATCGAGCGCGAGCAGGACTACATCGACGCGGCCTCTGCGCGCATCGACGCCGTCGAGCCGCTCGGCAAGGCGATGCTGTCGGTCATGACCGGCAAGAAGGCAGAGCCGCGGGTCGCCTTCAACACGCTGATCGAAAGCGGGCTGATCAAGCCCGGCACGGTTCTGACGGACGCCAAGCGCCGCTACAGCGCCATCGTTCGCGCCGACGGCACGGTCGCTTCCGGCGGCGAGGCCGGCTCAATTCATCGCCTGGGCGCCAAGGTGCAGGGGCTTGATGCATGCAACGGATGGACATTCTGGCACTTCGAAGAGGGGAACACCCTGAAGCCCATCGACGAACTCAGAACCGTCATTCGAAATGATCTGGCAAAACTGAACTGATCAACCAGTTCCGCCGGATCCTTCGAAAAGCGCTCTGACCGGTTTTTGTACCTTCAGTCCCGGAAGGAGAGCTTTAAATGCCCGGAACCCTCGATGTGAGGATTCCGGGCATTTGTATGTCCGGGCCATAGGACCGAGCGTATGAAGCAACCGGCCAGCCCTGAGGCCGATTGCCAATCTACGCATCCGCCAATAGGGTTCGGGCAGACCAGCTTTCATCCGAACAAGAGTGTCATCCGCATGGCCTTGCCCGATCGTCTCCAGCGCGTGAAGCAATGGGCGCGGCAAATCAAACGGGACGTCGTTGCGCTCTGGTTCGCCGCGCGAGATCGTCGAACGCCGCTTTCGGCGAAACTCGTTGCCGGTGCTGTGGCGGCTTATGCACTCTCGCCGGTCGACCTGATCCCGGACTTCATTCCGATACTCGGATACCTCGATGACCTGGTCCTCGTTCCGCTCGGCATCCTCTTGGCGGTGCGTCTGGTGCCGCCGGCGCTGATGGAAGAATTCCGAGAGCGGGCGACAACACTCGAAGGGCGTCCGTCCGGCCGAAGCGGCCTTATTGCAATCCTGAGCATCTGGTTCGTGGCCGCTGTCCTTGCGGCCTGGCTGGCATGGCGCTTCATCGCCGCCGGGCCCTGACAATGCGCGGCGGCGACCCGTGCCGCCACGGCGCGTTGAATGGCGGATACGCCGCCTTTAGAGAGCCGGCGTTCCCTGTGGATGCAAGTGGTAGAGGGCTCGGGCGCCCTTATCCTCGAAGCCGCAACTGGCGAGCACAGGCTCGAGGCGCGCTCTTTCGTCTTTCTGTAATTCGACCGTGGCGACCCTGGTATCGGGATAGACCGTGGGAATGCGCTGAAGCAGGGCGGTAACCAGGGCAATCAGCCCGGGAGAGGGGGCCTTGTGTTCGGTGATGTGGATCATCATTTCATCGCTCCAGACAAAGGCGTAGGCTTCGGCGACGACGAGGTCGTGATGTTCCAGCCACTGCATCAGCAGCCCGCCCTCATCCCAGTCAGCGATACGTTGGGCGACAGCGTCCGCGTCCCAGGTCGTGGTGCAGGTTTCTCCACTGCAGTCCGATATCCCCGCGCGTGTAAGGAAGTTCACGAACTTTGTGAGGAGATCTTCCGGTAGAGCCGCGTGAACGGCGTAAACGACGGCACCGTCCTCGGGTTTTGCGATTGCGGCCGGCCAGCGCTCAGATGGCGCCTGCCAGGTCCTGAACAGATCTCGAAGCGCTGTCGCGCCGGTCATTTCGACGACCTGCTGGTTGAGGGCGGTTTTTCGGGAGTGCCAGATGATGCCTTCTGATCCGGCCTCCACGGCTGCAAGCCGAAAGAGTTGCGCCAGAATTTCTGCGTCGTGCAGGTCGTGCGATGGCATGGCGTGCCAGCCTCGATCGGCCGCTCTCTTGTCGTCGCCTTCAGTCGGCGGTCGAAGGCTGAGCCAGCCCGCCAATTTGGCACCGCTTCTGGCGACGACGAAACGGGTCTCTGAATACCGTTCACCGAATTCTTGCCGAGAAACCTCGTCGCGAAAGCTGGCCTCGGTCGTCGCGTAGAGTTCGTCGATGAAGGCGTCCTTGGCGGCGCCGTCTGGAATTACTGAAAATTCTAAACTATTCATATATTACCTCTGCGATCACGCAATCGGAGGTAGTGAATATGATTCGTGGCGGAATCGTGCCGCCACGAGCAGAAGCCATGTTCGATCGGTAGTTTCAGCCTACGGATGAATGCCGTAGCCGGCGAGATCGGCCTTCAGCTTTTCCGGGTCGACGAAATGCACCGCGTGCCAACCGGCAAGCCGCGCGGCTTCGACGTTGGGAATGCTGTCGTCGATGAAGAGCGTGGCCGACGGGTTGAGATCGAAGGTCCGCGTGTGCGTCTCATAGATGGCGATTTCGGGCTTGATGAGCTTGACGTCGCCCGAAACGGTAACGCCGCGCGGCAAGGTCAGGAAGGGGTAGAGGACCTGTGCCTCTCGGAACGTATCGGAAGCGAAGTTGGTCAGCATCGTCACGTCGCGGCCTTCGGCAATCAGCCGCTCCATCAGTGAGACCGTCTCGACATAGGCGTGCGGCACCATCTCCTGCCAATATTTGCGGAAGGCGCGGATCTGCTCTTCGCGCTCGGGGAAGTCCTTGATCAGCAGCGCTTCGGCCTCTTCCCAGGAACGGCCGCGGTCCTGCTCGATGTTCCAGTCATGGGTGCAGACATTGGCAAAGAACCACTCGCGCTCGGCCTCATCGGGGATGATGCGGCTATAGGGCAGGTTGGGGTCGTAGTGGATCAGCACCTTGCCGATGTCGAAGACGATGTGACGGATATCGATGCTGCTCATGAACGTATTCCCTGCTTGAACTTTCGGAGTGAAGCGGGACGGGTGACCCCGTACCGCGCTAGCGTTCCGCCTTGAAGGCATGTGGGATCGCCTGGGCGATCGCCTTCTTCATCACCGTCGGCAGCGCCTGGGCGCTCAGTGAGTGAACCGGCTCCCACCACCCGTTGCCCTGCGTTCCCGCGCGCGCGACATTGGCGCGGTAGACCGAGAGACGCAACTCGAAATGCGTGAACACGTGGCTGATGGTGCCGCAATCTTCCCAGGCGGCCGCAAAGGGTTGCGAGGCAAGCGAGGTGTCGCCGTCCTGCCGCGACGTCCAGTCGGTGCCGGGCACTTCGGTCATGCCGCCAAGCAGGCCCGTCTCGGCCCGCTTGCGCAGATAGACCGCGTTGTCGCCGTCGATCGCGACGAAGGCAGCACCGCGCCGAAGCGGCTTGTCCTTCTTCTGCGCCTTGCGCGGAAAGGTTTCGGGGTCTGCTACGGAAAGCGCACGACAGTGGGCGCGGAAGGGACAGAGCGAGCAGGCGGGGCGCTTCGGCGTGCAGATCGTCGCGCCGAGATCCATCATCGCCTGGGCGAAGTCGCCCGGGCGCTCGCCGGGGGTGAGCGCGGCGACGCGGCCCCGCATCTCGGGCTTTGCCGCCGGCAGCGGCGTCTCGATCGCATAGAGGCGCGAGATCACCCGCTCGACATTGCCGTCGAGAACGGCGCTTCTGCGGTTGAACGCGATTGCCGCAATCGCGGCGGCTGTATAGTCGCCGATGCCGGGCAGCGACTTCAGCCCGTCCTCCGTATCGGGAAAACGGCCGCCGTGATCGTTCGCGACGGCCTCGGCGCATTTCTTCAGGTTGCGGGCGCGGGCATAGTAGCCGAGCCCGGCCCATGCCTTCATCACGTCCTCATTGTCGGCCTGCGCCAGATCCTCGACGGTCGGCCACAGCGACAGGAACTTTTCGAAATAGGCCTTTACCGCCTGCACCGTCGTCTGCTGCAGCATCACTTCGGATAGCCAGACGTGATAGGGATTGGCGACGATGCCTCGGCGCGCCATGGGCGGCGAAACCCGCCAGGGCAGGTCGCGATGGTGCCTGTCGTACCATTCCAAAAGCAGGGGTGCGGCGTCTGCCGCCGGTATCGTATCGTGCATGATTTGCCGGAAGTTCCTTTTCCGGCCTATACTTGGCGAAGCGGAGCCGCAGCATCAAGGCTCAATCGACATTGCCTACAGAAAGTCCATACGTGAGCGAGCAGAAGTCCCGGAAGGGCGTTGTCCAGATCAGCGAAGTCGCGAATGGCCTGATCGACCCGGTGCTCGCCAAGCGCGCGGGCATCAACACCATGCTGCTCGGCTCCTGGGACGAAATCGCCGGCGAGGACTTTGCCGATTGCACGCGGCCCGAAAAGATCGCCTGGCCGCGGCGCGCCTCCGAGATCATGGGCGAGGGCGGGCACCAGCCGGGCGTGCTGACGGTTGCCTGCGAGGGCGCGCGCGCCCTGTTTCTGACCCATGCACAGGGTGAACTGATCCAACGGATCAACGGCTTCTTCGGTTTTTATGCCATCGGCCAGCTGCGCATCGTCCAGAAGCCCGTCTCCCAACAACCGAAGCACCGCGGCAAGCCGAAGCCGCTTTCGGGCGAGCCCGCGCGCCGGCTCGAAACGATGGTCGAAGGCATCGAAAGCGAAGAGCTGAAGGCGGCCCTGCGGCGACTGGGCACCGCTGTGCTCAACCCACGCCGACGCTAAGGCATGTCGCGCAAAACTCCCCAGCGGTTTGCGGCGACGGCATGCGAAAACCAGAGGCCTAAAGCGCAAGGCGCGGATATCCAGGTCGAACTGCGCTTCCGGGCAGCCATCGGTCGGTCACAATTCTTTGAATTCTGTTGACGCCGCGCCACTTGCCGCCCTGCGCGCGGCAAGATATCGAATCCGCACTGCAATTCCCTCCGAACACGGGTCAAATCATGTCCGCTTCCGCAATGAACCTTACCAAGCGCCTGCTCAGCGGTGCCGCCATCGCAACCGTCGCCCTGGTGCTTGCTGCCTGCAGCGACGAAAAGAAGGAAACGGCATCGACCGCCCCGGCCGCAGCCACCGAGACGGCAGCGAAGACCGAAACCAAGCCGGTAACGGACGCAACGACCACCGCATCGACGACCGCGACGCCGGCCACCACCGAAACCAAGCCTGCTGCCGGCACCGAAGTCGCGCAGACGACCGCCGCGCCCGTCAAGGTCGAGCTCCCCTCGTCGGAAGGTTCCGTCGACGTCGCCAAGCTGATGGAGCCGGGTGCTCTGCCGGAAATGGCGATCGGTGACGCCAACGCGCCGGTGACCATCGTCGAATACATGTCGATGACCTGCCCGCACTGCGCCGCCTTCCACAACAACACCTTCGAAGCGATCAAGACCAAGTATGTCGACAGCGGCAAGGTCCGCTTCGTGCTGCGCGAATTCCCGTTCGACCCGCGCGCTGCGGCCGCCTTCATGCTGGCGCGCTGCGCTCCGGAAGGCCAGTACTTCCCGATGATCTCGATGCTCTTCAAGCAGCAGCAGCAGTGGGCTGCAGCCCAGAATGGCCGCGACGCCCTGCTGCAGATGTCCAAACTCGCCGGTTTTACACAGGAGAGCTTCGAGGCCTGCTTGACGAACCAAAAACTTCTGGATGATGTGAACTCTGTTATGCAACGGGGCGCCAAGGAATTCGGGGTTCAGTCGACGCCGACCTTCTTTGTCAATGGCGAGCACTATTCGGGGGACATGTCGGTTGACGTTATGTCGGCCCTCATCGACAGCAAGCTCTGATCCTTCGCTTTTCCTGAAAACGGGCGACGGCAGCAGCCGTGCGCCCGTTTTTCTTGTCTGGGCTGATGGCAGAGGGGGGGATATCACCCCAGTGTTCACCCCATGAAGTTCAACAAGCTTCGCCTGCTCGGCTTCAAGTCCTTCGTCGAACCGACCGAATTCATCATCGAGCGGGGGCTGACCGGCGTCGTCGGACCGAACGGTTGCGGCAAGTCGAACCTCGTCGAAGCGTTGCGCTGGGTGATGGGGGAGAACTCCTACAAGAACATGCGCGCCTCCGGCATGGACGACGTGATCTTTTCCGGATCCGGCAACCGTCCTGCGCGCAACACGGCCGAGGTCGGCCTTTATCTCGACAACAGCGACCGCACGGCGCCCGCCGCCTTCAACGACAGCGACGAGATCCAGGTCAGCCGCCGCATTGAGCGCGAGCAGGGCTCGGTCTACCGGATCAACGGCAAGGAAGCGCGCGCCAAGGACGTGCAGCTTCTGTTCGCCGATGCGTCGACTGGCGCACGCTCGCCGTCGATGGTCGGGCAGGGGCGCATCGGCGAACTGATCGCTGCCAAGCCCCAAGCCCGGCGCCAGCTCCTGGAAGAGGCGGCCGGCATCTCCGGCTTGCATTCGCGCCGCCATGAGGCGGAGCTGCGCCTGCGTGCCGCCGAGACCAATCTCGAACGCCTCGACGACGTCACCTCGCAGCTCGAAAGCCAGATCGAGAGCCTCAAGCGCCAAGCGCGCCAGGCCAACCGCTTCAAGATGCTTTCGGCCGATATCCGCAAGCATGAGGCGATCCTGTTCCATATTCGCTGGGTGCAGGCCAAGGAGGCGGAGGCCGAGGCGACGAGCCAACTCAATCAGGTGACGGCGCTGGTTGCGGAAAAGGCGCAGCAGCAGATGCAGGCGGCCAAGGACCAGGCGATCGCCAGCCTGAAGCTGCCGGAGCTGCGCGAGAACGAAGCGAAGTTCGCCGCCGCCCTCCAGCGCCTGCAGATCGCCCGTTCGCAGCTCGAAGAAGACGCCGGCCGCATCCTCAGACGCCGCGACGAGTTGCAGCGCCGGCTGGCGCAACTGGCCGAGGACATCGCCCGCGAAGAGCGCCTTGTCGTCGACAATGCCGGCATTCTTTCGCGCCTCGACGAAGAGGAAGCCGAACTCAGCGACATGCTCGCCGAGGCCGACGACCGTGCGACGGAAGCGCGCGAGCGCCTCGAAGAGGCGAACGAAAAACTCGTCGGCAGCGAGGCATTGTTGGCGCGGTTGACGGCGGAACGTGCCGAGGCGCAGGCCGGTCGCAACCAGCTGGAGCGCACGCTGCGCGACCTCTCGGAGCGCCAGGCGCGCCTTGCCCGCCAGCTTGGCGACCAGTCGCGCGATCTCGACGAACTCGACCGCCAGATGGCAGCCCTTCCTGATCCGCACGAAAAGCAGGGCCAGGTCGAGGTCGCAGAAGCTGCGCTGGAAGAAGCTGAAAGCAATGTGATCGCGATCGAGGAAAGCCTCGCCGAAGCGCGGCGCACGGAGGTCGAAGCGCGCCAGCCCGTGGATCGCGCCCGCGCCGTGCTGAACGGCATCGAGACAGAAGCGCGCACCATCCGGCGCATGCTTGAGGCGGTGGCCGGTGGCGCCTATCCCGCCGTCGTCGAGGAGATGAAGGTCGACCGAGGCTTCGAAACAGCCCTCGGTGCCGCACTGGGCGACGATCTCGACTCACCGCTTGAAACCGATGCGCCCGCCCATTGGCGCACGCCCGGGGACCATGCCGGCGACGCCGATTTGCCGGAAGGCGTCAGCCCGCTGATTGCGCATGTGAAGGCGCCCGACGCGCTGACCCGCGCCCTGAAGCAGATCGGCATCGTCGCAAACGAGGCGGATGCCGAGCGGCTGTTGCCCCTCTTGAAACCCGGCCAGAGCCTTGTCACCAAGCAGGGCTCCGTCTGGCGCTGGGACGGCCACGTCACCGGCTCCGAGGCGCCAAGTGCTGCCGCCTTGCGGCTGGCGCAGAAGAACCGGCTGGCCGAGCTCGACGCGGAGGCAGACGGTGCGGCGGAAGCGTTGCGCCGCGCCGAGGCCGAACTTGCCGCCGCCGGTAGCCGTATTCGCGCCGAGGACGAAAGGCTGCGGCTTGCGCGCGACGCGCAACGCATGATCACCCGACAGCTTGGCGAGGCCCGTGACGCGCTTGCTGCGGCCGAACGCGCCTCCGGCGACCTTGCACGCAGGCGGGCGGTGCTTGCCGAATCGCGCAGCCAGATCGAAGCGCAGGTCGAAGAGGTGGCCGAGCAGATCGAGACGGCCAACGACGCGCTGGCGGACGCGCCGGATCTCTCCGAACTGGAACTGAAGCTGCGCACGCAGACGGCCGAAGTCGCTGCCGATCGCGCCGCCGTCGCCGAGGCCCGCGCCGCTCATGATGGCCTGGCGCGCGAGAACGAGGCCCGCCAGCGTCGCATCGCCGCGATCGGGGCGGAACGGCAGACCTGGAAGGCGCGTGCCGCCAGCGCCGAGGAACATATCGCCACCCTGCGTGACCGCGAAGCGGAAGCCCGCGACGAGGTGGAAGAACTGATCGATGCGCCCGACGAGTTCGAGGACAAGCGCCGGGCGCTGATGAATGAGTTGCAGAAGGCGGAAGCGGCGCGGCGCGAAGCGGCCGATCTGCTTGCCGAGGCCGAGAACCGCCAGCGCGAGGCCGACCGTCTGGCCGCAACCGCGCTGTCCGAACTGGCCGAATCGCGCGAAAAGCGCGGCCGCGCCGAGGAGCGCCTGGTCTCCGCCCGTGAACGCCGCGTCGAGATCGAGGCGCGTATTCAGGAAGCGCTCTCCTGCCCGCCGCACGAAGTGATGCGATTGACGGGACTTGCCGTCGACGAGGCGCTGCCCGACATGCGCAATGTCGAGCGCGAGCTCGAACGGCTGAAGATCGAGCGCGAGCGGCTTGGCGCCGTCAACCTGCGCGCAGAAGAGGAGCAGAAGGAGCTTTCGGAAAAGCTCGCCCTCCTGCTGCGAGAGCGCGACGACGTCATCGAGGCGATCCGCAAGCTGAGGAGCGCCATCCAGAACCTGAACCGCGAGGGCCGCGAGCGCCTGATCGCCGCTTTTGACGTCGTCAACGTGCAGTTCCAGCGGCTGTTCACCCACCTCTTCGGCGGTGGCACGGCGGAGCTGCAGCTGATCGAGAGCGACGATCCGCTGGAAGCGGGTCTTGAAATTCTCGCCCGTCCGCCGGGCAAGAAGCCGCAGACGATGACGTTGCTATCGGGCGGCGAACAGGCGTTGACGGCGATGGCGCTGATCTTCGCCGTGTTCCTCACCAATCCTGCGCCGATCTGCGTGCTCGACGAAGTCGACGCCCCGCTCGACGACCACAATGTAGAACGCTACTGCAACCTGATGGACGAGATGGCGGCCTCGACCGAAACCCGCTTCATCATCATCACCCACAATCCAATCACCATGGCGCGCATGAACCGCCTGTTCGGCGTGACCATGGCCGAGCAAGGCGTCTCGCAGCTCGTCTCTGTCGACCTGCAGACCGCCGAGCGCCTGCGCGAAGTCGTCTGATCGTTCATTCGAATTCGGCGATGAAACCCGAGACCGGCCGCGATGGATCGCGCGCCTCCCAGGTGTCGACGTAGGCGGACAGGGGGACCTTGTTGGCCCGATAGGCCGCGTAAAGCGTTGCCGCCCCTGTCTTTTCCGGCGGCCGCCTGAACCATCTGCCGAAGTTGACGGCAGCACCCGTTGTCCATCTCCACCCTTCGGCACTGCCGTTTTCGTTTGAAAGCCCGAGCCATGGCCCGACCCGCCGGTGCTCGCCGCCTTCGAACGAACTGCTGAAGAACCGGTCGTCGGTATTCACGAGCGAGGCGACGAAGGTGTTTTCATCGCTGGAATCGATCGTGGCAAGGTGACCGCCGCAGCGCTCGGCGATCGCTTTTGCTTCCTGCCAGCCGATCTGCTGCCCGTCATAGGCCGCTGCATAGAGGTGTCCGGCAAAGGTGCCGTATATCAGTGGCAGAGGCGAAAGACACCGCACCATGGCGATCACCGGTTCGTCCTCCAGTCCCTCGAGATCGGTGGCGTCATAGCGCCGTGCGCTGGCGGCCGAAAGAATGTCCTGGTCGATGCGGGCAAAGGTGAGGCCCAGGCTCGCGCCGGTCTCCTGGTCGAGAAATCCGGATTGCTTCAGCCCGCGGGCCGCCTGAAACGCCGTGACCGCCCTGCGTGTCTGGCCACCGAAGGCGCCGTCCGTAGCACCCGTGTCGAAACCCTTGCTCTGCAGGGCCAGCTGCGCGGTCGCGCGCTTGTCCTTGCTGTCGAGCATCTTCTGTTCCTGCGCCATCGCAGCCAGCGATGATTTGAAGTCGTTGCTTTTGCCGAGCCGCTGAATGGACTGGCGCGCCGCGTCGGCATAGTTGCTCTCGCCATGTTTGGCGATGAAGCGCTTCCAGGTCCTGGCCGTGTCCACGCGCATCGCCTTGTTGAAGTCGAGCGCGGCGATATCGACATTGTCGGCTTTTAACGGTTGGGGTGCTTCAGCCGTGGCGCTGCCGTCGAGATAGAACTCCAGGTCGAGCGAGGAGAGGATCTGCGGCGACTGTTTGCCGCCCGTCGCCGAGCGCACCTCACGGATCACCCGCTTGAAGGCGGTGCCGATTTCGACCCCTGGGCCGGAGAGATTGGTGATCAGCGCCCGGGTGAAGGGCGAATGCCCGTCGGTTCCGTCGGCCGCCACCTGTCCGGGCGCCGCGGCAAAGGCAACGAGTGTGCCGGCGCCCTGCGTTTCGATCGGTGCGAGGCCTCTGGTGGCGCCGCCGCGGCTTGTGCCCGCCACGTCGCGGTTGAGCCTGTCTGCGAGCGGATTGTTGCGGCAGGCGTCGAGGAAGATCAGGGAGATTTTCGCGCGTTGTTCCAGCGCGTTCATGATCTCCGAAAGCGGCATGGTTTCGGCCGGAACGTCAAACTCGCTTTCGAGCCGCGCATCGGTGCCAACGAGAAAGTTCTCGCCGCGCAACTGCATGCCGTGACCGGCATAGTAGAACAAGGCGACATCGTTGGGACCAAGCTTGCGGGAGAAGCGCGCGAGCGCCTCGGCAAGACCGCGACGGTTCGTATTGAGCACCAGATCGGTCTCAAAGCTCTGCTCTTTAAGAAAAGCATCGAAGGCTTCGGCGTCGCGCACGGCATTCGGCAGCACGCCAGCCGCAACGTAGTCCGTCATGCCAACGACAAGCGCCAGCCGCCTGCCGTCTTCAGCGTGAGCGTGCCCGACGGCAAAAAGGACGATCACGACCGACAGCAGCCGGGATGTGATCAACATGCGCCATCTCATGACGGCCCTCCGAGCCCCTGAGCCGGAAACGGATTGTCTGAGCCGGGCCTCTTCATTCGAATTCGAGCACGACGCTGACAGCCGAGTTGCCTGGCCCCATATCGTCCCATGTGTCGAGATAGGCGTTGGTCAAATCGAGCCGACCTTCCCGGTGAAGGTAATACATCGCGGTATCGTCGCCCGGCTTGCTCTCGTTCGGCATCCCCGGAAACCACTTCGAATAGGTCAGGGCCTCGCCATCGTCCCACCGCCAGCCGCCTTTCGGCTCCTTGCCCTGCGGGTCTTGGACGAGCCCGATCCATGGGCCGATCTTGTAGCTGATGTTGTCCGGCGGGTAGTAACCCGTGTCGATAAAGGTCGGGTCCGCGTTGAAGAGCGAAGCGATGAAGCTGTTTTCCGCCTGAGATGAGATCGACGCGACGTGGGTGCCGCAGTTCTTGGCGAGGAGTTCGGCATAAAAGGCACGGGCTGGTCCGGTCCTTGCGACGACGTAGAGATGCCCTTCGAAGGCGCCGTAGACCGTTGGGGACCCGCCGAGACACTTGATGGCGGTAAGGACGCGCGGATCTGTCTCCAGCCCCTTGAGGTCGTTTATGTCGTAGACGCGCGCCGTCTTGGCGCTGTAGAGACCTTCGGCTGCGCCGTTGACTTTCACGCCGAGCTTTTCGGCCGTCTGTTCGGTGACAAAGCCCGTACCGCTCTGGCTGTTGGCGCCCTGGAAACGCTTGATGGCGTCGCGCGTCTGCCCGCCGAAAACACCGTCGGCAGTGCCGACGTCAAAGCCTCTTGCCGTCAGCGCCAACTGGATATCGCGTCGCCGGCCCTTGTCCGGCAACAGTCGCGCCTCGACGGCTTGCGGCAGATGCGACTGGTTGCGCACCGCCGCCGGTTCGATCTGCTCAAGCGTCCGGCGTGCGAGTTCGGCATATTCGCCGGTACGGTGCTTTTCGATGTAGAAGCGCCAGATCCGCGGCGTTCCGATCCTCAACGCCTTCTTGAAATCGACCTCTGCCACGAGCGCGGCGGGGTCGGCGGCCGGCACCGCGAGTGTCGGCTGGACGGCCTCAGGTCGCGGTTGCGGCGTTACGGTTTCGGGCCCGAAATAGAACTCCAGTGACAGGGACGACAGGATCTGCGGTTGCTGCTTGCCCTGCGTTTCCTTGCGCACGTCGCGCACGACCCTCTTGAAGGCGGTGCCAACCTCGAGACCGGCGCCGGAGAGATTGGCGATCAGCGCCCGGGTAAAGGGCGAATGCCCGTCGGTGCCGTCGGCGGCGACCTGTCCCGGGGCTGCGGCAAAGGCGACGAGCGTGCCGCCGCTCTGTGTTTCGATCGGCGCCAGGCCTCTCGTCGCGGCACCGCGGGTCGCACCCTCGACTTCGCGCGTCAGCCGCTCGGCGAGCGGGTTGTTGCGGCAGGCGTCGAGAAAGACCATCGAGATGCGGGCGCGCTTTTCCATCGCGCCGATGATCTCGGACAGCGCCACCGTCTCGGCCGGCACGTCGAATTCGCTTTCGAGCTTGGCATCGGTGCCAACGAGGAAATTCTCGCCGTGCAGCTGCATGCCGTGGCCGGCGTAGTAAAACAGGGCGGTATCGTCTGGCCCGATCTTGCGCGAAAACTCTGAGAGCGCGCCGGCAAGGCCGCGGCGATCGGCGTTGAGCACCAGGTTCGTTTCGAACCCTTGGCCCTTGAGGAAGGTGTTGAATGCTTCCGCATCGCGCGCGGCATTGGGCAGCGTTCCGGCGAGCACGTAATTGCTCATGCCGACGACGAGCGCCAGCCGCTTGCCGTTTCCTTCGGCAAAGGCATTGCCGCTTGCGAGCGGAACCGAAAGGGAGAGGAACAGCAGCATCACACGCCATTTCATGAGCGACCCTCCGACTTGCGCTCCGTTCAACGGCGCGGTCGCGCCTGATCGTTCTTTCACTCGAATTCAAGAATGAGACCGGCCGTTCCATCGGTTGGCCCCATGTCGTCCCAGGTGTCGACGTAGACGGATTTCGTGTCGGCCCTGCCTGTGCGCTGGGAGAAGTACATGCCGATGTCGTCGCCCTTCTTGTCTTCGTTCGGCATGTCCGGATACCACTTCGTGTAGGTCATCGGCGCGCCGTTATCCCAGTGCCAACCGCCTTTCGGCTCTTTGCCCTGCGGGTCCTGTGTCAGGCCGATCCATGGCCCCATCTTGTAGCTGACGTTTCCTCTCGGGTCGTATCCGGTCTCAAAGAAGCTCGGGTCGGAATTGAAAAGCGATGCAACGAACGCGTTTTCTTCCGGAGATGAAATCGAGGCGAGGTGGGCGCCGCAACCGCCGGCAATTCCCCGCGCATAGACGGCCAGGATCGTACCCGTGTGAACGGCGACATAGAGGTGCCCTCCGAACACGCCGTAGACGGTCTCGAAGTGGCGCAGGCAGGTCAGCGCCCGCAGGACGGTCTGATCGGTTTCCAGCCCCTCAAGGTTGGCGACGTCGTATCGCCGGGCTTTCGTCGCGCTGTAGATGCCTTCGGCACGGGCGTTGACCTTTATGCCGAGGGCGGCCGCCGTGTTCTCGGTGATGAAGCCGCTTGCCGGCTGCTGGTTGGTGCTTTGGAAGCGTTTGATCGCGTCCCTGGTTTGTCCGCCGAAGACGCCATCGGCCGTACCTGCTGCAAATCCCCGTGAGGCAAGCGCCAGCTGAATGTCTCGTCGTTGGTCCTTGCCCGGCAGGAGCTGCGCTTCGACGGCTTGCGGCAGATGCGCCTCGTTGCGCATGGCCGCCGGTTCGATCTGTGCCAGCGCTTGCCGTCCGAGGTCGGCATATTCGCCTGTTCGGTGCTTTTCGACGAAGAAGTGCCAGATGCGCGCCGTGCCGATCTTCAGCGCTTTCTTGAAGTCCTTCTCCGCTTCAAACGTTTCGGGATCGATGGCCGGTACGGTGAGTGCCGGCTGGACCGTCGCGCTCTGTGGCACGGTCGTCTGGACCGCAGGGGTCTGCACCACGGGGGTCGGCGGCGTTACGGTCTCCGGCCCGAAATAGAACTCCAGTGACAGGGAGGACAGGATCTGCGGTTGCTGCTTGCCCTGCGTCTCCTTGCGCACGTCGCGCACGACCCGCTTGAAGGCGGTGCCAACCTCGAGACCGGCGCCGGAGAGATTGGCGATCAGCGCCCGGGTAAAGGGCGAATGCCCGTCGGTGCCGTCGGCGGCGACCTGTCCCGGGGCTGCGGCAAAGGCGACGAGCGTGCCGCCGCTCTGTGTTTCGATCGGCGCCAGGCCTCTCGTCGCGGCACCGCGGGTCGCACCCTCGACTTCGCGCGTCAGCCGCTCGGCGAGCGGATTGTTGCGGCAGGCGTCGAGGAAGACCATCGAGATGCGGGCGCGTTTTTCCATCGCGCCGATGATCTCGGACAGCGCCACGGTCTCGGCCGGCACGTCGAATTCGCTTTCGAGCTTGGCATCGGTGCCAACGAGGAAATTCTCGCCGTGCAGCTGCATGCCGTGGCCGGCATAGTAAAACAGGGCGGTATCGTCTGGCCCGATCTTGCGCGAAAACTCTGAGAGCGCGCCGGCAAGGCCGCGGCGATCGGCGTTGAGCACGAGGTTCGTATCGAACCCCTGGCCCTTGAGGAAGGTGTTGAATGCTTCCGCATCGCGGGCGGCATTGGGCAGCGTTCCGGCGAGCACGTAATTGCTCATGCCGACGACGAGCGCCAGCCGCTTGCCGTTTTCCTCGGCAAAGGCGTTTCCCATGGTGAAAAGGACCATGAGCGCCGAAAGCAGCCAGGTTGTCAGATCTGCACGCCACCTCATGACCGACCCTCCGAGCCATCGAGACGGAAACGGATTGCCATGACGGGATATTCCTGGATGCACCCCCATCGCGCATCTGTATATTAGATAATTGTTATGTTTCGGGCAATGTCGGATCGGCTGGCGTGGCGCAGCCTTTTCAGGAATTTCGGCTGCAATTTGAAGCCACCGACACGTTTTGTGAGAAGTGAAGCGCGATGTGTAGCAATGTTACAGAAAATGATGCGCTGCAGCATAAATCTTCGCCGGGTGCATTTTCAGCCTGAAGCATATACTGTAAATCGTCATTAAAGACTGTTTCTGGGTGGAGAGCAGGCATGACGAAATGGGTTTATACCTTCGGTGGGGGCAAGGCCGAGGGACGTGCGGGTGATCGTGAACGCTTGGGTGGCAAGGGCGCCAACCTTGCCGAAATGTGCAACCTCGGGCTGCCGGTTCCGCCGGGCCTGACGATCATCACCGATGCCTGCAACAGCTTCTTCGACAATGAAAGGCAGATGCCGGATGGCCTGCGCGACCAGGTGCGCGAGGGGATCAGCCGGATGGAAGAGGTGACCGGCCGCGTCTTCGGCGACACCGCCCGGCCGCTGCTGCTTTCGGTTCGCTCGGGCGCACGCGCGTCCATGCCCGGCATGATGGACACGGTTCTCAACCTCGGTCTCAACGATCAGTCGGTGCATGCGCTCGGTCACGACGCAGGCGACGCGCGCTTTGCCTGGGACAGCTATCGCCGCTTCATCCAGATGTATGGCGACGTCGTCATGGGCGTCGACCACGACGTTTTCGAGGAAATCCTTGAGGACGAGAAGGCGCGCCTCGGGCATGAGCAGGATACCGAGCTTTCGGCTGTCGAGTGGCAGAGCGTCATCGCCCGCTACAAGGAAGCGATCGAGGAAGCGCTGGGCGAACCCTTTCCGCAGGACCCGGAGGTTCAGCTCTGGGGCGCGATCGGCGCCGTGTTTTCGAGCTGGATGAACCCGCGGGCGATCACCTATCGCCACCTGCACGCCATCCCCGCCGCCTGGGGCACCGCCGTCAACGTCCAGGCGATGGTCTTCGGCAATCTCGGCAATTCCTCGGCGACCGGCGTTGCCTTCACCCGCAACCCGTCGACCGGCGAGAACGAGCTTTACGGCGAGTTTCTGGTCAACGCGCAGGGCGAGGACGTCGTTGCCGGCATTCGCACGCCGCAGAATATCACTGAAGCCGCGCGCATCGGTTCCGGTTCCGACAAGCCGTCGCTGGAAAAGCTGATGCCGGAGGCCTTCGCCGAGTTTCGCTCGATCTGCGATACGCTGGAGCGCCACTATCGCGACATGCAGGATCTCGAATTCACCATCGAGCGCGGCACGCTCTGGATGCTGCAGACGCGCTCCGGCAAGCGCACCGCCAAGGCGGCGCTGAAGGTTGCGGTCGACATGGCGGAGGAGGGGCTGATCTCCGAACAGGAGGCCGTCGCCCGCATCGATCCCGCCTCGCTCGACCAGCTGCTGCACCCGACCATCGATCCGCACGCACGCCGCGACATCATCGGCTCGGGCCTTCCGGCCTCGCCGGGGGCTGCGACGGGTGAGATTGTCTTCACCTCGGAGGAAGCGGTGCAGGCCGACAAGGAAGGCCGCAAGGTCATCCTCGTCCGCGTCGAGACCAGCCCTGAAGACATCCACGGCATGCATGCCGCCGAAGGCATTCTGACGACCCGCGGCGGCATGACCAGCCACGCCGCCGTGGTTGCCCGCGGCATGGGCACCCCTTGCGTTTCGGGCGCCGGCAGCATCCGCGTCGATCTTCGCAACGAAACGCTGACCGCCGGCGGCGTAACGCTCAGGAAGGGCGACATCATCACCATCGACGGCTCGTCCGGCCAGGTGCTGAAGGGCGCGATCGCCATGCTGCAGCCGGAACTTTCCGGCGACTTCGGCAAGATCATGGCCTGGGCGGACGCGACGCGCCGGATGACCGTCAGGACCAATGCCGAAACGCCGGCGGATGCGCGCGCCGCACGCTCCTTCGGTGCCGAAGGCATCGGCCTCTGCCGCACGGAGCACATGTTCTTCGAGGACGACCGTATCAACGTCATGCGCGAGATGATCCTCGCCGACGACGAAGACGGTCGCCGTTCGGCGCTCGCCAAGCTCCTGCCGATGCAGCGCTCGGATTTCGCCGAACTGTTCTCGATCATGCACGGCCTGCCGGTGACGATCCGCCTGCTCGACCCGCCGCTGCACGAGTTCCTGCCGAAGACCGACGAGGAGATCGCCGACGTTGCCGGCGCGCTCTCGCTCGATGCGTCGGAACTGCGCCAGCGTGTCGACGAACTGCACGAGTTCAATCCGATGCTCGGCCATCGCGGCTGCCGGCTGGCGATTTCCTATCCGGAGATCGCCGAGATGCAGGCGCGCGCCATCTTCGAAGCGGCCGTCGAAGCGGCGCACGAGACCGGAGCGGCCGTCGTTCCCGAAATCATGGTGCCACTGGTCGGCCTCAAGGCCGAGCTCGATTACGTCAAGGCGCGCATCGATGCGGTCGCCAAGGAGGTGATCGGCGAAGCCGGCATCGGCATCGACTATCTGGTCGGAACGATGATCGAATTGCCACGCGCAGCCCTGCGTGCCGGTGTGATTGCCGAAGCGGCCGACTTCTTCTCCTTCGGCACCAACGACCTGACGCAGACGACCTTCGGCATCTCGCGCGACGACGCCTCGCAGTTCCTGGCGACCTACCAGCAGAAGGGCATCATCGAGCAGGATCCCTTCGTCTCGCTCGATTTCGATGGCGTCGGCGAACTGATCCAGATCGCAGCGGAGCGTGGTCGTCGCACCAAGAACGGCCTGAAGCTCGGCATCTGCGGCGAACACGGCGGCGACCCGGCCTCGATCCGCTTCTGCGAAGATGCCGGCCTCGACTACGTCTCCTGTTCACCCTTCCGCGTGCCGATCGCCCGGCTCGCAGCAGCCCAGGCTGCGATCAACGGCAAGGGGTAACAAGCCAAGAGCCAGCGCCGCCCAGGCGGTGTTGGCTCGGCCGTGATCGCCTCATTTGGCCTGGACGATCACCGGTCGCGAGACGATGACGGGGCGGTCCCAGCCCCACATCATCATGTCGTTCTGATAGCGGAAGGCGCGCGATTCGGCGCGGCGGTCGAGTTCGATCCGCTGCAGGCAGGTGGCAAACGCATCGGTGCCGCGGCGGAAGCCGTAGGATGCGCAGGTGTTGCCGTCGGCGATGCGCCTTTCCTCCGGCGTCATCGTCTGGCACGCCGTTAAGAGAAGCGCAGCTGCGATAAGGATGGACAATCGGGTCATCATGGTTCTCGCGCCTCCTGGGCACAACCGGGTCGTGTGAAGCCGTAGCGGTGTGCGTCTCGCCGTGAGCGATCGAGCGGCACGGCACCAAAGCCTCGAATCACAATCAATATAGGGACTTGTATCGAGAATCGAAACGAGTGGCGGCGATTCTGTGTCGAGTTCGCGGTTGTACGCGAAGCGGCGTCACCGACTGGTTGTTGCCGTGTCGGCGGGCCTATCGGAAGAGGGGAGAAAAGATCTTTGCGCGGCGGCCTGGTCGTGCTTGCGCAGCCTGTGAAAAGCCTTCCTGGCAGCTCGCGAACGCGCCGGGCTCAAGTCGGACGATCCATTTTTCCCTGTGCGGGCAGCCGCGTTACATGCGTTCGAGCACGCCGACAAAGGACTCTGCAAAGCGCTCGAGGTCGCGCGTGCTGTCGCTCGGATGTTCGATGCGGACGGCCCGGCCCTGTTCGTCGAGGCAGGCAAACAGGATCGAAGCATCGCCTCCCACGTCAGCCATACGGAGCACGGCGATGCTCCGGCAGTCTTCGATCAGATCGCAGGCGGGTAGGGCAAAGAGAAACTCGCCGCCGGCGTTGTCTGCGACCGTGCGGACGAAGCTGGTGAAATCGGCATTGTTGCCGGAAAAACCATCGAGGGAGAGTTCGAGCTCAAGGAGCCCCATGGGGATGCCGCCGTCTCCGGCCGGAAGGGCAGAGGGGGTGGCGATGGCCACGGCTGCTTGCGATGCGCCCATTGTCGGTTCTCCGTCGATTGCCGAGCGCCCTCGCTTGATGCCGCGCGCCGGCCGTTGCCTCCGATTGAAACGCCGCGTGCCCTTTGAATCCCGGGCGCGCGGGCACATTCCCATGTGTTGATAGGTGGTTAACGAGAATGGCGATTTTGCGGCGAAGCATAAGGGAGGCCCGGCGCGCGGTGTCGAGCTGCCGCATTGCCTGTTTCCTCGGCACGGGGCATGGTCTAAGAATGCGGTCTGTTTCGCGGCAGGGAATTGATTCAACTACATGATGGTCCGGTATGAGCGCCCCTATTCCTTTGCCGCCCATTGGGCGCGCCGCTTCGCCCGTGTCTCCTTCCTGCTCTTTGTGCTCTCGCTGCTGGCGCATCGCTTCGGACCGCTGACGACGCCGCATTTCCTCGCCCTTATCGGTCTGGCCGGCATCTTTGCCCTGTTGGGCGTGCTGTTCGCCGTCGTCGGGCTGGCGCGCCTGTGGCAGGTTGCGGCGATCGGTGGTCTGGCGTCTGCTGCAGCCCTTGTCTATGCCGCGCCGGCGCTTGGCTTCATCGGCTATGGCGTCGTCCAGTATCTGACCCGCCCGGAGATTTACGACGTCAGCACGGATACCGTGACGCCGCCGCCGTGGCTCAAGGTGCCGCAGGCGGAGGAGAGCTGGCTGAAGCGCAAGGCGGCGGTAACGCCTCAGGACCGCGAAGCACAGATCCTCGCCTATCCGGCCCTCACCGGCCGGCGCTACGATGGTGCGCTCGACCGCGTCTATCAGGGCGTGCGCAATGTCATCGAACAGAACCGCGTCGGCATCACCGAGGAGCTTGGGGTCGAGAATGCCCGCGCCGATCTGGAGGATCTCGCAGTGCGGCCGAATGCGGGCGCGGACACGAACGCCGAGCCGGAAAATGTACCCGTTCCGGCGGCGCGTCCGGAGATGGCTCTCGAAGGCGCGATTGCCGGCCGCCGCGCCAGCGATGTCGTGCTCCAGGGCGAATGGCGCACGCTGATTGCAGGCTTCCGCTTCGATGTGTTGATCCGGCTGCGCGAAGAGGCGGAGACCACCTTCGTCGACCTGCGGGTCGCCTCGCGCTACGGGCCTCATGATCTCGGCATGGGCGCCGCCTTCGCCGACCAATTCCTGCGCGGGCTCGATGCTGAGCTGCTGGGCATTGCCGGAGACTGACCGGCCGAAAGCCCGCCAGAAAACATCATTCGTTTGCGAGCGCTTCGTCCTACAGGTCGTCCGTCGGCTCGCCCGCTGGTCGTAGCCAGCCGCGATAACGCACGATCAGACCGGTCAACGGGCTTTCGACCTCCACGTGGAAATGAAACAGGCCGTCGCGATCTTCCTCGAAAGTCCGGCCACCGGGTGCAAACAGCAGAGGGAGCGGAAGGCCGAGGAAGGACCAGGCGCGCACCGAGAGGTGCAGGCGGTTTCCCCTGGGCTCCAGCGCGCAGAGGACGCGGAACGGTCCGAAATCTTCCGCGAGCAGTTCCTCGTTCCGCCGTTTGGCCCCTTGTTGCGAACTGCGCAGGACTTTCCCGCCAAAGCGGCGGGTCCAGACTTCCCGACCCTTGCCGCATGCGAAGTGGATTTCGACCGGAACGTCCGCGCCGGCGCGGGGAAAGCCGAGGATTGAGGCGACAAGTCGCGCTCCTATCGAGCCACCGCGCTCGATGACCGCGCGCCCGCGAAAGGTGGCATGCCCCTCTGGCCGGCCATGCAGGGCGCGGATCGATGCGGGCACGTCGTCCCACCGCCGGCCGAGGATCTGGCGGTAGAGGCTTTGTTCCTGGGCCATGTCCTCCGTCGTCATGCGATGAAGCGTCCGCGCTCCTCGGGCGTCGGCACCATGCAGCTCTGGCGGCGGCCGGCGATGCGGTAGCGGTTTCTCGCCACGAGATCATAGAGCAGTTCGCGAAGGGCAGCGGGCAGGATCCGGAAAATGTTGGCGAGCGACCACGGCAGGCCCAGCCGCGCAAGCGCGCGGATCGACCCGTCGGACTTGAAGCGGGCGACGCCGTCCTCGATCAGCATGTTGCTCTCGAAGCGGACGGTATCGAGCCCGTAGTGTCGGTAGAGCGCCTGACCAAGCGGCGACTGGGCGGTGAGGTAGCGATATTGTGCCTGCCGGTCATGGCGAAGCAGGAAGCGCACCCAGCCGGAACAGAAGATGCATTCGCCGTCGAAGACGATTACCGGCTTGTCGTCGGCAAAGGCGGGCACGGAAGCATCGTTGCGATAGCTGTAGGCCTCGCGCCGCATGATCAGCCGGCTCCGCCGGGCGCCAGCCTATAGGCGCCGAGAAGCGAGGGCGGGCCATCGGTCTCGATCCGCCCCTGCTCGATCAGGTCTTCGAGATGGGCGAGCACCGAAAGTGCAGCCGCCCCATGCAGCCGCACGTCGGTGGAGGCATAGATGACCTTGACCATGTCGGGGATATGGCTGTCACCGGCGCGGATGCGTTCGAGCACGGCGCGCTCGCGCATCTTTCGATGGGCGCGCAGGCCCCGCAGGAAAGAGGCAGGCTCGCTTACCGGCCCGCCGTGACCGGGCAGGTAGAGACGTTCGTCGCGGGAAAGCAGCTTTTCAAGCGAGGCCATGTAATCCGCCATCGCGCCATCCGGCGGCGCGACGATCGTCGTCGCCCAGGCCATGACATGGTCGGCGGAAAAGAGAATACCGGTGCCATCGAGCGCGAAGGCCATGTGGTTGGCCGTATGGCCGGGCGTGGCAAGCCCCGTCAGGCTCCAGCCGTCACCCTCGATACGCCCGCCGTCGGCAAGCACGAGATCGGGGACGAATTCCATGTCCGAACTCTCGGCGAAGGGATTGCTCTCGCCCGCATGCAAGGGACGGGCGGAGCGGTGTGGGCCTTCGCCGACGATCACCGCACCTGTGGCAGCCTTCAGCCGACGCGCCAGCGGCGAGTGGTCGCGATGCGTGTGGCTGACGGCGATATGGGTGACCTCGCGGCCGGCGAGCGCCGTCATCAGCGCCTGGAAATGTGCCTCGTCATCGGGACCGGGATCGATGACGGCAACGGAGCGCTTGCCGACGATGTAGCTATTGGTTCCGTGAAAGGTGAAGGGACCGGGATTGTTGACGGTGATGCGCTGCACGTCGTCGGCGACCGTCACGGCCTCGCCATGGGCCGGCTTGAAATCGAGATCGAAATCCGGGCCCTGCATGCGTCTCTTCCTGGATTTCACTTGTATTCGATCTCGATGAACGACATCGGCTCGGCTCCGGCATTGACGACATTGTGCGCCACGCCCGCCTCACGGCGGTAGGCGGCCCCCTTGGCGATGTCGACCCGGCGGCTGCCCGCCTCTTCCTCGAGCAGAAACTGGCAGTCGGTCATCGGCACCACCACATAGCCGAGCCCATGCACATGGTGGCCGGTGTCGGCCCCGGGCTCGAAATCCCAACGGGTGACCCTGACGACTGCGTCGTCGACGAGGACGGTTGGAACGGCAGGGGGGCGGGCGCGAAACTGGCTCATGAAACTCTCCATCTGCCGGGACAATAGGAGGTGCGGCCAGCGAAGGGAAGGGTCCATCCGGTACCCGCCGTGAGTGCCGTTCTGCGTCGTCGCCAACAAATCCGCCGAAAATTCAACTTAGTGCCAACTTAGTGATTGTGACGGGCGGCGAGCTTTGATAATCAGGCGCTCGATTTGGCGGACGTATCGTCCTGCCAATCCGTTGGGGCGTCGCCAAGCGGTAAGGCACCGGTTTTTGGTACCGGCATTCCCAGGTTCGAATCCTGGCGCCCCAGCCACATTTCTCGAGGCAGCTGATCCATTGGGCGAGCGCGCGCGCCGGATATGCATGCACTCTTGTCAAGTCACCCTGCAACTGACACGCTAGTTTCGTTGATTCCAACATGTGTGAGGGAGAAGATGGCTCACAAATTCGAAATCTACAAAGACAAGGCTGGCGAGTTTCGCGTTCGCTTCAAGTACAACAGCGAAATCATGTTCTCGACCGAGGGCTACAAGACCAAGGCCAGCGCGCAGAACGCCATCGACTCGATCAAGAAGAACGGTCCCGACGCACCCGTCGAGGACAACAGCAACGGCTGAGTTCGACGCAATCCCCTAGAAAAAACCCGCCGATTTTCACCGGCGGGTTTTTTGTTTGTTGCGTTAGCCTGCGGTTGCCGCCGGCTTGGTCTGGGCCGGAGCGCCGAGGAACTCTTCGCACCAGCTCGGGCCCTCGGCGCGCTTGCGGTCGCCGGCAATGTGGATCGAGCGGATGACGTAGTCGGACGAGACGGTCAGCTGCACGGCGCAGCTCAGATATTCGGTGCGCGCCGAGGAAATGCGCTTGCCGCGCTTGCCGTCCTTGGTGGTTTCGTACTGCGCAGGGATCTTGCGGGTCTTGTAGCCGCCCTTCCAGCTATAGACCGTGGAGCTGCCGCTTTCGACGTCGGAGATCGGCGGACCGTATTGGGCGAAGAAGCCGCCGGCCGGCTGGCCGAGCCAACGGGCTTCGACCGCGTTCCTGGAAATCCCCGTTCCGGTCGTCGTGCAGCCGGCGAGCACGAGCGCGAGGCCCGCCACCGTCATCATGCGGAAGTTCATGTTTCTGCCCCTTTGGCTCTCGTTCTGAAATAGGCATGGCGCGCAAACCCGTGTCCCCTGGTTTTCCGCGCTTTCCGTTGAGCCTCTAGCGCCAAAAGAGACGAAAGGAAATGCACGCAACGGCTCCTGTTCCAGGAAATTATGAAGCGTTGCAGAAAGTCCCTATCGCGCGGTCTGCCGGGCGCTGTCGGCGCAGACAAGGGCCATTCTCCGCCTCCGTTTTCCACCGTCACAAATTTTTTGGAAAAGGCGCAATGTTTTTCGAGATAGGCGCTTGTGAAATCAAAATGCCTGTTCTATAGAGGCGCCGCTGGTCACGGAGTGTAGCGCAGTCTGGTAGCGCACCACGTTCGGGACGTGGGGGTCGCAAGTTCGAATCTTGCCACTCCGACCAGCCAAATCAATTGCTTAGTCGATCTTTCCCGAAATATGCGCCAGCCGCGGATCGACTGCAGGCCGCTTCAATCATCACCGTTGGAACGTATTCGCCGCCTGTGCCGCGTGTTTCTGTGGTTTCGGACGCAAGGGCAGATTGCGTCCTTTTTGATCGGCAAGCGCCGGCTGGCCAACCAAAACGGCCTTGCACGGTTTGCGTCAGTCAGTTGAAAAGGCTTGAAACGCTTTGCTCGCGGGCGGTGCGGGCGAGGGCCTCGCCCAGCAGCGGCGCAACGGTGATCCGGCGGATATTGGCGGTCTGGCGCTGCGCATCGGTGTCCTGAATGGAATCGGTCAGCACCAGTTCCTTGAGGTTGCTGGCACCAATGCGCTCGCAGGCGCCCCTGGAGAGCACGCCATGGGTGATGTATGCCGAGACCTCTCGTGCACCCGCCTCCAGCAATGCGTCAGCCGCATTGATCAAGGTCCCGCCGCTATCGATGATGTCGTCGATCAAAAGGCAGGTCTTCCCGGAGACGTCACCAATGATGTTCATGACCTCCGACACGCCGGCGCGGGGGCGCCTCTTGTCGACGATCGCAAGATCGGTGCCAATGCGCTTGGCGATGCCGCGCGCCCGTGCCACGCCGCCCACATCTGGCGAAACGACCATGAGATTTCCGACATCGTAGCGCTCCTTGATATCGCGCGTCATCACCGGCGCCGAATACAGGTTGTCGGTCGGTATATCGAAAAAGCCCTGAATCTGATCCGTGTGCAGATCCAGCGTCATAACCCGGTTGACACCCGCACCGGCGATCATGTTGGCGACCAGCTTGGCTGAAATCGGCGTGCGGCCAGTGGCCCGGCGGTCCTGGCGGGCATAGCCGAAGTAGGGGATGACGGCGGTGATCCGGCGCGCAGACGAACGGCGCAGCGTATCGGTCAGGATCAGGAGCTCCATGAGGTTGGCGTCGGCGGGCGTGCTCGTCGACTGGAGGATATAGACGTCCTCACCGCGCACGTTCTCATGGAGCTGAACGTTGACTTCCTGGTCGGCGAAGCGCTCGACCGTACAGTCCGTGAGGGGAAGATTGAGGTATCTGGCGATGGCTTCGGCAAGGGCGCGGTTGGAGTTACCGGTCACCAGCTTCATGAGCGCAATCCTGTTTCAGGGAGCCTTCGAGGCAGCTTTAGAGCCTCGCTGACGGATTCACAACCAATGCGGCACATTTTTGTGACGCACCCGGTTTGGGTTGACGGTGATGGTTCTTCCCGTTGCTGCAGTCCGGTGCCGTTCGTCGCCCCTTCCAAGCCGTTGGTCGAATAGAGGTGTATTTGCAGCCGGCTCGCTCTGTCGGTCCAGCGGCGAAGTCTCTAGCGTTCCGCCATTCGATGCTGACGACGAGGAACGGACATGTCGATCAAACACCTATCCATTGCGGCGGTTCTGCTGGTGGCCGGCCATTCGGTGGCGGCGGCGCAGAGCTGCGAGAAGAATTTCAAGGCAAACGGCGTGCCGCTGGTGACCCCTGTTTTCTATAAGACCTGGCAGGAGTTCCCGAAGCTGAAGCCCGAGACCGCTCTGCAGCGCATGGCGCGTGGCGTCGCGGCGGAAGGCTTTTCCGGGATCGAGATCAACAAGGCACTCGGAACCATCGAGGCCTATCAGGATACCGCCGGTTCCGGACGCCTGCAGACATTGCGGGTCGTCGCCCGCAAACGCGGTTCAGGCACGCGGGTTGATGCGATGTTTGATATTCAGGTGGGACAGGTGGCCACCAAGCAGGTGGTGCAGGAAGGGCTCTGCAACATCATTCGGTCCGCAACCGAATAGGGACACCCTGCGCACGCCTCCTGGCGTGCGCTGATAAATGAGTTTGCGTGCCGCCAATCGGCCTTGGAGCGCTCGGTAGGCCGGTCAGCCCTGCTTTTCGAGCGCCTTCAGCGCAGTTTGGGCAACGGCCTGCGCCTGCAGCATCGAGGTGAAATTGCCCTGTGCGGGGTAGGTGACGCCGCGATGCTTGATGACGAAGCACCATTTGCCGTTCTGGCGCTTTTCCACCGTCACGCTCGTTTCCGGCTGGTTCGTCATCGTCGTCTCCCTCAAGATCCCGTGCTTTCGCTGTCTTGATCTGCCTGATATCCCCAGGACGTGGTCGCTGTCCATATGCGTCGCTTTTATGTCGGTTTCTTCGGTTTCATCGACACAAAGTTGCGGCAGGTGGCGTTTTTTGTTCGAAGTGTGTTGAAGCCGCCCGCGGGCGGACCTAGACAGCGGCCATCACGTAAGGAGTAAGATTTTGAAGGCCGTTGCATCGTTTTCCCAGTTTGTCGGACGCACATTCGCGCTCTGGGTCATTGTTTTCGCCATTCTCGGGTTCGTCTTCCCGGATATTTTCAAGCAGGTCACGCCCTATATCGTCACCCTGCTCGGCATCATCATGTTCGGCATGGGCCTGACGATCTCGCTCGACGATTTCAAGGAAGTCGCCAGGCGTCCGTTTGAGGTCGGTATCGGCGTGGTCTCGCAGTTCCTCATCATGCCGCTGCTCGCGGTTCTGCTGACGGCCGTGATCCCGATGTCGCCGGAGGTGGCCGCCGGCGTGATCCTCGTCGGTTGCTGCCCGGGCGGCACCTCGAGCAATGTCATGACCTATCTTTCCAAGGGCGATGTCGCACTTTCGGTCGCCTGCACCAGCGTCACCACGCTGCTTGCGCCGATCGTCACGCCGTTCCTCGTCTGGACATTTGCGAGCCAATATCTGCCTGTCGATGCGACCGCGATGTTCATGAGCATCGTCAAGGTGGTGTTGCTGCCGCTGGCGCTGGGCTTTTTCCTGCAGAAGCTTTTGCCGGGTCTGGTCAAGGCGGCGGTGCCTGCGCTGCCGCTCGTCAGCGTCGCCGGCATCGTCTTGATCGTTGCGGCCGTCGTCGGCGCCAGCAAGGGCGCGATCGCCAGCTCCGGGCTGCTGATCTTTGCCGTTGTCGTCCTGCACAATGGCCTCGGCTATCTCCTGGGCTTCTTCGCCGCCAAGGTGGCTGGGCTGTCACTTGCCAAGCGCAAGGCGATCGCCATTGAGGTTGGCATGCAGAACAGTGGCCTCGGCGCGGCCCTCGCCAATACCTATTTTTCGCCGGTGGCAGCGGTACCGAGCGCGATTTTCAGCGTATGGCACAACATTTCCGGTGCGCTCCTTGCCAATTATTTCGCAAGCCGCACGGAAGACGAAACGGCCGAGCCGGTGGTCAGCACCCGCTGACTGGGCGTTGGAGACGTGACAGCAGGAGAGGGCCCGCAGCGGCCCTTTTTTGTTTGGCCTACCGTACCTGACGGTCAGGCGGACTGTCCCACGACGTTCGAAAACGGTGAAACAGCCCTGTCGATCCTCATGATCGATGCGCCAAATTACGAATGCGAAACCGGATTGGAAGGCTCGGTTGTGGCGACCTCGTGCCAAGGTGAAGCATTCGTCAGTTCTGTCCCTGAATGGGACAGTCTCGTGCATGCGGACAAGCTTCGAAGACGGCGGCCGAACGCTTGGGCCCGACAGTGTGACGTCGTCGGTGAAAGCGCTATCGTTCACATGGAAACACGGCGTTCATCAAACGGTGTCTTATCAGTGTGAACAATAGGGGCGATATTTCCATCAACACTTGTCTTTGCCCGAGAGGCCCGGATGTTGAAGGAACCGATTTTCACCTTTCGCGAGATCGCCATTTGGTCCGCCATCCTTGGCAGCGTCGTCGGCTACCAGCTCTGGCAGCATGCGGATCCTGCGCCGCTGACGATCACTCTGCCCGCGATCGAGCAGCAGCTTTGAGACGATGGCGCCGGTAGGTGCTACGCCGCCGGCACGTCATAGAAAGGCGCGCCGGCAGTGATCGCCGACGGATCTCAACCGCCCAAGTAAACAAAAAAGGGGGCCGTTCGGCCCCCTTTTGCTGTGTGTGATGTCGCTCAACCGTCGATGTCGTCGATGATCTCGACGGCGCGGCCGGCGCTCACGCGTCGGACTTCGGCTTCCTCGCGGCGGCCGGCGAAGAGTTCGGTCGCCATCAGCTGGTCGGCAAGGTCGGCCGGCAGCGAGAGGATGACGCGGGCATCTTCCGTGTGGATGCCGCCGAGCGCCGAGCGCTTGGCCGTGATCATGCCGCCGGCCACCGTGTTGTTGGTGTCCGGATCGATCAGGATGAAGGCGCCGGTGGTGCGGTTCTGCTCGTAGCTGTCGAAGATCGCCTGCTCATCGAAGGCAAGATGCACCTTGCCGATCGCGTTCATCGGCAATTGCTCGGCCTGGTTCCACTTGCCGGTCTGCAGATCGAGCTGGCTTGCCGGCTGCACCTGGACGCGCTGGCGGCGGCTGCCGCTCTTCAACCAGTAGCGCTTGCCGGGCTGAATGCCCTCGGCCTGCAGCGCGACGAGCTGGGCGTCGAAGGAAAGGCCCGTCAGCGGCTGGCTGTCGATCGCCACGATCATGTCGCCGCGCGAGACGTCCACCTGGCGGTCGAGCACGAGCGTGATCGCGTCGCCAGCCACCGCCGCGTTGCGCACCAGGTCGAAGGTGACGATCTTGGTGACGTTGGCGACCATGCCCGAGGGCAGGATCACGACGCTGTCGCCGGGCTTGACCGAGCCGCCGGCAACCGTGCCCTGATAGCCGCGGAAGCTTTCGCCCGGACGCGAGACGCGCTGCACCGGCAGGCGGAAACCGACCGTCTGGGCCGAACGGGTCGTCGCCAGTTCCAGCACTTCGATCAGCGTCGGGCCGTCATACCAGGGCATGGAGGCGCGGCCGTCATAGACGACGTTCTCGCCCTTCAGCGCCGAGACCGGAATGGCGGTGACCTGGCGTACGCCGAGCGACAGCGCCAATTCCCTGAACTCGTGGCTGATCTCTTCGAAGCGGGCGCGGTCGTAGTCGGTCAGGTCGATCTTGTTGACCGCCAGCACGAACTGCTTGATGCCCATCAGCGTCGCGATCGTCGCATGCCGGCGGGTCTGTTCAAGCAGGCCGACGCGAGCGTCGACGAGCAGCACGGCGAGATCGGCGGTCGAGGCGCCGGTCGCCATGTTGCGAGTGTATTGCTCGTGGCCGGGCGTGTCGGCGACGATGAAGGAGCGCTTGTCGGTCGAGAAATAGCGATAGGCGACGTCGATGGTGATGCCCTGTTCGCGCTCCGCCTGGAGGCCGTCGAGCAGCAGCGCGAAATCGGGCAGGCCGAGGTCGTTCTGCTTGCCTTTGGAATCGCGCTGCAGCGTTGCCGCCTGGTCTTCCTTGACCGCCTTGGTGTCCCAGAGCAGGCGGCCGATCAGCGTCGACTTGCCGTCGTCGACCGAGCCGCAGGTGATAAGCCGAAGCGGGCGGCTGTCACGGGTGGCGCGCGCCGGCTCCTGCGCCGGAAAGGCCAGAACCTCGCCGGCTTGAGCGTGCTCAACGGCATTCGCGGTTGCGGTTGCGGTCATCAGAAATATCCTTCGCGCTTCTTCTTTTCCATCGAACCGGACTGGTCACGGTCGATGGCGCGGCCCTGGCGTTCGGAAACGGTCGCGGTTTCGAGTTCGGAGATGATGTCGTCGAGCGTCGTCGCGTTCGAGCGGATGGCGCCGGTCAGCGGGAAGCAGCCGAGCGTGCGGAAGCGGATCACTTCCTCGCGCTTGGTCTCGCCCGGCAGCAGTTCGAGGCGCGGATCTTCGGCGAGGATCATCATGCCGTCGCGTTCGACAATCGGGCGCTTTTCAGCAAAGTAAAGCGGAACGATCGGAATGTCCTCGGCCTGGATGTAGCGCCAGATATCGACTTCGGTCCAGTTGGACAGCGGGAAGGCGCGCACGCTCTCACCCTTGCGGATCATGCCGTTGTAGACGTTCCACAGTTCCGGGCGCTGGTTGCGCGGATCCCAGCGATGATCCGGCGTGCGGAAGGAGTAGATGCGCTCCTTGGCGCGGCTTGCCTCTTCGTCGCGACGCGCGCCGCCGAAGGCTGCGTCGAACTGGCCGGCGTCGAGCGCCTGGCGCAGCGCCTCGGTCTTCATGATGTCGGTATAGAGCGCCGAGCCGTGGGTGAAGGGCGTAACGTTCTCGGCGGCACCGCGCGGATTGACGTGCTCGATCAGGTCGAGGTCGTAGCGCTCGACGATCTCGTTGCGGAACGCGATCATCTCGGCGAATTTCCAGCCGGTGTTGACGTGCAGCAGCGGGAAGGGCACGCGGCCGGGATAGAAGGCCTTGCGCGCCAGATGCAGCAGCACGGAAGAATCCTTGCCGATCGAATAGAGCATGACCGGGCGTTCGAACTCGGCGGCCACTTCGCGGAAGATGTGGATCGCTTCGTTTTCCAGTGCCTTCAGATGCGGATCGAGCGGCGGCTTGGCGCTCTGCGGGTTATGCAGTTCCGTTTCCGGATGGATATGGGGCATTTCAGTCTCCGGGAGGATTTTTCTTGGGACGGGCGCGCCAGCTTCAGGCGGCGCTGCTGGAATTGGGGATGATGGAGCTTGCGGCGGCTTCCGGAACGTGCAGACCACATTCGCGCTTCTCGTCGTTCTCCCACCACCAGCGGCCGGCGCGCTCGGGCTCGCCCGGCTTGATGGCGCGGGTGCAGGGCTCACAGCCGATCGACGGATAGCCGCGGGCATGCAGCGGGTTGACCGGAACGGCATGCGTGGCGACGTAGCTGTTGATGGTCTCGATGTCCCAGTCGGCCAGCGGATTGATCTTGATCAGGCCGCGTTCGGCATCTGCCTCGGCAAAGGGTGTGGAGGCGCGGTTGCCCGACTGGCCACGACGCAGGCCGGTGATCCAGAAGCTTGCCCCTTCGAGTGCGCGCGCAAGCGGCTTCAGCTTGCGCACGTCGCAACAGGCATGTCGTGCTTCGACGCTTTCGTAGAAGCCGTTGAGGCCGTAACGCGCTGCGTAAGCGTCGATGTCGGCCTTTTCCGGATGGTAGCGCTTGATCAGGATGTCGAAGGCTTCTTCCGTCTTGTCGATCAGCGCTGCGGTCTCATTGAAGAGGCGGCCGGTCTGAAGCGTAACGACATCGACGGAGAGCTTGTTCTTGCCGATCGCGGCGGTAATCACCTGGTCCTCGATGCCGAGCGAGGTCGTGAAGACCGCCCGCCCTTCAAGGCTTGCGACGAGCGCCAGCCGCCCGGCGAGATCGAGGCCTTCGAGCCTCTCGTTCAGTGCCTTGGCGGTGGTTTCGAGGGATGACGTGGTCATGGCTGCGTCCTGTTCCAACTTGGGCGGAATATCGCAGCCGAACAGGTCAATGGACAGAAATAGCGGTTTCTAATGCTGTTTGTTTGGAGCAAATCTGCCTCTCATATCGAAAGGCAGCGAAAAACCCAATATAGACTAGTAATTTACTAGATTTAATACTGTACTGCTTGCGGCTGCTGGGTCGTAAAAAAGCAAAAGGCGCGAACACTGCTGTCCGCGCCTCCCTGGTTGGCAATCGACCGGATCGTCAGAACTCCGCCCAGCCGTCCTCCTGTGGCCGTGCGCTGCCGCGATAGGCGCTTGCGAGCTTGCGGGTCAGGGCCCGTGCGGGCGAGGGGGCTGCACTTTCCGTGACAGCACTTGCCACGCGGCGCGGCGCGGCCGAAGCGCCGTTGCCGGTCCTGAAGCGCATCAGGAGGTCGTTGAGCGCGCCGGCCTCGCGGGCAAGACTGTGGCTGGCGGCGGTCGATTGCTCCACCATGGCCGCGTTCTGCTGCGTTCCCTGGTCGATGGCGTTCACCGCCGTGTTGATCTGCTGGATGCCGGCTGCCTGTTCGCGGGCGCTTTCGACGATCGCCGTCACGTGGCTGCTGATCTCCTTGACCTCGACAATGATACTTTCGAGCGCGGCGCCGGTCTCGCGCACCAGGGTCACGCCGGATTTGACCTGCTGGCCGGATGTGGCGATCAGCACCTTGATCTCCTTGGCGGCCTGGGCCGAGCGCTGAGCGAGCTCACGCACCTCCTGGGCGACGACGGCAAAGCCCTTGCCGGCTTCGCCGGCGCGGGCCGCCTCAACGCCGGCATTGAGCGCGAGCAGGTTCGTCTGGAAGGCGATATCGTCGATGACGCCGATGATGCTCGAGATTTCCCGCGACGAGGCTTCGATGCCGCTCATGGCAGTGACCGCATTGCCGACGATTTCGCCCGATTTCTCCGCAGCACCGCGCGTGCGGGTCACCAGCGTACCCGCCTCTTCTGCGCGCCGGCTGGCATCGGCGACGGTGGTGGCGATCTGGTCGAGTGCGGCGGCGGTTTCCTCGACCGAGGCAGCCTGCTGTTCCGTGCGCTTGGAGAGGTCGCCCGCCGCCGAACGGATTTCGCTGGCGCCGGCATTGATGCTGCGGGCGTTCTCGCCGACCGAGCGCAGAGCATCCTCAAGGTTGGTGACGGAGCTGTTGAAATTGGTGCGCAGCGCGTCGAGCCGATCGGCAAGCGGCGTTTCGATCCGGAAGGTGAGGTCACCTTCGGCAAGGCGATCGAGGCCAAAGCCAAGCGCACTGACCGCCGTCTGAACCTCCGCGGCCTCTTTCGCCTTCTGCGCTTCGCGCTGCTCGCGCTCGCGCTCCGACAGCGAACGGCCGGCCTCCGCCTCCTGCTCCAGCCGCTGGCGTTCCAACGCATTGTCGCGGAAGACGGCGACCGCGCCGGCCATCTGGCCGATCTCGTCGCGGCGCCCTTCGCCGAAGATCAGTGTCTTGAGATTGCCGGCGGCCAGCTGGCGCATGGCTTCGCGCAGCTTGGTCAGTGGGCGCAGCAGGCCGGCAATGACGAACCAGATGGTCGCGCCGAGCATGAGCAGGGCGAAACCGGCAATCACGCTTTGCCAGAGTGTGAGGTTGTTCTTCTCGGACTTCGCCGCTTCGAGCTCGGCGTTGGCCTCCGAAAGCTGCAGCTTGATCAGGTCGCTGATCGGCGCAGCGAGGGGATCGACGGAGGAGTAAAGCTTGGTATCGACGAAGCGTTCGAGTTCGGCCTTGTCCTGACGCTGCATGATCTGCACGAGATCGCGGATCGACGCATCGCTTGCGATGCGCGCCTTGTCGAAAATCTCGGTCAGCTTCTTCTCCTCGGGCGTAAGCCGCGTGGCTTCATAGGTGCGCCAGCGCGTGTCGATGGTTAAGAGGGCCAGGTCGATCGCCTTTGCTCCGGCCGCCCAGTCCAGGGCGCCGCTGCGAACCTTGTGGGTGGTGTCGACGATTTCGACCGCATACATGTCGGACACCGTTTTCAGATGATCGACCGGCAGCAACCGGTCGGCGACAATCGATTCGGTGCGTTTGGAGATGGAAGTCATCGCACTGAAGGCCGTGACGATCATGACCAGCATGGCGACGGCGAGCAGGGACAGACACACGAGCAGGCGTGCTTTGATTGTCATGAATAACGCTCCGCGGTTGCCCGCAAGGCAAATCATCCTCGGCCGATGCCGCGGGGATGGCCGCAAAGGCATCGGTAAGCGAGCTCGCCTTGGCAGGGGAGTGATGTCGATGATGGGATGGAGCACGCGATATTGCGCGGCGAAACTGCCGTCATGGCACGTTCGCCCAGCGTTCACTCCGTCTCATATAGACATAACAACCGGAGATTAAGAATGGCTAAATTTTAAGCTGTTCATGAATTCGACATGCAACTTTCGGTCACGGCGGTTATCGCCGCGCCAGACAAGGTCGGCGCCCTTCTCTTCAAGAAGTGTTGAACGCTCAGCGCTTCCGTCAACGGCTGTTCAGGTCCAAACTTGCGGCTCCCCGAGGCAAACGAAGGAGCAGGTCGATGCTGGATGCCATTTCACGCAGAGGTTTAGCTGGCGTTATGATCGCCGCCGTGCTGGCCACCGGCGCTTATGCCCATCACGGCTGGTCCTGGGCCGAGGCCGACCAGATCGAGCTCAAGGGCACGATCCGCGAAATCTCGATGGCACCGCCGCATCCGACGCTTCAGGTCGAATCGACCACGGACGGGACCTGGCACGTCGAACTCGGCAATCCCCGCCAAACGGAACGTTCAGGCTTTATCGAGGGTTCGGCCAAAACTGGCGACGAGGTCGTTGTTCTCGGCAATCGCTCGCTCGACCCGAACGAAAAGCGCATGAAGGCCGTGCGGATCACGGTCGCGGGCAAGACCTATGACATCTATCCGGAACGCATCCGGGCTGGGGGATGAGTCCGGCCGAGCTTGCCGAATGGGTCTCCGGCTGGCCGGTTGGGGCAGCACTCAGGCGCTCGGTGCTGCTCTATCTCGTGGTCAGTGCGGCCCACATCCTGGCGATCGGGCTCTTGATCGGCGCGATCGTGCCGCTCGACCTGCGGCTGCTGGGGCTCCTCGGACATGCGCCGGTCGACGTGCTCGGCCCGTTCCTTACGCGCGCCGCCGCCATCGGCCTCCTGCTGGCTGTCGCCACCGGGTTCTGCCTCTTCAGCGTCAGGCCCGCGGCCTATCTCGCAAATCCGGCATTTCTGGCGAAGCTCGCATTGCTGGCGCTTGGCGTCCTCAATGCGCTGTCGCTGCGCCTGGGTACGGCCTGGCGGACCGCCTTGACGGGTGGCATGATAGCCCTCCGTCTGCGGCTGCAGGCGCTCGTTTCGCTGGCCCTGTGGCTCGCCGCAGTGCTCGCCGGCCGCTGGATCGGCTTCATCGGATAGCCGCTTACCGGTCGCTGACCTGCCAGCGCGGGTTGATCCAGGGCTCCTGGTTGGAGCGGGCGAGCGGCTGCTTGCCAAGAATATGGTCGGCCGCCTTCTCCCCGGTCATGATCGACGGGCTGTTCAAGTTGCCATAGGTCACGTGCGGGAAGATCGAGCTGTCGGCGACACGCAAGCCATCGACGCCGATGACGCGGGTCTCGGGATCGACAACCGCCATCGGATCGTCCTTGGCGCCCATCCGGCAGGTGCCGCAGGGGTGGTAGGCGCTTTCCAGATGCTCGCGCAGGAACGCGTCGATCTGTTCGTCCGACTGGACGTTCTCACCCGGCTGGATCTCCGGGCCGCGGTAGTGGTCGAAGGCCTTCTGGCCAAAAATCTCGCGGGTGAGGCGCACGCAGTGGCGGAACTTTTCCCAGTCCTCCGGATGGCTCATGTAGTTGAAGCGGATAACCGGATCGGCCATCGGGTCGGACGAGCGCAGCGTGACATTGCCGCGTGACTTCGACAGGTTGTAGCCGACATGCACCTGGAAGCCGTGCGTGTTGGCAGCGGCCTTCCCGTCATAGCTGATTGCCACCGGCAGGAAATGGTACTGGATATCCGGCTGCTTGACGCCGGGGGCCGAGCGCAGGAAGGCGCACGCCTCGAACTGGTTGGAGATACCGAGGCCTTTCTTGAAGAACAGCCACTGCGCACCGGCAACGCCCTGCCAGAACCAGGGCAGCCAGGAATAGAGCGACACCGGCTTGGTCGAGACCTGTTGGAAATAGAACTCCATATGGTCCTGCAGGTTTGCGCCGACACCCGGCCGGTCGACCTTCACCTCGATGCCCATGTCCTTCAGGTGCTGGGCCGGGCCGATGCCCGAGAGCATCAACAGTTTCGGCGAATTGAACGAGGATGCCGAGACGACCACTTCGCGGTTGGCCTTGACGATCTCGATCTTGCCGGCGCGCTCGATTTCGACACCGGTCGCTCGCCCGTTCTCGATGACGATGCGGCGGGCGAAACAGCGCACCAGCGACACGTTCTGCCGCTTCATCGCCGGCTTCAGATAGGCGTTTGCCGCCGACCAGCGCCGGCCCTGCCAGACCGTCTGTTCCATCAGCCCGAAGCCTTCCTGCTTCGAGCCGTTGTAATCGTCGGTCACTTCGAAACCGGCCTGCTGGCCCGCTTCGATGAAGGCATGGAACAGCGGGTTGTGCACCGGCCCGCGCTTGACGTGCAGCGGTCCGTCGGTGCCGCGCCAGCCAGCTTCTCCGCCGTGACTGTTTTCCATACGCTTGAAATAGGGCAGCACATCCGCGTAGGCCCAGCCGCGCGCGCCGAGGTCTTCCCAGCGATTGAAGTCTTCCGCATGGCCGCGCACGTAGACGAGGCCGTTGATCGAGGACGAGCCGCCGATCACCTTGCCGCGCGGCGCGGTGATACGCCGGTTGTTGAGGTTCGGCTCGGGTTCGGAGAGGTAGCCCCAGTTGTAGCGCTTCATGCTCATCGGCCAGGCAAGCGCTGCCGGCATCTGGATGAAAGGGCCTGCATCCGTGCCGCCATATTCCAGCACCAAAACGGTATTCTTGCCGTCTTCCGAGAGACGATAGGCGAGCGCCGAACCGGCGGAGCCGGAGCCGATGATGATGTAATCTGCCTGCATAAGCGTGGTCTTTCTTCTAGCTGGATGCCCCTCGGCACGCCTTCATCCGCGCGGTGAGGGGGCGCCCCTCATCCGCCTGCCGGCACCTTCTTCCCGCAAGCGGGGCGAAGGGACATTTCCGCATCCTCTTCTGCACTCTCAAACCGCTGGTGGGGCACGTCCCCTCTCCCCGCTTGCGGGGAGAGGGTTAGGGTGAGGGGCGGCCTTAGCCTCAAACTCAATACGGCGCCTGCACCGGCCCCATGCCGACATAGACGGTCTTCAGCTCGCTATAATGGTTGAGCGCCGCGACCGAATTCTCGCGGCCGAAGCCTGACTGTTTCGAACCGCCGAAGGGGATTTCCACCGGGCAGAGATTGTAGGTGTTGATCCAGAGCGTCCCGGCTTCGAGCTGGTCGACGACGCGGTGCGCGCGGGTAATATCGGCGGTGAAGACGCCGGCCGAAAGGCCGAACTCGGTCGCATTGGCGCGCGTGATCACCTCCGCCTCGTCGTCGAAATCGAGCACGCACATGACGGGTCCGAAGATCTCTTCGCGGGCGATCGTCATGTCGTCGGTGACGTCGGCAAAGACGGTCGGTTGGATATAGGTGCCCTCTGCGTTGACGGCGTTCGGGATGCCGCCGCCGGTTACGAGCCGTGCGCCCTCGGCCTTGCCCTTCTCGATGTAGGAGAAGACCTTGTCGCGCTGCGGCGCCGAGACCATCGGCCCGAGTTGCGTCGCCTCGTCCATGGGGTCGCCGATGACGATCGCCTCGGTGCGGGCCTTCAGCCGCGTCAGGAACTGTTCCTTGATGCCCTTCTGCACGAAGACGCGTGTGCCGTTCGAGCAGACTTGGCCGGTCGAGTAGAAATTGCCGAGCATGGCGCCACCGATGGCGCTTTCGAGATCGGCATCGTCGAACACGATCAGCGGCGACTTGCCGCCGAGTTCCATGGTGACGTGCTTGAGTTCGGCGGCGGCGGCCCCCGCAACCTTCTTGCCGGTCGGAACCGAGCCGGTCAGCGACACCTTGGCGACGTCGGGATGGTTGACGAGCAGCGGGCCGGTCGTGCGGTCGCCCTGGATGACATTGTAGAGGCCCTTCGGCAGGCCGGCCTCGACGAGAATCTCGGCGATCTTCAGCGCGCCGAGCGGGGTGTTTTCCGAGGGCTTGAAGACCATGGCGTTGCCGGCGGCGAGCGCTGGCGCACCCTTCCAGCAGGCGATCTGCTGCGGATAGTTCCAGGCGCCGATGCCGACGCAGACGCCGAGCGGCACGCGCTTGGTGTAGGCGAAGTCGCCGCCAAGCGGGATGTAGTCGCCGTTGAGCGCTGTGGCGATGACGCCGCCGAAGAACTCGAAACTGTCGGCACCCGAGGTCGGGTCGGCGACGATCGTCTCCTGGATGGGCTTGCCGGTGTCGAGCGTTTCGAGCTCGGAGAGCTCGCGGTTGCGCTCGCGCATGATCTCGGCGGCGCGCTTGAGGATACGGCCGCGGGCGGTCGGGCTCATCGCTGCCCATTCCGGCTGGGCGCGCTTTGCCGCCGCAATCGCCTTTTCGACGATCGCGGGCGTTGCCGCGTGCAGCCGCGCGATGACTTCGCCGGTCGCCGGATAGATGCTCTCGATGACGGTGCCTTCGATGTCCTCGACATATTCGCCGTCGATGAAGTGCGAGGCTTGCGGTTGGGCTTTCATGTCATTCTCCTCGCGGGTAGCGTTTGGATTCCTCGAGATTGTCGAGGTTCATGTGGTTGCGCATGTAGCGCTCGGATGCCTTCTGCAGCGGCTGGTGATCCCAGGGATAATAGGCGCCATTGCGAAGCGCCTCGTAGACCACCCAGCGCCGTGCCTGGCTTTCGCGCACGGCGGCGTCGAAGGCCTCCATGTCCCAGTGGGCGGCGCACATGTCGCGAAACGCCTGCAGGGTCGCGGCCTGAACCGGCGTCTCCGGATCGGCAGCGAGGTTCTTCAGTTCCAGAGGGTCCGCCTCGAGATCGTAGAGCTGGTCGGGATCGAGTGCGCAGTGGATGTACTTCCACTTGCCTTCGCGGATGGCGACGAGTGGTGCGTAGGAGGCTTCCGCCGCATATTCCATCAGCACCGGCTCTGAGCGCTCCTCGCCGTTGATTATGGGCACGAGGCTGATGCCGTCGGTCCAGGGTTTTATCTCGTCCATGGAAATGCCGGCGAGATCGGCAAGCGTCGGCGTCACGTCGAGGTTGGAGGTCGGCGCCAGATGCAAGCCGGGCGCGACGCCGGGACCGGCGACCATCAGCGGCACGCGGGCCGAGCCCTCGAAGAAGTTCATCTTGAACCACAGGCCGCGCTCGCCGAGCATGTCGCCGTGATCCGAGCAGAAGAGGATCAGCGTGTCGTCGAGCATGCGGGTGCGCTTCAGCGTGTCCACCAGCTCGCCGACCTTCTCGTCGAGGTAGGAGATGTTGGCGAAATAGGCCCGGCGCGAGCGGCGGACATTGTCTTCCGTCAGGTCGAAATTGACGTAGTCGCAGGAATGCATGATGCGCTTGGAATGCGGATCCTGCTCATCCTCCGGCAGCATGCCGATCTCGGGCAGCAGGTGCTCGCAATTCTCGTAGAGATCCCAGAACTTCTTGCGCGCCACGTAAGGGTCGTGCGGATGGGTGAAGGAGACCGTCAGGCACCAGGGGCGGCGGTCCATGTCGTCGTTCTCGCGCGAAAGCTGGTAGAGCTTCTGGTTGGCGAGGAAGGCAACCTCGTCGTCATACTCCATCTGGTTGGTGATCTCGGCAACGCCGGCGCCGGTGACCGAGCCGAGATTGTGGTACCACCAGTCGATGCGCTCGCCGGGTTTGCGATAATCCGGGGTCCAGCCGAAATCGGCCGGGTAGATGTCGGTCGTCAGCCGCTCTTCGAAGCCGTGCAGCTGATCCGGCCCGACGAAGTGCATCTTGCCCGACAGCGCCGTGTAATAGCCGGCGCGGCGCAGGTGGTGTGCATAGGTCGGGATCGAGGACTGGTACTCGGCGGCGTTGTCGTAGACGCGGGTGCGGCTCGGCAGTTGCCCGGCCATGAACGAGGCGCGGGCAGGGGCGCAGAGCGGCGACGAGGTGTAATTGTTGCGGAAGCGGGCCGAACGGGCGGCGAGCGCTTTCAGGTGCGGCGCATGCAGGAACGCGGCCGGTCCGTCCGGAAAGAACGTTCCGTTCAACTGGTCGACCATGATGATCAGGATGTTCGGTCTTGCGGTCATGCGGCCGTTCCCCGGTATGTGAGCCGATCGATGTGCGAGGTGACGTAGTCTTCGGTGAGCGCGATCGAGGCTTCGATGCTGATCGGCGCGGAGCGCAGACTCTGGCGGATATAGAGCCCGTCGATCATCGCAGCTGCGCCTTCGGCGATGCGTTCCGCGTCATCGTCGGCACAAAGCGTCTTGAGGCTCGCCAGCAAATTGGAACGCAGCCGCCGGGCATAGACCACGAGCAGCCGCCGCACCTCTTCCGAGCGCTGCGCTTCCGAGTAAAAGGCAAGCCATGCGGCGATCGTATCAGGGGCGAACTGGCTTGCCTGGAAGGAGACGCGGATGAGCGCGCTCAGCCTTTCGCGCGGGCTCACGACTGCGCGGAGCGCCGTCACCGTGTCGTCGCGCAATTGCCGTAGAAGGCTGCGGATGGTCTCGATCAGCAACTGTTCCTTGCTGCCGAAATAGTGGTGGGCAAGGGCAGGGGAAACGCCGGCCTGGCGGGCGATTTCGGACATGGTGACGGCAAGCGTGCCCTGGTCGCCGATCACGCGTAGTGCAGCGTCCACCAGCGCCTTGCGGCGCACCGGTTCCATCCCGACCTTCGGCATCCGTCTCTCCCTTGACAATGATCAGTCTATTTTTGATTGACTCATCAATCAATAAAAATCGGCAGTGTTTTCGCTTTCCTTTTGTGCAGAAATCCGGCTCAATCCCCGCGTTAGCGATCTCGCGTTGCAAAGGACTGGAGGTTGAGATGACCCACGCATTCGATCGAGCCGACAAGTCAGCGGTTGCCGGTAAATGGGGGTGGTTCGTCGCCCTCGGCGTGCTGTTGATCATGTGCGGCGGCCTTGCCTTCGGCAATCTGCTGATGGCGACGGTCGCGTCCGTCTATTATGTCGGGATCATCATGCTGGTCGGCGGGCTGTTCAATCTCGCCCACGCCTTTCAGGTGAAGGGCTGGGACAGCGTGCTCTACTGGGGCCTGAGCGGCGCCTGCTACACGATCGCCGGCCTGTTTGCCTTCATCAACCCCGTGCTCGCCTCGTCCTTCCTCACCTTTATCATGGCGATCGCCTTGATCGTCGCCGGCTGCTTCCGCATCTGGGTCGGCCTGAAGCTCAGGCCGCTGCAGGGCTGGGGCTGGGTTGCGCTTGGCGGCCTGGTCACGCTTGTGGCCGGCCTGATCATCGCCGCCGGCTGGCCGGTCAACAGCCTCTGGATCCTCGGCCTGTTCCTCGCCGTTGACCTCGTCATGCAGGGCCTGTCGCTGATCGCCTTCGGCGTTTTGGCAAAGGGCTGAGTTTAGCTTGAGGCTCTGCTGCCAAGCAGCGCCTCGAGCAGCCGGAGCAGGTCGCCGCGAAGATCGGCAAGGCCGCTCGCGGCGAGTGCCTCAAGTCCGATCAGCGCGCCATAGAGCGCGCTGGCGCCGCTGCGGCTCTCAGCTGACGAAAATCCGCAATCACCGAGCAGGACGGCGATGTAGCCGAGGCGGCTTTCGTCGACGGACTTAAGGGTCGTCGCGGCCATGGCGTCGAAGCGCGCCCATTCGCGGACCGCGCCGTCCGTCAGCAAGCCGCCATAGGGAAGGCTGCGGTCGTCGGTCGCGGCATGCACCAGCAACCGCAGGCGCTCTCGCGCCGGTACTTCCAAGGCTTCGATTTCCGCGATGATCGCGTCTGTCGCTTCGCGCGCCCAGTGGGCAAGCATTTTTGCCTTCAGGTCGGGCACATCCTTGAAATGCCAATAGAAGGAGCCCTTGCTGACCTTCAGGTCGCGCGCAATCGCCTCGGCGCGGATCGCCTGCACGCCGCCCGTCGTCAGTGCGCGGAAGGCAGCCTTGATCCAATCATCGCTCGTCAAAGTGTTTTTTGTTGTCATGAGCTTCCATACGTCACCGTATTGACGGATGCAACCAGGTGGCGTACATACGCTCCCGTATGGTGACAATTGGAGGCGGACGCATGAGCAAATGGCTTCTGGCAGCGGGCACCCTGTCCCTGGCGACAACGGGCATTCATCTCTTTGCCGGCGGACCGGAGGTGCATGTGCCCTTGCTTGCGAGCAGCCCGTCGGCGCTGCTTAAGACCTATGTCTCGCTTCTCTGGCACGCGACGAGCGCCATCCTCCTGGTCAACAGTCTCGCCCTGCTGTTTGCCGCCGTGAACGGACGTTACCGTGTGCCGCTCGCCGCTGCGGTGATCGTGCAATATCTCGCCTATGCGGTGCTCTTCATCGGTTACGGCCTTGCCTATCTCGGTTCTCTCTCGACCACGCCGCAATGGGCAGCCTTTCTCCTCATGGCCGCGCTCGCGGCGATCGGCGTGCGCTCGGGCAAAGGGTCTCCGTCAACCATGGCCGCTTGAGGCGGTCCGCCCATAGGCAAGCAAGGAACCATCATGTCGACGGCAATCGCGATCCTGCTTTTCCTTGTCCTTTCCGGTATCGCCGGGCTGCATGCCTACTGGGCGTTCGGCGGACTTTGGCCCTGTGACGACGAGGAGACGCTGGTGCGCACGGTGGTCGGCACGAAGCACCGGTCGGTGATGCCGCCGGCCTGGCTAACGCTGGTCGTCGTCGCACTGCTCTTTGCGGCAGCGATCCTGCCCTTGTCCGTGACGCACGTCTTTGCCGGCATGTTGCCACCGGTCCTCGCCTATGGCGGCCTTGCGGGGCTTGCCGCCGTCTTCGCCGCCCGTGGTCTCCTGGCCTACACCACCGCGTTCCACCAACGCCATGGCACGGAGCCCTTCGTGACGCTCGACCGCCGCATCTACGGTCCGCTCTGCCTGGCCATCGGTGCCGGATACCTGGCATTGCTCGTTCTCGCCTGATCCCATCCTGGCTCGACGGTCAGGATTGGGCAGACGCCGACCGATCACAGGACTTGCTCATGAAATCACTGATTTCATTAGAGTGTTTGCATCTGATTGGCGCAGTGGCGGCTGTCACATAGCTTTCATCAAAGCTTCATAATGGAGAAAGACTTCGTTGACGCTTGCTGGCCATGCTGCCGGCGTTCGACCGTCCGTCCCATATTTCTGGAGCCCGGCATGTCCGCCGCCCCCGCCGAAATTCTCTCGTTGCGCCGGTTCGGCGACGACCAGATCGTAACGCTCGCCAAGCTGGTGATCGAAACCGCCTTCCAGCCGATCGCAGAAGCGGCGACCGGCACCGTCTTCGGCTACGAATCCCTGATGCGCGGCTTCCAGAAACTCGGCTTTGCCTCGCCGCTGGAACTGCTCGACAAGGCGGAAGAAGAGGGGCAGTTGCTGGCGCTCGAGCATATGATCAACAGTCGCGCCGTCGCCGGCTTTGCGACGCTGCCCGATCATTCCGCCCGCACGCTCTTTCTCAACTTCGACTCGCGCCTTGTCGGCGGCGAAGGCGACATTGTCGAACGCCTCGTCAACCACCTGAGGCGCGCCAACATCGCCCCGTCGGCACTCTGTTTCGAGCTTTCCGAGCGCTTCGACGGCGGCAAGATGCCGGATTTCTCGGCCCTCGTGCGCGATCTCCGCCTTGCCGGCTTCAAGCTGGCGATTGACGATTTCGGCGCCGGCTTCAACGGGCTGAAGCTCCTCTGCGACCAGCCGGTCGATTATGTGAAGATCGACAGGCATTTCATCTCCGGCATCGAGGCCGATGCCCGCAAGCGCCATCTGGTCCGCCACACGGTCAACACCGCCCATGTGCTTGGCACCCGGGTGATTGCCGAAGGCGTCGAGACCGAGGCGGAATTCCTCACCTGCCGCGACCTCGGCTGCGATCTGGTGCAGGGCTACTACGTCGCCCGGCCGACGACGCATCTGAGCGAGCTTCTGCCCGCCTATCCGCATCTCGATCAGAGCGTCGTCAGCCGGCGGTCCTCGTCTTCGCTCGACGGCATCCTGATCCGCAAGCAGATCGAGCAACTGCCGACCGTTCGCGAGAGCGACGAGCTCGATTCCGTCTTCGATCTCTTCCGGCGCAATCCGCGCCAGGGCTTCTTCCCAGTCCTGAATGCCAATGGCGAGCCGCGCGGCATCCTGCACGAATATCACGTCAAGGAGCTGATCTATCACCCCTTCGGCCGCGATCTCCTGAAGAACCGCATCTACCAGCGGCGGATCTCGCACTTCGCAAGCCCGGCGCCGATCGCCGATCTCGACACGCCGGCGGATGAGATGCTGAAGATCTTCGCCGGCATGGACGGCAGCGACTGCCTGATCCTGACGGAAAACATGCGCTACGCCGGCACGCTCTCGGCCTCGTCGCTTCTGAAGATCATCAACGAAAAACAACTGAAGATGGCGCAGGAGCAGAACCCGCTGACGGGTCTGCCCGGCAACCGCGCCATCCGCGACTATGTCCAGGACGCGATCCTCGACGGCGATCATGCCCGCTATTTCTGCTATTGCGACTTCGACGACTTCAAGCCCTTCAACGATACCTATGGCTTCCAGAAGGGCGATCTCGCCATCACGCTCTTTGCCGCCCTTCTCAGGCGCCATTTCATCGGTGAGGAGAAATTCCTCGGCCATGTCGGCGGCGACGACTTTTTCGTGGGCGTCAGCGGCTGTTCGGTGGAGGAACTGGAGGCGGTGCTGAATCGCCTGCTCGACGATTTCCGCTCCGACGTTTGTCAGCTCTATTCGCCGGAACACCAGGCGGAGGGGCGCATCAGCGGCCACGGCCGCGATGGCGCGCCGAAGGAATTTCCGCTGATGCGCTGCTCGATCGCCGTCCTCGGGCTGCCGGAGGGCTTCGTTTTCTCCGACGCCCAGGCCGTCAGCGCCCGCATCGCCGAAATCAAGTCGCGTGCCAAGGCGAGCGAGACCGGTCTGGTGATGGACGCGCTCGGCGGCTGAATAGCGCCCTCGACGACCGGCCGCGCGACAAATCAGCCTTTTCGCCTCGCTTTTCCGGCGCTACCTATGCGCCTTGAGAATTCGCGAGGTAATGCCATGTCTCTTCCATCAGAAATGCAATTCGTCGACCTTCCGGCCCCGGGGGGGCCGGAAAACATGATCCTGAAGAAAGGACCGTTGCCGGAGGTCAAGCCGGGCGACATCCTCGTTCGGGTGGAGGCGGCGGGCATCAATCGTCCGGACGTTTTGCAGCGCAAAGGTGACTACCCGCCGCCGCCTGGCGCAAGCCCGATCCTCGGCCTGGAAGTGGCAGGCGAAGTCGTGGCGATCGGCGAGGGGGCCCAAGGCTTCCGCATCGGCGACAAGGTCTGCGCGCTCGCCAATGGCGGCGGCTATGCGGAATATACGGCAGTGCCCGCGACCCAGGCGCTCGCCTGGCCCAGGGGTTATGACGCCGTGAGGGCGGCCGCCCTGCCGGAAACCTTCTTCACCGTCTGGGCCAATGTCTTCGACATGGCCGGGCTGAAGGCCGGCGAGACGATCCTCATCCATGGCGGCTCCAGCGGCATCGGCACGACGGCGATCCAGCTCGCCAAGGCCTTCGGCGCCGAGGTCTTCGCGACGGCCGGGAGTGCCGAGAAATGCCGGGCCTGCGAAGCGCTCGGCGCCAGGCGCGCGATCAACTATCGCGACGAGGACTTCAAGACGGTCGTTCTGGAAGAGACCGGCGGCCGCGGCGTCGACGTTATTCTCGACATGGTCGGGGGCCGCTACTTCGACCGCAACATCGGCTCGCTCGCCAAGGATGGCCGCCTGTCGATCATCGCTTTCCTCGGCGGCGCCAAGGTCGAGGCGGCGAACATCGCGCCGATCCTGACCAAACGGCTGCATGTCATGGGCTCGGCCTTACGTCCGCGCACGGCGGCGGAAAAGCAGGCGATCCGCGACGGCCTGGTGGAGAAGGTCTGGCCACTGCTGGAAACGGGCAAGGTCGCACCAGTCATCCATTCCGTTCTGCCCTTCAGCGCGGTTGCCGACGGCCATCGCCAGATGGAGGAGGGCGACCATATCGGCAAGATCATCATGTCCCTGTGATCCCTCGGATCATCAGCCCGCAATTCGCGGTGCGACGAGAAAACGATCTTCGACCATCGTCGCCCTTGTAATCGCTGACGGATCGCTTACCTTCAAATCATCAGCAACGAACAGAAAGGAAGGTGGTCCAATGTCTAATGAGATTTCGGTCTTGGTGAAGGGCATGGAAGAGGTGAAGATGTCGAGGCAGCCCTCGGCGTAATCCCCGCCTTCCTTCGGGTTTAACAGCCCGGGCCAGTCATACGGCCAAAACTCATGGAAGGGTCGCCTCGCGCGGCCCTTTTCCATGTTTGGGACTTGCTCTGGACCAAGCCTCGCCTAACCGGTCGACTCGGCCGGCGCTGTGCCTTGGATCAGCAGCCAGGGGTTCGGTTCATTGTCGATGAATTCCTCCCGGACATGCTTCAGCACTTTCCTCTGCCCGGCAAAGGGCACCATCCGGAGCGCTTCGTCAAAGCTTGCCCAGCGAAAGTCGCTGTGTTCGGCATTCAGCCGAACCGTGGCGCCCTCAGTCGCAAAGCCGACGAACACGGGCAGCAGGCTGATGGCGTTGCGGTCGGCCTCGTAAAATTGCTCGCAGATGTCGGCGGAATAGAAACGGTCGGGCCGCAGCCCCGTTTCCTCCTCGACTTCGCGCAGGCCCGCCTGCCAGGCCGTCTCATCCGCTTCGATCGCGCCGGCGACCTGGCACCAGGTTCCCGCGAGTGTTCCGGTGCGCTTGAGAAGGAGTACCTCGAAGGTGCTCCCGGCCGGGCGGAGAACGACAACCGAAACGGCAAAGCTCCTGATCGGTATTTCATGCATCGCGCGCGTCCTTCTCATTCGACCGGCGGACCATGCAACGCAAACCGCCGGCGCTCAACTTAAGCGATCGCCCGTCGAACCAGCGCCATCATATGCCGATGCGTCCGATCGCCGGGACCTTGATGCCGGGATTGGCGAAGTCGAAACCGGCGACAAGGCCGAAGAAATGCAGCTCGAGGCCGCTGCGAACACCGGCCGAGATGCCGGCCAGGCCATAGAGTGTGGCGTGCAGGTCGCGCCCGTCGGCATCGATCTGGAACAGCTTGCCCTCCGGCAGATAATCGCGGCCGACGGCGTCCGGCGGCAGGACAGCGCCGAGTTCCGATACGGTGCGCAGCACGTGGGCGACGAAGGTGTTGGAGTTCGGGCCGGGCCAGATCCGGTAGCCGCCGGGCGAAGCGTAAGGGTAGCTGGCGATTGCCGCCTCGATCTTCGGGATCAGCCGCGTGGCGTCAGCGCCGGTCACCGAGACGACCAGCCGCGGCTCATTCGAGTACCAGCGTGCATCCGCCGGATAGCCGTTCTTGCGGATCGGTTTGCCCCAGCCGACCTTGTCGTAGCGATCGTAGGTGGCAGCGCCCTCATTCTTGGTCACGATCCAGGCGTGGCTCGCGACTGCACCCTTCATGCCGCCCGTGGTCGCCGAGAACACGTAGATCGCCGCGTCCGCGCTTTCTGCCGCTTTCGGCAGGATGCCGGCCGAGGACCAATCGGCGTCACGCCAGCTTTGCGGCCGGTCCTGCATGTACCACCAGCCGGCGGAGGCCAGCGCCGGCAGCAAGTAGATGACGAGAAAGGCGGCGACCAGCCTGCGGGCGAATTTCATGAAAACTCCGTTTCTTGCCGGTAAAATCCTGCTAAATGCACGGAGCAATTTCGGATATTTGAGGGCAAGGCATGTCAAATCCCGTTCTCGTCGAAGTTACCCGCGGAAACCTCGTCGAAAGCCGCCACCGTGGCGTAGTCATTGCCGTCGATGGCGACGGCCGGACCGTCTTCTCGCTGGGCGAAACTGACGGTGCCGTCTTCCCGCGTTCGGCCTGCAAGGCAATGCAGGCGCTGCCGTTGATGGAAAGCGGCGCGGCCGACGCCTACGGCTTCGGCAACCGGGAGCTGGCGCTTGCCTGTTCCTCCCATTCCGGCGAGCCGGAACATGTGGAGCTGGCCGCCAAGATGCTGGCCGCTGCCGGCCGCGATGTCTCAGCGCTCGAATGCGGCGCCCATTGGTCTTCCGACCAGAAAACCCTGATCGGCCAGGCCCGCAGCCTGGAGGCGCCGACGGCGCTGCACAACAATTGCTCCGGCAAACATTCCGGCTTCATCTGTGCCTGCTGCCATTCCGGCACCGAGGTAAAGGGTTATGTCGGGTACGACCATCCGCTGCAGCGCGAAATCCGCGGCGCGATGGAAAGCCTGACGGGCGCGATCCTTGCCAAGGACAATTGCGGCGTCGACGGCTGCTCGATCCCGACCTATGCGGTGCCGCTGAAGGGGCTCGCACACGGCTTCGCGAAGATGGCGACCGGTGTCGGCCTCGAAGCCGAACGTGCCCGCGCCTCGAAGCGGCTGATAGAGGCCTGCATGGCCGAGCCCTTCTATGTTGCCGGCACCAAGCGCGCCTGCACACGGCTGATGAGGACGGCGCCTGGCCGCATCTTCGCCAAGACCGGTGCGGAAGGCGTGTTCTGCGCCGCCATTCCGGAAAAAGGCATCGCGATCGCGCTGAAGTGTGAGGACGGTACGACCCGGGCCGCCGAAGCCATGGTCGCTGCAACGCTTGCCCGCTTCTTCCGGGACGAGCCCGAGCTGCACGCGGCACTGATGGCACAGGCCAACCACTCCATGCACAATTGGAACGGCATCCATGTCGGCGACGTCAGGGTGACCGACGCCTTCGCCGCCTGAGCCGCAGCGGGGCGGGCCGTCTCGGCCCGCTCAATTTCCCGACGGTCCGCCCGTTGGCGCAGCGCGCCATCAAGCGCCGATAATCGCAATGTCCGTGCCGTCGTAGGGGGCAAGCATGTCGTCGCTAATCTCGTTCGGAACGATGACGCCCGAGAGTTCAGGGATCGCCGCCACGTGGTGCGGCGAGACCGCATCGAATTTTTCCATCGTTGCGAGCACGTAGGTTTCCGCGGCCTGGCCGAGGATCGCGCGCTTGACGGCCGCTTCCTCGAAGTCGCCGGTCGAAACCCCGTGGGCCGGATGAATGGCGGTGACGCCGAGGAAGAACAGGTCGACGCGGATGCCGGCAATCGCTGCAACCGCTGCGGCTCCCGTCGCGACCATCGAATGCTTGTAGAGCCGGCCGCCGATCAGGATCACCTCCGCCTCGTGGCGCTCGAGTTCGGCGGCGATCGTCGGGCTGTGGGTGACGACGGTCAGCCGCATGTCGCGCGGCAGCGCCCGGGCAATCTCTGCATTGCTCGTGCCGCCGTCGAGAAAGATCGCCTGACCGGCCTCGATCATCGCAGCCGCCTTTTGTCCGAGCCGGCGCTTGACGTCGCCGGCAATCTCCTGACGCGCCGCAAAGTTGGGCAGCGGCGGCACCAGGGGCAGCGCGCCGCCATGCACGCGCTTCAACAGTCCCTCCGCCGCCATTTCGCGCAGATCGCGCCGGATCGTGTCCTCGGACAAGTTCAACTCGTCGGCCATGCGCTTGGCGACGACCTCGCCATCGCGTGCCAGCCGCGCAGAAATCAAAGCCCGCCTCTGTATCGTCAGCATGAAATGTCTCCTTGACTCTTCACGATATTGCACGAAATATCATGAATATTCCAGAATAATCTGGATCGTTCATCGCATCTCGGGAGAGAAAAATGCTGATCTTGATCGCGGGCCCCTATCGTTCTGGAACCGGGGACGACCCGGCCAAAATGGCCGCCAACCTGCAGCGGCTGGAAGAGCCGTCCTATGCGCTGTTCAAGGCAGGCCACGTGCCGATGATCGGCGAGTGGGTGGCGCTGCCGGTCTGGCATGCGGCTGGCGGCGCGCGGATCGGCGACGACCTCTATGAGGAGATTTTTCATCCGGTGGCGGGCCGATTGCTGGCGCTTTGCGATGCGGTTCTGCGCCTGCCGGGCGACAGCAAGGGGGCGGACAACGACGTGCGCATCGCCCGTGAACGTGGAATTCCCGTCTACTATCGCCTGGAGGACGTACCCGGCTGCAGCGAGCCGCTGGTCGCGTGAGCGTGCAAGACCCGGCAGTTGCAGCCTGCCGGGCACCCCTAACGACGGCGGATGGCAGCGATCCTTCGCCGCCTTGCCACTTCTGCTTGTCAATCGAGGTGACTTCCTTTCTTCTGCGGCCGGTTTTTGCTTTGGAGCGACACGGCAGGAAGCGTACGTTCTCCGTTCGCATGCCGCTTCGACCCACCGCAAATGACAGAGCCGGATCGGTTGATCGACATCACGTAAACCGATCCGCATGATCGCAGAGGAGAGCTTAAAGTGTTGAAACTGTTCTACGCCCCCGCAACCTGTTCATTGGCCTCGCATATCGCGCTGGAAGAAGCGGGCGCCGAGTATGAGGCGCGCCGTGTCGATTTTTCGACAGCCGAGCAGACCAAGCCCGACTATCTCGCGGTGAACCCGAAGGCGCGGGTCCCCGCGCTCGTGACCGACCGGGGCGTCATCACCGAAACGCCGGCGATCCTGACCTATATCGCGCAGGCCTTTCCGGCCGCGAAACTCGCCCCGGCGAACGACGCCTTCGCCTTCGCGCAACTGCAATCGTTTCTGAATTACCTCTGCTCGACGGTGCATATCGCCCACGCCCATGGTCGCCGCGGTGCACGCTGGGCCGACGATCCGGCCGCGCACGAGGCGATGAAGGCGAAGGTCGCCTCCAACATGACCGCCTGCTACGAACTGATCGAAAGCAAGATGTTCGAAGGGCCGTTCGTTTTTGGTGACAGCTATTCGATCGCCGATCCCTATCTTTTCACCGTCGCCGGCTGGATCGAGCCCGATGGTGTGGATCCCGCGCGCTTCCCCAAAATCGTTGATCATCGCAACCGCATGACCGCACGCCCGGCCGTCGCCCGGGTGCTGGCGACAATGAAGGTGTGACGCCTCGGTAGCGGCGGCTACATCAGGATGTAGTTCTTCGGCTGCGGTAAAGGCGGAAGGTCGGTCTCGCCGAGCGCCTCGCGCAGATTGATTTCGATCGTTTCGGCAAGAGCGACGATCGGAAGGTCGTTCGGCAACACGCCGAACGGCTCCTCCAGTTCGTCGCCGAGCGCGTCGAGGCCGAAAAAGGTGTAGGCGACGAGCGCGGTGACAAACGGCGTCGCCCAGCCGAGCGCATCGGCAAAGCCGAAAGGCAGCAGGAAGCAGAAGAGATAGGCCGTGCGGTGCAGGAGCAGCGTATAGCCGAACGGCACAGGTGTGTTGCGGATCCGCTCGCAGGCCGCGAGCATGGCCGACATCCTGCCGAGCGTGCCATCCAGCTGTGCCCACTGAAAATCGCTGATCGTCCCGGTTCCCCGCAGGCCGGCGAGAATGCGGCCCATTTCGCGCAGCAGAAAATCCGGTCCGTTGCGGCTGGCCTTGTAGCCGGCAGAAAGATCCGCCGGCAGCCGCCCCAGCGGCCTGCCGACATCGCTTCCAGGCCGCAGATGGCAGACCAGTGCGTGGCCAAAGGCGATCGTGATGTCGAGCAGCCGCTGCCGCTCGGCCTCGGCAAGGATCAGCGTCTGGCGGGCGAGGTCGCGCGCGGTAAAGATCAATTGTCCCCAGTCCTTTCGCGCCTCCCACCAGCGGTCGTAGCAGGCATTGTTGCGGAAGCCGAGAAACACGGAGAGTGCGATGCCGAGCAGCGCGAAGGGGCCGCTGTTGACGCTCGGCACGAGGCCTGGATCGACGCGGTGCGCCCAGACGACAAGGGCAGAGAGGGCAAAGACGAACAGCACTTGCGGAAAGATCCGCTGGATGACCGACCCTCGGAGGATGAAGAAGAGTTTCAAAAGGGTAGGGCGGTTGCGAACGATCATGGGAATACCTGTCCGGCTGTTCGCTTAACCGGTATAGGCGCCGGCTTCGAAATGGAAGGGCCGTCCGTTCGATGAGGTGTTCCCGCATAGCCAGGATTATCTTGTCGGTGATGTCGGGCGTTCTCTCTGCCGCGCGTCCTTGGCGTGTAACGCCAACAGGGAGGCAATGACGATGCGCAAGGTGGTTGCAGGCATGCAGATGTCCATCGACGGTCTGATCGATGGGCCGGATGGCTATACGGATTGGGTCGAGTCCTGGTCGGATACGTTCGACCTCCTGCCCGAGATCGACGCCTGCGTCCTCGGGAGCGGCATGTATTCGGGCTACGAGCAATATTGGAGCGCGATCAAGCGCGACCCGCATGCGCCACTGGAGTTCACCGGCCAGCTGCCGACGCCTGAAGAAATCGAATACGCGGACTTCGCACTTGGCACGCCGCATTACGTCCTCTCGAAAACCCGCTCCGACGTCGAATGGGAAAACGCCAGGATCGTGCGCGACGCCTCCGAAATCGAGGCGCTCAAGCGGGCGCCGGGCCGCACCATCTATGTCGTCGGCGGCGCGTGCACGGTGTCGAGCCTGATGGATCACGGCCTGATCGACGAGCTGCGGCTCACCATCCACCCGCTCGTGGTCGGCAAGGGCAAGGCGCTGTTCGACACCGTGGCTGCGCGTCATCACGTGCAGCTCGATGACGTGAAGCGGCTGGATGGTGGCAGGGTCTGCCTGGTCTACAGGGTCGGCGGCGGGGCTTGACCGGCGTCGAGGAAGGTCGCGGCGAGCCGCTTCGGCGCCTTTTCGCGCCAGGCGGCAACCAGTCGCCCGGTGAGGCTTTGGTCGTCGATCTCCGCGAGCCGTACCAGCATGGCGGGCCAGCCTTTGTAGTGATCCGTTTGAAAGTAGAGCCTTGGGTCGAGCTCCAGCAGCATTTCCTTTTCTTCGAGCGCGCACATGACGACCAGCGTCTCGCCATCCTTCATGCGCACGAAACTCTTGTCCTTCACCAGCAGCGCCGGTGTGCCGTAGGACGTGCCGATCGTCACCTCGGGCAGGCCGGCTGCCTCCGCCAGCCTGACGACACGGATGAAGTTGCGCTCGAGATCGTCGCTCATCCGGCCAGCATATCAGATCGCGGCTGCAAAGCCGCAGGCCCTAGAGGCGGCTGCCGGTGCACTCCGCCGCGCGAGGCCACGGCCAGCCCGGGAAGGGCAGGTCACCGAGTTCGCGCTCATCCATCCGCTCGAGATCCGGATGCTGCAGCGGATCGCGCGCCCAGGCGAGCGGCGCATCGTCCCTTCGGTTGTCGGATGTTTTGAGCGGCGTCAGTTTCGAGAGAAGCCTAAACATGGCGGACCATCCTTTCGATGCTTGGATGATCCGCCTGTCCTGTAATCTTTTCAATTGAGAATGGCAGAGATCGTGTTTAGAAAAACTATATGAGAGATCTGAATTCCGTGCATTTGAACGGGCTGCGCGCCGTCGAGGCTGCCGGCAGGCTGGGATCGCTGGCCGCGGCGGCGGACGAGTTGGGCGTGACCCCTGGCGCCGTCAGCCAGCAGATCGCCAAGGCGGAGGCCCAGCTCGGCCGCGTCTTGTTCGAGCGCACCCCGCGCGGCCTCGTGCCGACCGATTTCGGCCAGCGCTTCCTCGCGCGCATCGGCAATGCCTTTCACGAACTGGCGGAGGCCGTGGCTTCGGCGCGTCGCCGAGACGAGTCGGTGCTGACCATCTCCGTCGCGCCGGTCTTTGCCGCCCGCTGGCTGGTTTATCGGCTCAATCGTTTTGCCGAACGCCATCCCGACATTCGCCTGCGCATCGACGCGACGACCAAGCTCGTCAATCTCGACACGTCGGACGTGGATGTCGGCATCCGCGTCGGTACGGGGGAATGGCCGGGGGTGAAGTCCGAGCCTCTTCTGCAGCAGGAGGTTTTTCCGGTCTGTTCGCCGGCGATGGCCGAAGGGCTTCGGAAGCCTGCAGATATTCTAAAACTGCCGGCCGTTATCGACGGCCATTCGATGTTCAGCTGGGAGGTGTGGCTCCGCGAAGTCGGGCTCTCGGGCGCGGAAATGAACGTGCGCCACACCTTCAACGAGGCGTCGCTGGTGCTCGATGCGGCGATCTCGGGGCAAGGGGTAATGCTCGCCTGGCAGACGCTCGCCGGCTTTGCGATCGCGCAGGGCAGCTTGGTGGTGCCGTTCGGCATCCGGGTACCGACGGGCTTTGGCCACTACTTCGTCAGCGCGCCGTCACGGCGCGAAAGCAAGGCCGCCAAGGCGTTCAAGCGCTGGGTTCGTGACGAGGTGGAGGAGGGCATGCGCCTGCTCGACATCAAGGCGCCGCGTGTTGGCTTTAACGCGGCGACCATGGGCTGATCGCGGGAGGCCCCCTATTGACCGCTCCTCAGTCCGCCAACTCTTTCAGCCGTTCTTCCATCATCGCCTTGAAGGCTGGGCGGGCATGGCAGCGGGCAAGCCAGGCCGAAACCCGCGGATGCTTTTCGAACAGCTGCGTCTGGCTCATGGCGTAGCGGAAGACCTCCGCGAGATTGAGGTCGGCCACGGTGAAGCGATCGCCGACGAGATAGTCGCGTCCGTCGAGGTGGCTTTCCATGCGGGCAAAGACTTTGTCGAGCGACGTCACGCATCTGGCGATCGTCGCCTTGCCTTCGTCGGTGTTCTCGGTCCCGTAGTCGTAGGTCAGGATGATCTCCACGGCGTGCGGCTCGACCTCGGTCGCCCCCCACATCGTCCAGTTGCCGATCAGGCCTTCCTCGGCGATATCGGCAGGCGCCAGTGGCCCGCCGTGTTTGCGCGCGAGATAGAGATTGTTGGCAAGCGATTCCGTCAGCACCACGCCGTCATCCTCGATCGCGGGGATCAGCCCCATCGGGTTGACGGCGAGGAAGGCGGGCGACTTGGTGTTGATCGGCGCATCGGCAGCCAGAGGATCGGCGACACGGCGCGCCTGGATGACCGGCACCGATTGGAAAGGGATGCCGAGCTCCCGCGCCATCCAGTAGTTGCGCGATGCGCGCGAGCGATAGACCCCATAGATCGTCAGCATGTCGATTTCCTCCCGTCCTGCGTTGTCGTCTGTCTTAGGCAAGCGCCGGGGGCGACGGAAGCGGGCGGCGCTGATAGCACACATGAAATCTTTTGATGCGCCGTGCGGCGCTTTGCCGGCTTGCCTTTGCGGCCGCGGATCTTTAGCTGTCGCTGATCGGTTTGGGGATAGATTTGGCAGGGATTTTGGGGGATCGGTTGACGAACTTGGCGGCGCGCATGCTTTGCGCGCTGGTTCTCGTCGTTTCGGCCTTGATCCAGCAGCCGGCCGCCGCCATGCCGCGGTCGCCGGATGCGACCGCCTACATGCTCCCCGATGGCAGCCTTGCCGATCTTTGCCTCTCGGGCCACGACGACCCCGATGGAAAAGGCGGCGCGAAGGGGCATGGATGCCAGTCCTGCTGCCTGGTTGCGCCCGCCGACCTGCCTGCGCCTTACCCGGTCGCCTTGCCGTCACAAGCCCGGACGGCTCCACTTTCCGCTCCGGCCGGCGATTTCGGTTTCGTTCGCTCGGTGCTCTTGACCGGAGCGGGGCCAAGGGCGCCACCAACGGTTTTCTCCGCCTGATACGCGCTTGAACGACAGCTGATCGGTCCATGGGCGTCACTCTTCGACGCGCGTTGCCGCGATCGGCAGTCGTACCGATCACCAAGAGGCGAAGCCGTGCAAACGGTCCTTCCCGGAGAAAACCATGACAACCGCATCCTTCACCAGTGCCGTGGAAAGCCCCGCGGCCACAGAGCGCGGCATCTCGCTCTACCGTGCCATCTGGCGCTGGCACTTCTTTGCCGGCCTGCTCGTCATCCCCTTTATGATCAGCCTGGCGCTGACCGGTGGGCTTTATCTCTTCAACGACGAGATCGACGATACCGTCTTTGCCTACCGCAACGTCGTGCCCACGGGCACGGAGCGGATGTCACCCTCCGCAATCGTCGCCACCGCCGTCGAGTCGGTGCCCGGCAGCGCGCCCGTCTCCTACCGCACACCGGCGGGTGCGGATCGTTCCGCACGGGTCACGGTCGGCATCGGCAAGGCCCGCATGCTGGTCTTCGTCGATCCCTATACCGGAGCCATTCTCGACCGGGTCGCGCCATCGGAGGAATTCAACCAGGTGGTCGAGGACCTGCACAGCCTCGACTATTTCGGCAAGTCGGTCGAAACGATCATCGAGATCGTCGCGGGCTTTGCCATCCTGTTGGTTTTCACCGGCATCTATCTCTGGTGGCCGCGCCAGCAGACCGGTGGTGTTCTGACCGTGCGCGGCACGCCGGCGCGTCGCGTCTTCTGGCGCGATCTCCATGCGGTGACCGGCATTGGGGCCGGCCTGCTGATCGTCTTTCTCGCCTTTTCGGGGCTTTTGTGGTCGGGCTATTGGGGTGCGACGGTCAACGGCAAGCTGACGGCGATGGGGCTCGGTTATCCGGCAGCGCTTTGGGATGAGGTTCCGACCTCCAGCAAGGTGTCGACCGACGTGCTGCCCAAGGCCAATTGGCTGATGGAGAACGCGCCGGTTCCGGCCTCCAGCGGTGCTACGGGTGAGCCGGTCGGGATCGATCGCGCAGTCGCCATCGCGGATGCTGCGGGCATGCTGCCCGGCTACGAGCTGGCGATCCCGCTCGACGAGACCGGCGTCTATACGGCAGCGATCTTTCCCGCCGACCTTGCCCGGGAGCGCACGATCCATATCGATCAATATTCCGGCAAGCCGCTCGTCGACATCTCCTTTGGCGATTACCCGGCGCTCGGCAAGGCGATCGAGTGGAGCATCAACGTGCACAAGGGGCAGGAGTGGGGACGTTTCAACCAGCTGCTGATGCTGGCCGCCTGCATTTCCATCGTGCTGGTTTCTCTTTCCGCCGTCGTCATGTGGTGGAAGCGCCGCCCGGCGGGACGCATCGGCGTGCCCCCGATGCCGCCGCAGCGCAGCGTCTATGTGGGATTGTGGCTCATGGCGATTGCCTTCGGGTTGGCGTTTCCGTTGACCGGCATTGCGATCGTCGTCATGGTGATCGCCGATCAATTGCTGATGCGCGTTGCGACGGTGCGCCGGCGGCTGTCCTGAACGAACAGCAAGGGGTGGCGTCGTCCGCCCCTTCTATCGCCCGCTGCAACTTGGTCGTTGCAACCTCTACACGATTTTTCTACAGTTATTTAGGAAGGGCTAACTCTTGCTCGTCTAACGTGAAGTGGGGAAAGATCGACCAGCGACGCGACGAAGAGCGTCGGGAGGCCTTGCTTGGCGAAGAACACGTCCCGCAATCCGCGATATGCCGCTCTCAATGCTGGTGGCAACGAGGAAACGCGCCGCCTGATCGATGCCAGCAATCGGCTGGCCAAGGAGGTCGCGCGCATCTTTCCGAGTGAACCCGACATCGCCGACCGCCACTACTGGTTGGAGACGATGATCAACCATGTGCCCGACTACATCTACGCCAAGGATGTAGAGGGGCGGTTCCTGATCGCCAACCAGGTGACGGTTGCCGACAACGGGCTCGAAGCCTTGAAGGATATCGTCGGCAAGACCGATTTCGACCTCCATCCGCCGCAGATGGCCAAGGCGATCGCCGACATCGAGCGTCGAGTCATCGAAACCGGCGAGCCGATCTTCGGCATCGAGGAACGGGCCATCGTCAGCAAGGGCCGCGATCGCTGGCTGATGACCTCCAAGGTGCCGCTGCGCAACAAGAGCGGCAAGATCGTCGGCATCGTCGGCGTCTCGCGTGACATCTCCGACCGCAAGGCGGCCGAGCGGCTGCTGGAAGGGCAGGCGCGCCTGCTGGAAATGATTGCCAATGGCCGGCCGCTCGACGCCTTCTTTCGCGACATGATCCTCTTGATCGAAGCCTTGATGCCGGGCATCAAGGGCTCGGTGCTGCTGCTGTCGGCCGATGGCCGCTATCTCTTCCATGGCGCAGCGCCAAGCCTCGACGAGGCCTATTGCGCGACCATTCACGGCGTCGAGATCGGCCCGCGCATGGGCTCCTGCGGCACGGCCGCCTGGCGCGGCGAGCAGGTGATCGTCTCGGACATTATGATCGATCCGCTCTGGGACGATTATCGCGAACTGGTGGTTCCGTACGGTTTCCGCGCCTGCTGGTCGACCCCGATCCATTCGCGCGAACGCAAGGTGCTCGGCACTTTTGCGCTGTATTCCGAATCGGTCGGCGTGCCCGACGACGGACAGAAGGAACTGATCGCAATGGCGGCGCATCTCGCCGGCATCGCGATCGAACGCAAGCAGGCGGAAGATCGCATCAGCTTCATGGCGCACCACGACGCGCTGACCGGCCTGCCGAACCGTGCGCTGTTCGAGGAGCAGGTCGCCGAGGCGCTGGAAGCCTTGCGCGGCAGCGGCCAGTGGGCCGTGCTGGCCTTCCTCGATCTCGACAATTTCAAGCTGGTCAACGACACGCTCGGCCACGCCGCCGGCGACGAACTCCTGAAGGTCACGGCCTCGCGCATGCGGGCTTCTGTGCGCAAGTCCGACATGGTCGTGCGGGTCGGCGGCGATGAGTTCATCCTGCTTTTGAACGGGCTTCCCTGCGAACGCGATATCGTGTTGGCACGGCTCGAGGATATCCGGCGGGCGATCGCAGCGCCGATGCAGATCGAGGGCCGCAGCCTGCAGGTCACCTGCAGCATGGGGGTCGCCTGTTTTCCCAATCAGGGCAAGACGGTCGGCGAACTGCTCGCCAATGCCGACATGGCGATGTACCGGGCCAAGGAGCTCGGCCGCAACAACCTGCAGGTCTTTACCGAAGAGATGGCCGCCAAGGCCCATGAGAAGCTCAAGCAGCAGGAAGAACTGCGCAAGGCGCTTGCGCGCGACGAGTTCTTCCTGCAGTTCCAGCCGCAGATGAATCTGGCGAATGGCCGCGTGTTCGCCGCCGAAGCCTTGCTGCGCTGGCGTCACCCCGAGCGTGGCACGGTCTCGCCGGCGGCGTTCATTCCGCTCGCCGAGGAAACCGGGCTGATCGTTCCGATCGGTGACTGGGTGCTGCGCGCCGCCTGCCGCCAGGCCAGGGCCTGGCAGGATGCCGGCCTGCCGCCGCTGATCATCAGCGTCAACGTTTCGGCGCGCCAGTTCCGCGAGCGCAACTGGGCCGCCCACGTTGCGGCAATTCTCGCAGAGACCGGACTTGACCCGTTCTGCCTCGAACTGGAACTGACCGAGAGCCTGATCATGCAGGACGTCCCGGGCGCGATCGCCACCATGCACGAGCTGCAGGCGATCGGAGTGCATCTGGCGATCGATGATTTCGGTACCGGCTATTCGAGCCTCAGCGCTCTGAAGCGTTTTCCGGTGCGCCGCCTGAAGATCGACCGGTCCTTCGTCGCCGACATTCCGACCGATCTCGACGACAATGCGATCACCGCCGCGATCATTTCACTTGCGCGGAACCTCGGCCTGCGTGTCATCGCAGAGGGTGTGGAAAACCAGGCCCAGGTGGAATTCCTTCGCCAGAGCGGTTGCGACGAGATCCAGGGCTACTTCTTCAGCCGGCCGCTCTCGGCTCCGGATTTCGAGGCGCTCATGCTTCAGCCGCGGTTCAGTATCCACAGCGTTTGAGCCCTGCCGCCCGCGCGACGCAAGCTTCGTTCCAGCCGTAAATGCAAGCATCGCCCCAATCCGTGGGGGCTGTGCGTAGCATTTCGTTAAGCAAATTCATGCAGCACTCCTCATGCCGCACTCAAGCCCCCAGAGTTCGATGTCCTCTTCAGTCCTTTTCTCCCGTCGCCAGTTTCTTCGCACGTCCGGCGTGGCGCTCGCCTCCGCCGGTCTTGCAAGCTGCACTTCGTCGATGAACACGGATGTCTTTCGCTATGAGACGGCGCCGGTGTTCCGCAATCCAGCGGTCGAGGGACGTTTTACCGATCCGCGCGCCGAAGGCATCTATGAGAGGCAGGATGGCCCAGGGCCGGTTCCGACCGGTCTGCCGCCGCAGGGCCTCTATGTCTCGGACATCTATGCCTCTGTGAGCGACAGCGGCTATCAGGTGCCGGAGGTGCCGTTCCGTCAGATCGACGCGCGCTTCTATCGCCAGGAGGTCAGCGACCCCTTCGGCGAACAACCGGGAACGATTGTCGTCGATACCGGCGACCGTTACCTTTACCTGATCCAGCCGGGTGGCCGGGCGCTGCGCTACGGCGTTGGCCTCGGTCGCGAGGGTTTCGCCTGGTCCGGCCGCGGCGTCATCCAATGGAAACAGAAGTGGCCGCGCTGGACCCCGCCCGACAGCATGGTCGCGCGCCAGCCGCAGCTAAAACCCTATTCGGCCAAGAACGGCGGTATGGCTCCGGGCCTCAACAACCCGCTCGGTTCGCGGGCGCTCTACATCTTCCAGAACGGCCAGGACACGCTCTACCGCGTCCACGGCACGCCCGAATGGAAGTCGATCGGCAAGGCGGTCTCGTCCGGCTGCGTGCGCATGCTCAACCAGGATGTGATGGATCTCTACGATCGCGTCCGCGGCAAGGCGCCGATCCTCGTCATCTGATGACGGGCAGGGGCGGATATCCGCCCCTCACATTAATGCGCGGCACCCTTACGTCGAGCGGAAGGCAGGCCGGTCACTCTTCGCCCGGGCCGGCATTGAGCTGTCGCGTCAGCTGATGCAGCGTCTCGCGAATGTCTTCCGCTTGCTTCAGGCTGCATCCCGAAGCCTTGCTGATGCCCGCCAGGATGCCGAAGGCCTCGTTCTTCAGGTCCTGGCCCTTGTCCGTCAGCCGCACGATCACCTGTCGTTCGTCGCTCGGATCGCGCTGGCGGCCCACATACCCGGCTGCCTCCAGGCGTTTGAGAAGCGGAGACAACGTTCCTGAATCCAGCCCGATCTCCTCGCCGATCCGCTTGACGGTCATCTCGTCCTGTTGCCAGAGCGCCAGGAGCACGAGATATTGGGGATAGGTGAGGCCGAAACGATCGAGCAGCGGCTTGTAGGCGCGGTTGAATGCGTGCGCCGCAGAATAGACCGCAAAACACAGCTGCTTGCCGAGCGCGAGTGCTTCCTCGGGAATGGTGTCGCTATGTGCCGCCTTGTTCGCCATGCACCATTGTCGCAAAAAGACGTCCGAAATGCAATTTGCAAAATTAATTTGCGTACAATTGAATTTTGCGCTATCTAAATCGCATTCACTCAGGAAACGCAAAGGAGACCCCGCCAATGCCCATTCTTTACCGCACCACAGCATCTGCAACCGGTGGCCGCGCCGGCCAGGCCAAGAGCGCCGACGGCGTGCTCGACGTCACGCTCACCGTTCCGAAGGAACTCGGCGGCGACGGCGCCCGCGGCACCAATCCCGAGCAGCTCTTTGCAGCCGGCTACTCGGCCTGCTTCCTCGGCGCGCTGAAATTCGTGGCCGGCAAGGAGAAGGTAAAACTTCCGGAAGACACCACGGTGACGGGAACCGTCGGCATCGGTCCGCGCGAAGATGGCACCGGCTTCGGCATCGACGCCGCACTCGAAATCTCTTCGCCGGGCGTCGACAAGGCCGTGCTCGAAGATCTCGTTCAGAAGGCGCATATCGTTTGCCCTTACAGCCATGCGACCAAGGGCAACATCGACGTGAAGCTCACCGTCGCCTGAGTTTCTCTCAGATACCCTATTGAAAGAAGCCCGGCGGTCTCCGTCGGGCTTCTTCTATTTCCGGCATGCTTCGTGCCGGTCTACTGTAGAACCTCGATGACCCGCCTGCTTTGCGGATCGACCAGCACCCTTTGCTGGTTGACGACGACATAGCCGTAGGTTGGCTGCTGCGGGATCGGGTAGACCTCGACCGTGTCGGGTAGGGGCTCGCCCACCACGACGGTGCCGTCATAGGTCACCGACGGGCTGGTTTGCTGAAGGACGTAAGTTTTGACCTCGCCGGGAACGACGACCGTCGTGGTCTGAGCCAGGGCGACGCCGGAAAAGGCAAGGCTCGCCACAAAACTGGCTAGGATGATTTTCTTCATGACAGTACCTCCTGTCCCTAGCCAACGGCCCGGCGACCGATTGGTTCCCCTTGGAGGGCGTTGAGCGGTGCTTGAACCGAGGCTCCGGCAGGGCGTTGCTGGAACCTATGGTTCGGCTGGGCGTTGATGAGCAGGAGGTAAAATAGGATGATCGCCAGGCCGAAATCCAGAACCTGCACACTCGCCCAGCGCGAGCTCGAATGCGCAACCGCGTTGCGCGAGGAGTTCGAACTGCTGACGGATCTCGCCGAGCGGGCAGGGTGGCATTGGGACGAGATCGCTCTGGCTCTGCTGGAGCTGACGGACGAATACGCCGCCACCCAGCGCGCCGCCGTCGCGGTGAGCGGGCGCCGCCTGAGCGCAGTCACTGTCCCCAAGACGCGGCATTGATGGCGGCACGGCAGGCCGTCGGGCAATTTCGCCGCGCCGTTCCGGCACTCGGCGTTGGACTTAAGCTTTCTTCAGAAATTCGGTGCGCCGACGCGCCCTGATGGGGGCAGGGCGCGTGGGAATGCATGGGCCGCGTGGTCGGCCTCGGTTAGCGCCGGCTGAGGCTGCCGAGGATACCGCGCACCAGGGCGCGGCCAACCTGGGTCGCGACCGTGCGGGCGACCGATTTCATTGCCGCTTCGACGACCGTCTCGCGCTGGTAGCCCGAGCTGCGCGGACGCGCCTGCTTGCCGGCCGGTGCCGCCTGATCGTCGTCGCCAAAGCCCGGAAGCGTCCAGCGGCTGCCGCCGGTGCTGGCCTCGCTCGTCTGCTGGCCGGCCTGAGCCTGGGCCTCGGCCTGCGCGTCGGATGCCTTCTTGGCGCGTGCTGCCAGGATCTCGTAGGCCGATTCACGGTCGAAATCCTCGTCGTAAAGACCGCGGACCGGGCTGACGTCCATGACCTTCTTTCGCTCGGCCTCGGTCAGCGGGCCGACGCGCGACTGCGGCGGGCGCACCAGCGTGCGCTCGACCATCGAGGGTGCGCCCTTGCCTTCGAGCGTGGAGACGAGAGCCTCACCGGTGCCGAGATTGGTGATCACGGTGGCGCAGTCGAAATCCGGGTTCGGGCGGAAGGTGTCGGCGGCGGTCTTCACCGCCTTCTGGTCGCGCGGCGTGTAGGCGCGCAACGCATGCTGGACGCGGTTGCCGAGCTGGCCGAGAACCGTGTCCGGCACGTCGAGCGGGTTCTGGGTGACGAAATAGACGCCGACGCCTTTGGAGCGGATCAGGCGCACGACCTGTTCGACGCGCTCGATCAGCGCCTTCGGCGCGTCGTTGAAGAGCAGGTGCGCCTCGTCGAAGAAGAAGACGAGCTTCGGCTTGTCCGGGTCGCCCACTTCCGGCAGTTCCTCGAACAGTTCCGACAGCAGCCAGAGCAGGAAGGTGGCGTAAAGCCGCGGGTTCATCATCAGCTTGTCGGCGGCAAGCACCGAGATCGCGCCGCGACCGTCATTGGTGGTGCGCATGATGTCGGAGATCTTCAACGCCGGCTCGCCGAAGAAATGTTCGGCACCCTGCTGTTCGAGGATCAGCAACTCGCGCTGGATCGAGCCGACCGAGGACTTGGATATGAAACCGAACTGGTTGGAGAGCGCGCTGGCATTGTCGCCCATGTAGTTGAGCAGCGCCTGCAGATCCTTGAGGTCGAGCAGCGGCAGTCCGCCCTCGTCGGCAATCTTGAAGGCGATGTTGAGCACGCCTTCCTGCGCATCGGTGGCGTTCATCAGCCGCGACAGGAGCAGCGGGCCCATCTCCGACATGGTGGTACGGACGCGATGGCCCTTTTCACCGTAGAGATCCCAGAAGATGACCGGGAATTCTTGAAACTCGTACGGGTTCGTCGGCAGACCGATCTGTTCCGCACGCTTCAAGATGAAATCCTTGGCCTCGCCGATCGCGCCGATGCCGGAGAGGTCGCCCTTGACGTCGGCGCAGAAGACCGGGACGCCGGCGTTGGAAAAGCCTTCTGCGAGCACCTGCAGGGTGATCGTCTTGCCGGTGCCGGTGGCGCCGGTTACCAGGCCGTGGCGGTTGCCGAACTTGAGCTCCAGATACTCGCCCTTGTTGATCGAATCATCAGGCTTGCGGCTGGTGCCGATAAAGAGCTTGCCTTCTTCCAACATGTGGGCTTCATCTCCGTTTCATCAATGAAAGCGGGCGGTTCGCAGTGTCGCGGTGGCGCGCCGTCATCGAAATGTGCCTGGATTTCTGTTATAGGTGGTGCGGTTGCGCCCGGCAACAAGGCTGTGCCCATCCGCGACCCGAAAGCGGCGATATAGACGGGTCGATAGTCACGGCTCACGGCTTGTTATTTGGCGAGCGATCGTTTACCTTGACGTCAACGTCAAAAATCCAAAATGAGGGAGTTTCTCCATGAATGAACTGGTCACGCGCGTTGCTGAAAATGTCGGCATCGAGCCGGCAACGGCCGAAAAGGCTGTCGGCATGATTCTCGGCTTCCTGCAGCGCGAAGCCGCCGACGGTCCGGTTGCCCAGATGATCGAAGCGATCCCGGGCGCGTCCGAGCTGATCGCGCAGTACAACGGCGAAGGCACCGGCGGCGGCGGCCTGCTCGGCGGTCTGATGTCGGCGATCGGTGGCGGCGGCGTCATGGCGCTCGGCCAGCAGCTGATGAGCCAGGGCCTCGGCATGGGTGAAATCACCGGGCTTGCCAAGGAAACCATCGCATTCGCCAAGGAGAAGGCTGGCGCCGACGTGGTCGACGAAGTCGTCGCTTCGGTTCCGGGTCTCAGCCAGTTCGTCTGATACGGGCGTCTCGACTGCAAAAACGAAACCCACCGGCATCTGCCGGTGGGTTTTTTGTTGGCTGCGGCTGGTGTCAGCGTTCGGATCTGCTTTCCCGTAGCGTCCGTTCGAGTGTGGGCGCCAGCGCGATGCAAAGAACGGCGCCGGCGCCGATGAAGACCGCCCCTGAAGCCCATCCGTAGTGTTCGATTGCGGTTCCGACCGCAACAGGGCCGACGAGCTGCCCGAAGTTGCTGCCCTGCATCAGCAGGCCCATCGTCATTGGCGCAAGCGCCGGACGCGGCGACAGGAGCGGCACCGAAGAGATCAGCGTCGCCGGGATGAGCCCGCCGATCGCGGAAAACAGGATGCAGAGCGCCAGGATCAGATGTCCGCCTGACGGGCTCAGGAAAATCCAAAGGCCGGACACGCCGGTCAAGAGTGCGGCACTCGCGACCAGCCTGCCGCGGGCAAAGCCGCGGGACAGCAGATGGCCGGCGGCCAGATTGCCGAAGACGTTCACCAGCGTGATGACGGCGCTCAGGAGGCCGACGGTTCCAAGCGAGACCTGCAGGCGCTCGATCAGCAGGATCGGCAGAAAGCTGGAAAGCGTGAAGCTCATCAGGCTGTAGAGCGAAAAAAGCACGAAGAGCAGCACCGGGCCTCGGCTCGTCAGCGTTTCCGCGGCATCGTCCCTGAAGCGGGTGGAGACACGCGATGCTTGCCGGGACGGCGAAACGGCGAGGAAGATGGAGGCGAGGCTCGCAAGCGTGAGCAAGCCGTTGCTCCACCAGATCGCCTGCCAGTCGGCAAAGGCAGGCCCCGTCAGCATGGCGATCGCCATGCCCGCGGGCATGAAACAGCTCCAGAGCGCAAAGACGACATCGCGGCGCTCCTGCGTCACCAGCCGCATGAGGATGGCCGGGCCGGCGACGACGACCAGCAGAAAGCCGAAGCCCTCGATGATGCGCGACAGCAGTAGCAGTGTGAATGCCGGGCTCGCCGCGCCGGCAAAAGAACCGAGCGCCAGCAGCGCCATGCCGATGCCAAGCAGACGACGGTCGCCCGCCGCCGTGACGAATGCGCCGGCGGCCATGCCCCCGACGACGCCGACGATGGCGAAGACGGAGGTGATCCAGCCGAGGGCGGAGAGGTCAAGCCCCAGATCGGACTGCAGCAGCGGCCCGGCAATCAAGCCCTTGCCCACCTGCATGGCGGCGACCACACCGGCTGCAACCACGGTTGTCACGCCGGTCCAGTCGGTTCTGTCCCGGATAAGGATTGCCGTGGCGGTCATCACGCGGGCTCCGGCACGCGCGCACGGCCGGCGACGAGGGCGGCCGTGAGTTCCGCAATGTGGCGACCCTGGAAGCGCGCGCCGTTCAGTTCGTTGGCGCTCGGTTGGCGGTCGCCGCCACGGCCGTTGTCGGCCAGCGTGGTGGCGCCATAGGGAGAGCCGCCGGTGATTTCGTCCATGCGCATCTGGTCCTTGAATGTATAGGGCAGGCCGACGATCACCATGCCCAGATGCAAGAGAACCGTATGAGTGGCAAGGATCGTCGCTTCCTGGCCGCCATGCTGGCTGCCGCTCGAGGTGAAGACCCCGCCGACGCGCCCCACCAGCGCGTCCTGCGCCCAGATGCCGCCCGCCTGGTCGAGAAAATTCTTCATCTGCGCCGCCATGCTGCCGAACCGGGTCGGCGTGCCGATGATGATCGCATCGTAGTCGGGAAGTTCCGCGACCGTGGCGACAGGCGCCTCCTGGTCGCGCTTGTAGCCTGCCTTGATTGCTACCGCCTCGGGCACGATCTCCGGCACACGCTTCAACGCGACGTCGGCGCCGGCGGCGCGGGCGCCCTCGGCCACCGCCTTCGCCATGGTTTCGATATGGCCGTAGGAGGAATAGTAAAGTACGAGCACCTTGGTCATCCGCTGTCCTTTCTGGAGAGCATCTCTGTTCAAGGAAAAGATGGGTGCTTTTCTTGATCTCTTGGAGTGATATAATTTTCATCAAGATGATCTATGGAATCGATCATGCTGGATGCGCTCACTCTCGATCAGATGCGGACCTTCGTGACCGTCGCCGAAAGCGGAAGCTTCCGCGCCGGTGCCGCCAGGCTGTCACGGGTGCAGTCGGCCGTCAGCCATGCCATCGCCAACATGGAGGCCGAACTCGGTGTCGCCCTGTTCGACCGTTCCGGCCATCGGCCGGTCCTGACGGCGGAAGGGCAGGCGCTGCTCGCCAACGCCCGCGACATCCTGCTCAGGGTGGACGCGATGCGCGCCCGGGCACGCGGGCTCGGCGAAGGCATCGAGCTTGAGCTTTCCCTGGTCGTCGACACGCTGTTTCCGATCGAGACCGTCGGCCTGGCGCTGAAGGAGATGCGGTGCGCCTATCCGGATGTGTCGATCCGGCTTGCGGTCCTGCCGCTCGGCGGGCCGCTCGATGGCCTGGTCGATCGCCGCTTCACGCTCGGCATCACCGTCGGCGAGGATTTCCGTGATCCGGCGATCGCCCGTCGGGCGCTTGCGACGGTCGAACTCGTCGCGGTCGTCGCTGCAAATCATCCCTTGGGCCTGCGCGCAGGGGGAGATGTGCTCGACACTGCCGAGCTTGCGGACCATCTGCAGATCGTCCTGTCGGATCCGTCGCAGCGTACGGTCGGGCGCGACTTCGGCGTGCTCTCGCCGCAAACCTGCCGCGTCAGCAGCCAGGACACGAAACATGCGATGATCCGTTCGGGCCTCGGCTGGGGTCGGCTGCCGTTCTGGCAGGTGGAGCGCGACCTTGCCGAAGGCCGGCTCGTGCGCATGCCGACGGCAGCCCTTGGCCGCAACAGCCAGGTGGGCGCCGAAGCCTATCTCATTCACCGGATCGACGAGCCGCTCGGACCGGCGGCCCGTGTTTTCAGCGAGGCTCTCGCCCGGATCTGCGCCGAGGGCTAGCGTCGGCCGTTGAACGCGAAGGCAAGCGTGAAGATTACGAGCACGAGGCCCACGCCGAGCGGGCCGGCGACCGGATTGATGAAGTTCATCAGCGCGCCGGTCGCGCCGGAGCCAGCGGCACTGCCGGCGGCATAGGCAAGCGAAAAGGCGGCGCTGCCGGCAACCAGCATGCTGCCGCGATACTCTTCCCCGAGCATGGTGAGTGCTGCCGTATAGAGCGCGAAGCTCGCCGCGCCGATGAAGGCGAAGGTCAGAAGCAGCGCCACGTCGGACGAGAGGAACGGCACGAGAAGATAGCCGGTGGCAGCGACCGCGGCAGCCGAGATCGCCACCCGGCGGCGCGGCAGCCGGTCGAGCAACACACCGATGAAAGGCTGCGCGAGCGCCGTCGGTATGGCGAGCGCCGTGACGCTGAGGGCCGCAAACGCCTGGCTGTGCCCGGTCTTGACGAAGTAGACGGGCATGGCGGAGATCGCGGCAATATCGGCAAAACCGAACATCAGCACCATCAGGATCAGGATTGGCGCCTTGGTGAAAAAGGAAAAGAGGTCGCGGGTCGACGAGGGTTCGGGCCGCGTGCGCGCGCCCATGGTCAGGAGCCCGGTCAGAAAGGCGACGAGTGCGATGTAGATCGCCAGCAGCGCAAAGCCGAGGCCGCCGCTGGTTCCAAGCAACGGAATTGCAAGCGGGCCGGCAGCAAATCCGCCGCACATGCCGGCGCCGTAAAGGCCGGAGACGCGGCCGCGCAGCCGGTCCGGGCAGGCGGTGTTCAGCCAGGCTTCGCCGAGCATGAACACCAGGCTCACGAAGAAGCCGAGGGCAAAACGGGCGACAAACCAGATGGCGAGTTCGGACGTGGAAGCAAGTGTGGCAAGGCAGACCGAGCAGCCGATCAGGCTGGCGATGATCAGCCTGTCGGCCGAAGCAAGCCGCGTTAACCGCCCGAGCAGCAGCGTTGCCGCACCGAGACCGGCGGCAAAGGCCATGGCGTTAAGGCCGATCATGCCGGCCGAAACGCCGCGGCTCTCGAGCGAGAGCGAGATCAGCGGATAGGTCAGCCCTTGCGCGACGGAGAAGGCGGTGACACCGAGAACCACGGCGATGATCGCCGGCCAGTCGGGGGCAAAATCTATCGCCTCAGCATCCTGCAACGACATCGCCCCCTCCCTCTGATCGGTGTCTTCAAGGCGATGTCCATATCGTATCCGCCGCCGGCAGGGAATTGGCCGGCGGCGAAATGACCGAGCGGGATGAGGAAAAGTGTACGCGGTTTTCCGCCCGCATCCCGCTCCAATCCAAGAGGCGGGATGAGGAAAAGTGTGCGCGGTTTTCCGCCGGCATCCCGCCCCAATCCAAGAGGCGGGATGAGGAAAAGTGGATGCGGTTTCCACCCGCATCCCGCCCAACCTAGGATCAGGCGGCCTTGTCCCAGACCGGTGCGAGGCCTTCCGGGTTGACGATGCGGCCGTCCGCACGCGCAAGCGTGTGGATCTCGGCCATTTCGCCGTCGCCGAGCGCGAAGTCGAAGATCGCGAAGTTTTCCTTCAGGCGATCGATCGTCGCGGTCTTCGAAAGCGTGATCACGTCCTTCTGCTGCACCAGCCAGCGCAACGCGACTTGAGCGGCGGTCTTGCCGTGGCGGGCGCCGATCTCCTTCAGGAGCGGATCGTTCGGCACCTTGCCGTTTGCCATGGCGTAATAGGCGGTGATCGACATGCCGTGCTTGCGGGCGGTCTGAAGCACCTTGGTCTGGTCGAGATAGGGGTGGTATTCGACCTGGTTGGTGGCAACAGGCGCGTCGCTGAGCTTCACGGCCTCTTCCATCTGCGCCGTGTTGAAGTTGCTGATGCCGATATGGCGGACCTTGCCGGCCTTCTGAACTTCGTTGAGGGCGCCGATGCGCTCGGCCATCGGCACGTCACTGCCGCCCGGCCAGTGCAGGAGCAGCAGATCGACATGGTCGGTCCGCAGCTTCTTCAGGCTTTCGTCGACCGAAACGAGGAAGTCGCGATGGGCATATTTGTCGACCCAGACCTTGGTGGTGAGGAAGATGTCGGCACGGGAGACACCGGAATTCTGGATCGCTTCGCCGACTTCGGCCTCGTTGCCGTAGATCTGTGCGGTGTCCACGTGGTGGAAGCCGAGCTTCAAGGCTTCCGGCAGAACGCGCAGCACGTCGGCGCCGGGCATGCGGAAAGTGCCGAAGCCGAGCGCCGGAATGTTGGCGCCGTTGGAATTGACGGAATGCATGGTGGGTAACTCCTTGTACTTGGTATGTTATGCTTGATGCGCGCCCGGCCACTTGGCCGGGCGAAAAAGGAATGAGGCTATAGGTGGTCCTCGGGAACGGCGGTTCAAGCCGTTTGGTAGGCCGCCCCGGTGCGACGATCAAGGGCACCGCTGAGCAGCGTCAGCAGCAGGGCGGCGGCGACGAGCAAGGCACCGATGACGGGCGTCATGCCGAGGCCGAGCGGCGAGGCGACGATGACGCCACCGAGCCAGGCGCCGACGGCGATGCCGAGGTTGAAGGCCGCGATGTTGAGCGCCGAGGCGACATCGACGGCGCCGGGACGGTGTTGCTTGGCAAGCTGCACCACATAGAGCTGCAAGCCCGGCACATTGGCGAAGGACAGGAAGCCGAGTGCGGCAAGGGTGACCAGCGTCAGCACCGGCGAAGGCGCCGTGAAGGTGAAGACTACCAAGACTGCCGCCTGCGCAAGGAACAGGCCGATCAGCGCCTTCACCGGATCGCGGTTGGCGATCTTGCCGCCGGCAATGTTGCCGATGGCGATCGCGATCCCGTAGAGCACCAGGATCAGGCTGACGGCGCTTTCCGAAAAGCCGGTGATGTCCTGCAGGATCGGCGCGAGGAACGTGAACGCGACGAAGGTGCCGCCGTAACCGAGCGCAGTCATCGCGAAGACGATCAGCAGGCGGCCGGAGCCGAGCACTCGGACCTGGTCGATGAGCTTTGCCGGCGGGGCCTTGGAGAGCGTGTTCGGCAACAGGGCCGCGATCGCGCCAAGAGCGACGACGCCGAGACCGGTCACGGCCCAGAAGGTGGCGCGCCAGCCGAAGGTCTGGCCGATCCAGGTGCCGAGCGGAACGCCGGTGACGATCGCGACCGTCAGGCCCATGAACATCATGGCAATGGCCGAGGCGCGGCGGTCTTCCGGTACGAGGTCGGCGGCAATGGTCGAACCGACCGAGAAGAATACGCCATGGGCAAAGGCGGAAATGACGCGGGCGACGAGCAGCGGTTCATAGCTCGGCGACAATGCTGCGGCGGCATTGCCGACGATGAACAGCGCCATCAGGCCGATCAGCAGCGGCTTGCGCTCGATCCGGCCGGTGAGGGCGGTCAGCACAGGCGCGCCGAAGGTGACGCCGAGCGCATAGACGCTGACGATCAGGCCGGCGAGCGGCAGGGTGACATTGAGGTCGGTGGCGACCGTCGGCAGCAGGCCGACGATCACGAATTCCGTGGTTCCGATCGCATAGGCCGCGATCGTCAGCGCAAGTATGGCAATAGGCACGACGAGACCTTTCCCACCCGGCTGGGAGCACCGGGCGTGTGGCTGTTGTTGAAGTCGGGGGGAATATGACCCTTTGCACTCCTTGCGATAATACGCATAATCAGACAAACGTTTGTGAATTCAGTTCAAAGGACGAGCATGGACAACCGGGCGGGTGAGATGGAGGTTTTTGTCGCCGTGTCGGAGACCCGCAGCTTCTCTGCTGCGGCGCGGCGTCTGAAACTCTCGCCGTCGGCGGTCAGCAAGCTGGTGACCCGCATCGAGGATCGGCTCGGCACGCGTCTTCTCGTGCGCTCGACCCGCACCTTGCAACTCACACCGGAGGGCGAAGTCTATTTCCAGCGGGCGCAACGGATCCTCGGAGACATCGCCGAGACCGAGCACGTGGTTGCCGCTGGCGGACGCATGGCGCCGCGCGGGCTCTTGCGGGTGAACGCCGCCGTCGGTTTCGGCGAGCGCTACATCATGCCGCTCGCGCCGGAGTTCCTGGCGCGATACCCGGAAGTCCAGCTCGACCTGACGCTGACCGATAGCATGATCGATGTGGTCGGCGAACGCACGGACGTGGCGATCCGCACCGGACCGCTGCGTGATTCATCCCTGAAGGCGCGCAAGCTGATGGAAACCCGGCCGGTGGTGATCGCTTCGCCCGCCTACCTGGAAAAGCACGGGATCCCGAAAACCCCTGACGATCTCGACGGCCACAATTGCATTCGTTTCAATTTCCGCCGCAGCGTCGACGAATGGGCGTTTCGCATGCCGGGCCAGTCTCAGATCGAGCACCGAACGGTCTCCGGCAACATGCAGGTTTCGAGCGGCTCGATCGTCCGCCAGCTTTGCCTTGCCGGAGTTGGCATCGGGCGTATCGGTCGTTTCCATGTCGAGCCGGATTTCGAGGCGGCAACGCTGGTGCCGCTGCTCGAGGACTATCAGTCGGGCGAGATCGAGACGGTCTATGCCGTCTATGCCGGCCATGAGCATCTCGCGGCCCGCATCCGCGCCTTCATCGATTTTCTCGCCGAGCGCATGTAAGCGCTTGGCGGGCAACGAACTCAGGCCGCCTTGACCGCCAGGATGAAGAACCGCGGAAAACGCAGGAGCACCTTGCCGTCGCTCGTCGCCGGATAGGCTGCGCGTATCCTGTCGGTGTAGTCGGCGAGAAAGCCGCTCCGCCGGCCCTCGGGCAGGGCGTCGAGATAGGGTCTAAGGCCGGTCCCTTTCACCCATTCGACGATCGCCTCCGCATTGGCGAGGCGATGATAGTAGATCGTGTGCCAGACCTCGATACGCGCTGCCCATGGCGCCAGGCATTCGACATAGGTTGCCGGCGGTGGCATCGGGTTGCGGCGGATGGTTTTGCCGGCAAACGCTTCAGCGAAAGCCGGGCTGCGCGCGGTCTCTTCCATCAGCACGTGGCTCGGCTCTGCAAGATTGTCCGGCATCTGCACCGCGAGCGTGCCGCAGGAGGCGAGCGCCTTCATCAGCCTTTCGAAGATCGTGAGATGGTTCGGAAGCCATTGGAAGACGGCGTTGCCGTAAAACAGCGAAGCGCCGGTGGGAGGAACCCAGGTCGCAAGATCCGCCTTTTCGAAGGATACTCCGGGCAGCCGTTTGGCGGCGGCAACGAGCATGTTCTCGTCGCTGTCGAGGCCGGAAAGTGTGCTCCAGGGAAAACGGTCGCGGATGAGTTCGGTGGAGTTTCCCGGGCCGCAGCCGAGATCGAAGGCGAGGCCTTCCGGCAGGTCGGGCACTTGGGCGAGAAGGTCTCTGGCTGGCCGGGTGCGTTCGTCTTCGAACTTCAGATACTGCGCGGGCGACCAGGCCATCGGGAACTCCTTCAGATACCGAATTGCAGACTTTCGAGAGAGGGCAGGATCAACGCCGGACCGTGATCGCGATATTCGTCCGGCATGTCCGCCCTATTGATCCACACGGTGCGGAAGCCGAACTTCGTTGCCCCGGCAATGTCCCAGCGGTTCGACGACTGGAACGACACGGCGTGCGGGTAGAGCCTGTAGCTGGTGGTGACGAGATCGTAGACGGCAGGTGCCGTCTTGAACGCCTTGACCGCATCGACCGAAAAGACGTCGTCGATGACGATATCGAGTGCGGCGTTGCGCACGGCTGACGCGAGCATGGCCGGCGAACCGTTGGAGAGGATGGCGATCCGCGCCCCGCGCTCCTTGAGACCTTTCAGAACTGCCGGCACTTCCGGGTAGCAGTCGAGCGTCCAGTAGGCGTCGAGCAACCGCTTGCGCAGCTTCGGGTCGGCGGAGGGAAAGCGAGCGAAGGCAAAGTCGAGCGCCTGTTCGGTCAGCTTCCAGAAATCCTGGTAGCTGCCCATCAGCGAGCGCACCCACGAATATTCAAGCTGCTTGGCCCGCCAGAGTTCGGAAAAAGCCTGCCCGTCGGGCCCGATCTCCTCAGCGTGGCGCCTGACGGCCGCATGCACGTCGAAGAGCGTGCCGTAGGCGTCAAACACATAGGCCGCGTGGGACATCGTTTCCTCCCGTCTGCTGTCTTCGGCGCTGGCCGACAGGGCACACATGCCGCGTCAAAGCCCATCCGAAAACAAAGGCTTACAGCATCATGCCCGATCGGGCAGCACGCTGTCACCGTTCTTTACGCGGATCATGTCAAATATTTGTGCATCGCACAACGGTCGGCCGCTCGAAGGCAGGTTTGCTGCCTCAGGCTTTGGCCGGTTTCCAGACTTTCGCCGGGAAGCGCAGCGCCTGCTTGGCGAGCTTGCCCTTGAGCCCGAGCGCCGTGTCGCAAAGGTTGACCACATGCCGGTTCGGCTTGGCCTCCGGTCGCAACGCATGCAGGGCTGCGGCCGCATCTTCCGGCGGCATGTAGCGCGCCAGAATTCCGAGCGTCAGCGCCGTCGCGCGGCCAATGCCTCGCAGGCAATGGACGAGCAGATGCGCGTCTTCGGGCAGCCGGTCGACGAAAGCGAAAGCGGCCTCGACCGCCTGCGGACGCGCCGCATCCGGCTCGTCCGGATCGGTCGTGTCGCCGAAAAACAGTTCCAGGTGATTTTCCGGCGGCAGCTCGATCATCGACAGAAGCCGGCTGCCGGGCGCACGGATGGAGATCAGGTGCGTCGGCGCCCAGAGCGCGCGATTGTGCCGCGCCTCGGTCTGCGAGCTGACGATGACCCGGATCGGCCAGCCGGACGGATGCGCCGGATTGGCCTTGAGGATGGGATGGTAAAGTTCATCCGCAGTAACGGCTGCCGCAAGCGCCATGGCAGGACCTCGCTCGTGATTCTTCAGCGCGGATTTTGCCCTGAATCCCGTCCGGGCTTAAGGGCAAAAACTTGGCGACAGGCGAAAAGCTGTGGCCGGAGCAGGATCAACCCGGATGGGTGTAGCGCTTCGACCAGCGCGACGGCACCAGAATGGTGGCCAGCGTGAGCCCGGTGCTGAGCGCGAAGGAGGCCCAGAGCGACGCCGGGCCGAAGTGTCGCTGCAGCACGGCGCCGGCGACGGCGCCTGAGAACATGCCGAGCCAGGGCACGATCTGCATGAGCCATTGGCGGTTGGTGTTGCCGAGCAGCCAGCGTCCGATGCCGCGCCCGAAACGGGAAAGGGCGCCGGTCACGTAGGTAAGCCCGATCGGCAGACCCTCGATGTGTTCGACGGCGGCGTTGACCAGGCCCATGGCAAGCACGATGCCGTAGAAATAGAAGGGGCGTGGCATCGAGATCCCGAAGCCGGCGCAGAGCATCAGCACCAGACTGACCATCGAGAGGACGCCGACGACGCCTAGGCGTGCGGCTGCGATCACGCCGAGCGCGTTGCCGAGGATGAACGCCCCGAGCGCGCCGACCAGCAGCAGGGCGCCGATGAAATCGCCGTCGCCGAGCGCGATCGCCGCCCGGGTCGTGTTGCCGCTCATGAACGAAACGAAGTCGCCGATGCTCAAGAGCCCGATCGCGTCGGTCATGCCGGCGAGAAACGAGATCGTCGCGGCGACGGCCAGCGCCGTGCCGGTGCGCTGCCGCTTGATCAGTCTTCGACGTCTCGCAATGGTCATCTGCCTTGCCCCCGATTGGGCGCAAGGCTAGCGCATGCGGACGGTGAGTCGGAATGGGCGCGTGTCATATTGCCTGCCGACGTTTCCGGCGTGCTATCAGAAACGCGTGATGACGCTGATGCCGAGATCGGTGGCGCGGTCCATGGCGACGAGGGCGGGGATCGCCTCCTCGAGAGAGATTTCCCGGCCGATCAGTTGCTGCGGCTTCAGCCTGCCATCGGCGATCATCGCCAGCATGGCGTCGTAGCGCCAGGCCTGCATGCCGTGGCTGCCGTAGATTTCGAGCTCGTGGCCGATCACCTGCGCCATCGGGATCTGCGGCGTCGCCTGGTCCCCGAGCATCAGCCCGACCTGGACGTGGCGGCCGCGCCGGCGCAAGTTCTTGATCGAGTTGAAGCAGGTTACCGGATTTCCGAGCGCGTCGATCGAGACATGGGCGCCGCCGCCAGTGATATCCTTCACTGCCGCTGCCACGTCCTCAACCTCGCGACCATTGATGACTGCGACCGCGCCGAGTTTCCTGGCGAAGGCGAGCTTGTCTTCGGCAATGTCGATCGCGATCGGCTGGGCGCCGAGGGCGGCCGCGATCATGATCGCCGAGAGGCCGACGCCGCCGCAGCCATGCACCGCCACCCACTCGCCGCCCTTGACCTTGGCCTGGTCGGCGACGGCGCGGAAGGAGGTGGCGAAGCGGCAGCCGAGGCTCGCAGCCGTGGCGAAATCCATGCTTTCAGGCAGGTGCACGAGGTTCTGGTCGGCAAAGTCGAGCGCCACATATTCGGCAAACGAGCCCCAATGGGTGAAGCCCGGCTGGAACTGCGCCTCGCAGACCTGCTGGTTGCCGGAACGGCATTCGCCGCAGCGGCCGCAGCCGGAAACGAAGGGCACGGTGACCCGGTCGCCGACCTTGTAGCGCATGACGCCGCGGCCGGCAGCGGTCACCACGCCCGCCAGTTCGTGGCCGGGCACATGCGGCAGGCGGATATCGGCATCATGGCCCATCCAGCCGTGCCAGTCCGACCGGCAAAGCCCTGTTGCCTCGACCTTGATGACCACGCCGTTCTCCGTCGGTGTCGGATCCGGAAGGGTGCGGATTTCCGGCATCTTCTCGAAGGCGTCGTAATACATGGCTTTCATCGGGGCGCTCCTTGCAATGGCTGAATGGGTGCGGCGCGGCCGTCGATGTGGCGCGCCATCAGAAATTCGTCGACCTCCCGGTCGCCGTCGCGCATGCCGCCGGGAACGTGCCCGATCTTGTAGAAACCTGCGCGTTCATAAAAGCGGATCGCCGCCGGATTGTCGGCACGCACCACGAGTTCGAGCAGCCGGATGCCGGCCGAGCGTGCGTGGTCGGTCAATTGCTGGAGAAGCTGCTGGGCCACGCCGGACCCGCGTGCCGCGCTGCGGACATAGACCATGATGATCGTGCCCCGGTGCGCCAGCCGGCTCGCGCGCTCGCGCATCAGCCCCATGATGCCGACCGGTTCATCGCCGTCGAAGGCCACGAATACGGCGTTGGCGGTCAGCCGCGTCCGCCATTCTTCCGTTGAAAGCCGCTCCCAGTCGGCCGCCGTCGAGGCGAAGGCATCGGGGTCGCGGTTGAGCGCTTCCAGCCTGATGCGGCGGAAGATATCCACGTCGTCTGCGTCGAGATGCTTGATGCGCACGGCTTTCCCTTTCTTTGCCGAGGAGACTAAGCGAGAGGCCGTCGCGGTACCAGAACGGCCGCCATGACATTTTTTGATAGACCCATTCACCCCGATGCTGTTTTTTCGGGGTATGCGGAAAGACTAGAATAAAAACCTCAAGGAGACGCAGATGGCCGTCGATACATCCCCCCGCTCAGTGACCTGGACCTATGTCGATGGTGAATGGCTCTCGGGCAATCCGCCGCTGATCGGCCCGACCTCGCACGCGATGTGGCTGGGCTCGACGGTGTTCGACGGCGCCCGCGTCTTCGACGGTGTCGCCCCCGACCTCGACCTGCATTGCCAGCGCGTCAACCGCTCGGCGACCGCGCTTGGCCTGAAGCCGACGATGGCGGCGGAAGAGATCGAGGCGCTGACCTGGGAAGGCGCCAAGAAATTCGACGGCAAGACAGCACTTTACGTGAAGCCGATGTACTGGGCCGAGCATGGCGCAGCCGGCGTCGTCGCCATCGATCCGGAATCGACCCGTTTTGCGCTTTGCCTGTTCGAGGCGCCGATGGGCAACGGCCATGGCGGCTCGTCGCTGACGCTGTCGCCCTTCCGTCGGCCGACGCTGGAATCGATGCCGACCGACGCCAAGGCAGGTTGCCTCTATCCGAACAATGCGCGCATCCTGACCGAGGCCCGTTCGCGCGGCTTCGACAATGCGCTGGTGCGCGACATGCTCGGCAACATTGCCGAGACCGGCTCTTCCAACGTCTTCCTGGTCAAGGACGGCGTCGTCTTTACGCCGGCTGCCAACCGCACCTTCCTTGCCGGCATCACCCGCTTCCGCGTCATGACGCTGCTGCGCGAAGCCGGCTTCGAAGTGGTCGAGGCAACGCTGACGATGGCCGACTTCGAAGCGGCCGACGAGATCTTCACGTCCGGCAACTACTCCAAGGTTCTGCCGGTGACACGTCTTGAAAGCCGCGACCTGCAGGCAGGCCCGGTCGCCGCCAAGGCGCGCGATCTCTACATGGACTGGGCGCACGCGGCCCGCGACATCTGACGCAGCCGGGGCCTTCATCAGCGTGCGGCCGGGGCCGCTACGCCGGTGAAGGCGGCCAACCGTTCTTATCGGACATCAATGCGTGCGCGGAGCGCGCGCCGTGGCTGCGGCGCGCCTGTGGATCAGGTAGGCCTGCACGGAAAGACCGGACAGGAAAATCACCAGCCAGACAAGCAGTGTTGTTTGTACGATCGGCGATTCCGGCCCGCTGGCAAGCGGGTGCGAGGCGGGCAGGCGCTTCAGCGTTTCGGCGATTGCCGGCACGATCAGCAGGAAGTAGCTGAACGAGAGACCCAGCGTCGTGAGGTACGGCTTCAGGCGTCCGACGAAGGCGAGCCTGTCGACCGCCAGGCTTCCGGCGACCACTGCCAGCGTGACGAGTCCCAGCGCATGCCCCGCGTTGAACCCCCCGGTGCTTGAAAGCCCGGCAGAGGTCAGAACCGCAAGAATGAGCGTGGCGAGATAGATCTTGCCGGATCGGGTGGAAGGGACAATCGCGCCGTAGCGTCCAAAGCCGTAGAGGCCGGCAGCGACAGGGGCGAGACTGATTGCGGTATGGAAGATGCCGAGCGTAGAAAGTGGATTTGCCATGAACTTGCTCCTTCAGGTCTCGACCGACTAGTTGGTCGGCGCGGTTGTCAAAAGAATACGCAATGGTCCCTTTGCCATCGCGTCCGTTACGTCAATTTCTAGTGCCGGCGGCTTGAACCTGCCGTTCCCACGGGAACACCGTGCTGCCAATGCCCATTTTGTCGTCACGGCTTTTGATCCCCCGTCACGGCCCGACCACCAGACGATCCAGTGCCGGTCGGGCGATTGCGGAAAACACCGCCGGATCGGAGCCAGCAACGCGTGCGGCGAGCATTGCGCCGTGAACGGTGGCCATGAGGGTCTCGGCCTCGGCCTTCGGCCCATGCGCTGCCTTCAGGTGGCCGCTGGTCACGCCGTCTTCGATCGCCGCACCGAGCCATCCGGAAAGATCGGCAAAATGGCCGCGCACCTGCGCGACGACACTATCGGGAAGGGCGGGGATCTCCGAGGCGAGAAGGGCGCCGATGCAGAAGGGCGTATTCTGCTTGGCGATGCAGTCTTCCCAGTAGCCGACATAGGCTTCGAGCCGGGCGACCGGATCGCTGACGGCGGCAAACAGTCCCTCGACGCTGCGGCGATTGTTCTTGCGATAACGGGCAAGCACAGCGGTTGCGAGGTCGGCCTTGGTCGGGAAGTGATGATGGATGGTCGCCTTGCCGACGCCCAGTTCGGAGGAGATGTCGGCATAGCTGAACGCATTGTAGCCCCTCGACACCATGAGGCGCTCGGCTGCGTCCAGGATTCTCTCGTGGGTATCGCTTACCATGACCAAGATCTATCAACGGTGCTGTTGAAGCTCAAGCGACAAGCCATGTCCGCAAGGCGGCTGTATCGCTCGTCGGGTCAGGCAGCCACGTCCAGCCGGGCTGCTTGACCGGCTGGGCGTCGATGATTGCCGATGCGGCCGCTGGCCTATCGGCCCTGCAGGATCTTGATGAGGTTCACCGTTGGCCCTTGGTTGCTCGTGAGTTGCCGGACGTCGGCATATTTGAGCCGGCCGGACGCCATGGCATTAACGATGCGCTTGCACACGACGGCCTGAACCTTGGCCGGTGGAACGCTGATCAGCAAGGCGCCGTATTCGCGGTCGGCTTTCGACCACTTCTTGCTGACGCAATCCTTGTGCAGCGCCTTTTGCATGGCCGGGCTGCCCTGGACTGCGGTCTGCAGGCGGGCATATTCGTCCTGTGATGGTGCGCAGGCGGCAAGGGTCGTGAGGGCAACAACAAGTGAGGCGATGCGTAGGGACTTCATGACAATCTCCGGTTGGTGTTGCCCCGGTAATTGCATGTGTATCGATTCGCAACTCATTGTGGCCGACGGTGGCAGGTTGTGACGGGCTGGAGATCGCACCACGGACCGTCGCCGCTGCGACCGGCTTACGACGTGGAGTGCCCGCGCCTCTTGACCCAGTCAGGCACAACCGGCCGGGCCGCGATAGCTGTCGCCTGCGACCCTCGCTCATTGATCTACCGTGCCTTCGTCGGAACGGCGATGTTGACCGTATCGGGTGCCAGTTCGCCGCCGAGCTCCACCGTCTTCTTCTGCTTGTCGAAGACGCAGATCTGGGTCACGGCGGTGTCGGACCCCTTGGGCGTGCCGATCACCAGCGCCAGGCCGAAGCTTTCCGAGCCGAAGGGGTCGACGACCGCGCTTGCCTTTTCCAGCGACGCGGCCGCCGCCAGGCACTTTTCCGAGACCTCTGCCCGGAAACTTTCCCATGCATCGCCGGAGGAGGCGGCGGCCGTAGACGCAATGAACGTTGTGGCGGCGGCGAGGGCGAAGGCGGGGATGAGACGCTGCGGCATGGACTGTCCTTTGTGCGTGGTTGCAACGGTCGCGAAGCTGCACGCGAACCGTGGCATGAATGTGCTCGAAAGTGTCATGCTTTCAAAATGATGTTGAAAGTATATTCCGTGGGTTGAGGAAAAATTGGCATTGCATCGGTTGCCTCCATGAGGGTCGGTGCCTATGTTCCCGCTCACGGATTTCCCGACGAAATTCCATGCCAAGAGGAGATGCCCACATGGCTTTCGAATTGCCGAACCTTCCCTATGACTACGATGCGCTGGCGCCCTACATGTCGCGCGAGACGCTCGAGTACCACCACGACAAGCATCACCTGGCTTACGTGACCAACGGCAACAAGCTTGCCGAAGAGGCCGGCCTCGCCGACCTGTCGCTCGAGGAGATCGTCAAGAAGTCCTACGGCACCAACCAGCCGCTGTTCAACAATGCCGGCCAGCACTACAACCACGTCCACTTCTGGAAGTGGATGAAGAAGGGCGGCGGCGGCACCAGCCTGCCGGCCAAGCTCGAAGCGGCCATCAAGTCCGACCTCGGCGGCTACGACAAGTTCCGCGCCGACTTCATCGCCGCCGGCACCGGCCAGTTCGGCTCGGGCTGGGCTTGGCTCTCGGTCAAGAACGGCAAGCTCGAAATCTCCAAGACCCCGAACGGCGAAAACCCGCTCGTTCACGGCGCCTCGCCGATCCTCGGCGTCGACGTCTGGGAACACTCCTACTACATCGACTACCGCAACGCCCGTCCGAAGTATCTCGAAGCCTTCGTCGACAGCCTGATCAACTGGGACTACGTGCTCGAAATGTACGAAGCGGCTTCCAAGTAAGCTGCCCGTCTTCGATGCATGACGTTTGGACCCGGCGCTTGCGCCGGGTCTTTTCGTTTGTGCTGGATGCGGGTGGGGCCAGGCTCAGGCAGCCGCGGGCGGTGTCTTCCAGCCACTGACCCAGAGGTCCCTGAGACGGTCTCCTTCGCCGGGAAAATAGGCGTCCGCCGTCTGACAATGCTCGACGCGGTCGGCGCGAAAGTTGCGGATCGCCTGGCGCAATTCGCACCAGCCGACGATGTTGGCGGTTTCCGAATAGTAGATCAGCGCGACCGGCCGGATCGTGCGTTCCGTGGCGCGGCCCATTTCGTCGCGATAGTCGAGCTCGAGCTTCTGCTCGTCGCGGATCGCCCGACGCACCAGGGCGAGATCGATGCCGGCGGGCGAGGGGGCGATCGTTCCCCAGGCATGCAGCGCCTGCGAGCGGAACGCCAATCTGAGCGGTTCGGGCACGGCGGCGGTGATCTTCTGATTGACGCGACCGGCGGCCGCCTTCAGCTCCTCGTCGCCGGTTCGCGCCAGCAACGCCAGCGCCAGGGCGATCGCTTCCGTTTCCTCGATCGAAAACATCAGCGGCGGCAGGTCGAAGCCGGGCCGAAGGATGTAGCCGATGCCGCGGCCGCCCTCGATCGGCACGCGCATCGCCTGGAGTGCGGCGATGTCGCGGTAGATCGAGCGGACCGCCACCTCCAGCGTCTCGGCCATCTGCGCGCCCGTAACGGGCTTTCGCGCAAGCCGGAGGATCTGGATGATCTCGAAAAGCCGTGCCGCCTTGCGCATCGAAAACCGCTCCCGTCGTCAACGCTCCTGACACTACCTTGTCAGTTGCCAGAATTTATACCATCAGCCAACGAATTGAAAAAACAGCAATTCGTCTTGAGAAATCAAAACCAGGACGACGGACAACTGACATGACCTACGCGGAAAATCTCTGGCTCTTTTTCACCCTTCTCTTCGGCATCATCATCGTGCCGGGCATGGACATGGTTTTCGTCCTGGCCAACTCGCTGACGGGCGGCCGGGCCTCCGGCCTGTCGGCGACCGCCGGCATCATGGCGGGCGGCGTGCTGCATACGCTTTATGCAGCACTCGGCGTCAGCGTCATCCTGCATCTGGTGCCCGGCCTCTTCAACGTGCTGCTCGTCGCCGGTGCCGTCTACATCGCCTGGATCGGCTTTTCCCTGGTCAAAAGCTCGATCACCATCGGTGGCATCGAAGGCTCAGGCAAGCTCTCGCGCTGGGCAAGCTTCCGACAGGGCGCGCTGACGAGCCTGATGAACCCCAAGGCCTATCTCTTCATGCTGGCGGTCTATCCGCAGTTCCTCAAGCCGCAGTTCGGGCCGATCTGGTCGCAGGCCCTCGTCATGGCGGCGATGATCGCTGCGACGCAGCTCGCCGTCTATGGCGGTCTTGCCCTTGCTGCAGGCCGCGGTCGGGACTTTCTGGTCGGCAGCCCCGAGACGACCGTGTGGATCGGTCGAGCCGCCGGGGCCGTGCTCGTTCTGGTCGCCGCCTTCACCGTATGGCAGGGTTGGTCGGCGCGGTGATGCCGCCCCGGTTTCTGCAAGTATAAACATGAATATTAAAGTCATGTTATTGGCGCGCTCGTGGAGATCCCGGAATTGCGCCGATCGACGGAAATTCCTTTGTCCTAACAAGAGCATCAAATAAATGTTACTTCCGTCGAATACTCAAAATGACATCATGCCGGCGCATTGGGCATGAAGGCCAGGCAGGCAGATTCGCCGAATAAATTTCATTGACCGGGAGATCCTGATGAAAATACGCGCACTCATGTTGGCTGCCGCTCTCGCGGGCCTGGGTGTTACTGCCGTGACCGCAGCCGACGAGCCGCAGGTGGTTCGCCAGCAGGCGATGAAGAAGGTGGGTGCCGCGACCGGCGCCCTTGCCGGCATCGCCAAGGGCGAAAAGCCCTATGACGCCGAGGTCGTCAAAGCGTCGCTGACGACGATCAGCGAAACGATGAAGACCTTCCCGGACCATTTCCCGGCCGGCTCGGAAACGGGCCATGAGACTGAGGCAAGCCCGAAGATCTGGGAAAACATGGACGACTTCAAGGCCAAGGCCGCCAAGCTCGGCACGGATGCTGGAGCGGTGCTGGCACAGCTTCCGGCCGACCAGGCAGCCGTTGGCGCGGCCCTCGGCGGCATCGGCAAGGACTGCGGCAGCTGTCATGAGAGCTACCGCCTGAAGAAGAATTGATAGGCGACAACGTCCTATCCGGCTGAATGAGGAGGCACGCGACGTCCCGCCGCGTGCCTCCATTCGTATTGAGCACGCTGTTTTCGGCAGGGCATGAGGGGAACTATGGGTCGTCGGGCGAGAAAGCTGGTTTCGGGTCTTGTTGTGCTGGGCGTCGTCGGCGGTGCCGCCTTCTGGTGGCTGACGAAGCCGGCACCTTGGAGTGCCTCCCATTGGGAGGGCCTGGGCGAGCCGGATCTTGCCAATGGCGAACAGGTCTTCTGGGCCGGCGGCTGCGTCAGCTGCCATGCCAGTAAGGGTGCTGAAGGCGACGCGCGTCTGGTGCTTTCCGGTGGCGCACCGCTGAAGAGCCCGTTCGGCACCTTCCACGCGCCGAACATCTCGTCGGACGAAACCGCCGGCATCGGCGCATGGACGCTGGCGGAGTTCGGCAACGCGATGACCCGCGGGGTGGGGCGCAACGGCGAGCATCTCTATCCGTCGTTTCCCTATGGTTCCTATGCGCGCATGACGGCCAAGGACGTCAACGACCTCTGGGGCTTCATGAAGACGCTGCCGAAGAGCACGGAGGTGGCGCCGCCGCACGAACTGCCGTTCCCCTACAACATGCGGATCGCTTTGGGTGGCTGGAAATTGCTGTTCCTGACCGACAAGCCACGCGCCGCGGTGGACGCCAGCGATCCGAAGCTCGGCCGCGGGCAATATCTTGTCGAGGGGCCCGGCCATTGCGGTGAATGCCACACGCCGAGGAATGCGCTCGGTGGCTTCGAGCCGGACCAGTGGCTCGCCGGCGCGCCGAACCCGGAAGGCGAGGGCCGTATCCCCGATATCACGCCCGGCTCCAAGAGCATCGGCAGCTGGAGCGCCTCGGATATCGCCTCCTATCTGGAGACGGGCTTCACGCCGGAGTTCGATTCCGTCGGTGGCTCCATGGTGGAAGTGCAGAAGAACATGGCGAAACTGACGCCGGCCGATCGCGAGGCGATCGCCGCCTACCTGAAGGCGGTACCGTCGCTGTAAGGCCTTGATCTGAGAGGCAAGGCGCGCTCAACTCCGCTTCGCAACGAGGAGGAGACTGAATGCGCCCACACGAAACCGCGCCCTACGACCAGTGGATCGAACGCAGCCCCGAGGAGATGGTGGCGCGCGCCGCGGACTTCTACGAGGAGGTCAACCGCCGCCGGACCACGCGCTATTTCAGCGACCGCCCGGTGCCGCGCGAGGTCATCGAAACCTGTCTGAAGGCGGCCGGTACGGCACCGAGCGGCGCCAACCATCAACCCTGGCATTTCACCGTCATCGAGAGCGCGCGGATCAAGGCCGAGGTGCGCCACGCGGCGGAAGAGGAGGAGCGCATCTTCTATCGGGACAAGGCTCCGCAGGAGTGGCTCGATGCGCTGGCGCCGCTCGGCACCGACGAAGACAAACCCTTCCTTGAGACCGCTCCCTACCTGATCGTCGTCTTCTCGCAGAAGCGCGGCGGCCCCAATCCGGGCGACCTGAAGAAGAACTACTACATCAACGAAAGCGTCGGCATCGCCACCGGCATCCTGATCACGGCGCTGCATCACGCGGGCGTTGCGACACTCACCCATACGCCGGCGCCGATGAACTTCCTCAACGAGATCTGCGGCCGGCCGGACAGTGAAAAACCGTTCCTGATCCTGGTGGTGGGCTATCCCGCCCCGGATGCGACCGTACCGGTCGCCGGCAAGGTGAAGAAGCCGCTCGATCAGATCTCCAACTGGCTCTAGGCCTGTTTTCAAACAGAGGGGAGGCCGCTTTCCGCCCCGAAACGGAAAGCGGCTTACCCGATGCTGCCGCTGTCGTCGGGCCGATGCTCCCGCCCGTAAAGTGCGAGAAAGCCGTCGAGCTCGGGTGAGCCGAGGCCAAGGCCATGCAGGATCTCGCCGGTAAAGCTGATCGGCGCCGTGCCGGCGGCGGTGACGACATGGCCGCTACGCATCGCCTGCGGCTGATCGCGATAGTGCGAAGCACCATGATAGCCGGTCAGCGCCGCAAGGCTTTCGGCGCTGTTGCCGGTGTGCTCGATGCGGTCGAGAAGGCTGCATGTCGCAAGAGCATGGACGCCGCCGCAAATGGCTGCGACCACACGCTTGTTGCGATCGAAGGCGCGGATCGTCGAGGAGAGATCGGGCGCCTCGTTCGTGTCCCAGATGGCGCCGCCGCAGATCACCAGCCCGTCGAAGCCGGCCGGATCGAGGGCATCGACCGAGAGATGCGCCGAAACGTCGAGGCCACCCATGGAGGTGACGCGCGCGCCGTCGACGGTGGCAACCTCGATATCGACGCCGAGATGGGTGCGTGCCGCCGCCATCAACAGCGCACATTCCCAATCGGCGAAACCCTCGCACAGGACGATTGCAAGACGCATCGGCAGCTCCTCAGCCAAGCTTCTGCATATAGCGCATGCCGGTCACCGGGCGAGGGACGAAGCGTTCGGATTCGTAGAAATGGTGTGCCTGGAAGTTACCCGTGGCGGCGCTGACCGAAAGGAAGTCGCAGCCGGCCATCTTCGCCTGCTCGCGCGCCTTGGCGACCAGGTGGCGGCCGATGCCGGTGCCGCGGTTTTCCGGGCGAACGAAGAGGTGATGCAACTCCATGCCGCGCGCGCCTTCGGCTGCCCGGTAGATCGGTACCAGGATCGCGTAGCCGATCAGCCGGTTGCCGGCCTCGGCGACGAGCGCCGTGATCCAGGGCATGCGACCGAAGAGATCGCGCTCAAGCTGTTCCGGCGTGATCGGGGCGGCGTCGCCGTGATGGGCGGAAAGCTCCGCGATCATGTCGCGCAGCTCCGGCAGGTCGCGCTGCTTGGCTGAGCGGATCGTCACCATCGGCGGGCGTGTCGCCGGGGTCGCATGAAGGGTAGGGATGGCGGTCTGTAGCATGTCTCGGCTCCTCGGGTTTTCTCGCCATCAGGAGCCGGAAAAACAAAAGCCGCCTGATGGCGGCCTTGTTGAATATGATCAGCAGGCCGCTCCTATCGGAACAGCCAAAAATACACGCGGCAAATGGGTGCGTTCTTGATCATGGGCGCTAGATTGTTTGTTTTCGCACTTTTGTCAACGGGGATTTTTCAAGGCGGCTAATTAAGCTGCCGCCTCAGTGCTCGCTCTCGCACATGGAGTGGTCGGCGAGCGCCCGGATCACGTAGCAATCACCGACGGTGTGGTTGCCGTCGCAGGCGACGATGCGTTCCAGTTCCTGCTCCAGCTTCTTCAGCCGCGCGATCTTCTCGCGGACCGTCGTGAGGTGCTCGCTGGCGATGCGGTCGGCCTCGCCACAAGGGCGCTCCGGATGCTGGCTGAGGGCGAGCAGATCCTTGATCGAATCGATCGACAGGCCGAGGTCGCGCGCATGGCGGATGAAGGCCAGCCGCTCAAGCTCGCTTTTCTCGTAGCGCCGCTGGTTGCCTTCGGAACGCTCCGGTGCCGCGATCAGCCCCATCTGCTCGTAATAGCGGATCGTCGGGATTTTGACGCCGGTGCGCCGGGAGAGATCGCCGATGGAATACATGTTCGCCTCAAACCTATAGCTTCTGGAGCATTAGATAGTTGAGCCTAATTCTGTGTCAATGGCAAGGAGGAGGAGGGGCCGGTCCCGGCCCCTCCGAATGCTGGACACTGCGAGCCGGCGTGGTCTAGCCGCGGTGGTTTTTGAGGAACGAGAGCAGGGCTTCGTCGAAGAGATCGCTTTCTTCCAGCTGCGGCGTATGCCCGCTCTCCTCGAAGAGCCGCACCGTCAGGTCTCTGAAGTCCGCCCGATATTCATCCCAGCTGAAGGCAGGAGCGACGAGATAGTCCGAGCGGCCGAGCGCAAGCAGCACCGGCGCCGCCAGCCTGTTCAGACCCTTGCGGATATCGATGTCGCGAAAGACCTCGCCCCAGAGATGGTCGAACACCGCATTGTTGATGGTCACATCGCGCCAAAGCGGTGCTGCGTCGAAATCCGGTTGATGCCAGCTTTTCGCGCCGAGCCGGATCAGCAGGGCTTTGAAGCGCGCCTCAGGCCGTGCGGCGATGTCGTCGCCAAGCTTGGCCATCTCCTTTTCGAAGATCGCCTTGCGCGCAGGCGACACGGTTTCTTCCCAGATCCGATCGGAGAGCGCCATGTGGCGGGCCGAATGGCTCGGGCCGGTGCCGACCATGATCACGTGGCTGACCTTCTCCGGATGCCGCTTGGCATATTCGAGCGCCATGTAGCCATGGCCGGAATGGCCGAGAATGGGGAAGCGTTCTAGACCCAGATGCGCGCGCATCCGCTCAATGTCATCGAGCACCGTCTCGAAACCGATATCGACAGCGGCATAGTCGGTCCGCGCCTGCGCGAAGCCGCGATGGTCGATGAAGACCAGCTGCAACCTCTCTCGAAGCGCCTGGGAGAAGGTGCGCGGATAGTAGGTGGCGCTGCCGACGACGAGCAGCGGCATGCCGCTGCCTTCGATCCGATAGCTGAGGTCGAAGGGGCCGGCGCGAAGGCTGCCGGCTTCGGAAACAAATCCGTCTTTGGTGGTCATGAGGATGATCCTAGCGATGGCCGGTGAACGGTCATATCCATGTCAGGCGTTCAGGCGGCCGGAAAAAGCCATGCCAAAAACCGCCGAAAGGCGGCCTTGGCGTCGGTCGTTTTCTGCCGGTGAACGTCGCTAACGGATCAGGCGCATGGAACTTGGTCCTCTCTGGAGATCGCTGGATATCATCGATTGTCCGAACGAGACAAGCCGATCGGCACAAGCGGCCCAGTCAGAGGGTGTCGCCGCCGCCATTGGCGATATCGGCGGTCGCGGTGTCGCGCTGCTGCTCCACACCCATGGCGCGCTCGACGGCCTTGCGGATCTCTTCCTCGACGGCCTGGCGCTCTTCGGCGGGCATCTCCTTGAGATCCCCTTCGGTCAGGCCCATTGCCTTGAGGACCTGTTCGCGGATTCTCTCGACGAGGCTCTTCTTCGCTTCGTTCAGAAACTCGTCGCCGACCGAACCGTCCGGAGCCGCCGGGCCTTCCTTGGCGGAAATCGAAGCCGTGCTCTCGCCGTCCCGGGTCGCCGTCATCCACAGTGCGTTGGAAAGCGCGTTCGATGTCGAAGGCGGCGCGATCGTCGGTGCCTGGCGTGGGCGCGCATCACTGCCGCTCTCTTCGATCGGCGCGATGGTGCCCCCCTGCTGGCGGCGCTGGGAGAAGTAGTAGCTCGAGATGCTGTTGTCGATCTTCATGGGAATCCCCCGGAATCTGTCGTCCGGGGGAAGCTGCTGTCGCGGGCTTGCGCGGAGCTTGCTTTTGCAACCCTCTAGCGAGAATTAGGGATATCTCGCGCGCCTCAGGGCAGGGTGTAGGCGATGATGTAGTCACCCGGCCTGGTGCCGACCGAGCCGTGGCCGCCGGCAACGATCAGCACATACTGCTTGTCGCCGACCGCATAGCTCATCGGTGTCGATTGGCCGCCGGCGGGGAGACGCGCCTCCCAGAGCTGGCGGCCGGTCGTCAGGTCATAGGCGCGCAGGTAATCATCGACCGCGGCACCCAGGAAGGCGACGCCGCCCTTGGTGATCATCGGCCCGCCGATGCCGGGAACGCCCACCTTGAACGGCAGCGGCAACGGCGTCATGTCCTCGACCGTGCCGTTCTTGTGCTTGTAGGCGATCTTGCCGGTCCTGAGATCGGCGCCAGCGACGTAACCCCATGGCGGCGCCTGGCAGGGAATGCCGAGCGGCCCGAGGAACGGCCCCATGAACACGCCGTAAGGCGCGCCGTCGTTGCGGTTGAGGCCCTGTTCAGAGCCCTTCTCGTCCTGGCCCTTCGGCGGCACCTGGTCGCGGGGCACGAGCCGCGAGGTGAAGGCGAGATAGGTCGGCATGCCGAACATCACCTGCCGTTCCGGATCGATCGCCACGGAGCCCCAGTTGAAGGTGCCGAAGTTGCCGGGATAGACGAGCGTGCCCTCGATCGACGGCGGCGTATAGCGGCCCTCGTATTTCAGCGACCGGAACGCGATACGGCAGGCGAGCTGGTCGAACAGCGTGACGCCCCACATGTCCTTTTCCTGCAGCGGCGCTGGCATGAAGGTGAGGCCGGAGACCGGCTGGGTCGGGGCGGTGAAGTCCTCCGGGATCGCGCCGCCCGGCGCCTGGACCTCTTCGACCGGGATAATCGGCTCGCCGCTCCTGCGGTCGAGCACGTAGATGTCGCCCTGTTTCGTCGGGCCGACCAGCGCCGGCACGACGGTGCCGTCTTCCTTGGTGATGTCGAGCAGCGCCGGCTGGGCCGGCACGTCCATGTCCCAGAGATCGTGATGCACGGTCTGGCGCACCCAGCGCACCGCGCCGGAGTTGATGTCGAGCGCGACGATCGAGGACGAGTACTTTTCGACGTGCTCGCTGCGGCCCATGCCGAGCTGGTCGGGCACCTGGTTGCCCATGGGAACGTAGACGAGGCCGAGGCCCTCGTCATAGCTCATCACCGACCAGCTGTTCGGCGAGTTGGTCGTGTAGGTTTGCCCCTCTGGAAGCGGTGTCGTCACGTCAGGATTGCCGCTGTCCCAGTTCCAGATCAGTGCACCGGTGTTGATGTCGAAAGCGCGTATGACGCCGGACTGTTCCTGGGTGGAATAATTGTCGTTGACCGCACCGCCGATGATGAGCTTGCCGCCGACGGCAACCGGCGGCGATGTCGAATAATAGTAGCCGGCCGGATTGTATTTCATCCCCGTTTCGAGATGCAGCACGCCGTTGTCGGCAAAGCCGGTGCAGACCGAGCCGGTCGCGGCATCAAGCGCAATCAGGCGCGCATCCGAAGTTGGGAGATACACGCGTTCGGCGCAGGGGCCGCCCGGGGCTGCAGCCGGGTCGGCCCAATAGGTGACGCCCCGGCAGGTCTGGTGCTGGCGGTCCGGGTTCATGCCGGAGTTGCTGTCATATTTCCACTTCTCTTCGCCGGTTGCCGCATCGAGCGCGATCGCCCAGTTGTGCGGCGTGCAGGCATAGAGCGTGTCTTTGATCTTGAGCGGCGTTACCTGATAGGTGGTTTCGCCCACGTCGTCGGGGCGTTTGACGTCGCCGGTCTGGTACTGCCAGGCGACCCTCAGCCCCGCGACATTCTCAGGCGTGATCTGATCGAGCGGCGAATAGCGCTGGCCGTAGGCGGTGCGCCCGTACTGGTGCCATTCGTCTGGCGGTACCGAGCCGCCGAGCGGCGGATTTTCCGCGACGACATCGCTTGGCAGGTCGCCGCGGATGTCGTGCGGGTCCTGCATGATCGCGTATCCGGCGACACCGACCGACACCAGCACCGCAAGGGCCAGCGGCCAGGCACTCACGGCATAACGCTCGCCTGTCGGGCTTTCGAAGCCGAGCGGCCGGCGCACGGCCGGTAGCAGCAGCCAGAGCCCCAGAAGGACGATGACGCCGCCACGCGGGCCAAGCTGCCACCAGTCGAAACCGACCTCAGACACCGCCCAGCCGAGCGAGCCGAGGATCATGAACGCATAGAGCCAGATCACCGCCGATTTCCGCATGAACAGCAGCACCGCCGTCAGCAGGAAGCCGATGCCGATTGCGAGGTAATAGGGGCTGCCACCAAGCGTCAGCAGCTTGGCGCCGCCGCCGCCAAGCGCGAGGCCGATGAGAGCAAAGACGATGGCCGTCAGTACGAGCATGATGGGAACTCCCGCATCGAAGAACGGTGCCGTGGCACCTTTCCATTGCGGCGGTCCTCGCCGGACCGCGTGAGACAGGTGGGCTTTGAGGCGGCGGTCGCGCATGTCGCGGCCGCCCGGTCAGGCAAGGCGCAGAGCGCCTGTCCTTCTAGCACCTAACGCGCGATCTCTGCCTTTCAATAGCCACATTCCGCAATGCGGAAATTTTCGCAGGCCCGCAATAAGCTTGCGCTCAAGCGAGGGACGGCCGAGCGTGAGCCACGCGCATTGAACCGCTGCGGACAGCGCGTCGCCCGAGAGCGATCGACCGAAGGTCATCGCGTAAAAACAGCGACATAGAGCGATTGGGTGAATCTGTCTGGCAGCGAATGCCCAGGGACTGCGGGAACACAGGCATGGGTGTGCCGCATTCCCGCACGGCGCCTATGTGCCGCAGAAGGTGCGCTGGACTTCCTCTTGCGGGCTCGGCGGAGCCTGGTAGCGGGCAAACTGCGGCTGGTCGGCATAGGGGTTGGCGGTCACTTCGACGAGGGCCTCGAAGAGCGAGAAGTCTGCATCCTCCGTCGCCGCGGCGATCGCCTCTTCGATCCGGTGGTTGCGCGGAATATAGGCCGGGTTGACCGCCTTCATGGCGGTCGCGCGTTCATCCGGCGTCGCCTGCTCACGGCTGAGACGCTGACGCCAGTTCTGCAGCCACGGCCCGATTGCCTCGGCCGAGGCAAAGGTCGAGGTGAGCACGGCGTCGGCGGCCGGGTCGCGAGCGCTGTCGCACAGCAGCCGGAAGGTGAGGGTGAAATCCGCCTCTCCCTGATGCATCGCCGTCAGCAGCGCCTGCAACAGGTCGAGGTCTCCCTCTTCGCTCATGGCCAATCCGATCTTGCGCCGCATGCCGTCCAGCCAGTGGCGCTGGAAGATCGCGCCGTATTCGCCGAGCGCATCGTTGGCCAGTTCCACCGCCGTATCCTGGTTGTCGTCGAACAGCGGCACCAGCGTTTCAGCCAGCCGCGCCAGATTCCATTGCCCGATCGCCGGCTGGCTCGCATAGGCGTAGCGACCGACCTGGTCGATCGAGGAAAACACCTTCTTCGGATCATAGGTGTCGAGGAAAGCGCAGGGGCCGAAGTCGATCGTCTCGCCCGAGATCGTCATGTTGTCCGTGTTCATCACGCCATGGATGAAGCCGACATGCAGCCAGCGTGCGATCAGCTCCGCCTGGCGCGCGGTCATCGCTTTGTAGAAGGCCAGATAGGGTCGTTCAGCGTCCTTGACCTCGGGGTAGTGGCGATCGATCGCGTAGTCGGCAAGCACCTTTACCGATTCCATGTCGCCACGCGCTGCAAAGAACTGGAAGGTGCCGACGCGCATATGGCTTGCCGCAACCCGCGTGACGATTGCGCCCGGCAGGATCTGCTCGCGGTAGACCGGTTGTCCGGTGACGACGGCGGCAAGGGCCCGTGTCGTCGGAATGCCGAGTGCGTACATTGCCTCGCTGACGATATACTCGCGCAACACGGGGCCGAGCGCTGCGCGCCCGTCGCCGCGCCGCGAGAAGGGCGTCTGGCCCGGTCCTTTGAGCTGGATGTCGCGCCGCTTTCCGTTGCGGTCGATCACCTCGCCAAGAAGGATCGCGCGGCCGTCGCCGAGTTGCGGCACGAAGGTACCGAACTGATGGCCGGCATAGGCCATGGCGAGCGGATCGGCACCGGCGGGAAGACGGTTGCCCGAAAAGATCTCGGCGCCCTCGCGTTCGAGCGTCGCCACGTCGAGACCGAGCTCCTCGGCCAATGGCTTGTTGAGCTTGATCAGCCAGGGCTCCGCCACCGGAGTGGGCGCGACGCGCGCGAAGAACTGCTGCGGCAGGCGCGCGTAGCTGTTGTCGAAGGCAAAGGCTTCGGCATTTCCGGTCGGCGACGGGGGAGCGTAATTCATGACGATGCGGTCAACGGCTCTTGCCGGGATGTCCGGCTGCCGTCCTTTCCGCCCAAGTCTACACGACCGCTATCGCTTTCGCGAGGGTGGCGACGAGAGGGCGCCCTCCCGCAATTGCTTGCGAGAGGGCCGGGGAGGGCGAGGCCCCGCGCCTCAGGCGCTGAGCGCCGTCGGTGGAAGGCAGGCCTCGCAGATTGCCGCGATGTGGCGATGGTCGGTGCCGCAGCAACCGCCAAGGATGCGCAGTCGTGGCAAATGGGTCGTCAGTGTCCGATAACGCCGGCCGAGGTCGAGGGGATCCCCGGCTTCCAGGGTCTCGCTGTTGTCGAGCTCGGCATGGCTCATCCTGGAGGCATTGGCGCGGATACCGGCAATGCGCTGCGCCCAGGCACTCCCCGTATCAAGGCTGGTCTCGAAATGATCGGGATGGGCGCAATTGACCATGTAGTAGTGGGGATAGCCGCCGGTTTCTGCATCCACCGTTTCGATCGCGGCCTGAAGGGTACGGCCGTCTGGGAGCCGGCCGTTGGTTTCCACCGTGAAGGCGATCGAGCAGGGCATGCCATGGCTTTGGGCCGCCCGGGCAATGCCGGTCGCCTCGTCGATGCTGGTCAGCGTATAGGCGCCGACGATATCGGCGTCGCTGGCGGCAAAGGCCGAGATCTGTGGCCCGTGATAATCCTCGGCCTCGTCCGCGCTCATGCGGCCCAGGCGATAGCCGTCTCCGCGCGGCCCGATGGCGCCGCTCAGCACGATCGGTGCTTGCGGACGTTCGTACTCGGTGCGCAGTTCCGCCAACATGTAGATGGCGTTCTGGTTGACCTCGGCGAGGGCCGAGGCGTCATAGCCGAGCTTCATGCCCCAGTCGGCGCTGGCGCGCCAGGTGGGCGTGTCGAGCACGAAGCCGGTGCCGTGCTGCTGGGCGATCGCGAGGTATCGCTTGTAGTAGTCGAGCAAGCGTCGCCGCCCGTCCGCCGTCGAAATGAGCACGAAAGCGGCGAAATGCGGGAGGGAGATGCCTTCATGAAAGATCAGCGTCGTTTCGATGCCGCCGTCACTCAGGAACAGTCCACCCTTCAAGAGCGGCAGGCTGCGTCTGTATTTGGCCATATCGGTCTCCACCGGTTCAGTCTTGGCTGAAGGGCCCGCGGATGCCTCCAACACCGCAGAGCCAAGTAAATTTCTGCCTTATGATCATCTTCTAAACTAGACGACTTGCGGTATACTATTGCTAATATACTAAATTACTGTCGCAAAATCAGTGACTTACTGTTCTGTTGCCGTCGCTGCGCTAGGGGCTGGCCGCCGAGTAATTGCTGGAAACCGTACCAATGGTAGGGAGCAGCTAATGCGAAAGGGTGAGGAAACGCGCGCCAGAATCCTCGACGTTGCCGAGGCGGCGGTGCTTGCCAAGGGGTTCGGCGCGACGTCGATCGACGAGTTGATCGCCGAAACCGGCATCACCAAGAGCGGATTCTTCTACCATTTTCGTGACAAGAACGAGCTCGCGCGGGCTCTGCTCGAGCGCTACATCGAGAACGACGAGCGCATCTACGACGAGATCTTCGGCCGCGCCCATCAACTGTCCGACGACCCGCTGCAGGCGTTTCTCCTGGGGTTGAAGATGCTGTCGGAAATTCTCGCCGACCTGCCGAACGGCCATCCCGGCTGCCTGGTCGCGGTCATGTGCACGCAGGAGCGTGCTTTCGATCGCGAGATCCAGGAGATCAACCGGCAGGCGGCGCTGAAGTGGCGTCGGCGCTTTGGCACGATGTTCGAGGCGATCATGCAGGTCTACCGGCCACGCGAACCGCTTGACGTCGACCAGCTTGCCGACATGGTCTCGACCGTGGTTGAAGGTGGGATCATCCTGTCGAAGGCGCTGAAGCAGCCTGAAAGCCTGCCACAGCAACTGCTGGTGCTCCGGTCCTTTGTCCGGCTACTGTTCCAGCCGGCGGCATGAGCACTTCCGGAAAAGTGTGAAGCGGTTTTCGGTCCGGAACGGCGCCTTTGAGGAGCGTCAGCCTTCCATCTCAAGCGCCATCGCAGCAAGCTTGCGCACCGTGTTGAGGTTGCGCGCCGTGCCGGACTTGGCCGCCGGCAGCTTGAACTTCGACCGGCCGGAGCCGTTCGGGAAGTGGATATAGATCTCAGTTCCGGCAACCTGGGCTTCTTCGCCATCGGGTGCCACAAGCTTGTCGAGCGCGTCTGATGGCGCCGGCTCGCGCAGGAAAACGACAAGCAGCAGATTGGGCTTGGCGTCCGGGAAGGGTGCCTGATCGGCGATCGCCTGCAATTGCGCGCCGCTCCTGATCATTACGCCCGGCGCCTTACCGAGCTTTTCCTGAAGGGCGCTGTCCAGCATTGCGGCTGCTTCTGCCGCCGGCAGATCGGAGCGGAACAGCACGTTGCCGCTCTGAATGTAGGTCCTGACGTCGGCAAAGCCGAGCCCCTCGCAGATCGCTTTGAGGTCGGCCATTGCAAGTGATCCCGTACCGCCGACATTGACGGCACGCAGCAGGGCGACGTGGACGGACATGGCGGGACTCCGGGATAAGGTGAGAAAGGGACGAGGAACCGCAAACAGGTTCCTCATCCCGATCCGTTTACATCTTGCCGGCGACCTTGATGGCGAAGGCGTATTCGAAGGCGATTTCCTCGAGCCGCTGGAAGCGGCCCGACGCGCCGCCATGGCCCGCATCCATGTTGGTCTTCAACAGGATCGGCGCGCTGCCGGTCGTCTTCTCGCGCAGCCGCGCGACCCACTTGGCCGGTTCCCAATAGGTGACGCGCGGATCGGTGAGGCCGCCGAGCGCCAGGATCGCCGGGTAGGACTTCGCCTCGACATTGTCGTAGGGCGAGTAGCCGGCGATGATGTCGTAGAACTCCCGGCTCTCGATCGGGTTGCCCCATTCCGGCCATTCCGGCGGGGTCAGCGGAAGGGTGTCGTCGAGCATGGTGTTGAGCACGTCGACGAAGGGGACGGCGGCGATAACGCCGGTGAACTTCTCCGGCGCCATGTTGGCGATCGCGCCCATCAGCATGCCGCCGGCCGAGCCGCCTTCTGCGACGATCTTCGCGTAGGACGTGAACTTCTGTTGATTCAGATAGTCAGCGGCAGCGATGAAATCCTTGAAGGTATTGGTCTTCTTGGCCATCTTGCCGTCTTCGTACCAGGCAAAGCCGCGATCCTTGCCGCCGCGGATATGGGCGATGGCATAGACGAAGCCGCGATCGGCCAGCGACAGGCAATTGGTGTTGAAACCGGCCGGAATGGTGATGCCATAGGCGCCGTAGCCATAGAGCAGGCAGGGCGCCGAACCGTCGAGCGGCGTGTCCTTGCGGTAAAGCAGCGTCACCGGCACTTCGGTGCCGTCCCACGAGGGCGCGAAGACGCGGCGGGTGACATAGTCGTCCGGGTTATGGCCCGAAGGCACTTCCTGGGTCTTCAGGAGCGTGCGGGCACGTGTCGCCATGTTGTAGTCGAAGAGCTGCGACGGCGTGGTCATCGAGGAATAGGAGAAGCGGATGACGTCGGTGTCGTATTCGGCAGCACCCGAAAGGCCGAGCGAATAGGCTTCTTCCGCAAAGGCGATCGCATGCTCTTCACCGGTCTTGCGGTCGCGGATGACGATCTCAGGCAGGCCTTCGCGGCGCTGCAGCCAGACGAGATGGCGGGCATAGGCCATGTGGCTGAGGACCAGCGTGCCCGGCTTGTGCGGGACCACCTCGCGCCAGTTCTCCTTGCCGGGTGCAGTAACCGGCGCTTCGACGATCTTGAAGTCCTTGGCGCCATCGGCATTGGTGAGGATGTAGAAGACGTCGCCGCCTTCGGTCATTGCATATTCGAGGCCGGTGACGCGCTCGGCGACGAGCTTCGGCTCAGCCAGAAGATCCTTGGTCGAGAGCAGCCGGTACTCGCTGGTCTCGTGATCGTGAATGTCGATGTAGATGAAGTCGTCGAGCAGCGAGTCGCCGACCGACATGAAGAAGCCCGGATCGGTCTCCTCGAAAACCAGCCGGTCGTCAGCCTGGGCGGTGCCGAGGATATGATGGAAGATCTTCGACGGGCGGTGATTGTCGTCGAGCACCGTGTAGAAGAAGCTCTTGCCATCCGGCGCCCAGGCGCCGCCGCCACCGGTGTTCTCGATCACGTCGGCGAGGTCCTCGCCCGTTGCTAGGTTGCGCACCCGGAGCGTGAAATACTCCGAACCCTTGTCGTCATAGCCCCAGATGCCGAGGCTGTGGTCGGTCGAATGGTCGAGGCCGCCGAGGCGGAAATAGGCCTTGCCTTCCGCTTCCTTGTCGCCGTCGAGCAGCAACTGCCGGATCGCCTCGTCCTTGTGGTCGCCGTCACGGGGAATGCGGAAGTACCGCGGCTGTTCGCCGCCGGTGACATAGGCATGGCCGTAGGCGAAGGGACCATCCTTGACCGGGATCGAGCTGTCGTCCTCCTTGATGCGGCCGCGCATCTCGGAAAAAAGCGTCTTCTGCAGCGCCTTCGTGTCGTCCATCGCCGCGTTCATGTAGGCGTTTTCGGCCTCCAGATGCTTGCGGATATCCGGATCGAGGATCGAGGGATCCTTAAACATCGCCTGCCAATTGTCCGCGCGCAGCCAGGCATAGTCGTCAGTGCGGGTAATGCCGTGGCGCGTGTCGCTGACCGGCTTCTTTGCGGCGACGGGAGCTTTGGGGAGGTTGCTGAATACGGACAAGATACGTCTCCGGGATCAATGCGGCGGGAGACAATGAGATAGAGACCCTGTCGAAAGCGATCAAGCGCAAAGCGGTCGCCCAACGGCCGGTGTGCCATCGGACGACCGCATCGCCCCTTGCCCGCAGCGGGCAAGGGGCGATGCGGTCGGCTAGGAATTATCCTTGGCTTTTCGTCGATACGCATCGACCGGCAGCCCGCCGACGCCCCAGTCTTCGAGCGCCACTTCGTCGATGACAACGAAGGTGGTGGCCGGATCCTTGTTGAGCACGGTGTGGAGCAGATCGGTGACGCCCTTGATCAGGGCTGCTTTCTGCTCGGCGGTTGCACCCTCGCGGGTGATCTTGATGTTTACGTAGGGCACAAGCTTCTCCTATTGCGCTGATGCGATGTCGTAGTGGAAGACCTTGGCGATGATCTGCCAGCGGCCGTCGATAAAGACCAGGGACAAAAAGTCGGTGAAGGCCTTCTCGCCGATGGCGCATTGCACCTTGGCAAACGCGGTTACGGGGCCGGCGAATTCGATCGAGAGAATACGGTCGATGCGCGCTTCGCCTCGGCTTTCGGGCGAGGGACGTTTTTCGACGATCGGAAAGTACCTGTCCATGTCGAGTTCGAGCAGGGTTCCGTCTGTCGCGGTGGCATAGAGCGCTTTCGGGTGGAAGACCTGCCTGAGAATGTCGGCGTCGCTGCGATAGAGCCCGTCGAAGTAGCGTTGGAGGACGTCGATGACGGCTGTAAACTGCGGATCCTTCGGTGACGCACTCATGCCGCGACCAGGCCTTCTGCCTGCATCGCGGCGCGCACGGCAGGACGTGCGCCGATCCGTTGCATGTAGGCGGCGAGATGCGGCCATTGCGTGAGCGCGATCCCGGTGCCGCTGCTCCAGTTGACGACCGTGAAGAGGTAGGCGTCGGCGACGGAGAAGGCCTCCCCGAGCAGATAAGGGCGTCCGTCCGCAAGCAGGCTTTCGACATGGCCGAAGCGTTTCGCCACTTGCAGCGTGGCTGCCTCCTTTGCCTCGGCGGATGCGTTCGGGTTGAACAGCGGCGAGAAGGCCTTGTGCAGTTCCGACGCGATGAAGTTCAACTGTTCCTGCAGGCGGGTGCGCGCCAGCGTGCCGTTTTTAGGCGCAAGCTTCGCCGCCGGAAAGCGATCGGCGATGTACTGCACCACGGCAGCACCTTCGGTAACGACTTCGCCGCCTTCCAGCACCAGCGCCGGCACATAGCCCTTGGGGTTGACCGCCTTGTAATCCGCACCGGTCTCGGTGCGATGCGTCTTGGTATCGACCCGGACGATCTCGAAGTCGGCGCCGGCCTCGTGCAGGCTGATATGGGGGGAAAGCGAGCAGGCGCCGGGGGCGTAATAGAGCTTCATGATCTGGTTCCTTCTGAAATGATTGCCCGTTTGTCGAGGACGGCGGAACCTAAGCCGAAGCGATAACCTTTGTATATCAGATAACCTTATGTTACCTCCCTTTCCGGTTTCCCGGCGGTAACTGCAAAGTTTTGCCCATGAGCTTGAAAATTCGGAAAAATCGGGCTGCGGCCTTGCCGCCGAACTGCCCGGTCGGCGAGTGCATGGTGCTGCTCGGTGGCGCATGGACGCCGAACATCCTCTGGTCCTTGAGCGCCGGGCCGCGCCGTTTCAGCGAGTTGAGGATCGACGTGCCCGGTATTTCGGCAAAGGTGCTGAGCACCCGGTTGAAGGAGCTTGAGGAGAAGGGCGCTGTTGAGCGGCGGATCATGCCGACGTCGCCGCCTTCCGTGGAATACAGCCTCAGTGAGCTCGGCGCGGAGTTCATCCCGGCCATCCATGCCATCGTCGAGGTCGGCTATCGGCTGAAGCAGCGGCGAGGCGTCGAGGTCGTGCGCAAGGAAACGCCTGCCGCTCCGGTCCCGGCCACCGGTGGATAAGACCTACCAGCGCCCCTTCAGGCTCTGCACCGCATGCTCGATGAACGCGCGCACCTTCGGCGTTTGCGCCTGGCGGTCGGCAAAACAGGCGTAGAAGTCGAAGGGCTCGTGGTCGGTGCTGGCCAATCCCTCCTGCGGCAGTTCGCCGAAGAGCGGCACCACCAGCCCGCGCTCGATCAAGGGCGCTGCGATGAAGGCGCCGAGCCGGGTGATGCCGGCGCCGGCGATCGCCATCTCGGCGAGCGTGTCGATATCGTTGCTGACGATCGTCGCCTTCAGTTCCGGCTCGAAGCGCAGGCCGTCGCGGGTAAACGCCCAGCGAAAGATCCGACCATGCCCGGCATAGCGGTAGACGAGGCAATCGTGGTGCACGAGATCTTCCGGCCGCTGCGGGCGCCCGCGCCGCTCCAGATAGGAGGGGGCCGCACAGATGATCATCGGCACGGAGGCCAGCTTGCGGGCAATCAGCCCCTGTTCGAGCTGCAGGCCGAAGCGCACACTGATGTCGATGCCTTCGCCGATATGGTCGATCTCGCGGTCGGTGACGACGAGCTCGATCGAGACATCCGGATATCTGGCGGCGAAGGAGGGAACGAGCGGCGCAACCACATGCCGGCCGAAGGCGACGGACGAGGCGATCTTGAGTGGTCCGCGCGGCTCGGCACTGAGTGCCGAGACGGCGGCGGCCGCAAGCTCCAGCTCGTGTACGACGCCGCGCACCCGCTCGTAGTAGATCCGCCCGCTCTCGGTCAGACCCAGCTGGCGCGTGGTGCGGCTCAAGAGCCGGCTGCCGAGCGTTCGTTCCAGGCGGGCGATGTTCTGGCTCGCGGAAGCGGGCGTAATCCCGAGCTTTCGCGCTGCAGCAGCGATGCTGCCTTCCTCGACGCTCCTGACGAAACTCTCGACGCCACGCAAAGTGTCCATAATACAATCCATCGAATAGAAACATCTATTCGATGGTTTTGCCTGTTTCTGAACAAGGCTGCAATGGCCTACCTGGCGAAGACTCGATCCGTATAGTGCGGCCAGAAACGAGGGGGTGGTCCCCTCGATCAAACCAGGAGACTTCCGATGGAAGACACCCTATCGGCGCCGCGGCTCGCGCGTAGCCGCAAGCTGCCGTCGCGCGCGGCGCCCATTGCCTTTGCCTTCTTCATGTCGGCGATCATGGCGTTCCTGATGTGCTGCGTCATCGTCGGCGCCAACACCGGCATTGACGCCGGCTACCCGGCCCGCGTGCTCGGTTCCTACGCGCTTGCCATGCCCGTCGCCTTTTTCTGCGTGCTCATGGTCCGCCCCGTGGTCGCGCGGCTGGTCGGCGTCGTCTGCCGCCTGCCAGGCTGACAAAGCCCCGTCCCGGAAAGCCGGGACGGGCGGCTTCGCCCAGGTCGTTCTCGGATAGGGGCGGCGCTCTCGTCGTGAAATCCATTCAGTTGCAATTCAGGCGAGGGGCCGCATTCTGTTTCCTGCCGCAACAACCGGCGGCCTGACCAAGGGGCAATCGAGATGGGCATGTTCAACAAACTGATGCCGGCGGCCATCCTGGCCGGGGCGCTCTCCGCTGCACTTCCCGCCACTGCAAGCACGTTCGTCGCCTGGGAAGTGTCGGGGGTCGACTGGAACGACGTGCTCAACGCGCGGGCCTGGCCATCCTCCTCCTCGGCGATCCGCGCCGGCTATCCCAACGGCACGAAGTTGCAGATGACCGGCCGCTGCATGAACGGCGTCGATCTGAAGCGCATCGCTCGCTGGTCGGTTTCCGCCCAGCGCCGGGCCGTGCGAGCCACCTGGTGCCAGATCTGGCACGATCCGCAGCGCAACGGAAACTGGCAGGAGGGCTGGGTCTACGGCAAGTTCATCCGGCCGGCGCGCTTCTGACGCGTTTGGGCGGCGACGATAAACCGTAGGCGTGGCCGGCAAACAACAACCCCTGGTCACGTACTTCCGTATAAAGCGCAGCGTTGCTTTGTTTTATCGGGAGCTGAGGTATCGTGAACAATACCTATGGCAGACTTGCCTCTCATGTTTATAATTTAGACAAATATATTGGAAAGTCTTTCGGCGACATCGAGTATTACCGGAAGAGGCTCGACGGCTGTCGTGGGCCGATCCTGGAGCCGGCTGTCGGCAACGGTCGAGCGCTGATCCCGTTGCTGGAGGCCGGTTTCGATGTCTCCGGGTTTGATGCTTCGCAGGACATGCTCGACTATTGCCTCGCCCAATGTGCTGGCCGCGGCTTTGCGCCGGCCCTGTCTCGCCAGACCTTCGAGAGCTTCACCTATGACAAGCGTTTCGAGGCGATTGTCGTGCCCGCCGGTTCCTTGCAGCTGATCGCCGATCATGCAGCGGCATCGGCCGTATTGAAGCGCTTCTACGATCACCTGGCGCCGGGTGGTCGGTTGATCTTCGATCTCTACCCGGGCGACATGGTCGCGGACCTGCAGCCGAATGTGCGCAGCTGGCAGACGGAGGCGGGCGAGCTTTTGACCCTGACCAGCCAGCGGGTGAAGACCGACATCATCGGCCAGACGACCGTTTCCCACCTGCGCTACGACCTCTGGCAAGAAGGACGACTGGCGTCGAGCGAGCTTGAATTCTTCACCATGCGCTGGTGGGGCGTTCAGGAAATGGCACTGACGCTACAGGCGGCCGGCTTCGTCGATCTCGTCGTTTCCGGCGACTATGCCTTGGGCCGTGCTCCAAAGGAAGGTGACCATGTTGTCACCTTCGAATGCCGCCGCCCGGCATAGTGCACCGAAGCAAACCGGCAAAAAGAGCCACGCCCGGTCGCCCGGGCGTGGCTTCGGGCTATCAGCGGCAACGGGCCGCGGCGTTGCCCTGGTCGAGCTTGGCGCCATTGACGGTCAGAACAGAGCCTGGTGACTGGGTGATCGTCCCGGCCGACCAACCATTGTCGAGTGTGCAATCCTTCGGCGTGTTGGTGACGTTGACATTGCCGGTGACGTCTTCGGCCGGGCCCGAGAAGTAGAGGCCGGCCTTCCCGGCCTTGTCGACGGTCATGTTCTTCAGCACGATGTCGCGCACCGGTCCTCCAAGGAATTCGAACTCGTTGCCGTAGATGAAGGCGCCATAGGTGCCGGCATTCGTTACCTTGACGTCCTCGAGCGAAATCCCCGAGACCGGATTGAAGAAGATGCCGGCGTTGCGGGTGCCGTCGACGGTCAGTCCCTTGACGTTGACGTTGGTGGTCGTCGCATCGAGGTTCGGGCTCGATACCAGCATCAGCCCGTTGATGCCGCCAAAGAGCCGCATGTCGTTGATCGCGACATTGGAGGTGCCTTGTAGCACCACGAGATCCATGTCCCGGTCCTGCTTGGCATTGTCGACCGTCACGCGGTTGAGGCTGACATCCTTGCCGGCGACGAGCAGCACGCCTTCGCGGCGGGAGTTGCTGATCGTCACGTTATCGAGCGTGACGTTTTGCGTGCCGGTGACCAGTTCGTAATCGGTCCGTCCGACTTTCCTGAACTCGCCGCCGGCAAAGACCCCATAGGTGACCTTGTCGATGACAGTATCGCGCACCGTTACGTTGCGGCTGCCGACGGAGCTGACGGCGGCATAGGGTGCCTTGTTGGGGTTGTAGATCGAGAATTCGCAGGTCGTGTTGTTTTCGCAGATGTAGAGGTCGTGGATGCGGCTGTTCTGGACCAGTGCGCCATCGACCCGCGTGAAGCGGATGCCGTCGTGGTTGGTCGCGGCAATATCGACATTGTCGACGGTAACGCCCTTGGCGTCGGTCGCCGAAATACCCGCAAGACCGCCGCGGACCGAAAGCGACGAGATGGTGCTGCCCGACGCCATGGCAATGACGTCCTGGGCCGGGTTGTAACCGGTGATCGTCGTGGCTGCGCCCCGGTTGACGAAGGTTGCGGTCGCGCCGCTGCGCGCGCCGTTAACGGCGATTGCGCCGCCGCCGCCAAGGAGCGTCTGGCCGTTGCCGAGCGCGAGTGTCCGGTCGAGACCGAGGTTGCCGTCTGCAAGGATCAGCGCGTCGGCGCCGGCAGCGCCGATCAGGGCGTTGATGTCGGAGGCATTGCCGGAGGCCGATGAAACGGTCACGACCCGGCCGGCGTTACGGCCGGTGCCGGCAAGCTGTGCGGCCTCGACGTCGCCGGTGGCGCCGGCATGGGTGCGGATGCGGGTGGCGCGTTCGACACGCTGGGTCATCGGATCGAAGGCGTCGGCGGTCGAGCCGGTCGCGCCGAACGGGATGCGCAGCCGTGCCATGACGGCGCCCTTCAGCTTGTCCTCGTTGTCATAGGTGCCGGTCACGCCGAGCGAGACGGTCGATTCCTCTGAAAGACCCGGCAGGTCGGCAAAGGTCAGCTCTGCACGCAGCTTGGCGCCGAACATGTCGCCGAGGTTGCGGCCGCCGTACCAGTAGCTGCCGCCGAAAACCTTCAGCTGAACGTTGGAGTCTTCGGCGAAAACAGGCAGGCGCCCGCCGATTTCGGCGTCGATGCCGCGCCGCGCCCGTTCCTTGCCTTCCTGGAAGACGAGCACGTGGTCGCGCACATAGGCGGCATTGAAGGCGCTCAGTGTCTTGGCGCCGGTCAGGGGCAGGTAGAAGTTACTGCGCATTTCGAGGTCACCGCTGAGCGCCTCGAGACCGAAAGACAGCTGGCTGAAGGAATTGCCGTAGTCGCTTTTCAGATAGTCGTAATAGCCGTAGCCGCCGATGACCCACTGGTCGTTGGCGCGGAAGCGATAGCCCGCACCGATGGAGCCCTGTCGGACGGAGTCATTGGCAATGGTACCGCGTGTATCGATGAAAATCGCATTGCCCGAATCGAGCACGAAGGGGAGGAAGAAGCCGCCGCCGGCAGCTGACCCTCCGCTGAAGAAGCCGCCTTCGATTTCCGCCTGCGGACGAAAATCCACCGCCAGCGCGGGGCTCGAAAGAAGTGCGCTGCTTGCGAGGGCAGCAGCAAGAAAATTCTTATTTTTCATATTATTAACTCCGCATGTATGCGGCCTTGGGCGAGGCCGATTGGGCATGCGGTTAAAATATGTGAGTATAATACTCAAGTTTATTGATCGGTTGTCGGCGAACTATCCAGCGGCGTGTTGACGCAGGCCGCCCGGGTGTGGACGGGCGGCCATCGTGGGGGGCCGGTCAGGCCTTGAGGGCCTCGGAATTGTCCCTGGCGTAGGTTTCCAGGCTGCGCGGCGCGTGGCCGGTCAGCGTCTTCACATCGCCGGTCGGGTTTGCCACCCAGCCTTCGCGCACGGGATGGAAGATCGAAGCGAGGAAGCGGGCATAGTCCTCAGGCACGCCAGCGCCGACCAGCATGCCGACGAAGGTCCCGTCATCGACCGGCGTGTAGGCGACCGGCTTGCCGGTCACACGCGACAGGATCGCTGCCGCCTCGTCATAGCTCAGCGCTTCCGGCCCGGTGAGGTTGAAGGCGCGGCCGTTGAAGGTGTCGCTCGTCAGCGCTGCCACGATGCTTTCGGCGATGTCGCGGGTGTCGATGAAGCTCGTCTTGCCTTCGGCCGCCGGAACCGCGATCGCGCCGTGGCGGATACCTTCTATCCAGTAGCTCTGGAAATTGTCGGAAAACCAGTTCGGTCGCAGGATGACGAAGGGCGCTCCGCTTTTCTCGAGCTGCAGCTCAAGCTGGCGATAGGGGATCTTGTCGTCGGCGTCGACGCCGATGACGGTCATCAGCACAACCTTGATGCCGCGCGCGGCAGCGGCGGCCATGATCGGTCCGACCAGCCCGACCGGATCGAGATATCCCGCCGGTGTCAGCACGAACAGACGGTCGACGCCTTCGAGCGCCGGGCCAAAGGTTGCGGCATCCTCGTAGTCGAAGGCGACGGCTTCCGCGCCGTCAACGGCTGTCGCCTTGCGGGACGCGGCCTTGACCGTCTCGCCACGCGCGACCAGTCCCCGCACCACCTTGCTGCCGATCGTTCCGTTCGATCCGAGAACCAGAATCTTGCCTGCCATCGTTTTCTCCTAAGTATCCAAATGAAACCATGTTGCTAATGGATACTAGATATTCGTGCGGGAAAATGCTGTAAAGGAGGCAGTTTTTGGTGACATGGTTTCCGCCCGGAAACCGCGATGGGGTGCCCGATGGAGTACGACGTCTATATCCAGACCTGTCCGACCCGCCTGGTGCTGGACAGGCTTGCCGACAAGTGGGCCGTGCTGGTGCTCGGAAAGCTCGATGAACAGCCGGTGCGCTTCAACCAGTTGAAGCGCGAGATCGACGGCGTCTCGCAGAAGGTGCTGTCCCAGACCCTGAAGAAGCTGGAGCGGGACGGGCTCGTCAGCCGCAGCGTCTTTGCGACGGTGCCGGTGACGGTGGAATATGCGATCACGCCGCTCGGCCGCACGCTGACCTCGACGGTCGCGGCGCTGACGCGCTGGGCGGAGGAGAACATAGAGGCCGTGCTGCAAGCCCAGCAAAAATACGACCGCAGCGCCTGAGGCGGCTGCGGCCGGCAAGTTTGCCACGGGCGCAAAGGCGCCTGTGGCCTGGGAGAGAGGATCAGGCGACGAGCTTGAGGCCGATGCCCCAGGGATCGACGAGGGTGTGGCCACTGCCGTTGCGGTTGACGGCGATTTCCAGCGCTTCGAGCTTCGCAAGCGCTGCCGTGAGTTCAGCCGGCTCCTTGTACTGGATCGTGTAGTCCGACAGTCCTGTCATGTGGCCTTCACGTTTCGGCGCGCCGCGCGAGTTCCAGATGTTGGCGGCGACGTGATGGTGGTACTTGCCCGCGCCGAAGAAGCTCGCACCGGGATAGCGTGCCATCAGCCCCAGGCCCAGCACATCGCGGAAGAAGGCGTCGGCCTGAGGAATATCGGAAACTTGCAGGTGGATATGGCCGATGGCCGTCCCGTCCGCCATGCCGCCCCAGTTGTCCTTGGGCGCTTCGTCGTAGAGCGCCTGCAGATCGAGCGGCAGCGTATCCATGCCGACGGTGCCGTCGGCCTTGAAGCTCCATTCGGCCCGCGGTCGGTCGCGATAGACTTCGATGCCGTTGCCTTCGGGATCGGCAAGGTAGATCGCCTCGCTGACCAGGTGGTCGGACGCGCCCTGCAGCCGGACATTGTTGTGTGCGATATGCGCGAGCCAGCGGCCGAGCTCTTCGCGGTTCGGCACGAGAAAGGCGTTGTGGAACAGGCCGGGCGCGTTGCGCGGTGCCCGCGCGGCGTTGCCCTCGGTCGTCAGCGTCAGCAGCGGGCGGCCGTTGACGCCGAGCGTCTCGCCGCTCTTGCTGGTTTCAATCGGGCTCAAGCCCATGATCTTCTGATACCAGGCGGAAACGGCCGGCAGGTCCTGGACGACCAGATGCGCATGCTCGACATGCGCGGGCATGGCAAGCGCATGGTCGGTCAGCATGTGGAAAGTCTCCTGCGAGGTCATATCGGTCTCCTTGGTATCGAAGCTACGGCCGGTTCGCCGTTTCAGTTTCGTCGAAACTGCTCGGAATATGGGCCGCCTCGTTCGTTCACGGAAGACTGTCAGTCACTTGATGTTGTGTTCGACGCGCGTTGACAGTGATTGTCGTCGCCCTACCTCATTTCGAGTGGGGCCGTGCGCGCGCAGCGCTTTCGATTTGATTTCAATCAAAGCCGAAGATGCCGTCGAGGCGCAATCTTGAGACGAGGGATTGGCCTGTGGCAGCAGCCTGGCGATCCGAGTGGGCAACAGAAGGAGTACAGCATGTACAAGAAGATCATCGTCCCGATTGCCATGGATCAGCTCGAACACGGCGAATCCGTGCTTGGCATTGCCGAAAAGCTGATCGATGAAGGGGGCGAGATTATCCTGCTCAACGTCGTCGAGGACCTGAACGCCTATGCGCAAGGCTACATGATCGTCGACTTCCCGCTGGAAATGGTCGAGGAATCCCGCAAGCAGGCGCTGAAGACGCTCGAGGCGCTTAAAACCAAGCACGGGATCAAGGGCCGCATCGAAATCCGCACCGGCGGGGCCGCCGGCACCATCAACGCCTTTGCCAGCGAAGAAAACGCCGATCTCGTCATCATCGCATCCCATCGGCCGGGCCTCATCGACTACTTCATCGGATCGACGGCAAGCCGGGTCGTCAGCCATTGCCCCTGTGCCGTTCTCGTCGACCGGTAAGCCACGAACAACAAGAGCGCATGCGGCGCGTGACCTTCGCGCCGCCACCGCCAAGGAGTCTTCAGATGGACAAACATGGGCTTGACGACTTTCACGACCGCCTGACCCGCCGCAAGGCCGAGCTGCAGGGGCGTCTGGTCAAGATCGAGCACGATCTCGATGAGCCGATGAATGCTGATGTCCCGGACCGGGTGACCGAGCGGGAAGGGGACGAGGTGCTCGAAGGCCTTGGCCTTGCGGGCCAGGAGGAAATCCGCGGGATCGACGCCGCGCTCGATCGGATCGCCGCCGGCACCTTCGGAATCTGCGTGCGCTGCGGCCTGCCGATTTCGGCGGCGCGCCTGCAGGCCGTTCCTCATGCGCCGCTCTGTCAGGACTGCGCCGCCGAGGTCGCCCGCGGCGGGCGGTGACGTCAGGCGGTCGTGCCGCTCCCCAAATCCACTTTCAGCCGGGGCAGGAACCGCCCGGGGATCACGCTCGACGCGACGACCCCATCATCGACGGCCCCCATGCGGCGGTAAAAGTCGGCGGCACCGGGATCCGCGTCGATCGTCATGACCGTTGCACCACGCCTGCGCGCCGCGGCGACGCACCAGTCGAAAAGCCGTCGGCCAATGCCTGCCGCCCGTGCTTCCGGTTCGATGAACAGCTTGTCGAGTTCGACGTGGTTGCCGCTCCCGCGGACCTGCGCCAGGCCGACGATGCGTTCGCCGTCCGTGGCCACCTGCAGGTCCGAATCCGTCCAGTCGTCGGCCGTGAGCGTCAAGGCCGGTCGACATGCTTCAAGAAAAGCCTCGTCATAGCCCCAAATAGCCTTCGATCGCAGGCAGAGGTCGCTGAGCACGGCCGCTTCCTCCGGCTGAGGGGTGCGCAAGACTGACATGATGATCCTCCCGATCGGCGTGTTCCGGCCGTTCATGTGGTCATCGCCGTGGCCTTGGGCAAGTCTCGTTCCAAACTTCGCAGATTTGTTATGGCATTGTTGTAGTGCGTTGCAAAAGTTGATGCTTTTGCCACGCCGCTACTTCTTTGCGGCGAAGAGGCCTTGTGGCAGGATGGTGGAAACGTTGCGGTGCGACGGGCATGCGCGCCGCTGGAGAAGAAAAGGCTCGGGGAAAGGGAAGACGTGGAATTCGCAGGCGTCAAATGGAACTATGACCGCTCGGAACTGATTGCCGACGGCATCGTTCATGGCATCGGCCTGGCGGCTGCACTGGTTGGCGTGACCGCGCTGATCTTCTACGCAACGCTATGGAGCACGACGGGGCAGCTCGCCGCCGCGGCCGTCTATGGCGCCGGGCTGCTTGCGACCCTCTCGATCTCCTTTCTCTATAATCTCTACCCGGTTTCACGCACCAAGTGGTTCCTGCGCCGCTTCGACCATTCCTCGATCTTCGTTCTGATTGCCGCCACCTATACGCCGTTCCTGCAGCGCGGCCTCGATGATCCGTTCCTGTTCGTGATGCTGATCGGCATCTGGGCGATCGCCGGTCTTGGCGTCGCCATCAAGTGTCTCTTTCCGGGGCGCTTCGACCGGCTGGCGATCCTGCTCTATCTCGCCATGGGCTGGAGCGGCGTGCTCGCGCTTGGCCCGCTGCTGTCGGCGCTGACGGCAACGACGCTGGTGCTGATCCTGATCGGCGGCATCATCTATTCCGCCGGCGTGATTTTCCATGTGTGGGAAAAACTGCGCTTCCAGAACGCCATCTGGCACGGCTTCGTCGTAACAGGCGCGGCGGTGCACTATTCGGCCGTGCTGACCTGTTTCAGCGCCGCGTCCTGAGGGGCGATCAGTTCGGCGCTTCGCCGGCCGCAGCAGCGATCGGTGGATGCTGACAGCCTTCCGAAGGCCTCAGGGCCTCCGCCATGCGCGAAATCACGCCGTCGAAGCTGGTGAGCCGGGTCTTGCGATACTGCAGGCGGAAATAGGCGGCGCTGCCGTCACAGAGCGCGATCGCGCGGGTATAGAACACTTCGTCACCGCGCGCGCCCGAGAAACTCGCCCAGGCCGCCGTCACGCGGGAATAGGAAATCCGCCAGTCACCCTCCCGCTCGTAACCCATGCGGTCGTTGACGTCGGTCTCGAAGTCACCGTCCATGAGCGTGCTGCCGAAGACCGAAAGGGTCGCGCCGTTGTCGCTGGCATGAAAACTCGCGCCATCGCCATTATCGCCCTCGCTCTGCAGTTCGAAGCCGGGGGGAATGTCGAGCACATAGCCAAATCGGGCGTTGGCGTAGGGAACCCAATCCTCTGCCGCCGACGCCGTCAGGGCGGAAGGGAGCAGCAAGGCGAGGGCAGTCAGGATGCGTAGCATGCGGACCTCCTCTCGCTTGCTCGATCTATTACTTCTAGCGCGGTTGGCGCCACGGGGCGGTTCCCGGCGGAACAGCACCCCATGCCACTCCTTCCAGGCTCCGGTGTCAATCCTCGGTAAACGTCATCGCATGGCCGTTCAGGCAATAGCGCAGCCCCGTCGGCGGCGGGCCGTCGGGAAAGACGTGACCGAGATGGGCGTCGCAATCGGCGCAGCGGATTTCGGTGCGCACCATGAAGTGGGAGCGGTCCTCGATCTCGCGGATCGCCTGATCGTCGATCGCGGCGAAGTAGCTCGGCCAGCCGCAACCGGAATCGAACTTGGTGTCGGAGCGGAACAGCGCCCGGCCGCAACAGACGCATTCGTAGGTGCCGGTTTGTTTGTTGCTGAGGAAAGGACCGGTAAACGGACGCTCGGTGCCCTGCTGTCGCGTGATGCGATACTGCTCCGGCGAGAGCTGCGCCCGCCATTCCGCATCGGTTTTCACCACTTTCGGCGTCTTTACGGTCGTCATGAAAGTCTCCTGTCGTTGCGGCGACTATATAGGAATGCGCGACCGCGCGCGCAAACATCGCCAGCGCCCGTTCCGCGACGGACCTCAAGCGATTTCGCGGCGGATCACCGCCGGCCCGGCCCCGAGCCTGCGTTTGCTGTCGTTGTAAAAGGTGATGAACTCGGCCGCCGGCAGCGCCTTGGAGAACAGCCAGCCCTGGCCGTATTGCACGCCCCGCTCGATGAGATAGTCGGCCTGTTCCTGCCGCTCGATCCCCTCGGCGACGATGTAGAGATCGAGCGATTTGGCGATGTCGATGATATGCGGCGTGATCGAGCTGGTGGCCGAATCGGTGCCGATCGTGTCGATGAAGGACTTGTCGATCTTCAGCGCATCGAGCGGAAGCTCCTGCAGGTATTGCAGGCTCGAATAGCCGGTGCCGAAGTCGTCGATGGCCACCGAGTGGCCGCGCCGACGCGCTTCCTCGATCGTCGTCCGGGCGGATTTCACGTCCATGAAGCCGCGTTCGGTTGCCTCCAGCCAGATCTGTTCCGCTATTATGCCGGTGTTTCGAAGCGCCCTCTCGATCACCGGCAGGATGCGCCCGGATTTCAGGTCGTCGGCGGCGAGGTTGATGGCGATGTGCAGCGAGCGGTCGGCGACGAGCACGCTCTTCAGCTCGGCGATCGTCGCATAGAGAACCTGATCGGTGATCTCCTCGATCAGCCCGTTTTCCTCTGCAAGAGGGATGAAGAGATCCGGCCGGACCATCTGCCCATCCGGCCGCCGCCAGCGCACCAGAGCCTCCGCGCCGACGCAGATGCCGGTCTTGAGCTCGATCAGCGGCTGGTAGTGCACGATGAACTCGCGCCGATGCACGGCAATCGAAAGCTCGCCGAGCGGCGACAGGCGACGCCGGGACAGCCAGACGACGAGCCCGACCATCAGCGCCGCAACCAGCGCCCCGCCCGGCAGCAGCAGCAGGCGTTCCCGATCCATGTCGCTGAGAATGGCGATACTGGGCGCAGTGGCAACCGCGATCCAGTTGGCATCCCGTGACGTTGCAAAGAGGTCGTCGGCATTGCTGCCGGTCTTCGGAAGATCGGCAAGCTGCTCCGTAAGCTGCGGGTCAGGATCGTTGAGGGTGCTGACCAGCACGCCGTTTTTGGTGGCGACGGCAAGCCGGGTGCCGGGCTCTGCGATCACGTCCACGAAACGGACCGGGTTGGTCAGCACCGTGTAGGAATGGTACCGGAATGCCGTCATGGGCGCGCCGGTGCTGATTGTCGGATACATCCGCGGGATGACCTCCACGCCGTTGCTTGCGAAGAAATCGGCAGGCGGTGCGCGGGTGAGGCGGCGCGGCGGGTAGCCCCACGAGGTGCATCTGAGCAGCCCGTTCTCGAAATAGCCGATGTCCTCGATGGCGGTGATGTTGACGACCAGCGAGCGCAGCGCCGCGATATGTGTGGCCATGCATGGCGGAAGGTCGAGCCGGTCGGCTGTCTTCAGCGCCCGCGACGCCTCATCGAGCGCGGCGTCGGCGCGCATGATGGCATAGTCGGCGAGGCGGGCAAGCCGTGCCTGCTCGCTACGCACGGCGATCGACCAGGAAAGGTAATAGGCTGCCAGCATCGGCAGGATCGCGCCGAGGGCAGCCAGGATACTGGCGATGACGACTATGCGAGATCGTTCCAAGCGGGTCCCGCCCATTCGATGTGTGGTCTTCTGTTTCGTGCCTGCCGCTAGCGACTGCGGCACCGGCAACCGCGTCTCAGCCGTCGCAAGGTCTGCCGGCGTCGTCGTCGCGTCTGTTCATTCTGAATTGAGGGTGTCTGCAAATACAACTATCACGTCTTGCAGTTCGGTTTCCAGAATGTTCGATCTATCCCCCGCCGCCCGATGAAGATGTTGCTAACAGCATTTTAATTGTTGTTGGCGGCCGCCGCCTAAAGCGCGCGAATCTGGTATTGCAGGGGCTCCGCTTCGGTTCGTCCGGCCGAACTGGCAGACACATAACGCCGATTTTATCTGGATAAGGCTTGAGACCCCAACCCCCTTCTTTTATGTCGGGGGTTCGATCGATTATACGATGAATTAAAAGGAGCAGGCCTGGACGATGGATGTTGCGGCCCTGACATTTCTGGCCCTTGCACTGCCTTTCGTCGCGGCATTGCTCGCGCCGCTTCTGACGCGCCTTCTCGGCCACAATGCGGCCTGGGTGCTTGCGCTGTTCCCCTTGGGCGTCGTTCTGCACTTCGCCGGTTTCTGGCCGGAAGTGGCCAAGGGCGAGGTGGTTACGGGCGGTTATGCCTGGATACCTTCGTTCAATGTCAGCTTTTCCTGGCTGATCGACGGGCTGTCGCTCACATTCGTCCTGTTGATTGCCGGCATCGGCATGCTGATCGTGCTTTATGCCGGTGGCTATCTGAAAGGCCACCCGCAGCAGGGCCGGTTCTTTTCCTTCATCCTGATGTTCATGGGCTCGATGCTCGGGCTCGTGGTCTCCGACAGCTTCCTGATGCTGTTCGTGTTCTGGGAATTGACCTCGATCACCTCGTTCCTGCTGATCGGTTTTGATCATTCGCGCGAGGCGGCGCGGCGCGCGGCTCTGCAGGCGCTGGTCGTGACCGGGGGCGGGGGCCTGTTCCTGCTCGCAGGACTGCTGATCATCTGGAATGTCAGCGGCGTCACCCAGCTCTCGCTGCTGTCGGCTTTCGGGCCAGAGATGCGCGAAAGCCCGTTCTATCTGGCGGCGCTGCTTCTCGTTCTCGGTGGCGCTTTTACCAAGTCGGCGCAGTTCCCCTTCCATTTCTGGCTGCCGAACGCCATGGAAGCCCCGACGCCTGTCTCCGCCTACCTGCACTCGGCGACCATGGTGAAGGCTGGCGTCTACTTGCTGATGCGGCTGAACCCGGTGCTCGGCGGCACGCCCGAGTGGCAGATCCTTCTGCCGCTCTTCGGGGGTGCGACGCTCGTCATTGGCGCGGCTCTTGCCTGCCGCCAGACCGATCTGAAGCTGATGCTCGCCTATACGACGATGGCGTCGCTCGGCCTGCTGGTCATGCTGATCGGGCTTGACGTGCCCCATGCGATCGAAGCGGCGGTGCTCTACCTCGTCGCCCATTCGCTGTTCAAGGGCGCCCTGTTCATGGTCGCCGGCATCATCGATCACGAGACCGGCACGCGCGACGTGACGAGGCTAGGGGGCCTTCGCTCCGCCATGCCGCTCACCTTCGTCATCGCGCTTGCCGCGGCGTTCTCGATGGGCGGGCTGTTTCCCTTCTTCGGCTTCATCGCCAAGGAGGAGATCTACTACGCTCTCTCCGGTTTTGATCGCCGTTCCCTGGTCTTTGCCGCAATCGCGATCCTCGGCAACGCGCTGATGTTCGCCGTGGCCTTTGCAGTCGCGCTGAAGCCGTTCATCGGCGCCAAGGTCGAGACGCCGAAGGCGGCGCACGAGGCGCCGATCCTGCTCTGGCTCGGCCCTGCGCTGCTCGCGGCCAAGGGGCTCTCCGCCGCCTTGCTTTCGGGGCTGACGCACGAACTGGTATCGACGCCGATGGCGTCGGCGGTTGCCGGCGAGCCGCGGACGGTGACGATATCGGTCCTTCCTCACGTTGGCCTACCCTTGATGATGTCGATCGCGACCGCCGTAATCGGCATCGGCTTCTATCTGAAGCTCGACCGCGTGCGCGCTTTCATGGCGACGATCCTTTCCGATATCGGCTGGGGTCCGGATCGCGGCTTCGACCAGTTCATTCGCGGCCTCGTCCGTTTCTCCGTCGCGCTGACGCGACGGCTGCAGTCGGGGCGCCTCGAAGTCTACATGACCGCGACCTTCATCCTGGTCGCCTTTGTGCTCCTGGTCGTGCCGATCGCCTATGGCGAGTTCCCGCGCGCGCCGTTCTTTGCCGCAGACGTGCCGCTGCATGAACTGGCGATCATGGCGATCGCGGTCATCGGCCTCGTCGCGGTGGTGCTTGCCGCCGACCGGCTGACCGCCATCGTCTCGCTCGGCATCCAGGGCTTTGCCGTCGCCGTCATCTTCCTCCTCTACGGCGCACCGGATCTGGCCTTTACTCAGTTCATGATCGAGACGCTTTCGGTCGTCGTGCTTGCGCTGGTGATGACGCGGCTCCGGCTTTCGCCGTCGGACCATCGTCCGCTTGCGCAGAAGATCCCGGATCTCGCCATCGCACTCGCCTGCGGCCTCGGCTTCGGGCTGATGCTGCTGAAAGTGACGGGGGTGCCCTTCGATACGACGCTCACCGACTTCTTCAACCTCTATTCGAAGTCGATCGCCCACGGCGCCAATGTGGTGAACGTCATCATCGTCGATTTCCGCGGCACGGACACGCTCGGCGAGATCGCCGTGGTGATGGTCACGGGCCTTGCGATCCTGTCGCTCGTTCGCCTGAGGGCAGGTTCGCTCCGGCGTATCGCCGATAACGATCCGGATGCGGAGGAGCGCGCATGAAGTCGGTGATTTTCCGCGCCGTCGCGCCGTTCCTGACGAGCCTGATGGTGTTGTTTTCGATCTTCGTCCTGTTGCGCGGCCACAACGAGCCCGGCGGCGGTTTCATCGGCGGCCTGATCGCGGTGTCGGCGCTGGCGATCTACGGCATCGCCTGCGGCGTCGAGACGGTGCGTCGTGCGATCTATTTCCACCCGATGGCGATTGCCGGGGCGGGCCTCCTGGCCGCGACGATCGCCGGCCTGGTCTCTATCGCCGCCCGCGTGCCCTTCATGACCGGCCTGTGGATCTATCCTTCGGTGCTCGGCCTGGAAGTGCCGCTCTCGACGGTGATGCTGTTCGATTGCGGCGTCTATCTGGTGGTCGTCGGTGCGATCAGTTCGATTGCGCTTTCGCTCGAAGAGCGGGGAGGCGAGTAATGGAGGCCTGGTTCGCTCTGCTTGTCGGCATCTTCTTCACGGTCGCCGTCTATCTGCTCCTGTCGAAGTATATCATCCGGGTGCTGCTTGGCGTCGCCATCCTCGGCAATGCCGTCAACCTCTTGATCTTCACCGGCGGTCGGCTGACCCGCGGCGTGCCACCGGTCGTCCCTGGCGATCAGGATGCGCTCGTCGGTCCCGCCGCCAACGCCCTGCCGCAGGCGCTGATCCTGACGGCGATCGTCATCTCCTTCTCCTTCTTCGCGTTCCTGCTGGTTCTCGCCTGGCGGGCCTACGAGGAGCTGCAAACCGACAACACCGACGAGATGCGCGTTGCCGAGCCGAAGGACGAGCCGGCCCCGCCGCTTGGATACTGACCGACCCATGGCCGCTACAACCTCTCCTCCCGCAGATCTCTCCGCCGCGCTCGTGCTCGAGCCCGTCGCGTCTGCCGACTGGCTGGTGATCCTGCCGGTTGCCTGGTGCCTCGCAATCGGCGCGCTGCTCGTAATGCTGCGCCGGAAGATCGATTGGCATCCCTACGTCGCCGTTGCCGGACTGGCCGGGCTCGTCATCATCGATGTGCTTCTTCTGCGCCATGTGCTTGCAAGCGGACCCGTAACGATGGTGATGGGGCGCTGGCTGCCACCCTTCGGCATTGCCTTCACCGTCGATCTGACCGGCGCGCTCTTTGCGCTCACCGCCTCCGTCGTGGCGCTTGCAGGCGGCATCTATTCGCTTGCCGATATCAACGACAGCGGCCGGCGCTACGGCTTCTATCCGTTCCTGATGCTGCTAATGGCAGGTGTGTCCGGCGCCTTCCTGACCGGCGATGTCTTCAATCTCTACGTCTGGTTCGAGGTGCTGCTGATCTCGTCCTTCGGCCTGATCGTACTCGGCTCCGAACGCGAGCAGATCGACGGCGCGGTGAAATACGGCTTCCTCAACCTCGTTGCGACTACCCTGTTCCTGATCACCACAGGGTATCTCTATGCAAGCTTCGGCACGCTCAACATGGCCGACATCGCCCGTAAGGCCGAGGGGCTCGCGGGCACAGCGCCGCTTATGACGCTGACGGCACTGTTCCTGCTTGCCTTCGGCATGAAAGCCGCAGCCTTTCCGGTGAATTTCTGGCTGCCGGCGTCCTACCATACGCCGCGCGTGGTGGTCTCGGCCCTGTTTGCCGGCCTTCTCACCAAGGTCGGGATCTACGCGCTCATTCGCGTCACCGTCATGCTGCTCCCGGTCGAGCGCGAGGAACTGAGCTTCGTCATCGCCATTGCCGGCGCGCTGACGATGCTCGTCGGCGTGCTTGGTGCGCTGGCCCAGTCGGACTTCCGCCGCATGCTCGGTTATCTCGTCGTCTCCGGCATCGGCTCGATCCTTGCCGGCGTCGCCGTCGGCGGCCCGGGTGGTATCGGCGGCGCGATCTTCTATGCGCTGCATTCGATGCTCGTCATGACCGCGCTTTACCTCGCGTCCGGTGTCGCAGCGAGGCTCGGCGGCAGCTTCTCGCTGACTTCGCTGGCAGGCCTCTATCGCCGCCATGCCGGTTTCGCCGCGCTGACGCTCATGCTGGCCTTCGCCGTGTCCGGCTTGCCGCCGTTCTCCGGCTTCTGGCCGAAGGTCATGCTGGTCAAGGCGGCGCTCGATATCGGCGCTTGGTGGCTAGCAGCCGTCCTGCTTCTGACCGGCTTCCTCACGACCATCGTCACCGGTCGCTTCTTCCTGCTCGCCTATTGGCGCGATGCGGGGTCCAGTGAGGGCGCCTCTGCATCCGCGACGATCGCGCCGGCGGCACTATTGCCGCTCACCGCCTTGACTGTGCTGGCGCTCGCCATCGGCCTTTATCCCGAGCCACTGCTATCCATGGTTCAGAATGCCGCCGCAGGCCTTTCCGAACCGTCGGCCTACCTGAACTCGGTCTTCCCGGGAGGTGCCCCGTGACCAAGTTCCTGACCATCAATCTCGTGTTCACGGCGATCTGGGGCGCGATCAGCGCCAGCTTCTCGCCTGCCAACCTGATCCTCGGTTTTGCCGTCGGAGCGTTGTCGCTCTTTCTCATCCGGCGCGAGCTTGAGCCCGTTGCCTACCCGGTGCGCCCGATCAAGCTCTTCCTGCTGACCGCGCTGTTCTTCAAGGAACTGGCGATCTCGGCGACCAAGGTCGCCTTGTTGGTCATCCAGCCGAAGATGGTGCTGAAGCCGGGCATCTTCGCCTATCCGCTGACGGTCAAGAGCGACTTCGAAATCGCGCTGCTGGCCAATCTCATCACGCTGACGCCGGGAACGCTGTCGGTCGACGTCTCCGACGATCGCAAGACGCTCTATGTCCATGCGCTCGACTGCGCCGATCCGGGTGGCCTCAGGCGCGATATCGCCAATGGCTTCGAGCGCCGGATCAAGGAGGCCTTCGAATGACCCTGGCCGATCAGATAGAATCCCTTGCCACGGGTTTTGCGCTTGTCGTGCTGTCCATCGCTCTTCTGGTGACGGTCTGGCGCATCATTCGCGGCCCGACGCTGCCTGACCGGGTGCTTGGCCTTGACATGCTGGTGGCGATTGCGATTGGTCTGATTGCAGTCGTGGCGATCCGCACGGGCTTCAACCTTTACATCGACATCGCCATCGCGCTAGGTCTCGTCGGCTTCCTGGCGACGGTCGCCTTTGCGCGCTTCGTGCTGGCGCGCGGCCTCTCGCCCGAGAAAGCCGTCGCCGACGGACGCGTGCCGCAGGCCAAAGGCGGGTCCGCGCCAAGGGGCAAATCGACGCAGCGCAAACGCAAGGGAGGACGCCGATGAGCCCGGTGCTCGATATGGCCGTTACCCTGCTGGTCGCCGTCCTGTTGGTCGGTGGTGCGATCTTTTCGTTGCTGGCGGCGATCGGCATCGTCCGTTTCCCCGATCTCTATACGCGCATGCATGCGGCCTCCAAGGCCGGCACGATCGGATCGGGCCTGTTGCTTCTGGCCGCGGGCGTGCATTCTCTCGATCCGGCTATTTTGATTCGCGCGCTTGCAGGCTTCTTTTTCTTCGTTCTGACTGCGCCGATCTCGGCTCATCTCTTGGCAAAAGCCGCACATCAGGCAGGTTACAGGCTGACTAAGCTGTCTGTCATAGATCAGCTTCCGCAAAAGGAAGAGCCGCGTCGCGACTGATCGACGACAGTTCTGAAACTGTATTTCAGAACATTACGATCGAGTGTGGCCATTTTAGCAATTTGGAGATAAACTTGCTAAGTGCCGCTAAATTTATGTTTGGACATTTCGCGCATCGATGTTAATCGAGTAAATGTAAAGTGTCGTCGTGGAAAATACTTTGATCTGAAATTCCAGCTTGAGTTGTGAATGTTGATCGTTGCTTTGAGAGTTCGGTCGTCACCGGTGACTCGGCAGCAGGTTTTGTAATCAAGTTCCAGCTCTTGATATCGCGGCCGGTGTTTCTCCTTGCCGCGTTGATGGTCCATCCCAAGGCAGCCAAGGCTTCCTGACGGCTCTTGCAAGCGTTCCTCCCCCGAAACGCCGTTTCGGGTTGTGCTTAAGTCCGATAGGAGAAAGAAATGACTGAAACAGCGCTTGGCGCGAGCCATGAACTTCTGGTTGAGCTGACGGCGGAAATCGTTGCCGCCTACGTCAGCAATCATGTGGTTCCGGTCGCCGAGCTTCCCACGCTGATCGCAGATGTGCATTCGGCGCTGAACAACACGGCGGCTCCCGCGCCGGTCGTCATTCCCGTCGAAAAGCCGAAGCCGGCCGTATCGGTTCGCAAGTCCGTTCAGGACGACCAGATCACCTGCCTCGAATGCGGTGGCACCTTCAAGTCGCTGAAGCGCCACCTGATGACCCACCACAATCTGTCGCCGGAAGAATACCGCGAGAAGTGGGACCTGCCGACCGATTACCCGATGGTCGCGCCCGCCTATGCGGAAGCACGTTCGCGCCTCGCCAAGGAAATGGGCCTCGGCCAGCGCCGCAAGCGTCGCGGCAAGTAAGACCTTCGTCTCGCGGGCCCAACTGCCCGGCGCATGACGGATATGGGCATGTTTCACAAAGGCCGGACCAAAGTGTCCGGCCTTTGTGTTTGCATGGGATGGAAAGATTGCGCGTCCGGCCGGCACTCTGCTCAAGCCGCCAGGCGAAGCTCCGCCTCGTTCTTGATGCGGCGGATCATCGAGCGCAGGCCGTTGGCGCGCTGGGTCGAAAGGTGTTCGATCAGGCCGATCTTGCCGAAGGTGTCGATCGCGTCGATCCTGGCGATTTCGGAGGCATGCCTGCCGGAGTAGATGGCCAGCACGATCGCGACGAGCCCGCGCACGATATGGGCGTCGGATTCGCCTTCGAAGTTGAGGACGGGATCCTCGGGATTGCCGGCCGCATTGGTCACGAGCCACACCTGGCTGGCGCAGCCCTGAACCTTGTTTTCCTGCGTGCGCTTGGCTTCAGGCATCTCCGGCAACGCCTTGCCGAGCTCGATCACAAAGCGATAGCGATCCTCCCATTCTTCAAGAAAGGCGAAATCGTCGATGATCTGGTCGAGCGTCGTCATGGTCCGGTCCATTCGTCGGGTGATTATAAGCTCGCCGGCCCTTGCCGCGAACACTTTCATCCCTGTTCTTGCCCGCCGCCGTCAGGCGCTCGGGCTTTCAGCCATCATATAGGCGATGGCAGAGCCATTGAGAACCGGCAAATGTGCGACGGATACGGCAACCGCTTTCCCTGTCAGACCGAGATACTTGTCGGGATGCTGAGGGAAACGGTCGTGCCACCGCCGGCGCCCTCGATATTGCCGGTGGCGGCCGAAAGCGCCTGGCCGGCAGTACGGGCCTCATCCGCATCACGGCCGGATCCCTTGGCGCGCAATTCCTGCTCCGCCTTGCGCAGCAGTTGCTTCACCTGTTCGGCAACGGATTTGAGTTCGGCTGCCACCTTCGCCACGGGATCGGAGCCGTCGTTATCCCCGCCGAATTCGCGATAGGCGCGTTCGGCAAAGCTTGCCGGTCCCGATGAGGGCTCAGCCTCAATGTCAGCCGCGGCGGCATCGGCTTGCGCGCCGGACGCTTCCGCTTGCCCGCTACCGGCATCGGCAAGCGCGGTGGCTGCCGTGGTGGCCGCAGTCGCGGCGGATGAGACGCCGCTGACAGCTCCCCCGCCGCCGGCGCCGGCCAGTTGCTGGGCGGCCGTGCCGAGCTGTTGTGCAAGCTGCTTGGCAAGCCTTGCAAGCGTTTCCGGGTCCGATGCGAAGAACCGGAGCATTCGGAGCTGCTCCTTGACTTCGTCGAGCTTCTTCTTGACGGCAGCAGCGCGGTTCGCAGCACTTTCGTCGTCGCGGCCAAGAAGCAGGGCGGTTGACGCAGGGCTCTTGCTTTCGCCCACTGTTCCGGGGGCGGCGCCGGACGTTGCCGGGCGTGTCACGCCGGCGTTCGAGAAAAGCCCATAGATCTGCATTGTCTGCCTCCACCTGTCGGTATGGCGGACCTAAACAGGCAGGGCTTGCGTGTGGCTGTGCGGCGAGAAAATCAGCGGTTGCGGGCGCAAAAAAGAAAACGCCGCGAGGGGATGGGCTCCTCGCGGCGGCCGCAACAGGACGGCAAGTCAGGCAGTAAGTCAGAAATGTGCGGAAGGGGTGCTGTTACTGGATAACGGCAGCCTTGGGGTCGAGGCGCTTTTCCGGAACCGGGGTGCGCTTGAACACGGGTTCGGCGTCGATGGTGCTGACCTCGGTCGCCGGAGTTACCATGTCGGCAGCCGGCGTGACCGTACCGGTCGTCACCTTGGCATCCGGCGTCGTTGCATCGGTTTCGGCAAACTGGGTATCGAGGAATTCGTAGGCGATGCGGGCGCCTTCGCGCGCCCGGTGGCCCAGGGCAACGAAGGTTTCGGCACCCTTCTCGCAGACATCCGGCTTTTGGATGCAGATGGCGCTGATGTACTGGAACGCCTCATTGGCAGCGGAGAAGGTGTCGCCCAGTTCTACTTTCGGGGCGTGTTCGAGTTTCTGCGCGCTCGAAGGGTCGAGGAATGGCAGCAACACCAGCACCAGCGAAAACCAGAATGTCGCCTTGATGAGAAACCACATGTTCTGCCCATCCTTCGTTCGGCTGCCGCGGCCCGCCAGTCTTGTAGCCGGCTTTTGCACCTTCGGCATCCCGCAGCGCCGTGGTATCCCCTGATACCCGTTCACGCCACCTTCTAAACCTTAGGAGCCTGCCGGCGTTCTCTTGGTGCCCGGCCCCTTGTTGAGATCGACATTACGGTGGGAATCACAAGACGGCTTTTCGAAATCGAGCGGCATTTGCTTCAAATTTTAAGGAAATGCCGGTGTCCGGCGATTTGCGGGGGCATTTGTGTCGCATTTTAGCGTTTGCCGTTAAGGTTCGTGGCAGAGCCGCGCGCGGCAACCCCGAAGGCAGCGGGAATCACACCGCAAAACCCGCGCCACAATCGTTAACACAGTGCAGAAAATGCACAGAAATCCGCTGCTTACGCCCCATTAACCACAAGAAATGAAGGTCGCCCGATTTGGCTCAAAACGGGATTTTTCGACCGTTTCGCACGGTTCCGGCACGGCCGCGTTTATTCTTTCATTAAGCCGGGGATGCGAGATTCCGACATGTCACGAGGCGGCTTGAGTCTCGATCCAAAGGGTCGTGAAAACACAGAGTGTCGGTCTCGCAAGAACAACAAATGTAGCAGGGTAAAGCGTGAGCGTATTGCGTAACATGGCTGGCAGATGGACGTCCCGTGTGGACGAGGTCGCGGCCCTGTGGCTTCCCCGTCGTGAAGCGTCTTCGCCGGCCGACCTCCGCCATGCGAAGCGCCTGCGTACTCTCGCGGCTGTTTCCTTGACGGCTCTGCCGGCGGTGCCGCTTGCCCTGTCGCTCGCCATGCCCGTGTCTTCGGCTCTCCCTCTGGGCACCGCTCTTTGGGCCTCGGCCTCGCTGCTTGCGGCCGCTGGCGCGATTGTTCGCGGCCGCGCGCCGGAAGAGGTGGCCGCCGTATCGGATCCGGTCGTGCCGGACCTCTCTGCCGCCTATGACCTCTTTGCGGGCCTGGTGACCGTGCACGATCTGCGCGGCAACGTGCTTTCCGTCCATGGCCGCGACGCGGCCGAGCATCTGACCCTGATGCGCGATCCGGCAGGACGCGGTTTCATCGAGCAGATCCACGTTTCCGATCGCATCACCTTCCTGAGCGCGATCGACATCCTTCGCCAGGGCGGCGACCGGGCGACGGTCGACATCCGCATCGAGCGGCGCACGTTGCCGATCGAGGGCGAACAGTTCGTTTACATGTCCTGCGAGCTGGCGCCGCTGCGCGACGACAATGGTCGCCTGGTCGCGATCCTCGCCCAGTCGCGCGATGTCTCGCAGGAAGCGGGCCTGCGTGCCGAAGCTGCAGCCAGAACCGCTGAGGCGGTATCGGCAAACGATGCCAAGACGCGGTTCCTGGCCGCCGTCAGCCACGAACTGCGCACGCCGCTCAACGCCATTCTCGGCTTTTCGGACGTGCTTGCAGGCGAATATTTCGGCAAGCTCGAGAACGATCGCCAGCGCGAATATGTGGGCCTGATCCACAAGTCCGGCGAGCACCTGCTTTCCGTCGTCAACACCATGCTCGACATGAGCAAGATCGAGGCCGGTCGCTACGAGCTGATGCCCGAGCCTTTCGGTGTCGCCGAGGCGGTTTCCGCCTGCGAAGCGATGCTGTCGCACCAGGCCACGGAAAAGGGCGTCAAGCTCGCAAGCCGCATCACCCGCGGCATCGGCGAGATCAACGCGGACCAGCGCGCCTTCCAGCAGATCCTCATCAATCTGGTCGGCAACGCCGTCAAGTTCACCGATCAGGGCGGTGTCGTCACGATCGACGCCGAGGCCGACGGGGCGATGCTGAAGCTGTCCGTCAGCGATACCGGCATCGGCATTGCGGCCGACAAGCTGGCGCTGCTTGGTCAACCTTTCGTCCAGATCCAGAACGACTATACTCGCCGCTACGAAGGCACCGGCCTTGGCCTCTCGCTGGTCAAGGGCCTGGTTGCGCTGCACGGCGGAGAGCTTTCCATCCGCAGCCGCGAGGGCGAGGGGACCGTTATCGTCGTCACGCTGCCGCGCGATGGCTCCGGTATCGCCTGCGCGGAGCAGGAAGAAGCACGTGCGCCGGTGACGGTGGAGTTTCCGCCGCGCCTGAAGGATTGTGATGTCGCCCCGGCCGCCGAAGGGGGGCGGTTCGAGGGGAAAAGTTTGAACGAGGAACGGGGATATGGCGCCGCGCAAGCGAAAACAGCCTGAACGGAAGAAGGCCGCGCGGCAAACGCCCGGCCTGGCCGTGCGCGGGCTGGTCCTTGCCGGACGGGGTGCTGGGCTTGCCGGTCGTCTGATGGCGCGCCATCCGCTGGTGTCCGGCGGCTCGGCCGCCTTTCTCGTCGTGTTCTCCTTCGTCGCGGCCAATGCCATGTGGTATCAGCACGGCTCGCACCCGTCGCCGCTTCTGCGCACCCGCGTTCCGCTTGTCAGCGCCGAAACGGCGCAGCGCATCGCGATCGCCAAGGGCGAGGAGATCGAGCCGCGAAAGGTAACCACCTTCGTCATCGAGCGCGAGGGTGAGGCAAAAACTGAAAACGTCGAGGATGTGATCGCGGCTGCATCCGCGGATCCGCAGTCGGAAAAGCCGTCGCCCGAACGGGTGGCGAGCGTGCCGGATCCGGCGCAGTCGAAGCTTGTCTCGGAGATCCAGAAGGAACTGGGCCGCATCGGCCTTTATGACGGCGCTCCGGACGGACGGAGCGGCCCGCGGACGGCTGCGGCAATCCTGAGGTTCGAGGAGCGGGCGGGCCGCACGGGGACCGGCGCGGCGAGTGTCGAGCTGCTCCAGGTCTTGAGATCTGCACCGGCTGAAAAGGCTGCCGCGGTTCCGGCTGGACGGCCGCTTTCGGAAGCCAAGGGCGGCGGCGTGGAGATTGATCCGGTCGCTGCAGCCATCCGCTCGGCCGAGAAGGAAAGCACCTTCGTTCCGCGTGCGGAAATTCCAGTGTCGAGCGAATTGGTGCTGAACATCCAGAAGGGTCTCAGCAACCTCGCCTATGCGGACGTGGCGGTCGATGGCGTTGCCGGAGAGCAGACGCGCGCAGCGATCCGCCACTTCGAAAAACATTACCGCCTGCCGCAAACCGGCGAACCCAATCCGCAAGTGCTGAAGAAGCTCAAGGAAATCGGCGCGCTCTGACGCATTTGACGCGCGCTCACCCCTGTCGTCGCTCAGGCGCGATTTGCCTCCTTCGCCGTGCGCGTGTATCAGCCTCCCATGCGCCTGAAGTCCCATATCTTCGTCTCGTCCCTGCTGCGTCGTGCGTTTTCGCTCGGTGGCTATGCGGCGGTGCTGCGCAAGGGAGCCGAGGACGCTGGCGCAATCTTCATTCGCCAGCGGACGCGGGTGGGTACCGAGACGCTCTTTGCCCCGGCGCCGCAGAACTTCTTCGCCGACGAGATCGATCTCGGCCGCAAGTTCGAGGTGCGGCTGCAGGACAGCGACGCCGAAAAGGTCGATGCGGCGCTTGCAAGCGAGATCCGCTTCGATCCGGATTGCTGGATCGTGGAGATCGAACTGGACGACCGCAACGACCTGTTCGAGGTCGTTGCCGACGATGGCAAAGGCCGACCCTGACACCTCTTGCCGATTGCACCGGCCTGCTTGACTCTCCACTTGGTGGAGGCCGTAGGACGCGTTCATGGACGATCAAATCTTTTCGATAGGCGAAGTTTCGAAGCTGAGCGGCATACCGGTCCGGCGGCTTCGGTTTTACTCGGACAAGGGGTTGCTGCCACCGTCCACACGGACGGAGAGCGGTTACCGCATGTATTCCGGGGCCGACCTGGCGCGGCTGGACCTCGTGCTTGCCCTGCGTGAAGCGGGCGTGAGCCTCACGGACATCGGCAAGATCCTGGCCAATAGAACCTCGCTTGCCGACGTTCTGGCGTTGCGGCTTCGGACGCTCGAAACGGAGATCCGGTCAAAGCGACGGATCGCCACGGCCCTGCGAATGGCTTTGAAGATCCATGAACCCTCCCCAACGGATCTCAGGAGATTGTGGACCGTGACCAGGATTTCAAAGACGGAATTTCGTGCCGCGCTCGAGCGTTTCTATGATGACGTCGCCGGCGGCGCACAGATGGATACGGCGTGGAAAAAGAAGATGATGGATGCCAGTACGCCGGATCTGCCCGAAGACCCGACAGCCGAACAGATCGACGCCTGGTCGGAACTGATGGAGATGCTGTCCGACAAGGCCTATGCCGCCGAGATGCGCGCCCATATGTCGAACCTGTGGACCGAGGAATTCGACCCCGCCGCCTACGCCCAGGCGGCGGACGCCACTTTCGCGCGGGTGAGGGCAGCGATCGACAATGGCCTGGGGCCTCAGTCGGCCGTCGCCAGAGAAATCGCCGCCGACTGGCTGGCGCAGTCCTCAAGGGCGATGAAGCGGGCGCCGGATGAGGCTTTCCTGGAGTGGCAGCTCGAACAGTACCGCAAGCACCACGCGCGTTCGGCGCGTTACCAGGAATTGATGGCAATACTGCAAGGGCAAGCGCCGCAGGCCCCGACCGGTCGTGAGTGGAGTTGGATCATCGACGCGATGAAACAGCTCTTCTAGGGTAGGGACCTCGGCTCCATTGGGCCGGCATTGCCGGACATGCCTCCCGTGGGCGGAAGCGTGTATCAGCCGCGGCGGCGGCCAAACAGTCGCTGCGGCTGCACGTTGACGGACGTGGCTGCAACCTTGCGCGCGCCGACGTGGCGTGTGTCGTTGGCAGTGTTTTCGGCAAAATAGGCTTCGTGCCGTGCCGTGGGCGTAGCTTCTTCGGCTTCCGCCTTGAGCCAGGCATCCAGTTGCGCGCGGCAGGCGCTGCGGTCCATGGCGCCGATCAAGGCTGCCGCATGGCTGGTGTCGCCAAAGGGCTCGCGAAGATGCGGATAAAGGGCCTGAAGCATGAAACCGGCATCGGCCGCCTCGATGTCGAGCGCGACCAGGCTCGTTGCCAGCAGCTGTCCGGAAATATCGAGCAGGATACGCTCGACCTGCGCATCCCTGGTGTCGAGGGCCTGGCCGAGGACACGCGAAAAAAGGATGATCTCGCCGCTCCTGGCAAAGCGCACGAGCAGTGCAGCCATGACGTCGGTAATCGTCGTCGACGACGGCGTCTGTGGAATATCGCGCGAACGGGCGCCGGCAAGCGCCTTGATCTCGCGGCGAAGCGCTTCTTCGCGCGCCGAGCGCAACGAGGCGGCCTCGTCTTCCTGGCTCGTTTGTTCGGCTTCTGCCGCTTTCACGGGGCTGCTGCGCGCTGCCAGTCCCGGCGGGTTGTGATGTTCGACGAGCGCATCGACGACGAGGGGGGAGAGGTTCGGGCGGCGGCCGATGGCGGCCGCATGTTCCGGCCCGCGCTCGCGGATGATCGTTATCAGCGTCCGGTCCGCGATGGCCTTCGAGCGGGTCAGGAAAATCGCTGCGATGGCAATCGGCATGCCGCCGATCAGCGCTGCGACTGTCTCCGGGATTTGCTGGCATTGCGAAAGGGCTGCTGCCGCCTGGCGGCGGGCTTCGTTGCTGGAGCCGAGGAACAGCGGCTCGAACAGCTCGGCAAATTGCTTCATGTCGGACTTGCGAGGGAAACGCAGGCTTTCGAAACCCGTGACGGTCGCCATCAGGACGACGTCCTTCAAGCGGCCAGTCTGTGGCCTTTCCAACTCACGAAAGCGATCCGTCACGATAATTCCCTGCACGCAAAACATGATCGCCATTGCCGGCGATCCGGAACGGCACACGTCGCAAAAATTAGAAGAAAAGCGTTAGTCTAGCGCGCATTACATACACTGCACTGGTTTGTGCTAAGCGTATGTTTCTACACGCTTTCTACGTCCATACTTGCTTTACCTTGCTTTAGGCTGACGCTAAGAAAGGGTAACGGATCACGGTTAACAGAGCATGAACGATTTATTTCAGATAATTTGAATATTTGCGCTCGCCCTTTTGGTGTGTGGCTTTAGTGTCTCCATTGTTAGTTGCAAATGGAGATACAGATGCAAGCAGAACAAAACACTGCATTTCGCGTATGGGGCATGTTCGCTGGTGAACGCTTCGACAGAGAGTTTCCAAGCGTTGCTGCATGGCGCGCATGGCGGCGAATCAATGAAACTCGATACGATATCGAGGTCTATGGCATGAAGTCGGTGAACTGACATGAAATTGCTCACCGACGAAATCAAAGCCCAACTGATCGAAAACAACACCCGTCGCGAAGACGATCACATTCCGGTGGTCAAATTCTTCGTACCGTGGGGAGGGGCAACGTGGATTCTGACGGAGATGGAAGAGGACGGCATTTGCTTCGGCCTCTGTGATCTCGGCATGGGCGAACCTGAACTCGGCTATGTCAGTGTCGAGGAGCTGGAGAGCGTTAGAGGTCCAGCCGGTCTGACGATCGAGCGCGATCTGTACTTCCACACGGATAAGCCGTTGAGCGTGTGGGCGCTTGCAGCAAAACAGCACAGGCGCATTGTCGATCCCGATCACGCCTGATCAATCATGGTAATGGCTCGGAGACAGTTCCGAGCCATTACCATGATTGATGCTAGACGCCGAAGCGTTCTGCAATTTTACGATTGCACCAGTTCTCGAAGTCGCTGATTTTCTGGCATAGCCAAAAGATGCCCAATATGGTCCATCCAAGCGCAACGACGACCAGCCAGATACAAAAAAGTGTAAGCAGGATATGCATGGGTTATTCCTCCTCGCGTCTCTGTTTCCGTGTTAGTCCGTAAAAGACTGCAACTGCTAATGCTGTTCCAAGTACGACCGCAATGTTGTGAAGCGGTCGGTTCATTATCCATTCAATTCCGTCTGCAATAGTCACAATAACACCTCACACTATACCGCCTAACGCTAGTGCCGTAGCGCGCACTTTTGCAACAAAAGAAAACCCTACTAGGGTGAGGTTCCTAGTAGGGTCTTTGTAGGCATTTGATCCGAGGAAAAGGAAAATCTAATGCATATGTATTTATGCATTGGAGCTTTCTTGTTGCTCCCTTAGTTCGTCTATCCATTCCGCAACTGTCAGGACTTCACCGCCGTATCTGGCTAGTGGCTTTGTCCGTCTCTTTCTCCGTTCAGACTGTGCTTTGGCCGCATCTTGTCGATGTCGAACTTCTATGTTGTCGATGCTCCAAGGCTTGCAGCCATCGATACGTTTAATTGGCAAACCCTTCTTGCGCGCTACCACGCGATCAACGATTCCGTGCTTGACAATGAAGCGAATGAAATCATCCGCTGTCATATCCACTTGTTGTCGCAAGCCGTGACGTTGACGCAGGGAGAATGTGTCGAATTTTTTGGTGATCTCAGAATGTAGGTCCATTCGCGTATTGTGCAGCCGTCGATGTCAGCCCGTCGATAAAGAAAAACCCTGAGAACGCTATTGTTCTCAGGGCCGAGCAGTCCGGGCAATTTTTGTGCCCACGATATTTACGCGACTGGTTGGCCTTTGCGATGGTATTCCGGGTCGAGCGGCACATACCGATAAAAGCGCCGGTCATTGTCGTGACCAGTACCGTCTGGGTAGACACCAAAGCCTCTGCCCTGCGGACCATACTCGTAAAACTCAGTGACCTGTGTTCCCCACCAGAAGACCTTCCAGTCGGCGTCTTTTTCCCGTTCGCTAATCCAGACGCACTGGCGCTCGTCGTTCAAAAACGTTGCGTATCCTAAGGCATCCTCGTAGCGGGCGAAGTACGTAACGGGGCACGAGGTCACATCAGGTCTTTTCGCCCAAGCCACCTCGAAGTAGTGAACATCTTCATCGTATTCCCGTTCGCCAGCGTACATCGACGATCTCCTTTTGCATGGGGTATTGATGGCTGATTTCCGCGTCAACGACAACGCGTCATAGAGGCTCATAGAGCGCCAGCACGACACCGCGCACTTTGCTGTACGGAAGACCTGCATCGCAGCGGAAGACGCTCTTTGATGTGTTTCCGGCCTGTCTCTGCTGGGGACTTAGGTGCTGCTCGTCGTCGCCCATTTTTATCAACCCACCAATGGTCCAGCCAACGATAAACCCAATAACCCAAACGGGAACCGTGGAGCGTAGCGACCAAACCCAACGGCTATGCCGCCTGTCCCGAATGGGACTTCCCAACTGGGAAGGAGCGAAAGCGACCGCGCCAAGTCGAGAGAGCGGGTCTTGAGTGCCAACGAAAGAACGCGAAGCGAGACGCAGTCGCCAGCGCTTTGCGCTGATAAGAAATGGGACTATTTGGGTCCATATACATATATGTATATGGATCTAATTATTCTATTACTTGTCAGTGTAATGCCTGTTCTAATGTATATGGGTCTAATCAACCTAGTACGTGAACGGTGCAATCAAATCTAACGAACAAGCCAAGTAATGCCAATGTGATAAATACTTTTGGTCATCGTGACCACATGTTCTCCAAACATGCTGACCCGGATTGCTGCTCAACACGATCCGGGTCTTTCTTTGCCAAAACCATGAATAATGACAGGCATTTAGCCGGTGTAATAGGATGATTGGCATAAATAGAAATACGAAAGCGCTGTTGAGCCCCGCGCTACTTAATGGAGAACAAAATGAACTATCCGCCAAAACCACAAAAAGCGTCCGCACAGGACATCATCCGCAATATTAACAAGCGATCTGACCCAGCCGAAATCGCCGCTGCCGTCGATGCTGCACTTCGCGCTCAGTACGAGAACGCAATCGCGTACCAGCGTCTCAAGGGTCGCACGGTCAATCTCACCGAAGCCGAGTTCTTTGCTCTCATCACTCCGAGCCGTCGCAAGCGCATGGAGAAGGCAATGGCCGAGCGCAAGTTCGAGCGCTTCATGAAATCTAACTACGGTTACGTCCTCACCTGGAAGAACCGCAAAGCATATAAGGAGGGCGTGATGGACGCCAACACTGCCGCTTACCTCAATCGCGAGGACAGCGAACGCGCCGCGCAGTTCGGCCCCGGTGATACGCACAGCGCTGAATCAATCAACCTGATCCGCAAAGCGCGAACCGGCAAAAAAGCCACCGATGCGACCCGTCACAAGATGGCGGCAGCGAAGAAGGGCAAGGCCCGCGATGAAGAAACCCGCGCGGCGATCAGTGCTGGGCTGAAGGGCAAGCAGAAGTCCCCCGAGCAAATTGAAAAGATGCGCGCGGCAGCAAAAGCCCGTTGGGCTGCAAAGCGCGAAGGGAAGTGACCCATGCGAGGACACAAGCACACAGCGGCCAGCAAGCAGAAAATGGCCGACGCGAAGAGGGGCAAAAAACGCCCCGAGTCCGTCAAGCAGCAAATCTCCGAAACGAAGACCGGCCAGACGTACGACGAAACCCATCGCGCCAACATCTCCGCTGGCCTCAAGGGCAAACCGAAAACTGCTGAATCAAACGCAAAGCGTGCCGAAGCCGCCCGCGCATACTGGGCTGCAAAGCGTGCAGCAGCCGCAGGAATAAACCCTAGTTCAGCCATTTGAAGCGTATTTGAGAACTAAACAATAAATACATTTGAAGAACATTGCAGTAGGAAATCAAAATGCACCTCAATAAGATTGTTAAATCCATTTTCATCACCCTCGGAATTATCAAGCCTATGCCGGTTGGCAGAAACCGAAAGCGCACATCTGAACAACGCAAGCGTATTGCAGATGGGACAAAGGCTGCTCATGCACGCAGACGTGCAGAAAAAGAAGCAATTCAAGCGGGATTGGTTCAGGTACTCGCAGACCAACAGAAGTGCGATCTAAACGCATTCGATCAAGCCGACGCAGCCATTGCAAAGGCAATCGAACATTTCAGCAAGAAGTAATTTCTAACAGGAGTATTACGAAATGAACACCCTTAATCTCGAAGACATATTCTCGAATCTCAACATCACGGTTCAAGCCAAGCCATCTCGCTTGGACCCACTGTCCGACATGCAGCGCAATAACATGCGCTTGGATTACACCGCGCGTTACGGACGCACAGCAGTACCATTTATGGACTTCTCGAATGGAGACCGTCGTTGGCTCGATTTCCTCATCGAGGAACTTGCAATGATCGGTGACGTGTATCGTGAGGATAAGATCATCATGCTCGGCTATTCTACTGCAAAGCGTGAAACAGGTGGAAAGCAGACGTGGCAGCAATACGTCGATGGTCTGTATGCGGACAAGGTATTGCCGCGCAAGGATTACAGCGAAGCGCAACTGAAGCACTTGCCAACACTAATCAATGAACTGCGCTCTGGTAAGCGCCTAGCAGGATGCGGCACGCTTGAATTCTACGAAATGAATACTGGAAAGACATTTTAAGGAGTAATGACAATGTTTAACATTTTTAAGAAGGAACAAATCGAGAAGGTTGAGAACGTACCAGCGGGTCCGCTTTACGATGAACTATCAATCGATGACGGCGCGTTCGGATACGGACACAAAGCAGATGAGAACAAGCGCAAGCGAATTGAGAAGGAATACAACGATTGGTATGCTGCAACATATCCAAATGTTTCCCCCATGTCGGAAACTGAACTGAAATGGCCAAATGGCGGCTATGTCGCTATCCTCGGTGTTAGTCGAGAATTCGGCAATATGTTTCCCATGTATGGCGACGATGTAAAGTTTTCAGCACTGACTAGGATCAAGGCACAGTATCCGAGTGCGCACAAGACAATCGGTCTCAAAGTGGAGTATAGCGGACTTGGTTGGATTACAAAGACGTTGCGTGTTCACTTCACAGACGCAACGGAAGCCGCAGCATTCAAGGCTGAAATCGAGAAGTTCGTAATTGGAGGCACAGCGTGAAGGAAGACCCGATTACAGGACTGAAGTCCCGGCTGAAAGTCATCGAGGAAGCGATCGCAAGGAGTGATCGTCCCTCGGCGGAGTTGCTGGAACTCAGGGATTTCTATCAAAGGGAAATCGTTCTCCTCACTCGGAAGGCCATAAAGTACGAAAAACCCCGCTGAATGCGGGGTTTTCCATGCGTGGTCCTAGATGAACATTATCTGATACCGCTTCGGACGCTTGAACTTCGCAAGCACGAGCGGTTTCAGCCAGTTGTAGATGTCCTCAGCAATCTTCTTTCCAATCCACAGGCATGCAGCGGCGGCAAAAGCCTCCATGGGAGTCTCCTTTCAAGTGTTTCGATTTTTCGGATAACGGACGCGAGCGCGACGGCTGTTGTCCCTTTAGGGAGGAGTGCGGGCTAACTACTGTTGGCCCTATTTCCTGCACCACTTACATAGCCGGAACAGATGGGAGGTGCGCCACGCGGGGCTAACTTTTTTCCTATCTCGGCAGATTGCCGATCAGCACGACATTGCCAGCGCTACTCCCGCATTCGCAGCGCAGCCGGTTACGCAGGTTCATCAGGTACATGTCACCGAACGTGCGCAGTATTGCGTCCTTGTCGAGCCAGCCAATGTGTCCACAGGCCGCACACTTTGCGCCAAGTACCTCCCACTGATTCATTCCCCTGATCGTGTGGTACTGGCTCGGATTATGCTCGACGTAATGGGCCGGTCGGAACGGTGCTGTTAGTTCGATTCCTCGCTTGTGTTTCATGTCTCTCACCATTTGCGGATCGAGAACAAAATAGGAACATATTCCCAAGGCGGTCAAGGCCTCTTATCGCTTACCCCAATCTTTGATCGCCTCGATCACGGCGGGGAGCAACCTCGGTTGAAACACAGCGATAATGAGGACGATGACGACCACCGAGGTCAGCGAGAACGAGACAGAGTTGTAGGTGAGTTCCATTTCCAGTTAGCCCTTAGCGACGACACTTTTCGCAGGGTACGAGCAGATGGTTGTTTCGTAGAACCGCTCGCCGCCCTCGTGGCTAAATCTAGGGGTCATTTGTTAATCTACTCATAATCTCTCTTAATTCTCGTTAACCCTTGACGCCGCGAAATGGAGCCACCATCTTCTCGTTTAACGGGCGCTAATGCCCCACGGAAAGGGCCACGACGTTTCCTCGCAAGGGTTTCATCAACGGCCGTTGTAATCTTGAGGAAAACCCTTGCGAGCGTCGGCTTACGAGCATGGAATGGTCAGCCTTGGAGGCTTCCATGCAGCAATATGAAGGAGCACCTGTGCAAGCACTGGTCGCTTTTGAATATCGCAGTGCCAAGGGCGAGACGATCCGAATGGTCGGCATGCTGGATGTCAGCATGAAGTTTTATTCGCTCGTTTCGCTGCTAGGCCGAATCTTACCATAAGGGATAATCGGTTCAAACGAGAAGCCTCCCGGATTGATTTTCGGGAGGCTTTTTCGTTTCGACAAATGAGCGCGTTTCCAGCGCTTTGGCATAAATAAACATGTAGGTGAAAGCCTACTGCATACTACTCCTGTTCGATGGAAAGCCCGGGTTCACTCATTTCCCCGGGCTTTTCCATATGAAGTCGAAATCGACTGCTCCGATTAAATACACGAGCAGAACTCGCATTACAGATGGGTTCAAAACTAGGCAGAAACCCATCATGCTCGAATCTACAATCGCATTCATCAAGGCACTCGCCGCATTCCTCACAAGCGTTGGTATCAATCCGGCACATCTACTAGCGGGGCTTGCGGGTGCGCTAGTCCGCGCATTCATACAGGGCAATCGCTGCTGGTATGAAGTCGTAATGGGATCAATCGTTGGTGCGCTTTGTGCGATCTATCTATCACCGGTAATCGGTGGTTGGATCGGGCTTAATATGCTGGATTTAGCAACCAACAATGGCCTTGCATTTGCAATCGGCATGATCGGACTATCACTCGCTGAGGGCGCAGTGAGGCTTGCACAGCGTTGGGCTGCAAATCCGAGACTCCCCGAAACTTTGGATGCCAAAGGAATTGCAGATGCAGTCAATCCAGAGGATGTAGACGACTGATCGGCATCACGTTGAAACGAGGCGATAAATACCTTCGATACACGAATTCAGGAGGTATGCATCGTGCACAAGATCAAAGTTCTATTCAGTTGGCCCGATTATTACGGAAAGGCGATGAAGTGGTGTCCGGGCTGCGACGATTATGAGACAGGACGAATAGCGCGGAAGTTGCTCGATATGGCAATTCGCAAAAGATACCCTCAATTCCCCGACCTCACATACGAGATCGATGGGTCTGACGAAGACCGCATCGAGGTAATCCTTGCCAGTATCGAAGACGCGATGCTGTTCAAGTTGACCCACGGTGGCGAATCTTGAGTGAGAACGCCAGGGGATAACCCACCACAATCTCTGGTAACTGATCCCGCGCGCCCCTAAATTTAGGCGGCACAACGCGGGGTGAAAAATGGGCTTGCTGGCAGAAATACAAAACGACGCGATTTCCGATACCACGCCTGCCTCGACGCTTCTGCGCAAGTGCTTAGTTCTCGCCCACAACCTCGACAGCGGCCTTCTTGAGGATTGGGTGCTCTACGAACTTAAGGGCTATCCAGCAGATGCCGAAGTCCCGGATTATCGAAAGATACGGATAAACTTTAAGGTGAGCGCGAACAATCTTGCGTGGCAGGTGAAAAATCAGCCAGTACCGCAGGCCCTCGTTGCTACTGCGCTGGATGATCCCGATTTCGATATGTTCAAATGCCGTCAAGCGATTGGCACGATCCATGAAGATGAAATCAAGGGGTCTGCTACGATGAACATAAACCTCGACAACTATTCGTTGATATTGCAGCAAAGCGGAATATTTGACAGCAGTTTTAATATATCTCGATTCTGGGGGGAAATTCCCGCATCTCAGGTCTTGGGGATCGTTGATGCTGTTCGCAATCGTGTCCTTGAATTCGCTCTTGCGTTGTCAAAAAAATATCCAAACGCCGGCGAAGTCGGCGGCATCTCGATTAAGGAGCCAGCGGTGGAAAAGACGGTGAACCAGATATTCAACACGACCATCAACGGCAATGCGGGGGTCGTCGGGAACGGAGAAAATGCGACCGTTAACATCACGGTAGGCCAGGGCAATTTTGGTGACCTCCGACAGCAGTTGATGCAGCATGGAATTGCAGAGGAAGACATCAAGGAACTTGAAGTCGCCATCGCAAGCGAACCTCAGATCAGCGCTGACAAGAAGTATGGCCCAAAGGTCGGTCAATGGGTTGGCAAGATGCTCGGCAAGGCCGCCTCTGGCGCTTGGAATGTAGGGATACAGACTGGCGGCGTAATTTTGGAAAAAGCGCTCCTCAAATACTACGGCCTCGAATAAGCAGGCTTAGTCTGCAATCAACCCGACAAGTTTCCGGTCTACGGCGCAGGTCTCAATTAGCGAGGTCTCGCCATTCAGAATCGCAACGAGTTCCCCGGCAGTCATGACCCGGAACACAAACACGTAGAGCGCCATCGCGCCCAATTCGTCGTCATCGGGATCGCCCTCTTTGACTTCGGCACGTTGCTCAAGTGCAGCACGACGGCAATCGGCCTCATGCTCCGCGAAGTACAGGTTATGATCCGATCCCGGCGTGACCTGATACGCCCACAAAGTGAATTCCATCCCGGTGCCCTTCCGTGAATCAACGCGCCCGTTATAGTTGTTCGAGCGCGGGTTCGAAATTGTAGGATTCTACAGTGTTTCCAACTCGCATAAGTGGGAGCGATAGGACCGGGTATGTCGGATAAGAAGGCCACGAAGACGAACTGGATCGCATGGGGACTTGCGGTCGTCATAGGCTATGTGGGCGTCTTCCTCTGGCTTCTCGGTCCGCAATCAATCTGGACATTCTTCCACGGCAATACCCAGTTAAACACGGTCGGTGATTTCCTCGCGGGCATATTCGCGTTCCCGGCCTTTGTTCTCCTTGCAGCAGCAGTCCTCACGCAGCGCCAAGAACTGAACGAGACACGTGACCAGTTCAATAAAGGCCAAGGTGTTATCGACGCCCAAATGCGGCAAATTGAAAGGCAAAATACCATCGCGTTAAGTGCGGCAAGGGCCAACTATAAAGTTCAGGTTCACGACAAGAGAATGATTGCTTACCAACGGCTTCTCGATGTTGAGTTCGCAATAATCACCGATGGTGATGTGACACAGGAAACAAGGAAACTCATCCATAGGTGTGCAGCCGATGCCAAGTTCGTCTTTGGTGATGTCGTCAACAACTGGATTGCGACGTTCATCGAGGAAGCAAGAGAACTCCGTAGGCTGGTCTATGCGCTTGAGGCGTTAGAAAGAACGCTAGAGAGACAAGGAATTGTTCCGGGTTCGCGGCAGGAGTGGAATGACGCATTGGTTGCTATTCATGAGAAGCAACAATGGTTCTTTGATAACCTAACGATGGAACGTGTGGATGAGGTTCTAGGTGAATCGCTAAGGCTTCCAGAGGACATCGAATAGGGGACTGATAATGGTGAACGTGATCGATCCATCGACGATGGCTGAGGAGGAGATTGACGATCTCGCAGATCATAAGGGCGGAAACCAGAATAAAGAAGCCGGTCTAAAAACTACGGAAGGCCTCGACAACACCCGCGTATTTTGGTGGATGACACTGATCTATGTGGGGCTTGTCGCCGCATTAAGTGCTTTTGCAATTGGTTGGTGGTTGTCAGGGCGCATCAACGGCATCGGGGAGATCGTTGATCAGATCAAACTCAACAGTCTCGGGGATTTCATCGCCGGTATCATATCCCCTTTGGCATTGCTCTGGCTAATCGCGACAGTCCGATTGCAAAGCAAGGAATTAGCACTGCAAAGGCAGGAAATCGCGGCTAACCGTAAGGTGATGGTGGATCAGGCGAAGGCAGCCGATGAGCAGGCCAAAGCCGCGAATGAACAAACCAATCTCATGTGGACGCAATCGAACGCATTGCGAGAGCAGATCAAACTACAACAGGATGTCGCGCAGGCGAACTATCGCGTGACCTTGTTTCAAGAGCGTTTCGCTTTGTATGTGTTCTTTACGAACGCTATGGAGAACTGGGACGGAGAAGAACTCACGTTGGAGCGTGCGGAGGAAATAGCCAGACATGCGACAAAGATAGAATTCGTATATGGTGTGCAACTATACAACGATCTAAAGCCGGTATTGGATGAGTTGGTCAGTTGGGACGCGGCATGTCGGGCGCTTATGTATTTCGAGGATCGGGAAAACAACAACCAAAGTGAGTTTCTTAAAAATGAGATCGATCAATCAAAGAAGATGATGCAACAGGCAAAAAGATCTGTATTAACGCAATGGATCGAGAATGACATAGACATCCGAATGAAGCGTGCCATGTCCATCAATATGGATATCGGATCAACAGATAATCAGCAGTATAAGTTGGATATCTAACGGATAGTCAATTTACACACAGCGACAGCAAACGTATCCAAACTCGGCGTAGATATTTCAAAACGGCGAATTTTGTGCCTTTTGCTTCAAAGGGCAATCTATCTTTTCGCTCGCTTTGCATTCTTTTTGGCAACAGACAAAGAACGCACGTTCAATGTCAGAGGTCGCCAATGCAATACGTCGCTTACTATCGTGTTTCCACACAGATGCAGGGGAAGTCGGGCTTAGGTCTCGAAGCGCAGCGCGCAGCAGTTCTCCAATTCACACACGGACAGGAAATCATCGCTGAGTTTACAGAGGTAGAATCTGGAAAGCGCGATGACAGACCAGAATTAGAGAAGGCACTGAACCTAGCAAAGCAGAACAATGCAGTGCTGGTCATCGCCAAACTCGACCGCTTGTCACGCGATGTGCATTTCATATCGGGATTGTTGAAGCGCAACGTGCCGATCAAGGCATGTGATATGTCGCACGCAGATAACTTCCAATTCCACATAATGGCAGCAGTAGCGGAAAAAGAACGTGAGATGATCAGCCATCGCACGAAGGAAGCAATTGCTGCAAATCGTGCACGAGGTTCGGAATGGGGAACTAATGCAGCGCGTGTTCAGGAAGCGGGAGCATTTGCCGATAGCATTCAGCGGCACCTACAGACGCTGATAGACAGCGGTATAGATAGCCCAGCAGCAATTGCGCGTGCATTGAACGAAGCCAGTATACGAACGCCACGTGGCGCGGAATGGGGACCCGGACAGGTGGTTCGGCTACTTCGCAGGATCGGTAGGTGAGGGGGATATCGCAGGGGCACCACCCCCTATGGGGTCTTAAAAATCTTTATGTGCTTGAAAACCATTTGATGCGATTTTCTGCAAGTTTTGAAATTGGGCGAGGGGCCGATGAACATAAGAAGCGTAATTGGGTTCGCGTATGAGTTTGAGGATATCGCTATCCAAATCCTTTTGTCGGCGGGCTACAAGTCGAAGTGGCCGCTACACGATGGGTCTGCCAGCGACTCAAAATATATCCCAGCGCAGGGTTTCGATTTCGAAGGGGTCGACCCGAGCGGAGCCGAAGTCGGCGTAGAGATCAAATTTTACCGCACCCACCGACCCGGCCCCGGAGTAATAAATCGTATCCTTGAGAAAATAACCAATGTCGCTCACGAAGCGGGAAAGCAAAAAGCGATCTTAATCGTAAGTGAAACGAGTGGAAGAGGCGGATATCGTACGGATTTCGCCGTTCCGTACGAGATTCTAACTGCGGAAAATTTAAGATCACTGAGTTCTGGCAACTTGCGTCTAATTGACCGACTAAATGAATTATTGCGAGTATCTAGTTTAGAAGCAGTTGAGCCGAGAGCAGAATTGACCGCTCTGGAACCGGTCGTTCTGGATGACAGTTCTGAGAGGATCAATAGCATCATTCGTAGGCACGATACCTGTCCGCAATCTTTAGGACCTCCCTACGAGGCAATCTGCTTCGAAGCAATCGCTGAACTTTTCGGAGACGAATTAGGAGTACTGCACGACCAACATCCTGTGGCCGATCGCTTCCATGTTATTGACTTGATAGCGAGCATAAAGCCTTCGGAGCCGGATAATTTTTGGGCTCATCTACGTTCTGATTTCAGATCTCGTTATATAGTGTTCGAGTTCAAGAACTACAAAGACGCGATTGGGCAGGACCAGATTTACTCGACTGAAAAGTATCTGTTCACACATGCTCTCCGCACGGTCGCGATAATGATCGCTCGAAATGGGGAGGATGATGGAGCGAAGCATGCCAGGGAAGGAGCACTTAGGGAGCACGGCAAACTGATTATAGGCTTAAGCGGCGCAGACCTCGTGAAAATGCTCGAAATGAAGCGCGACCTTGACGATTTTACCGGAGTGCTGGCTGACAATCTCGATACCATGCTGACATCATTGGGGAGATAAAACCGCTTAGGAGCATTTATCTTCGGTTGCCCTGATTTCTCAAAGGCTATTGATCGGACAGCACAGCGCAATTGGGCGCTGGTGCAAAGGCTATAGCAAATGACGAACGCACTGGAACTCCTCAAAGCAAGTGCAACGACCGGTACCGTTGGTGGCCGTAATCCGCTGGACATCTTCTACAGCAAGATCGATACGCAGATTGCTTTTGCCAAGCAGATGAAGGAAGGCAAGCCGGTTAACTCTCGCAGCACGTGGTTCCGCAAGGACGGTGCTGGCTACATCGTACGGATCGGCCGCAATGCTTTCGAGATTGCCGGCAGCAAACTGTTCCGCGCTGCTGATCTCGACGGTGTAGTTACGATCCTCGACGCTGCACGTGAGGCAATCAAGCAGGACAAGAAACTGCAGGAGCACATCACGCAGTTCTCCGCCGAGCGCAGCGAACGGCTCAAGAAGGGCCGTGCGAAAAACAAGGCCAAGTAAACAGCAACGGTTGTTTGCGCAAGCAATCGGGAGCCCTAGTCGGAAACGGCTAGGGCTTTGTCATGACCTGTAGCGTTTGGCCTGGCTATGCTCGGCTTTGCTACCGCGGGGTCCAATGGAGCGTCATACAGCGAGGTTAAGGGGTACCCGAACCTGCTTCGTTGAGAGATTCGAGAGTCAGTTCTGTTACCAGTTGGAACTTCTCAGCGTCACCTGTACGGGCCAGATCGTGCTTCTGTACGCCGTCGAGAACAGCGACATTCCACAGGCTCTTGTCGAAAGCAATGATAGTTGTTTCGCTCATGTAGCGGTGTGGGATGATCTGGTGTGTACCGAAGTTGGAAACGTACACGTCAACACCGGCGTAGATGGTCTTCGACTTGTTGGCTTCCTGATACTTCGTAGCGTTGCCGTCGAACTTCGAGATGGCAACCTTGAGATTGCCCGGAGCGATAACTAGAGTCGGATCACCACCAGCAACCCAAACGTCCTGTGCCATCTGGTTGAACATTGCTTCTGTCAGCGGACGAGTCGTGCCGGCAGTAACTGCACCAACGAGACCGTTGGAGAAACCTGCTGTAGCACCGCCTGCGCCGTGATCAGCGTTGGTCTTGATCCATGCTTCCATACCGCCCAACTTGCGAGCGCCAGTAGCAACGGAAGCGTTCGAGGAAACGATAGCAGCCTCGATGTCGCGGTTCAGTTCCAGACCCTTCTTGGCGATCTGACGAGCCTTTTCGCTCTTAGCGCCTGCCTTGTCGACAGATTCAACAGTACGGGCAACAGCACCGTCCTTGGTGAAAATCTGCGTCCAGTTACCAGTGCGGAGCGGAGTGGTCAGCGCGTTGAGCGGAGCGTCAGCACCTTCAACAGCAGCGTTGTCCTTGTTCGGAGCGTCGAGCGAGTCGCTGAGGGTTTCGTGGTACGTGCCCTTTGCCTTGCTCTTGCCGATCTCGGTGCGAACCGGTGTCTCTTCCGGCGAGATCATGGAGATGAAATTGCCCAGGTCTTCGCGGGCGTGTTTGATATCGGTAGTCTTTAGTGTGGCCATTTTTGGCTTCTCCTTATAGTAGTTTGCTGATTGCGCTTACGGCGTCGTTGAAATCGCCTGTGCGCTTGTATTTCTGTGCATCCTTCTGGAACCCATTTTCCGTAGCAGACGCACCTCTAGAAGTACCCGGCGAAACTGCTTGAGCGCGCTTCTCCAGCGCCTTCACCGCATGCGGAACCTGCTTCGCCACGACCTCAGAACGGTACAGGCGATAAACAATGTCCATGATGCGAGCGTCGGCAATGCCTTCGATTTCTTCGCGACCAAAGCCGTTATCTGAGAGGAACTGACCGAGTTCGTTCAGGAGTGCCGGTGCTTTCTGCTTGTCGGCAAACTCAACGTATTTGGTCGAAAATTCTTCGAGTGCAGCGGTCTGCTTGAGTGCGTGCTGATCTTTCTCCCAGCGGATATTCTGTTCCGCGAGCAAACGTTCGGCCTCATAGAGTTCCTTCACGGCTGCTTGCTTGCGCTGGTATTCCAACGTCTTTCGACCATGCTCGTATGGGTCAACCTCATACAGAGAATCGTCGGGTGGGTTGAAAGATTCCAACGTTAGTTCCGTTGCGATACGACGCTTCATTTCTGTGATGTCGTTCGTTACGGCTACACGCATGTCGGCCATTTCCACCTGCTGCACTTGGTAGCGAGCCATGTGCTGCTTCAGTTCCGCAGTCTCCTGCTGGCGTTTATGCCAGTTTCCAACCTGATTGTTCGCGTTGAGCATCGCCTGTACGTCGTTGTTGTACTGGCTCTGGTACATGTCCGTCGCTACCCTCGCCGTATTGGTGGTGGTGACATCAATTTCCATTGGAGTGGACAAGGTGGACAGCCTGATTGGCTTTGGGGTGGCAATGACGGCACTAACATGTACGTCTACAACCCTCGTAACTTCCACGTTCGTTATTCGGATAATACGAATTGGGCGAATGGTTCCGATACGGCAAACTCAATCATTCCGACGCTCAGAGACGTTAAAAACGAACGTAGTTTCGGTGCCTCATACCACAACAACACTGGTAGAGACCTTTACGTGTTTGCGGGCTCGTATTCCAACGGCATGGGGATTGAGATTTCTGGCGATAATCAAAACTGGGTTTCGATTGCAAACAACGGTCACAACTGGGCCGTCTGGGGCCTGATCCCACGTAATTGGTTTTATCGTATTGGCGGAAACGGTGTCTATCACTGGTATGAATCTAGATATTAAGGAATAAAAAGAATGACAAAGACATACAAGGAACACCGTGAATTCGGCTTTATGCATCCGGTCTCGGGTTATTATCAGGCTTCTATTATCGTTTACGTCGATGACGAGACCGGAGAAGAAATTCTAGATGAATACGTTCCGCTAGCAGGTGCAGGGCCGTTTCCTGTACGCCCGCAAGGCGATCACTGGCGTATCAATGATGAGAAGACAGCATGGATCAAAATGTCTGCGGAAGAGATTCGCGCAGTCATGCCGAACCTGTCACGTTTGAGGTTCCGTAATGCATTCAAAAGCGCTGGTATGACAACAGCAGTCATCAATGCGGCTATTGCAGCGGTCGCAGACCCAAGCGAACAGGAAGACTTGCAGATCGCTTGGGAAGACGCTCAATCGTTCAAGCGTCTCGATCCGCTCGTCGTGTTGATCGCTACGCGTGCTGGCAAGACAGCAGACGAAATCGACGCAATCTGGAATCCGGCACTTACGGCTTAGCGGCGTGGATCGTCTCGATTGCTCGACCTTGCTCGTCTGTTAGGTTCTGCTTGAAGTGGTCGAGGGTCAACGGCGATGGACCTACCCGCATGTGAGTGGTCGCAGCGTTGAAATAGTCAACCAACTTGGCGTCTTTGAACCTGTAAGCACGATAGCCGCCCGCAATGATAATCGTGGCGGTTTTCTCGATTCCGTCGAACGTGATGTAATCGACAAAGCGCTTGTATGCAGTGTGGACGCGTGATCGGGAGCGATACAGTTCCTCACCCGCTAGCGTTTCCCAACGCGCACGTTCTGCTTCGATCAGCGCTACCACGTCATTTGCTTCCCGATGCTGACCTTCAATCGCCAGCCGATCCGCTTCCAGGGTCCTGCGCTGCTCGAAGAGCCTCACTTGCTGCTCATGCAGGGTTTCAATCGCATTTCGAATTGTCGGACGGATCGCAGCGGATGATAGCGCTAGTTCTTCGACTAGGTTCTCCGTCTTCGTCGTGAACAGCGATAGTTCCTGTTCGATCTGGACGAGTTTCGTGCTGATGGCTTGCTGCTCATTAGAGGCGCGGGCAGGGGAGAACACTTCGTCAAGCCGGTACTCAGTCACCGTGTCGAGAATGGCTTTCTCTAAATCCTCGTATCGGAAACCGGCTCCGTTCACGCACTGGTATTGCTTCGCCTCGCCAGCCTCACGCTTGTAGGTGCGCAAGCGGTTATAGCAGCGCAGGTATTTGTGTTTCCCGTTCGTGCCACCGTAATAGATCGTCATTGGACCGTGGCAATGCGCACATGTCGTTAGGCCGACAAACAGATTGGAGAACGCCAATCCCTTGCGGCCTTTGCTGACACGTGTTCGGCGCAGCGATTGCGCTCGCATGTACAAGTCGTCATCGATCACAGCCGGGAAGAAATTCGGCTTCGGATCGCCGTCAGGCACATATCGCTTCCCGTCAAACTTCTGCGGGGCAAAAGTCCCGATTACGGCTTTCGAATCGAGAAGGTCACCGATGGTCGATTGGTGCCATCCCTTCTTGGTGTTTCGAAAGGTTGGAATTTCGCGATCTGTCAGGATGCGGCAGATCGCCATCTGGCCTAAGCCTTCCGCCGCCAATTCGTACACAAGCCGGATTGTCGAATGGTGCTTGTTGAACACGTATTCGACTCGATCACCGGTTTTCCGGGCTTCGATCCAAGAGGGGAGATTGAAGTTGTAACGGCCTTCGCCGTTTAGCGCGGCTTCTCGCTTGGCCTTGATGGCTGCTTTGATCCGATCTGATTTGCGCTGCGATTCTTCGTGTGCACGAGCCATGATCGACAGGCTCATAATCAATTGGGTCCAGTTATCGCCAACCGATTCAATCGAGTACACCTGATTGTCAGCGAGCGTCACGATGATGATGCCCGCCTTGAGCAGATCGATGAAAGGCGGCAAGGCATCCAGAACGCGTTTGCGGCTTAGTCGGTCGAGGCTTTCAACGATCAGGTGACTGCCTGCTTCGATCCGACCATCTCTGACCATCTCTAGGAATTTGCCGAGTGCGCCGCTCTCGACGTTCGCGCCTGAATAAGCAGATACGCCAATGTCTTTAAGTGATTCATCGAGCAGCAAATTGTTGTCGGCGGCGTATTTGCGAGACAGTTCCAACTGACGACGGAGGCTATCGCCCGACAACTGTCGTTCGGTACTCATTCGTATGTAGGAATATGCCTTGATCATCGGCTTGTTTGCGTTCTGCAACATATTGAAACCCCAGCAAAATCACTAAGCGCATGGGCTTAGGAAAGCGTTAGCGCTGGGTGTGTATGTAATGCGTGCCGCAATTTTAGCACACTGTTAACTATGGATGTTGGAGCTTTATTCAGGCTTGCGGCACCCCCAGGGCGCGCGATGCGCCCGTGGATCGCGCTATCGGCACGGCAAAACTCGGGGACATCCGCGGCACCAGCCATAAAAAATCCACATGCTGTCATGAGTTATCGCGGCGACGGTGAAGGGCCCGGACGCCCGCCGACGTTTGGGGCCATGTGAAGAGGGGCCTCTCCATGGGAGATATGGAACTGTGAAGAAATTTATTCTGCGCGCAGCGGCGGTCTGCGCGCTCCTTGTGGCCCCGGCGATTGCGCAGGCTGCCGAGGGTTTTGCCACCGCCAACGTCAACATGCGCTCCGGCCCGAGCACGCGCTACCCGGCGGTATCGATGATCCCGGTGGGCGAATCAGTCGAAATCCACGGCTGCCTTGCCGACCTTCCCTGGTGCGACGTGTCGTTCTACGGCGGTCGCGGCTGGGTTGCCGGGCGTTATGTCCAGGCCGACTATCGCCGCAACCGCGTCTATGTCGAGCCGCGCTATTATCGCCCGCTCGGCATTCCGACTGTCGTCTTCCAGTTCGACAGCTATTGGGATCGCAACTACCGCGGCCGCGACTTCTATCGCGAGCGCGACCGCTGGCGCCGCGGACCCGATTGGGTTGATGACCGGCGTGATCGCCGCGACTGGGAACGGCAGCGCGAGCGCGACCGCCGTGACTGGGAGCGCGATCGCCGAAAGGAACAACGCGACTGGGAACGCAGGCAGCGCGACGAGGACAAGTGGCGCGACGACGACTGGCGCCGTCAGCGCACGGAACGCGAGGACCGCCGTGACTGGGAACGCCGCAGCGATGGCGGCGTGCGCGTTCGGCAGGACGACGGCACCGTCTATGAGCGCGCCCGCCCGGCTCCGATGGTGCGCTGCCAGATCGACGATCCCTACTGCGAGAACTGATCCGGGCGCCACGCATCGGCGCGGCCCGGTGTGATGAAAAGTCTGAATGGAAAAGAGCGGGCGGCCCTGGTCGCCCGTTTTGCGTTTCGCAAGACCCGCTTTCAACCGACTTTGGCGGAACCAAACGCCAGCCGGCGCGTTGAGCCCGCGCAGACAAGGGAGCGTTGTAATGGTCGAAAAGAAACTGCAGGCGGTGGAAAAAGTTGCCGTGAGTGAAGCGGAATCAGGCGCTCGCGCCGAGGTCGATGCACAGATCGCCGAGTTGCGCGCGGAAATCGCCCGGCTGACGGAAACGGTCTCAGCGATCGGAACGAGTACGAAGGCGGTTGTGCAGAGCGAGGCGGATCTCCTCGCAGAACGCGTGAGAGAGCGTGTGCGTGACGAGCCGCTATCGACCCTGGTCGCCGTTGCGGGTGTGTCCTTCCTGTTCGGTTTGATGTCTCGCCGTTAGCGGGAGAGGCGAGCCTTCGCCCGGATTGCCGCTGTTACCTTGGATACATCGCCAGGGCCGGTCGGCAGACATACTGAACGCAGGTTGGGATTGCAGAGCGTGTATTAGTAATCTGTTAACCAACCTGTGGCTCAATCGAAGTGGACCCGGTATTATCGGGCTGCGTCGTGAACCAGAACAGCAACATCCGGGCAACCGGAAGAAGGAGCAAACGAGAAAGGCGCGCCTGTCCAGGGAAGATCTGGGAAAATGCGCTGGCCCGAGAAGGGCAGGGTGAAATCTGTACGGTAGTTCATCCGTCTCAAGACTTTGTGGAGACGAGCATGGCAGACGTGATCAGAATTCAGGACCGCAAGGTCCGTATACCGCCGCACCGACCTCCGGCCATTTCGGGTGGAGCGAAAGTGCTGCTGTTCACCGGCATCCGCTACGAGCGCCTCGATCGCGACCCGCAGCCGACCGCACCGGACGGACGCCGCATCAAGAAGCAGTGAGCCCCAGCGCTCCTGTGCAATAGGCGACCGAAACGGTCGCGTTCCAAGTCACTGTTCTTGCCCGCTATCTCGGGCCTATCCCCTATGCACCGCTGCGCTCGACGTGGCATCGGATCATCGCCGCGTATCTCGGCGCAGATTTATAAGCTTGCTGCCGTTGCCCAACGTCCATCCAGGATCGTCTAGCGACGGAACGGCTCGCAGGTCGATTCCGCAAGGAAGTTGCGGACCTGTTCTTCGAAGCTGTCGACCGGTGCCATCGCTCTCAGCACGGCAAAGCCATCCTGTTCCTTCATCTCGATCATGATCGATTGTGCGAGCGCTTGCGGCGGAGACTTTCGCAGCTCGATCAACTGGATCGGCGTTGCGACGACGAGGTCGAGCTTGCCGTTGACCGCGGTGTGGTCGTTCATGCTGAAGACTTCATTCGAATTGCCGTCGAAGACGGCGAGCGACCAGAACGGCACGTTGCCGCTGGCAAGGAAACGCGCCGGTCCGTCCGAGATCGAGAAGCTGCAGACCGCGGTTCTCAGATAAGGATCGTCGTTGGCAAGGCCGGTGGGGCCAGGCGTGCTGGTCAGCGCAAAGAAACTGTCCATCTCCAAAAGCCCGAGGACGCGGGTATAGGCGTCACGGCCCGTGAACTGCGGCAGCGCCAGCACGATGATGATGTGCAGCAGCGCGGCGCCGACCAGGCCGAGGATCGTGGCAAAGAGAACGCTACGCATCGCCGCAACCCGTCTTGGTGATCACCGGCATGGCGAGATCGATCAGGCCGGACGAGCCGGCCGTCGGCGTATCGAGCAGCGTCAGCACCAGCCGGAACGTGCCCGCGTGGCGCACGGCCAGCCAGTTGTCGGGCTGCGCGTTCGGCGACACATGGATGGTGAAGTTGCTGTTTTCACCGCGCAGGACCGTCCAGGAGTTGAGCGCGGAGGGGAGGTCGGAGCCGGGCCGCAGCGGCAGACCCTCTGCATTCGCGGCGTAAAGCGTCCAGAAGCGGGCCTGTGGGGTCAGCCCAGCAACATCATAGGAGCAGGCCGCCTGGAGCTTTTCGCCCTTGCTGTCGGACTGGGCGCTGAACATCAGCCCTTCGGCACCGCCATAGAGCAACTCGCCGGCGCGCGCCCGGTGCGCCTTTGCATAGGGGTCGGCATTGGCCGTCTGCGCCTCTGGAAAGGCGACCCAGGGGCCGATCGCGATCGAGCCGAAGCCGACGGTCGCTTTCAGCGCCCATACCGCCGAGGCGATGCCGCCGCCGAAGGCGATGGCAAGGGTAAGCGCGACGAGGAAGGGGATTCGAAACAAGGGCGACTCTACCGGATATGGTCCCGCGGCGTAGCACCGCCGGGCTGATCCACTATGTCGCCGAAATCCGCGGCCGGCGCAACGGCGACGGCCTCGAACCGGACATCGCAACCGGGATAGGAAAGCGAGGCGGGCATGCCCGAACGGTCAGTTGCTGGCTGCATCGGGCTTTGCCTGTCCGGACCTTGGTTCTTCCGCGCCGAGAGAGGCAAGCTTGCCGCCGGCCTTCTCGGGTGTCTTCAGTGCCGGTGCCTTTTCGAAGGTCTCGCCGATGCTTCGCAGCAGCCGGGTGACGTCGGTCGAAAGCGAGCGCGGCCGCACCAGCGGCGGCAACGCGTTTTCGTCCGGCTTCGCTGACGCCACCTGCGGCGGCTGCTTTGCCGGCGCCGTGGGCGCGGTGATCCCCGGGATCGTCCGGTGTTCGATGCCCTGCTCGGCGTAGTCCATTAGCCGCTTGAAGGTCATTGCCGGCAGCGAACCGCCGGTCATGTTGTTGGTCGAGGTGTAGTCGTCGTTACCGAACCAGACCGCGGTCGTATAGTCGCCTGTGAAGCCGACGAACCAGGCGTCGCGATAGGCCTGCGTCGTGCCGGTCTTGCCGCCGACGACGATGCCGTTGTCGAGCGCGGCCTTGCGCGCCGTGCCGATGATCGGGATCTGCGTCAGCATGGAGTTCATCGACGTGTTGGCGGTTTCGGAGAGGATGCGCCGCGCCGGCGGCGCGTCGCGTCCGAAGTCGTAGAGAATGTCGCCGTCATAGTTGAGGATCTGGCTGATCCCGTGGCGGCGTGACTGCATGCCGCCGGCCGGGAACACCGCGTAGGCGGTCGCCTGGTCGAGCACGGTCACTTCCGATGTGCCGAGCGGCATGGTCTTGTCGGTGCGGATCGGGGTCTCGATGCCCATGTCCTTGGCCGTCTGGGCGATCAGGTCCGTGCCGAGCTTGTCCTTGGCGAGGCGCACGGGAATGGTGTTGATCGACTTGGCGATGGCCGTCAGGATGGTGATGCGGCCGGCATAGCTGCGGCCATAATTCTGCGGCGACCAACCGCGCCAGGTGATCGGGGCGTCGACGACGACCGTTTCCGGCGTCATGCCTTTTTCCATCGCTGCCGCGTAGGTATAGACCTTGAAGGAGGAACCCGGCTGGCGGAGAGCCCGGGTCGCACGGTTGAACTGGCTCTCGCCATAGTCGCGGCCGCCAACCATGGCACGCACGGCGCCGCCGTTTTCGACCATCACCAGCGCGCCCTGCTTCACGCGGAAGCTCTCGCCATATTGGCGCAGGCTCGATTCCACCGAATCCTCGGCGGCATTCTGCAGGCCCATGTCGATGGTGGTGCGCACGATCAGCGAATGCTGCGCGAAGGGGCGGGCGATGCGCTGGACTTCATCGAAGGCCCAGTCGAGGAAGAAGTCGGGCGCCTTCACCTGGGCGCGGTCGATGACCGTCGCGGGATTGAGCCGCGCGGCGATCACCTGGCCCTCGGTCATCAGGCCGCCCTGGACGAGGTTGGTCAGAACCTCGTTGGCGCGTCCGCGTGCGGCCGGCAGGTTGACGTGCGGCGCGTAGCGCGCCGGCGCCTTGAAGAGGCCGGCAAGCATCGCCGATTCCGCCAGGCTGACATCGGTGATCGACTTGCCGAAATAGAACTGCGCCGCGGCCGCCGCACCGAAGGTACCGCCGCCCATATAGGCGCGGTCGAGATAGAGCCGGAGGATTTCCTTCTTCGACAGGTTGCATTCCAGCCAGACGGCGAGGAACGCTTCCTTGATCTTGCGTTCGATCGTCCGCTCGTTCGACAGGAAGAGGTTCTTGGCGAGCTGCTGTGTCAGTGTGGAGCCGCCCTGCACGACACCGCCGGCGCGGGCGTTTTCGGTCATGGCACGGGCAAGGCCCAGGAAGTCGATGCCCCAATGGTCGAAAAAGCGCCGGTCCTCGGTCGCCAGCACCGCCTTGATCAGGTGATCCGGCAGTTCGTCGATCGGCACCGAGTCTTCGTGGATAATGCCGCGATGGCCGATCTCGTTGCCATAGCGGTCGAGGAAGGTGACGGCGAAATCGCTCTGGGCGCGCCAGTTGCCCTTGGTTTCCTCGAAGGCCGGAAGGGCGAGTGCCAGCATCAGCACCGAGCCGACGGTGCCCCAGTTCATGCCTTCGCCGAGCACCTCGAAGACGGCCTTCTTCCAGCCCGTGACGCGGAAGCGGCGGAAGAAGATGGTGGTGTCTTCCCACCATTGCCCCAGCTTGAAGCCGGCATTCCAGACCGTGGAATCGATCCAGGAGTCGATCCTGAGAAAGATGTGCCGTTTCTTCGGCCGATTATCGTCTTTCCTCGGTTCCCGCACGGTCTCAACCACCTGAAGGCTCTACGGCATCATGCCGGCGCCATGTAATATTTGCACGGCGTCAAATTCCAATCTACTTGCATATCGCGCCGCCGGCCTTAAAAAACCGGCAATTTTCTGCGAAATTTCTGTATCGCGAGCGATTTGACGAAAGTGTGATGACGATGGGCGAAATGCCTTTCTGGAAGGCGAAAAGCCTTGAAGACATGACCGATACCGAGTGGGAAAGCCTCTGTGACGGCTGCGGCCTCTGTTGTCTCAACAAGCTCGAGGATTGGGACACGGGTGAGATCGCCTGGACCTCGATCCGCTGCACGCTTCTCGACGGCGAGAGCTGTCGCTGCAAGGACTATCCCAACCGCCAGGCGACCGTGCCTGACTGTATCCAGCTGACGCCGAAGGCCGTGCGCGAAATCACCTGGCTGCCGCCGACCTGCGGCTACCGGCTGGTGGCCGAAGGGCGCGATCTCTACTGGTGGCATCCGTTGATTTCGGGCGATCCGGAAACGGTTCACGCCGCCGGCATTTCCGTGCGCGGCCGCACCGTTGCGGAAGACGGCATCGATGTCGACGATTACGAGGATTATCTCGTCACCTGGCCGCTGGAAGTGGGACAGGAAAACGCAGAGTAACAAGGGGTTAGCCGAAGTGGCGGAATCGTTTTGGCAGTGCGGCGCCGGCAGGGCCGTTCTGCCGCAACGCACCTCTAGTGGCTGCCGCCGTTCTTCTTGACGAGGCTTTTCGGCGCAACATTGCGCCACGCCGTTTCCATCGACTGCTTGACGAGATCCTCGTCGGCCTGGACGAAATAGAGCGAGGTCCAGCCACGGTCGCCCCAGCCTCCGGGCACCGCGGCGCAGACGCCGGGCTCCATTTCCAGAAGCATGCGTTGCTGATCGGGTGTGAACTTGAAAACGGCGCGCCCGGCTTCCGGCAGGCTCATGAAAATACGCTTCCCAACGCGGAAATCTCGCGTTCCGAAATGCGCATTTTCCTCCGTTCCAGGCAGGCTCAGCGCGAGTCTTTCGATCTCTTCCGTCAGCATGAAGAAAGATTAACATGCTTTTGCCGAATGGCAAAAAGGCTGAAAATCACTACAAAAATTGCAAGGGGTGCCCTTGGATGCGCGCGCTCGACAAGGGCGCTAGCGGAGCCTGATCGGGCTGCCTGGATGGGCTCTGGCATCGGTGGTGGCTCGCCCGCCGCACGGGGCGGGAAACATCGCGACCGGCGGTGATAGCCTCACCGCCGGTCCGCTAAGGACTCACCGAAAAGCGCTCTGAACGAGCGCTGTCCGACGACGATCTAGGGAAATGGAAGAGCAGGGCCGGTGACGCGCAGGCGCGCCACTCAGGCAGGCCTCATTCCGCCGGTGCGACCGGCTTCGGCGTTGCGTCGCTCGCGGCGCGCATCTCACGCCATTCGCTCTCGAAACGGTCGAGCAATGATTGCGGTACTTTGGACTGCTGAGATGCGGGCTGGTTGTTTGCGAGCGTCTGCATGCGATCCTCCCGGGTTCTGTGACGGTTTCGTGATGTATGATGTGGCGGACAATTTCACATCGCAAAGGCTTTGTAAATCAGTGGCTTAAATCATTTAAACGATTGAAAAATCTTTAAATCGATTAATTTTTCGTTTATACACAGCACGCATCGCGCCTGGTCGTCAACAGGTTTAAGTTGCAGCTATTTTTGAAGTAATTTGCGCGCATAGATTGTGGCAAAAGGGGTCGGCCGGTTCGCAGGGCTTTGTCTAAGAAGACGACACTGCTGCGGGCGTGATCGGTGCCGTGGTGACGCATTGCCTCGGCAGGGCCGAGGGCCGAGGGCCGTGATGGCCGAGCCTTGTTTGAAAGGGCGCCGAACCTGAATCAGTTTCTGAAGTGTTTGAATCACGCTGCGAGCGACAGCCGCCAAGCGATTCAAAAGAATCGGCAAAATGGGTGTGCAGCCATGCCGCCCTCGATCGGGAACGGCGCTGTTTACGTCAGCAAAAAGATCCTAGCGAAACATGCTTAACGAAAGCTGACGGTTGGGCTGTTCCGTCTGTTGGCCTTGGGGTCCGGGCCGCGTTCCTCGCGTGATCGCGTCACTCAAACTGTCGCAGGAAGCGGCTATGGCTTGGCAACGGGTTGACCTATGCGGGTTTCCTCGAGGGAAGAATCGCCGCAATCTAAGGTCGGATTTCGGGGGAGGTGATGCGTTTCCCGATAGTGCTTGCCGGTCCGAAAGGCCGACATTCATTTGCCATTCAGCCTCGTTCGTTTATTCCTTCTGCCATGATGCTTCCCAAGTCGAAAGTGCGTTCATGTCTTCACCAGTGATCATAGCCGCGCTTGCTGCAGGCCTCGCCGGCTTCAGCCCGCCAGCGATCAGCGTGCCGTCGGATATTGTCGTTCGTGTGGCCGGCGATTGCAGTGCGGCTGCCGCGCAGGTCGTTGCCGACACCGGCGGCGAGTTGCTGTCGGCGCAGCCGACGTCCGACGGTCAGTGCGTGATCACCGTGCTTGTTCCCGGGAATGGTGGCAGGCCGAAGAAGGTAACCGTCAAGGTGCCGATGTAGGCTATCCCTGCAGCGCCGCGTGCCGTATCAGGCGTACGAAGGTCGCTGTAGCACTTTGAATGGCTGCGTGTTCTTATCCTTGAATTGGCCAGATTTGGCGAAACATGCAGCAGGATGGCCGCGAGAGGAAGTAAAGACGGATGCGCATTCTGATTGTCGAGGACGACGCCAACCTGAACCGGCAGCTCGCCGAGGTGCTGAAGGAGGCCGGCTACGTCGTTGACCAGGCCTATGATGGCGAGGAGGGGCACTATCTCGGCGACGCCGAGCCTTATGATGCCGTGATCCTCGACATCGGCCTGCCGGAGATGGACGGCATTACCGTCCTTGAAAAATGGCGCGGCGACGGCAAGACCATGCCGGTTCTGATCCTGACGGCGCGTGACCGCTGGAGCGACAAGGTGGCCGGCATCGATGCCGGCGCCGACGACTATGTCGCCAAGCCCTTCCACGTCGAAGAGGTTCTCGCCCGCATCCGCGCCCTGATCCGGCGCGCCGCCGGCCATGCGAGCTCGGAGATCGTCTGCGGCCCGGTCCGCCTCGATACCAAGGGCTCCAAGGCAACGGTCGATGGCGTGGCATTGAAGCTGACGTCGCACGAGTTCCGGCTGCTCTCCTATCTCATGCACCACATGGGGCAGGTGGTTTCGCGCACGGAACTGGTCGAGCACATGTACGACCAGGATTTCGATCGCGATTCCAATACGATCGAAGTGTTCATCGGCCGGCTGCGCAAGAAGATCGGCAACGATCTGATCGAAACGGTGCGCGGTCTCGGATACCGTATGCAAGCGCCGGGCAATGGCAATTAGATCGCTCACCGCACGCGTTCTGGTGGTCTCCACCGTCTGGGCGGTGGTGGCGCTCGTCGTGATCGGCGTGGTCATCTCCGAGCTTTATCGCCAGGGCTCCGAGCGCGGCTTCAAGGACCTGCTGCGCGCCCAGCTCTTCAACGTCGTCAATTCGATTTCCGTCAACGAGAGGACGGTGCTGTCGGGTAGTCCGCAGCTTGGCGACCTCCGGTTTTCACAGCCACAGACCGGCTGGTACTGGATCGTCGATCCGATCGGCGAGTTCGACACGCCGCCTTTGATCTCGACCTCGCTCGGCAACGGCAAGCTGCCGATCGCCAGCGTCGACGAGGTGCCCTTCGATACTGGCTATGTCCGCTTCTACACCACCAAGGATCCCTTCGGGAACGAAGTCGAGGTCTCCGAGACCGAGGTCGTTCTCGACATCCAGGGCCATACGGCGCGCTTTCGCGTGGCGGGCAACCGCGATGTGCTCGAGGCCGACATCAACCGCTTCACCCGCAACCTGACGATCGCGCTCTCCATCTTCGGTCTTGGTGGGCTCGGCGTGAACGCGCTCACCATCCTCTTCGGTCTTAGGCCTCTCGACGAGGTCCGGCGCTCGATGGAAAAGATCCGCGCCGGTGAAAGCGAACGGTTGGATGGCGCATTCCCGCGCGAGATCCAGCCGCTCGCCAACGAGGTCAACGCCCTGATCGACAGCAACCGCCGCATCGTCGAGCGCGCCCGCATGCAGGTCGGCAATCTCGCCCATTCGCTGAAGACACCGATCGCGGTGCTGCTGAACGAGGCGCGGGTGCTCGAGGCATCGCACGGCGAACTGGTGCGCACCCAGGTCGATGCGATGCAGACTCAGGTTCAGTCCTATCTGAGTCGCGCCCGGATCGCGGCGCAGCGCGAGTCCGTGCTGGCGCGGACCGAAGCGCAGCCGGCGCTCGAACGCCTCGTGCGTGTCATGCGCAAGCTCAATCCGGAAAAGCAGGTTCATCTGTCTATCAACCCGCCGGGGCTGGTTCTTGCCATGGAGCTGCAGGACGTCGAGGAGACCGTCGGCAACCTGCTCGAGAATGCCGCCCGCCACGCCCGAGCCGAGGTATGGCTGAACGTCAGGCCGGCGCCGAGCGAGGTTCATGCCAAGGAACCAGGACGGCAGTGGATCGTTCTCGATATCGACGACGATGGGCCGGGGCTCAACCCCGACCAGATCGCGGTGGCGATGAAGCGCGGCAAGCGGCTCGACGAAAGCAAGCCGGGAACCGGGCTCGGTCTTTCGATCGTCAGCGAGATCGTTCGGGAGTACCAGGGCACAATCACCCTGTCGCGACGGGACGAGGGAGGCTTGCGGGCGGAACTGGTTTTGCCGGCGGCCGTTTAGAGGGTGCGGGAGAAATACGTGGGTCTGGCGTCGCTCGCTTGCGAATCCATCGTGATTTAGGGGTCACACCCGTGCTTGAAAATGTCACACCCGCAGGGCCCGCCGTTGCCTCGGCACGCGGGGAATGCCAAAAGAAAATCAAGGACTAGTCGTCACCGTGCTCGAATGGAACGAGCTTAAGGATGCGGCTTCGGATAGGATGATTGAGTGTCGCGGATCATGAGGAACCAGGCAGAAATGACACGGGCTATTGTCGTCGGCGGCAGGATCGTTGTGGTCGCTTCGGCCGTCGCACTGGCCGGATGCGGCACGACGGGCAGCAAGGGCGCGGCCGGCAGCCTCGGCTCGACGGCGACGCGCGGTGCCACCTCGACCAATTACATCGCAGCACTCCAGGGCGGGGTGATCGCGCGTCTCACCGATCTCGACATCGGAGCATCCGACCGCCAGCGGGCGCTGGAGGCGGAGTACCGCGCACTTGAAGCGGCCCCCGGTGGCCAGCCCGTGACCTGGGACGGGCGTGGCGTCAACGGTTCGGTCGTTGCAGCCGCTCCCTATCAGGTTGGGTCGCAGAACTGCCGCCAGTATAGCCACACGGTTACCGTCAAGGGCCAGCCGAAGACGGCGCGGGGCGCTGCCTGCCGCAACCCGGATGGCAGCTGGACGCCGCTGACCTGAGGCCTGGCAGGCCGGGGTTTTCCGGATGCGTCCGGGCTGCTCGATCCGCCGTTGCGGCGAAACGCCTCAAATCTCCGTCATAAGGGGTTTTCGTGTTGGAATGGCATGGGGGCCATAGTATTGAGCTTCCATGTTGTTCTGGATCCTCGTCGCCACCCTGACGGCGGCTGTCGCTGCCGTGCTCATCCTGCCGCTGCTGCGGGCAGGGGAAGCCCCGTCGTCTCCCCACAGCCATGACATCGAGGTCTATCGCGACCAGCTCGAAGAGTTGAAGCGGGACCAGGACAGCGGTCTGATCCGCGGCGATGACGCCGAGCTTGCGCGCGCCGAAGTGGCGCGCCGGCTGCTGGCCGCTGGCGAGAGCGACAGCGAGGCGGCGCCGGCCGCTGCGCCGCGTCGCAGTGTCAGCCGTCTGGCCCAGGCCTTCGTGCTGCTCTGTCTTCCGGCCGTCGGCCTCTGTCTTTACTTGCTGACTGGGAGCCCGGGCCTTCCGGCGCAGCCGCTCGCCGCACGCCTGGCCGATCCCAATGGCGACATCAACATCCTGATTGCCAAGGCCGAGAACCACCTGGCCATAAACCCGAACGACGGCGCCGGCTGGGATCTGCTTGCGCCGATCTACATGCGAAACGGCCGTGTCGAAGATGCAGTCGATGCCTATGACCGGGCGATCCGCCTGCTCGGCCCGACGCCGGCACGTCTTGGCGGCTACGCCGAGGCGATGGTCGTACAGTCCGACGGCGTCGTGACGAGCAAGGCGCAGGACGCGCTGAAGCAGGCGCTGGCGCTCGACCCCAATGACCCGCGCTCGGAATTCTATCTTGCCCTCGGCCTCAAGCAGGAAGGCAAGAGCGCGGAAGCGCTGACCGCCTTCAACCGGTTGGTCGCGACGTCGCCGGCCGACGCACCCTGGCTGCCGCTCGTCAAGCAGCACGTGGCTGAATTGGGAGGCGCCACCAGCGCTGCAGCGCCGGGCAATCCGAGTGCAGATGATGTGGCTGCGGCCCAGAGCATGAGCGCCGGCGATCGCCAGGAAATGATCCGGGGTATGGTCGGCAGCCTCGAAAGCCGGCTGAAGGAAAATCCGGATAATCTCGAAGGCTGGGCGCGGCTGATCCGCTCCCATGTTGTCCTTGATCAACGAGACAAGGCGCTGGCCGCGCTAAGGGAGGGCCTGAAAACCTTCCCGGCCGATGGCGACGGCGGCAAGCAGCTGCTGGCGCTGGCACGCGAGCTCGGGATTGCCGCCGACGGAGTAACGCAATGACGCGCAAACAAAAAAGACTGGCGATCATCGGCGGCGGCGTCGGCTTCCTGGTGCTTGCAGCCTTCCTCGTGATGTTCGCTTTCAGCCAGGCGATCGCCTATTTCTATGTGCCGAGCGACCTCGAAAAGGCCAACGTGCCACCGGGAACCCGCATCCGCCTCGGCGGCGTCGTCGAAGCCGGCTCCGTCAAGCGCGGCGACGGCAAGACGGTGACCTTCACCGTTACCGATACGCTGAGCGGTGTGCCGGTCACCTATACCGGTATCCTGCCCGACCTGTTCCGCGAGGGGCAGGGCGTGGTGACGGAGGGAACCTTCGTCGCGGGAAGCTCGGTCTTCGTGGCCGACTCGGTTCTCGCCAAGCATGACGAGACCTATATGCCCAAGGATGTCGCCGACCGTTTGAAGGCCCAGGGCGTTGAGCTCAGCGGGAAGGAAACCATCAAGTGATCATCGAGCTCGGACACTACGCTCTGGTTCTGGCGCTGGCGACTGCGGTCATCCAGGCGGCCCTGCCGATCCTCGGCGCACGGCTGAACGATCGCGGCCTGATGGAGCTGGCCTCCAGTGCCGCCGTCGCCTGCTTTCTGCTCGTCGCTTTCGCCTTTGCCGTCCTCACCTTCGCCTATGTGACCTCGGACTTCTCGGTCCGCAACGTCTGGGAAAACTCCCATTCGCTGAAGCCGCTGATCTACAAGATCTCGGGCGTCTGGGGGAACCATGAAGGCTCGATGCTGCTTTGGCTGTTGATCCTGACGTTCTTCTCGGCGCTGGTTGCCGCCTTCGGGCGCAACCTGCCGGAAACGCTGAAGGCAAACGTGCTTGCCGTCCAGGCCTGGATCGCGATGGCCTTCGCGCTCTTCATCTTGCTGACATCCAATCCGTTCGCGCGGTTGATGCCGGCGCCGGGCGAGGGCAAGGACCTGAACCCGATCCTGCAGGATGTCGGTCTCGCCATTCATCCGCCGCTGCTCTATCTCGGCTATGTCGGTTTCTCCGTCTGCTTCTCGTTCGCCATTGCCGCGCTGATCGAGGGGCGAATCGATGCCGCCTGGGCGCGCTGGGTCCGTCCGTGGACGCTCGCTGCCTGGACCTTCCTCACCGCCGGCATTTCGATGGGCTCCTACTGGGCCTATTACGAGCTCGGCTGGGGCGGCTGGTGGTTCTGGGATCCGGTCGAAAACGCCTCCTTCATGCCCTGGCTTGCGGGAACCGCGCTGCTGCATTCGGCGCTGGTCATGGAAAAGCGCGAGGCGCTGAAGATCTGGACCGTACTGCTGGCGATCATGACCTTCTCGCTGTCGCTGCTCGGCACCTTCCTCGTGCGTTCGGGTGTCCTGACCTCGGTTCACGCCTTCGCCACCGACCCGACCCGCGGCATCTTCATCCTCGCCATTCTCGTCTTCTTCATCGGCGGTGCGTTCACGCTCTTCGCCCTGCGCGCCTCGCACCTGAAAGCGGGCGGAATCTTCGCGCCGATCTCGCGTGAGGGCGCGCTGGTCTTCAACAACCTTATCCTGACGACGGCGACCGCGACGGTCCTGACAGGCACGCTCTATCCGCTGGTGCTCGAAGCGCTGACCGGCGACAAGATCTCGGTCGGACCGCCCTTCTTCAACATGACCTTCGGCCTGTTGATGCTGCCGCTGCTCTTTGCCGTGCCCTTCGGCCCGCTGCTTGCCTGGAAGCGCGGCGACTTTGCCGGCGTTTCGCAGCGGCTCTTCGCAGCGGTCGCCATCGGTCTGCTCTTCGGTGTCGCCTACTATTACTTCATGAACGGCGGCCCGGTTCTCGCACTCTTCGGCATTGCCCTTGGCGTCTACGTGATCGTCGGCTCATTGACGGACCTGGCGCTACGCTCCGGCCTCGGCAAGGTCGCAGGCAACGTCGCCTGGCGGCGCTTCTCCGGCCTGCCGCGTTCTGCCTTCGGCACGGCGCTTGCACATATCGGCCTTGGCGTCACCCTGATCGGCATCGTCGCCGTCACGGCCTTCGAAACCGAAACAGTCGTCGAGATGAAGCCGGGCATGACGGTCGATGCCGGCGGCTACACCCTGCGCTTCGACGGAATGCGCAATGGCAGCGGCCCGAACTATTCCGAGGAGTCCGGCCACTTCACCATCAGCCGCGGCGGTGTTGCGATTGACGAGGTCTGGTCATCGAAGCGCCTCTACCAGGCGCGCCGCATGCCGACGACGGAAGCCGGCATCCGCACCTTCGGTTTGAGCCAGCTCTATGTCTCGCTCGGCGACCAGATCAGCGAAGGCGGTATCGTCGTGCGCATCTGGTGGAAGCCGATGATCCTGTGCATCTGGGGCGGCACCCTCTTCATGATGGCGGGTGGCTTCGTCTCTCTGAGTGACCGCCGCCTGCGCGTCGGCGCGCCGGCCAAGGCCAAGCGACCGAAGACGGTGCCGGTGGGGGCTGCGGAATGAAGCGACTGCTCCTGGCACTCCTGCTTGTACTTGCGCCTGTCGGCTCGGCCTTTGCCGTCAACCCGGATGAGGTGCTTGCCGATCCCGCGCTCGAAGCGCGGGCGCGGGCGATCTCGGCGGAACTGCGCTGCATGGTCTGCCAGAACCAGTCGATCGACGATTCCAACGCTGAGCTTGCCAAGGACCTGCGCGTGCTTGTGCGTGAGCGGCTTGCGAACGGCGACAGCGACACGGCCGTCATCGATTACGTCGTGTCCCGCTATGGCGAATTCGTACTGCTGAAGCCGCGCTTCGAGACGAAGACGCTGATCCTCTGGGGAATGCCGGCGACCCTGCTCCTCGTCGGGGCGATTACGCTTGTTATCGCCTCTCGCCGTCGCGGCGCCCAGGCCAAGGGCACGCCGCTTTCCGAGGACGAAAAGGAAAAGCTGGAGAAGCTGCTTCAGCCTTAACGCGGCGCTCGCCGAACGCGCATCCGTTGCACCGGCCCCGCACTAATCTTTTGATATCGCTGGAGATCCCCGCCAGCGGCTGAGAATGCCGCTCGCGCCAACGCGCAATTCCCGGTAGGCCCTTGGTCGAGCCCGGGCCAGCTCTTCGCAACATTACCAAAAATTCATTTTCCGGACAGAACTCAGTAAGGTCCCATCCGTTACATCTTTGGTCATCGGCTGTTCCTCCAGTCAGCCAAAACGAATTCCGCCTTCCCTGAGGCGGTTTCGCAACCAGGTTTCAGTGCCGTCTTCGACGGCATCAAGGAAGAGAAAAGGCAAAACGGATGTTTACGACCAAATCCCTGCGTCCCTCCCTCAAGACCGTTCTGAAGACCTCGACCGTCGCCGGCCTTGCCGCCGTCATGCTGACCTCGGGTCTGCCGGCCAGCATCTCGCAATCCTTTGCCGATCCGGTGAAGGTAGAAGCGCCGTCGGTGCCGAGCTTCGCCAACGTCGTCGAGGCCGTTTCGCCGGCGGTCGTTTCGGTCCGCGTCCAGTCGCGCGCCAATCCGGTGTCGGAAGACGGAAGCGGTTTCGACTTCAACTTCAACGGTCGCGGTTTCGATGATCTGCCGGAAGACCATCCGCTGAAGCGTTTCTTCAAGGAATTCGGCCCGCGCGGCGACGATCGTGCCGACCGCGGCCCCGGCCGTCGTGGCCCGCATGGCGAAGGCCGCCTGCGTCCGACCGCTCAGGGCTCTGGCTTCTTCATCTCCGATGACGGCTACCTCGTCACCAACAACCACGTCGTTTCCGACGGCTCGGCCTTCACCGTCATCCTGAACGATGGCACCGAACTCGACGCCAAGCTCGTCGGCAAGGACAGCCGCACGGATCTCGCCGTGCTCAAGGTCGATGACAAGCGCAAGTTCACCTATGTCAGCTGGGCCGACGACAGCAAGGTCCGCGTCGGCGACTGGGTAGTTGCCGTCGGCAATCCCTTCGGTCTCGGCGGTACGGTAACCTCGGGCATCGTCTCGGCGCGTGGCCGCGACATCGGATCCGGCCCCTATGACGATTACCTGCAGGTCGACGCGGCGGTGAACCGCGGCAACTCGGGTGGCCCGACCTTCAACCTCTCCGGCGAAGTCGTCGGCATCAACACGGCGATCTTCTCGCCGTCGGGCGGTGGCAACGTCGGTATCGCCTTTGCCATCCCGTCGACCGTTGCCAAGGATGTGGTTGCCGACCTGATCAAGGACGGTTCGGTTTCTCGCGGCTGGCTCGGCGTGCAGATCCAGCCCGTCACCAAGGATATCGCCGAATCGCTCGGCCTTTCGGAAGCAAGCGGCGCGCTCGTCGTCGAGCCGCAGACCGGTTCGCCGGGCGAAAAAGCCGGCATCAAGAAGGGCGATGTCGTAACCGCGCTGAACGGCGATACGGTCAAGGATCCGCGTGACCTTGCCCGCAAGGTTGCGGCGATCCGCCCGGGCACCACGGTCGACCTAGCCCTGTGGCGCGACGGCAAGGCGGAAACCGTCAAGCTCGAAATCGGCACGCTGCCGAAGGACGACAAGGAAGCTGCCAAGAGCCAGGACGACCAGTCCGATGAAGCCCAGCCGTCGAGCGAGCAGGCACTGGCCGACCTTGGCGTCTCGGTCGTGCCGTCCGACGATGGCAAGGGCGTCACCATCGCTTCGGTCGACGAAGACTCCGATGCCAGCGATCGTGGCCTGAAGCAGGGCGAAAAGATCGTCTCGGTGAACAATCAGGAAGTGAAGTCCGCCGACGACATCCTGAAGGTCATCAACACTGCCAAGAAGGACGGCCGTAGCAAGGCGCTCTTCCAGATTGAGGCCCAAAACGGCAGCCGCTTCGTGGCCCTTCCGATCGACAAGGGCTGATCGCGGCAGTCAGATGATTGACCGGAGCGCCGCGATTTCCAGGTGATGTCGCGGCGTTCGCCGTTTGGAGCGGGATGTGAAAAGGTGTGTGCGGTTTTCCGCCCGTATCCCGTTCTCCCTCACGAGAGCACTCGCCAACCCGGTTGTCGAAAGTCGAAACCGGTTGAGACAGACAGGGGTCCGGGACTATGGTCGCGCGTATGAAGATTCTGATCATTGAAGACGATCTCGAGGCGGCAGCCTATCTGGCGAAAGCCTTCCGCGAGGCGGGCATCGTGTCCGATCACGCCAGCGATGGCGAGAGCGGCCTGTTCATGGCCAGCGAGAACAATTACGACGTTCTCGTGGTGGACCGCATGCTGCCGCGTCGAGACGGTCTCTCTGTCATCACCGAGCTTCGCCGCAAGGACATCCACACGCCGGTGCTGATCCTGTCGGCGCTCGGCCAGGTGGACGACCGGGTAACGGGTCTGCGCGCCGGTGGCGACGATTATCTGCCGAAGCCCTACGCCTTCAATGAGCTGCTCGCCCGCGTCGAGGTGCTCGGCCGCCGCAAGGGCACGCCGGATCAGGACATGGTTTACCGCGTCGGCGATCTGGAACTCGACCGCCTGTCGCATTCCGTGCGCCGGCAGGGAAAGGAAATTCCCCTGCAGCCGCGCGAATTCCGCCTGCTCGAATATCTCATGAAGAACGCCGGCCAGGTCGTCACCCGCACGATGCTGCTGGAAAACGTCTGGGACTACCACTTCGACCCGCAGACCAACGTCATCGACGTGCATGTCTCGCGGCTGCGCTCGAAGATCGAGAAGGACTTCGATGTGCCGCTGCTGCGCACGGTGCGTGGTGCCGGCTACATGATCAAGGATGACCGGGCGCCCGCATGAGCAAGCTTCGCGTTCTCTTCAGAACGACCGCGGTCCGGCTTTCCGCCCTCTACCTCATCCTCTTTTCGCTCTGTGCCGCCTTTCTCGTCATCTACGTCACCGGCATGTCGGAGCGGCTGCTGCAGCAGCAGACCCGTGACGCTGTTACCGCCGAGGTGGCGCAGATCGAGCAGGTCTATAGCCGCGCCGGCATGAACGGCCTGTTGCGCTCGCTCGAGCGGCGGGCACGTCAGCCGGGCGCCAATCTCTACGTGATTGCGGGACCGAGCGGCGAAATCCTCGCCGGCAACGTTGCGAGCCTGGAGCCGGGCCTGCTCGACAGCGAAGGCTGGACCGAGCGTCCCTTCGCCTATCAGCGCTATACCGACGAGAGCAAGAAGGACACCCATGTGGCGCTTGCCCATGTGCTGGTGCTCGACAATGGTCTGCGCATTCTCGTCGGCCGCGACCTGCAGGAGCCGCAGAAGTTCCGCGCGCTGGTGCGCCAGGCGCTGATGGTGGCGCTCGGCGTCATGGGGCTCGGCGCGCTCGTTATCTGGTTCGGCATTGGTCGCAACGCTCTGAAGCGCATCGATCGTATGTCGGAGGCGAGCACCAAGATCATGGCCGGCGATCTGTCGCAGCGCCTGCCCATGAGCGGTTCCGGCGACGAGTTCGACCGGCTGTCGGAATCGCTGAACGCCATGCTCAGCCGCATCGAGAAACTGAACGAAGGGCTGCGACAGGTCTCCGACAACATCGCCCACGATCTGAAGACGCCGCTGACGCGGCTGCGCAACAAGGCGGAGGCAGCCCTTGCCCGCAAGGGCACGAGCCAGCGCGGCGCGCTGGAGGAGATCATCGGTGAATCCGATCAACTGATCCGCACTTTCAACGCCCTTCTGATGATCTCGCGCGTCGAGGCCGGCTCGTCTGCCGCCGAGATGAGCGACATCGACCTTTCGCAGATCGTCGCCGATTGCGTCGAGCTCTACGAACCGGTGGCCGAAGATGGCGGTCTGAAACTCGAAGCCGACGTCGCCCCGGAACTGGTTATTTCTGGCAACCGCGAACTGATCGGCCAGGCCCTCGGCAACCTCATCGACAACGCCATCAAATATGCCGATGGCGCCGAGAACCCCCTGATCAAGGTCTCTCTGGAAAAGCGCGAGGGAAGTGTGTTGCTGTCGGTTGCCGATCACGGTTCGGGCATACCGGCGGCGATGCGCGACGAGGTGATCAAGCGCTTCGTACGCCTTGATGAGAGCCGGTCCAAGCCAGGCACCGGCCTTGGCCTGTCGCTGGTCGAGGCAGTCATGGAAATGCACCATGGCGCGCTGCATCTCACAGACACGGTTCCGTCCGCCGAAGGCGGCAAGGGTCTGACGGTTCAGATGGTTTTCCCGATGGCGGCAACCTGATAGACCGGTTCTGGGAGAACGAGGTGGAGTGAGGCAGAGCGCGCGGTCGTTGCGCGCGTCCACTCCGGCCAGAGGGAGACGGCATGCAGGAACAGGTGCAGAAGTGCTGGGCGGTCGAGACGGCACCGATCCGTCCGGCCACACAAGCCGATGCCAAGACAGCGCTTTCGGTGTTGAAGGATATGGCCAAGGGCCACGAAAAGGTCGCAAGCCTGCTTGCGTCCGACACGCCGTTCAAGACTTTCATCGTCTCGGCGTTTGCCCTTTCCCCATTCCTGCGCGATACCGGCGACAGCCGACCGGCCATTCTCGAAGAACTTCTGTCGACCGAACTCACGGGCTTCCTGAGCGAGCGCGTACGTCGCGCCCGCGATGCCTGGAAGCCGAACGAGGGCGGCGCGGCATTGCCAGATACGGAGATCATGGCGCGGCTGAGACGCGCCAAGCGTGAGCTCGCCTTCGCGGTCGCTCTCGCCGATCTCTCCCGCCATTTCGACGGGCGCGAAACCACCCGCTGGCTCAGCGAATTCGCCGGTGCGGCCGTCTCCGCGACGATCGACCACCTGCTCTTGAGCGCGCACGAGAGCGGCAAGCTGAAGGTCAAGGATGTCGCAAACCCGAGCGCCGGTTCCGGTGTCGTCGTGCTCGGCATGGGCAAGCTCGGCGCCTTCGAGCTCAACTATTCCTCCGATATCGACCTCGTCGTTTTCTACGATCCGCAGTCCGGCATCATCGTCGACCGCGACGATGCCTCGGAAACTTTCGGCCGGTTGCTGCGCCGCCTGATCCGCATCCTGCAGGAGCGCAGCGGCGACGGATACGTCTTCCGCACTGACCTGCGCCTGCGCCCGGACCCGGGTTCGACGCCGCTGGCGATCCCGGTCGAAGCGGCGATGCTCTATTATGAAAGCAGGGGGCAGAACTGGGAGCGCGCCGCCTTCATCAAGGCGCGGCCGGTCGCCGGCGATATCGAGGCCGGCGAGCACTTCCTCAAGGACCTGGTCCCCTTCGTCTTCCGCAAATATCTCGACTATGCGGCGATCGCCGACATTCATTCGATCAAGCGGCAGATCCATGCCCACAAGGGGCACGGTGAGATCGCGGTCAAGGGCCACAACATCAAACTCGGCCGCGGCGGCATCCGCGAGATCGAGTTCTTCGTCCAGACCCAGCAGTTGATTGCCGGTGGCCGCATGCCGGACCTGCGCCAGCGCGCAACCGAGCCGATGCTGCGGGCGCTCGTCAAGGCCGGCTGGATCGACGAGGAGACGGCCGACGAACTTGTCGAGGCCTATTGGTTCCTGCGCGATGTCGAGCACCGGATCCAGATGGTGCGCGACGAGCAGACCCATGTCCTGCCCGAGACCGAAGCGGAGCTCAAGCGCATCGCCTATATGCTCGGCTTCGAGGATACGGCCGCCTTTTCCAAGGCGCTGTCGCGCGTGCTCAAGACCGTCGAGCGCCGCTATGCCCAGCTCTTCGAACAGGAAGCCAAGCTCTCGACCGAGACCGGAAACCTCGTCTTCACCGGCCAGCGCGACGATCCGGACACGCTGGAGACGCTGAAGAAACTCGGTTTCCAGCGGCCTTCGGATATCTCCCACACGATCCGCACCTGGCACTATGGCCGCTACCGCGCCACGCAGTCGGTGGAGGCGCGCGAGCGGCTGACCGAGCTGACGCCGGAGCTGCTCCGGGTCTTCGGCGAAAGCCGCCGGGCCGACGAAGCGCTGCTGCGGTTCGACAACTTCATCTCCGGCCTGCCGGCGGGTATTCAGCTCTTCTCACTGCTCGGCAACAATCCCGGCCTCCTGTCGTTGATCGTCAATGTCATGTCGTCGGCGCCAAGGCTTGCAGAAATCATCGCCGCGCGCCCGCACGTCTTTGATGGCATGCTCGATCCCGGCCTGCTCGCCGAACTGCCGACGCGGGAGTATCTGGCGCCACGCATCGCCAATTTCGTCGGCGGTGCACGCCATTATGAGGAGGTGCTCGATCGCCTCAGGATCATCGCCGCCGAGCAGCGCTTCCTGATCGGCATCCGGCTTTTGACCGGCGCAATCTCCGGCGCGCAAGCCGGCCGCGCCTTTACCGATCTTGCCGACCTCATCATCGCTGCGGCGGTGAAGGCGGTCGAGGATGAAGTCCGCTCCGTTCATGGCGATTTCCCCGGCGGCCGTATCGCCGTCGTCGGGATGGGCAAGCTCGGCAGCCACGAGCTGACCGCGGGCTCGGACGTCGACCTGATCCTGCTCTACGACTACGACGAGACGGCAACGGAATCCGACGGCGCCAAGCCGCTCGATCCGACGCGTTACTTCACGCGGGTGACGCAGCGCCTGATCGCCGCACTTTCCGCGCCGACGGCGGAAGGCATTCTCTACGAGGTCGACATGCGGCTTCGTCCCTCTGGCAACAAGGGGCCGGTCGCAACCAGGATCAACGCCTTTGCCAAGTATCAGCGCGAAGAGGCCTGGACCTGGGAGCATCTGGCTTTGACCCGGGCGCGCTGCATCTGCGGCGACGACCGGCTGATGGCCGAGGCCAACGGGATCTTCGCCGAGATCCTCGGGCGCAACCGCGATGTTGCCAAGGTTAGCGCCGACGTGATCTCCATGCGCGAGATGATCGATAGCGAGAAACCGCCGAGCGACATCTGGGACTTCAAGCTGATCCCGGGCGGCCTCGTCGATATCGAGTTCATCACCCAGTATCTGGCACTCGTGGCACCGGCCAAGGGCGTTCAGCCGCTGACATCGGGCACCAATACCGCCGACGCGTTGAAGCTGCTTGGCGATGCGCTGATGAACCCGAACGATCTCGATGTGGCGCTGGAGGCGCTGCATCTTTTCACCGAATTGTCCCAGATCGTGCGGCTTTGCATCGAGGGCGAGTTCGAGCCGAAGGAAGCGCCCGCGGGCCTGATTGACCTGGTCTGCCGGGCAGGGGACTATCCGGACCTGAAAACCCTGGAGGGAGACGTCCGCAGGCTTTCCAAGTCCGTGCGGCGCGTCTTCCAATCGGTCGTTTCGGGGTGAATGGGGCCGCGCGGAAAGCGGAAGGCGCACGGACGTCCGCGCGCTGATTGAGATCCTGCGTTAGGTTCGGTCCGGGATCCTGACCGAGATGATGGTCCCGACATTCTCGGTCGAGTGAATTCTCATGCTGCCGCCGTGCAGGCGCGTGAGTGAGCGCGAGATCGCGAGCCCCAGGCCGGATCCGCCCTTGCTCTTGGCGTACTGGCTCTGCACCTGTTCGAAGGGTTGGCCGATCTTCTGAAGCGCATCGCGCGGAATGCCGATGCCGGAGTCGGCGATGGTGAGCGTTACCGCGCCCGTCACCTTGCGTGCCCGAAGCGAAATCCGCCCGCCCTCATTGGTGAACTTCACCGCATTGGACAGGAGGTTGAGCAGCACCTGCTTCATCGCCCGCCGATCGGCGATCATCGTCAGGCCCGACGAGATCTGCTGCACCACGTGGATGTTCTTCTGCTCGGCCGGAATGGTGGTGAAGCGCAGCGTTTCCTCGATGAGGGGCGCGAGATCGATTGTCTCGCGGCTGATGCGCATGTGCCCGGCCTCGATCTTCGACATGTCGAGAATGTCGTTGATGACGTTCAAGAGATGCTTGCCGCTTTCATGAATGTCGCGCGAATACTCGTTGTACTTCTCCGAGCCGAGCGGCCCGAACATCTGGTTCTGCAGGATTTCCGAGAAGCCGAGGATGGCGTTGAGCGGCGTGCGCAGCTCATGCGACATGTTCGCGAGGAACTCGGACTTGGCGCGGTTGGCCGCTTCCGCGCGGTCCTTTTCGACCTGGTAGTTGGAGTTCGCCACCGAAAGCTCGGTCTTCTGCCGCTCCAGCGTCATGCGCGAGGCCGAGAGGTCGCCGATGGTGGCCATCAGCCGCCGTTCGGATTCGCGCAGGCGCACCTGGTGGCGCTTCAGGAGCGTGATGTCGGTGCCGACGGAAACAAGGCCGCCGTCGCGCGTGCGCCGCTCGTTGATCTGCAGCCAGCGCTCGTCCGCAAGCTGGACTTCGCTCGTCTGCGACTGGTTGCTGTGATCCGGGTCGGCGATCCGCCGCTCGACCACTGGCCGCGCTGCCGCCGTATGCACGGCGATGCGTTCGGTGCCGGGAACCAGCACATGATCCGGAAGCTTGTAGGCCTCCTGGAAGTGGGTGTTGCACATCACGAGGCGGTCGTGCTTGTCCCAGAGCACGAAGGCTTCGGAAGTACATTCGATCGCGTCTGCGAGCCGCTGGTCGGCCTCGGCATAGCGCTGTGCAAGCCGGTGCTGTTCGGTCACGTCCATGGCGATGCCGATCAGATGCGCCCGGCCAGAGGCGGTGCGGATAATCTCGGCGCGCGCGCGCAGCCACACATAGTGACCATCCGCATGGCGCATGCGGAACACTTGGTCGATCTGGCGCGCGTCGCCGCGGGCGATCGTGCGGGCGACGCTGTAGATGCCGTGATCATCAGGATGCATCAGCCGTGCGGCGTCGCCGAAGGAGAGCACGCTGCTCTCGCCGGGCATGCCGAGCATTTCGTACATCGAGCGCGACCAGAACAGCCGCCGGTTGGCGAGATCGAAATCCCAAAGGCCGCAGCGGCCGCGCGAGAGCGCCGTCTCGACCCGCAGGTTCGATTCGGCAAAGACGGAATCGGCATCGCGCGCGCGTTTTGCCTGGATGTAGTAGGCGTAGAGCACCATCAAGAGGATGGCCGAGATGCCGGCAAACAGCGTGACGTTCAGCGAAACCTCGTCTCGCCAGGTCGTCTCGAGCTGGGTGACCGGCGTTGCGGCCAGCACGACGCCAGCCGCATCGGGCAGCTGCGCCAGCGCCACGATGTGGTCGGCGCCGGCGATCGCCGTTTTCATGATGCTCGAATGCTCGCCGAAATATTGTAGCGTCGCGATGTCGGGCGCGGCCGCGGCGAGCGTGCGTCCGATGAGCGGGCCACCGCCTTCCGTGCTTGCGAAGATCCGACCGTCCTTGCGCACCGCGAGGATGAACGTGCCGGGATCGAGCATGCCGGTCGGCAGAAACTGGCTGAAGCGTTGCTCCGCCTCGGCGCGCCGGCCCTCGTCAAACAGCGCGACGCCATCCGTCTGGAAGGCGGCAACGGCGATCGCCGCCGCAAGGCCGACGGTCTGGCGCGAGCTTTCCTCCATGCGGGCGTGCTCGTCCATGATGCTGGACATGCGCGAAACCGCCACGATAATCAGGAACGCAATGATCAGGATCGGGATGGAGCGCTTGAGAACGGGCTCCGCGTTTGCCAGGCGGCGCGAAGCCGGCCCGGCAAAGATCTTCGCCTGCGAGATAAACTCCTGCTCCAGGCCGGTGACGCCTGGAAGCTTGAGTCGCAACCGCCCGTCGGCTGCGCTCGCTGGTCGCGCGTCCGCCATCTTTCCCAATGCTCTAAACCCTCTGATGATTCGGCGCGCCGCTCGCCCGAATCTGACTCAATGAATCACAGGGCGATTCGCCTTGTCCAGAGGCGCTGGTAAAGATTTGTTAACCATTTCTTATCGTTGGAAAATAATAGGCCGGGTCGCGCTACAGCGCCGCGCGTCTTGTTCAGACGCGCAAAGGTCGCTGTAACGCTTTGATTTGCCGCATGTCTTTTCCCTTAAATCGAGGACGATTTAAGGAGACATGCAGGTGCGGCCCGGCCCCAGGAAAATCAGGCTTTGGCGATGCTCAGGCCTTGAGCATGCGCTCGACGATGTCGCCGACATCGGCCGAAAGTTTCGATGCGCCGGCGATCTCCTTCAGCGCCTTGCGGGCATGCCCGGCACGCTTGTCCTCCAGCGAACGCCAGGAGCGCATGGAGGTCAGGATGCGGGCCGCAAGCTGCGGATTGCGCGGGTCGATGTCGAGGATCTGGCGCGCGAGGAAACGATAGCCTTCGCCGTCGGCGCGGTTGAAGCCGGTCGGGTTGGCAAAGGCGTAGGTGCCCACCAGCGAGCGCACGCGGTTCGGATTGTTGCCGTTGAACAGCGGCTCGTCCATCAGCGCCTTGATGCGATCGAGCGTCGCAGCGCCTGGGATCGTCGCCTGCACGGCGAACCACTTGTCGATGACGAGCGCGTTGTCGGCGAAACGCGTGCGGAATGTTGCAAGCGCCTCTGCCGCCTCGGCCGAATCCGGGAAGCGGTGCGCGAGCAACGCCAGCGCATGGCTGAGGTCGGTCATGTTGTTGGCCGCCGCAAAGGCCTTCGCTGCGCGCTCGGGCCCTTCTTCGGCCTGAACCAGATAGGTGAGCGCGCTGTTGCGCAGTGCCCGCCTGCCGGCGCTTGCCGCATCCGGGCTGAACTCGCCGCCGGAGACGAGCTCGTCGGCGAGCTTGAGGAAGGTGTCGCGTCCGGCGACGGCAACGGCCGTCAGGATCTGCTGACGGGCCGCGTGGATTGCGTCCGGATCGTTGTTGGTGCCGATCTCGCGGGCGATATCGGATTCGCTCGGCAGTGCCAGCGCCTGCGAACGGAAGGCCGGCTCCAGGCTGTCGTCGGCGGCGGCCCGGATCAGGCCGTCGATCAGCGCCTTGTCCGCGGTGACCGGCTTGCCGGCGCGGACATTCGCCGTCGCCTCGACGAGATTGGCAAGCGCGATGGCGTTGAGCGCCTGCCAGCGGGCGAAGAGGTCGCTTTCGTGGTGCGCGATCAGAGCGAGGTCGTCGGCGCTCTGCTCGATATGCAGGTTGATCGGCGCGGAGAAGCTGCGGTTGAACGACGGAACCGGGCGCGAGGGGATGCCCGAGAAGACGACCGTCTGCTTGCGCTCCGTCAGATGCAGGACATCGTCGGTCATGTCGGCGCCGGAAACGGCGGTAAGGGCGGCTTCGCTGCCGTTTTCGAGCAGCAGTCCCATCTTCAGCGGAATGTGCATCGCTTCCTTGGCGCTCTGTCCGGGCGTGGGCGGCACGGTCTGTTCGAGCGACAGGGTAAAGGTCTGCTTGGCGGCGTCATAGGCGCCCGAAGCGGTGACCAGCGGCGTTCCGGCCTGGTGATACCAGAGGGCGAACTGGCCCAGATCCCGACCGCTTGCCGCCTCGAAGCAGGCGACGAAATCCTCGATCGTCACCGCCTGGCCGTCGTGCCGGTCGAAATAGAGATCCATGCCTTTCTTGAACAGATCGCGGCCGAGAATGGTCGCGATCATGCGAGTGACTTCCGACCCCTTTTCATAGACCGTCGTCGTGTAAAAGTTGTTGATTTCGCGGTATTTTGTCGGACGCACCGGGTGGGCAAGGGGACCGGCATCCTCGGGGAACTGCTCCGACTTCAGATGACGCACTTCGGCAATGCGCTTGACTGCGCGCGAGCGCATGTCGGCGGAGAATTCGTGGTCGCGGTAGACCGTCAGGCCTTCCTTCAGGCAGAGCTGGAACCAGTCGCGGCAGGTGATGCGGTTGCCGGTCCAGTTGTGGAAATATTCGTGCGCGATGATCGCCTCGATATTGGCGTAGTCCGCATCGGTCGCCGTTTCCGGGTCCGCAAGCACGTATTTGTCGTTGAAGACGTTGAGGCCCTTGTTCTCCATGGCGCCCATGTTGAAGTCGGAGACGGCGACGATCATGAAGATGTCGAGGTCGTATTCGCGACCGAAGGCCTCTTCGTCCCACTTCATCGAGCGCTTGAGCGCATCCATGGCATAGGAGGCGCGGGGCTCCTTGCCGTGTTCGACATAGATCTTCAGCGCGACGTCGCGGCCGGACATGGTCGTGAAGGTATCCTCGACCACGCCGAGGTCGCCGGCGACCAGCGCAAAGAGATAGCTCGGCTTCGGATGCGGATCGAACCAGGCGGCGAAGTGACGGCCGTCGCCCATGTCGGCGCCGCCGAGATAGTTGCCGTTCGAAAGCAGGAGGGGAGAGGACGCCTTGTCGGCGATGATGTTGACCGTGTAGACGGCGAGTACATCGGGACGATCGGGGAAATAGGTAATGCGGCGGAAGCCTTCGGCTTCGCATTGGGTGCTGTAGACGCCGTTGGTGCGGTAGAGCCCCATCAACTGCGTATTGGTCTCTGGCGAAAGCAGCGTGGTGATGGTGATTTCGAACGGGGCGGTTTCGGGGAGGCCGCGGATCGTCAGCGTATCGTCGGCGACGTCGTAGAGCGACGTCGCAAGCTCTTCCTGGTCGAGCAGCAGGCCGGTCATTGTCAACTCGTCGCCATCAAGCACGAGCGGCGCGGCACTGTCGACACCCTCGCGGCGATGGAAGATCAGCCGGGCCTCGACCTTGGTCTCCTTCGGGTCTAGCTCGAAGGTCAGATCCACTCTCTCCAGAACGAAGTCGGTCGGCCGGTAGTCTTCCAGATGAATGATCTGGCCAGTATTTGTCCGCATGGTCAGTCCCGCTTGCACCGTTCTACTGGAGAATTTGTAGAGGGCGCCTGTGATGGTGAAAAGGCCAAGGGGCGAAAAGCTGGGCTGTGCCACACGATTGTGATGCCGGCGACCGCACTTCCGACAGAAAAGACATGGCGTCCGTTAATCTTCCCGCTCCCTTATCGGACCGATGTGTATCGAAGTGGGACTAACAAGACATGAATTGGAAAGGTTTTTTTCGGGGCAGCTAAAGAAAAGCCGGCCGTCCTACTGTCGAAGGTTAATCGATCAAGAAAAAACGTCATTCATCACGAAGTTTGATCCGACTTTCCTGCGAAGCGTCGCTAAGGTGGTGGGGTCCTGCAGCGGTTCTCTCCGCTGAAAAATCTCCAAACCAGCCCGCGTGCCTGCTGATTGCCGGTCAAGGCTGTTCGAAAAGTGCCCTCAATGAATGCGGAAGTCGAAAGCCCGATGAAAGGGATCCTGCTCAAGGTCCTTTCCGTCGTCATTTTCGTTTGCATGTCGACGCTGATCAAGGCGGCCGGAAACGAGATCGCCACCGGCCAGATCACCTTCTACCGCTCGGCCTTCGCCATGGTGCCGATCCTCGGCTATCTCGCTCTTCGCGGACAGTTGCGCGACGCTTTCAAGACCAAGGACATCACCGGCCATATCGCTCGCGGCTTCATCGGCATTCTCGCAATGAGCTTCGGCTTCTACGGTCTTGTGCACCTGCCGCTGCCTGAAGCCATCGCCATCGGCTATGCCATGCCGCTGATCGCGGTCGCCTTCGCCGCAATCTTTCTCGGAGAATCCGTCCGGCTTTATCGCTGGTCGGCGGTCGTCATCGGGCTCGTCGGGGTGATGATCATCACCTGGCCGAGGCTGACGCTGTTCGAAGAGGGGGGCTTCGGTTCGTTCGAGGCCATGGGGGCGGCCGCGGTGCTGGTCTCGGCGGCGCTCGGCGCCGTTGCGATGGTGCTGGTGCGAAAGCTCGTCAAGAATGAGCGTACCCACACGATCGTGCTCTATTTTTCGCTGTCGGCTTCGGTCTTCTCTCTCGCGACCTTGCCTTTCGGCTGGCCGTCGATTTCACGCGAAGCCTTTCTGCTCTTGATGTTTGCCGGTTTCTGCGGCGGTGTCGCCCAGATCCTTCTGACCGAGAGCTATCGCCACGCCGACATGTCGACGATCGCACCGTTCGAATACACCTCGATCGTGCTCGGCCTGATCATCGGATACTTCCTGTTCGACGATATCCCGACGGCCACCATGCTTGTCGGCACGGCCATCGTCGTCGGCGCCGGCATCTTCATCATCTTTCGCGAGCACCGGCTCGGCCTCGAGCGCCGGGGCGCCCGCAAGCATGTGACGCCGCAGGGCTGAGCCACGGCCTACGGTCGCGGGTTTTCCCAGGCCGGGACTGTGTCGTCGTCGATCAGCGGTTCCTGTGCCGCCTGCAGGGCAGCCGGGCTCGTCACATCGGGGCCGGGTGTCGGCATGACGCTCGTTGCCTGAAAGTCGGTCTTGACGACGAGCCCCTTGTGCTGCTCGCGCCGCAGAATGCGCCAGGCGGCATAGCCGCCATAGAGCGCGAAGTAGACGGCAAGGACGAGAAACAGCGCCGCCGGGCCGAAACGGTCCATGACCGGACCGACCATGAGCGGGCCGGAAATCGTGCCGAGCCCGTAGGTGATCATCAGGCCCGAGGACGTCTCGACATATTCGTTGGGCTTGGCAAGGTCGTTGGCATGCGCGACGTTCAGCGCGTAGATCGGGAAGAGAACCGATCCGACGAAGGCGGCGATGATATAGAGAACGGCGGGCTGGCTGCCGATCGATGCCGACATCACCAGGCACGAGATGACGCCGACGATGCCGCAGCCGACCATGACGATGCGCCGGTCGATCTTGTCGGAAAGACGCCCGATCGGGATCTGCGAGAGGGCGCTACCCGTCAATAGCGAGGCGAGCAATGTGGCGCCTTCCGCCGTCGAAAGTCCGATCTTCTGGGTGAAGACGCCGCCGAGGTTCAGCCAGGCGCCCGACAGCGCGCCGGCGAGGAAGCCGCCGACCACGGCAACCGGCGAGCGGCGAAAGAGGGCGGGGATATCGAACTTCGCCTGCGCCGGCGGCGCGGGCATGGGGGAGGAGGAGAGCGCCGTCGGCAGCAGCGCCAGCGAGAACAGCACGCTGCAAAGCATGAACAGCGACGTGTTGGTCGGATCGCCGAGTGGCACCATGTACTGCCCGCCGATCGTGCCGACCATCGTCGTGATCAGATAGAGCGAAAAAAGCAGGCCGCGGTTTTCATTGGTGACGCGCTCGTTGAGCCAGCTCTCGATGACGAGATAGCTGCCGGAGATGGCAAAGCCGGCAATGGCGCGAAACACGATCCAGGCGCGCCAGTCGACGATGAGGCCGCAGAGCAGGATCGCGATGGAGAGCAGGGTGATCAGCGCGGTAAAGACGCGCACATGGCCGACACGCAGTACGAATTTCGGCGTGACGACGCAGGAGAGCGTGAAGCCGACCGTATAGCCGGTGGCAATCACCGAGACCGTCAGCGTCGACCAGTTCTCTGCGACGGAGCGCACGGGGATAACATAGCTCTGCAGGCCGAAGCCGACCATCATGAGCAGGGTCGACACCATCAGGCTGAAGACGGAAGCGAGGCTGGCCAGCATCGGCGCTCCTGGAAACGTGGCGCTTCGTCATTTGTCCGATGACAAGCAAACGCAGATGGAGCGAGGAACGGTCTGGCAGGACCGGATGAGCCTGACACTCCTTAGTCGGGACGAGTGTGGCTCTATCCAGTTTTCTACGCCCTGTCGATTGCGACAGGCGATGGCAAAAAGGCGGTGTGTTTGTCTTCGGGCAGCGATCAGTTCGGCAGCAGCGGGCTCACGGCCACGCGATGGGCGCGGCGTGCATCCTGCTTGGTGCTGAGAACGGTATACTCGCGCGAGGCGCGCACGGCCGTACCGATGTCGGAGATCGAATCGAGCAGGACCTTGAGGCTGGCAATCGGCTTGGTCATGGGTTCGTTCCTTTCTTCGTGTCGGGTCAAACGATGCGTCACGCGATACGCAAGGCCGCGTATCGCGTGGGGATCAGCGCTGGATGAAGTCGGCGAAAATCTGCGCCGGACGGGTGGTCCGGGCGAGGCCGATCGCGGTCATCTGCTCGTTGGCTGCCGTGCCAAAGCGGTTGAACGGCGTCCGTTGAGCAGCGCCGGTGTGACGGAGCGTCTCAAAGCTGCTGTGGATCGGACGAAAGCGGGCAGTCATGGTTCAGTTCCTTAAATTCCATTCCTCCCGTGTCAATATATTGCGCTGCAACATGCCATTTTGCAATGCGTCAAAATGCGCCGCTGATATGCGCAGGCCGCATGGCTTTCTTCATACTTTGTTCATGAAACGGGCAGGCGGCCGCGAGTGCCATCCGGGCAGGCGCTTTCCTCGGGATCAGCCGTGAATGCGGGCCTTGAAGGCAAGCAGATCCTGCCAGACGAAGCGCTTGTTGATCGGCGCGGTTACCAGGTCCTGCGGATGCAGGGTGGCAAGTGTCGGCACGGTGATGCCGCCGATCGCAAGCTCGCGCCATTCGCCGCGAAGCTGGTGGATCGTGTCGTTGCCGCCGAAGAAGAAACGGGCGGTGAAATTGCCGAGCAGCAGCAGATGCTTGGGCTCTGCCAGTGCGATCTGGCGTTCGATGAAGGGGCGGCAGATGTCAGCCTCGTGCGCCGTCGGCACGCGGTTGCCCGGCGGGCGCCAGGGCACGACGTTGCTGAGCAGCACGCTTTCACGCGTAAGGCCTATGCCGGCGATCATCCGGGTCAGCATCTCGCCGAGGCGGCCGGCAAAGGGCTGGCCGTCGCGATCGTCGTCTGCATAGGGCATCGGGCCGACGATCATGATGCCGCGGGCCGCATCGCCTTCTGCAAAAACCAGATTGCGGGCGCTGTTCCTCAGATTGCAGCCAGCAAAACCCTCCATCGCTGTCCGGAGTTCGGCGAGCGACCGCGCCGATTCGGCGGCAAAGCGCGCCTCTTCGATCGCCTGCGCATCGGGAATGGCAACCGCTGGGGCGTTCGCCACCGGGGCCGGTGCGCGGGAAGGCGTGGGGGCAGCGGCCGCCGGTGTCTGGCGCGCAGCCGGTTGCGAGGCGGGTGCCTCCGCCCGGTTGCTGGTTGCCGTCGCGCGGGCACTGCCGCGCGCTGCCTTCATTGCCTCGAACTCGGCGAACCGATCGACCGGCTCCTCTTCCAGCAGCCATTCGACGCCCGCATCGCCGTGGAAGGCGAGGAGGGCGGCAAGCTGCGCCGGAGAGAGGTCGTGGGCGGAAATCATGGCCGCCAACCTAGCCCATAAGCGGCCGGACCGGAACCGCTTTTCCGGCGCTCGGCCCTCCTATCCAAGGTCATGCACATCGGGCCCGCGCGTCGCCTCAGGCCGCGTTCGCGGTCCAGTGGGCGATGTCTTCATGCTCGCCGATTAGCGCCAGGCCATGGGCGATCGACAGCAGTTCGCCGCCGCTCTCGATCCGGTCGGCATCGAAACGCCGCTCGAAGATGCCGCGTACGGCTGGAACGAACGAGGTGCCGCCGGTCAAGAACACCTTGTCGATCGTCTCGGGTGCCGTTGCGGTCGACTGCAGCACGTCGTCGAGTGCGCCTTCGATGCGGGCGAGCTCCGGTGCGATCCAGCCTTCGAAATCGCTGCGGCGAACGGTGCGGCGCGACATTTCGCCGAGCGGCGCGAAATAGAACTCGGTCTCGTCCTGCTTCGACAGCTGCATCTTGGTTGCCGAGATCGCGTTGTAGAGCGGATAACCTTCGTCATGTTCGATCAGGTCGACGAAGGCCTCCAGCTTTTCCGGCTCCAGGCTCTGGCGCACCAGCTTCTTCAGATCCGTAAAATCTTTCAGTGTCTTGAAGATCGAAAGCTGATTCCAGCGGCCGAAATTCGCGTAGTAGTTCGACGGCACTTCAAGCAGCTTGTCGAAGCTCTTGAACAGACTCCCCTTTCCGATCAGCGGCGAGACGACGTTGTCGATGATGCGGAAGTCGAAGTGGTCGCCGGCGATGCCAACGCCCGAATGGCCGATCGGGGTCGCCGTCAGGCGTCCGGCCTTGGTCTCGAAGCGGATCAGCGAATAGTCGGTCGTGCCGCCGCCGAAGTCCGCAACGAGCACCGTCGCATCCTGCTTCAGGTTCTGGGCGAAGTAGAAGGCCGCTGCCACCGGCTCGTAGACGTAATGCACTTCCGGGAAGCCGAATTCGGAGAGGGCTGCGCCGTAGCGCTCGAGCGCCAGTGCCGGGTCGGGGCTGGAGCCGGCAAAGTGCACCGGACGGCCGACGACGATGCGGCTGTACTGGTCCGCCCAGCCGTCGCCGGCATAGTCGCGCAGCTTGGTCAGGAACACGCGCATCAGGTCTTCGAAGCTGTGGCGCTTGGCAAAGACCTGCGTGCCCTGGAAGAGCGGGCTTGCGGCAAAGGTCTTGATCGACTGCAGGAAGCGACAGTCGCCGGGATTGTCGATGAAGGCGCGAATGGCGGCCTGACCCGCCTCGACCTTCAGCGCCTGGGCGCCAAGCTTGGCATCCTTCATGAAGGAGAGGGCAGTACGCATGGCGTCGGTCGAGCCGGCGAGGCTGTCGAAGTGCATCGAATGGGTCGTGTCGCCCGCGGCAACCGCCAGAACGGAATTGGTGGTGCCGAAATCAAAGCCGAGTGCCTTGACCATGAGTGTCTCCTTGCGTCTGGCGTCGCTTCGCCGCCCGGAGCCAGCCGGCAGGCGCGCGACGCAACATGAATTCCGTGGGCCGCTCTCAGGGATCGTTGGGCGGCCGGCTGCAAAGCCGAAAGACACGCCGTCCGGACGCCGAGAGGCGCCTTGCCGCGTGCCGATTGCGAATGGGGTGTGCCAGCGCGTACCGCTGGAAGGGTGCGGCGGCCTCCTCGCACGGCTCTTCGGCAAAAGCAAGGCCGCATGGCCCGTAGCTTCGCTGCGCGACAAATTGATATATTTACGTTTACGTACACGTCATATAGATATTTGCCCTATACTCATGACCTCATGCGCAAAAGCGGGCATCGTCTGTCGCATCCCGGCTCGACAAGCCAAACTGCATTTGCCATGACGGAATGATATGCCCTGGGAACTGAGCCGGCAGAAGACCGGTGAGACTGGAGAGACGGTATGACCGAACAAGACCTGCCCGAACGCGAGAGCATGGAGTTCGACGTTGTGATCGTGGGTGCGGGACCGGCGGGTCTTGCGGCGGCGATCCGGTTGAAGCAGGTCAATCCGGAGCT